>NZ_JBNDLX010000001.1:0-1432538 GCF_050436285.1 Paraburkholderia sp. GAS82
ACGCTGAACACGGTGGCAGCGGCAGCCAAGATTGGCGGCGATGTGCACGTGCTGGTGGCAGGTCACAACGCGCAGGGCGCGGCCGACGCTGCAGCCAAGGTCGCAGGTGTCGCCAAGGTGTTGCTGGCCGATGCGCCGCAACTCGAAGCAGGCCTAGCGGAAAACGTCGAAGCGACGGTGCTGAACATCGCGAAGGACTACTCGCATATCCTCGCGCCCGCTACCGCGTACGGCAAGAACATCGCCCCGCGTATCGCAGCGAAGCTCGACGTCGCGCAGATCAGCGATATCACCGCCGTGGATTCCGCCGACACGTTCGAGCGTCCCATCTACGCAGGCAATGCGATCGCAACGGTGCAGTCGAGCGATCCGGTCAAGGTCATCACGGTGCGTTCCACCGGTTTCGACCCGGTAGCAGCAGAAGGCGGCAGCGCAGCGGTCGAGAAGATCGCCGCCGCAGCCGACAGCGGCCTGTCGCAGTTCGTGAGCCGTGAAGTCACGAAGCTGGACCGTCCAGAGCTGACGTCGGCGTCGATCATCGTTTCCGGTGGCCGGGGTCTGGGCAGTGGCGAGAACTATACGAAGGTGCTCGAGCCGCTGGCGGACAAGCTGAACGCGGCACTAGGTGCCTCGCGTGCCGCAGTGGACGCGGGCTTTGTGCCGAACGACTATCAGGTGGGGCAGACGGGCAAGATCGTCGCGCCGCAACTGTACGTCGCGGTGGGCATCTCGGGTGCGATCCAGCATCTGGCCGGCATGAAGGACTCGAAGGTCATCGTGGCGATCAACAAGGACCCAGAAGCGCCGATTTTCAGCGTCGCCGATTACGGTCTGGTGGGCGATCTGTTCACGGTAGTGCCGGAACTGGTGAGCGAACTCGGCTGACCATAACAGCGCCATAAAAAAGGCGTCTGGCAGCAAACGAAGGGACGCAGGGACCGATAAGTCCAGCGTCCCTTTTTATATCGCAGGCAGGAGGAGAACTGAAATGAGCTATACGGCGCCCGTCAAGGACATGTTGTTCGTGATGAAAGAACTGGCCGCACTCGAAGACATTGCGAAGTTGCCCGGTTTCGAAGATGCCAACCTCGACACCGCGCAGGCCGTGCTCGAAGAATCGGCCAGGCTGTGCGGCGAAGTGCTGGCGCCGTTGAACGTCGAAGGCGATCGCAACCCCAGTAGCTGGAAGGACGGCAAGGTCACGGCAACGCCGGGTTTTGCCGAGGCGTTCCGGCAATTCGCCGAGGGAGGCTGGCAGGGTGTGCAACATCCTTTGGACTACGAAGGTCAAGGGCTGCCAAAGCTGATCGCAACGCCGTGCGTCGAAATGCTCAACGCGTCCAATCTCTCCTTCGCGCTATGTCCGCTGCTCACCGACGGCGCGATCGAAGCGCTGTTGACTGCCGGCACGGAGGCCCAGAAACAGACCTATGTGCCCAGGCTGATCTCCGGCGAATGGACCGGCACGATGAACCTCACCGAGCCGCAGGCCGGCTCGGATCTCGCGCTGGTGCGCACGCGTGCCGAACCGCAGGGCGACGGTTCGTTCAAACTGTTCGGCACCAAGATTTTCATCACTTGGGGCGAGCACGACATGGCGAAGAACATCGCCCATCTCGTGCTGGCCCGCACGCCGGGTGCGCCGGAAGGCGTGAAGGGTATTTCGCTCTTTATCGTGCCAAAGTTTCTCGTCAATGAAGACGGCTCGCTCGGCGAGCGCAACGACGTGCATTGCGTGTCGATCGAACACAAGCTCGGTATCAAGGCGAGCCCGACGGCCGTGCTGCAGTTCGGCGATCATGGTGGCGCGATCGGTCATCTGATCGGCGAAGAGAATCGCGGTCTCGAGTACATGTTCATCATGATGAACGCCGCGCGTTTCGCAGTGGGCATGCAGGGTGTGGGCGTATCGGACCGTGCATATCAGAAGGCGGTCGCGTACGCCAAAGACCGCGTGCAAAGCCGGCCGGTCGACGGCTCGGCCAGGCAGTCGGTATCGATCATTCATCACCCCGACGTGCGCCGCATGCTCGCGACGATGCGTGCGTTGACCGAAGGCTCGCGCGCACTCGCTTATGTCGCCGCCGCACATTGCGATATCGCGCATCGTCACCCGGACGAAGCGAAGCGCAACGAGCACCAGGCGATCTACGAGTTCCTCGTGCCGATCGTAAAGGGCTGGAGCACGGAGTTGTCGATCGACGTGACCAGTCTCGGCGTGCAGGTGCATGGCGGCATGGGCTTTATCGAAGAGACCGGCGCGGCCCAGTACTATCGCGATGCCCGCATTCTGCCGATCTACGAAGGCACCACCGCGATCCAGGCGAACGATCTGATTGGACGCAAGACGTTGCGTGACGGTGGCGCGGTGGCGAAGTCGCTGCTGGACGGTATTGCGCAAACGGTCGAAGCACTCGGCTCGCAGCAAGGGGCGGCCTTCGAGTCGATGCGGCGTCAGCTCGCGCAAGGACATCGTGCGTTGACGGCGGCGGTGGAGTTTGTTGTCGCCAACACGAAGCGCGATCCGAATGCGGTGTTTGCCGGCAGCGTGCCGTATCTGAAACTGGCGGGCATCGTGCTCGGCGGCTGGCAGATGGCGCGTGCGTTGCTGGTGGCGGCGGAGAAGCGTACCGAAGATCCGTCGTTCTATGGGGCGAAAATCGCGACCGCGCAGTTCTACGCAGAGCATGTGCTGCCGCAGGCGGCTGCGCTTGAAGTGGCGATTGTCAGCGCGAAGGGGGATGAGGGTGTGCTGGCGCTGTCGGAGGATCAGTTTTGACGTTGCGCGTGAATTGAGTGCGAGACTGCGTGATCGATGAGATCACGCGAAAAACAAACGGCGCCTGGAAGCTTGCAGGCGCCGTTTGTTTTGAGAGGGGCGGACAGCGTTACTGTCGTTCCGGTTGGTAACTTGCCAAATCGCTCAGGCGTAAGCCGGACGCGTTGCACCACCCGTCTCGCCGAGGTAGCGGTGCACCGACAGGTCGTCCGCCTGAATGGCAGGCTGCTTGCCCGACATCAGGTCCGCCAGCAGTTGGCCCGAGCCGCACGACATGGTCCAGCCGAGCGTGCCATGGCCGGTATTCAGGAACAGGTTCGACACCGGCGTGCGGCCGACAATCGGCGTGCCGTCCGGGGTCATCGGACGCAGGCCGGTCCAGAAGCTAGCCTTGGCCGTGTCGCCACCGCCCGGGAACAGGTCGTTCACGCACATCTCGAGCGTCTCGCGACGCGCCTGACGCAGCGACTTGTCGAAGCCAACAATCTCCGCCATGCCTCCGACGCGAATCCGGTCGTCGAAACGCGTAATCGCAATCTTGTAGGTTTCATCGAGCACGGTCGACACCGGCGCGGCCGCGGCATTGACGATTGGCGCGGTGATCGAATAGCCCTTCAGCGGATACACCGGAATCTTGACGATGTCCGCGAGGAACTTCGTCGAATACGAACCGAGCGCCACTACGAACGCGTCGGCGCGTACCAGTTCGCTACCGCATTGCACGCCGGCGATCCGGCCGCCCGCCATGGCGAGCGCGTCGATCGGCGTGTTGTAGCGGAATGTCACGCCCAGTTCTTCAGCCAGTGCCGCGAGGCGCGTGGTGAACATCTGGCAATCGCCGGTTTCGTCGCCCGGCAGACGCAGGCCGCCCGTCAGCTTGTGGGCAGTTGCAGCGAGTGCTGGCTCGGCACGCGCGAGTTCGTCCGGCGACAGCAGTTCGAACGGCACATTGGCGTCTTTCAGCACGGCGATGTCTTTCGCGGCGCCGTCGAATTGCTGCTGCGTGCGGAACACCTGCAGCGTGCCGCCGGTACGGCCTTCGTACTGGATGCCGGTGTCGGCGCGCAGGGCCTGCAGGCAGTCGCGGCTGTATTCGGCAAGGCGCACCATACGGCCCTTGTTGACCGCATAGCGCGACGACGTGCAGTTCTGCAGCATCTGCCACATCCATTGCAACTGGAATTGCGTGCCGTCGAGGCGGATGGCAAGCGGCGCGTGCTTCTGGAACATCCACTTGACAGCCTTCATCGGCACGCCCGGCGCGGCCCATGGCGACGCGTAGCCTGGCGAGATCTGACCGGCGTTGGCAAAGCTCGTTTCGAGTGCCGGACCGGCTTCGCGGTCGATCACCGTGACTTCATGACCGGCGCGTGCAAGATAATAAGCGCTCGTCACCCCGACGACGCCACTGCCCAAAACGACGACTCGCATAGCTGCTCCAGAAGGTTCTTTGGGGCTCGCGCGTCCTTGGAGAAATCAGCTCGTTTGTAGATAATTCGATTAACGAGGTGATACGCTTTCAGCCCAGTGTTATCCGCTATAGTATTGAGTGTCAGGTAGGTTTTGTTATTGTATTTTTAAGATTTTCAGTAAAAAGGCCATGCGAACACATCGTCAACCGATCCGTGCGCTCGACAAGCTCGATCACAGGATTCTCAGGCTGCTTCAGCAGGACGGCCGGATGGCGATGAAAGACCTCGCCGAGCAGGTTGGGCTGTCGGTTACGCCATGCATCGAACGGGTCAAGCGGATGGAGCGCGACGGCGTGATCACCGGCTACCATGCGCGTGTCAATCCGGCTGAGCTGGGCGCTGCGCTGCTGGTGTTTGTCGAGATTACGCTCGACCACAAGAGCGGCAACATGTTCGACCAGTTTCGCCGCGAGGTGCAGAAGATTCCCGAGGTGCTCGAGTGTCATCTGGTGTCGGGCGACTTCGACTACCTCATCAAGGCCCGCATTGGCGAGATGGCCGACTACCGCAAGCTGCTCGGCGATATCCTGCTGCAGCTGCCCGGGGCGGTGCAGTCGAAGAGCTATGTGGTGATGGAAGAAATCAAGGAAACCTTGACGATCGCGGTGGGCGAATAGGCTGTCGGTAAGGTAAAGACGGGACTCGACAAACGGCTCAAACACTGTATATTTATACAGTAACAGTGAGCCGTTTTTTCGTTCCCGTTTCCTGTTTTGGCCTGACCTCGCCGTGACTGATTCCGTCCCCGAATATCCGATCGCCCCGCCTACGCCCCACAAAGGGCGCGGTGCCGTGACGAACCTGCAAGGCCGCTATGAGCTTGACCAGCGCGAAGCGGTGGATGACGGCTGGGCGCCAAATGAGGAAGAGGAAGGTAGTTCACCCAAGTTGCGCACGCAGATCTTTGAAGAGCGTGCCAAAACCATCCTGACCCGCAACGCGTCGCCCGACATCCCGTTTAACGTCTCGCTCAATCCTTATCGCGGTTGCGAACACGGCTGCATCTATTGCTTCGCGCGGCCCACCCATAGTTATCTGGGGCTATCGCCGGGACTCGATTTCGAGAGCCGCATTTACGCCAAGGTCAACGCGCCGGAACTGCTCGAACGGGAGCTTTCGAAGAAGTCGTACGTGCCGGAGCCGATCGCACTCGGCGTCAATACGGATGCCTGGCAGCCGGTCGAACGCGAGTTGGGTCTCACGCGACGGGTAATCGAGGTGTTGCACGCGCGCGGTCATCCGTTTGCGGCTATTACCAAGTCGTCATTGATCGAGCGCGATCTGGATCTGCTTGTACCTATGGCGGAGCGCGGCCAGTTCATGGCGGCCATCACCATCACCACGCTGGATGCCGAGATTGCCCGCACGCTCGAACCACGAGCAGCAACGCCGGCACGGCGGCTGCGCACAATCCGCACGCTGAGCGAGGCCGGAATTCCGGTGGGCGTCAGTATTGCGCCAGTAATTCCGTTCGTCACCGAGCCTGACATGGAGCGGGTCATGGAGGCGTGTGCGGAAGCGGGGGCGACCAATGCGAGCTATATCGTGCTGCGTCTGCCGTGGGAAGTCGCGCCGCTATTCAAAGACTGGCTCGCAGCGCATTTCCCGGATCGGGCCGAGCGGGTCATGAACCGCGTGCGCGACATGCGCGGTGGCAAGGACTACGACGCCTCCTTTGCCACACGAATGAAAGGTGAGGGTTTGTGGGCCGATCTGATGAATCAGCGCTTCCATAAAGCCGCGCGTCGGCTCGGTCTGAACGAGCGTCGGCGAGGCATTCTGGATATGTCGCAGTTTGTCCGCGCGCAGCCGCCGGCGCCGATCCCGGCGCGCGACGACGGACAAATGGATCTCTTTTAGCTGGGGCGTACGAGCGTTGGCGCCGCCAGCCCGTTTGATCGATCTGTTCGGCCGACGCCCCTCGAATCGCCTACATCGACGATTCGAAATAGGTATCGAATGCAACGGCAAGGCTCGCCATCATCAGCATGGCGCCAATGAACAGCGAGAAAATCACGACGAAGATCACCGGCCAGCCGGAACGGCTGCTTTGCGCGCTCTGCGGGTTGAATTGCGCATCCCACTTTTCGTCGGGACGCAGTCCGTAGACAATCGCTGCAAGGAATGCGGAAAATAGTGAGATTGCGCCCGGGACCGCCAGCACCCAACCGAGCGCCGAGGTCCGCTGGGTGAGGATCAGCAGCAGAACACCCGGAATGCCGAACAGCGTACAGATCAGGTGAATCCAGCCATACAGGTCGCGCTTTCCATATAAGTAGAAACGGTGCGCGCCGAGGCTGCCGAAGAAGAAGGCGAGTGCCGCGGTAATCGTCTTGGACCTGAAGCGCGGTGAATTCGAAACGCGTGTGGACATGGGGGCAAGAGTTCAGTGACGGGCGGTCGTGAGGACTGGTGCGCAACGGTGCGCGGACCGAGGCGCATTCTACGCCCCGCGGCGTGGCGCAGGCCACGTCGCAAGCTGATTGATGGAATTCGCTGACGCCCAGGTTGCCTCGTAGGTGACGCGGTAAGTCGGGCCCGTGCGACAGGCGGGAACCGGGCGGAAAGGGCGGCGGGCGGTACGGTAGCGAGGCGAGGTTTGCGGGCTTTCCGTCAGGTGATCGGGCGATTTGAAGAGGGCCGGCCGGCCGGACGACAGCCCCAGCGCAACGATGAATGCTAGTTTTCCCCGTAAGTGTTTGTTATGGCTTCAGTTTCCCGCTATAATCGCCTGTTTCAGTGGTTCCGAACCCCGGTTTTCAAGGATTCTAGTATGGTCATCATCCGCTTGGCTCGTGGCGGCTCCAAGAAGCGCCCGTTCTACAACATCGTCGCAACCGATTCGCGTAACCGTCGTGACGGCCGCTTCATCGAACGCGTTGGCTTCTACAACCCGATCGCTACGAAGGGTGAGTCGCTGCGTATCGCTCAAGACCGCCTGACGTACTGGCAAGGCGTTGGCGCGCAACTGTCGCCGACGGTCGAGCGTCTCGTGAAAGAAGCGCAAAAGGCGCAGCCGGCTGCTTAATGGTAGCTAGCATGTGCATCGCCGGCGGCTCGCGCAGCTTGCGCGAGGTGTCCGATGCGCGAGTTTTACTGCGCGTTTTGCTGAAGCAGACGTCGAAGGTGGTAACGAACTTCGACTTGAGGTGTGGTCTGAGGTGGCGTCATGTCTGAGCGTGATTCGGGAAGTTCAGGTCGCGCCAAGCCGGCTCAGCGCGCGCAGGCAGCAGGTGACGCACCGTTCGGCGCGTTTGTCCGCAAGCCGGTGGAACGCGTCAAGGCCAAGGCCCCCGGTGCAGCTAACGTCGATTCCGGCGCCGCAGCAATGCGTGCCGAAACGGTCGAAAGCTGGCCGGACGACGCTGTTGAAGTGGGTGCAATCGTCGACGCTTACGGCCTCAAGGGCTGGGTCAAGGTAGCCGCGCATGCGGATGCCGGACGGGGCGGCGATGCATTGCTGAGCGCGAAGCGCTGGTGGCTGATGAAAGGCCACGAGCGCAATTCGGCACCGGCGCTGCAGGCAAAGATACACAGCGACAGCGTCGTTGCCCACCTGGGCGGCGTGACTGACCGCGACGAGGCGCTCGCATTGCGTGGCGCTCGCGTGTATATCTGCCGCAGCGATTTCCCGACGCTGGAAGCTGACGAATTCTACTGGGTCGATCTGCTCGGCCTGGATGTCGTGAACCTGACCGGGGTTGCTCTCGGCAAGGTGGCTGACATGATCGACAACGGTGCGCATTCGGTGTTGCGCATCGAATATCCGGATACTGGTAAAGACGGTAAGCCGGTGACTGGCGAGCGGTTGATTCCGTTCGTCGGTGTTTTTGTCAAAACGGTGGACCAGGCGGCGAAGCAAATCGTTGTCGACTGGGAAGCTGATTATTAAATTAGCTCGTTGACCGGAGAGAGCGATGCAGTTCGATGTCGTCACGCTCTTTCCCGAGATGTTTCGTGCGCTGACCGATTGGGGCATTACCAGTCGCGCGGCGAAGCAGGAGCGCTACGGTTTGCGCACGTGGAATCCCCGCGATTTCACCACCGACAACTACCGTACGATCGACGATCGCCCGTATGGTGGCGGCCCGGGCATGGTAATGCTGGGCAGGCCGCTGGAAGACGCGATCGGCGCGGCGAAAGCCGCGCAGGCGGAGCAAGGCATTACCGGTTCGCGCGTCGTGATGATGTCCCCGCAAGGTGCGACGCTCAATCACGAAGGGGTGATGCGGTTTGCCGCGGAACCTGGTCTGATCGTGCTGTGCGGCCGTTATGAAGCGATCGACCAGCGTCTGATCGATCGTTGCGTCGACGAAGAAGTGAGCCTCGGCGACTTCGTGCTGTCGGGCGGCGAGTTGCCGGCAATGGCGTTGATGGATGCCGTGGTGCGTCAGCTACCCGGTGTGCTGAACGACTCGCAATCGGCAGTGCAGGACAGTTTCGTCGATGTGCTGCTGGATTGCCCGCACTATACGCGTCCCGAGGAATACGAAGGCGTGCGTGTACCCGATGTGCTGCTCGGCGGCCATCACGCGGAAATCGAGTTGTGGCGTCGCCGTGAAGCGCTGCGCAATACGTTGAACAAACGGCCCGATCTGATCGAAAAGGCCAGAAAGAACAAGATGTTGAGCCGTGCCGATGAGGCATGGCTTGCAAGTCTCGCGAAGGAAGCATCGAAGGCGTAGAGCCCCGGTGTCACTCGCGAATAGGCGGCGCCGCACATGCGTGTACGGTGCCTGATGTGAACCCATCCTCTATCGGGGCCGTAGCCGAGCAGTGTTCTGTGAGGCAGGTACGAACGCCGACAAGATGGACTTAGGAGTCAGTGATGAATCTGATTGCAAAACTCGAGCAGGAAGAAATCGCGCGCGCCCTCGGCGAGAAGACCATCCCCGAATTCGCCCCTGGCGATACGGTGATTGTCAGCGTGAACGTGGTTGAAGGCACGCGTAAGCGTGTTCAGGCTTACGAAGGCGTCGTTATCGCCAAGCGTAACCGTGGTTTGAATTCGTCGTTCATCGTCCGCAAGATTTCGTCGGGCGAAGGCGTCGAGCGTACGTTCCAGACGTACTCGCCGCTGCTGGCAAGCATCGTCGTGAAGCGTCGTGGCGATGTGCGCCGTGCGAAGCTGTACTACCTGCGCGACCGTTCGGGCAAGTCGGCCCGGATCAAGGAAAAGCTGGTCTCGAAAGACCGCGCCGCTTCTTAAGCGTAAAAGCTGTAAGAAAAAGCACCCTTCCCGGGTGCTTTTTTCTTTGTTGGGTCAAAATAGCGGCATGTCCTACAAAAGCTCGTTCCGAGAGTCCCGTTGACCCGACCCGTCTTCCAACCCGAAACGCTGCCTGTCGAATCGACCGGCGACGATCTGCCACCGGTTGCCCCCACACGTCTGACGCCTGATGGATTACGCGCCCGCTTCGAGCAGCGCCTTTCCTGGACGCCGGAGCCGGGTGACGCCCGCTGGAAGGAGTTCGGCGATCCGCGCGTCGCAGCGGTACTCGTACCGCTAGTGGTGCGCGACGACGGGATCACGGTATTGTTGACGCAGCGAGCCGATCACCTCAACGATCACGCCGGCCAGGTCAGTTTTCCGGGCGGTCGTCACGAACCGTTCGATGCGAACGCAACGGCCACGGCGTTGCGTGAAGCGCAGGAAGAGGTGGGTCTGGACCCCGCACGCGTCGAGGTGCTCGGCGCGATGCCCGACTATCTGACCGGCACAGGCTTTCGCGTCACACCGGTAGTGGCGCTAGTACATCCGCCGTTCACCGTGGAAGCCGACTCGCTCGAAGTCGCCGAAGTCTTCGAAGTGCCGCTGAATTTTCTGATGGACCCCGCTCACCATGAGGTGCGCGTGTTCCGCTGGGAGGGTGGCGAGCGGCGCTTTTTTGCCATGCCTTATCCTCGCGGCGACGCGGCCGGACACTACTTTATCTGGGGGGCGACGGCTGGTATGTTGCGCAATTTCTATCGCTTTCTTGCTGCATGACGCACGCCAACCCGCTCGAAGCGGCTCAGGTGTCGCAGCTTTGCAACCATCACCGCGCCCGGTCGGATCCGACCCTGTGCTATCGTTATAAAACAATCGTAAAAACCCGAAAAGCACGGCGCATCGCATGACTTTTTTCTCCGTATTGCTGGCTCTGATCATCGAACAGGTGCGCGCGTTATCGCCGAACAATCCGGTGTCGGCGCTGCTTCAATATCATGCGGAGTCGGCGGCGCACGGGTTCGACGCCGGCAAGCCCAAGCACGGCCTGCTTGCGTGGCTCGTGGTGGTGGTGCCGTGGACGCTGGCCGTCGCGCTTGTCTACTACGTGCTCTATCACATCAACTTCGTGCTCGCGTTCTTGTGGAACGTCGTGATCGTCTATTTCACGCTAGGATTCCGCCAGTTCAGCCACTACTTCACGGACATTCACCTCGCGCTCAACAACGACGATGTGCCGCGCGCGCGTGAAATCCTCAATGAATGGACGGGCCTCGATACGGTCGACATGCCCGTCAGCGAGATCGTCCGTCATACGCTGATCCACGCGGTGGTGGCTTCGCACCGTCATGTGTTTGGCGTGTTCTTCTGGTTCCTCGTGCCGGTGGGACCAGCGGGCGCGGTGCTGTACCGGATCGCCGAGTACCTGGCGCGGACGTGGTCGCGCCCGACGGACGACCGCACCGTGGCGTTCTCCAGTTTTGCGCAGCAGGCGTTTTTTGTAATCGACTGGGTGCCGGCGCGGCTGACGTCGCTGGGCTTTGCGATTGTCGGCAATTTCGAAGACGCCATTTATTCATGGCGCAACCATGCGCGGCAATGGCCCGACACCAATGACGGCGTGTTGCTCGCGGCCGGCAGCGGTGCGCTCGGCGCACGTCTGAGCGGCCCGCTGGCGGAGCCGTCGAGTCTCGATGCACTGGCAACGGGCGATGGCGATCCCCTGCAGGTAGGTGATGACTGTACGCCGCGCACGCTGCAATCGGCGGTGGGACTGGTGTGGCGTGCTGTCATCCTGTGGATGATCCTGCTGCTGATGCTGACGATAGCGGTCTGGCTCGCCTGACGCGAGTGTCAGTCATATGACTACGTGACAATGCCACATGCGTGAGCAGTATCTCGATTGAGGCCGGTGACCCCGGCCTCAAATTGTTTTGGCCAACTGAGCTACCCACGCCATCGCTTCGCGCCGTCACCCGTCCAGCGGATTGCGCGCGGTCCCGCATTGCCAGCAAACCGTGAACTGCGCCTCTAGCGTCTCGCCGCATTGAGCGCAACGCCATGACGGCGAACCCGCGCTGGGTCCATGCGCGGCCACCTCGATAAGCTTGCGGGCCATCATCTCGTCGCGTTCGTCGACGAGCCACAACTCCGGCGCGCACTGATCCGCTGGAATTTCCCCAAGCGCGCCGTTCAGGTAGCGGTTGTGCAGTTCACAGGCAATGCCCGCGGTCGCCAGCACATTGATCCAATGCTGTCCGATCAGCAGATTCGGCGCGCGCATCAGTTTCATCATGAGTGTCGACCGGTGGAGTCTAAATAAGACGGGTTGATGGAGATCGGGAGATCAGGAAGGGCAGCGCGCCAGTTGTGCCAGGCAACCGACCGCCCACGCACAAAAGCATCACAAAAGCATCGCAAAAGGCTCAGCGAACGATCTGGCTCGCCTCGTGGACCAGCTGCGCATACAACGCATGCCGTGCCGGCGCAATCCGCCCATCGGCGACCGCTTCGAGAATCGCACAGCCCGGCTCCTGCAGATGATGGCAGTTGTAGAAGCGGCAGTTGGGCAGCAGCGGCCTGAACTCAGGGAACGCCCTCTCAAGCTTGCCCTCGGTCAGGTGGTGCAGACCGAATTCCTGAAACCCTGGCGAATCGATTAGCGCGCCGCCGTCCGGCAGCGGGTAAAGCCGTGTGAAAGTGGTCGTATGGCGGCCGCTGTTCAAAGCGGTGGAGATCTCGCGAGTCGCTACCTCCGCATTTGGCACCACGAGGTTGACCAGCGTGGACTTGCCCATTCCCGACTGGCCGAGCAGCAGCGTGGCGTGGCCGTGCAGATGTTCCTCGAGCGCGGCGTGTGCGGCCTCCGGCTGGGTTTTGATCGATAGTTCCACGACGGTATAGCCAAGCGCCTGATAGCGCGCGAGCCGCTTTCGCGCGCCCGGCAACTCGGCCTCGACGTCGGTCTTGTTCAACACGATCAGCGGCTTCAGTTCGTTCGCCTCTGCCGCCACCAGGGCGCGGCCGAGCAGGTCTTCGCTGAAGTGCGGCTCGGTAGCGAGCACGATCAGCAACTGATCGAGGTTCGCCGCAAACAGCTTCGATTTGTACTGGTCCGAGCGATACAGCAGATTGCGCCGCTCGGCTATCTCGACGATCACGCCCTGATCCGCCGAAGTCGGCTCATAGATGACTCGATCGCCGACCGCTACCTCGCTGCGCTTGCCGCGTGGAAAACACTGCAGCATCGCGCCGCCGTCTTCCGGCGCCACCAGGTAGTGCCTGCCATGGGCCGCAATGACGAGGCCGCCCACCCGCGTCGTGGACGGCAGGCGCGCCGCTTTCTGGGGACGGGCGGTCATGCGTGCCGCAGCAGGCGGTCGATCCGCTGCGATGCTGGCGGATGCGAATAATAGAACGCGGTGTAGAGCGGGTCGGGGGTGAGGGTCGACGCGTTGTCCTCGTAGAGCTTGACGAGCGCGTTGACGAGATCCTGTGCGTCAGTCTGGGTGGCGGCGAACGCATCGGCTTCGAATTCATGCTTGCGCGAACTGAGACTGCCGAGCGGCGTCACGAAGAACAGGAACACCGGCAGCGCAAGGAAGAACAGCACCAGCGCGAGCCCGCTGTTTCCACCCAGCAGCGATGGCCGTACGCCGAGCCCCTCATAGAACCAGACGCACTGCATCAGCCAGCCCAGCAGCGCGAGCATTACGAGGCTGAGCGCGAATATCACCACCATCCGCTTGATGACATGGCGGCGCTTGAAGTGACCGAGTTCATGCGCGAGCACGGCTTCGATCTCGCTGCCCGACAGGCGTGCGAGCAGCGTGTCGAAGAACACGATGCGCTTGGCCGCGCCGAAGCCCGTAAAATACGCATTGCCGTGCGCGGAACGGCGGCTGCCGTCCATCACGAACAGTCCCTTGGCGGCGAACCCGCAGCGCTTCATCAGCGATTCGATCCGGCTAACCAGGGCTTCGTCCTTGAGCGGCTCGAACTTGTTGAAGAGCGGCGCGATGAACGACGGATACAGCACCAGCACGAGCAGCTGGAACACCACCCAAACGATCCAGGTCCACAGCCACCACAGGCTGCCGGCCTGGTTCATCAGCCACAACACGACAAACAGCAGCGGCAGGCCGAAGGCCGCGCCGAGCAGAAGGCCCTTGATGCGGTCGGCGAAGAAAATGCCCTTGCCCATGCGGTTAAAACCGAAGCGCTCTTCGACGACGAACTGCCGGTAGTAGTCGAACGGCAGGTCGATCACGCCGGTGATCGCAATGACCGCCGCGATCAGCGCGATCTGCCCGACGTAGCCGCGGCCAAGCCAGTCCGAAATCGCCAGATCGAGCACCTGCACGCCACCCAGCAGCGTGAGTCCGATCAGCACGGCCGCGCCGACGACAATCTCGATCATCGTCAGCCGTGTGCGCTCGACGGTGTAATCGGCCGCACGTTGATGCGCGGTCAGGGCGATGGTGCCTGCAAACTGGCCGGGCACCTGCCCGCGATGCGCTGCGACGAAGCGGATTTGCCGCGACGCGAGCCAGAGCTTGGTGCCGACCATCGCCACTACGGCGACGGCGAACAGAACGGTGAAGTACAGAGTAGGCATCCGGGGAATCCGTGGTATCTATGCGAGAATTATATGTTTCTTCCCGCCGGCTGGCGGGGTCACGCTAAATCGAACTGTTTCAACGGCGCACAGGGCCGTCCCAAGGGGCGCGCGGCGCTATTCACCAGGGTTGCCTCCATGACTGACATCCTCGAATCCGCTGACGGGCCGTCGCTCGTGCGCAGCGACATGAACCTGATCTGGCTGGACATGGAAATGACCGGGCTCGAGCCCGACACCGACCGCATCATCGAGATCGCCGTTGTGGTGACCAACTCGACGCTCGACAGAGTGGTGGAAGGGCCTGTCCTCGCCATCCACCAAAGCGACGAAACGCTCGCCAGGATGGATCAGTGGAACCAGAACACACACGGCCGTTCGGGTCTGATCGACCGGGTGCGCGCTTCGAGCGTCGGCGAAGCGGAAGCCACCGAGCAGATCCGCGAATTTCTCGGCCAGTACGTCCCACCGGGCAAGTCGCCGATGTGTGGCAATTCCATCTGCCAGGACCGCCGCTTCATGGCGCGCTGGATGCCGGATCTGGAGCGCTTCTTCCATTACCGCAATCTCGACGTGAGTACGCTCAAGGAACTGTGCCGCCGCTGGCAACCGGCCATCTACAAGGGCTTCCAGAAGCGTGCAATGCATACGGCGCTGGCCGATATCCACGAATCGATCGACGAGCTCAAGTACTACCGCGAGCACTTTCTGATCCCGGCGGCGAGCGCGCCGGTGGCGGAACAGTAATCGAAGCGACAATCCGGCGCGTCGCTCACGCCTGACGCGGCGCCCGGATCGCGTTTTTCGGCCGGAAGGCTTTCACAATGGCCGCGTTGGTTTCCACGTACGGGCCGCCGATCAGGTCGATACAGTACGGCACTGCCGCAAAAATCCCCGGCACCTTCACCGCTCCTGCCTCGTCGCGCAACCCCTCCAGCGTTTCCCGGATCGATTTAGGTTGACCCGGCAGATTGACGATCAGTGCCGCGTGCGTCGGCGTTTCGCGGATCACCGCCACCTGGCGCGACAAGATGGCTGTCGGCACGAAATTCAGGCTGATCTGTCGCATCTGCTCGCCGAATCCCGGCATTTCTTTTGTGCCCACCGCCAGCGTTGCTTCCGGCGTCACATCGCGCCGCGACGGCCCGGTGCCGCCCGTGGTCAGCACCAGATCGCAACTGGCCTTGTCTACCAGCTCGATCAGCGTGGCGGAAATCGTCTGCGCATCGTCCTGGATCAGCCGGGTGACGGCCTGCCACGGCGAGCTCAGCGCCGCGCCGAGCCATTCCTGCAAGGACGGAATCCCTTTGTCTTCATAGACACCCGTGCTCGCCCGGTCGCTGATCGAAACCAGCCCGATCACGATCTCATCGGGATGATTACGCGCGATCTTCGTCATCGTCGTCGTCCGGGGCGCTGTGCCCTTCGTGTTCATCGTCCTCGGCCGCTTCCGGGCCGTCCGCATTCTTGATCCACTGGAACAGCTCGCGGAAATAGCGCGGCGGCTTGCTCTGCTGCGCTTCCTTACGGGCGTTGCGGATCAGCGTGCGGCCTTCCTGCGGGTCGGCGGCGGGGTGTTGGCGGATGAAGTCGGTCAGCGCGGCGTCGTCGGCGAGCAGCTTTTCGCGGGTGCGCTCGATCCAGTGCAGACGCGCCGTTTCGGCCTTGTTGATGCCGTTGTACGAATCCAGCGCGGTGCGCAGCGCGGCCGTCTCGTCCTCGAGCAGCGAGCGCATCACCCGGCCGACGTACTGGACCTGGCGGCGTTTGCCTTCGTGATCGGTGATGCGGCGGGCTTCGCGCACGGCGTCGTCGAGCTTTTCGGGCATCGGCATGCGCTTCAAGGCATCTTTCGGCAGCGCGATCAGCGCCTCGCCCAGCTCCTGCAGCGCGTGCATTTCGCGCTTGAGCTGGGATTTGCTGGGACGGTCATACCCGTTCTCGTCGATCTCTGGCTCGGCGGCGGGTTCCATCGGTTGAATGCGGGTTTTACGTGTCATACCGTTATTGTAGCGTGCCGTGCCGTCGAATCCCGCGGTCACGCCAGTGGCGCCGCCGGTCCGCGCCTCTTGCCAGTGACGCAAGACGTCGGCGAATGCCAGGTACGCTCGCGCGGACCTTGCTATGATCGCGGGATACGTAGCGACGTACTTGAGAACACACCGGAGGGCCGCTCCCGGCCCCGACCAGGACGCAACGAAGGACGGCAACGAATATGGCAGCAGACATGGACGTCAGACAGCGCTTTTTTCCGCATACCCAGGATGAGCTGAAGGAAATCGCCTCGGACATCCTGCGTCACGCAAAGTCGCTCGGCGGCACCGACGCCGCGACTGAAATCTCCGAAGGCGACGGCCTGTCCGTCTCCGTGCGGCGTGGCGAGGTCGAGACGATCGAACACAACCGCGACAAGATGGTCGGCGTGACGGTGTTTATCGGCAACAAGCGTGGCAACGCGAGCACCTCGGACTTTTCTTCGCAGGCGTTGAAGGATACGGTTGCAGCCGCCTACAACATCGCCCGTTTTACGGCGGAAGACGACTGCGCGGGTCTCGCCGAGGCCGAACTGCTCGAAACCGCACCGCGCGACCTCGATCTGTATCATCCGTGGAATCTCACCGCCGACGAAGCGGTCGAGATCGCCCGCCGCTCCGAAGACGCAGCGTTCGCCACTGACCCGCAGATCCGCAATTCGGAAGGTGCAAGCGTCTCGGCGCAGCACTCGCAGTTCGTGCTCGCCACCTCGCGCGGTTTCCTCGCCGGCTATCCGTATTCGCGCCATTACGTGGCGTGCGCGCCGATCGCCGGCAGCGGGCGCAACATGCAGCGCGACGACTGGTACAGCTCGCAACGCAACGCGGCAGATCTGGCCGATCCGGAAGCCATCGGACGTTACGCCGCGCAGCGGGCGCTGGCGCGCATCGGTGCGCGCGGCCTCGACACCCGCAAGGTGCCCGTGCTGTTCGAAGCGCCGCTCGCGGCAGGCATCCTCGGTGCGTTCGTGCAGGCGGTGAGCGGCGGTGCGCTGTATCGCAAGACCTCGTTCCTCGTCGACAGTCTCGGCAAGCCGGTGTTCGCGCCGCACGTGCAGGTGGTCGAAGACCCGCACGTGGCCCGCGCCATGGGCAGCGCGCCGTTCGACGAAGAAGGCGTGCGCACGAAGCAGCGTTCGGTGGTGAAAGACGGCGTGGTCGAAGGCTACTTCCTGTCCACCTACTCGGCGCGCAAGCTCGGCATGAAGACCACCGGCAACGCGGGCGGCTCGCATAACCTGAAGCTGCTCAGCTCGAAGACGCGTCCCGAGGACGATTTCGAGGCCATGCTGAAGAAGCTCGGCACCGGCCTGCTGCTGACCGAGCTGATGGGGCAGGGCGTCAACTACGTGACGGGCGACTATTCGCGCGGCGCGTCGGGCTTCTGGGTCGAAAACGGCAAGATCCAGTATCCGGTGGAAGAGATCACGGTGGCGAGCACGCTGCAGGAGATGTTCCACCATATCGTCGCGATTGGCGCGGACACGCTCGTGCGCGGCACCAAGCAGACCGGCTCGGTGCTGATCGAGCGGATGACGATTGCCGGACAGTAAGCCAGCACGCAGTCAGTAGGGCCGCCACAGACAGAAACGCCAGAGAAGACAGCTTCTCTGGCGTTTTTTTTGTGCCTGGCCCTCCGCGCGATTACGCCTGCGGCGGCTGCTCTCCCGCTGCCGCATCCGTGCGGCGGTACGTCACGAACGCATAGTCGAATTCGTTTGGCGCGTGAGCGCGGTGCGTCTCATGGGCTACTTCTTCCCATTCGTCCGGATCGAGCGCGGCAAAATGCGCGTCGCCGTCGAAGTCGATCGAGATTTCCGTGATGATCAGCTTGTCGGCGTGGCGCAGCCCCTCTTTGTAGAGTTCGGCGCCGCCGATCAGGAACGCTTCCGGTGCCTGATCCTGGGCCGCGAGTTTGAGCGCATCGTCGAGATTGGTGGCCGTATCGCATCCTGCGAAGCGGCGGCCCGCATCGCGCGAGACGACGATATTGCGCCTGCCAGGCAGCGGCCTGCCGATCGATTCATGGGTCTTGCGGCCCATGATGATGGGGGCGCCCATGGTCGTGCGCTTGAAGAACGCAAGATCCTCGGGCAGGCGCCAGGGTAGCTGGTTGTCGCGGCCGATCACGCCATTGCGGGCGCGAGCGACGATCAGGGTGAGCGTCGTCATCGATTGGAGAAGGGAACGTAACCGCTCCGATTCTACCTGACGCCCACGCCACCCCAGCGACAACGCCGTGCGCCGGGGCGCGGCGGCGTGCGCGGCGGACCTTCACTCGGCCGCGCGGGCGCCTTCGGCCGGCAACACCTCGTCCTCTGCACCGACCGCGTCGCGCATGCCATGCGTATCCAGCAGGCGCGACAGCGTCGCCCGCGACACGCCCAGATCTACCGCCGCCTCGTTCAGACGATGCCGATGACGCAACAGCGCGGCTTCGATCGCGCGCTTCTCGGCCGATTCGCGAGCCTGCGCAAGGGTCACGCTTTCCTGCGCGGTGAAGTGGGCCAGATCCAGGTCTTCGGCCGAGATCAGCTTGTTCTCCGCCATGACGATAGCGCGGCGCACGCGATTGATCATTTCGCGCACGTTACCGGGCCAGTTGTAGGTGTACATGGCCTCGATCGCCGAGGGCGCAAAACCGCGGATCTTGCGCGCGCTGTCGGTCTTGAACTTGTGCATGATGTGATGGGCGAGGATTTCGATGTCCTTGCCGCGGGCGCGCAGCGGCGGCTCGTCGATGCGCAGCACGCACAGCCGGTGAAACAGGTCGGCGCGGAAGCGCCCGTCGCGCATCGCGGTTTCAAGGTCGATGTGAGTCGCCGAGATGATCCGCACGTCGACGGGAATCGAATCGCGGCCACCGAGCCGCTCGATCTTGCCCTCCTGCAGGAAACGCAGCAGGCTCGCCTGGCTTTCCATCGGCAGATCGCCGATTTCGTCCAGCAGCAACGTCCCGCCGTCCGCTTCTTCGACCCGTCCGATCTTGCGCTGGTTGGCGCCGGTGAAGGCGCCGCGTTCGTAGCCGAATAGTTCGGACTGCAGCAGATGATGCGGAATCGCGCCGCAGTTGATGGCGATGAAAGGCGCCTTGCGGCGGCGCGAGCGTTCGTGGATGGCCAGCGCGGTGAGTTCCTTGCCGGTGCCCGATTCGCCGGAGATGAACACGCTGGCGTCGGTGTTGGCGACCTTGCGGATGGTGCGAAACAGATGCTGCATGGCTTCGCAGGTGCCAACCATTTCGTCTTCATCGCTGGCCGGGGTGCTCTCCATCATGTCGGGATCGCACAGTGTCACCATGCCGAACGCGTGACTGACGAGGTAATCGATCGTTGCGTTGGCGACTGGCATCTTGACGTAGTCGAAACAGTAATGGCGGATCAGGCGCCGTACTTCAGGATCGGTCAGACGCTCGGAGGTGGACAGCGCAATCCAGCCGATCTGTTGCTGACGTAAGCTCGCTTCGAGGCCGCCCAGGTCGCGCGGCGCGAAGCTCGCCAGATCGACGATCCCCGCACAGACGACGTCGTGCTTGATGAGGCGGCTCACCTCGTGCGCCGAACGCGCGGCCATGACGTTCCAGCCACGGCTTCGCAGATGGGCGGTGAGCGTCTCGTCAGGCGTGCGTGCGACGTAGAGCAGGGTCCGCCCGGTCTGCGCGTAGGGGCTTTTCGGCACCGCCTGAGCCGCGGCGCAGGCGTCCCGCGGCCGTCCGATGGCAGCTTCCTTCGGCCGGCCCACAGGCAGCTCCTGTGGAAGTCCCGCCGAGATTTCCTGCGGCCGTACCACAGCAACTTCCGTCGGGCGTGCCAGAGAAAGATGCGTGCCTGAGGGCGGTGCAACACTGGTCAGATGGGATGATTCGCGCACGATCAACCTCGTATCGTTGGCACGTCAAAAAGTGTAGGGAAAGCGCACGCCGATCACGAAGTTCGGTGTGTCGGGCGTGAGCCCCACGGAGACCGAACCATTGATCGTCAGGTGCTTGTTCACTACGTGATTCAGGCCGAAAGTCAGCGCCGCAGCGGTCGTTTCGCTGCCCGGCACCTTCGAATAGGAGCCGCCAGGCGCCCTGGTCTCTGACTCCGGCTCCAATGCCATCGTGTACGACACGCTGGCCGAGTCCTTGTCCGAGAAGGCCAGCGCGGCGCCGCCGCCGAACTGCACCACGTCGCCGATCTTGACCGTCGCGGGCTCGGTCTGGCCGATGACCGAAGAGATGTCCGAGAACGAACGCGCGATGTTGTAGGTGTACGAAAGACTGCCGAACAGCACGACCGGGTCATAGGTCTTGAGGACCGACAGCCCCGCGGTGACGTTCCAGAAGCCGGTGCCGGTAGGCAGCTTGCTCGGGGCGACGAGGTTCGTGTTGTCGGCATCGACCTGCTGCAGCTTGATGCCGAACGGCGACGAACCGGTCGGCGCCTTGATGCGCAGGCTACCTACCAGGTCCGGCAGGCTGTTGGTTTCCTTAAGAAACTCGTAGTACACACCGAAGTTGACGTCGCCGATGTCACTCGAATTGGCCGACGCGTCCGAGAGCGTGCTCGCTGCACCGCCGGCGCCGCCGACGATGAAGTTGCTGTGCCGGTAGATATACGGCACGTCGAGATCGACGCTCAGCCGGTCGCTGAGGCCGTAGCGGGTGTCGAGGTCCGCCATCACCTGGTGCGATTTGGTCTCGCCCAGGTTGATGTTGCCGAGGAAAATCGCATCGAGCGCGAGGAAGCCCGACAGTTGCAACTGGCGGCGATCGTAATAGGTATCGCTGATGCCCCAGTCGAAGGTCAGCTTGTGATCGAACAGCGGCGTGTGCTGCTGGCTCTGCACTACGGCGTCTTCCGATTGCGTGCGCACCGGCTCCGCGGCTTTCTGGGTCTGGCCGACCGCGCCTGTGCCATCGGTCGCAGGCGGCAGGCCGCCGCCGTTGCTGTTGCCGCTATCCGGCACCGGCGGATTGACCGGTACGCCGGTCGCGGTGCCCGTACCGCTGCCAGGCGCACTCGACTCGGGGTTGATCTGGGCGAGCGGCGGCAGCGGCGCCGGCAGCCCATCTGCGCCCGGCTGCTGGCCGGCGGCGATGCTGCCGTCGGCCGACGCACCGGCCCCCGGCAGGCCCCGGCCGCGCTGCGACATCTCCAGGTTCGTGACCTGTTGTTCGAGCGAATTGATCTGCTTCTGCTGTTCGCTGATCACCCGCATCAACGTGTTCAGCCGGTCCTCGACCGATTGGTCCGCGAGCGCCTGGGCGTGGGCGCCCTGTGAAAGTGCAAACAGCATGACCGCCGCAGGGATGGCCGCTAACATCACGCGCGGTGTCCCGGTCGTTGAGAATCTCATCATTTTGTGCTCCCCCGGTATTCTGACCGCGCGTCGCATATCTCCATGTGCTTCGCGAGGCCGTTCTGATACTTCGTTTTCCTACGTTTTTATCGGGTGGCGGCCCGTTTTTATCTCCTCACTGTGTTTTGCAGTGCTTGTAGTACGCCGAGCTGGCGGAGCATCGACGCCGACATCTGTTGCGTCTGCAAATGCAGTTGCAGCGCGTTGGCGACTTGCTGGTTATTGCCTGCAATCTTGAGTAGTTGGGAGATCATGCCGGCCTGTTGTGAAGTACCCGGCGCGATGGTTTGCGTGGCGATGCCCGCCGGCGTTTGCAGTGCGATCGACATGGCGCCGTTGCCGAACGTGACGCCGGCTTTCACGGAGCCACTCGCGTTGCTCGCGGAGGCTGAGGTCTGGTTGTTAAACGTGCCGGTAGACAGGGTGCTTGCCGGCGAGTTGAAGTCGATCACCGCCTGGTTGGCGCTGTTGTTGCCGTTGCCGGCAACCTGGGTGATCTGCGAGACGCCGTTGACCGTGACGTTTTGACCGCCCGTGGCGCTCGCGTTGGGATTGGCCCCGCTGCCTGCGGAGGTGTTCGGGCCGATGACGACCGCGTTCGAGCTGACCCGGACGTTCGTCTGGTTAAGCGCGTTGGTCACGATCGAGAGTGCGCCCTGCGCGAGGGCGGTGGTGCCGTTCGGCAGATTCCACTGCGACAGCAGATTCACGACGACGCCGGAGATGACGTCGCCACCGATGCCTTTGCCGCTTTGCGAGGCGAGGACGTCGTCGTCGACGGGTTGCAGATTGACGGCGGCGGTGTCTTCAACGATAGAGAGGGCCGTCGCCTCGGCAGCCTGGGCGACGGACGCAAGACCACACGTTGCGAAACACAACGCGCAGCCGATAGTGATTAGGTTTCGTTCCATGACGAGTCAGAACAACTCTGCCTTGATCAGCCCATATTCAACAAAGGGAGTCGCTGCCGTACCGTCTTCCAGCGCACGTTCGCGCAGTTTGAGCGCGAGCGACTCGTTGCCTTGCAAGAGCGGAGAATCCTCCATAAATGGCTTGCCGACGACCGCGAATACGAGGCCGTTCCACTTCGAGACGAAGTCGCTTTCCATGACGATGCGGTTGCCCAGTGCAGGGTCGGCCACAAAGATGCGGCCGTCTTCCGCGTGCTTGACGATCACGAAGTGTTCGTAGCCGTCGCTGTTCATCAGCACGATCACGGGAATCTGCAGGTGGTAAAGCGCTTCGGGAGCAACCCGGAAGCCGCGGCCGCGCAGGCCGATCGTCTCGACGAACTTCTTCATGTCGAGCATCGAGAAGCCGTTTTTCACCACCACTTCTGGTTTCGAGAAAACCATCATGCGGCGGATCATTTCGGTCTCCGGAATGTCGATGCCGTAGCCGAACTTCAGCAATGTAGCGAGCGCAGCGGAGCCGCAGCTATAGTCGTAGCGCTGGGAGACGATGTGGTTGTAGCGGAGATCGCGGATCGAATGCACGTTCATGTCGAACGGCACACCCGCGGCGGCATACATGTTGAGCGCACTCTGGGCGTGACCCGGCTGTGACAGCCCAAGTCCGGCGAACAATGCCAGAAAGAGACAATGCGTTAGCCTGCTCACCCCGAACATGGTCATTCCCCCTGCGGAGACAGTCGGCCAGCCCGAAGGCTGACCGTTGTCTTCCTGCGTTGATGCTCTTGTTACTAGTGCGACACGCTGGCGACTGCGAGGCCGTTGTGTTGCAGGTTGCCTACCCCCGACGCGATGTTCACGCCGATGTTGCCTGTTGCGTTGGCGAGAGCGCCGGCGCCGAGCGTGGCCGAGCCGGTGAACTGGCCGTTGACCATGGCGTCTGCGGTCTGGCAGTTCTGGTCGCTGGCGATCGCTTCGCCGCCGCTGCCCCAGTGGTTGCTGGCGCTGGTCGTCGTGGCCGAAGCTGCGAGGCTGTTGTTCTGCACGTTGCCCAGACCCGATGCCACGTTCACGCCGATGTTGCCGGTTGCGTCTGCGAGCGCGCCTGCGCCGACAGAGGAGACGAAGTTGAAGTCACCTACCTTGGCCGAACCGCCCGATGCCTGCGTCGAGTAGATCTGTGCGGTGCCGAATACCGGACCCACATCCATGTTCGACAGCGCGGCGTCGTTGGACTGCGCGTTGTCGACACCGGTTGCGATGTTGACGCCGACGTTGCCGCTCGTCGTTTGCAGCGCGTTGTTGCCGATGCCAGCCGACATTTCCGTCGGTGTTTCGGTGTTGATGTGCTGGGTCACGCTGCCCGTTACCGAGATGTTGCCGGCGTTGTCGGAGTAGTTATGCGTCCAGCCATAAGCGTGGCTGCCTTCCGACACGCTGGCGGATTCCCTGCTGCCGCTGCCGCTGTAGGTCTGCGTAGCCGTGCTCATGCTGTTGGCTGCGTAGCCGCCGTAGGCGACGCCGTAGCCCGCTGCTGCGCCGGCGAAGCCGCCGCCGTAGTTGTCCGAGACGTGCGTGTTGAGCGCCGCGGCAAAACCTGCTGCCAGTCCGCCGACGATCACGCCGCCGCCACCGCCGATACCGGCGATCAGGCCGGCTGCGAGGAAGCCGTTTGCAGAAGCATGCGTGTTCGCGTAGTTGTAGCCCTGATAACCCGCTGCGATACCCGTTGCGAAGCCGCCGCCTGCAACAAAGCCGGCGCTCGACGAGGCCGTCTTCGTCTGCGTGTTGGTCTTGTTGTACTGGTAAGCACTAGCGTTGTACGACTGGCTGGCGCCCCAGCCGCTGCCGCCGCCGCTGGCGTTGTTCCAGGTATTCGACGTGTCGATGGACGTCGTCACGTGGCCGGAGGTGTAGCTTTGCGGCGGTGTCTTCATGTTCACGCCGGAGATGCTGACGTTCTGCGTGTTGTTGACGGTGGCGCCCGAGCTGCTGTTGACGTCGACGCGGCCGCGCAGCTGGATGAAGCCGAATTCGCCGATGTCGGTATAGATGTCGGTTGCGGTAAACAGCTCAGCCGGGTCGCAGCCGGCCGTGCATTCTGCGTAGGCCGAGCTGGCTGCCAACGTCGACAGAACAGCCGCTGCAATGAGAGTGCGCTTCATGATGACGCTCCGATAAAGGGTGTGGCTCGTTAGAAAAAGGTGCCCGCCGGGGGACGGAGCACAAAACTGTTTGAACTGACATTGCCTGTACCGGCTGCCTGGTTGATCTGGACAATTCCACTGACGTTCTTGAGCGCATCCGCACCGATGGATACCTCGCGCGCGTCGTGGTTTTGAGCAGAACCAACCGAACCGCCGTTTTTGGCGGTCGTAGCGGATAGCACCCCATCCGCTACGATCTCCCCTTCAACCGGAGCAGCACCGATCAAGGCGCTGTTCCGCTGAAGATTCCCTACACCCGCCGACTGATTCACTTCGATAAGGCCAGAGGTGTTTGAAAATGCGTTACTGCCGATATCGCTGCGCGCTGCCGTCGTCTTCGCATTCGCCGACGCGCTCTGCGAGCTGCTGATCAGATTGAGCGGCACCTGTCCGCCCGTAATCACGCCCTGATTGGCTTGCGCGTTGTCGAGACCCGCGGCCTCGTTGATCGCTACGACGCCTGTGGCGCCGTTCGCTACGCCGCTGCCGATCAGCGACTGCAGATCGCTCAACTGGGCCGGCACCCCTTGCGCCTGAGCGGCGCAGCTGACGCAGCCGAACAGCGCGAGGGCGACCACTGGACGCAACAGGGGCTGGCGTGACGGCAACGTGTTCATGAACGGGGTGCGCGTCGCTTTCATTTCATTGCTCCCATTGCTGCGCCGAGCGGTGCAAGCGCGCCAGTGACCGTTTGTGCAATCGAGCCGCCGATGCCGCCGATGCCGCCGAGGCTGGCGCCGGCTCCCACCGGGATGCCGCTGCCGGCAACCGTGCCGTTGCCGGCGAGCAGATGTTCGATCCCGTTGGAGCCGACCAGCGCCGGCATGAAGCTGCCACCGGTGACGCCGGAAGTGCCGTGCGCCCGGGTCAGATCGGTGTCGCTCACCATCGCGCCCATCGCCGAATCGAAGGCGCCGGTCGGGAACGTCTGGACCTGCACAGCGATCGGGTCGTCCGCCTTCGGCACTGGCACGAACGCATCGCGCGGCGTGACCGTGCTCTGGATGATCAGGTTGCCCGGAGCGTCCGCTACCTGCGCTGCGGCCGGAATCGCGGCGCCGGCCGCGAGGCCGCTCACCAGCACGCAGACGAGCGCGGTGCGGGAGTTGCCGGGGCGGTGCTGGCGGGTCATCTGGGTTGAGGCGTTCATGTCGGTTCCTTGCTGGCGGGGTGCGGACGCACGTCGCTCAACTAGTTGCGCTGATAGGTCGTGACGTTGCCCTGGGCCGAGCGGGCTACGTCGACGGGAATCGGCATCGGCGACGGCGGGGCGATTTCGTCCCACAGCGTCACGTGGTTGCCGCCGCTGGCGTTGCCATGCATCAGCTGTGGCGTCGCAGCCACCATCAGCATCCCGCCGAAACCGCCGCGTTGTTGCGACAACGCCTGATCGTCCAGCGCCAGATCATTGGCCGTGGTCGCGGCGGCCGGGATGCTCAGCGGGTCGCCTGCGAGATCGCTAACGGGTGCAGCGGTATTCGCGGTGTCGGCTGAGGGATCGGTTGCGGTAGTTGCTGAGGTAGTTGCGGTATCTGCCGTGTCGCTCACCGCGGTATCCGGGGCCGCCACCGCTGCGGGCGTCACGCTCGCGAGGGTGACGGATCCGGTATCGGGAGAACTGGCGGTGATGGGTTCCTGTGCATTGACGCCTGGGGGCAGCGCTGTGAGTAGCAGCGCGGCGCATATTGCTGCGGGCTGCTGGAAGTGGCGCAAGTCGATGCGGAAAGCGAGTCGCATGATGTGTCTCCTTGGTGCGAGACTTTTAGCGAAACATGTGCCATGAGGCTCAACCCGTTGATGCGATTGGGTGCAGGGCAGGGCGTGCAGAGCCACCAGGCAAAAAGGAGGCAAAAATGTTTCAGCCCTGAAACGGGCGGCAGGAAATACCGATAATTCGCATTTGAGGCCCGTACCCAAAGGCTCAGGGTAGATACGTAGCCAACCAGTCTGGAAACGTTTTATTCAAAATGTTCAGACTTGTGGAATGCCCGTCCAGCCTTGCTGGGCGGTAGAGGGCGCGATTAAATTCGCATATTTGTTTTCGAAGCGGCGCGCGTATAGTAAGCTCTCGAAAACAGAGTCACATTTAAAAAAAGCCTGAAGCTGGGCCGTCTCAATCACACACGCCGCTTTTCGGGGATCAGCTGTCCGCACGGAATGGAATGGCCGTTCGGTATTTGCTACGTGCGAATCCCGAGCTGAGTCAATGTGTCTGAAACAAGTTCAGGCGCGTGCCGTCATCCTTAACGTTCGTTGACGAGAGGATCTGAATAATGGAACCCGCAACGCGGCAACTGATTTACGTTTCGCGTGACCCTAGCGCGGAATTGAATACCAGGTTTCACCAACGGGGCTGGAACGTCGAAGTCGTCGGTTCGGCGCGCGACGTGCGCCGTGCCGTTCGCGCCGGAATGGCAGCGGGCGGTTTGCTTGACCTGTCGAGTCATTTCCAGCAGCACGAGATTGCTGCGTTCGAATCGTGCCTGACGATGCCGAACGTGGGCTGGGTCGCCGCAACCATGCCCGGTCAATTGCAGGACGCAGCGCTGCGCCGGCTGGTGCGCGACTACTGTTTCGATTACGTGACGGTGCCTTATTCGGGCGACAGGATTGTCGACTCGGTAGGCCACGCCTACGGCATGATCTCGCTTGGCGAACCCGCTTCAAACGATGGCACGCCGAGCGGCACGGAAGGCGAAATGGTCGGTTCGTGCGATGCCATGCTTGCGCTGTTCCGCTCCATCCGCAAGGTCGCGATGACCGATGCTCCGGTGTTTATCTCGGGTGAATCCGGTACCGGCAAGGAACTGACGGCAGTGGCGATCCATGAGCGTTCGTCGCGCCGCGGCGCGCCGTTCGTGCCGATCAACTGCGGCGCAATTCCTCCGCATCTGCTGCAGTCCGAACTGTTCGGCTATGAGCGTGGCGCCTTTACGGGGGCCAATCAACGCAAGATCGGCCGGGTCGAAGCGGCGAACGGCGGCACCCTGTTCCTCGATGAAATCGGCGATCTGCCGCTCGAAAGCCAGGCGAGCCTGCTGCGCTTTCTGCAGGAGCGCAAGGTGGAGCGCCTCGGCGGTCATGGCGCGATCGACGTCGATGTGCGCATCATCTCGGCGACTCACGTCGATATGAACGCGGCGATGATCGAAGGACGTTTCCGCTCGGACCTGTACCACCGTCTGTGCGTGCTACAAATCGACGAACCGCCGTTGCGTGCACGTGGTAAGGATATCGAACTACTTGCGCGGCACATGCTGGACCGCTTCAAAAAGGATGCAAGCCGCCGTTTGCGAGGCTTCGCGCCCGATGCGATCGCAGCGCTGCACAACTACAGCTGGCCGGGCAATGTGCGCGAACTGATCAACCGGGTGCGGCGTGCCATCGTCATGTCGGAAGGGCGCGCGATCACGGCCCGCGATCTCGAACTCGCGGAGTATGTGGAGATCGTGCCGGTGTCGCTCGCGCAGGCGCGCGAAGCGG
The DNA here is from genome assembly GCF_050436285.1 of Paraburkholderia sp. GAS82. Lineage (NCBI taxonomy): Bacteria > Pseudomonadati > Pseudomonadota > Betaproteobacteria > Burkholderiales > Burkholderiaceae > Paraburkholderia > Paraburkholderia sp. GAS82. Next base: position 28,056 of record NZ_JBNDLX010000001.1, read on the forward strand.
CGGAGCGTCAGGCTATCGAACTGGCGTTGCTGCGTCACCGCGGCCGCCTTGGCGATGCGGCGCAGGAACTGGGTATCTCGCGGGTGACGCTGTACCGCCTGCTGTGCGCGCACGGGATGCGTCATATGGAAGGCGAGCCGATCGTGCCGCATGGCGAGCCGGCCTCGGTGCCGCATATCTGACCGGGCGGGACCTGAGCCGGACCTCGACGGACTTCAGCGGGACGTGAGCCGGCTTCGCTTGCTAGAATCGGGTTTTGACGTAAAAACTCCCAGGCGCCCGGCGCCGGGCCGAAGGAACCCGAATGAAACAATACCTCGACCTCGTCCGCTCGATTCTCGATACCGGCACGTGGCAGGAGAACCGCACCGGCATCCGCACCATCAGCATGCCGGGCGCGATGCTGCGCTTCGACCTCCAGCAGGGTTTCCCCGCCGTCACCACCAAAAAACTGGCGTTTAAATCGGCGATTGGCGAGCTGGTCGGGTTCCTGCGCGCTTCGCGCAGCGCCGCGGACTTTCGCGATCTCGGCTGCAAGGTGTGGGACGCGAACGCCAATCAGAATCCCCAATGGCTGGCTAATCCGTATCGTGAGGGTCCTGACGACCTGGGCGACGTCTATGGCGTGCAATGGCGCAAGTGGCCCGCATACAAGGTGCTGGACGCATCGGCGAGCGAACGGATAGCGGATGCGACCGGGCGCGGCTACCGGGTCGTCACCGAGTTCGAGGAAGACGGCGGCCGCAAGGTGCTGCTGTACAAGGCAATTGACCAGTTACGGCAGTGCCTTGACACGATCATGCAGAACCCGGCCGACCGGCGCATTCTGTTCCACGGCTGGAATCCTGCCGTGCTCGAGGAAATCGCGCTGCCGGCGTGCCATTTGCTGTACCAGTTCCTGCCCAATGCGGCGCGCCGCGAAATCTCGCTGTGCCTGTACATCCGCAGTAACGATGTGGGTCTTGGCACGCCGTTCAATCTGACCGAGGGTGCAGCCCTGCTGCATCTGGTCGGACGGTTGACGGGCTATACGCCGCGCTGGTTCACGTACTTCATCGGCGACGCGCATATCTACGAAAACCAGCTCGATATGCTGCAGCGACAACTCGCGCGCGAGCCTTATGAGAGCCCGCAACTGGCGATCGACGAGCGCGTGCCGGACTATGCTGAAACCGGGGTGTACGAACCCGAGTGGCTCGAGAAGATCGAGCCGGCGGATTTCTCGCTGGTTGGTTATCGACATCACGAGCCGTTGACCGCGCCAATGGCAGTTTGATTCTCACGTCGCACTGCTTTGGCGGCGCGCTGCGGTAATAAAAAGCCCACGCAGAAATAATCCTGCGTGGGCTTTTTGTTTTGCGGCGGCGGGACCGCGGGTTTAAAGGTGATGAATAGCGTTAGTGCGTTTACTACCGAGCGTCCGATTAATTCCGCTCGCTAGTCTGGTTCAGATCCATTCCTGTCGTTAGCCCTTGCGATGCTCCTCGTGGCCGCCGTTATTGGAATGCTGCTCGGGATGCGGCTGAGGCCGCTGAGCCTGCTGCGCCGGACGCGGTTCGGGACGCGGTTGCTGTGCCTGCTGCGGGCGAGGCTCCTGGCGCGGTGCCGGTTGTGGGCGCGGTTCCTGGCGTGGCGCCTGCTGGGCCTGTTGCGGATGATATTCCTGACGCGGTTGTGCTTGCGGCTGCGGACGAGGCTCTTCGCGCGGTGCCTGCTGGGCTTGTTGCGGGTGATATTCCTGACGAGGCTGAGCTTGCGCTTGAGGCTGCGGGCGGGGCTCTTCTCGAGGAGCCTGTTGAGCCACCGGCGGATGAAATTCCGCTGCGCGCGGCTGCGGAGCCTCCTGCGGATGATTCTCTGCGGCGCGCGCCTGCTGTTGCGGCTGCGCTTGCACACCTGCCGCCGGTGCGTGCGGTTCCCGTCCGGCCGGTTCAGGCGCGCGAGCAGCCATCGCCGGATTTTCGCCCGGATGCGGCACGCCGTGCTGCTGCTCGCCCTGCTGCACGGCGATGGCCCCCGGCTGCTGCCGGTTCGGCGCTTCGCCTTGCGGTGTGAACGGCTGACGGCCCGCCTCCTGCTGCGGTGCGCCGTGCGCCTGCGCCTGTTGGGCCTGCTGTGCCATCGGCGTATGCGGCTGCGTCCACGCGGGTTCGTGACGACCCTCGGCCGTGGCCTGTTGAGCCGTTACCGGGCCGCCTACGCCGTGCTGCCCGAAGCCGTTTGGATTGACACCGGCAGCCTGCGGCGGGCGCGGCACGCCATTGTTCGGCTGCGGACGTTCATTTGCCAACTGGGCGGGCCCCCCCGGCGTACCCGGAGCGCCGGCCCGAGCCTGCTCGGGCGCGCCGTGCGGCGCTTGTCCGCCGTTCGCTGGATTCGGACCGCCAGCAAACGGACGTGCGCTGTTCGCTGCAGGCTCACCCGGTCGCGGCGCGCCGCCCTCCGGGACGCGCGGCGCAGCACCCGCAGCCATCCGCGGCGAATTGGCCTGCACCACCCGGACGTTCTGCATGGCCGCCGCCGCGGCGGGTGCGCCGTGTGCCGCAGCGCCAGCAAAATGCGCCGGCACCGAAGTGCGCACGACCGGCGCGCCGGCGCCAGGCACCTGGCCGCCGCCTTGCGCGAAACGTTGCGCGAGCGTGTCGCGATAGGCGGCCGGTACGGCCGGGCTGCGCGTGGCTACCACCGGGCGTGCCGTCACAGCGGCGGGCGGCCGGTAGTTGGCGTTACGCATGCCGGAGCCGAAGCTCTGACGTACCGGCGCGATCCCCGGGCTGCCCGGGTTGATCTGCGCGTTGCGCCACTGCGCCGGATCGACCTTCTGCGCAAACCGGCCAGTCGGCTGACCATGCACAAAGGCAGTCGCCGGCACGGCCGTGACACCGCCCGGTGCACGGTAGTTGATGTAGGTGTTGTGGATGTTGTTGATGTTCGTCACGTTATTGATGTTCGTGACGTGCACGTGGTTGTAGTTGTTCACGCGGTTGTAGTAGCCGGGACTCCAGCCGCCTCCACGCGGATGCCAAGCCTCACCGGGACCGAGCGGGAACCATGCGACGCCCGCCGCGGCCACACCGCCGACCGCCAGACTCACGCCCCAGTCGAACGAACCGCCGCCCCCGCCGACGAAGCCGACCAGCGCCGGCGCATACACCGGCGGCGCATCGACGACGACCGGGCCGGGCACCCACGCCCACGAGTCGTCGACGTAGGCCCAACGGCCGTAGTGGTACGGCGCGAAGCCCCACGGCGCGTCGTCGACCCAGGTCCAGCCCCACGGCGCCTGCCAGACCCAATGGCCGTCGTGATAAGGCGCCCAGCCGGCCGGCACTGCATTTGGCGTCCACACCTCGCCGTACTGCGGGCTGCTGCGCCATGTGCCGTTGGCATCGAGATCCTCATAACCAGGCACGTCGCGCGAGACGTAGCGGGCCGACACCGAGCGGTCTTCTTCGGCATCGCGACTGGCGGCCCACTGATCGAAGCCGTCGAGCCCCGGCGCGCCGGTGTCCGCCACCTGCTGCAGCGCGGTACCGGCAAAGCGGATCTGCTGGCCGGCGGCGATCTGCACCTGACCGTTGTCGCCATACACAGTGGCGGCGCCGCCGCGCACGGTGACGGTCGTGCTGCTGCCGTCGGGCGCGACGTCGACACGGTAGTCGCCGGGAGCGGTGATGCCGAGCGCGAGATTCGGCGTATCGATCTCATACGTCGAGCCCGGCGCCAGTTCCCGCACGCGGGTCGACAGCGTGCCCTGCGCGACTTTCAGCTGCGCGTTGGAGTCGTCGAGATTGAGGATATCGAGGCTGGTCGAATCGCCGAGTCGCACCGCGGTCGAGCCGATGTGCATTTCCGCGCGTGCGTTCTGGTCGTCCCAAAGCTGGTCACCGGTGGTGAGCGGACGGTTGATCTGCGCGTAGGACCAGTCGGTGGCACCGGCGGGCTCGGTCGTCACGGCGCCGGAGGTGTAGTTCAGGCGGGCCACGCGGCCCGGCGGATCGGTATTGCCGGTGCTCTGAGCCGCGCCAGGCGCGTTTTCCGGAGGAGGGGCTTCCTGGGCGAGGACGGTCTGGGCTGCGAGCGTCAAGACTGCGGCTGCTATCAGCGTATAACCGCGGGTATAAACGGTGACGCGGCGCGTTGTACGTTGTTCGGTGCTGATCGTTTTCATGTTGTCTCTCTAACGGACACTCGGTGGTTGCATCCGTGAAAGAACTTTAGCGTTGTGGCATGTTTCAAGGCGTCCGCATTTGTAAGCCTCCTTACCTGCCGTGTAACAAAAAATCCTGCCGGTCCGGTTGTACCGGAAACGGCGCCTATGACCCGACCGCACCTGGTCGGGCGGCGCTCAGTTCGTCAGGAACTGGTTGAAGTGCTGGTGACCAGCCGGTGTGATCCGAAGGATGCGCGGCCGCTCGGTGCGCTCCACCCAGCCGTGCGTCGACCAGGCATCGAGTAAGGCCGCGCCGAGTGCGCCACCGAGGTGTGGGCGCCGCTCGCTCCAGTCCGGGCAGGTGCAGGCGAAACGACGCCTGCGGCTGCGCTGGCCGGTGACGTCGATACCCCAGCGGGCGAGTTGAGCCGCCCCCCTGGTGGTGGCCTCGAGCGTATTGCCGTGCAGGGTCAGGAGGTCGTGGCTCAGCATCCGCTCGAACAGTTGCACGGACAGTTCGCCCGCCATGTGGTCGTAGCAGGTGCGTGCGTAACGCATGTCGACGGGGACCGTGCGGGCCGGACGCGGCGTCATGCGCAGCGGTGCGCTCGCCTGCGCCACGTTGGCAAGCGCTTCGATGGAGGCGGCGATGTCGGGTGAGGCAATCCGGAAGTAGCGATGTCGCCCGCGTACCTCGACGGTCAGCAGACCGCCCTCGGTGAGGCGGGCAAGATGCGCGCTGGCGGCCGACGGCGAAAGACCTGCCACCATCGTCAATTCGCCGGCCGGGCGCGCACTACCGTCCATCAGCGCCCATAGCATGGCGGCGCGGCCGGGATCGGCGAGCAGCGCGCCGATCCGGCTGAGGCCTGGAAAGTGATTCTGTTCGTCGGAAAGCTGGGCAGTCATGTGAATCTCCCGGTACGGCGCAGGCGAGCGTTCGCCAACGTCTTCACTATAGCGGGAGGCTGCATTCGATGTTTCGGCCTGGCGTGAAGCGTCGAATGCAGCTTGCACTCGCCAGCCTGCCGGGGCGCTTGTGCGCGGCTTCGCCGAGCCAGGCTAGAATCAAAGCCCGACTTCGAGAAAAGCGCCGTCATGAAGCTCCTGCTTGCCATCGCCGTTACCGTGCTTTTGTGCGCCGCCTGTGCGCAGGGTGGCGCGGCATCGTCGGGCGCGGGTTCGGGCAGCATCGATATGTACGGCACGATCGATGAAGGAATTTCTTATCACAAATGAAACATCGTGTCGGCGGAGAACGCCATTTTGGCGGAAATCGACTTGACTTTGTGGCGTCCGCTGACTTCCTCCTGTAACGATCAATCCGGGGAAAATGCTGCGCCGCATCTCGCGAGCAGATCCTTTTGTCTGTGGCAAAACATAGTTACCGACCCTCGCCGCGCCACACAGTCAAAATTGCGCTCGTATAATCGGCTCCTTTAGAAACATTCGTTTGCCCGGAGTCAAGATGAGCACCCCTGTTGCTGCGCCGCTGGACCGTTCGGAAACTACCTTCCGCTTTCTCGCCGAGCCCACCTCGGTCAACTTCGGCGGCAAGGTGCACGGCGGTGCACTGATGAAATGGATCGACGAAACCGCCTACGCGTGTGCCGCGGTCTGGTCCGGACGTTATTGCGTGACGGTCAGCGTCGGCAATATCCGCTTCCGCCGGCCGATTCTCGTCGGCAATCTGGTCGAACTGCGCGCGCGCGTGGTTCACACGGGGCGCACCAGCATGCACATCCACGTATCAGTGCAGGCGGGGGATCCGAAGGGCGGCGAACTGATGCAGACCACCGATTGTCTGGTCGTGATGGTGGCGGTCAACGAGAATGGTCACCCGGTTCCGGTGCCGGCCTATCTGGCGGAAAACGAGGAGCAGAAGCGTCTGGCCAAGTACGCGCTGGACGTGAAAGAGGCGCTCGACGCGATCGTCGAACTGAAGCCGGACGAAGTGGCGCAGGGCAAGATTTAAACGGCAACGAACAAATGCGCCGTGTCGGTTCTGAAAACCGGCACGGCGCTTTTTGCATCTGTCTCGCGGTGGCCTGAGCCGGGCTTCGTTCAGCACGAAACCCGGAGCCAGTCAGGCCTGAACGCGGCCTGACCTCACGACCTCAACCCGGCGTATTGCCGACCATATCGTTCGGCTTTACCCACTCGTCGAACTGCTGTTCGGTGACAAATCCAAGCGCCAGTGCCGACGCCTTGAGCGTAGTGCCTTCCTTGTGCGCCTTCTTCGCGATCTTGGCCGCCTTGTCGTAGCCGATGTGCGGATTGAGCGCCGTCACCAGCATCAGCGATTCGTTGAGCAGCGTGTCGATGCGCTCGCGATTCGGCTCGATGCCGACCGCGCAGTTGTCGTTGAAGCTGTGCGCGCCGTCGGCGAGCAGGCGGATCGACTGCAGCACGTTGTGCGCAATCATCGGACGGAACACGTTCAGCTCGAAGTTGCCGCTCGCGCCGCCCATATTCACCGCGACGTCGTTGCCGAACACCTGGCAGCACAGCATGGTCATCGCTTCGGACTGGGTCGGATTAACCTTGCCCGGCATGATCGAGCTACCGGGCTCGTTTTCCGGAATCGACAGTTCGCCGAGACCGCAACGCGGGCCGCTCGCGAGCCAGCGCACGTCGTTGGCGATCTTCATCAGGCTGGCCGCGACGGTCTTGAGCGCACCGTGCGCGAATACCAGCGCGTCGGCGGCGGCCATCACCTCGAACTTGTTGGGCGCCGATACGAACGGCACACCGGTTAGCTTGCCGATTGCCGCGGCGACCTTGTCGGCGAACTGCGGATGCGTGTTCAGGCCGGTGCCGACCGCAGTGCCGCCCTGCGCGAGTTCGTAGAGATGCGGCAGCGCCGATTCGACGTGGCGAATGCCGTGGTCGAGTTGCGCCACATAACCGGAGAATTCCTGACCCAGCGTGAGCGGCGTCGCATCCTGCAAGTGGGTGCGGCCGATCTTGACGATCCCGGCGAATGCTTTCGCCTTGCCGTCGAGCGTCGCACGCAGCGTCTTCAACGCGGGCACCAGATGCTTGACGAAACCGACCGCCGCCGCCACATGCATGGCCGTCGGAAACACGTCGTTGGACGACTGGCCGCGGTTTACGTCGTCGTTCGGGTGCACCTTGCGCGCCTCGCCGCGCTCGCCGCCCAGCAGCTCGCTCGCGCGGTTGGCGATCACCTCGTTGAGGTTCATGTTGGTCTGCGTGCCGGAGCCGGTCTGCCAGACCGCCAGCGGAAATTCGTGCGGATGCTTGCCTTCGATGATTTCGTCGGCGGCCTGCATAATGGCCTTCGCTTTGCTCTCGTCGAGCACGCCGAGGCCCAGATTGACCTCGGCCGCCGCACGCTTGATGACGGCCAGCGCCGTGATCAGCTCGGGCGATTGCTTCTCCGTGGAGATGCGGAAATTCTGCAGCGAGCGTTGGGTTTGCGCGCCCCATAGCTGCGCGTTCGGCACGGCAATCTCGCCGAACGTGTCGCGCTCCATTCGTACGTCTTCGGTCATGGTTCAACTCCGCTTTAACTGAAAAGCCCAATTAGCTGGATAACTGCATGGTTCGGATGCCCTGCGCGCCCGCGCTGCAAGGCGTGCATCAAAGCTGACCCTGGACTGGCAATAACAAGAATAGACCCGTCATCACATTCCGGTACAAACCTGCTTGCGGGTCCGAGGTGTAGGTGTGCCGCTGGCCGTTCTCCTCGTCAGTCCATTCGAGTTGCGACTGCGGCGAACCAATGTAGCTCACTCCGGCAAGTTCTGCCTTCGAGGCGAGCGTGACCCGATAGCTGACCGCCGGCGCGGTCGCACGGTCGAACAGCGCGGCGACCTGGCCCGCCAGCACCGGACTGTGGATGAAGAGCGCCAGTTCGGTGTTCAGATTCGCCGAGCGCGGATCGAGGTTCATCGAGCCGATCACCAGAATCTGGCGATCGAGCACGTAGGTTTTCGCGTGCAGGCTGGCGCGTGACCGCGAGCCTGCCACTGACGTCCCCGTGCTTTGCTGGTCAGGCTTGAATTCGTACAGTTCGACGCCGTGCTGCAGTAGCGGCACTCGGTAGGGGCTGTAGCCGGCTTGCACAGCCACCGCATCGGTGGCGGCGAGCGAATTGGTCAGGACCGCGACCCGTATGCCGCGCTGCGTGAGTTGCGCGAGTGCATCCACCCCGGCATCGTGCGGTACGAAGTACGGCGATACAACCAGAAACTCTTTCTGGGCTTCCTTCATCAGATCGGCGAGACGTTGCATGGGTGGGCTGACGTAGTCGGGCGACGGCTGATCGATCTTGCCCGGCGTATCGGCCTTGAATTCCGCTGGCGCCCACGTGAGGTCGAGTTGGTCCGCGGCGATCTGCGTTGCGAGCGGTGTCGCATTCAGCGGTTTCGCGTTGTAGGGATCGGCGTTGGTGCGCCAGTGCGCGCGCAATGCATCGCGTGTCGCGTCGAGTTCCTGCGGCGAGAAGTTCTGGTGATTCAGCGCCTTCAGCGGATAGGCGCCGGAGCTGTTCCAGTACTCGTCGAAGCTGGCCGACACGTCGGCGGTGATCGGACCTGCCGCGAGCACGTCGAGATCGCGGAACTGCAGCGTGGTGCTCGCGCTGAAATACTCGTCGCCGAGATTGCGGCCGCCAACGATCGCCAACTGGTTGTCCGCGATCATCGCCTTGTTGTGCATGCGGCGCGTGAACTGGTCGATCTTCGTGAGCAGGTTGGTGGTGCGCTCAAACACGCTGCGATGACTGCTGCCAAACGGATTGAAGACCCGCACCTCGATGTTGGGATGCGAATTCAGTCCGGCCATTATGTCGTCGATGTCCTTGAAATTCAGATCGTCGACGAGCATGCGCACGCGCACGCCGTGGTCGGCGGCGTAGAGCGCGGCGCCGAGGAGCAGCTTGCCGGTAGTGTCTTCGTTGGCGATGTAGTACTGCATATCGAGCGTCTTCGTCGCCGCGCGGGCGAGGGCGATACGCATCTGCAGCGCCTCGGTTCCATTCGACAGCACGCGAAAGCCGGATTCGCCAGGATGCGCGCTTTCGATGGGCGAGAGAGCGGCGCTCAGTGGTGTCGTGGTGGTGGTCGGCAGTGCGTGTGTGACGGGACGATCGAATGCGGCCGCGGGCGGCCGGCTTGCGCAGGCGGTCAAAAGTGCCGCTGCGGCGCACACTAGCAAGCAATGCTTGCCGATGCGCGTGGCCATTCGCACTGCGGTGCTCGCGAATGGTGTCGTCCTTGGTGGACGTTGACGATATTGCGACGTGATGTTGTTGTTGCTGTCGTACGCCGGCACGTTATTCCTCCGCTGGATTCGGTTCGCGCACGGCCTGAAGTGCAACGTTCAGGGCGTACACCCGATGCATCTGTGCTCTTTCGAGGAAAGCATTCTAAGGGGAATTGATCGGGCAAGCATGCGACGTCGCACTTGCGCCTGATGCTCATGAGAGCGGCTGGCGTCTCAACCCGGCAGGGATGGTGTTGCGACGTAGGGTCTGTGGTGTGATTCGTCATGCTAACGATATGCGAGTGAGTCGCACTCGTGGGCGACACCTGCGCAGCATGATTGCGAGTGTCGCTGCGCGCTCATCGATGACGAGCGCGCGGCGTTACCCTTAGCTGCGTTTCGCCTCGAACACGGACCCGCTGTCAGGATGCGTGGAACCTTTGGCCGGGCGACCTGCCCAGTATCCCGCGAGCAGCGATCCCGAGAGGTTGTGCCATACCGAGAACAGGGCACCGGGCAATGCGGCCAGCGGTGAGAAATACAGTTTGCCGAGCGTCGCGGCGAGGCCGGAATTCTGCATGCCGACTTCGATCGCCAGCGTGCGGCATACGGCTTCGTCGAATCCGAGCAAGCGGCCGCCCCAATACCCGCCGAGCAGACCGATGCCGTTATGCAGTACCACGCCGAGCATCACCACGAGACCGACCGACGCGATACTTTTCTGCGTACCGCCCACCACCGCGGAGATGATCAGCAGAATGGCAATCATCGACACCAGCGGCAGAACCGGTTCGACCTTGCGCACCAGTTTGCCGAACAGATGGTTGACGACGAGGCCTACCACGATCGGCAGTGCGACGATCTCGAGGATGCTCATCAGCATGCCGCGCACGTCGACTGCGATCGAGGCGTCGACATAAAGGCGCGTGAGCAGCGGCGTCGCGAACACGCCAACCAGCGTCGACAACGCACTGATCGTCACCGATAACGCTACATCGCCGCGCGCCAGATAGATCATGACGTTCGACGCCGTGCCGCTCGCGACACTGCCTACCAGCACCATGCCCGCCGTCAGATCGGGCGGCATGTGCAGCACTTTGGCGATGCCCCACGCGGCGAGCGGCATGACGAGATAGTGCAAGACGATGCCGGCGACGACCGGCGCGGGCCGGGTGAAGACGCGCCTGAAGTCGGCGATGGAAAGGGTCACGCCCATCGCCAGCATGATGATTGTCAGCAGGGTGGTGACGTGCGGCGCGATGGGGCTGAACGAAGCCGGCGAAAAATAGGCGGCGAGCGAGACCAGCACGGCCCACAGCGGAAAGAGACGGGTAACCCGGGCAAGCATGTCAGGAGGTCCTTGATTCTGTTTCTGGATGGCAATTCGAGCGGGCCGGCGTGCAAGGCGTCGAAGCATCGGACAGCGGATTACTGGCCGTGCGGATGGCGCATGCCAGGCGGCGCGCGTTGGATGCGTGTCCGGTGCCGTCCTTATGGGACGCGCAAGCGGGCAGTCGGGGCGCGGTCATACCGATGGTTGCGCAGCGGCCGGCACGCGTCGCAGGCTGAGCTTGTGAAAGCGCAGCGTCATGAGCAACGCGACGCTCGCGAGTCCGGCCGCGAGACCCCACCACAGGCCTCGTGCGCCAAGCCCGAAGTGAAATGCGAGCGTGTAGCCGGTCGGAAAACCGATCCCCCAGTAGCCGAACGCGGCGGCCAGCATTGGCACGCGCGTGTCCTTGAGACCGCGCAGACATCCGGAGCCGACCGTCTGCATACCGTCGACGATCTGAAAGATCGCGGCGACGCCAAGCAGCGAGCTGGCCAACGCCACGGTGGCGGCATTCGCGGGATCGTCGAGGTGTAAATACAGACCGACGATCCAGTGCGGCGCGAGGATCAGGACGAGCCCCGACAGCGACATGAATCCGACGCCCAACCCGAGCGCCACGAAGCCCGCGTGGCGAGCGGCGAGCGGCTGCCCCGCGCCGGACCAGAAGCCGACCCGCACATTGGCGGCCTGACCGATCGCGAGCGGTACCATGAACGCCACCGACGCAACGTTCAGCGCGATCTGATGCGCCGCGAGCTGCGATTCGCCGAGCACGCCGACCATGAGGCCCGTCGCCAGAAAGAGCGTGGACTCGACGCCATAGGTGATCGCCACCGGCCAGCCGATGCCGAACAGTTCGCCCATCAACGGCAATCTGGGGCGTGTCGCGGTGACGAAGTGGCGATAACGGGGGCGCAGATGCAGCCACCCCATCAGCACCAGCGCGGTGATCCACACGGTGACGGTGGTGGCTGTCGCCGAACCGAGAAAGCCGAGGCGCGGCAAACCGTTCGCCCCGTGGATCAGGCTGTAGTTCAGGAAGCCGTTCACGCAAACCCCCGCCAGCGACACCCATAACAGACGTTTGGCCGCGCCGATGGCCGGCAGGAACGAGCGCATCAGGCCGACCCCGATCAGGCTGGCAGGCGCACCCCAGCGCAGGATGGCGGCGTATTCGCCGACGTTGTGCGCGAGTAGGGCCGGTTCGCCAAAGGCAAGCAGGATCGGCGTGGCGAGCGACAGTACCGTGAAGGCGGGGACCGCCAGCAGCATCGACATCACGAAGCCGGTCCAGTAGATGTGCGGCACGCGGTCTTCGGCCTGGGCGCCGCGAGCGTGCGAGACGCTTACGCTCACCGACGTCAGCACGCCCTGCAGCAGCGTGACGACCACGAAGAACAGGTTCGCGCCAAGTCCGCCGGCGGCGAGCGCGTCGGGCCCGAGCGAGCCGAGCAGGATCGTATCGGTGACGCCCATTGCCATTTGCGACAGTTGGGCAATGGCAAGCGGGGCGGCGAGGCGGGCGGTGTCGGCGGCGTGGCGGGAAAACGTAGGCGGCGGCGCGGCCACCCGGGAGAGGCCGGATCGGGTCATAAAGCGAGGCACGGAGCAGGTCGCGTCCGTGCCGTTTCTATCGAAACCGACAGCTTAGGGGGTAGGCGAGCTGTTGTCGATCTGTAAGCACATCTTTGGTGCGGATTTTTGGCGAGCCCGCAGTCCAGCGCTGAGCCGATCCCGGCGGCGCTATGCCTCGTGCACGGCAATCCGGGTGTCGCCGAGCAAAACGACTTGTCCCGCGCGGATTTTGCAGGTTTTACGTAGCTCGACCTGGCCATCCACGGTCACTGCGCCGGAGGCAGCCATCAGTTTGGCGGAGCCGCCGCTGTCGGCAAGCCCCGTTATCTTCAGGAGATTGTGCAATTCGACATAGTCGCCGGTCAGGGTGAAATCGAGATTGGGCATGGCGATTGCGGCAAGGGTAACGGGGTTCGCATCATAAGCCAGAAGCCACATATATAGCCTCAGGTAGTCCGGCTTATGCTGGTTGAAAGCATAGGTTATGTTTTCGTTAGAAAATGAAACGGTGCGTAACAGTGACCGTTTTTCGCGAACTTCACTCGCAAAGGGCAGGTCTGTAGAAAAACCTGCTGTCTGCGTGACCTTCCGTCACTTCGACGGCAGGGCGCAGCAGACCGGACGATACGCACCGCCAGCATCTTCGGTGGGCCTGCCGCCCGAGTCCTGACAACAATTTTAGAGAGGTAAAGCTATGACCCAGATTCGTTCGCTCCTGATCGGTACCGCCCTGACTGCTTTTGCCGCTACCGGTGCGTTCGCGCAGACCAACGCGCAACCGGATGCCGGCGGCGCGGGCCAGCAAATGGCGGCGCCCGGCGCCGATACAGCGGCTCCGGCCGCGCAAGGCGTCCAGCCGCCGACCCCGGCGCCGCAGCGTCTGACGGCATCGGGCTCGACCGATCCGCTGGTGCAAAAGCGCGACGCGGATGCGCAGGCCAATGCCCAGTACAGCGCGTCGAAGAAGGCGTCGAAGGCAGAGTTGAAGCAGCAGCAGGCCGCGGCCAAGTCGCAGTACAAGCAGCAGGTCCGTGACGCCAAGATTAACAAGAAGGCCGACAAGCAGACGGCCAACAACGATATGAAGATGAACATGCAAGGCCAGACGCCGAACCAGGATGATGCTTCTGACGTCAAGCACTAAGCATGTAGCAAGGGGGCGGTGAGCCGCTCCGACGGGCCGGCGCGGCTTGCCGCGGCCGGCCCGTTCAATTTTATCGGCGGGTTGTCCGTGGCCTGTCCGTGACCCTGAGGGAGGTATTGCATGAATAAGCCCATGAACTGGATTATGGCGGCGCTGATTGCCGGCTGCGTGTCGCCGGTTGCGTTCGCGCAAACGAACGACTCGACCGCAACGCCCACGCACGCCGACAAGAAGGCTGCCAAGGAACAGGCGAAGGCCGACAAGAAGTCCGATGTCGCTCAGGCGAAGGCCGACAAGTCGAAGACGGAGGCGCAGTCTGACGCTGATAAGGCTGCGGCCGATGCGAAGGAAAAGGACGCGAAGAAGGAGTAGGGGTGGGGGGCGTCGTCTCGGTGGTTGAGGAAAAAAAGGGTGCTTGTCGGAGCTGGTTGTATGGATATACAGTATGCGGCGCCGCGCTGTTTTGCGGCCCATGCCCTGTAACCCTCTATCTGCCGCCCAGACACCGTGCTCTCCGTTGCCGAACCCGCGCCGTCCGATACTGCCGCCTGGCTGGCGAGGCTCAATGACGCGCAGCGCGAAGCCGTCGAATACGACACCGGCAACGTTACGCAGCCGACCGGCGCCTTGCTGGTCATTGCAGGCGCGGGGTCGGGCAAGACCAATACATTGGCGCACCGGGTCGCCAATCTGGTCGTCAAGGGTGTCGATCCCCGTCGAATCCTCCTGCTGACGTTTTCACGCCGGGCCGCGGTCGAAATGACCCGGCGGGTGACGCGCATCGCCGGACAGGCGCTGGGCGCGCGGGCCGCGGTTGCACAGGGTCTCACGTGGTCGGGCACGTTTCACGGCATCGGCGCCCGTCTGCTGCGCGAATATGCCGAACTGATTGGCCTCGCGCCCACCTTCACGATCAACGATCGCGAGGATTCCGCCGACCTGATGAACCTCGTGCGGCACGAACTCGGGCTCTCGGCGAAGGAACGGCGTTTTCCATCGAAGGGCACCTGCCTCGCGATCTACTCGCGCGTTGTCAACACCGGCGCGGCGTTGGCGGATGTGCTGAACGACGCGTTTCCGTGGTGCCGCGAGTGGGAGGCGGATCTGCGGCTGCTGTTTGCCACTTATGTTGAAGCCAAGCAGAAGCAGAGCGTGCTCGACTACGACGATCTGCTGCTCTACTGGTCCCTGATGGCCGAGCAACCGGCGATCGCCGCTGACCTTGCGGGCCGCTTCGATCACGTGCTGGTAGACGAGTATCAGGACACCAATCGCCTGCAGGCATCTATCCTCCTCGCGTTGAAGCCCGACGGCCGCGGCCTGACCGTGGTGGGCGACGACGCCCAATCGATCTACTCGTTTCGCGGCGCGACGGTGCGCAACATCCTCGATTTTCCGGGCCACTTCAATCCGCCCGCGAGACAGGTCACGCTTGAGCGTAACTACCGCTCGACGCAGCCGATTCTGGCGGCGTCGAACGCGGTGATCGAGCTCGCCAGCGAGCGCTTCACCAAAAATCTGTGGACGGACAAGGCATCCGCCCAGCGCCCGCACCTCGTCAGCGTGGCGGACGAGGCCGATCAGGCGCGTTACGTGGTCGAACAGGTGCTCGAGGCGCGCGAAGCCGGCATGAAGCTGAAGGCGCAAGCGGTGCTGTTTCGCGCCGCTCATCACAGCGCCGCGCTGGAGATCGAACTGACCCGGCGCAACATTCCGTTTGTGAAATTCGGCGGCCTCAAGTTTCTCGACTCGGTGCACGTGAAAGACGTGCTGGCCGTGCTGCGCTGGGCGGAAAATCCGCGTGACCGGGTGGCGGGGTTTCGCGTCACGCAGCTCTTGCCTGGTGTCGGGCCGGCGACGGCGGCGCGTGTGCTGGATGCGGTGACTGAAATTGCCCCCGGCGCTACGGCGAGCGCATTAGCGTCCTTCGCCCCACCGGCTCGCACACTGGAAGACTGGCAGCCATTCGTCGCGCTCATGTCGAGCGTATGCGGCCCGGGCTCCTCATGGCCGGCCGAGTTCGAACGGGTGCGGCGCTGGTACGAACCTCACCTTGAGCGCAATCACGAAGACGCGGCCATCCGTCATGCGGATCTGCTGCAAATGGAGAGCATCGCCGCCACCTATGCCTCGCGCGAGCGTTTCCTGACGGAGTTGACGCTCGACCC
Organism: Paraburkholderia sp. GAS82; assembly: GCF_050436285.1. Lineage (NCBI taxonomy): Bacteria > Pseudomonadati > Pseudomonadota > Betaproteobacteria > Burkholderiales > Burkholderiaceae > Paraburkholderia > Paraburkholderia sp. GAS82. The sequence continues at coordinate 43,661 of NZ_JBNDLX010000001.1, forward strand.
GCCCGATGCCACTAGCGACGAATCCGGCGTGCCCATGCTCGACGAGGACTATCTGATCCTGTCGACCATCCATTCGGCAAAGGGGCAAGAGTGGCGCAATGTGTTCGTGCTGAACGGGGTCGACGGCTGCATTCCGTCGGACCTCGGCACGGGCAGCGAGGCGGAGATCGACGAGGAGCGACGCCTGCTGTACGTGGCGATGACGCGTGCGAAGGAGGATCTTCACATCGTCGTGCCGCAACGCTTCTACGTGCATAACCAGACGCATCTGGGCGATCGGCACGTTTGGGCCTCGCGCACGCGTTTCATCCCGGCGCACCTGCTGCCGCTCTTCGACGCGCATGCCTGGCCGCGCGTGCCCGAGCCCGTTGCGCCGAGCGCGGCCGGACTGGCCGCGGCGGCGCAAGCGAAGCTCGAAATTGCGGCGAAGCTGAAAAAGATGTGGGACTGAGCGCGGGCGAGGTGTCTGTCACCCCGCTCCGTTTAACGTGACTGCTGCCGCGGCTGTTGTTGCTGTGGTTGCGGACGGGGCGGCGGCGTAAAGAAGGCGCGTAGCCACGCCGCGAGCCGCGAGAAAATGTCGTACGGCTCTTCGACAAAGATTTCCGGCTTCAGCAGGCGCAGATATTCCATGATCTGCTGCGCTTCCTGTTTCTGGAACGAGCCGTGGGAAATCCCCAACCGCAACAGGCCGCGTAGTTCGCCAAGCTTTTCGCGCGCGGTGCTGCCAATACTCGTCTCGCACGCCACCTTCGCCTCGTAGACCCGCTGCCGCAGCGACTCGACCAGCCGCCATGCCGGCGTTTGCATGGTCTCTTCGAGCGCCTGGATGTCCTGCGCCGCGCTCTTGATCTGCGCGGCGAGCGGATCCACCAGCGACGCATCGCCGTCCGATTCCTTGACGATCGCCGCTGCCCAGTCGTGACATTGCTTGGCCAGTTCCTCCGGGGTCCATTCGGAGCGCGAGGCGAAGCCAAACCCGAACTCTGATGCCTGCTGCATCAGGATCGCGACGACATCCGGGAATTCCTTGTCCAGCGTGCGTTTAGCCCATGCGTACTGACCGCCCTGCAACATCCGCTTCACCGCGTGTTCGGTGAGCGGCACCATGTTGTCGAGCAGTTTGGCGCGCAGAAAATCCTCAAACGACGGCGTGGCGAACTGCGGGTCGAGCTTGAGCGAGACGCGCAGAAACGCGTCAAAGTCCTTGCGCAGGTTTGCGACGGTTTCGTCTTTGAGTGAAAGGGTGATTTGACCCATGTCGTATCCCGTTTGGTCCTCCCGCGTTGCACCGCAAAAGTGTCGCCTTCTGCGAACTGCCCCCGTGACAGGGCGACGTCGATGCTCGACGCGGTTGATCTTGCTTGTTGCCGCATAACCAGCGGGAGAACTTCCCGGCGAGCGGACCTCGACTGCATAACGGCGGAATGGGGTAAAACTTGAGGGGCAGAGCTTGGGGCTGGCGCGTGCGGGCCGTCGGATGCAGCGCCGGTTGCGGCGCTGCACAAGGCTGGCGATGCAACCAGGGGGGCCGCTCTACTTGAGGACGACGCCTTGCCAGACAAAAAAGACCGCGAGTCCGACCGCAATGGTGAGCAATGGCCGGCGGGTCAGTGCGCTGACGGCCACGGCGGCGAGAGCCCCGACGAGTTGCGGATTGCGCCACGTGAGTTCGGCGTCGCCGCCGTGGGGCGAGACGGTCATGGGCACGATGATGGCAGTGAGCACCGTCACCGGCACGAAACCGAGGGCGGTCCGCACGAGCGGCGGGAACACCAGCCGCTCGCCGAGCACGAAAACGGTCGCGCGGATCGTCCACGTGATGAGCGCCATGCCGAGAATCAGGAGGGCGTAGTTCATTGTGCCGCCTCCGCCTCCGCCTCTGCCGTGCGCCGCTGGCTGCCGGGCAACGACAGCAGCACGCCGACCACGACTCCGGCGAACACCGCGCCGAGCAGGCCCAGCTTATAGGGCCACGCCTGCCAGAAGAACGCCAGCGCGCCCGCGGTGACGGCCGCGGCGAAATTACGTAGCGCGACGAGTTGGGGCACGACGATCGCGATGAAGGTGGCGGCCATGGCGAAATCGAGCCCGAGCGACTGCAGACCGGGGAACGCCGCGCCGAACAGAAGGCCGGCGAGCGTCCAGATCTGCCAGTTGAGATACATGGCGAGACCCGCGCCGAGGAAGTAGTACGGGCTGATCGAGCCCGGCGGATGGTGCCTGTAGTGCGCCCAGGCGACTGCGAAGACTTCGTCGGTGAGCACGCCGCCCAGCGCGAGGCGCCAGCGCAGCGGCAGGTTCGAGACATAGGGCGCGAGCGTGGCGCTGTATAGGACGTGCCGCAGGTTCACGACCAGGGTGGTAGCCAGCACCACCGCGAAGCTCGTATGGCCTGCGATCAGGCCCAGCGCAATAAATTGCGCCGAGCCGGCGAAAACGACGAGCGACATCAGTTGCCCGTGCCACAGGTGCAGCGGGCCGGATGTGACGAGGGTGCCGAAGATCATGCCGAACGGCGCGGCGCCGACCATCATCGGGATGATGTCGCGCGCGCCGGCGGTGAATTCAGTGCGTCTGGTATGGGTCAATCTTGCCTCCTTGGTCTGCGGAGGATAGCCGCGGCGGGGTGGGGAGGGCTTGTACGTTCTTGCTATGGTGGTTTGCTGCGGTGCTGTGACCGCTGCTTCCGCGTGCCTTGCGCTTAGCTCGCCTGCCAGCGCCCGGGCGGCACCCCAAACACGCGCCGGAAATGCCGGGTGAAGTGGCTCTGATCGGTGAACCCGCTGGCCGCGGCTACCTCGGTGACAGAGACTCCCGCGCGCAGCGGCGCCAGTGCGCGTTGCAGCCGAACCTGGTTGCGCCACGCGTGCGGCGGCAGGCCGGTGCTCTGGGCGAACAGACGCGCAGCGTGGAACGGCGACAGGCCGACGGCGCTTGCCAGTTCGCCTAGCTGGAGTGGCGTGGCGAGATCGCCGGTAAGGCGCTCTTTCATGGTCGCGACGCGGGTGTCATCGACGGCGAGCCGTGCTGGCTTTGTCTGCCCGCCGGAGTAGCGCACGAGCAGCATCGACAGGGCGTCGAGCATCGCGGCTTCGGCTGCGAGCGGATCGGCTTGCGCTTCGAGCAGACGGTGAGCGCGTGCGAGCCGTTGCGCGACTTCCACATCGCGGATCACGCCGGGTTCGAACCATGGCAATGGCTGGGGCTGACCGGCGACGTCGTCCGCGAGTTGCTGGATGAAATCCACCGGCGCGTACAGCACGCGGTAGCGCCAGCCTTCCTCCATCGCCCGCGCGCCCGTGTGCAGTTCACCGGGGTTGATGATCGGCACGCTGCCCGCCTCGGCGACGTAGTCCGCGCCCAGATACCGGTAGCATTCGGCGCCGGCGACGATCACCGGGATGGTGTACGCGTCGTGCCAGTGCGGCGAAAACTCGTGATCGTGGTATTCAGCCGTGAGCAGATCCGCGCCAGGCAAAAGCGGCGTACGCCAGTAGCGGGCGGAATCGCGGAAACGGGTCACGGTCATGATGGAAATCCAGCTCGGCCTGCCAGTTTAGCGCGAGCAGGCTGTCACCGTACAAGCAGCTTTCACTTGAGCGGAATCGTAGTGCCGGCTGGCACTGCCACCGCGCTGACGCTGTTCTTCGCGCTGCCGCTGGCGACGCGATCGCTGTAGGTCAGATACACCAGCGAGTTGCGCTTCGCATCGACGATCCGCACCACGTGCAGCGTCTTGAAGATCAGCGACATGCTCACCGAAAACACATCGGACTGCTGCTTGACAGGACCGGTGAACTTGATGGCGCCCACCTGGCGACAGGCGATCGATGCTTCGGTCGGATCTTCCGCAATGCCGAGCGTGCCCTTGATGCCGCCGGTACGGGCTCGCGACACATAGCAGGTGATGCCTTGCACGACCGGGTCATCGTAGGCTTCGACCACCACCCGGTCAGAGCCGGTCACGTGGAAATTGGTGTTGACGCTGCCCACTTCCTCGCTGTGCGCGAGAGGGGTGAGCAGAGCCGTGACAGCGAAGGCGAGCGTAACGCGCAACAAGGGTGATTTCATTGGGATACCGGAGTGATCGGGAATGATGGCAAAGCGAAAGCACCATCGTATAACGGCAACCGTGACGCGGGTGGATGCGTCTGGAAACTGCTGAAGGAGAGCGGAATGGGATGAACGCGAAGAGCGCAACGTTTATTGGGTGGCCAGTATTACCGCGACGCGCGCCGCCCAAAAACAAAAGGCCCGCAAATGCGGGCCTTCGAATCTTTTGGCTCCTCGACCTGGGCTCGAACCAGGGACCTACGGATTAACAGTCCGGCGCTCTACCGACTGAGCTATCGAGGAACAGCAGTACAACCTTTACATAAAAAAGCCCGTTTTGGTTAACGGGCCTTTGCAAATCTTGGCTCCCCGACCTGGGCTCGAACCAGGGACCTACGGATTAACAGTCCGGCGCTCTACCGACTGAGCTATCGGGGAACAACAAAAGCAGAGAAGCGAAATTGTAGGAGGTGCTCCGGAACCTGTCAAGACCCTTGGCCCATCTCGATTTCGTTCGAATCGGCGTAGCTGGGGAGGGTGATACAGGGACCGGGGCGCAGCAGCCGGGTGCGACCTCGAGGCCGTGGGCCGCCGCGCGTGGGGGCGATCAACGAGCGAGCAGGGCCAGCTTTTCCTTCACGTCCTTAAACTCGTCTGCCTCGGGCAGCGGGGCCTTCGTCTTCGTGATGCTCGGCCAGCCCTTGGCGAGATCGGCATTCAGCGCGATGAAGTCCTGCTGGTCGCCCGGCACGTCTTCTTCGGCGTAGATGGCGTTCACCGGACATTCGGCGACGCACACAGCACAGTCGATGCACTCATCGGGGTCGATCGCGAGGAAGTTGGGACCTTCGCGAAAGCAGTCCACCGGGCACACATCGACGCAGTCGGTATAGCGGCACTTGATGCAGCTTTCGGTCACAACGTGAGTCATTCAGGCAGCTCCTGCATGCGGTATCGGGGAGGCGAAACGCCAAAAGCGCTATTGTAGCGTAACGTCAAGAGGCATATGCAGCACGGGCTCACCCGGTTTATACGTTTTCGTGATTAGTTTATGGCACTGCGTAAGGCTGCCTGCGCCATATGCCCGCGCGCATTCGGGTAACATGCGTCAGGTCGGCGCGCCGGGGCGTGCCGCAGGCGCATGGGCCCAGTCGGGCCTTCCGTTCTTCCTGCAGTCCGGTACGCACCATCATGATTATTACTTCGCTGCTCGATACTGACCTGTACAAGTTCACGATGATGCAGGTGGTTTTGCATCATTTCCCTGCCGCGAGCGTGGAATACCGCTTCCGCTGCAGGACGCCGAACGTCGACCTCGTGCCTTATATCGAGGAAATCCGCGGCGAAGTGCGCAAGCTGTGCGAATTGCGTTTCACCGACGACGAGCTCGACTACCTGCGTCGCATGCGCTTCATCAAGGGCGATTTCATCGAGTTCCTCGCGCTCTTCCATCTGAACGACAAGTACATTTCGATTACCCCTTCGCCGAAGGGCAATGGCGAGATCGACATCGAGATCAAGGGTCCATGGCTGCATACGATCCTGTTCGAGATTCCGGTGCTGGCGATCGTCAATGAGGTCTACTTTCGCAACACGCAGCGGGAGCCGGCCTACGGCGAAGGCCGTGAGCGTCTCTCCGAAAAGATCAAGCTGCTCGGCGCACGCCCGGAATTCGCGGACTGCAAGATCGCCGACTACGGCACGCGCCGCCGCTTCTCGAAGCGCTGGCACGAAGAGGTGATCCTGACGCTGAAAGACGATCTGGGCGAGCAGTTCACCGGCACCAGCAACGTTTTCTACGCCATGAAGCATGGCCTCACGCCGCTCGGCACGATGGCCCACGAATACCTTCAGGCCTGCCAGGCGCTCGGCCCGCGGCTGCGCGATTCGCAGATCTACGGCTTCGAGATGTGGGCAAAGGAGTATCGCGGCGACCTGGGCATTGCGCTGTCCGACGTGTACGGCATGGAAGCGTTCCTGCGCGATTTCGACATGTACTTCTGCAAGCTGTTCGACGGCGCGCGTCACGATTCAGGCGACCCGTTCGAGTGGGGCGAGCGGCTTCTGAAGCACTACGAGGCGAATCGCTGCGATTCGCGCACGAAGATTCTCGTGTTCTCCGATGCGCTCGATATTCCGAAGGTCCTGCAACTGTACGAACGCTTCCGCGGACGCTGCAAGCTCGCGTTCGGCGTCGGCACCAACCTGACCAACGACCTCGGCTATAACCCGCTTCAGATCGTCATCAAGATGGTTCGCTGCAACGGTCAGCCGGTCGCCAAACTGTCCGATTCGCCGGGCAAGAATATGTGCGACGACAAGGCGTACCTCGCTTATCTGCGCCAGGTTTTCGGCATCAAACAGCCGGACGAGGAAGTCTCGCCGTAACGGCAGTGACTTCCTGTGCGGGCGCTTGGTGCGCGCCCGCTTAGGCCATCTGGACGAGTGTCCGCGAGTGAGGTGGCCGGTATAATTCTCGCGATACCTGCCTGTCGCACGGCTATCGAAAGAAACGAGACACTCGCGAGGATTTGGCCCACATGGATACATCGATCGCCCGCCGCAACATCCTGGCGCGCATCCGCGCAGCCCAGGGCCGCGAAGCCGAGCCGGCCGAATCCGAGCGCGAAGCCGCTGCCGACTATCTCGCACGACATCCGCAAGGTCCGCGGCCAACTATGCCGGACGATCTGGTCGCGCGTTTTATCGAAGAGGCGCAGAAGCTGTCCACCACCGTTGAGAGCGTCGACGCCTTGAGCGATGTGCCGGCTGCGGTGCTTCGCTATCTCACGCAGCACGGCTTGCCGCTGCAGGCCATTGCCTGGCAAACGCTGCAAGACCTCAACTGGACCGAAGCAGGTCTCGGCATCGAATTTCGCAAGCCGGAAGATGGCGATGTAGTCGGCATCACCGGCTGCTTCTGCGCAACAGCGGAGACCGGCACGCTGGTGCTGTTGTCGGGACCCGAAACCTATGCATCCGCCGGTCTGCTTCCCGAAACGCACATTGCGATCGTGCCGGCCTCGCGCATCGTCGCCGGTCATGAAGACGCCTTCAACCTGATTCGCTCCGAACGGGGCGAACTGCCGCGCGCCGTCAACTTCGTATCGGGGCCGTCGCGTACCGGCGATATCGAGCAGACCATCGTGCTCGGCGCACACGGGCCGTATCGGGTGCACGTGATCGTCGTGCGTACATGAAGCGACATGCTGTGTGGACGAGCATCGTGCTCGCCGCCGTAATGGCGCTTGGGCCGCAAATCGCGTCGGCCGCGACGCTTGATGGCGCAACCCTGTCGGCATGGTGGGGCGCGCCATTTGCCGGTGTGCTGCTGTCGATTGCCGTGTTCCCGCTCATCGCGCCGACTTTCTGGCATCACCATTTCGGCAAGATCGCGGCAGGCTGGGCCATCCTGTTTCTGGTGCCGTTTGGTGTGATGTTCGGTGCCGGCGTAGCGCTCGGCTCGTTCGTTCACGCCATGCTCGAAGAGTACGTGCCGTTCATCGTGCTGTTGACTGCGCTCTATACGGTGGCGGGCGGCATCTGCGTGCGCGGGAATCTGCACGGCTCGCCACGCATGAATACGGCGATCATCGCGCTCGGTACGGCACTCGCCAGCATCATGGGCACGACCGGCGCGGCAATGCTGCTGATCCGGCCACTGCTGCGCGCCAACGATAATCGCAAGCACGTCGTGCATGTGGTGGTGTTCTTCATCTTCCTCGTCGCTAACGCGGGCGGCTCGCTTTCACCGCTCGGCGACCCGCCGCTCTTTCTCGGTTTTCTCAACGGCGTGGGCTTTTTCTGGACCACGGTGCATCTGGCTTTGCCGATGGTGTTCGTGTGTGGCGTCCTGCTCGTGGTCTTCTACGCGCTCGATTCGTACTTTTACCATCGTCGTGAAGAGGAGCGTTCGCCGTTTCTCGATCCCACGCCCGATACGCCACCGCTCGGCATCGACGGCAAGATCAATTTCGTGCTGCTTGGCGTGGTCATTGCGCTCGTGCTGATGAGTGGCCTGTGGAAACCGCGTATCGAGTTCGACGTTTTTGGCACTCACGTCGCGTTGCAAAACGCATTGCGCGATGTGGCGCTGATCGGCGTCACGCTGCTCTCGCTGGCGGTGACCCCGCGCGCGGCGCGCGAGGGCAATGCGTTCAACTGGGCGCCGATCGAAGAGGTCGCGAAACTGTTTGCCGGCATCTTCGTGACGATCGCGCCGGTCATCACGATTCTGCGCGCGGGTGAGGCAGGCGCGTTCGCGGGTATCGTGCATCTGGTCAACGACGCGTCGGGCCAGCCGCGCGACGCGATGTACTTCTGGGCGACGGGTTTGCTGTCGTCGTTTCTTGACAACGCGCCTACCTATCTGGTGTTCTTCAACCTGGCCGGCGGCGACGCGCAAACGCTGATGACGAAGGGCGCCACCACGCTGGCCGCGATTTCCGCCGGCGCGGTATTCATGGGCGCGAACAGCTATATCGGCAATGCGCCGAACTTCATGGTGAAGGCGATTGCGGAGTCGCGTGGCGTGCGTATGCCGAGCTTTTTTGCTTACCTAGGCTGGTCCGTCGTTATTCTGGTGCCGGTGTTTCTCGTGACGGGCTGGCTGTTCTTTTAGCTTTTAGAGCCATTGATGACGGTTGACTGCAGCTCGGCCGCAGACGGTCCCGCTGCGCTATTCGGAGAATTGCAATGCAGAAGATCCTGGTTGCCCGTCCGATTTTTCCGGACGTGATCGAGCGCCTCAAACAGTATTTCGAGGTGGACTGGAACAACGGCGAAGTCTTGCCTGCCGACGAACTGACGCAGCGGCTTGCCGATAAGGACGGCGCGCTGACGGCCGGCGACCCGATCGACGCAGCCGTGCTGGCGGCAGCACCGCGGCTGCGAGTGGTGTCGAATATGGCAGTCGGCTACAACAACTTCGATATGGCCGCGTTCAACGCGGCGAACGTACTCGGCACCAATACGCCGGACGTCCTGAACGAGTCCACTGCCGATTTCGGCTGGGCGCTGATGATGGCGACGGCACGCCGGATCGCCGAGTCCGAGCACTGGCTGCGCGCCGGAAAGTGGCAGAAGTGGGCGTACGACGGCTTTCTCGGTACCGACCTGTACGGTTCGACGCTCGGTGTGATCGGCATGGGCCGCATTGGCCAGGCACTGGCGCGTCGCGCCCGCGGCTTCAACATGCAGGTGATCTATCACAACCGTTCGCGGGTCGCGCCTGCTATCGAAGCCGAGCTGAATGCGGAGTATGTGTCGAAGGCAGACCTGTTGCGGCGGGCCGATCACGTCGTCCTGGTGCTGCCCTATACGAAGGAAAACCATCACACGATCGGCGCAGCGGAGCTCGCGCAGATGAAGCCGACCGCGACGCTGACCAACATCGCGCGCGGAGGCATCGTCGACGACGCCGCGCTCGCCGAGGCGCTGCGTGCGAAGCAGATCGCAGCGGCCGGTCTCGATGTCTACGAAGGCGAGCCGAATCTAAACCCGGCGCTGCTGACCGTGCCGAATGTCGTGCTGACGCCGCATATCGCAAGCGCGACGGAAGCGACCCGGCGCGCCATGGCCAATCTCGCGGCCGACAACCTGATTGCCGGGTTGGGTGAAGGTCCGAATGCAGGCCATCCGCCGAGCGCGATCAATCCGGATGTGATCGGCAAGGCGCGTTCATGATGACGTTGTTGTTGCCCGCGGCGGTCGTGGTATTGGCCGTCGCTTTGGTGATCGCCTTGCTCGTATTGATGCGTGGTGGCCGTCAGAGTGATCTGCAGGCGCAGCTCGACCAGTTAGGCGATCACGTTGGCTCGGCAGCGCAGGAGCAGTCGCGCGCGTCCGAGCGGATCGAGCGCGAGTTGCGCAGCGAGATCAAGGAGACCGCCCGCGTCTCGCGAACCGAACTGAACGGCGGCTTCTCGCAGTTTCAGCAGACGCTTGCCGCGCAGTTCACGAGTATGACGACGCTGCAGAACGGCAAAATCGACGGCTTCGCGCAGCAACTCGTCAGACTCACCGAAACCAACGCGCAGCAACTCGAAGCGGTCCGGCTGAGCTTGCAGCAGCAGGCGCAGCAGGCGCGCGACGAGCAGGGTGCCACGCTTAAGCGTTTCGGTGAGACGCTGACATTGCAGCTCGGGCAACTGATGGAATCGAACGATCGCCGTTTTGCCGAAATCCGCACGACGATCGAACAACGTCTGAAGGACATCGAGACAAACAACGCGACCAAGCTCGAAGAAATGCGCCGCACGGTCGACGAGAAGCTGCACGCCACACTCGAGCAGCGTCTGGGCGAATCGTTCAAGCAGGTCTCGGACCGGCTCGAGCAGGTGCATCGCGGGCTGGGGGAAATGCAGACGCTTGCCGCAGGCGTTGGCGATCTGAAGAAGGTGCTGACCAACGTCAAGACGCGTGGCACATGGGGCGAAGTGCAGCTCGAGGCGCTGCTCGAACAATTGCTGACCGCGGATCAATACGCGAAGAACGTCGCAACGGTGCCGAAAAGCGCCGACCGGGTCGAATTCGCGATCAAGTTGCCGGGCCGGCAAGACCCGGAAGGTGTAGCGGTGCCGGTATGGCTGCCGATAGATGCGAAATTCCCGCGCGAGGACTACGAGCGGTTGATCGAGGCTCAGGAGCGTGCCGACCCGGTGGCGGTCGAAGAAGCGTCGCGGGCGCTGGAAGGGCGTATTCGTGCCGAGGCCCGCGCGATCTCTGAGAAGTATGTCGCGCCGCCGCACACCACCGATTTCGCCTTGCTGTTCCTGCCGACCGAAGGGCTCTACGCGGAAGTTCTACGCCGGCCGGGCCTCACCGACACGCTGCAGCGTGACTACCGGGTGACGATAGCCGGACCGACCACGCTCACGGCATTGCTCAACAGTCTGCAGATGGGCTTCCGAACGCTGGCCATCGAGAAGCGCTCGAGCGAAGTCTGGCAGGTGCTCGGCGCGGTGAAGACGGAATTCGGCAAGTTCGGCGACGTACTGGCGAAGACGAAATCGCAGCTCGAAACGGTGACGCGTTCGATCGAAGCTGCGGAAACGCGCACGCGCATGATGAACCGCAAGCTGCGCGACGTCGAAGCGTTGCCAGGAGAGCAGGCGAGCGGCTTATTGGGAGATGCGCTGCTTGGGGCAGACGCGGAGGAATAAGGCGGATCCGGCTTTACCCAGCCTTTGCCGCCTTTACTCCGGCCAATTCCTCAAGGGCATCACCCGTGATGCGCACGACGCGCCAATCCGGCAACACGGTCGCGCCCATCTTCTCGTAGAAACCGATGGCCGGCTGATTCCAGTCGAGCACCGTCCATTCGAACCGGCCGCATTGCCGTTCGACGGCCAATGCCGCCAGTTCGCGCAGCATCCGCGTGCCCAGCCCAGTGCCGCGCTGCGACGGCTGCACATACAGGTCTTCCAGGTAGAGTCCACGCCGGCCGAGGAAGGTCGAGAAATTATGGAAGAACAGCGCATATGCGACGATGCGGCCGTCTTCTTCCTGCGCGACCATGGCTTCGGCCGAGGGCCGCGCGCCGAACAGCGCGTCATGCACGCCTGCTTCGGTGGCGACGAACAGATGGGTGAGCTTCTCGAACTCAGCCAGTTCGAACATCAACGAAAAAATGGCGCTCACGTCGGCGCTCGTCGCGGCACGAATGGTGGCGGCCATTAAGCTTCCTCTTGAACGTCGCTCAACTGGATTTCGATGCCGCCAAACCGCGACGCGACCCAGTTATACGCATGGCAGGCGATCCACAACAGCACGAAACCAAGAATCGCGTTCAGCAGCAGCGCGCTGAACACGGTGCTCAGCTCGACCGAACCGTAGCGGATAAACGCAACCAGTACCCCAAGCAGCACGATAGGCACACTGAAGGTCAGATACACCAGGATCAGCGCCTTGGCGGTCTGTCCCGGCGCGATGAACGAGATCTGTTTTCTCATGTAAGTCAAACCCGTTGGTCGTTGTGAGGGTAAGGGTTGAGGGTCAGCGGCAGCCGGGCGTGTCAGATCAGCCCGTCGAACAGCATGATATCGACGCTTTCGCCAGCCGTGATGTCAGAGCGTTCGTGCTCGAGCACGATAAAGCAATTGGCTTCGCTCATGGAACTGAGGACCCCCGAGCTTTGCGAGGGAGTCGGCGTGACATGCCATTGGCCGCGCGCATCGCGTGTCGCTACGCCGCGCTGGAATTCGGTGCGGCCTGCACGCTTGCGGATGAGCTCGCGACTCGTGGCTTGCAGAAGCGTCGACGGTTGCGGCGTGGCGCCGGACATGACCACCAATGCTTCGCGCACGATCTGGTAGAACGTCACCATCACGGCGACCGGATTGCCCGGCAGGCCGAAGAATAACGCGGGCAGGCCGAGGCCGGGGCGTTCGCCTGACCAGACGCGGCCGAACGCGAGCGGGCGCCCTGGACGCATGGCGAGACTCCAGAACGCGACGTCCCCGAAGGTCTGCAATAACTGCTGGGTGAAGTCCGCCTCGCCGACGGAGACGCCACCCGAGGTCAGGACCACGTCGGCGCTGGCTGCGGCGCTGCGTAGCGCGGCCTCGAGCGCGGCGGGCTCATCCCGTACGACACCGAGGTCGAGCGGGTCGATGTTCATCCGCCGCAGCATGGCAAACAGCGTGTGACGATTGCTGTCGTAGACGCAGCCGGGATCGAGCGGCTCGCCGAGCGAGCGCAGTTCGTCGCCGGTAGAAAAAAATGCGACCCGCAGACGCCTGCGCACCGGCACTTCGGCGATACCAAGCGAAGCGATCAGCCCGAGGTCCGACGCGCGCAAGATCCGGCCGGCTCGCAGCGCTACGCTGCCGCGCGGCAGGTCTTCGCCGGCGAGGCGCCGGTTGGCGCCGCCGCGCACAGCGCTGGCGGCAAAGCGGATCGTCTCGCCGCTGCGTGTGACGAGTTCTTGCGGCACGACCGTATCGCAATCCGCCGGCATCGAGGCGCCCGTCATGACCCGCACGCACTCCGTTACCGCAACCGCGCCGCCAAACGGGTGGCCAGCCAGCGCCTTGCCGGCGAGCGTCAGTTCAACGCTGTTCGCCTCGCTGTTTGCCTGACCGGCGAGCACGGCGCTGCGGAAGGCGTAGCCGTCCATTGCCGAGTTGTCGTGCGCGGGTACGTCGCTGGGCGACACGATGTCTGCGGCCAGCACGCGGTCAAGCGCATCGTGCAGCGGCACGTGTTCGACTGCAGTGACGGGCGTGGCCCACTGCCGCACGATCGCCTGCGCGGCCGTGACCGGCAGCGCCTGAGGATCGTACTGCGCGACGCAGCTGGAAAATTCGTTAAGCGTGGTCATGAATGGAGAGGCGTCGCGGCCGGATGCGCTCGGCTGGATTGGGTGAGCGCCGTGCGTCCGGAGCAGAACATCGGCTGCAACCTCGTTGACGTCTGAACGACGTCTCAATGGCGTTCAAGGTCGGCCAGTTCTTGTAAAGAGTTGATATTGTAAAACGCGCGCTCATCAGGAAAGGCGACTTCAACCGTCTTGTGGCGCGCGTACCACGCGCGGACCTTACGTTCACCCGCTTGCAGAAAGGCGGACAGGTCATCGGCCAGACTGGTGCGCAACAGCGCGAAGACAGGGTGAATCGAGGTCTTGCCGTGCGTGTCGACGGTGGTGACGGTGGCGATATCGGCTTGTTGTGCATCGAGGGCATCCGCGAGCCGCGCGGCGAGATCGGCCGGCAGTCCGGGTGAGTCGCATGGCGCGCTGACCACGAACGGGGTTCGAGCGGCGCGTAGGCCGGCTAGCAGACCCGCCAGCGGGCCGGGGAAGTCCGCTACGCTGTCTGCTACGACGCTCGCGCCAAATGGCGAGCCGAGCGCGGCATAGACCTCGGGATGACGATTGGCGCTGATGAGTAACGATCCAGTCTGCGGCGCGAGTCGCTTCATGACGTGCAAAGCGAGCGCTTCGCCGTGCAGCAGTTGCAACCCTTTGTCGACACCGCCCATACGCGTGCCGCGACCGCCGGCGAGAACGAGGCCGGTGAGATTGGCTGGCAGGGGATTGAGTGCGGCAGGCAAGACGGCCTCAGCCGCCGATGTACGACATTTCGACGCGGCGCTCGTCTGGCGATTGCGATACCGCAGCGCTGCTGCCGCGCAGTTCGGAATAGCGATCGCCGCGGGCCTGCCAGATATGTGCGACCGCGGAGGCGATCTGTGCATCGCTCGAGCCATTGCGCACCAGCGCACGTAGGTCGTGTCCCGCTGACGCAAACAGGCACAGGTACAGCTTGCCTTCCGTGGAGAGCCGGGCGCGTGTACAGGTGCCGCAGAACGCCCGGGTGACGCTCGAAATCACGCCGATCTCGCCGCTGCCGTCGGTGTAGCCCCAGCGCTGCGCAGTCTCGGCGGCGCTGTGCGCTTCGAGCGGCACCAGCGGGAAGTGTTCGCCGATCCTTTCCACGACCTCGGCCGACGGCAGCACTTCAGCCATGTTCCAGCCGTTCGACGTGCCCACGTCCATGTACTCGATAAAGCGCAGCACGCAGCCCGAGCCTTTGAAGTGGCGTGCCATCGGCACGATTTCGCCATCGTTGGTACCGCGCTTGACCACCATGTTGACCTTGACCGGCGCAAGGCCCACCGCCTGGGCGGTGGCGATGCCTTCCAGCACGTCGTCCACAGCGAAGTCCGCATCGTTCATGCGACGAAACAGCGTGTCGTCGAGCGCGTCCAGGCTGACCGTGACGCGCGTCAGTCCGGCGTCTTTCAGGCTGCGCGCCTTGCGGGCGAGCAGCGAACCGTTAGTGGTAAGCGTGAGATCGAGCGGCCGGCCTTCCGGCGTGGTGAGTTGCGCGAGCCGTTCGATCAGGTATTCCAGGTTTTTGCGCAGCAGCGGTTCACCGCCTGTCAAGCGGATCTTTTCTACGCCATGTGCGACGAAAAGCCGCGCCAGGCGCTCGATTTCCTCGAAGCTCAGCAGCGCGCTGTGCGGCAGGAAGGCGTAGTCCTTGTCGAACACCGCGCGCGGCATGCAGTAGACGCAGCGGAAGTTGCACCGATCCGTCACCGAGATGCGCAGATCCCGCAGCGGGCGCGACAGGGTGTCGCGCAGCACGCCGCTAGGCGTCTGCACGGGGCCGGTGATAACCGGGACCGCGCTGACGTCGGCAACAGGGATGATGCGTCGGGACATGGATCGCTTCAATTGGGGTGCAGACTTCCATTTTAGCGGAACGCCCGTCCACCCACATGGAACGAATACCCGCATTCAGGCAAACAAAAAGCCCGCCGGTGAGGGCGGGCTTTCTGGACAGCAGGGCGTTGACAGCGCCCGGTGTAACGGCTTACTGCGGGTGCTTCGCCGTTTCGACCTGCTGCATCGGCGCATTGTCGACCGGCGGCAGCGGCTTGCGCTCGCGCGGCACGCGGGCTGGCTTCGCAACTTGCGCAGCGGCTTCCTGCGCGGCACGCAGCTTGGTGGCGTCGGTGTTGACCCACACCAGGCCGGCGCTTTCCAGTACCGGCTGCAGGGCTTCCGGCGACAGACCGTTGTTGCGCGGCACAACTGGCGCTACAGCAGCGACCGGTGCCGGTTCGACAGCCTGCGCAGGCTCAACCGCAGGTTGCGGTGCTGCCGGTGCGGCTACTTCTTCGGGCGCGGCAGCTTGCGGCGCTGCTTCGACCACTGGCTGCTGTGCTTCCACCGGTGCAGCAACCACGACCGCCGGAGCGACCGAGGTTGCCGGCGTCGCTTCCACGACCGGAGCCTGAACGGCGGCCGGCTCGGCAGCGAACGTCTCTGCAGCAGCGGGCTCAACCGCTGCCGGTGCCTGTACTGGCGCTTCGACCGCCGGCGCTTCGTGAACCGGTGCCTGGAACACAGGCGCCGCAGGTGCTGCGCTCGTCGTTTCGACGGCAGCGCTTGCGGTTTCATGTGCGGCTTCGGTTGCGACCGGCGCAACAGGTGCCACGGGCGCGGCCGGTGCCGATACAACCGGCGCCGGTTCAGCGTGCGTGACTACCGGCGCTTCGGGCGCGGCTGCTTCTGCGACCGGCACGAAAGCTTCGGTCTTGGCAGCCTGTTCGGCGGCCAGAACCGGCGTTTCGGTTGCGGCATGCAGTTCGGTGACGACCGCCGTTTCCGTTGCGACCGCAGCAACGACCACTTCGACCGGTGCGCTTGCCGGCGCTTCGTGACGGGGCTGCTGAGCCGGCGCCTCGACTGCTGCGCTAGCCGTTTCGCCTTCCGTTTCCGCACTTTCGACAGACTCGGCACCTTCGGCGTTGACGTTACCGTTCACGCCTTCTTCTTCGCGCTCACGACGGCCGCCACGACGACCGCGACGGCGGCGACGACGCTCTTCGCCTTCACGGGCCACGGCTTCCTGATCGACGGGAGCGCCGCCTTCAAGGTTGCCGGCCTGGTTTTGCGTCAGCAGATCGGTCTGGTTTTCGTCCTGGCTCAGCGCTTCGGCGCCTTCCGGTTGCTGCTTGCGACGCTCGCCGCGTTCCGGACGATCACCGCGATCGCGACGTTCGCCGCGTTCCTGGCGTTCGCCTCGCTCGGCGCGCGGTGCGCTTTCCACGGTTTCGCCACGGTCCGCGCGTTCCTGACCGCGCTCGCCGCGGTTGTCACGCCCTTCGCGCTCGCCACGCGGCTCGCGGCTTTCGCGCGGCTCACGGTTGCCACGCGGTTCCCGTGTTTCGCGCGGCTCGCGACCCTCACGCGGTTCGCGCGACTCGCGTGCTTCACGCGGCTCACGACCCTCGCGGGCTTCACGTCCTTCGCGACCTTCGCGTTCGTCACGACGCTGCGACGGCTGGCCTTGACGGCCGCCAACCGCAGCACCTTCGCCACGCGCCGCGCCATCACGGCCGCTCGCGCCGCCACGGCGATTATTGCGACGATCGCCGCCGCGCTCGCCCGTGCGCTCACCGCGCTCCGGACGATCGCCGCGTGCCGGACGCGCCGTCTGCTCGACGGGTGCCGGTGCGACCGGTGCGGGCGCCGCCGGCGCCGCGCCGAACAGCTTCTTCAGCCAGCCAATGAAACCGCCACCAGCCGGCGTCACTGCCACAGGGGCAGGCGTAGCGGCAGCAACCGGGCGAACCGGAGCGCTAGGCGCCGGCTTTTCAGGCGTGATGCCCTTGACCGCGGCTTCCTGCTTCGGCTTCACTTCCTCGGCGCGCTTGCTGTAACCGGTTTCCGATTCCAGCTCGCGGGCCGCTTCTTCGGCCATCTTCCACGAAGCACGCGGCTCGTCGAGGCGCGCATCGTCGTGACGCAGGCGCTCGAGCTTGTAGTGCGGCGTGTCGAGGTGCTTGTTCGGGATCAGGACGACATTGACCTTGAAACGCGACTCGATCTTGTTGATTTCGGCGCGCTTCTCGTTCAACAGGAAGGCGGTCACTTCGACCGGCACCTGGCAGTGGATGGCCGCGGTGTTTTCCTTCATCGCTTCTTCCTGAATGATCCGCAGCACTTGCAGCGCGGACGATTCAGTATCGCGGATGTGGCCCGTGCCGTTACAGCGCGGGCAGGTCACGTGGCTGCCTTCCGACAGGGCCGGACGCAGACGTTGACGCGACAGTTCCATCAGGCCGAAGCGCGAAATCTTGCCCATCTGGACACGTGCACGGTCGTGCTTGAGCGCGTCTTTCAGGCGTTGTTCGACTTCGCGTTGGCTCTTGGCCGACTCCATGTCGATGAAGTCGATCACGATCAGGCCGCCCAGGTCGCGCAGGCGCAACTGGCGGGCTACTTCGTCGGCGGCTTCGAGGTTGGTGCGTGCAGCCGTTTCCTCGATGTCGGCGCCCTTGGTGGCGCGCGCCGAGTTCACGTCGATGGCCACCAGCGCTTCGGTGTGGTCGATCACGATCGCACCGCCCGAAGGCAGCGGCACCGTGCGCGAATACGCCGTTTCGATCTGATGTTCGATCTGGAAACGCGAGAAAAGCGGCACGTCGTCGTGATACCGCTTCACCTTGCTGACATTATCCGGCATCACGATATCCATGAAGGCGCGGGCCTGGTCATGAATTTCGGTGGTGTCGATGAGGATTTCGCCGATATCCGGCTGGAAATAGTCGCGAATTGCGCGGATCACCAGGCTCGATTCGAGATAAATCAGCATCGGCTGACCGGTCGAACCGCTTTGCGACGCGGCTTCGATGGCGCGCCACAGTTGCATCAGGTAGTTCAGGTCCCACTGCAGTTCTTCGGCGGAGCGGCCAATACCAGCCGTACGCGCGATGATGCTCATGCCTTCCGGCAGTTGCAGCTGCGCCATGGTTTCGCGCAGTTCCTGACGGTCGTCACCTTCGATCCGGCGCGACACGCCACCGCCGCGCGGATTGTTCGGCATCAGGACCAGATAACGGCCTGCCAGCGAAATAAAGGTGGTGAGAGCAGCGCCCTTGTTGCCGCGTTCTTCCTTTTCGACCTGGACGATCAGTTCCTGACCTTCCTTCAGGGCGTCCTGGATACGGGCGGAACGCATGTCGACGCCGTCGCGGAAATACTGGCGGGCGACTTCCTTGAACGGCAGAAAACCGTGACGGTCTTCGCCGTAGTTGACGAAACAGGCTTCGAGCGACGGCTCGATGCGAGTGATGATGCCCTTGTAAATATTGCCTTTGCGCTGTTCGCGACCGGCGGTTTCGATGTCGATATCGATGAGTTTTTGCCCATCGACGATGGCTACGCGCAGTTCTTCCTGCTGCGTTGCATTAAACAACATTCGTTTCATTGAACGACTCCAGAGCGGCTTAGCCTGCGCCCACGCCTCGCGTTTATTGGACGCAAAGGACGTTCGAGGCAGCGGCATGCCGCGCTTTATTGTGTTTTCACAAGCACGCTGGAGCGGGAAAAATGGCGGGGAGAATTGCCTGAGAGGGCCCGGTCCATACAGAAGGACGCGGTGCCGCAGGGCACATGCGAACACGGCTTCAAATAACGGCCTGACACGCCGCGGGTACTGCCGGCTGACCTATACACACCTTCGTCCACTCGCGCCGGTGCGCCAACTGGGCGCGTGACCGGAGGGTCGAAGGCTGCGGTCGAGCCGCAGCGGGAAGTTCGCGCAATAGGCGCGTCTTTTCTCGCCGGGGGTGTCTCGCCTCATTTTGACGTCGCCATGTCTTGTACTTTCTACAAGACGCCTTGGGCGCACGCCGTATTTTCGCAACCGGAAGCCTCGTCCTGCAGGGCGTCAAACCGCCGATACCCGAGGCTCGCAGTTAAATTCTTTTTTACCAAAATTCCGTTACCGCGGAGCCGACCGTGACCGAACGCGCCTGTGGGCGCCGTCCCTGCCGGGTGCTGACTCCGTGCGTACAACTTGTTGCATCTCGTTATGCGGGTGAGCAACCAGACCCGGGCGCAAGTAAAATGACTGTTTATCGCTTGCACCTGCGCAGACTGCCGGAATACCGGACAATGCGCCGGCCGCCGCAGACTGCTGGGCAAATTATATTCAGAATGAAAGAGTTAGGCAAAATATCCCAGAAATCGGTCGCAAGTGACCAGGTCTCGATGATCGAGATCGATGATGGCGCGGCCGGACAGCGCATCGACAACTTCCTGTTACGCGTCTGTAAAGGCGTGCCTAAAAGCCATATTTATCGCATCCTGCGTAGCGGGGAAGTGCGTGTAAATAAGGGCCGGGTCGATGCGCAGTACCGTCTCGAGCATGGTGATCTCGTGCGCGTGCCGCCGATCCGCATCGCTCAAGGGACCGAAGCGAGCGCTCACAATCCCGTGCCAGCCGCCCATTTCGAAATTCTTTTTGAAGATGACCACATGCTGGTCATCGATAAACCGGCCGGCGTCGCCGTCCATGGTGGCAGCGGGGTGGCGTTCGGGGTAATCGAGCAGATGCGCGAGGCGCGTCCGCAGGCAAAATTTTTGGAACTGGTGCACCGTCTGGACCGCGAAACCTCCGGTGTCCTGATGCTGGCGAAGAAGCGCGCGGCACTTGTTAACCTGCACGAGCAGATTCGTGAGAACCGCATGGACAAGCGCTACTTTGCGTGCGTTCATGGCGAGTGGGCGAGCGACTGGGGCCGCCGCCGGGCGGTCAAGGAGCCGCTGCACAAGTATCTGACGGCGGATGGCGAACGCCGCGTGCGGGTCCAGGCCGACGGGCTGGCGTCGCACACGGTGTTCAATCTGGTGAATCGCTGGCCGGACTACGCGCTTCTCGAAGCGGAACTGAAGACGGGTCGCACGCATCAGATCCGGGTTCACCTCGCGCATCTGGAGTTGCCGATCGTCGGCGACGTCAAATATGGCGATTTCGCACTGAATAAAGAGCTGGCGCGCACCAATGCGCGTCCTGGACTGAAGCGGATGTTTCTGCACGCGTACCGGCTCAAGCTGGCACACCCGGCTACCGGCGACGTGCTGCAGTTCGAGGCGCCGCTACCGGCGGAATGCCGGCGTTTCATCGATCAGCTCAATGAAATCAATAACGGGGCAACCCCGGAGACGAATACGCATGGCTAGAGAGCAATTTGATCTGATCGTCTTCGATTGGGACGGCACCTTGATGGATTCGACCGTGCATATCACGCGCAGTATCCAGTCGGCGTGTCGCGATCTCGGCTTGCCGGTGCCGGCTGATGAGGCGGCGAGCTACGTGATTGGCCTCGGGCTGCGCGACGCGCTGCAGATCGCCGCGCCGACGCTCGACCCGTCCGAGTATCCGCGTCTGGCCGAGCGCTACCGTTTTCACTATCTGGTCAAAGATCAGACCACGGAGCTTTTTGCTGGAGTGCGCGAAATGCTGCAGGAGTTGCGCGATCAGGGTTATCTGCTTGGTGTCGCCACCGGCAAGAGCCGTGTGGGCCTGAACCGGGCGCTCGACCAGTCGCGCCTCACCAGCCTGTTCGACGGTACCCGCTGTGCCGACGAGACTTTCTCGAAGCCTCATCCGGCAATGCTGCATGAGCTGACCCGTGAACTGGGTCAGGATGTGGCACGCACGGTGATGGTCGGCGATACGACCCATGACCTGCAAATGGCGATCAACGCCGGCGTGGCAGGCATCGCCGTGACCTACGGCGCCCATCCGGAGGCCTCGCTCGCTGCGCTCGAGCCGAAGTTCGTGGCGTCGAGCGTCAGCGCGCTGTCCGGCTGGTTGCGCGAGAACGCATGAGCATGTCTGCCATCGAACCCGTGCGGATCTGCGCTTCCGACGAACTGGTCGAGGGCGGCACAGGGCTGCGCCGCCAGGCGAAATATGTCGACGGGGATGCGGTTGTTTTCTTTGTCCGCTATGGTGGCGAGGTTTTTGGTTATCTGAACCGCTGTGCGCACGTGCCGATGGAGCTCGACTGGGCTGAGGGTCAGTTCTTCGAATCATCGGGTTTATACTTGATGTGCGCCACGCACGGCGCAATTTACGCGCCGGATACAGGTAAGTGTGTCGGCGGTCCGTGCCGTGGCGGCAGGCTGCGTCCCGTTCAGGTAGACGAACGGGATACACCGGATGGCCGCGCGGTATTCTGGCTGCCGGACGACGACCTGCGTCCGGTCACCCCCTGACTCTTTGATCTGCGACGCATGGCCGACAATCTCACTCCCGATCCGAACCAACCGTCCTCAGCGGGCCGCAGGCCGACGCCAACTGATGAACCGGGCTGGGAGCGCGCCGCGCTCGAACGCATTGCGCTCGCTGCCATCAGCGAACAGCGCGCGGCGCGGCGTTGGAAGATCTTCTTTCGCTTCGTCTTCGTCATCCTGCTGCTGCTGGTGGTCTGGGGCGTGTTCGACTTTTCCGGCGAGAAGGTCGCCACCACCGGGCGCCACACCGCACTGGTCACGCTCGACGGGGAAATTGCCGCGGACACGAATGCGAACGCCGATGATGTCGACTCCGCATTGGAAAGCGCCTTCGACGACGCCGGCACGGCGGGCGTGGTCCTGAGCTGCAACAGTCCGGGCGGCAGTCCGGTGCAGGCGGGCATCATCAATCGCGATATCCGTCGTCTGCGCGCCAAATATCCGTCCATCCCGCTGTATGTGGTGGTGGGCGACATGTGCGCCTCGGGCGGGTACTACGCGGCCGCAGCGGCAGACAAGATTTACGTGGATAAGGCGAGCATCGTCGGCTCGATCGGCGTGCTGATGGACGGCTTCGGATTTACCGGGCTGATGGACAAGCTCGGCGTCGAGCGGCGTCTGCACACCTCGGGCGAAAACAAGGGTTTCTTCGACCCGTTCTCTCCGGAGACGCCGAAGATGGACGCGCATGCCCAGGAAATGCTCGACCAGATCCACCAGCAGTTCATCGACGCGGTGCGCGAAGGCCGCGGCAAGCGGCTGCATGAGACGCCGGATATCTTCTCGGGTCTGTTCTGGACCGGTCAGCAGAGTGTTGATCTTGGTCTGGCGGATGGCTTTGGCGACTCTGATTACGTCGCGCGCGAGATTATCAAGGCGCCGGATATCGTCGATTACACCGTGAAGGAAAGCATCACCGATCGCGTGGCGCGCAAGTTCGGCGCGGCGGTTGGCAGCGCTGCGGTTCACGCGATGGTGCTGGGCGGGAAGATGAGCTTGCGGTAAACAGTGACGCAGGGAGTCGCTTACCGCGGGGACGGTCAGTCGGTCGGCGGCTGGTCAAGCGGAAGTCGCCCAGTCAAGTAGCGGCCGCCGCGTCGGGCGGCCTTCGTCCTTGCAGGTCCGGCGGCCGGCCCCTCTTTCAGACGGCAAGAAGCAGGAAGATCGCCGGGCGCTTGTGCAGATCGAGCACCGGCGCCTTTTTCCAATCCGACACGGTTCGACTCGCAATCGTCTCGGTCTCCAGCGTCAGATCCACTGCGACACACACCAGCGTCGACGGCGCGCAGGTCGCCAGCAAAGTATCGAGCAGTGCCTTGTTGCGATAAGGCGTCTCGATAAAGATCTGCGTCTGCTTTCCCTTGCGCGACTGCTGTTCCAGATCGCGCAGCCGCTTGGCCCGTTCGGCTGCGTCCACCGGCAGGTAACCGTGAAAGGCGAAACTCTGGCCGTTCAGGCCGGAAGCCATCAACGCCAGCAGAATCGAGCTCGGTCCCACGAACGGCACAATCTTGACGCCGCGCTCGTGCGCCCGCCGCACCAGCAGCGCACCCGGATCGGCGACCGCCGGACAACCGGCCTCCGAGACGAGGCCCGCATCCGTGCCTGCCAGGACCGGCGCCAGCAGTTTTTCGATCTCGCCCGCCGGGGTATTCACGTTCAACTCGCGAATCTCGATTTCCTGGATCGGCCGTTCGGTGCCGACTTTCTTCAGGAAGGCGCGCGTGGTTTTCGCGTTTTCGCCGATGTAATAGTGCAGAGCCGCGGCGCGCGCCCGCACTGGCGCGGGCAGCACGGCGTCGAGCGCGTCCGCGTCACCTTCGCCCAGGGTGTTCGGGATCAGATACAGTGTGCCGCTCATCGTGCCCCCAACAGTGGAAAACCGGCCGCCAGTAGCATTCGCGACAACGCGATCAGCGGCAGTCCGACCAGCGCGGTCGGATCGTCCGACTCGATCGCATCTAGCAGCGCAATGCCGAGCCCTTCGGATTTGGCACTGCCGGCGACATCGTAAGGCGTTTCGGCTCTCAAATAGGCTTCCAGTTCAGCGTCTGACAGATTCCGGAAGCGTACCGTCGTCACGACATCAAGCGTCTGGGCGCTGCTGTCGCGACTGTCGAACAGGCACAGCGCGCTATGAAACAGCACTTCGCGGCCGCGCATGGCCTGCAGCTGGGCAAGCGCCTTGTCGTGCGAGCCCGGTTTGCCAATCTGCAGACCGTCGTAAGTGGCGACCTGATCTGAGCCGATCACGAGTGCGTGTTCACCGGCGGCCAGTTTGGCTGCGACCGCCCGTGCTTTATCCTCGGAGAGCCGCAGGGCGGTCGCTTCGGGCGTTTCTCCCGGGTGAGGCGTTTCGTCGACAGCGGGCACGACGACATCGAACGGCACGCGCAGGCGTTCCAGAAGCTCGCGGCGGTAGCGCGAACTCGACGCCAGAATCAGGCGCGGCGGGCGGGAAGAGATATCCGGCATGGTGAACCAAAGGCTAGGGAGAGCAGGCCGCACGGGCTTTCGCGCGTGTGGGCTTAAGTGTTTGACTCGAAAAGACAAAACGGATATGATTTTGGGCTTTTCATCGGTATGTGAACGTTGCGCTGCAGGGAAACCTCGGGGAAGCCTCGTGAAAATCCCGCGCAAACCCCCAATGCGGTCTTGCTGCAATCAGGGTTTGTCTCGTAGTAGCAGCGCCTCGGCAGGCGGCATACTGACCTGATTTACCCCGGCTAAATCCGTGCCGACGCAGGAGCGCACATGACTCAACATCCTGGCAAACCTGCAGGTCTCGCCGACCCGCATGATGTCGATCTTTTCGAATTCGCGCGGAGTGGCTGTCAGGCCGCGGGTCTCGTGCGCGTCTCGCAACTGCCGCGCATGTTAAACGAAGTTCCTGCGGAAGCGCCAGAGCGCGAAAGCGCGTTCACCTGGCAGGCCGAAGGGGCAACGCAGCCGGAATTGCAGGACGACGGCACCGAGGGTCCGCAGCCTTATCTGAGGCTCGCGATTCACGGGTCGGCATGGCTCGAATGTCAGCGGTGTCTCACGCCGTATCTGCAGGCGTTCAACGTCGATGCGACTTACCGGATCGTCAACACTGAGGCGGAAGCCGAAGAGTTTCCGCTCGACGAGGATGAAGTCGATGTGATCGTGGGTTCAGCCCATTTCGATCTTATCGACTTGATCGAAGAAGAGTTGCTGCTGAGTTTACCGCTGGTGCCCAAACACGAGGTTTGCCCTGAAGTGCACGAGTCGCTCGTGTCTGGGGTGGCCGGTGATGAGGGCGACGAAGCTGGAGAGGATGAGGCTGAAGAGGGCGGCGAGCCCGCCCGGCCCAATCCGTTTGCGGCGCTCGAAGCCCTCAAGAAGGGTGGTTCCGGCGGCGAGAAGCACTGAACAGTTGCATAGGAGCGCGATGCGGCGCGTTGGCCATTCGGCCAGTGACGATTGCCGTATCGGGCTGTGTTAGAATTCGGAAAATTTTTAGGAGTTATCATGGCAGTCCAACAAAACAAGAAGTCGCCGTCGAAGCGCGGCATGCACCGCTCGCACGATTTCCTCAGCGCAGCGCCGCTGGCTGTGGAACCGAGCACGGGTGAAGTGCATCTGCGTCACCACGTTAGCCCGAACGGCTACTATCGCGGCAAGAAAGTCGTCAAGACGAAGAACGACTAATCGTCCCGTTGCGTTGCGCCCCTTGGCGTTTCGCGTGGCGATCGGCTCGCTTGACATTTTCCCGGCTCGACAAAAAGGCGGCATCTATGGCCGCTTTTTTGTGTCGAACGCAGTTAGCCGTCTAGCGCTTGCTGCGTTCCCATGCAGAGCTCCTGAAATTCGTCGCACTCCATGACAGTAAAGCTCACGATAGATTGCATGGGAGGCGACCACGGCCCGTCCGTGACCGTTCCCGCGGCTGTCAGTTTCGTTCGTTCGCATCCCGATGCGCAGTTGATGCTCGTCGGTATCGAAAGCGTGATCCGCGCCCAGCTCAAGAAGTTGAAGGCCGAGGGCGACTCTGCGCTGGTCATCGTGCCGGCTTCAGAGATCGTCGCCATGGACGACTCGGTTGAAGTCGCGCTGCGCAAGAAGAAAGACTCGTCGATGCGCGTGGCACTCAACCGCGTCAAGGAAGGCGAGGCTCAGGCCTGCATCTCCGCCGGCAACACCGGTGCGCTGATGGCGGTGTCCCGCTATGTTCTGAAAACGCTCCCGGGTATCGAACGCCCGGCGATCGCGTTCGCATTGCCCAATCCAACCGGCTACACGATGATGCTCGACCTGGGCGCCAACGTCGATTGCGAGCCGCAGCATCTGCTGCAGTTTGCGGAGATGGGGCATGCGCTCGTGTCGGCGCTCGAGGGCAAGGAACGTCCTACGATCGGTCTGCTTAACATCGGCGAAGAGGTCATCAAGGGCAACGAGACCATCAAGCGTGCCGGTGAGTTGCTGCGGGCGAGTACACTGAATTTCCACGGTAACGTCGAGGGCGACGATATCTTTAAGGGCACGACCGATGTGATCGTCTGCGACGGTTTTGTCGGCAATGTCGCGCTGAAGACATCGGAAGGGCTCGCGCAGATGTTGAACGACATCATCAAGGAAGAGTTCGGCCACTCGTGGCTGACCAAGGTGATGGGGCTTCTCGCGTTGCCGGTACTGTTACGCTTCAAGAAGCGGGTCGACACCCGGCAATACAACGGTGCAGCGCTGCTCGGCCTGCGTAGTCTCGTGATCAAGAGCCACGGCTCGGCGGACGCGTACGCGTTTGAGTGGGCGATCAAACGCGGGTATGATGCCGTCAAAAACGGCGTGCTGGAACGCCTTGCGCGGGCGATGGAAGAGAACGCGAGTTCTCTGGAACAGGTTGCGCGCGACGCAAGCGGCGCGGGTTATGCAAGTCCGGCCGCAGGCCAGCCAGCCGAGCCCTACGCTGCGCTATCCTCGAAGGCATAATGGCTCAATCGACAATTTATTCCCGCGTGCTGGGAACCGGCAGTTATCTGCCACCCGGGCGCGTCAGCAATCAGGACCTGGCCGAACGTCTTGCCAGGCAGGGCGTCGAAACCAGCGACGAGTGGATCGTAGCCCGCACCGGCATCCACGCACGCCATTTCGCAGAACCTGATGTCACCACTAGCGATCTCGCGCTTATCGCCGCCCAGCGCGCGATCGAAGCTGCCGATGTCGACCCGCAATCGATCGACCTGATCATTGTCGCCACCTCCACGCCCGACTATGTGTTTCCTAGCACGGCGTGTCTGCTGCAGAACAAGCTCGGCATCAAGAATAACGGCGCGGCGTTCGACGTGCAGGCTGTCTGTTCGGGCTTCGCTTATGCAGTGGCAACGGCGGACAGTTTCATCCGCAGCGGTCAGCATCACACTGCGCTGGTGATCGGTGCGGAGACCTTCTCGCGCCTGCTCGATTTCAATGACCGCACGACCTGCGTGCTGTTCGGCGACGGCGCTGGCGCAGTCATCCTCTCGGCCTCGGAACAGCCTGGCGTGCTTGCCAACGCGCTGCATGCCGACGGCAGTCATTCCAACATTCTCTGCACGCCGGGCAACGTGAACGGCGGTGTGATCGCCGGTAGCGCGTTCCTGCATATGGACGGCCAGGCGGTGTTCAAGCTCGCCGTCAACGTGCTCGAGAAGGTCGCCGTCGAAGCGCTTAACAAAGCTGGCCTCACAGCGGAACAGGTCGATTGGCTGATTCCGCATCAGGCCAATATCCGTATCATGCAAAGCACGTGCCGCAAACTGGGCCTGCCGCAGGAGCGCATGGTCGTCACGGTGGGCGAGCACGGCAATACGTCGGCTGCGTCCATTCCGCTCGCGTTCGACGTCGCCGTGCGCGACGGCCGTATCAAGCGTGGCCAGAACGTCCTGATCGAAGGCGTTGGCGGTGGCTTCACGTGGGGCGCGTCGGTTATCCGCTATTGATCTGCGTTTGAGGCGGCGCTTCGGCGTCGCCCGCAACGATCAGTCGCGTCGATAAGGCCGCGTGCCGTACGCATCTGAAACATCGAATTTTGAGGATCCCATGAAATTTGCGTTTGTTTTTCCTGGCCAGGGCTCGCAGTCTGTCGGCATGCTCAACGCATTTGCCGACCACGCCATCGTGCGCGAGACAGTTCAGGAAGCCTCCGACGCGCTCGGCCAGGATCTGGGCAAGCTGATCGCCGAAGGTCCGGCTGATGATCTGAACCTCACCACCAATACCCAACCCGTCATGCTGACGGCCGCATACGCGATCTACCGCGCGTGGCAGGCCGCGGGCGGTCCGGCGCCGGCAATCGTCGCGGGCCACAGCCTTGGTGAATACACGGCGTTGGTCGTTGCCGGCGCGCTGGCGTTCCGTGACGCGGTACCGCTCGTGCGTTTTCGCGCGCAGGCCATGCAGACGGCCGTGCCGGTAGGCGAGGGCGGCATGGCGGCGATTCTCGGTCTCGACGATGACGCGGTGCGTGCGGTGTGTGCCGAAGCAGCGTCGGCGGGTGTCGTGGAAGCGGTGAATTTCAACGCGCCGTCGCAGGTCGTGATTGCCGGCAACAAGGCCGCGGTCGAAAAGGCCTGCGAAATCGCCAAGGCCAAGGGCGCGAAGCGTGCGCTGCCGCTGCCGGTGTCGGCGCCTTTCCATTCCTCGCTTCTCAAGCCCGCATCGGATCAGTTGCGCGAGTATCTCGCGAGCGTCGAGGTGCAGGTGCCGAAGATTCCCGTTGTGAATAACGTCGATGTGGCTATCGTCAACGAGCCGGCCGCAATCAAGGATGCACTCGTGCGTCAGGCCGCCGGCGCGGTGCGCTGGGTCGAATGCGTGCAGGCGATCGCGGGCCAGGGTGTCACGCATGTAATCGAATGCGGTCCCGGCAAGGTTCTGTCAGGTCTGACCAAGCGCATCGACGGCAATCTGGTCGGTGCTTCGGTTTTCGATCCGGCCTCGCTCGAAGAAACGCTTAAGCTCGTGACGGCCTGAGCGGCGCGCAGGTACAGCCGCAAGTATCACAGTACTCACTACAGCCTAAAGACTGCAATCAGCCCTCACGGGCACTCCGGACTGAAAGATGGAAAAGACTCTCGATAAGCAGATCGCGATCGTGACCGGCGCCTCCCGGGGTATTGGCCGCGCCATTGCGCTCGAACTGGCGCGCCAGGGTGCGACCGTCATCGGCACGGCGACCAGCGAAAGCGGCGCTGCCTCGATCACCGAAGCGTTCAAGGCCGAAGGCGTGAACGGCCGCGGCGCAGTACTGAACGTGAACGACGCGGCTGCGGCAGAAGCGCTGATCGACGGCACCGTGAAAGAATTTGGAACGTTGCACGTGCTCGTGAACAACGCGGGCATCACTCAGGATCAACTGGCGATGCGCATGAAGGACGACGACTGGGACGCGGTGATCGACACCAATCTCAAGTCCGTGTTCCGCCTGTCGCGCGCAGTGCTCCGCCCGATGATGAAGGCGCGGGGCGGCCGCATTATCAACATTACGTCGGTGGTCGGCTCGGCTGGCAACCCGGGACAGGCCAACTACGCGGCGGCGAAAGCCGGCGTAGCGGGTATGACGCGGGCGCTGGCGCGCGAGATCGGCAGCCGCGGCATTACCGTGAACTGCGTCGCGCCGGGCTTTATCGACACCGACATGACGAAGACCCTGCCGGAAGAGCAGCAAACCGCGCTCAAGACCCAGATTCCGCTTGGCCGTCTGGGCAGCCCGGAAGACATCGCTCATGCTGTTGCGTTTCTTGCTTCGCCGCAGGCCGGCTACATCACCGGCACGACGTTGCATGTAAACGGCGGCATGTACATGTCTTAACGGAATTCGGTTACCATCCGCGCCGTGACGCGATTCTCGTCGTGACCGGGCGGATGCCTTGACAGGAACCGTGCGCGCCGCTTTTTTGCAGGGGCAAACCTGATAAAATGCGCGCACCTGTATTTTTGAACTTCTTTTCCCTTGGAGGGGTTAATGGACAATATCGAACAGCGCGTCAAGAAGATCGTCGCAGAACAACTGGGCGTTGCCGAAGCAGAGATCAAGAACGAAGCGTCGTTCGTGAACGACCTCGGCGCTGACTCGCTCGACACCGTCGAACTCGTGATGGCCCTCGAAGACGAATTCGGCATGGAAATTCCGGATGAAGAAGCTGAGAAGATCACGACCGTCCAGCAAGCGATCGACTACGCTCGCGCAAACGTCAAGGCCTAAGGTCATTCGCGCCCGCGTTGCTGGGTTGGCGGCGTGTGACGCCCTGTTGGGCCGGTTTCCGGCATCCACGGGGCTGGTGCTATTGCCGACGGAGTTGGCGATGAAGTTGCCGGCGCAGCCGTTTCCAGCGCAGATGCAAGTGCAGGTTTCGGCGCAGTTTCCAACGCGTTTTTCAGCGCGTGTTCCAGGTTAACAGCCACAGGGCTCACAGGTCCGATTCCTGTGGCCGCTGTGGCTTTTGCTTTTGTCACCTATGAAAAAGAGGTTACCGTGAGCCGTCGTCGTGTTGTCGTTACAGGCCTGGGGCTGATTTCGCCTGTTGGCAATAATGTTGCCGACGGCTGGGCCAATCTGGTCGCTGGCAAGTCGGGCATTGCCAACATCACGAAGTTCGATGCCGCGAACTTCACGACCCGCTTTGCCGGCGAGGTGAAGGGCTTCAATATCGAGGACTACATCCCCGGCAAGGAAGCGCGCCACATGGATACGTTCATCCATTACGGCGTGGCTGCCGGCATCCAGGCGATGCAGGACAGCGGGCTCGAAGTCACCGATGAGAATTCGGAGCGCATCGGCGTTGTGGTTGGCTCGGGCATCGGCGGCTTGCCGATGATCGAAGTCACGCAGACGGAGCTGCTCAATCGCGGCCCGCGCCGGATTTCGCCGTTCTTCGTGCCGGCCTCGATCATCAACATGATCTCCGGCCATCTCTCGATCAAGTTCGGCATCAAGGGCCCGAACCTCGCTATCGTCACGGCGTGCACCACCGGCCTGCATTGCATCGGCGAGGCCTCGCGCCTGATCGAATATGGCGACGCCGACGTGATGATTGCGGGCGGTGCGGAATCGACCGTGTCGCCGCTTGGCATTGGCGGCTTCGCGGCGGCGCGTGCCCTGTCGCAACGCAATGACGATCCGGCTACGGCGAGCCGTCCGTGGGACAAGGATCGCGACGGCTTCGTGCTCGGCGAGGGCGCCGGCGTGATGGTGCTCGAAGAGTACGAGCACGCGAAGGCCCGCGGCGCGAAGATTTACGCCGAAGTGAGCGGTTATGGGATGAGCGGCGACGCCTATCACATGACTGCCCCGGTAGAAGATGGCGACGGCGCACGTCGATGCATGCTGGCCGCATTGAAGAACGCAGGTGTGAACGTGGATCAGGTGAACTACCTGAACGCCCACGGCACCTCGACGCAGCTCGGCGACCTCGCGGAAACCACCGGCATCAAGCGTGCCTTCGGCGATCACGCGAAGAACATCGTCGTGAATTCGACGAAATCGATGACCGGCCACCTGCTGGGTGGCGCGGGCGGTCTCGAGTCGGTCTTCACGGTCCTCGCCGTGCACAATCAGATCTCGCCGCCGACGATCAACATCTTCAACCAGGATCCCCAGTGCGATCTTGATTACTGCGCCAACACCGCGCGGGAGATGAAAATCGACATCGCGCTGAAGAACTCGTTTGGGTTCGGCGGCACGAACGGCACGCTGGTCTTCAAGCGCGCCTGAGCGGACCGGTCCGTTTGACGTCACCCTCCACGCAGCCCGGTCCCGCGCTTCCCGCTGGACCGGCATCGCCGAACGGAGCGCCGCTGGTTACCCTGCGACGCTCCGTTGTCCTGCGTGGCGCAACGGTGGCTTTTATCCTGATTGCCGTGGCTGCCGTTCAGGCATGCCTGTCAGCCCGGCTCGGCGCCATGCAGGCAGCGCCCGCTGCCGCAACTGTGCTAGCTTTCCTCTCGCTCGCCGCGCGGCGGCATTGGCACGCCGAGCCCGGCGCCATCAAAATCGGGCCCGATGGCCTCACCGTCTGGAACCGCGCCGGGCACACGCTCGCGCAGGGTCGTATTGCCGGTTGCTCGCAGTGGAGCGGCCGGCTCCTCATTCTGGCGCTCGTGGGCGCGAGCGGCCGTTCCCGGCCGTTGCTGATCGCGGCCGACACGCTGTCTGCCGAGGCGTTTCGCGAGCTGGCCGTGCTGGGCCGGCGCGCCGCCGGCGTCTGACTGTAACGACTGTAACCGCGAGTACCTTAGTAACGTGACGCGATGATGGGGACGCTACAATGGTGCCCCGCGTTGCAGCCCATAGTTAACGGATTTATCAGGTGAGCGAAAAAGAAATTGATCAGGTGCTGGTCGAACGCGTCCAGAAGGGCGACAAGGCCGCGTTCGAGCTTCTGGTCTCCAAATACCACCGGAAGATCCTCCGGCTGATCTCGCGCCTCGTGCGGGACCCCGCTGAGGTTGAGGACGTAGCTCAGGATGCCTTCATCAAGGCATACCGGGCGCTGCCCCAATTCCGCGGCGAATCGGCCTTTTATACGTGGTTGTACCGGATTGCGGTCAACACGGCAAAGAACTACCTTGCGACCCAGGGGCGGCGTGCACCCACTTCGACCGAAGCAGATGCTGAAGAAGCTGAAACTTTCTCGGACGCCGACCAACTAAGGGATATCAACACGCCTGAGTCGATGTTGATGAGCAAGCAGATCGCTGAGACGGTCAATGCTGCGATGGCGGTTTTACCGGAAGAGTTGCGCACCGCCATTACTCTTCGTGAAATTGAAGGTTTGAGCTATGAGGAAATCGCTGAGATGATGGGGTGCCCAATCGGCACGGTCAGATCACGAATTTTTCGCGCTCGCGAAGCCATTGCGGCAAAATTGCGTCCATTGCTTGACACACCCGAAGGCAAACGCTGGTAGTCGGCCAGCTCGCCCGTCGGGGCAATGGGGCAATATCTGGGTTAGGTGGTGTCACTAGGGGTGTGTAAGATGGGGAGCATCATGGGGTCGGTCTCGATGCAATCGCAAGCAAGCTCGCGAGGCGAGCGTCTGTCCGCTTTTGTCGACGGTGAGCTGTTCGGCGAAGAGCATCTGAACAAGTTTATTTCCGAGCTGGATCGCGAAGATCGCGCGTCCTGGTCGCATTACCACCTGATCGGCGACGCTCTGCGTTCGGACGATCTGGCGGTAAGCCCCGCGACCAGTAGCGCGTTCCTCGCCAGCTTCAGTGCGCGTCTCGAGCAGGAGCCGCACGTGCTGGCGCCCGCCGCGATGCCGGCTGCAGGCCGTTTGCTGGCGCTGCGCCGTCGCTTCGTGCCGGCGTTTGCCGTCGCCGCTGCCGCCGCCACGCTGACGTGGATTGTCGTGCCGCAATTGCAGGGTGTGCCGGGCGGTGCGGGTGTGTCTCAGGTCGCGTCGCTGCAGTCCCATGGCGATTCCGTGCAGCGTGTGGCCATGGCCCCGGTGCCGACGGTTGCCGCCGCCCAGCCGGTTTCGGACGGCAACATCATCCGCGACGCGAGCCTCGACCAGTATCTGGAAGCTCATCAACAGTTTGCACAGCAACCGGTCATGCCCGGTTCGATGCCGCTGATTCGCACCTCCGCCATGACCACGCAAGGCCAATAGTCTGATGCAGACACTGCGGTTGAATAAAACGACTATCTGGGGGCGGCTGCCGGCATTTCTGTTCTGTGCAGCCGTATTGTTGTCCGCCACACCGCGTGTCTTTGCGCAGTCCGACGACCCGCTCGTCGCCCGCCGTACTGCGGCGGACTTGCTCAACCGCATTCACCAGGCCGCCCAGCAGCAGAATTACGAAGGGGCGTTCGTCTATCAGCGGGGCAATTTCGTCCAGACCTCGCGGATCGTCCATTTCGCCACCCACAGCGACGGCGAGTTCGAGCAGCTCGAAAGCCTGGACGGCAAGCCGCGCAAGATGTTGCGCCATAACGACGAAATGTACACGTTCATCCCCGAACGGCATTTGTGCGTCGTCGAAAAGCGCCAAAACAAAGATTCATTCCCCGCTTTGCTCGCGGCCAGCAGCGACCAGGTGATGTCTGTCTATGAGCCGAAGCTGCTCGGCGACGACCGCGTCGCGGGCATCGACAGTCAAGTGCTCGAACTCGACCCGAAAGACGCCTTCCGGTTCGCTTACAAGCTTTGGGCGGACAAAAAGACCGGCTTGCTGCTGCGCGCGCAGACGCTCGACCCGAGCGGGCAGGTGCTCGAGCAGTTGTCGTTCTCGCAGATCAGCATAGGCGTGCCGGTCGATACGACGCCGATCGCCAATGGCATCCACAACACCGCGGGCTGGACCGTCGTAAAACCGCCGGTCGAGCCGGTGGATATGGAAGCGCAAGGCTGGCAGATCGATCCCACCGTGCCCGGTTTCCACAAGATTCGCGAGTTGCGCCGTCCGATGGCGTCGGCTGATCCGAGCGAACCACCCATCCCGGTCGACCAGGCCGTGTTCTCGGACGGCCTCGCGGCGATTTCGGTATTTGTCGAGCCGGTCGAAAAAAATACCCGTAAGGAAGGCGCCGGCAGCAGCGGGGCGACGCACGTGCTGGTCAAGCGTCAAGGTGACTTCTGGATTACTCTGCTGGGGGAAGTGCCCCAAGCCACATTGCAGCAATTTG
The DNA here is from genome assembly GCF_050436285.1 of Paraburkholderia sp. GAS82. Lineage (NCBI taxonomy): Bacteria > Pseudomonadati > Pseudomonadota > Betaproteobacteria > Burkholderiales > Burkholderiaceae > Paraburkholderia > Paraburkholderia sp. GAS82. Next base: position 77,890 of record NZ_JBNDLX010000001.1, read on the forward strand.
CGTCTGCCATAGAATATAAGGCTCCCAAGTAATTCCTCGAATCCCTCTGCTGGCTACGATATGACGATTTTCACGGTGCGCAAATTTCTCGCAGCCGCGGTGGTGGCAGTTTGTCTGCCGCTCGTACCGCATGCAGCGTCGGCGGCGCCTGCAGCCAATCTTCCCGACTTTACCGATCTCGTCGACAAGGTCGGGCCGGCAGTCGTCAACATCCGCACCACGACCAAGGTGACGGGTAGCAGTGCCCATGGCACGGCGCCAGGACTCGATGACGGTGATATGTCAGAGTTCTTCCGGCGCTTTTTCGGCATTCCGTTGCCGCAGCAGCCCGGTTCGCCTGGCAATGGGAATGGCAACGGCGGTGGCGGTAGTGGCGGCGATAACGGCGACAACGGCAGTGGCAGCGGCGGGAGCAGCAGTAACCAGGACGCACCCGACAACTCCGATTCCGAGCAGAGCAGCGGTGTGGGGTCCGGCTTCATCCTGTCGCAGGATGGCTATGTGATGACCAACGCCCACGTGGTCGATGATGCCGACAACATCTATGTCACGCTGACCGACAAGCGCGAATTCAAGGCCAAGCTGATTGGCATGGACGATCGCACTGACGTTGCGGTGGTGAAGATCAATGCGTCGAATCTGCCTGCCGTCACGATTGGCGATTCGACCAAGGTGCGTGTGGGCGAATGGGTTGTGGCCATCGGCTCGCCGTTCGGTCTGGAAAACACGGTCACGGCCGGGATTGTCAGCGCCAAGGGGCGCGACACCGGTGATTATCTGCCGTTCATCCAGACCGACGTGCCGGTCAATCCTGGCAACTCGGGCGGTCCGCTCATCAATATGCAGGGCGAGGTGATCGGCATCAACTCGCAGATTTACAGCCGTACCGGCGGGTTCATGGGCATTTCGTTCGCGATCCCGATCGACGAAGCGATGCGCGTGGCCGAGCAGTTGAAGACAACGGGCAAAGTCACGCGCGGCCGGATTGCGGTGGCCATCGGCGAAGTGACCAAGGACGTGGCCGACTCGCTTGGCTTGCCGTCCGCTCAAGGTGCGCTCGTCAGCAGTGTCGAACCTGGAGGCCCGGCCGACAAAGCCGGCGTGCAGCCGGGCGACATCATCCTGAAGTTCAACGGCCATTCCGTCGATACCGCGACCGACTTGCCGCGTATGGTTGGCGACACGAAGCCGGGCACCAAGGCCACCATCACCGTGTGGCGCAAGGGGCAAACGCGCGATCTATCGGTCACGATTGCCGAAATGCAGGCGGACAAAACCGCCAAGACTGACGAGAAGCAGACCCCGCCGCCGAAGCAACGCGCGACGAATTCTCTCGGCATCGCGGTGAGCGACATCCCCGCCGACCAGCAGAAGACGCTGAAGGTGCACGGTGGCGTGCAGGTCGATCAGGTGGACGGACCGGCTGCCCGCGTCGGCTTGCAGAAGGGCGACATCATTCTGCGCGTCGGCGATACGGATATCTCGAGCGCGAAGCAGTTCGACGAAGTGACCGCGCATCTGGACCCGCAAAAGATGATTGCGTTGCTGGTGCGTCGTGGCGACAACACGCAGTTCGTGCCGCTGCGCCCGCGTAGCGGCTCCGCGCAGAAGTGACAACACCGGTGGCACCGCTCACGCTCTACGGGCGCGCGTGGTGCCACCTTTGTGACGACATGCGTGCCGGGCTCGAGCCGCTGCTGCTGGAGTTCGGTGCGCAGGTCGAGATCGTCGATGTCGACACTGATCCCGCACTCGAAGCGCGTTACAACGAGTTAGTGCCGGTTTTGGTGTGTGATGGTGTCGAGTTGTGCCACTATCACCTCGACGAAGGGCGGGTCCGCGCAGCGCTGAGCGCACGTGCCGGGCAGATCCGCTAGCGCATCGAAAGTCACGGGGCCCGACATACGTCTGAGCCCGCTTTCAGTGCTCTCCTGCAAGATATGCCGGGCGGAAGCCTTTTTCGGCTAAAATAGACAGGTTTTTCACCTACTTCCAAGGCGTGCTCCGCAATCGTCCGGGCGCGCCTTTTTCGCTTGATCGGTACTGAATGGATCATATTCGTAATTTCTCGATCATTGCGCACATCGACCATGGCAAGTCGACGCTCGCCGATCGCATCATCCAGATTTGCGGCGGCCTGTCCGACCGCGAAATGGAATCGCAGGTGCTCGACTCGATGGATCTCGAGCGCGAGCGCGGCATCACCATCAAGGCACAGACTGCTGCACTGACGTACAAAGCCCGCGATGGGCGGATCTACAACCTCAATATGATCGACACGCCGGGGCACGTCGATTTCTCGTACGAAGTCAGCCGCTCGCTGTCGGCGTGCGAAGGCGCGCTGCTGGTGGTCGACGCGAGTCAGGGCGTCGAAGCTCAGACGGTTGCGAACTGCTATACGGCAATCGAGCTCGGCGTCGATGTGATTCCGGTGCTCAACAAGATCGACTTGCCCGCGGCGAACCCCGAAAACGCGATCACCGAAATCGAAGATGTGATCGGCATCGACGCAACCGATGCCACGCGTTGTAGCGCGAAAACGGGCCTCGGCGTCGAAGACGTGCTGGAAGCGCTGATCGCGAAAGTGCCGCCGCCCAAGGGCGATCCCGAAGCGCCGCTGCAGGCGTTGATCATCGATTCGTGGTTCGACAACTACGTTGGCGTGGTGATGCTGGTGCGTATCGTCAACGGCACGCTGCGTCCCAAAGACAAGATCCGCTTGATGGCGACCGACACGCAGTACCCGGTCGAGCACATTGGCGTGTTCACGCCGAAATCGAAGAATCTCGAGTCGCTGTCCGCCGGGCAGGTGGGCTTCATCATCGCCGGCATCAAGGAATTGGCCGCCGCGAAGGTGGGCGACACCGTCACGCTGGTGAACCGTCCGGCGCCCGCGCCGCTGCCGGGCTTCAAGGAAGTGAAGCCGCAGGTGTTCGCCGGTCTCTACCCGGTCGAAGCCAACCAGTACGACGCCCTGCGCGATTCGCTGGAAAAACTGAAGCTCAACGACGCTTCGCTGCACTACGAGCCGGAAGTTTCGCAGGCGCTTGGCTTCGGCTTCCGTTGCGGCTTCCTCGGTCTCCTGCACATGGAGATCGTGCAGGAGCGCCTCGAGCGAGAGTTCGACATGGACCTGATCACCACGGCGCCGACCGTGGTGTATGAAGTCCTGCAACGCGACGGCACGGTCATCATGGTCGAGAACCCTGCCAAGATGCCCGATCCGTCGAAGATCGAAGAAGTGCGCGAGCCGATCGTCACCGTGAACCTGTATATGCCGCAGGACTACGTGGGCTCGGTCATCACGCTGTGTACGCAAAAGCGCGGCGTCCAGATCAACATGCAGTACCACGGCCGTCAGGTTCAGCTCACGTACGAAATTCCGATGGGCGAAGTCGTGCTCGACTTCTTTGATCGTCTGAAGTCCATGTCGCGCGGTTACGCGTCGATGGACTACGAGTTCAAGGAATATCGTGCAGCGGATGTCGTGAAGGTCGACATGCTGATCAACGGCGACAAGGTCGATGCGCTGTCGGTGATCGTCCACCGCTCGCAGAGCCAGCACCGCGGCCGCGAAGTGGCGGCCAAGATGCGCGAGCTGATTCCGCGTCAGATGTACGACGTGGCGATTCAGGCGACCATCGGCGCGAACATTATCGCCCGCGAAAACATCAAGGCATTGCGTAAGAATGTGCTGGCAAAATGCTACGGCGGCGATATTTCCCGTAAGAAGAAGCTGTTGGAAAAGCAGAAGGCAGGCAAGAAGCGAATGAAGCAGGTCGGGTCCGTCGAGATTCCGCAAGAAGCTTTCCTCGCGATTCTGCGTGTCGAAGACAAATAAGACGAAGAACGGAACTCTATGAATTTTGCGCTGATTCTTTTTGTGCTCGTCATCATTACGGGCATCGCATGGGTCGCAGACAAACTGGTTTTCGTGCCGCAACGGCGGCGCGCGGCGGACGAGGCAGTTGCCGAGTTCGACCGTCAGCAGGCGCGCGTTGGTGAGCGCTTCGCCGACGAAAACGCCCCGCAAACGCGGGCGCGTCTGCGTGAAGAAAAGCTGCGTCAACCGTGGTGGCTCGAATATTCGGCGAGCTTCTTCCCGGTCATTCTCGTGGTGTTCGTGGTCCGCTCGTTTGTGGTCGAGCCGTTCAAGATTCCGTCGGGCTCGATGGTGCCGACGCTGCTGGTGGGCGACTTCATCCTCGTCAACAAGTATGAATACGGCATCCGTCTGCCGATCACCAACACCAAGATCACCGACGGCAGTCCGCTTCAGCGCGGCGACGTGGTGGTGTTCCGCTACCCGAAAGACGAATCGGTCGACTACATCAAGCGCGTGATCGGCCTGCCGGGCGACGTGGTGGCGTATCAGGACAAACAGCTGACCATCAACGGCAAGCCTGTGCCGGAGACGCCACTGCCTGACTACTTCGACGAAGAGCGCATCGGGTACGCGAAACAGTTCGAAGAGGACATCGACGGCCGCAAGAATGCAATTCTCAATAATCCGGCAGTGCCGCCATACATCGTCGGCGCGGAAGACTATCCGTATCGCGATAACTGCACGTACAACGCGCGCGGCGTGATCTGCAAGGTGCCGCCCGGCAATTATTTCATGATGGGCGACAACCGCGATAACAGCGCAGACAGCCGCTACTGGGGCTTTGCGCCGGACAAGAATATCGTCGGCCGCGCGTTCTTTATCTGGATGAATTTCAGCAACTTGAAACGCATCGGGACGTTCCACTGATCGTCACCACACTGACCGCACGCTGACCAGACAACACGTCGCGCAGATGCCACTCATCGGGCGCGGCGTGTTCTCACGCTACTTTAAGAACGTGCGGTAAGGTCGCTTCACAACGCTTTTTCCGTTGGCCGCTCCGCGTTTTCGCCGGGGCAGGCGCCCGCGTTATACTCTGCACATGCCCCTATCTCCGTTGGAAAGCCGTTTGCGTTACGAATTTCGCAATGCGGAATTGTTGCGCCAGGCTTTAACTCACCGTAGTCACAGTGCCACGCATAACGAACGGCTCGAGTTTCTCGGCGATTCCGTTCTGAATTGCGCGGTGGCTGCACTATTGTTCCAACGTTTCAGCAAACTGGACGAGGGCGACCTGTCGCGCGTCCGCGCCAATCTGGTCAAACAGCAGTCGCTGTACGAAATTGCTCAGGCCCTGAATATTTCAGAGGGCCTCCGGCTCGGTGAAGGCGAGCTGCGCAGTGGCGGCTTCCGCCGCCCGTCAATCCTCGCTGACACGCTCGAAGCTATCCTGGGTGCGATCTTCCTGGACGGTGGCTTCGAAGCCGCTCAGACGGTCATCAAACGCCTCTACGTGCCGATTCTGGACCATATCGATCCCCGCACGCTCGGCAAGGACTCGAAGACGCTGCTGCAGGAGTATCTGCAGGGGCACAAGATTGCGTTGCCCACCTACACTGTCGTGGCAACGCATGGTGCGGCGCACAATCAGCAGTTTGAAGTCGAATGCACGGTGCCGAAGCTGGAAGTCAAGGTGTCCGGTTCGGGCGCCAGCCGGCGCGCGGCCGAGCAGGCCGCAGCCAAGAAGGCACTGGACGAGGTGATGGCCGCCGCGCCTGCCGTGGTGGCCAAGCCGAAGCGCTCGAAGGGCGCCCGGGCGGCGAAGCACGCCGAGCCGGAGATAGTCCCTGGCGTGACCGGTGTGCAAACCGCGCTCGATTTGCGTGCGCCGGACCGTAAGAACGAGCGGAGCGCGCGCGGCGAGCAGAAGGCAGCCGCAGCCGGGACCGAGGCCGCCGTGGCCGAGCGGCCAGCACCCGTCGCCGCGCCGGTCGTCGCACCGCTTGCGGTAATCCGGGCTGCGCACGTGGAATACAGCAGCCAGACATCGGCGGAAAAAGACAAGGCCGAGAAGGACAAGGCGGAAAAAGCCGAAAAGGCCGAGCGCGCCGAAAAGCTCGACAAATCCGACGCCTCTTCACGCAGCGCCGACAAACCCGCCGCCGCCCGTAGCCGCGAACTTGCGCCCGACCTGGCGGCGCCTGCCGAACTCGAACCCGGTGTTGCCGACGCGGTACAAACGCGCGTCGCCGATGCGGGCCATTGATTGACTGGATGCGCGTTTCTTCGCGCGTCCATATGAACCTGCCGTAGCCTGAATATGAACGCTTCCACCCCCACTGGTTTCCGCTGCGGCATGGTCGCGATCGTCGGCCGCCCGAACGTCGGGAAGTCCACGCTGATGAATGCGCTGGTCGGCCAGAAAGTCAGTATCACGTCGCGCAAGGCGCAGACGACGCGCCATCGCATTACCGGCATTCACACGCTCGAAGACGCGCAGTACATCTTCGTCGACACACCCGGGTTCCAGACCAAGCACAGCGGTGCGCTGAACCGCTCGCTCAACCGCGCGGTCACCTCGACGCTGACCTCGGTCGACGCCATCCTGTTCGTGATCGAAGCGGGCCGTTTCGGTCCGGACGACCAGAAGGTGCTCGATCTGATCCCGCCTTCGGTGCCCACGCTGCTGATCGCCAACAAGCTCGACCGTGTCTCGGATAAGGACTCGCTGTTTCCGTTCATGCAGCAGGTGAGCGCACTGCGCGAGTTCAACGAGATTGTGCCGCTGTCCGCCAAGAATCCCGACGACATCAAGCGTCTGATGGCAACCGTCAAGCCGTTCCTGCCGGAAGGTGCGCCGATCTACGGCGAAGACGACCTGACCGATCGCAGCGAGCGTTTTCTCGCCGCCGAAATCCTGCGCGAGAAGGTATTCCGTTGGACCGGCGACGAGCTCCCGTACACGAGCACGGTCCTGATCGACAAGTTCGAAACCGAAGGCCGTCTGCGCCGCATTTTCGCGACCATCATGGTGGAACGCGATACGCACAAGGCGATGATCATCGGCCAGAAGGGCGCCAAGCTGAAGCAGATCAGCACCGAAGCGCGCCTCGACATGGAAAAGCTGTTCGACGGCCCCGTGTATCTGGAAACCTTCATCAAGGTGAAGAGTGGCTGGGCCGACAACGAAGCCGGACTTCGCGCCTATGGGTACGAATGACGCGTGGATGACGCTGCAATCCGACGCTGAACCGGACGATACCGAGCCGGGCGCGCCGGCGCGCGAGCCATCGAAGGCTCGTGTGTCGAAGAAGTCATCTTCAGCATCCACTGGTTCTTCCACCCGCAACTCGCCGCGCAATACGCCGCGTAGCTCAGCCGGCGAAGCATCGGACGCAGACGCGTCTGCCAGCGGCGAAGCGCGCAAGACACCGGCACGCCGGTCGCCGCGCAGTTCCGGTTCCGACTACAAGGTCACTGAGCAACCGGCGTTCGTGCTGCATAGCTATCCGCATCGCGAGACCAGTCTGATCATCGATGTACTGACGCGCGATCACGGCCGTCTCGCTCTCGTCGCAAAGGGCGCAAAGCGCCCGCACTCCGCGTTGCGCGGCGTGCTGCAGACATTCCAGCCGCTCGCGCTGGCGTGGTCCGGCAAATCCGAAGTCCGCACGCTGACCGGTGCCGAATGGGTGGGCGGCATGCTGCCGCTTGCCGGTGACGCGCTGCTCTGTGGCTTCTACGTCAACGAACTGCTGGTCAAATTCTGCGGACGCGAAGATCCGCATCCGCAACTGTTCCAGCACTATGTCGTCACGCTGGCGCGCCTCGCGCACGATGAGCCGGCCGTGCAGGTCCTGCGCTCGTTCGAACGCGTATTGCTGCGCGAAACCGGCTACGCCATGGCGCTCAACCGTACGGTCGCGCGCAAGGCGGTGGTGGCGGAGGGGCGTTACGTGTTCGATCCGGAGCGCGGCGTGCGCGAAGCCTCCGACGATCTGCCCGCGCAGTGGCCGGTAGTTGCCGGCCAGACCTTGCTCGATATGGAAGCGGACGATTACCATCGTGCGCAGACCGTGGCGCAAAGCAAGACGCTGATGCGCTTTCTGCTCAACACTTACCTTGGCGGCACGCCGCTCGCGACGCGCCAGATCCTGATCGACTTGCAGAACTTATGAGCTTCTTTCTTACGTCGCCTAATGTGATCGACCTGGGCGTGAATATCGATCACGTCGCTACGGTGCGCAATGCGCGCGGTACCTCCTACCCCGACCCGATTCGCGCGGCGCTCGACGCCGAAGCGGCGGGCGCAGATGCGATCACGCTGCACCTGCGCGAAGATCGCCGGCATATCGTCGACGCCGACGTGCGCAAGCTGCGTCCGCTACTGAAGACGCGCATGAACCTCGAATGCGCGGTGACGCAGGAGATGCTCGATATCGCCTGTGAGGTGCAGCCGCACGACGTTTGCCTCGTGCCGGAAAAGCGCGAAGAGCTGACCACCGAAGGTGGCCTCGACGTCGCCGGCCAGTTCGAGGCTGTGCGCTCTGCGTGCAAGCAACTGGCCGAAGCGGGTTCACGCGTGTCGCTCTTCATCGACCCGGACGAAACGCAGATTCGCGCCGCGCATGAAGCCGGTGCGCCGGTGATCGAACTGCATACCGGCCGCTATGCCGAAGCGCATGACCCGGCAGAGCAACAGCGCGAATACGAGCGCGTGGTACGCAGCGTCGAATTCGGTCTGTCGCTCGGCATCAAGGTGAATGCCGGACATGGCCTGCACTACACGAACGTTCAGCAGATCGCGGCGATCGATGGCATTGTCGAGCTGAATATCGGCCACGCGATCGTCGCGCACGCGATTTTTGCGGGCTGGGAGAACGCGGTGCGCGAGATGAAGGCGATCATGGTCGCCGCGCGTCTCGGCGCACGCGCTTAACGCCTGCGGGCGCGCCTCAGCAAACCCGCCGCAACCCTAAGCAACGAGGACCTCTCCACGCATGGCAATCTACGGCATCGGCACCGACATCGTTCAGGTCAGTCGCGTGGCGGCAGTCATGACCCGAACCAACGGGCGCTTCGCGGAGAAGGTGCTCGGCGCCGACGAATTGCGCATCTATCACGCGCGCCACGCCCGCTCGGCGGTGCGCGGGCTCGCGTTCCTCGCCACCCGATTTTCGGCCAAGGAAGCTTTCTCGAAAGCGATCGGCCTTGGCATGCGCTGGCCGATGACCTGGCGCGCGCTGCAGACTCTCAACGAGCCGAGTGGCAAGCCGATGGTCGTCGCTTCGGGCGAACTGGCTGAATGGCTCGAAGCACGCGGCATCACAGCGCGTGTGACGATCAGCGACGAGCACGACTATGCAGTCTCCTTCGTGATTGCGGAGACGGCGGATCCAGCTGGATCCGCAACGTCCACTCCGTCTGTCGATCCAGTCACCCCCTGATTTCTCCCGGCGCGGCGTCGGCAAGCCGCGTCTTCTTTCCCTGCGTTTTATTTTGTCTTTTTGCGGAATCCGATGAAAACCAATCCAGGCCCGGTGATGCTCGACGTGGTCGGCAAAACGCTGACCGACGACGACAAGCGCCGCCTCGCGCATCCGATGACCGGGGGCGTGATCCTGTTCGCGCGCCACTACGAGAATCGCGCACAACTGGTCGCGCTGACCGATGCGATCCGCGCCGTACGTGACGATCTGCTGATCGCCGTCGATCACGAAGGCGGCCGTGTGCAGCGTTTCCGCACCGATGGCTTTACCGTGCTGCCGGCGATGGGCAAGCTCGGCGCGTTGTGGGACTCGGACGTTCTGCACGCCACCAAGATCACCACCGCGGTGGGCTACATCCTTGCCGCCGAATTGCGTGCGTGCGGCGTCGACATGAGCTTTACACCCGTACTCGATCTGAATTATGGCCAGTCGCAGGTGATCGGCGATCGCGCGTTCCATCGCGATCCGCGCGTGGTGGCGTTGCTCGCGAAGAGTCTCAATCATGGTCTCGCGCTGGCCGGCATGGCGAACTGCGGCAAGCATTTCCCCGGACACGGATTTGCTCACGCGGACTCGCATGTCGCGGTGCCGGTGGACGACCGTCCGCTCGAAGCGATTTTGCGTGACGACGTTGCGCCGTACGACTGGCTGGGGTTGTCGTTAGCGTCGGTGATCCCGGCGCACGTGATTTATCCGCAGGTGGATGCGAAGCCGGCGGGTTTCTCGCGCGTCTGGCTACAGGACGTGTTACGTAACAAGCTGCGTTTTCCGGGCGCAATTTTCAGCGACGATCTCTCGATGGAGGCCGCGCGCCAGGGCGGCACGCTCACCGAAGCCGCGACCGCTGCATTGCAGGCGGGATGCGACATGGTATTGATCTGCAATCAGCCCGAGGAAGCGGAGAAGGTGCTCGACGCGCTGCGCTTCACGCCGTCGAAGGAATCGCAGGCGCGCCTGGCCCGGATGCGTCCGCGCGGCAAGGCGCTCAAGTGGAGCAAGCTGGTTGCCGAGCCGGAGTATCTGCAGGCGCAGAGCTTGTTGCGCAGCGCGTTTGCCTGAGCGCGTGGTGTGGCGGGCATTACGCCAGACCGCAAAATTCCGCGAGGCCAAACAGCCGCGCTAAAGAACTAAAAAGGCGGCGCAACTTGAACTGCGCCGCCTTTTTTCCAACTGTGTGTCACGCGCTCGTGGCAGATCAGTTCAGACGCATCCGCTGCAGCTTGTTGTACAGCGTCTTCGGGCTAATGCCCAGCAGCGACGCAGCGCGATGCCGCGTGCCGCCGACCGCGTCGAGCGTCGCGCGAATCAGCATCTCCTCCACGTCCGCGAGCGGTGTACCGACGGTCACCTGCACCCGGCTGCCATTCAGATCACGCACGCCACCCGAACCGGTCTCATCGGCGCGCAGCGTTTCGAGCACGTCGCCCGAGGCTTGATACGCGCGCCTGACACGATCCTGCAGTTCACGTACATTCCCCGGCCATTCATAGGCCAGACACTCGCGCAGGAAGTTCGGTCCGATCTGCTTGGTCGCATCGGCAGAGCCATGGGAAGCGGCCTCGCGATTGAGCTCATCGACCAGCGATTGTGCGATCAGCGCAGCATCGTCACCGCGCTCGCGCAGCGGCGGCAAGGTGACCGCCGCCGCGTCGAGACGCAGCGCGAGATCGCTATGCAGGCTGCCGTCGGCGACAGCTGCGCGCGGCGACTTGCGGGTCGAGGCGACCAGCCGGAAATCGGTGACCACCTGATGCGTGCCGCCAACCCGCATAAAGGTCTGCGAATCGAGCGCACGCAACAGCGCCTCCTGTTGAGGACGCGGCAATTCGGCAATCTCGTCGATAAACAACGTGCCGCCACTGGCCTGTTCGAACAGGCCCTGCTCGCGCTGCTCGGCACCACTGAACGCGCCGCGTTCGTGACCGAACAGCAGGCTATCCAGCGAACGGCTCGCCGCGTGGTTCGCCGCCGTGCGGCAATCGAACGTGACGAACGGCCCTTTGCGACGCCGGCTCATCTCATGCAGCGTGCGCGCGGTGACTTCCTTGCCCGTGCCCGCTTCGCCGGAGATCAGAACGGCAGCCTCGGTCGGCGCAGTGTGTTCGATCATGTCGTACACGTGCTGGATGGCTCCGCTTCTGCCGAGCATGGGGCCGAAGCGTCCGAGCTGGCGCAGCGTGGCGCGTAAGGTTTGCACTTCCTCGGTCAGTTCGTACGGGCGCGGAATACGCGCCAGCAGACTGCGCAGGCGCGGAATGTTGACGGGCTTGAGCAGGTAATCCCAGATGCCGTGCCGCAGGCCTTCAATCGCGCTTTCGACGGTGGCGTTGCCGGTCATCACGATGACAGGCAGTGCACCTCCAGGCGGTTGCGCGGGCAGATGCTGCAGCAGGTCAAGTCCGCTGCCATCGGGCAGATTCAGGTCGACCAGCACGACGTCCGGGATGAAGCGCGTCAGCGCAGCCCGCGCTTCGGCGAGGGTCGTCGCGGTGTCGACGGAGAAGCCGTCGGCGGCGAGGATCGCTGACAGGCCTGACAGGCTATTGGGATCGTCTTCTACAATCAGGGCATGTGGCATGGCTAGCGCTAGTTTTTAGATGGTTGGAAGCCCGCGCCGCGCCACCGGTATTCCAGTAGCGGGCAGGGGTGCGATGGGGTCGTCCGCTGTTCCTCTCGGAATACAGCGCCACGCATGATCAATCCCGGTTGGCATCGAAAAAGCGGTTTACTTCGCGCACTGCTTCTTCACGCGTTTTGCCGTAGCGCTCCTGAATCAGTCCGGCGAGTTTGTCGGCGCGGCCTTCGGCCTTGGTCAACTCGTCGTCCGTCAGTTCGCCCCACGCAGTCTTCGCTTTGCCGATGATTTGCTTCCATTTGCCTTCAGCGATGTCGTTGTTCATGACGCGTCTCCACATAGTGAGAAAAAAGAAAAGCCTCATGGGCCTGTCCTTCTCGAAGCAGGGAGCGTGCCATCCACAACTACTTAAGCTTATCAATGGTTTGTCGCACGTGATGCGTTCTGCGATGCAATCGGGTTGGCAAAATCGAAAACCGTACCGGTAAAGTTTTCCTCAACCATACACGGTCACGCAAAAAAGAAAAAGCGCCCAGGAGGGCGCTTTTTTAATTCGACCCGGATCCCGCAGCGTTGCGGGACGGGCCTGGCAGGATGCAGTGCCTGGTGGAGCTTAGGCGCGGCTGCGGTATTCGTGGGTACGCGTGTCGATTTCGATCTTGTCGCCGATGTTGCAGAAAAGCGGCACTTGCAGTTCGAAGCCCGTGTTCAGCTTGGCGTTCTTCAGCACTTTGCCCGACGACGTATCGCCCTTCACAGCCGGTTCCGTGTAGATGATTTCGCGGATCAGCGTGGTGGGCAGTTCCACCGAGATGGCCTTCTCGTTGTAGAACACGACTTCGCAACCCATGCCGTCTTCGAGGTAATGCAGGGCGTCGCCCATCATTTCGGCCTCGACTTCGAACTGGTTGTAGTCGGCGTCCATGAACACGTACATCGGGTCAGCGAAGTACGAGTAGGTCACTTCCTTGCGGTCCAACAGGACGACGTCGAACTTGTCGTCGGCCTTGTAGACGGTTTCCATGCCTGCGCCGGTCAGCAGGTTCTTGAACTTCATCTTGACGACGGCGGAGTTACGGCCCGATTTGTTGTATTCGGCTTTTTGCACGACCATCGCGTCGCTGCCGATCATCACGACGTTGCCGGTGCGGAGTTCCTGTGCGGTCTTCATAAAACTGTCCTGTACGAAATAAGTAGCTTCAAACTGTGCTCAACGGCATACGGCGCAAGCGGGCTCGGCGCTGATCACACCCCGGCGCCTGGGTGCGCCGCCATCGTGCCGCGCTTGCGTCGTCGGCCGTTGGATAACCGCTTATTTTAACTGACTTTTTGTGAATCCGGCCAGATTTCCGGCGAGGTCGCCGAGTGCCGCCAGTTCCAGCGCCCATTCGGCCGCGCGCCGCTCGAGAGTCGCGCGGTGGCGCTGGAAATCCGCCCAGTCAGGATTGCCGACGCCGTTCCATGCGTGCCAGAAGCGCGCTAGCGCCGCGTGGGCCTCGGCGGGCAATGGGTCGGCATAGTGGGCGAGAGCAGCGTCGAGCTTCGGCAGGTGAGCGGCGTCGGCTTGCGGGTAGATATGCCAGACGAACGGGCGCGCCGCCCATTGGGCGCGCACAAACGAGTCTTCGCCGCGTACGAAGTTGAGGTGGCTGGCCCATAGCAGCGCGTCGTAGGCCGGCTGCTCGGTGAAGGCCAGCGCGTGGGCGCGCAGGCTGCCGCGCTCGACGTGCGAACCCGCGGCGAACGACGTCGGTGGCAGACCGAAAAAGCGTGCGACGGCACCCGAAATTCGGCCCTCCGGCACCAGCAGCACGATGGGCGTGGGGCTGTCACGCCATTGATCGAGCAGGCTGTCGACGGCCGGATTCTCGTACGAAAAGAGCGAGATGACCGTGCTGTCCGGCCCGGGTGCGGGTTGGCCGGTTGTCTGGCGCCACCATGCGTCGCGCGTCTGAGGTGATGCTTCGAAGGCTGCGCGGGCGGCATCCAGATGGCGCTCCTTCAGCACGCCGCCCGTGCCGGCGCCGAGTCCCGGGAAAAAGAACGTCTTGGTGAGAGGGTAGCGCGGATGCGGCGATTGGCGCAGATGAAAGTCCGCGACCCAGTCCTCGGCGCTCAGGTATTCCAGATTCAGCCACACGGGCGCGCGCTCGCGGCGGGCCATCGCGGCCACGTAGACGTGCGGTACTTCGCAGCCAAACGCTTCGATGACGACGTCCGCCACTTCCAGCGTGTCGCCCACGTGAGCCGGTTCGTGCCAGTACTCGACGACGATGCCGCTCACGGTCTGGCGGCTGCGATCGACGGCGAGCGCGGGGCAGAGCTTCTGGAACGCGTGGAGGTCGTCGACGAAAACGCGCACCTGCCAGCCGTGCTCGCTCGACAGTTGGCGTGCCAGACGCCAACACACGCCGATATCGCCGAAGTTGTCGATCACGGCGCAAAAGATATCGCAGGCGATGCCGGCGTTTGCCGGCATCGGCGTCGGCGCAGACGCCGACTCCGTGGCTTGCGGGAGCGGCGTGGACGAGGCGGGCGGGCGGCGGGAGGGCATGATGGCCGGCATCCGGGTCTCGGACGCGTGCGGAATGTTCTAAACTGGCGATTCTAAAGCACTCACCCCAATCTCCGCGTGAACCCTGGCGCGGTGCTCAGTCCGATTCTGCATGACCTATTCAGACGTTCCCGAAGCGCCAGACACTCCTGAAGCTCCCGAGACATTCGAGCCGAAGAAGGTGCTCGCGCAGCTACCGCATCTGCCTGGCGTCTATCGCTATTACGACGTGCATGACGCTGTGCTGTACGTGGGCAAGGCGCGCGACCTGAAAAAGCGCGTCTCGAGCTATTTCACGAAGACGTTGCTGTCGCCACGCATCGCAATGATGGTGACGCGGATTGCCCGCATCGAAACCACGGTCACGCGTTCCGAGGCCGAGGCGCTACTGCTCGAAAACAACCTGATCAAGGCCCTCACGCCGCGCTACAACATCCTGTTTCGCGACGACAAGTCGTACCCGTATCTGAAGCTGACCGGGCACAAGTTTCCGCGCATGGCGTACTACCGGGGTTCGGTGGACCGCAAGAACCAGTACTTCGGCCCGTTCCCGAGTGCGTGGGCGGTGCGCGAGAGCATCCAGATCCTGCAGCGCGTGTTCCAGTTGCGCACCTGCGAGGACTCGGTGTTCAACAACCGCACGCGGCCTTGCCTGCTGCATCAGATCGGGCGTTGCACGGCGCCATGCGTGGGCGCGATCAACGAGGAAGATTACGCACGCGATGTCGCCAATGCCTCGCGCTTCCTGCTCGGGCGGCAGAGCGAAGTGATGAAGGAGCTCGAAGAGAAGATGCATGCGTTCGCCGGCGAGTTGAAGTTCGAGCAGGCCGCGGCGGTGCGCAACCAGATGAGCTCGCTTTCGACGGTGCTGCACCAGCAGGCGATTGAAGTGGGCAGCGATAGCGATGTCGACATTCTCGCGGTCGTCGCCCTGGGTGGCCGCGTGTGCGTGAATCTCGCGATGGTGCGCGGTGGACGTCATCTGGGAGACAAGGCGTATTTCCCGGCGCATGTGGAAAGCGCGTTGACCATTGATGAAGGCGGTCTCGAAGACGAAGATGCCGATGCGCAAGGTGTATTGAAGGCGGCGGTGGCGCAGGGCCTGCGGGTAGCGGAGGAGGCCGCGTTGGCGAGCGTAGTGGCGAAGCGCAGAGCGGGTGCCGCGGACGTTGACGACACGATCGATGCGCTGGCGATAGCGCGTGATTTGCCTGCTGAAACCGATGAGTCCGATGAAACCGCCGAGACCGAGGACGAAATCGCCGATGCGGACGACGAAGCCGGTGAGTCTGTCGATGACGAACCCCAGGACACCGACAACGAAGCCGCCGCGACACCCTCCGGCAAGCGCTCGCGCAGTCTCGCGACGGGCATCGAATCCGAAGTGCTCGAAGCTTTCATCGCCCAGCACTACCTGGGCAACCGCGTGCCGCCGGTGCTCGTGGTCAGTCACGCGCCGTCGAATCGAGAACTGGTCGATCTGCTGATCGAGCAGGCGGGCCACAAGGTCACGGTGCTGCGCCAGCCTCAGGGACAAAAGCGCGCGTGGCTCGCGATGGCCGAACAGAACGCGCGGCTCGCGCTGGCGCGGCTGTTGTCCGAGCAAGGCTCGCAGCAATCGCGTACACGCGCGCTCGCCGATACGCTGAGTCTCGAATGCGACGACCTCGCGCATCTGCGGATCGAATGCTTCGACATCAGCCACACGATGGGCGAGGCCACTCAGGCGTCGTGCGTGGTGTATCACCATCACAAGATGCAGTCGTCGGAGTACCGGCGTTACAACATCACCGGCATTACGCCCGGCGACGACTATGCCGCCATGCGCCAGGTACTCACGCGTCGTTACGAAAGAATGGTGGCGCAAGCCGCCGCGAACGCCGCGGATGAAGCGCTCGAGCAGCCAGCAGCAGACCCCGCAGCCGATCCCGCCCTCGCGACCGATGCCGTCGAACCGGCCGCTGGCGGCACGTTGCCGAACATCGTATTGATCGACGGCGGTAAGGGCCAGGTGGAGATTGCGCGCCAGGTGTTCACCGAACTGGGTCTCGATTGCGGGATGCTGGTCGGCGTCGCGAAGGGCGAGGGACGCAAGGTCGGCCTCGAAACGCTGGTTTTCGCGGACGGCCGCGCGCCGCTCGAACTCGGCAAGGAAAGCGCGGCCCTGATGCTGGTCGCGCAGATTCGCGATGAGGCGCACCGTTTCGCGATTACCGGCATGCGCGCGAAGCGTGCCAAAACGCGGCAAACCTCGCGCCTCGAAGAACTCGAAGGCATCGGCGCGAAACGTCGTCAGCGCTTACTGGCGCGCTTCGGCGGCTTGCGCGGGGTGGTGGCGGCGAGCATCGACGATCTCGCGAGTGTCGAGGGGATTTCACGCTCGCTCGCCGAGCAGATTTATCGGCAATTGCACTGATTGCGCGAAATGCGGCGCGACCCCTGGCAGGCGCGCCGCATCCGCGCAGGGTCTCATAGGCCAGTTTGACCGATGTTTGTGTGCCGTTTGCGGCCGGTTTGCCGTGTGTTTGCCGCCTGTTTGCTTGTGGCAGGCCTGATGACACGGCACAATTGCAACTCCTCTCTTGTCAGACCCTGCGCCTGCCCATGCCGTTTAATTTCCCGATTTTCCTGACGTGGCTGCGGATTGTTCTGATTCCGCTTGTCGTCGGCGTGTTTTATCTGCCAGACATGATGATGAGCCCCGCCCACCGCAATCTGGCGGCCGCGACGGTTTTCATCCTGGCTGCGCTGACAGACTGGTTCGACGGTTACCTTGCTCGCAAGTGGAATCAGACCTCGGCATTCGGCGCGTTCCTCGATCCGGTGGCGGACAAGCTGATGGTGACCGCCGCGCTGCTCGTGCTGGTGCAACTGGCGCGGCTCGACTCAGCTATCGCGCTGGTGATCGTCGGTCGCGAGATTGCCATCTCGGCGCTGCGCGAATGGATGGCGCAAATCGGCGCCTCGAAGAGCGTTGCAGTGAATTCGCTCGGCAAGTTCAAGACTACCTGCCAGATGATCGCGATTCCCATGCTGCTGTTCTATGGCCCGCTGCCGCTTGCACCCGGTTTCGCGATCGATACGCGCGTGTGG
The DNA here is from genome assembly GCF_050436285.1 of Paraburkholderia sp. GAS82. NCBI lineage: Bacteria > Pseudomonadati > Pseudomonadota > Betaproteobacteria > Burkholderiales > Burkholderiaceae > Paraburkholderia > Paraburkholderia sp. GAS82. The sequence continues at coordinate 95,427 of NZ_JBNDLX010000001.1, forward strand.
GGCATGTGGCTCGTCTTGCTGGCGGCGTTCCTGACCATATGGTCGATGCTTTACTACATGAAGCTCGCGTGGCCGCAGATTCGTGAACGGGGCGGGATCGTGTGAGCGAAAACTGTTCGGAAGAACACCCGCGTCAAAGGGGTTGACACGTTTCAGCGCTTTATACATAATCTCGTTTCTCCGATGCACGCAGGTTTGAGTCGGAGTGCAGTAGTTAGCAAATAAGTTGTAATTGAGTGGCAAATACGCAGTAGATAGCAGCAAAACGCGGGAGTAGCTCAGTTGGTAGAGCGCAACCTTGCCAAGGTTGAGGTCGCGAGTTCGAGACTCGTCTCCCGCTCCAGATTTTTGAAGCAGCGTTTTGTGTGATGCCTTGGCATAGGGCATCAGGTAGTGACGCAGTAGCAGAACGTTGTTAGCAGCACCATGCGGGAGTAGCTCAGTTGGTAGAGCGCAACCTTGCCAAGGTTGAGGTCGCGAGTTCGAGACTCGTCTCCCGCTCCAGACATTCGGGGAAGCAACGCTTCCCTTTTTGTTTGGTGGACCGACCGGCCATCGAACAAATCTGCGAACCCGTTGTACGTGCAACTTGTTGCGACGGTTCAGCAGTCCGCTTACGGCGCGATAGCAAAGCGGTTATGCAGCGGCCTGCAAAGCCGTTTAGGCCGGTTCGACTCCGGCTCGCGCCTCCAGAAGTTAAAAAGAAAAGCCCCGACTTGTCGGGGCTTTTCTTTTTCTGCGTCGATTTTTGCGTCTGATTCGATCATCGAGACATGCTTCTCTAACGTGGTGGAGGGCTGTCTGTAGTTGATCAAGAAGGAAAGCGTAGAGCGACAGGCATATCGGCTCATTGGCAGTCGCGCGAATTCTCGCCCGTAACTATTTGAGAGATCGTTCGCATAACGAAAGAGATACTCACCGAAGACATCGCCCGCTCTCTCCGGCTGTGAAATACTGTCGTTCAATCCCAAACCTACGGCGTCGATCTCGATCCATGTACTTTCAGTTCACCGATACCCATGTGCGGTTGCTCGGCTCGATGCATCTGTTTTCCGCTTCCAGTCCGCGAACGCCCGCTTGGGTCGTGCAGGCGTTCGATTGGGCGGAAGCGCTGGTCTTCGAGTCCGATGCGCAGGCCATCTTGCCGTTCCTCAAGCGAGAGGGCGGGCAGTCGCTTGAGCACGCGTTGCCACAGGAGGTCTGGCGCAGACTGGACGCATCGTGGCCGTCCGCCGGGGTGCTCGCGCCGCTCGGCGAGTTGCGTCCTTGGGCCGCGATGATGGCGGCCCCTACGCTGTGCCAGCGGGTGGTAGAAGGTGTCGAGCCAAGGATGCTCAGGGAAGCCGCGGCGCAAGCGAAGCCGTACTGGTATCTGGAAACCGCCGAGGAGGTGGTGGCTTCGCTCGAATCGATTCCGTTGTCGGCGATCTGCACCGGGCTCGAATTGCTGCTCGCGGATCTGGCTGAACCTCAGCGCACGCTCGAGCGCATGCAGGCCGCGTGGCTGCAGGGTGATCTCCAGGCGATCTACGATGTGGCGGCCGAATCGCCGATATTCAGCTTGCCCGGGATTCGCTGCGCCATCCTCGACGCGCGCAATTGCGCGTGGGCGCCGCGCGTGCGGGAAACCTTGGATACGCCGAAACGCACGCTGGTGGTGGTTGGCGCGCTTCATCTGTGCGGACCAGGCAACCTGATCGAACGACTGCAATATCCCGTCGAGCAGATTCCCTTCAGCGACTGACCGACCAAACGGCGGCGAAGGGTCGGCGTCGCGACGTAGCGCGATGTTTAGAACGTGGCATACGTTCAGCGCAAGTTTTTTTGGCAAATGAGCCGCGATTGGCGGTTTGTAATTGCGGTTGATAACGTGGCAATGAGCGCTGCATTCGCGGCATAATTCCGCATCCACCCGCCCACGAGGGCGTAGCCCTTTTGACGTGTTTCCCATGAACGAGCCGCAGCATCCCACAGCCAAGCCGCATCCAGGTTTCGAATGGCGCTGGAAGTATTTCGACGACCTGACCACCGCCGAGGTCTACGCGATGCTGGCCGCGCGCAGCGAGGTATTCGTGATCGAGCAGAATTGCCTGTACGGCGATATCGACGGCCTCGATATCCAGGCATGGCATCTGTTTGCGTTGGGTCATCACGAAGGCCGGCCAAAGCTGGCGGGCTACCTGCGCGTATTGCTACCTGACGACAGCGATGCCGACATCCGCATAGGCCGCGTGCTGACCACTGCGAATTTTCGCGGCATGGGGCTTGGTAACCAGCTGCTCGAGCGCGCGGTCGGACACATCGCCAAACAATGGCCCGGCGTGCCGATGCGCCTGCATGCGCAGGCACACCTGCAAGCGTTCTATGGCGCGTTCGGTTTCAAGCCGGTCTCGGACGTACACGAGGAAGACGGCATCCCGCACGTCTGGATGCGCTCGGCCTGAGCCGTCTCGCGCGGTCGCATTGCACGCCGCGCTTTCCCCTTCTGCCTCAACGCCTGTTGTCAGTTAGCCTGTGCAGGCGACTTGACGGCAAATGGTGCGTTGAGCGTTTCCCCATCCGAGAACTGCAGTTTCAGATGCACGGTATCGCCGGGTGCGATCTTGTGCTGCGCGTGCTCCAGCATGATGTGATATCCGCCCGGCGCGATGGCGACCTGGCCATGCGCGGGCACCGTCAGCTTGTCGACCATCACCATCTTCTGCGTCGAACCGTTGGACACCGTCTGATGCAGCATCGCACCCTCGTAGTCGTCGCTCGAGATGTCGGTGAGATCGACCGGCTTGTCGCCCGAGTTGACGAGTGTCACGTAGCCGGCGGCGGGCAGATCGCTCGGCAGCCAGCGCACCCACGCGTGCTGCGCCGAAATGGCCTGTGGTGAGGCCGCTTCAGCGGTGGCGGCGAAGCCAAAGGAGAGGGCGAGCGTGCAGCCCAGCGCGGCGAGAGATCGGGTTTTGAGGTTCATAAACGCAGAGGCAGAAAAAGCGGCCGAAGCCGCGAATGATCAGGAATGGTTGTCAATGATACGACGCAGATCGGCGGCGACCGCGTCGGGTGCATCGCGATCGGTGGCGAGCAGGCGCGCATGGCCTTGCGCATCGAAGACATAGACGGCCGAGCTATGGGTGACTTCGTAGTTACCGGTCGGATCGCGCTTTTCCATCTGATAGGCAACGCGATATTTGCGCGCCATCGATTCGATCTGACCGTCACTGCCGGTCAGGCCCACGACGTGCTGCGCGTCGAAAGCGCCTACGTAATCATGGAGTGCCTTGGGCGTGTCGCGCGCCGGGTCGACAGTGATGAAGAGGATGCGCACCTGCTGTGCGTCCGGGCCGAGGGCGGCGAGCACCTGCATCAGTCGCGCCATGGTTTCGGGACAGACGTCCGGGCAATGCGTGTAGCCGAAGTAGACGAGCGAGATATCGCCCTTGAAGGCGTCGCCTGTGACGGGCTTGCCGTCATCGCTGGTGAGCGAGAAATCGAGATCGGGCAGATGGCCGGTCACGTTCGTCAGGTGCCATGGCTCTTCCTTGTGCGTACAGCCGGCGAGCAGCCCGAGCGTCATGGCCATGCCTAGCGCCAGCAGTCCCCGCGTCAGGAACCGTTGCGGCAGCAGACGCTGCGCCGCACGCGGACGACGAACCATGTGCAGCGACGGCGTATCCGGTTGCACCTGTTGCCGAGAGATTCTGGGGAACAAAGCAGGCATCTATGACTCGATTTAAGGCGGTACGTCGCGAGGACCGAGGTTGGTATTTCCCGGTGTTGCGGCTCGCGCGCAGACCGGTCAGAGTGGCTGGGACTGTATCGTAAATCGATGAGCCGCGTCATATGCCGGCCCGCAAGGCCGGCATTGAGAGGCAATTTGACGCATAGTGGTGAGAGTAGTGCTGGACCGGAACCCGCACGGAACGCGCGGTTTTCAAGCGGCTTTTTGCATGACGGATGGGCGGATGCCCCTGCTGGCGTTGCACTCAGCCTTACTTTCCCGAAAAATAGCGGGATGCGCGGTAAGATGCGCACACTTTTGCAGCTCCAGGCGGCTGAAAGGCAAGATAAACCAATGCAAGCACCTCCGGCTGTTCTGTCTCTGAGCGAGACGGCATTTTTCTTCGATTTCGACGGCACCCTCGTCGAATTGGCCCCCACGCCCGATGGCGTGTTGGTGCAGCCTGAGGTCGTCACACTGCTGACCGAGCTGCGCCGCCTCACCAACGGCGCCGTCGCAGTGGTGTCGGGACGTGGCATCGAGAGCATCGACGGCTTGCTCGGCATGCCCGATTTGCCGATCGCGGGGCTGCACGGCGCGGAACGGCGCGATTCGAACGGCGACACCCAGCGCATCGGCTTTCATGACGAACGCCTGTTGCGCATGGAACAGGTGCTGGCGGAGGTCGTCAACGCAAACGCCGGCATGCTGCTCGAAATCAAGGGAGCAGCGCTCGCGCTGCACTATCGCAACGCGCCGGATCGCGAGCCCGTGGCGCGTGCCGCCACTGAGCGGCTGGTGGCCGACTATCCAGGCTCCTACGTGTTGCAGCCCGGCAAGATGGTCTACGAGATCAAACCGAAGGACGTCGACAAGGGCCGCTCAGTGCGGGCGTTTCTCGATGAGCCGCCGTTCACCGGCCGCCGGCCGGTTTTTGCCGGCGACGATCTGACTGACGAGAAGGGCTTCGCGGTCGTCAACGAACTCGGTGGCGTGTCGATCAAGGTCGGCCCAGGCGACACGATTGCGCGCTCGCGGCTCGATTCGGTGGGCGCCTTGCTCGGCTGGCTCGACGCCATCGTCACCGCGGCGCGCAGCGCATGACTCGCGCTGCGTCTCGCTGCACTCCGCTCGTTCTTCTGCACGGAAACCGCGCTTCATGAGCCGACTGATTATCGTATCGAACCGGGTCGCGCCGATCTCGGAAGGCGGCCCGGCGGCAGGCGGTCTGGCGGTCGGCGTCTACGATGCGCTGAAGGAAACCGGCGGCATGTGGTTTGGCTGGAGCGGCGACGTGCTCAGCTCCGGGCAACCGCAGATCAGCGTGGAAGAGCGCGGCCCGGTGACTTTCGCCACCATCGCGCTGGTGCGGCGCGATTACGACCAGTACTACCGCGGCTTTTCGAATGCCACCTTGTGGCCGGCGTTTCACTACCGCGCGGATCTGCTGCAATACGACCGCCATGACTTCGGCGGTTATTGCCGCGTCAACACGTGGCTCGCGCAGCAACTCGTGCCGTTGTTACGCGCTGACGACGTGATCTGGGTTCACGACTATCATCTGATCCCGTTTGCGCAGGCCTTGCGTGCGGCGGGCGTCAAGAATCGTATTGGCTTCTTTCTGCATATCCCGTTTCCGGCCTCGCAGGTGTTGCTGGCGGTGCCACCGCATCGCGAACTTGTCGAAGCGCTGTGCTCGTTCGACCTGCTCGGCTTCCAGACCGCGCCCGACCTGCGCGCGTTTTGCGACTACATCGTCAACGAGGCCAACGGCAGCGTCGAAGCGTCCGCTGGGGGCCCGGCGGTCGTGCAGGCGTTTGGCCGGACCTTGAAGGCGTCGGCTTATCCGATCGGCGTTTATCCGGACGAGATCGCCGAACTCGCGAAAGCAGGCGAGCGCGGCAAGCCGGTGCGCACGATGAAGGCAACGTTGCACTCGCGCAAGCTCATCATGAGCGTCGACCGCCTCGACTATTCGAAGGGGCTGGTGGAGCGGTTCCGGGCCTTTGAGCGTCTGCTTGAGCATTCCCCGGCGCAGCGCAACAAGGTTTCGTTTCTACAGATTGCGCCGCCGACCCGGGCCGACCTGAATGCCTATCAGGACATCCGTCTGCAACTGGAAGGCGAATCGGGGCGTATCAATGGCCGCTTCGCCGAGCTCGACTGGGCGCCGATTCTCTACATTCACCGTCAGTACGAGCGGTCGGTGCTGGCGGCGCTGTTTCGCACGGCGCACGTTGGTTTCGTCACGCCGTTGCGTGACGGCATGAACCTCGTCGCCAAGGAGTATGTGTCGGCGCAGGATCCGGAAGATCCGGGCGTGCTGGTGCTGTCGCGTTTCGCGGGCGCAGCGCAGGAACTGGACGGCGCGCTGATCGTCAATCCGGTGGATATCGACGGCATGGCAGAGGCGCTGGCGACTGCGTTGTCGATGCCGCTCGTCGAGCGTCAGTCGCGTTATCGCGACATGATGGTGCGCTTGCGCGAGAACAACGTATCGGTGTGGCGCGATAACTTCATGCGCGATTTGCAGGCGTCGGGCACGGTGGTGGACGGCGAAGAGGGGACGCCAGCGGTCGGCCGTGAGTCGCTGGCGGGGTGAAGGTGCATGCCGCGCAGATAACCAGCCAGCACAACACACTGTCTCCGGGCGCAAAAAAGCCGCTTTCAAACATCGAAGCGGCTTTTTTCGCATTGAGGTAGATCGTCACGGTGGCCGCGGCGGCTCCGAACCTGCCCGCCACCACGCCAACGCTCAAACCACGTGCTGTTCGTCGACCTTCTTGCCGCCCGCATGCAGCGTGGCGCCTTTGCCATACTGCTTCGCGAGCAGATCACGGTACAACCCCGGACGGTTGCGCAGTTCTTCCGGCGTGCCGTCGTCCACGACCTTGCCCGCGCTCATCACGATGATGCGGTCGAAGCTGTTCAGCGTAGACAGGCGGTGAGCGATGGCCACCACGGTACGGCCCACCATCAACCGGTCGAGCGCCTTCTGGATCGCTTCTTCGGACGCGCTGTCGAGCGCCGAGGTGGCCTCGTCCAGCAGCAGGATCGGCGCATTCTTCAGGATGGCGCGCGCAATTGCAATGCGCTGCCGCTGACCACCCGAGAGCTTGACACCGCGGTCGCCCACGATCGTGTCGTAGCCTTCCGGCATGGCTTCGATGAAGTCCGAACAGCGCGCCTCGCGGGCCGCCGCCAGCACTTCGTCGCGGCTTGCCTCAGGGCGGCCGTAGGCGATGTTCTCGTAGACCGTGCGGTGGAACAGGGCGATGTCCTGCGGCACGACGGCAATGGCGTGGCGCAGGCTGTCCTGCGTAATCGATCCGATGTCCTGACCGTCGATCTTGATCTGGCCGCCTTGCGTCTCGTAAAAGCGCTGAAGCAGCGAAAGCACAGTCGACTTGCCTGCGCCCGATTTGCCGATCAGCCCAACGCGCTGTCCGGCCGGGATATGCAACTGGAAGTGATCGAGAATCGGCCGGCGGCGCGGATACGCGAACGTCACGGTTTCGAAGTCGATGCGTCCACCCTGCGGCACCAGTTCGACGGCGTCCGAGCGGTCCGGCATGCCGTGCGGTTCGAGCAGCGTGCGCACCGCTTCGGCGAGACGCGCGACATGCTGCGTGACGTCGACGAGTGCGACGGCAAGGTCACGCGTGCCGTGCAGGATGGTGAAGCCGAGCGAGCTGACCAGCACGATGTCGCCGGACGTAGCCCGGCCGTTGTCCCACAGCCACAGCGCCCAGCCCAGCAGGCCCGCCGATAGCATGGCTGTGATGACCGCGTGCAGGAGGCGCAGCTTCTCCAGATAGAGCAGACTTTGCTGGCGCGCGTCCATCTCGGCCTTGACCGTTGCGCCGAAGCGCGCCTGCTCGCGAATCGTCATACCGAACGCGCGCACGAGGCCCATGTTGCTGATCACGTCGACCAGCTCGCCGTCGACTGAAGCCGCCTTGGTGGCGAAGTGATGGTGCCTTGCCGAACCGCGCCCGGCCAGTTTGTAGAGCACCACCGAGAGGATCGCCGAACAGACCATCAGACCGCCCGCCATCAACGGGTTGACGGCGGTGATCATGACGATGGCACCGAGCACCGCGATGCACGGTGGCAACACATTCCATGCTGTCGTGTTCTCGGCCGTGTAGACCGCGTTGGACGTGGCCGTGATCCGGCTCGCCAGCATGCCGGGCTGCTTTTCCGAGTAGTAAGTTGGCGAATGGCCACTCAGATACTGGAACAGGTCGCGCCGTAGATCACCGGTAACGGCGACGAACGTGTGCGCAGCGACCCAGCCGCCGACCCGCCACAGAAGATTGTCCGCGGCAATCAGACCGACAAGGATGGCGAACGCGCCCCACAGCGGGCCGGGATGATGCCGGCCTCCGCCGAGCACGTCGATCAGATGCTTGATCGCATATTGAGAAGCGAGCGCACAGCCCACAGCCGCGAACACGCTGCACAGGACGATCGCATGCGCGAGCGGGTGGCGGCGGATATAGCGAAAAAGAAACGCAAGCGGCCTGTGCGCATAGCTCGCGAGCTTGGCGTTGTGGGCATTGCGCTGGGCGATGGTGAGATGTTCCAATTGATCGGTGTGGTCGGTGTGTTTCAGGTTATGTCATGCAACGGCATGGGCCACGGGACGCATCGCCACAAAAGGCAGATGCTCGCATTGTAAACACGCAAAAGGCATTCCGCCGTGTTCGAACCGCACGGGACGCGACTCATTTTCGCGATGAGCATCCGCAACACCCTGTTTCCTCGACCCCGCGAGGCGGCAGTCGTTCATTCAGTTTGCGGAATAATTTCGAGATATAATTACAAAAGCCATTCAATGCGCAAGCACTTTCGGCCAAGCGGCGAAGGGCAACACGTTGGAAGCATTGACGGAAGAATTTGCAAACAGCCGTCTGCAGGCCATGCGTCGAGGCCAGCCCTTACTCTAGAACTGTCTTAGAAAACAAGGGTTTGCAAAGTGTTTCGGCTTTGTAACAACGTAAAGTGTTTGAAATGTTTTGGGCTGCGCAGGGGTGTCGACACCCATAATGCAGCCTCGATGATCCCATGAAAATTATCTGACAAGTTGTCAACGAGTCTGCCCTATATGCGTTTTAAAGCACATGTGCAGCCTGGTGACGATGATCAGTCTGGGCATCCTTACCAAGCGATCCATCGCAGGATTTCTCGAAGAAACAGGCCCGCGCCAGGTAGTCCCGGCGCGACTGGCAAGGCGAGCAAAGCGAGTCGCTTTTAACAAACCGCAGTACTTTTGCCTGATTTTTTACGAGGAGTTCTCTCTATGCGAATCGCTCAAATCGCTCCGTTGCACGAGGCGGTTCCCCCCAAGCTGTATGGTGGAACGGAACGGGTAGTGTCCTACCTGACTGAAGCTCTGGTCGAACAGGGACACGATGTGACGCTCTTCGCGAGCGGCGATTCGCAGACCTCGGCGAAACTCGAAGCGTTCTGGCCGCAGGCGCTGCGCCTGGACCCGACGATTCGCGACGTGATGGCTCCGCACATGCTGCTGCTGGAAGAAGTGCGCCGTCGCGCAGATGAATTCGATGTGCTGCATTTCCACATTGACTACTATCCGTTCTCGCTGTTCGCCCGTCAGCCGGTGCCGTTCCTGACCACGCTGCATGGCCGTCTCGATCTGCCGGAACTGCAACCGATCTTCAACACGTTCAGCGACGTGCCGGTGGTGTCGATCTCGGACAACCAGCGTATGCCGCTGCAACAGGCCAACTGGCTGTCGACCGTGTATCACGGTCTGCCGGAAAACCTGCTCAAGCCGATCCCCAACGTCAAGCCGAGCTATCTCGCCTTCCTCGGCCGTATCTCGCCGGAAAAGCGTCTCGACACGGCCATCCGCATCGCCGAACAGGCCGGCCTGCCGATCAAGGTTGCCGCCAAGCTCGATAAGGCTGACCGCGCGTACTACGAAGAAGTCATCAAGCCGCTGATGTCGCTGCCGCACGTCGAATACATCGGCGAAATCAGCGAAGCAGAGAAGACCGAATTCCTCGGCAACGCCCACGCGCTGCTGTTCCCGATTGACTGGCCGGAGCCCTTCGGTCTGGTGATGATCGAAGCCATGGCTTGCGGTACGCCGGTCATCGCGTTCAACCGCGGTTCGGTGCCGGAAGTGATTGAGAACGGCGTGTCGGGCTTCGTGGTTGAAGACGAAATCAGCGCTGTCGCTGCCGTCAAGCGTCTGAACACACTGCCGCGCGAAACGGTCCGCAAGGCGTTTGAATCGCGTTTCTCGTCGAAGGTGATGGCGCAGAACTACGTTGCTTCGTACGAAGAGCTGCTTCGTCAGAAGCGCCGTACCGTGCTGCGCGAAGTCAACGCAAGCTGACACTCTCGTAAGCTGTACCGTTCGGCACCGTTGCCTGTAGACGGCTTGCTGGACACCGACAACGCCCCGCGTGCTCGATGCACGCGGGGCGTTGTTGCATGGGCGCCGCGCATTGCGTCATGAATGTGTTGAAAGTGGTGTTTTGGAGGGAGTAACCGTGAGCCGCCTCGGTAATCTCCCTATAATGGCCGTGCCGCAAATTGGGCTGCGGCGTCGTCAACGACAGGAGGATGCCTTGGCGAGAACGAAAGAGACGCGTGCGAACGCGGCGCCAGGCGCCGGAACGATTTTCGCGTTGCGTGCCATCGGTCTCGTGATTCTGGCGCGGTGGCTGTTTTCGATGTCGACGATGGACTTCGTGTCGTCGTTGGCCGCCATGGCTTCGTCGCCATGGGCCTGCATCAACCTTGTCTTTCTGTTCCTGCTGATCTTTCTGCCGGGCGCGCGCGCCCGCGCCGAGCGCCCGTTTCATCCGCTGCCGCAATGGCTGCGCCAGGCGTTGCGAGTGTTCGCTTTCCTGGGATTCCTGTTCGCGGTCTTTTCGGTGGGCGCCTTCGTCTGGAGCGCGGGCGGGCGTCGCGCGCTGCAGACGATAGCGGCAACCAACGGCTGGCTGGTGGCGGCGCCAGCCTTGTATGCGGCAGTCATGTGGATCTGCCGTCCGCGTGCACTGTGGCGCACCAACGTTGCGGCGCGCCGCTTTGCGATAGGACGCTACGCGATCTCTGTGGATGCCACGACGCGCACGGTGGTTGTCTGGGTGGAAAGCCGCAAGCTCGGGCAGTATGACGCCCGCGAGTTGTCGGTGCGTTGGCCTGACGGGCAGGCTGGCGGCGCGACGCCGGCACCGGTGTCTGCGCCAGTTCCTGCGAACGTTGCCGGGAGCGCTGCCGCAGCGGTGGTTGTCGACGCTGCCGAGACCCAAAGCGCACCCGCCTCGCCTGCGGCCGCCGCGTCGGTGCCGCGCGCGGCAGCCCAGGTGGGCTGGATGCATCGTCGGCCGAAGGTTGAACTGCTGTGGGATTCTCCCGCGGCAGCAGGACACAACCGTCAAACGGTGTTTCGTGCGGCGCTTGCCACTGAAGGCGACCGTGTCGCCGCCCGTGCGCTCGATACTTCGCTGCGCCAGGCCTGACACGGCGCAGTGTCGCCTGACGATGCGCCGCTGCCGGATTTGCCTTTCTTTGCTGCGTGACTTACTTCAGCCGCGATTGCAATTCGTTGGCGAGTTGTTTGATCGCGGCCTTCGTCGGTGCGTCCTCGGCGAGTGCGTTGAGCAAGCCGAAATCGTGGATCGTGCCGTTGTAGCGGACAGTGGTCGCGTCATCGCCTGCTGCGTCGAGCTTGCGTCCGTAAGCTTCGCCTTCATCACGCAGCACGTCGAACTGGGCGACCTGAATCAGCGCAGGTGGCAGGCCCTTCAACTCATCCAATGAGGCACGCAACGGCGATGCGTAAATTTCGTTACGCTGCTTCGGGTCCTTCGTGTACGCGTCCCAGAACCACTTCATCATCGGAGCGGTCAGGAAGTGTCCTTCCGGATAGGCCTTGTACGAGCCGTCGTTGAAGTTGTTATCCGTGACCGGCCACATCAAACCTTGAAAGCGGATCGTCGGGCCTTGCTTGTCTTTCGCCATCAGCGAGACCACCGCGGCCATGTTACCGCCCACGCTATTGCCGACCACCGCCAGGCGGCTGCCGTCGACGCCGATGTCATTGCCATGTGCCGCAACCCACCTGGTCGCCGCGTACGCCTGGTTAATCGCCACCGGATAACGTGCTTCCGGCGACGGCGTGTAGTCGACGAACACCGCCACCGCGCCGGACTGCACGACGAGATCGCGTACCAGACGCTCGTGGGTCTGGAAGTCGCCAAGAATCCAGCCGCCTCCGTGGAAGAACATGAAGACCGGCAAGGTACCCGTTGCGCCCTGCGGACGTACGATCGTGATCGGTACGGTTATACCGTCCTGTTCGATAGTCCTGTTCGACACCTCGATGCCCGACAGATCGACCTTGACGCTGTTCTGCGCGGCGATCAGCACCTGACGCGCTTCGGCCGGGGTCAACGTATTGATTGCCGGTCCTGTGCCGCTGTTGAGGGCATGGAGGAACTGGCTTGTCACCTGGTCGGGCGTGGCGGGTGCTGCCGGCGTCGCGGCAACGGCAAACGTCGTGCTGACAGCAAGAGCGACGGCGAGCAGCATGGGTTTGACGGTCTTCATGGTGGATTCCGGTTGATGTAGTTGAAGTGGGGCTTAGGCGATCGTCAGCGTCACGTCGATGTTGCCGCGCGTTGCATTCGAGTACGGGCAGACGATGTGCGCACGGTCGACCAGCGTTTGCGCCGCTTCGCGTGCCATGCCGGGCAGCGAGATCTTCAGTTCCACTTCGATGCCGAAGCCGTTCGGAATTACGCCGATACCGACGCTGCCGTCGATCGACACATCCGCCGGGATGGCGATCTTGTCGCGTGCGGCGACGAACTTCATCGCGCCGAGGAAACACGCGCTGTAGCCGGCCGCAAACAGTTGTTCAGGGTTGGCGCCTTCGCCGCCGGCTCCGCCCAGCTCTTTCGGCGTGGTCAGCTTGAAGTCGAGATTGCCTGCGGGCACAACAGCACGACCGTCACGGCCACCGGTTGCGTGGGCTTGGGCGCGGTAGAGAACTTTGTCGAGGGACATGGTGAAACTCCTTTCAAGAGGTTGAGTTGCTAAAGTTTGCTATCTACTACTAGATAGATTTCCATCTACAAAAAGCGCGTGCTTCCATTTCACATCTCCCGGTTATCTATCTACTCAAAGATAGATAACTCGGCCAACTAAAGAGGTGGCGTACCACCTCGCAATTCGACTGCGTTACCGCGAGATTCTCACCGAGGCTTCGACATCTTCGAGCCGAGCCTTGGTGTGAAACAACCTGCTCGCCAGCACGCTGCCCTGGAACGCGGCGAAGAGCGTGCGCGCCGCGTTTTCCGGCTTGCCGTTCACTGCCAGCGTCTTTTCCTGCGCACCTTGCGCGAGAACTTTGGCCAGCCAGTTTTCGTTCGCCTTGAAAAACGCCTGTATTGCGTGGCGAATGTTCTCGGGCAATGACTCGATGTCCGCAGCCAGCATGCCGCACAGGCAGATCTGATTGCCGTCACCGAGGGTTCTGCCAAACATCTTTGCGTATTTGCTGAGCTTTGCATCAGCCGGCAAGGAAGCGTCAACAGTGTGGATGGCGTCGAACACCTCTTTGCTGTACTCGTTCACCGCCTCCAGTACCAGGTCGTCTTTCGACGGAAAGTAGTAGTGGATGCTCGAGGTCTTTACGCCGACCAGACTCGACAGATCACGGTAACTAAATCCGTTATAGCCGCGCATCATCATCAGCGTGATTGCGTGGTTGAGGATCTGTTCGCGGACCGTCGATGTCGTTTCCATGGATCGAACTTTATCTACTGATAGATAGACTGTCAAGAGGTAAGGTGAAAATTTTTTTGCGGAGCAGGGGAGGGATGCTGTGCATCCCTCCCCGCTGCTTGCGGATCATTCGTCCACCAGCATTTCCGGGTCGTCGATCTGCCGGGCGCTAGCATTGCCATAGCTGCTGGCGCTGACGCCACGCACTGCCGCCCTCACGTCCGGTTCGGACAGGCCCTTGATTAACTCCAGCGCCTGGCGTTCGAACAACCTGCGATACAAGCCTTTCTCGAGCTGGATCAGCGCTTCATGGCTACCTTCCTCGATGACCTTGCCCTTATCGAGTACAAGCAGCCGGTCCAGCGCCCGAACAGTCGACAACCGGTGCGCGACGACGAGCGTCGTGCGTCCCACCATCAGCCGTTCCATGGCTTGCTGGATCAGCAACTCGCTTTCACTGTCGAGACTCGAAGTGGCCTCGTCCAGAATCAGGATCGGCGCGTCCGCCAGGAACGCCCGCGCAATCGCCACGCGCTGACGTTCGCCGCCCGAGAGCTTGACGCCGCGCTCGCCCACCAACGTGTCGTAGCCGTTGGGCAACGTCACGATGAAGTCGTGGGCGCTGGCGAGCTTCGCAGCCCGCTCGATCTCGGCGCGCGTGGCACCGGGACGCGCATAGGCGATGTTCTCCGCCAGCGTACGGTGAAACAGCACCGGCTCCTGCTGAACGATGGCGATCTGGCTGCGCAACGACGATTGACTGACCAAAGAGATGTCTTGTCCGTCGATCGTGATACGGCCGCCCGTCACATCGTAAAGCCGCTGGATCAGCTTGATGAACGTCGTCTTGCCCGAACCCGAATGCCCCACCAGTCCGACGCGTTCGCCCGGCGCAATGCGCACCGAGAAGTTGTCGTACAGCGGCGTGGCGAGCGAGCCATAGTGGAACGTGACGTGCTCGAAACGAATCTCGCCCTTTTCGATCCTGATCGACCGTGCGCCGGGCTTGTCCTCGATACCGAGAGGCTGCTTTTCGAGCGCGACGAGTTCTTCCATGTCGTTGACCGAGCGCTGCAGGTTGCGTATGTGCATGCCTACTTCACGCAGATAGCCTTGCAACATGAAGAACATCGTCAGGGCGAACGTGATGTCGCCGACGCTGGCTTCGCCGTGAGCCCACAGGTACAGCGCGGCCCCGAGGATCGACGCCTGGATCACCACGAGCATGCCGCCCTGAACACCGCCGTTGAGCGTGCCGCGCACCCACGTCCGCCTGGTGCGATGGCGCCATTTATCGATGATGCGGCCGAGTAGCACCTCTTCGCGCGCTTCCGCGCCGAACGCCTTGACGACTGCGTTGCAGCTCACCGCATCGGCGAGTGCGCCGCCCATCCGGGTGTCCCACGCGTTGGCCAGACGCGCCGCGGGTGCGACGAAGCCGAGCGACAGCATCGCCGTTATCGCGATGTACAGGATCGAGCCGAGCCCGACGACTGCACCCATCAGCGGCCAGCGCACGCCGAGCAGCACGGTGGAACCCACCAGCATGACGAGCGACGGGAACAGCGCCACCAGCAGCGTGTCGTTCAGGATGTCGAGCGCCCACATGCCGCGCGTGATCTTGCGCACTGTCGAGCCGGCGAAGCTATTGGCGTGCCAGTCGGTCGAAAACCGCTGCACCCGGTGAAAGGCATTGGCGGCGATCTTGCTCATCATCTTCAGCGTCAGCACGATGATGTTCATGAAGACGCCTTGGCGCAGCAGGGTTGCGCCGAGACCGAGTCCGGCCAGAATGGCAAACGCGGTCACGGCCGCATGCCAGGCGGCCGGGTTGCCGGCCGAGCCCGATGCGATCGCGTCGACGAGGTGCCCCGCGAACAGCGGCGTGAGCACGTCGGCCAATGCCGAGAGCAGCACCAGGCTGGTGACGGCGAAGATGCGCCAGGGTTGTTCGCGCCAGTGTCGAACGGTGAAGCCGAGGACGTCCTTAAAGACTTGTCCGCGTAAGTCGAGTTTTTTTGTAGTCATTGGTCACGGCCTGGGGACGCAGAGACCCCGGGATTCCAGTCAGAAGCAATAGGAATAGACAGCCGAAGCGGGCCAGACCGAACTGGCAAGCTAGTGTTAGACCGTCTGGAAAATGCGCAGGTTTGCCGAAACGGCGGACCTGCGTAGGCGACTAGTTAAGGTCGCGAGGCCACGTAAAGGGTGGCAATGTGCACGCTGAACAACATGTGATGCCTCCCTTTAGAGTTGAGTGAAGTGAAGAACAAGGTTGGACGGAACTGATGTCCGAAGCTCGAATATATAGTGGCTTTATTGCGGTTGCAAGAGCGGGCGGCGTGGATGTGGTTGATTTGATACGAAGAATGGAAGAGGTCTCAGAATAAATCTGCGAGACGGTCGCGGAATCCACGGAAAGTCTGAGTGATTCGTTGGAGTCCAGCGGTCAAACCAGGGTCGTAGTAGTGGATGATCAAGGAGCGTCGTTCCCCTGACTCGACGTCGAAATTGCTGTGCAGCGTAACAAAGCCGTTGAACACGTAGGCATTGCCGGGTAAGCACACTATTCGATCGCATCGCCCTCTGGACCGGTCACGATCGAGCAGCGCGCGGCGGACGGGGAGCGGGAGTGCATGCTCGATCATGAGCCAGGTCTTGGTGCGCACGTTGGCAATCAACGAAATCGACTCGCGCTGGCGCTTGTACACAACGAGGTCGCCGCATCGATCGTATCCGTCAGCAAGCTGCAAAATAATCAGTATCGTCAGGATGTGGGAATCGTAATGCCGCAGGTAGCTCTGTGAAGGCATGCCAGAGTCGACGCAACGAAGTACATAAAGCGGTTCGCCGTTAAGTTCCTTGCCGAGCACGACGGCCGCCCAACCGCGAGCGGCAGAGCATGCCCGACTCTCCATCGCATTGAAGCTGTCGGACGCCCGCAGCAACTCGGCGAAATTCCTTGCCATCGTTGCGGCGCGTCGACCGTCGGCCGGGCGCCATTCATGTCTTGCAGTATCAATGGAGCTATTCATGTATTCGAGCAGGCTGTGAGGCACCACGCCTTCGAATACCCTGACTGGATCCCGTTGGTCTGTTTGATTGTTGTCATTCATAGGTCCACCTTACGCGGAAGGCGTCGCTGCACGTTGACCGATAGTGTCGGGATCCTACGTCACCCATTACTGCGTCGACGATACCCGGCGGGATATCCCGTCGCCGCTACGATTGAGCAGGATATGATGCAAGATCCCGCGCTGAATCGGCCAGGCAAAGTCATTCCGCCTCGACAACATTTGCGAGCCGCTCCGGGCGATATGGACCGTTGGCTTCTAAACCCCTCGCGGTGCAGTGGGCGGTTACCAGTCGAATGCTACTGTGAATTGTCTGATAGATGACGGACAAGCTATATGCGCTATCCGCCGTGTCCAATGGCAGAAAGGCGATAGGAGACCCCATGCGAGCGGCCGTGCCACTTTGATAGCCGACGCTGCGGCCATGGTGACTCGAACGACTGCAAAAGATTGACCCGATCGGGTGCGCGGTGCTGCCGGAGAATATGGGCGAAAAAAAGCCCCGCGGTTGCAGGGCTTTTTTGTGTTGCGTTAGCAGAAGCTCGCTGCCGGCCGGAACAGTTGGCCAAACCAGCGCTGGATGCGTTTCCAGAGACTTCGGCTGAATACTGGTGGGTGGTACAGGGATTGAACCTGTGACCCCTGCCGTGTGAAGGCAGTGCTCTACCGCTGAGCTAACCACCCGAAGAGAGCGAAATTATGTCAGAGGATCTTCGGCTCGTAAAGCACTTTTTAAGCAGTCTGCTCATCCGCTGTCGACACAGGCTGGAGACGCCAAACGCTCGTCCCCTTGACCGCCTTGTCGAGGCCATCGAGCACCGCCTGATGCGCGGCAAGTTCCTCTTCGTTTGCAACGATCACCGGCAACTCGAGCGAACTCAGCGCCACGCGCGGCGCACGTTCTCCGCTGCTGGTCGATGCCTCGCCCAGCATGTCGATCACGAGGCTCTCTTGCCCGCGCGTCATCGCCAGATAAACTTCAGCGAGCAGTTCCGAGTCGAGCAGTGCGCCGTGCAGCGTGCGGTGTGCATTGCTGATGCCGAAGCGGTCGCACAGCGCGTCCAGTGAATTGCGCTTGCCAGGGAACATGGCTTTGGCGCGAACCAGCGTGTCGATCACCTCGCCGCAATGCGAACTGAACGGCGGCAGCCCGAGCAGCGCGAATTCAGCGTCGAGAAAGCCGATATCGAATGGCGCGTTGTGGATGATCAGATCCGCGCCCTGAACGAAATCGCGCAACTCGTTGGCGATCTCGGCGAACTTCGGCTTGTCGCTCAGGAATTCGGTGGTCAGGCCGTGGACCGCCAATGCGCCCGGATCGCTGTCGCGCTCCGGGTTGATGTAGAAGTGCAGGTTGCTGCCTGTGAGCCGGCGGTTCACCAGCTCGACGCAGCCGATTTCGATAACGCGGTCGCCGGTGCGCGCGTTCAGGCCGGTGGTTTCGGTATCGAGGATGAGTTGACGCATGTCGGATTAGCCCGCTCTAGAAATTGGCTGAGAAAAAACCTAACCGCGAACCTAACGCGGAAGCACATTACGGCAGAAGCGCGAAGAAAACTGAGACGCCAACGCGAAAGCAAATAGCAGCCAAAAAACGCGCTTCAAATCTCCGCCAGCGTAGCGACCCCACGGTTTGCCAGCGCGTCCGCACGTTCGTTCTCCGGATGTCCCGCGTGACCTTTCACCCAGCGCCACTCGATCTCATGCTGCTGGACTGCCGTATCGAGCCGCTTCCACAGGTCAGCGTTCTTAACCGGGGTCTTCGCAGCGGTCATCCAGTTTTTCTTCTTCCAGCCGTGGATCCATTCGCTGATGCCTTTCTGCACATACTGCGAGTCGGTATGCACGACCGCCTTGCAAGGCCGCTTCAACGCTTCGAGCGCGGCGATTACCGCCATCAGCTCCATGCGATTGTTCGTGGTGTTCGCTTCGCCGCCGAACATTTCTTTTTCCTGCGCGCCGTAGCGCAGCAGCGCGCCCCAGCCGCCTGGGCCG
Source organism: Paraburkholderia sp. GAS82 (assembly GCF_050436285.1). NCBI lineage: Bacteria > Pseudomonadati > Pseudomonadota > Betaproteobacteria > Burkholderiales > Burkholderiaceae > Paraburkholderia > Paraburkholderia sp. GAS82. Next base: position 113,982 of record NZ_JBNDLX010000001.1, read on the forward strand.
GGGTTGCCCTTGCAGGCGCCGTCCGTATAAATATCGATGAGTTCGGAAGTCATTTTCTCTGGTTGCGTGTGTTCGGAGAGGCGGCGGGGGCGAGGCCCGCTGCAAGCACGGGTTTTTTCACCTTTACCGGGCCGATGAGACGCATGCCGCGCACGCGCTTGATCGCCTTCACCATGTAGGTGGCGCCGAAGATCGGCCACCAGCGGTCGCCGGCGGCTTCCATGAAGCCATAGCGCGCGAGCCACTGGTCGCTGACGAGGGGCGGACGATAGCAGCCGAAGCGTCCGCGTTCAAGGTCGAAGCCGAGCAGTTTAATCCAGTCCTTCAGACGGGTGAACGCAATCAGGTCGTGCGCGGCCGGCACGAACGGCCGCCCCGTCATCTTGCCGACCGATTGCCGGGCTCCCCACAGCGACAGCGAATTGAAGCCGAGAATGATCAACTGACCTTCGGGCATCAGCACGCGTTCGGCCTCGCGTAACAGCCGGTGGGGGTCGCGGGTGAATTCGAGCGTATGCGGCATAACGATCAGGTCGACGCTCTGCGCCTCGAACGGCAGATCGAGCAGATCGCACCAGACCGCGCTGCGCCCGAGCGGCGCATGTTTTTCGGGCGCAGCGGCGCCCGCCGCGCGCGGGAATTCGTACGGCGCGCTCGCGCCGCTGGCGGCGTCCAGCACGAGGCCACGGCACGGCATGCGGTTCTCGCGCAGGGCATCGAGTTGCGGCAGACCCAGTTGCAGCGCGTGGTAGCCGAACACGTCCGACACCACACGGTCGAGCTGCGCCTGTTCCCATTCCAGCACGTAGCGTCCGGGTGGCGAATCGGTCCAGGCGGGCCAGTCTATAATCGTTCGGTCAGACATATTGAAGATTGCGTCGCCTATGAATGCGCTCGAGTACGTGCCGGTCCCGGCGTTTGAAGACAATTACATCTGGCTCGTGTCGGATGGGCACCATGCGGTGGCCGTCGATCCGGGCGAGGCCGCTCCGGTTCGCGCCTACCTGGCGAAACGGGGCTGGCGGTTGAGCGCTATTTTACTCACGCACCACCACCAAGACCACGTCGGCGGGGTGGCCGATCTGCTGAATGGCCAGGCCGTGCCCGTGTACGGTCCGGCGGGCGAGGCGATAGAGCATCTCAACTATCGTCTGAAAAGTGGCAATCGCGTGAGCATTGCCGAGCCGGCGCTCGAACTGAGCGTGCTCGACGTACCTGGCCATACGCGCGGCCACATTGCCTACTTCCAGGTAGCCGACCCGGCCGGAACCCCTCACGTGTTTTGTGGCGACACGCTGTTCGCGTGCGGCTGCGGCCGGTTGTTCGAGGGCACGCCGGCGCAGATGCTGACGTCGCTGGACGAGCTCGCGGCCCTGCCTGGCGCGACCCAGGTTCACTGCGCGCATGAATACACGCTGTCGAACATCCGCTTCGCGCTCGCCTGCGAGCCCGGCAATGAGGAGTTGCAGACATGGCGCGATCGTGCAACCGCGCTGCGCGAGCGCGGCGTTCCCACCTTGCCTACGACGATCGCACAAGAGCGGGCAACCAATCCGTTCCTGCGGGCCGACAGTCCCGCGATCCACGCGACCCTCGCCGAACAGTTGCACGAAACGGTGCCGGATCGTTTAACTGCGTTCACATTGATGCGTGAATGGAAGAACAGGTTCCGCTGACCCGTCGCCTGATGGGGTCATGTTCACCTTGAATTTCGGAAAAATATGCCAAGCCTAAGATTTGCCTAGGTTTTTCGTATATTTCTGATTGACGTAAACGTTTCGCTTTCGTACTATCGGCTGCAAATTCCAGTCCTATGGAAGCCGAGACGTTCATGAGATTTATCTTTAGTACGTTGCTGGTCCTCATGCTCGCCGCGTGCGCGAGCCAGGGACCAACGACGAGCAGCAATACCACCGCGCCTAATCCTGCCACCCAGCAAGCTGTAGCCGACGCCCTCCGCAACACCGCCTCTGCCAAAGAAACGATCAATGTCGATCAAGGCTCGGTCGACCAGTTGACGAGCCCGGACGCCGATCTATGGGCGCGGATTCGCCGTGGTTTCCAGATGCCTGACCTGCAAAGCGACCTCGTCGACATGCAGGTCAACTGGTACGCGCAGCGCCCCGATTACGTGGCGCGCATGACCGAGCGGTCGCAGAAATATCTGTATCACATCGTCGAAGAGCTCGAGCAGCGCCATATGCCGACCGAGCTCGCGTTGCTGCCGTTCATCGAGTCCGCCTATAACCCGCAGGCGTTGTCAGTCGCGAAGGCGGCTGGTATGTGGCAGTTCGTGCCGGATACGGGCCGTACCTACAACCTCAAGCAGAACATGTGGCAGGACGAGCGCCGTGACGTGCTGGCTTCCACCAGCGCGGCGCTCGACTATCTCTCGCGTCTGCACGACATGTTCGGCGACTGGCAGCTTGCGCTGGCGGCGTACAACTGGGGCGAGGGCAACGTGCAGCGCGCGATCGCGCGCAACGAAGCGGCGGGATTGCCAACGGACTATGCCGACCTGCGCATGCCGAACGAGACGCGTAACTACGTTCCCAAGCTGCAGGCCGTCAAGAACATCGTGATGAACCCGCAGGCCTATGGCCTCGCTCTGCCGACCATTCCGAACCACCCGTATTTCGTGACGGTCACCACCGCGCACGATATCGACGTCGATATCGCGGCCAAGCTCGCGAACATGACGCCGGACGAATTCCGTTCGCTGAATCCGTCGTTCAAGAAGCCGGTCATTCTCGGCGCGACCCAGCCGCAGATCCTGCTGCCGTTCGATAACGCCAGCGCCTTCGAGCACAACCTGAAGGCCTACTCGGGCAACCTGTCGTCGTGGACCACCTACACGGTGACCGAGCGCGCGGCGCCGGCCGCGCTTGCGCAAAAGATCGGCGTTGATCCGGACACGCTGATGGAGGTCAACAAGATTCCCGTTGGCATGCGTCTGAAGCCGGGTTCGACGATCGTCATTCCGCGTACGGACGACGACGCCGATGAAGACATCAGCGCGGACGTCGCCGAAAGCGCCGTTCTGGCGATGGAGCCGGACGTTCCCGACACGCGCAAGATGCTGATTCGCGTGCGTCGCAAGCAGACCATGGCGGCGCTGGCGGTGCGCTACGGCGTGTCGATCGGTCAGTTGAAGGGATGGAACCGCACGCATCGCGACCAGGTCAACCCGGGTCAGGTGATCGTGCTGCACGTGCCGGTCGGCAAGGCCATGCCTAGCGAACCCGGTCCCGAGCGGATCGCCACGAGCGTGCAGGGCGGTGGCGTCGAGCGCATCGGGACCCAGGTCACAGACACGAAGAGCGAATCGCGCTACGATAAGAAATCAGGTCGTGGCCGCACCGCTGTCGTCAAGGTGTCGGAACCGGCGGGCAAGGCCAGCAAATCGTCAGCGTCGGGCGCCGCTCCCAAGGGCAAGATGCTGAAAGTGGCCGAGCCGGTCACGTCCAGCAAGGCGTCAAAGGCTACGGCAGCAGGCCGCCCGAAGACCGCAGCCAAGACGAAGAAGGGCAACTAGACCAAAGCGGCTTCCACGGAAGTGGCCACATGCGTTGCGGGGGCAGCGCATGAATTGCGCTCCGATCCACTTCTCGTTTTTCAACGCCGTCACCTGTGGTGACGGCGTTTTCATTTCAGGGTCTCTGCAGGGTCTTTCCGGCAGTTCCTTGCGTTTTCCTTTATCGTTTGTGCTTTCGCCAGACCAGAAACTGCCTTTTACCCATGTCGTCCACCCAGCTTCGCGTGTTCCTGCTGTTCTCCGCCGGCTACTTTGTCTCCTATGTCTTCCGCGGCGTCAATCTCGGCTTCGCGCCACTTATCACGCATGATCTGGGTTTATCCGCTGCCGATCTTGGCCTGCTGACGAGTCTCTACTTCCTTGGCTTCGCCGGCGCCCAGATTCCAGCGGGCGTGCTGCTCGACCACTATGGCACGCGCCGCGTCACCGCCGGCACGCTGCTGTTTGCGGCAGCGGGGATCTGGGTATTCGGGACGGCGCACGGTATCGGCACGATGATGCTAGGGCGCCTTTTGATCGGCGTCGGCGTGTCGGTCTGCCTCGGCGCGGCGTTCAAGGCGCTGGCGCAGTATTTCGAGCCCGCGCGGCTGCCGCTCGTCAACGGCCTCGTGATGGCGGTGGGCGGTCTGGGCGGCGTGGTCGTGGGTTCGCCGTTGACCTGGGTGCTGACGTTCGCGAGCTGGCGGGCAGTCTGCGGCGGCCTGGGCGTGCTGACCATCCTGGTGGCGCTCGCCTTGTGGACGCTCGCGCCGGAAAAACGCGAAGAGCATCACGGGACGAGTCTCGCTGGGCAGTTCAAAGGCACGTGGCACATCCTCAAAAGCGCGGCTTTCTGGAAGATCGCGTCGTTTTCTGTCGTCACCCAAGGTGTGTTCTATTCGATGCAGTCGCTGTGGGTCGGCGCATGGATGCGCGATGTGATGGGCTTTGCCCCCCGTGAGGCCGCAGCGCTCGTATCCATTCTCGGTGTCGCGATGATGGCCGGCTGCGTCGGTTTTGGCGCTGCGGCGCGCAGTCTGGAAAAGCGCGGCGTCTCGCTCTACGCCTTTTGCGGAATCGGCATGGCGCTCTTCGTGGTCACCCAGTTGCTCATCATGCTTCGCGCGCCGTTGCCCGCAGGCCTTTTGTGGGCGGCATACGGCATCTTCGGTGGGACGGGCATCCTCAGCTACGCGGTATTAGCGCGTCATCTCCCGCAGCAGCTGATCGGGCGCGGCAACACCACGCTTACGCTGATTCTTTTTCTGCTGATTTTCGGTTTCCAGATTGGCGTCGGCGCGGTGCTATCGCTCTGGCCCGCCGACGCCGGCCACTATCCGGCCGTCGCGCACCTAACCGCCTGGAGCGGTCTGGTCGCGCTTCAGATCGCCAGCGCGATCTGGTACGTATTGCCGAGCCGTGCGCTGGCGAAGCCGATCCATCTGCAGGCCGAACATCCGTCGTGATGCGCTGAAACCCTTGTGGATAAAGGCGTCCATGCGCCGTTCGGGGCTCCGCGCCCCGTTCCCGTCCCATCTCAGATTTGGAGGGAAGGGCACTTTCGGGCTATAATTCCAAGGTTTGAGCTTATCAACCCGCACCCTAGCGCCTACCTCTCCCATACCGTTCATCCGCCGCGCGCGGCTGACGCACCGCACCCAGCCGATCAGTCCACACAATGGATCCATCGCGCCCTTGCGACGTCTGCTGTGACACGCGAGCGAGCCTGCGCGCGCATCCACCGATGCATCTCGCTGCGGCTCGCACGGCTCGGATAGACAGGTCGGCACAGGGTGCTCCCCCAAGGAGTCTCCCGTGTTGCCGTCTTTTTCTCCCGCTCTGCTCGCGCTCGCCGACGGCACGGTCTTTCGTGGCTACTCGATCGGCGCTCCCGGCCATACGATTGGCGAAGTCGTTTTCAACACCGCGATCACCGGGTACCAGGAAATCCTGACCGACCCGAGCTATGCGCGTCAGATTGTGACCCTCACGTATCCGCATATCGGCAATGTCGGCGTGAACGCCGAGGATGTCGAAGCCTCGAAAGTCCATGCCGCCGGTCTGATCATCCGCGACCTGCCGGTTCTTGCATCGAACTTCCGCATGGAGCGCACGCTCTCGCAGTACCTGCAGGACGAAGGCGTGGTTGCCATCGCCGGCCTCGACACGCGCAAGCTGACCCGCGTGCTGCGCGACAAGGGTGCGCAGAATGGCGCGATCCTCGCCGGCTCGGATGACGAAGCCAAGGCAATCGAACTCGCCCGCTCGTTCCCGGGTCTGGCCGGCATGGACCTGGCGAAGGTCGTGTCGACCAGGGAATCGTTCGAATGGACGCAGACCGAATGGCGTCTGGGCGAAGGCTACGGCACGCAGAAGGCGCCGAAGTATCGCGTGGTCGCGTTCGACTACGGCGTGAAGTACAACATCCTGCGCATGCTGGCTGAGCGCGGTTGCCACGTCACCGTGCTGCCGGCGCAGGCTACCGCAGCAGATGCGCTCGCGCTCAATCCGGACGGCGTGTTCCTGTCGAACGGCCCGGGCGACCCGGAACCGTGCGACTACGCGATCGAGGCCACCAAAGAACTGATCGGACGCGGCATCCCGACTTTCGGCATTTGCCTCGGTCATCAGATCATGGGCCTCGCGGTCGGCGCGAAGACCATGAAGATGAAGACCGGTCACCACGGCGCGAACCATCCGGTGAAGGATCTGGACGACGGTCGCGTTGTCATCACGTCGCAGAACCACGGTTTCGCAGTCGACGCCGCTACGCTGCCCGCCAACGCACGTGCCACGCACGTGTCGCTGTTCGACGGCACGCTGCAGGGCTTCGCGCTGACCGACAAGCCGGCGTTCTGCTTCCAGGGGCACCCGGAAGCGTCGCCTGGCCCGCACGATATTGCTTATCTGTTCGATCGCTTCACCGGCTTGATGGACCACAGGAAAGCCGGCAAGACGGCAGCTGCAGCGGCGGCTTGAGGCGTCAGCTCATGGGGTGGTCGCCAGAGGCGCCCACCCAGGACGCCTGCGTCAGGCGGAGCCCCGGAAGATGTAACGCCGGGCCGCTCTGCGGACAAACAGAACAGAGCGCGCCGCCACAGCAGCAACGTGGAGCCAGAGCAGCAGCACCGGCCCCGGCAGCAGCGGCGAAGCGCGCCAACGGAAAGAACTCAGGAATACATTAGCGAGAGCGTTATGCCCAAGCGGACAGACATTAAAAGCATCCTCATCATCGGCGCGGGTCCGATCATCATCGGCCAGGCGTGCGAGTTCGACTACTCGGGCGCCCAGGCTTGCAAGGCGTTGCGTGAGGAAGGCTACAAGGTCATTCTCGTCAACAGCAATCCGGCGACGATCATGACCGACCCGAACACGGCCGACGTGACTTACATCGAGCCGATCACGTGGGAAGTGGTGGAACGCATCATCGCCAAGGAGCGCCCCGACGCGATCCTCCCGACGATGGGTGGCCAGACCGCGCTGAACTGCGCGCTCGACCTGCACGCACACGGCGTGCTCGAGAAGTACAAGGTCGAACTGATTGGCGCATCGCCGGAAGCCATCGACAAGGCGGAAGACCGTCAGAAGTTCAAGGACGCGATGACCAAGATCGGCCTCGGTTCGGCCAAGTCGGGCACCGCGCATTCGATGGAAGAAGCGTTGCAGGTGCAGGCGCAGATCGCGGTGGAAACGGGCAGCGGCGGGTACCCGGTGGTGATCCGTCCGTCGTTCACGCTTGGCGGCTCGGGTGGCGGCATTGCATACAACCGCGAAGAGTTCGAAGAAATCTGCAAGCGCGGTCTGGACCTGTCGCCCACGCGCGAACTGCTGATCGAAGAATCGTTGCTCGGCTGGAAAGAGTACGAGATGGAAGTGGTCCGCGACAAGAAAGACAACTGCATCATCGTGTGCTCGATCGAAAACCTGGACCCCATGGGCATCCACACCGGCGACTCGATCACCGTTGCGCCGGCGCAGACGCTCACGGACAAGGAATACCAGATCCTGCGTAACGCATCGCTCGCGGTGCTGCGCGAAATCGGCGTGGATACAGGCGGCTCGAACGTACAGTTCTCGATCAATCCGAAAGACGGCCGGATGATCGTGATCGAAATGAATCCGCGCGTGTCGCGTTCGTCGGCACTGGCCTCGAAGGCGACTGGTTTCCCAATCGCGAAGGTTGCGGCGAAGCTCGCCTGCGGCTACACGCTCGACGAACTGAAGAACGAAATCACCGGCGGTCAGACCCCGGCTTCGTTCGAACCGACCATCGACTACGTCGTCACCAAGATCCCACGTTTCGCGTTCGAGAAATTCCGCGAGGCCGATTCGCGTCTGACCACGCAGATGAAGTCAGTTGGCGAAGTGATGGCGATTGGCCGCACTTTCCAGGAGTCGTTCCAGAAGGCGCTGCGCGGTCTCGAAGTGGGCGTGGACGGTCTCGATGAAAAGACCACCAGCCGCGACGAGGTCATCCGCGAGATCGGCGAAGCCGGTCCGGACCGCATCTGGTACGTAGGCGACGCGTTCCGTATCGGCATGAGCGCCGAGGAAATCTTCGAAGAGACTTCGATCGACCCGTGGTTCCTCGCGCAGATCGAACAGATCGTGCTGAAGGAAAAGGCGCTAGGCGGCCGCACGCTCGCGAGCCTGTCGAAGGAAGAACTGAAGTATCTGAAGCAGAGCGGCTTCTCGGATCGGCGTCTCGCCAAGCTGCTCGGCGCGAAGCCGGCCGAAGTGCGTCAACGTCGGATTGAGTTGAACGTGCGTCCGGTCTACAAGCGCGTCGACACGTGCGCGGCCGAATTCGCCACCAAGACCGCATACATGTACTCGACCTACGAGGAAGAGTGCGAAGCGAATCCGACCAGTAACAAGAAGATCATGGTGCTGGGCGGCGGTCCGAACCGGATCGGCCAGGGCATCGAGTTCGACTATTGCTGCGTGCACGCCGCGCTCGCGATGCGCGAAGACGGCTACGAAACGATCATGGTCAACTGCAACCCTGAAACCGTTTCGACCGACTACGACACGTCCGATCGTCTGTACTTCGAATCGTTGACGCTCGAAGACGTGCTGGAAATCGTCGACAAGGAAAAGCCGGTCGGCGTGATCGTGCAGTACGGTGGTCAAACACCGCTGAAGCTTGCGCTCGATCTCGAAGCGAACGGCGTGCCGATCATCGGTACCTCGCCGGACATGATCGACGCCGCCGAAGACCGCGAGCGTTTCCAGAAGCTGCTGCAGGGCCTCGGCCTGCGCCAGCCGCCGAATCGTACCGCCCGCGCTGAAGACGAAGCGCTGGAGCTCGCCGACGAAATCGGCTACCCGCTCGTCGTCCGTCCGTCGTATGTGCTGGGCGGCCGCGCCATGGAAATCGTCCACGAGCCGCGTGACCTCGAGCGCTATATGCGCGAGGCCGTGAAGGTATCGAACGATTCGCCGGTGCTGCTCGACCGCTTCCTCAACGACGCAATCGAATGCGACGTGGATTGCATCTCCGATGGCGAAGCCGTGTTTATCGGTGGCGTGATGGAGCACATCGAACAGGCGGGCGTCCACTCGGGCGACTCCGCCTGCTCGCTGCCGCCGTATTCGCTGTCGAAGGAAACCGTGGCGGAACTGAAGCGTCAAACCGGTGCGATGGCCCGGGCACTGAACGTGATCGGCTTGATGAACGTTCAGTTCGCAATCCAGCAAGTGCCGCAGGCGGACGGTTCGAAAGAGGACGTGATCTACGTGCTCGAAGTGAACCCGCGCGCCTCGCGTACGGTACCGTATGTGTCTAAGGCGACCAGCCTGCCGCTCGCGAAGATCGCCGCGCGTGCGATGGTCGGCCAGACGCTGGCGCAGCAGGGCGTGACAAAGGAAATCGATCCGCCGTACTTTAGCGTGAAGGAAGCGGTGTTCCCGTTCGTCAAGTTCCCGACCGTCGACCCGGTGCTCGGACCTGAAATGCGTTCGACCGGCGAGGTGATGGGTGTGGGCCAGACCTTCGGTGAGGCGCTGTTCAAGTCGCAGCTTGCCGCAGGTTCGCGTTTGCCGGAGTCGGGCACGGTGCTGCTGACCGTGATGGACGCCGACAAGCCGAAGGCCGTCGAAGTCGCGCGCATGCTGCACGAACTCGGCTATCCGATCGTCGCGACCAAGGGTACGGCTGCCGCAATCGAAGCGGCTGGCGTGCCGGTCAAGGTCGTCAACAAGGTGAAAGACGGCCGTCCGCACATCGTGGATATGATCAAGAACGCAGAGATCGCGCTGGTCTTCACGACCGTCGACGAAACCCGCGCGGCGATCGCCGATTCGCGTTCAATCCGCATGAGCGCGCAGGCGAACAAGGTCACGTACTACACGACGATGTCGGGTGCACGGGCTGCCGTCGAAGGGTTGCGGTATTTGAAGGACCTGGAAGTCTATGATTTACAAGGACTCCATGCTCGCCTAAACTAAGGCTTCGAATACCTGTCCAAGATGTAAGTGCCGCGGTTAAGCGGCGTCCCTCAAGGTACCGGCATGGGCTTTGCCCGGGCTCAGGTGCCAGCGGGGATGCACTTAACCGCGGTGATTTTTTTTACGGCCGTTTTTTTGCCACTAGAGCTGTTTATGAGCACTATTCCATTGACGACGCGTGGCGCCAAGAAGCTGCGCGATGAACTACAGCATCTGAAATCGGTTGAACGTCCGGCGGTCGTCAATTCGATCGCTGAAGCGCGTGCCCAGGGCGACCTGTCGGAAAACGCCGAATACGACGCTGCGAAAGAAAAGCAGGGTTTTATCGAGGGCCGCATTGCGGAAATCGAGTCGAAGCTGGCTGGCGCTCAGATTATCGATCCCGCTGCGGTAGACGCGGACGGCCGCATCGTGTTCGGTGCGACCGTGGAGCTGGAAGACCTGAAATCAGGGGCTTCGGTGAAGTATCAGATTGTCGGCGACGACGAAGCGGACCTCGAACACGGCCTGATCTCGATCAGTTCGCCGATCGCGCGCGCCCTGATCGGCAAGTCCGAGGGCGACGTGGCGTCGGTGCAGGCGCCCGGTGGCGTGCGCGAGTACGAAATCATCGCCGTCAGCTACGTCTGAAGAGGGCTCAGGTGTCTACCCCGCTGTCTCCCATGCCGCACAGGGTGTTCCGGCTACTGACCGTTATCTGGGTCGGGAGCCTGCTCACCATCGGCTATGCGGTGGCGCCTGTGTTGTTTACTTCGCTTGATCGGGCTGCGGCGGGCGAGGTCGCGGCGCAACTGTTTCGCATCGAAGGCGTGCTTGGCGTGGTGTGCGGCGTGCTGTTGCTTGGGCTCGCCAATGTGCTGATCCGTCGCGGCAACGATGCTTATCGCCGTCTGCGCTGGCTGATCGCCGGGATGGTGGTGTGCGTGCTGCTCGGTTACTTCGCGCTGCAGCCGTTCATGAAGGCAATCCGCATGGCTGCGCTGGCGGCCGGCACGGATGTCGCCCATTCGCCGGATGCGATGCGCTTCGGCGTGCTGCATGGCGTGTCGAGCCTGTTTTATCTGATCGAGAGCTTGCTCGCAGTGGCGCTGGTGTGGAAGCTGCCCACCAACGCGACGGCTGGGCTGACCGGGCAAGAAGAAGTCCGGGGCGCAGCGGGTAAGGGTGTTGCCGGTTAGATACCGCTGGTTGGCACCAGTCAATCAATAGTCGATCAACGCAACGCGCAACGCTGCGGGCAGGGCGCCCGCAGCCTCTTCAGCTTTCACGCAGAGATTACTTGACCGACTGGTGCGGACGCTTGGCGCTGGCCTGGCGTTTCTTGGCGCGCTTGATATTGCCGCCTTGCGTAACGCGTTCGTTGCCGCGCACCACGACCTTCTTGGGCTTCGGCTTGCGCATCGGGATTTCGGACGGTTTGACCACCGTCACGACGCGCGGGGCGCGGCCTTTACCGGGCTTGGCATCTTCAGCCGCCGCCTGACGGGCGCTCGGCAGTTCGCCACGACGCACGCTCGGCAACTCGCCGCGTTTAGCACGGGTGGCGGCCGGCTTGGCTGCAGCTTCGGGCTTCCAGATCACCAGCAGCTTGCCGATGTGCTGGATCGGCGCCGCATTCAGCGTGTCGCAGATCTGTTCGTAGACCGCGAGCCGTTCCTCGCGTTCGTCGCCGAACACCCGGATCTTGATCAGTTGATGGGCGCCCAGGTGGACCTTGATTTCGGCCAGCACGGCGTCGGTCAAGCCCTCGGCGCCGATGAGCACGACCGGTTTGAGCGCATGTGCCTGGGAGCGCAACTCGGCGCGTTGATCGGAAGAGACTTTGAGGGCTGGCATGGAAAGTGGGAGACTCGACTAAAATGGCGGCGCCTGCATTTCCGATCGCTTCGGTCGATCGCGCAGGGCGGCGCGTCAGAACAACAGAGAACGCGGTTGATGGCCCCGAGGGTGAGACCCATGGGAGCGGCAGCCGCGCGAATAAAACGCGTATTATCCGCTAAAAGCGCGGCATCACGCAGCAAGAGTTCAACGGTTAATGGCAAAAAACAAATTCAACACCTCGTGGCTGCACGATCACATCAATGATCCGTACGTGAAACTGGCGCAGCGGGAGGGCTATCGCGCCCGCGCTGCCTACAAACTGAAGGAAATCGACGAACAGGACAAGCTGATCCGTCCCGGCCAGGTGATTGTCGATCTTGGCTCGGCGCCCGGCAGCTGGAGCCAGTACGTCCGCAACAAGCTGGCGCAGGGCGCGAAGCGCGATGCGACGCGCGAAGGCGGCATCGACGGCACGATCATCGCGCTCGACCTGCTGCCCATGGAGCCGATTGCCGACGTCATCTTCATTCAGGGCGACTTCCGCGAGGACTCGGTTCTGCACCAGCTGGAAGAATTGGTTGGAGCGCGTCAGGTCGACCTTGTAATTTCCGATATGGCGCCCAACCTGTCGGGAGTGGCGCTGGCGGATGCCGCGCGAATCGAGCATGTCTGCGATCTCGCGCTGGAATTCTCCCAGAATCACCTGAAGCCGGATGGTGCCCTTTTAGTCAAATGCTTTCACGGCAGCGGTTACAGCCAGATTGTCGAGAAGTTCAAGCAGCAGTTTAAGACGGTGGCCGCGCGTAAGCCGAAAGCGTCTCGCGACAAATCGTCCGAAACTTTTATTTTGGGTAAGCATCTGAAACGGCCCGGTTGAATGGGCGCTCCGTAGGCATCCCGCGACATTTTTGAGTCCCGGAATTGTCGGAAAAGCGGCACTGGAACAGCGTTTTGCGCTATTTATGTGGTAGCGAAACGTTATGGCAGGGGTCTGCGGACTGGATTAGAATGCTTTAGTGGTGCCGCAAGGCAAATGTAGGCGCCCGTCTATGAGTGAAGGAGTGGTGCTTTGAACAACAATATGTTTTCGAAGGCAGCAGTGTGGCTGGTTATCGCACTGGTGCTGTTTACGGTGTTCAAGCAGTTCGATAAGCCCCGGGTCCAGGAAGGCGTTTCCTATTCGCAGTTCATGGATGACGCAAAGAACGGCAAGGTCAAGAACGTCATCGTTCAGGGGCGTAACCTCACGGTCACTCCAGCAGACGGCCAGAAGTACCAGATCGTGTCGCCCGGCGACATCTGGATGGTCGGCGACCTGATGAAGTATGGCGTTCAGGTGAGCGGCAAGGCCGATGACGAACCGAACGCGCTTGTGTCCGCGCTGTACTACCTCGGACCAACAATCCTGATTATCGGGTTCTGGTTCTACATGATGAGACAGATGCAGGGAGGCGGGAAAGGGGGTGCGTTCTCGTTCGGCAAGTCCCGTGCACGTCTGATCGACGAGAACAACAACGCAATCAATTTCACTGACGTCGCCGGTTGCGACGAGGCCAAGGAAGAAGTCTCCGAGCTGGTCGACTTCCTGCGCGATCCACAGAAATTTCAGAAGCTAGGCGGGCGGATACCGCGCGGCGTGCTGCTGGTCGGGCCACCGGGAACCGGTAAGACGCTGCTCGCGCGTGCGATCGCCGGGGAAGCCAAGGTGCCTTTCTTCAGCATTTCGGGTTCCGACTTCGTGGAAATGTTCGTCGGTGTCGGCGCGGCTCGTGTGCGCGACATGTTCGAACAGGCCAAGAAGCATGCGCCGTGTATCGTGTTCATCGACGAAATCGACGCGGTCGGCCGTCATCGTGGCGCCGGCATGGGCGGCGGTAACGACGAGCGCGAACAGACGCTGAACCAGATGCTGGTGGAAATGGACGGCTTCGAAGCGAATTCGGGCGTGATCGTGATCGCTGCCACGAACCGTTCGGATGTGCTGGACAAGGCACTGCTGCGTCCGGGCCGTTTCGACCGCCAGGTGTATGTCGGTCTGCCGGATATCCGCGGCCGCGAACACATCATGAAGGTCCACCTGCGCAAGGTACCTATCTCGAACGACGTCGACGCAGCGGTTATCGCACGCGGCACGCCGGGTTTCTCGGGTGCTGATCTCGCGAATCTCGTGAACGAAGCAGCGCTGTTTGCGGCTCGCCGCGGCAAGCGCATCGTCGAGATGATCGATTTCGAAGATGCGAAGGACAAGATTTTCATGGGTCCGGAGCGCAAGTCGGCCGTGATCCGCGAAGAATCGAAGCGCGCTACGGCGTACCACGAGTCGGGCCACGCGGTGATCGCCAAGCTGTTGCCGAAGGCCGATCCGGTGCACAAGGTCACCATCATCCCGCGCGGTCGCGCTTTGGGTGTGACGTGGCAGTTGCCGGAGCACGACAACGAAACGTATTCGAAGGACTATCTGCTGGATCGTCTGGCGATTCTGTTCGGTGGCCGGGTCGCGGAAGAGCTGTTCCTGAACCTGATCAGCACCGGCGCGTCGGACGACTTCAACAAGGCAACGGCTACGGCCCGCGCCATGGTGGCCCGTTTCGGCATGACCGATGCGCTCGGACCGATGGTCTACGTGGACGACGAGAACGACGCTACGCCGTTTGGCCGCGGTTTCACGCGGACCATTTCGGAAGCGACGCAACAGAAGGTCGACGCGGAAATCCGCCGTGTGCTGGACGAGCAGTACAACCTGGCGAAGCGCCTGCTGGAAGATAACCGGGACAAGGTCGAAGCGATGACCTCCGCCCTGATGGAGTGGGAAACGATCGACGCCGATCAGATCAACGACATCATGGCAGGCCGTCCGCCGCGCGCCCCGAAGAGTTCGCCGCCGTCGGCAACGGACGCTTCCTCGGGTGGCAGCACGGGTAGTGAGGTGAAGCCGGGCAGCGCGACTGCACCGGCCTGATCGAAGCCACGTTCAACTTGCGGGCCGGTGTGATTCCACACCGGCCCGTTTTGCATTCTTCGTTATTCATCCGCCCGATTCGCCCAATTACCCGCTGCATGGTCCGTCACGTGTCGAATACCGCACTACCGTATCTCCCCGAACCTGAGCCGTTGCAATGCGGCCGCTTTACGCTGAGCTTCGAGCGGCCGTTGGTGATGGGCATTCTGAACGTCACACCCGACTCGTTCTCCGATGGCGGCAAGTTCGAAATGCGCGGAGATGCTTTGCGGCAGGCCGAGCGGATGATGCTCGATGGCGCGGATCTGATCGATATCGGCGGCGAATCGACCCGTCCCGGCGCACCGCCGGTGCCGCTCGATGAGGAGCTGGAGCGGGTGATACCGCTCATCGAACAGTTGCACGACGCCCAGGTACCGCTATCGGTCGATACCTACAAGCCGGAGGTAATGCGCCACGCGCTGGCCGCCGGCGCGGACCTGATCAACGACATCTGGGGCTTCCGGAGGCCCGGCGCCATCGACGCCGTGCGCGACAGTCGATGCGGGCTCTGCGTCATGCATATGCTTGGTGAGCCGCAGACCATGCAGGTGGGTGAACCGGCCTATGAGGACGTCGTCAGCGAGGTGCGGGCGTTTCTCGAGCAACGGGTCGCAGCGTTGATGCAGGCAGGCATCGCAAAACGGCGCATCAGCGTCGACCCCGGATTCGGTTTCGGCAAGGCCGTGGTCGAACACAACTACGCCTTGCTGGCCCACTTGCCGGAGACGGCACCGCGCGGCGAGCCGCCGTTTGCCGCACCGGTTCCCATTCTGGCCGGCATGTCGCGCAAGTCGATGCTGGGCGCGGTGACCGGCCGGGCGGCGTCGGAGCGCGTGGCTGCAAGCGTGGCCGCAGCCATCTGTGCAGCCGAACGCGGGGCTGCGATACTGCGCGTGCACGATGTCGCGGAAACAGTCGATGGATTAAAAGTTTGGGCAGCCATGCGCGACGCAACGCGTCGCAGCTGACCCTTCGAAGAAAGAGGAAAACATAACGATGGCACGTCGCTTTTTCGGTACTGATGGCATTCGGGGCAAGGTCGGCGAGGGCCCGATCACACCAGATTTCGTGTTGAGGCTCGGTTATGCCGCCGGCAAGGTGCTGGCGGGCGGGGATCGCTGGGCCCACACCGGCCAACGCCCGACCGTCCTGATCGGCAAGGACACGCGCGTTTCGGGCTACATGCTCGAAGCCGCACTTGAGTCGGGATTCTCCGCGGCAGGCGTCGACGTGATGCTTGCCGGCCCGATGCCGACACCGGGCATCGCTTACCTGACACGCGCGCTGCGGCTTGCGGCGGGGGTGGTGATCAGCGCGTCGCACAACCCGTACTACGACAACGGGATCAAGTTCTTCTCGGCCCACGGCGACAAGCTGCCCGACGAGGTCGAACTGAAGATCGAAGAGCAACTGGATCAGCCGCTCGCTTGCGCCGCCTCGGAGCAACTGGGCAAGGCGCGCCGTCTCGATGACGCGGCCGGCCGCTATATCGAGTTCTGCAAGAGCACGTTCCCGGCGGCTTTCGACCTGCGCGGCATGAGGCTGGTGGTCGATTGCGCGCACGGGGCTGCGTATGACATCGCGCCGCATGTGTTCCACGAACTTGGGGCCGACGTAATCCCAATCGGCGTGGCGCCGAACGGCTTCAACATTAACGACGGCGTCGGCGCGACCGCTCCGGACGCGTTGGTCCGCGCGGTGAGGGCGAACCATGCCGATCTCGGCATTGCGCTCGACGGTGACGCCGACCGTCTGCAGGTCGTCGACTCGGCCGGCCGCCTCTATAACGGCGACGAGCTGCTGTATGTGCTGGTCAAAGACCGTATCGAGACGGACGGCAAGGTGGAAGGCGCAGTCGGCACCCTGATGACCAATATGGCGGTCGAAGTGGCGTTGCAGCATGCAGGCGTGAAGTTCGTGCGAGCGGCTGTCGGCGACCGCTACGTGCTCGAGCAATTGCGCGAACACGGCTGGCAACTGGGCGCCGAGGGCTCGGGACACATCCTCTCGCTCGATCGTCATTCGACCGGTGACGGAATCGTGTCGTCGCTGCTGGTGCTCGCCGCCATGAAGCGTAGCGGCAAGACGCTCGCGCAACTGCTCGAAGGCGTGACGCTGTTCCCGCAGAAGCTGATCAACGTGCGCATGCAACCGGGTGCCGACTGGAAGGCGAGCGATGAGATCCGCCGCGCGATTAGCGCAGCCGAGGCGTCCCTGGACGGACATGGCCGCGTATTGATTCGCGCTTCCGGCACCGAGCCGGTCCTGCGCGTGATGGTCGAGGCCCAGCATGTGAACGACGCGGTCCAGCACGCCGAGACAATTGCCAGCGCGGTCAAGCAGGCTACCGCCTGACGGCTAACCGTTGCGTACCGCCGGGTAGGGACGCGGCCGAGCACGGCGCCGTCCTTACTCGCGGCTTCCATTTTATCCGCCAGCCTTCCAGAACCCCTTCATCCGCACGCAAACGTTGCCGCGGCGTATTTTTCGCCTAATCTCTACACACATGGCGAAAACGTCGTTCAAACAGCTTTCATCTCCCTGATTTTTCTTTCATTTCAGTAACCTTATTGTCACGTGTGATTCACGATACGTCACGTTACTGTCACAAATAGCCCCTATTCTTCGCGGTGTCCTGTAATCCGCTCACACCCTGGAGATCACATGAAATTGATGCAAACCGCGTTCGCTGGCCTGGCTGGCGCGCTCTTCGCGATCGCTGCTCAAGCCGCCGACATCACCGGCGCGGGCAGCACCTTTGCAGCACCCATCTATACGAAGTGGGCTGACGCTTATCAAAAGTCGGGCGGCGGTAAGGTCAACTATCAAGGTATCGGTTCGTCGGGCGGTATCAAGCAGATCATCGCCAAGACGGTCGATTTCGCAGGCTCGGACGCTCCGCTGAAGGACGACGAACTGGCCAAGGACGGCCTGTTCCAGTTCCCGACGGTGGTCGGCGGCGTGGTGCCGGTGGTGAACCTGCCGGGCGTGACCCCGGGCCAACTGACGCTGTCGGGCGAAGTGCTCGGCGACATCTACCTGGGCAAGATCAAGAAGTGGAACGATCCGGCGATCGTTGCACTGAACCCGAAGGCAAAGCTGCCGGATACGGACATCGCGGTGGTTCGCCGTGCTGACGGTTCGGGCACCAGCTTCATCTGGACGAACTACCTGTCGAAGGTCAACGCTGACTGGAAGTCGAAGGTCGGTGAAGGCGCAACGGTCAGCTGGCCGACGGGCACGGGCGGCAAGGGCAACGACGGCGTCGCAGCCTTCGTGCAACGTCTGCCGGGCGCAATCGGTTACGTCGAATGGGCGTACGCGAAGCAAAACAAGATGGTGTTCGTCGACATGAAGAATGCGGCAGGCACCGTGGTTGAGCCGAAGACGGAAACGTTCAAGGCAGCGGCTGCTGGCGCGGACTGGTCGAAGTCGTTCTACCAGATCCTGACGAACGAGCCGGGCAAGGACGCATGGCCGATCGTCGGCGCAACGTTCGTGCTGCTGCACACGACCCAGGACAAGGCACCGCAAGGCACCGAAACGCTGAAGTTCTTCGACTGGGCGTTCAAGAACGGTTCGGGCGCTGCTGACAGCCTCGACTACATCTCGCTGCCGGAATCGGTTGTGACGGAAATCAAGTCGCAGTGGAAGGAAAAAGTGAAGGACGCATCGGGCAAGTCAGTCGCCGAGTAAGCGTCGAACGCGTAGTAATAAGCCGCCCAGCCTCATGTGAGGCTGGGCGGCTGTAGTACTGGTTGCATGGCGTAGTGTCATGCAGCGTATGGTTACAGGTACATAGGTTCCCATGTCCGACATCCCCCTCGTGTCGAGCACGTCCGGCAGCGCGGCGCAGCAGAAAGCGCCCAGTCGCGCCGGCGACGTCATTTTCGGCGGTCTCGCGCGCCTTGCCGCGATCATCACGCTCCTGCTGCTCGGCGGCATCATCCTTTCGCTGATCATCGCCTCATGGCCGTCGATCAAGGAGTTCGGTCTGAGCTTCTTGTGGACCGCCGACTGGGATCCACCCAGCAAGAAATTCGGCGCGCTGGTGCCGATCTACGGCACGATCGCAACCTCGATCATTGCTCTCGTTATTGCGGTGCCAGTCAGCTTCGGCATTGCGCTGTTCCTCACTGAACTCGCGCCTGCATGGCTGCGCCGGCCGCTCGGCATTGCCATCGAACTGCTCGCCGCGATCCCTTCGATCGTCTACGGCATGTGGGGTCTGCTGGTGTTCGCACCGATCTTCGCCACCTGGTTTGAAAAGCCGCTGGGCGCCGTGCTCGGCAGCGTGCCGTTCATCGGCGCGTTCTTCCAGGGGCCGCCCATCGGCATCGGCATTTTGTGTGCGGGCGTGATTCTCGCGATCATGATCATTCCGTACATCGCCTCGGTGATGCGCGACGTGTTCGAAGTCACGCCGGTCCTGCTGAAGGAATCGGCATATGGCATCGGCTGCACGACCTGGGAAGTGATGTGGAAGATCGTGCTGCCGTTCACCAAGAGTGGCGTGATCGGCGGCGTGATGCTGGGTCTTGGCCGTGCTCTCGGTGAGACGATGGCCGTCACGTTCGTGATCGGCAACACCAATCTGCTCGACAACGTCTCGCTGTTCTCGCCGGGTAACAGTATTACCTCGGCGCTCGCCAACGAATTCGCGGAAGCGGATCCGGGTCTGCATACGTCAGCGCTGATGGAACTGGGCCTGATCCTGTTTGTGATTACCTTCATCGTCCTGGCGATTTCGAAAGTCATGCTGCTTCGCCTCGAGAAAGGGGAGGGCGCAAAATGAGCCAGCCCACCATGAATATGCCGGGTTCGGCGGATCCCGCTGCACTGGAGGCAATGCGCGTCAAACTGCAAGGTCGCCGCCGTATCAAGAATGCGATTGCGCTCACGCTCTCGCTCGCCGCGATGGCCTTTGGTCTCATCTGGCTTGTCTGGATTCTCTATACGACGCTGCGTCTGGGCGTCGGCGGTCTGTCGATCGAGCTGTTCACGCAGAACACACCGCCGCCGAACACCGATGGTGGTGGCTTGCAGAACGCGATTGTCGGCAGCCTGATGCTGATCGTGCTGGCGACGTTCGTCGGCACACCGATCGGCATTCTGGCCGGCGTCTATCTGGCCGAATACGGTCAGAAGGGCTGGCTTGCCAGCGTGACGCGTTTTATCAACGACATCCTGTTGTCGGCGCCTTCGATCGTCGTGGGCCTGTTCGTCTATGCGCTGGTGGTGGCGAAGCTCGGTCACTTCAGCGGCTGGGCTGGTGTCTTCGCGCTCGCATTGCTGCAGATTCCGATTGTGATTCGTACCACTGAAAATATGCTGAAGCTGGTGCCGAACGCGCTGCGTGAAGCGGCCTTTGCGCTCGGCACGCCGAAGTGGAAGATGGTGTTGTCGATTACGCTGAAGGCGTCGGTAGCCGGCATTATCACCGGCGTGCTGCTCGGCGTTGCCCGGATTGCCGGTGAAACCGCACCGTTGCTGTTCACCGCGATGTCGAATCAGTTCTTCTCGTGGAACATGAATCAGCCGGTCGCAAACTTGCCGGTCACGATCTATCAGTTTGCGATGAGCGCCTTCCCGCAGTGGCAATCGCTTGCCTGGGCCGGCGTCTTCCTGATCACGCTCGGGGTGCTGGGTTTGAACATCCTCGCGCGTACGATCTTTTCGAAAAAGTAAGGGCGGAGTAATCCGATGAACATGGCAGAAACTCAACTCAACCCGATTGCGCGTCCGACCGCGCCCGCCGGTTTCGACCCCGCCCAGGGCGACAGTGCCCAAGCGTCGGCGCAGCCGAAGATCCAGGTCAACGATCTCAACTTCTTCTACGGCAAGTACCACGCGTTGAAGAACATCAACCTGCGCATTCCCGAAGGCAAGGTGACTGCGTTCATCGGCCCGTCGGGCTGCGGCAAGTCCACGCTGTTGCGCACCTTCAACAAGATGTACGCGCTCTATCCGGAGCAGCGTGCTGAAGGCGAGATCCTGATGGACGGCGAAAACCTGCTGACCACCAAGCGCGATATCTCGCTGCTGCGTGCACGGATCGGCATGGTGTTCCAGAAGCCGACGCCGTTCCCGATGTCGATCTACGACAACATCGCCTTCGGCGTGAAGATGTTCGAAACGCTGCCGCGCTCGGAAATGGATGATCGCGTCGAATGGGCGCTCACTAAGGCAGCGCTGTGGAATGAAGTGAAGGACAAGCTCGGTCAGAGCGGCTACGGCCTCTCGGGTGGCCAGCAGCAGCGTCTGTGCATTGCGCGCGGCATTGCGATCCGTCCGGAAGTGCTGCTGCTCGACGAGCCGTGCTCGGCACTCGACCCGATTTCGACGGGTCGCATCGAAGAACTGATTGCAGAGCTGAAGAGCGACTACACCGTGGTGATCGTTACCCACAACATGCAACAGGCTGCACGGTGTTCGGACTACACTGCCTATATGTACCTCGGCGAGCTGATCGAGTTCGGTGATACCGAAAAGATCTTCATCAAGCCGGTCCGCAAGGAAACCGAGGACTACATCACCGGCCGCTTTGGTTAACCCCGACGAGCACCATTAGGGAGTACGACATGTCCGATAAACACCTCTCCAGCCAGTTCGACGCCGATCTGAATCTCGTTTCGTCGAAGGTTCTCGAAATGGGCGGCCTCGTTGAATCGCAGATCGTCAACGCGATGCACGCGCTCAACAATTTCGACCTGGACATGTGCGAGCAGGTTATCGCCGCCGAAGAGCGTCTGAACAAGATGGAAGTCGATATCGACGAAGAGTGCAGCAACATCATCGCGCGCCGCCAGCCGGCCGCGCGCGACCTGCGCCTCCTGATCGCGATCTCGAAGACCATCACGAATCTTGAGCGCGCCGGTGACGAAGCGGAAAAGATCGCCAAGCGCACCAAGCGTCTGATGGAAGACGGCGCCTCGCGCACCATCAATATCGCCGAGATCAAACTGTCCGGTGAGATGGCTGTGACGATCCTGCGCCGTGCGCTCGATGCGTTCGCGCGCCTCGATACGGTGGCCGCCGCGCAGATCGTGCGCGACGACAAGGCGATCGACGAAGAATTCCGCGCCTTCGTGCGCAAGCTGATTTCGTACATGACTGAAGATCCGCGTTCGATTTCGGTGGGCCTCGATTTCCTCTTCATCGCCAAGGCGATCGAGCGGATCGGCGACCACGCGAAGAACATCGCTGAATTCATCATCTATATCGTCAAGGGTACCGACGTGCGGCACAAGTCGCGCGACGCGCTCGAACGCGAAGCACTTAGTTAACCCCTGCATAAAGGTCAAGAGGTGCCGATGCCTAGCAGCATTCTCGTCATCGAAGATGAGCCCGCTATTTCCGAGCTGATTTCGGTCAATCTTCAACACGCGGGCCATTGCCCGATCCGCGCCTATAACGCGGAGCAGGCGCAAAACCTGATCAGCGATGTGCTGCCGGACCTCGTCCTGCTCGACTGGATGCTGCCCGGGAAATCGGGCATCGCATTTGCGCGCGATCTGCGCAACAACGAGCGGACCAAACACATCCCGATCATCATGCTGACCGCACGTGGCGATGAACAGGACAAGGTGCTCGGTCTCGAGATCGGCGCGGACGACTATGTCACCAAGCCGTTCTCGCCGAAGGAACTGATGGCGCGTATCAAGGCTGTGCTGCGCCGTCGTGCACCGCAGTTGACCGAGGACGTGGTGGCGATCAACGGACTGAAGCTCGATCCGGCCACGCATCGTGTCGCGGCGCATGCAGAAGGCAGCGAGATCAAGCTCGATCTCGGGCCGACGGAGTTCCGTCTGCTGCACTTCTTCATGACGCATCCGGAGCGCGTGCATAGCCGCACGCAACTGCTCGATCAGGTGTGGGGCGATCACGTGTTCGTCGAAGAGCGCACGGTGGACGTTCACATCAAGCGCCTGCGCGCCGCGCTTAAGCCGGCGGGCTGCGATGCTATGATTGAGACGGTCCGGGGCAGTGGTTACAGGCTTGCGAAAAGCGCCTGATTACGCGTGGCAGGTTTAGCTGCACTTAAGGCCACCTGCGCTAACGCGCCGCGAAATTGCTTCGCGGCGCGCATTGTCTTCTCTTCGATCGCTAGAACATGAACATCATCTGGGCGCGTTCCATTGTCTCGATCGTGCTGCTTGCTGTTCTGTGCGCATTGCTTGGCGTGTTCGTCAACGTCAAGGCGGCACTGATCTTCGCGGTCGTCGTTCTGCTCGCACAGAGCGCTTTTAGCACCTTCCATAAACAGCGTCTGTGGCGTCTGCTCGATGCGCCGGTCTACGGCGAAGTGCCGAGCGCGCCGGGTATCTGGGGCGAAATCTATTACCGGCTGCACAAGCTCGCGAAGCGCTGGCACGCCCAGGTGCGTCAGGTCGAGCAGCAGCATTCGCGTTTCATCCAGGCCATTCAGGCTTCGCCGAATGGCGTTGCCATGCTCGACGATCACGATCAGATCGAGTGGTGTAATGCCATTTCCGAGGTGCATTTCGGCCTCGATGCGAAGCGCGATCTGCGGCAGCACATCACCCACCTCGTGCGTCAGCCGGATTTCGTGCGCTATCTGAACTCGCATCACTACGAGCAGATGCTGATCATGCGCGGGATGGGCGAGAAGCGTCAGAACGTGCTGTCGGTGCAGGTGTTCCCGTACGGCGAGAACCGCAAGCTGGTGTTGTCGCAGGATATTACGGAGCTCGAACGGACCGATGCGATGCGGCGCGACTTCGTGGCCAATGTGTCGCACGAACTGAAGACGCCGCTGACCGTGTTGTCCGGGTTCCTCGAAACGATGCGCGAATTGCCGCTGGGCGAAGCCGAGCGCGCCCGCTACCTTGAACTGATGGAGCAGCAGGCGGCGCGTATGCGGCATATCGTCAACGATCTGCTGGTGCTCGCCAAGCTCGAAGGCGACAACAAGCCGCCGAGCGATCAGATGATCGATATGCGTGCCGTGCTGCGGCACCTGCGCGACGATGCTCAAAGCCTTTCCAGCGATCACCATTGCATCACCTTCGACGCCGATGAGGGGCTCACCGTGACGGGCGTCGAGACCGAGATTCTGAGCGCGCTCGGCAACCTGGTGACCAATGCGATCCGTTACACGCCGGACGGCGGCAAGATTCATGTGACGTGGCAGTCGAGCGGTGGCAGCGCAGTGTTTTCCGTGACCGATAGCGGGCTTGGGATTCCCGCTGCCGATATTCCCAGGCTCACCGAACGGTTTTACCGGGTCGACCGCAGCCGCTCGCGCGACACGGGTGGCACAGGTTTGGGCCTTGCGATCGTCAAGCACGTGTTGCAACGGCACGATGCGCAGCTCGAAGTGAAGAGCGAAGAGGGGCGCGGCAGCACGTTCACCGTGCGCTTCCCGGTGTTCCGCACGGCGCGGCGGCAACCTGCGCCGGCCTGACCTAGCGTCAGGTGCAGAACTTCCCAAGCAGGCTCATCTGCGCATTACGTGAGGACTTGCCCGGCCTGCGCCGGCGATAGTGTCCATCGCTTTGCATCAGCCATGCGGACTGGTTGTCGCCGAGGAACGCCGACAGACCTTCCGCAATCACGCGGCGTTTCAGGCGGCGGTTGTTGATCGGGAACGCCACTTCCACACGCCGGAAGAAATTGCGATCCATCCAGTCGGCGCTCGACAGGTAAACCTGTTCCTTGCCGCCATCGTAGAAGTAGAAAATCCGATGGTGCTCGAGGAAGCGCCCGACAATCGAGCGCACCGTGATGTTCTCGGACAGCCCGGGTACGCCCGGCTGCAACGAACACACACCACGCACGATCAGATCGATCTTCACCCCCGCCATCGACGCTTCGTACAGCTCCGCAATGACGGTCGGCTCGAGCAGGGCGTTCATCTTGGCGACAATGCGCGCCTTCTTGCCGGCGCGTGCGTGGTCCGCTTCAGCGCGAATCGCCTCGATGAGCTTCGGATGCAGCGTGAACGGCGATTGCCACAGTTCGTGCAGCTTCAGTTCGCCGCCAATGCCCGTGAGTTGCTGGAACACGTGGTGCACGTCTTCGCAGATCTTCTGGTCGGCCGTCATCAACCCGAAGTCGGTGTACAGACGCGCCGTGCGCGGGTGATAGTTGCCCGTGCCGAGGTGGGCATAACGCTTGAGCGTCATCTTGCCGTTGTGCGACACGCGCCGCACGATCAACATCATCTTCGCGTGACACTTGTGGCCCACGACGCCATACACGACGTGCGCGCCCACGGCTTCGAGCTGCGCGGCCCAGTTGATATTGGTTTCTTCATCGAAGCGCGCGAGCAGTTCCACCACCACCGTGACTTCCTTGCCGTTGCGGGCGGCTTGCATCAGCGCGTCCATTAGCGGCGAATCGGTGCCGGTACGGTAGATGGTCTGCTTGATCGCCATCACGTTAGGATCTTTGGCCGCCTGCAACAGCAGTTCGAGCACGGGCTGGAAGCTCTCGTACGGGTGATGCAGCAGCACATCGCCGTTATCGATCACGTCGAACAGGCTCGCGCTATTGGCGATCTGCGTCGGGATCGACGGAATGTGCGGGACGAATTTCAGATCCGGCCGGTCCACCATCTCCGGCAATTGCATCAGCCGCACCAGATTGACGGGACCATCCACGAAGTAGCAGTCTTTATCCGAGAGGCCGCTTTCGTCGAGCAGGCGCTGTACCAGATGCGCGGGCGTCTCCGCCGATACTTCGAGGCGCACGGCGTTGCCCAGGTGCCGCGCCGGCAATTCGCCTTGCAGCGCGACGCGCAGATTGGTGATTTCGTCTTCATCCACGAACAGTTCGCTGTTACGTGTGATGCGAAACTGGTTGCAACTGCGTACCACCAGATTCGGGAACAGTTCGCCCACGAAGCGCTGCAACAACGAGCTGAGCAGCACGAAGCCGTGCGGGTAGCCCGAGAGTTCCTGCGGCATGCGCACAAGCCGCGGCAGCGCCCGTGGTGCCTGCACGATGCCCATCAGCGCCTGGCGTCCAAAGGCGTCCTTGCCTTCGAGTTCGACCACAAAATTCAGACTTTTATTGAGCACGCGCGGGAACGGATGCGCGGGATCGAGTCCGATTGGCGTCAATACGGGCAGTAGTTCGTCGAAGAAGTAATTGCGCGCCCATTCGGTCTGCGCTTCATTCCACGCTTCGGTGCCGTGAAAATAGATGCCTTCCTGTTCGAGCGCGGAGAGCACGGTGTCGTGCAGCATGCGGTACTGGCGATGCACGAGCTTCTGCGCGCGCTCCACCACGAGGTCATAGACGTGCTGCAGCGACATGCCGTCCGGCGACAGTGCGCCCGGGTTGTCGCGCATCTGCTCCTGCAGTCCGGCCATACGGACTTCGAAGAATTCGTCGAGGTTGCTGCTGGTAATGCAGATGAAACGCAGGCGTTCGAGCAAGGGCACGGCGGGATCAGCGGCTTGCGCCAGTACACGCTCATTGAAACCCAGGATGCCCAGTTCGCGATTCAGTAGGGGGTAGCGGGTGGACATCGGCGGCGAGAATGGAAGCTCGGGAAGAGACGGTGAAAGACGCTCGGAAATTCTCACAGTATGATGAAGCTCTTATGACAGTCGAATTGTCATAAATTTTACGCTCTTCTGTCGTTGTGTCGTAAATATGACGCAGGGAATATGGGACCATACCGCACGCCAATCACCGCCAAGGTTACATCGTGAGGTCCGGTACGCTTAAAATGTCGTCTTTGAACGGCGGGGCTAGCAACAAGATAGCCGCGCTTGCGCGTATGGAGTCCGCTCAATCGATGGTCAACACGCCACAACTTCTCGCTGCCGTCGATCTTGGCTCGAACAGCTTTCGTCTGATCGTGGGCCGGGTCGAAGAAACCGATGCCGGCAGCCAGATCTATCAGGTCGACGCGCTACGCGAGCCCGTGCGGCTCGCCGCCGGCCTGTCGAGCGACAAGATGCTCGACCGCGCCTCGCAGGTGCGAGGCTGGGACGCGCTCAAACGCTTTGGTGAGCGGCTGCGCGATTTCCATCCCGATCATGTTCGGGCCGTCGCCACGAATACGCTGCGCATCGCGAAGAACGCGGGCGAGTTTCTTGGTGAAGCCCGCGCGGCATTGGGTTTCCCGATTGAAGTGATTGCCGGGCGTGAAGAGGCTCGTCTGATTTACGCCGGCGCTGCGCACTCGGTGCCCGCCAGTCCCGGTAAGCGGTTGGTGGTCGATATCGGCGGCGGTTCCACGGAATTCATCATCGGCTCGCACTACACGCCGATCAAGATGGAAAGCCTGTATATCGGCTGCGTGAGCCATAGCCGGACCTTCTTTCCGGCCGGCAACGTCGACGAGTACACGATGCGTCAGGCGGAGCTTGCCGCCGGCCGCGAAATCCAGATCATTTCTCACGAGTACAAGAAAACCGGCTGGGAACAAGCCATTGGTTCGTCGGGCACGGCACGGGCGCTCGCGGAACTGGTGGAAGCGAACGGCTTTAACGACGCAGGCATCACGCATGGCATTTCGCGTGGCGGCCTCGAACGCCTGAAGCGTGCGTTGATCAAGGCTGAGAACGTCAACCGGCTGAAACTGGTGGCGCTGAAAGCGGACCGGATTCCGGTGCTGGCGGGCGGCCTGTCGATCATGCTGGCCGTGTTCGACGAACTGGGCGTCGATTACGTCGACACCACCGACGGCGCCTTGCGTCTCGGCGTGCTGTACGACCTGCTGGGGCGTTCGCAGCACGAAGATATGCGCACGGTCACCGTGGAAGGCTTCATGCGCCGCTACGGCGTGGATCGCGCGCAAGCGGGGCGCATCGGCGATCTGGCGGTGAGCTTCTACGATCAGTTCGACGAGCCGGATGGCGAACGTCGCGCCGAGAACCGCATGTTTCTGAGTTGGGCGGCGTCGCTGCACGAGATCGGGCTGTCCATCTCGCACAGCGCGTATCACAAACACTCGGCCTATATCGCCAGCAACGCGGACATGCCGGGCTTTTCGCGCACCGATCAGGCGCGTCTCGCGGCGCTCGTGCTGGGCCATGCGGGCAAGCTCGGCAAACTGTCGCAAACGCGTGAGGTGGAGTGGCCGCTGCTGTTCTGTCTGCGTCTCGCTGCGCTGTTGTGCCGGCGCCGTGCGGATGTCGGTTTGCCGGGTATCGCCGTAAGTCGCGTGAACAATGGCTACGAAGTGCGTTTGCCGAAGGAATGGGTGGCGAACAACCCGCTCACTGACTACAGCATGATTCAGGAAGCCGCGGAATGGGAGAAGGTGGGCATCCCGTATCGCGTCGTTTATACGGACGACTGACGATACGTAGATCGCGCCCCGCTGGCTACACCTATACGCAGCAGCAATGTTTAAAACAAAACAGCCCGGCAGAGCCAATCTGCCGGGCTGTTTTGCATTCGCACCTGCGAAGAAGTGTGGCGTCGCTTCGCTCACCCCGGCAATGCATCGCCCAGGAAGTGGCGCGCGTAGCGTTCATTGATTTCAGACAGGCGCAGCAGCGTCAGAAAATCGGCCGTGTTGAAGTCAGGATCCCAGGCCGGCGCGCCGCAAATTTTTGCGCCAACTCGCAGATAACCTTTGACGAGCGGCGGTGGCGCAACGTTCGAGCCGGTTTGCAACTCTTCGACGGGCAGCGGCGTGTGCGGAAAGGCCCGGTATTCCTGCGACGTCATCGCGTTGTCGCGCAGCGCGCAGTACAGGTTCGCCGCGTAGTGGCCGCCGTCGGCCATCGACACGCTTGCACAGCCAAGCATCGTTTCGTAGCCGTTGTGCATCATGTACGCCGCGAGACCGCCCCACAGCGACATGATTACCGCGCCGCTGCGGTAGTCCGGGTGCACGCATGAACGGCCCACTTCGACCATCTTCGGCCGCAGGTGAGTGAGACGCGAAACATCGAACTCGCTTTCGGCATACAGGCGGCCGATGCGCGCGGCCTGATGCGGTGGCAACGCGCGATAGGTGCCGACCACTTTCAGCGTATCGAGATCGCGCACCAGCAGGTGATCGCAGTAGTGATCGAATGCGTCGACATCAAGGCCTGCAGGGCCCGTCAGACGGGCGCCCATTTCGTCGGCGAAGACCCGGTAACGCAGATGCTGGGCTTCGCGCAGTTCTTCTTCGGTCCGCGCCCAGGCTACTTGCAGCCGGTGTTGCGCGGTAACCGTTTCCTCGGCACGCGGCAGACGGCGACGCGTCTCGAGATTCGAAGCGAATGGCAGGGAGGACGTCGGCAGATCTTGCATGTGGCGTTCCTGGTCGAAAAAGGAGAAATTCGCTTTTTCGCCAATGTAGTAACGCCCGATGACGCTCGCATGGCAATGTTGTGACCGTTAGATGTCGGTCCGTAAGCTAAACGGCGTTTTTGTACCGCAAGCTTTTACGGTCGGTTACAGCAGATCCGGGCTGATGGCGGCGCGCAGCACGACCTGCTCGTCGCCGTCGCGCTCCCGGTTTGCAAGCCACCATACGCCAGCTTTCTTGAGCGGCCAGCTCGATTCGCTGTTGTTCGCAAGCAACTGTGCGGCGACGTGACCGAGCGTGGGCTGATGGCCGACGATCACTACCGTCGATGCGATGCCTGCCGGCCAGCCGGCGGCGGTCAGCACGTCAGCGGCGCTGGCGCCGGGCGCGAGTTCGCGCACCACGCGGTATTGGTCGGTGAGGTTCTCGACCGTCTGGATGGTGCGCGCCGCCGGACTCGAGAGAATCACGGCGTCCTCGTCGAGCCGCGCGCGCAGCCACTTCGCCACGGCTTGCGCCTGCTTGCGGCCGCGCACGGTCAACTGGCGGGCGAGGTCGGTCGGCGCGATCTCTTCGGCCTCGGCATGGCGCCAGAGGATCAGGTTCATGGCTGTCTCCTTTATCGACCGGAGCGGCGCTTTGGCGCGCTTCGGGTCCCATGCGGAGCTCTTGCTCCGGTCCCATGCAAGATGGGTGCGGACTTTCGAGCGACGCAGTGTTGTACCACTGTCGCATGGCTGCGTGCGTGACAGCAAGGTGGTTTGCTAAAGGGCGTGCAGCGGAGGGGATGTTCAGCCAGTTCAGGTGGTGTTGCCACACGCTGTGTGACATGGAGCGGCTTTCTGCGCCTGTTGTGGCGGATCTGGATCTGGGAGGCGTCGCCGCGGATGGACGGCAGCAGCCACAGCATGCGCGCGCCCGAGCGCGGTCGTGTGTGTGAAGGGTCGCTATCGGCTCGAGCTGTAAAGCTGCGGCTGATTGGGCTCGATTCAGGCTACGGTCAGCTTCACCACGCAGCACATCACGAGCACTAGCAGGGCATACGTAACGGCGATATCGAACGGATAGCGCATGGCTTGATCCCGTGGAATTTGGTCAGCAGTCATCTTAGATAGACGATTCAGCGAGCACCGTTATCAAGCCAACAGTTCGCCAAAAGACAAGTCGCGTTTCGCGAGGCGTCGTTGCGCCGTGGACAAGCCAGTGGTCAGATCAGGACGTCCGCGGATGCGGCACGCATGTTGTGGAGATATTGAGCAACGCGGACGGGTCGTTGGCCGCTTCGGCCCGCCGGTGTTTCGCCTCGAATGCATCGAGCTGGAGAAGCAGACGATCCAATGCGTACAACTGGGAGCGCGTCAGATGGGCGGTGTCCAGAAGCTTGTTGAGCCGGGTGCGCCAGTAACGCGACGACAGGATCGGTCCGCCTCGGCCCTCGGCCAGGCTGGCCGGCATCACCGACGCAATATGTGCGATCTCCTGATCCAGGAACATCAGTTTGTGCGCGCCCTTGGGTTGAAGCCTGGCCTGTTGCGTGTTTTTTAGCATCCGATATCCATCCGCGACGGGCTAATGGACGGTTGCGGCGACTTTCGGTGACTGGCGCCGGACCAGAGTTTCAATGCTATGACGGCGCGACGAAAGACACTGTCAACAATGGTCAGGCGCTATCCCAGTATTGGAATGTTTTTGACAACAGTGTTTTCATCGCATAGGTATTTACCCTAGTCATGGTTAACCATAAAATGTTGTCATACGTCGAACACCGTGGTCGGTGTTGCGACAGATAAGACAATTTCTGGAGGTAGTCGTCATGAAGTCGCTGATTGAAGCTGCTGTTATCGCCGCCCTGATCGCTGCACCGCTTGCAGCATTTGCGCAATCGAGCCAACCGTTGACGCGCGCGGAAGTGCGCGCCCAACTCGTGGATCTGGAGAAGGCCGGCTATAACCCGCGCGACTGGATGAACTACCCCGAGAACATTCAAGCCGCCGAAGCTCGTGTTGCCGCCGAAAAGGCTGACGCGAGCGGCTATGGCGTCGGCAGCAACGGCTCGTCGCAAGCAGGTCATTAAGGTCGTCAGGCGCGGTAGCGAAATGCCGCCTTGGCGAGCGGTTTGAGCATGTGTTGTATGGCTGTGCGGTCGTTGAGTCGTACGTAGGGTGACCCGAAAGGGCGCCTGTGCGGCGCACAGATTGTTGTGGGTGTTAGCTGTGCAGTGATTGAACGCCGCTGCAGTTGAACGCAGCATCTGACATGAGGCCGCTATGGACGCGACTGTTTTGGCCACCGCTATTGGATTTTTGGTCTTGTTGATTGCGGTGGTTTTCGCCATTGGTCACTACCGGCGCGAGCGTGCGCGCAAGCGCGTGATCGGCGAGATGCAGCGTCGGCGGCTTTACGAGTTCAGTCGACCGAGGCATTGACGTTTGGTGCGGATCATCCGCGCTAAACGCATTTGTACTTGTGAGGCGTCCTGCATCACAAGGTTTGCTTCGATGTTAGTGCATCCGACGTGTATCCTAGGACGTCGCTGCCAGGCTCCGTGCAATAATCAAGGCAGCGACGGCCGCATTGGACGCCGACTGCCTGCATCGTTGCTGCCGACGCAATGCCCTACGTCAAACGTAGCCCGGTTGGCGATGCGGCGGCCGGCGATGCCGATGATGTCGCGGCGGCGGCACCTGACGACAACGACGCACCAGATGACCGCGATACCAGACGTGCTTGCAGACGACGCGTGGACGCGCCTCGGCAGTGACAGGTGCGAACGCTGCGACGAACGTCGCGAGCAGGATGAGCAATACGAATTTGCGCACGGATCGATCCTTTAAGCAGAGTCAGGGCATTCGTCAGCGGCGGACAGAAAACATTCTGAACCGTCCATGCCCGATCGAAAAGAAAAAGGGTTACACGCCGAAGCGTGTAACCCTTTGATTCCATGGTCGGAGCGATAGGATTCGAACCTACGACCCTCTGATCCCAAATCAGATGCGCTACCAGGCTGCGCTACGCTCCGACGAATCAGAGATTCTATCTGGTCTGACCTATGACCGTCAATCCTGAAATAGAAAAAGCGCAAACGAGAAGCTGAAGGAGCGCGATCAGCGCTTCACCTGACCTACTAGATTCGTCCCATCAGCAGCAGGATGATCACCACGATCAGTACGATACCGAGCAGGCCGGTCGGCCGGTAGCCCCAGCCGCTGCTATACGGCCAGCTTGGCAGGGCGCCAATCAGCAGCAGGATCAGGATGATCAGCAGGATGGTTCCGAGTGTCATGCGATGTCTCCTTGTCAGGCGAGTGCGCGACTGGCGCCAGTTCGTCTGATACGGTGCGTACGTTGCGTAGGGTGGGTCCGGCACGGTTGGGCCGGCTTGACGGGACCGCCGGCATCGCGCTGTCCTTGCGGTGCGAGTCAGCAAGGCCTATGCCCGGCGCTGGGCAACGTTCCCGTTCGCGCGGATCCACCGGGCGCATCCGCGCGTCTCGCACGACGCAGGCACGCCGCTCGATCCACACGGAATCGCCAAACTCATGCGTGCGATAGCGATGCGCCTCCAGCTCATCGGTCACGCCCTGCAGCGTCAGGGTATCGGTGAAGGCGCGCAACAACGCGTAGTGACTGGTGTCCGGCTCATGCGTACCGGAGACAATCACATCCACCGCATGCAACTGCGTCTGTGGTCCGATTCGTTGCGTGGCGACGCCGTCGCCCGCGTGCACTACGCCGTTGCCGCTGGCCGCGTGTTCGAGCGCCCGCACAACCGTCGTGCCGATAGCGACGACGCGTCCCTTCTGTGCGCGCGTCGCAGCGATCAGCGCAGCAGTGGCCGCCGGAATGCGATAGGGTTCGTCGAACGGCAAGCGCTGATCGAGCGCCGCGTCGCCGGTGGATGACAGGCCCGCTGCGTGCGTCAGCGTCGCAAACGGAATGCCGCGCACCTGCAGCGCATCGATGCTGCGCCAGTCGAGCACGAAGCCGGCGGAGGGCGGTTCGAACGCCACTGGTTGTGCGGCGATCGGCGTCCACACATCCCATAACGCCAGCGCCTCTTGCAGATGGGCGTACTGCACCGGCTTGCCTTGTTGTGCCAGCGTCTCCCAGATGTGCGCCGCATCCGCATGAAACTGCAACTCCGCGAGACGCGGATGATCGAGCATCCGCACGATGGTCGCCTCGAGCTTGCCGAAGCTCAGCCGGTCACCAGGCGCAAGCAGTGGCGGGGCAGCACGTGCTTCGGTCGGCGTGTGAAAATCGCCGCCCCCGAACACCACGGCAGTAAAGCATTTGACGTCTTGTGGATCGAGCGACGCGCGTCCCGCGAGGCGAATTTCGATCACGGTACCGCTGCGTCGATGGATGCCGTGCAGACTGGCGGGTAGCGTTGCAGCATCGTTCGCGATTACGCAATCGCCCGGGCGCAGCAGTTCCACGAATGCGTGGCGTGGTCGATGCTCGATATGCCCGTGACGGTCGACCACCAGCAGGCGTGCATCGTGAGGACGTTGAACAGGCAGCGTGGCGGCGCGCATCGTCATGCTCGTACTCCTTCAAGGTGGGCCGGATCGCGCAGCGCATGCAATGCCGCTTCGATTGCGTCGGCGAATTCGCGAGCTGCGTCGGCGGGACGCTTCAAGGTCGTGGGGTCGTCGCCGGGCGCAGCGAGGGCATGCAGCGGTGTGTCCATGTCCCCAGGATCGAGCGACAGCACACGCACTTTCTGCGTGGCCAGTTCCTGGTCCCAGATGCGGCTCAGATGACGCAGGCCGGCCTTGCTCGCACCGTACGCGCCCCAGCCCGGATACGGCTCGATTGCCGCATCGCTCGAGACGTTCAGCACGACGGCGCCGCCCCGTTCGCGTGCGGCGGCAGTGAGCGAGCCGAGCAGCGCGCGCGTGAGGCGGAACGGCCCGAGCAGATTGGTCGCCAGCGCCGTTTCGAAATCTTCGCACTCCGTATCGGCGAGCAGCGCGAGCGGCACTGGACCGAGCGCGGATGCATTGTTCACCAGCACGTCGACGCCGCCGAGCAGGCCGCTGATCTGCATCGCGAGCGGATAGATGTCATCCTTGTTCGAGATATCGCCGACGATACCCGCCACCTTCGGACGCGCCGCAGCCACCTCGGCCACGCGCCGTTGATCGCGAGCCACGAAAGCGACGCGCGCGCCGCGCGTCAGCAGTTCGTCCATCAAGGCGAGGCCGAGCCCCGAGGTTCCGCCGGTCAGAGCGACACGAATGTCTTGCAGATTGTGGGGCGTGTGGATCATGTGAGTTCTCCGGTTCAGGGCGAGACGATCGCTTCACCCGCGCCGTCTCGATGGCCCGATAATAGGAACCCCACGGCGCACGGCCGAGTGCGATGTCCAATTCCTTGTCAGAAAGTCGATACGATGGACGAGACTGCTTTTGAACCCGCTCCCGAGAGCGGGCCCGACAGGTCGAACGCGGCCCAGCATCTGGCGCGCAACCTCGTAGCGTTGCGTCACGCGCGTGCGTTGACCCAGGAAGGGTTGGCGAAGTCGTCGGGGGTGCCGCGTTCGACGGTGGCCAATCTGGAATCGGGCGAAGGCAATCCGTCGCTGGCGGTGCTGATGAAGGTGGCCAGTGCGCTTGGCGCGCCGCTCGATGAATTGCTCGCCTCGCCACGTGCCAAGGTCCGCAAATGGTCGGTCGACGATATCTCCGCGCAAAATCGCGGCAACGGTTTGACGATCCGTCCACTGGTCCCGGAGCCTGTGCCGGATGGCATTCTGGAGACGATGGCGTTCGCGCCGGGCGCCTATATGCGTGGCACGCCGCATCTGCCCGGCACGCGCGAGTACTTCACCTGCATGGAAGGGCGGGTCGCGATTTTTGTGGCGGGTGAACGGCACGGACTCGAAACGGGCGACGTGCTCGCGTTTCCTGGCCATGTGCCGCATTCGTATCGCAATGAGGATCCGCAGCGCGACGCGTTAGGGGTATCGATCGTGGTGCTGGCCAAGGCTGGGGTATAGCGCGGCGGCGTCGCGGACAGCGCAATAACCTTCCGTGCCGCGGGGCTTCGTTACCGCGCGGCAAATCGGATCATGCCGACCGAGCGTAGCGCGTCTCGCGGCTGTAAAATTGAATGGCCGCGAGGGCGGTAGAGGTCAGCGCGGTGTCGGCGCCGGGTCAGTGCCTGCGGCGCGTCCAGTTGAGCACGTGATGCTCGGACAGCCAGTGATGCATCATGCCTTCACCGTTGTGCTCACGCCGGTAGGTCCGCGATTCGAAAACCGACAAACCTATCAGGACCAGCAGGCCCACCGCGAGCCCGACAAAACCCGCGATCGATTCAGCGTCCATGGCAGCCTCCTTTGTCGATTGCAGCCATGTGTACATAGTAGGTCAGACGGCAAAAAAACGGCATATGCCATACGCATGGGCACGTGGCGTCGTGATGGCTAATGGCGGCCACTGCCGCAAAAAGACTTTGCAGGTAGACTCTCGGCGCGTTTGCGCTGTTATGTTTCCTTTAGAGAGTCTATGAATCGCGCCCTTTTGATTGTATTTGCTGCAGTAGTCCTGGCGGGCTGCTCGAATGATCCCGCGTCCGGCCACCATGGCTCACCCCCGAAAGACCCGGCTGATTATCACGGCGTGCCGACCGACGACCGGCCGCCTTCCATGCTGGACACGCCGGATACGGCGCGACCCGTGCAGCCGTCGCAATAAAGGCGAAGCACCGGCGCGGGCACGCCGGCGCTTCTGACCCGCGCAGACTGTTCGCGCGGAGAGCGCGGGCTGCGACCATTCTAGGGCGCCGCGTGCGCCTGATATGTATGCGCTTGTTTCAAGCGGTAACTGGAATGCGCGAGCGGCTGGCAGAGAATCCGCTAACCACTCAGTAGACATCCCCAGACTTGATTCAACCGCGTTCCTGCACGCAAACCCACGGCGAGACCACCACGGCCCAAAGGTCTGGATCGCGCGCGGCGAAATCGGCAGCGGTTTCGCTCGGCATGCGCTCGACGAGGCCCGCTGACAACCACTGCGTCACCCGGGCCGTATCGTCGCTGGCAATCGCTTCGGCGACGCTGACCAGATCGAGGTCCCGCGCGACGTGCAGCAGGATGCCGCGCGCAAAGAAGCGCTCGAGCTCAGGCCAGCCGATTTTCGCGGTTTCCGCGAGCAGCGAGAGGTAAAGCGGACTGTGGGCGGCGTCGTTCGATGTCATCGGATCAGGCGGTGTTAAAAGCGGTGATTGACAGGCGGCCGCTACTATAAACCATCAGCGAGCGCCCTCCACAGCGAAGGCGCGTTCGGGTACGCTTGCCGTTTTCGGCGAATCGGCGTTCTGCCTTTTCGCTCTAACTTAAGCGGCTCACAAGGTTTTTGGGGCCAGCACGCGCCGGTCGAACGGAACAATTTTTTCATGTCGCTCAATTCTACGACGCCTGCCGCGGGCGTTCACATCGTCGCCGATGCCACGCTCGCACGTGAAGACGTGCAGCGATTACTCGCCGCAACTCATGGTCCGATTCGGTTCGAAGACTGCGACTTCGAGGGCGCGGATCTGTCGCGGCTCGATTTGCGTAGCGCCGAATTTCATCGCTGCACCATCGTCGAGGCTTCGTTTTTCGGCGCCGCACTGACGCAAAGCCGCTGGTTGCGTTGCCGTGGGCGGCAGGCGGATTTCGGCTCGGCGGACCTCGTCGACGCCGTGTTTCAGTCGAGCGATCTCAACAATACGAGCTGGCGCCGCGCCAAGCTCGCATCAGTCAACTACACCGGATGCAAACTCACAGGCGCGAACTTCGAGGCCTGCACCGCGCTAGGCCTGACGTTCGTCGAGACGCTGCTGGTCGGCGCGCATCTGCGTGGCCTGTCATTTCGCAAAGCCACGCTACAAGAACTCGATTTCTCCGATGCCGACCTCGCTGGCGCCGACTTCCGGGAG
This sequence comes from Paraburkholderia sp. GAS82, assembly GCF_050436285.1. Lineage (NCBI taxonomy): Bacteria > Pseudomonadati > Pseudomonadota > Betaproteobacteria > Burkholderiales > Burkholderiaceae > Paraburkholderia > Paraburkholderia sp. GAS82. The sequence continues at coordinate 150,924 of NZ_JBNDLX010000001.1, forward strand.
GCGCGGTTCGAAGGCGGCAGCCTCAAGGACGCCAACCTCAAAGGTGCCCGTTTCGATGGTGCAGACCTGCGCCTCGCCGATCTGAGCGGCGTACGTCTCGTGGACGCGGGACTGTTTCGCGGCGCGACGATTTCCCACCAGCAGGCCGCTGTGCTGGTGACTGAACTGGGGCTGCGCGTCTTGTGATGCGCCGGGTTAGCGGATGACGGCTAGCGAGTGCTTTATCTCGTCGGATTTAACCGATAAAAAATGGCTAAAATGCTCCGCGAGATGCGAATTAATCCAGAATAACTGAAAAGTCGCATTATGCGAATGGCCGCGACCCACGATTAAATACAACTGGAACGTGCGCCTTCGCACCAAAGACGACCGAAGGCAGGCAAGGGAAATCGGCGGTAGTAATCACAGGAAAAATGCTTTCAGGATTTGACAGTTAAATCGGAGCGTGGCTCAATCGTGCAGTGCGGCGTTGCTCCAGAACGCAATGCCAGTAAGGACTTCATGTTGTACGGGCAGGTTTGGTAGCGATCCTCATAAGCCCGTCATTCCGTTTCATTTGAATCGCGTTATTCGAACTATCTCATTAATTTTCGTTCACGGAATGCGTATTCCGTGCGGCGAAGCACATTTTTTGCGAAATTAATCGATTGCATGCCCCTGCCGCCGTTGATAGATTCGGTTTTGGCGCATGGTGAACCGGTCCTTTACCGATATGCGCCGAACCCCCGTTAGCCCGGCCTCGAGCCGGGCTTTTTTTCGTCAGGGGATTAGATGAATTGCATTCGATGATATTTATAGCGGTTCAATTCACGCCAAATGAGAACTCTCGGTTATCGGATATGAGCGTGCTCACACCGCTTTAAGCCGGTCTTAAAGTCATGACCGGAGCACGAATTGTCGCGGAGCGGGGGCGGCGCCGTGTCGTGCAGCGCCGCTTGCGGGTCTCATTCGCGCTTACTGCTTGCAGCGAACCACCATGGAGCGGTTCTTGACGTTTGCACCGAGGATGCCGCCGATCGAGCCACCCGAGGTGGCACCGTTGTCGACATCCTTCGAGATCACGTCGTAGCCATATGAACCGCATACTTCGCCTGCGCGTTTGTAACATTCGGCCCAGCTCTCGCTCGCGTCGCTGCCGCTGCAGTTGATGGCAAAGCCTGTGTCTCCGCTCGGGAGGTAGGTCATTTTGGTGGAGCTGGCGCAGCCGCCAAGGCTCGCGAGCGTCAGCGCAGCAACGCTTGCAGCCACGGCCGCGAGGGCCGTTGCGGATGGGGTCCATCCAGATTTCATCGGAGGCTCCTCATGGAGTGTGGTGACCGATGCGGTGGCTTGCCGCCGCATCGTCGGGTGTCGGAGGGGACATCGCACGGTACCGGAGTGCCGTGCGGACCGCCTATAGACGCAATTAACGTGCCGGAAGCGCACGCGAGGGGTCGATCGAGCGGCCCTGATAGCGCAACTCGAAATGAAGCATGGCGCGATCCGTGTCGCTGTCGCCCATTTCTGCGATTTTCTCGCCCTGGGTCACACTCTGACCTTCCTTCACGAGCAGCACGCGGTTGTGCGCGTAGGCGGTCAGATAATCTGCATTGTGCTTGAGTATCAGCAGGTTGCCGTAGCCGCGCAGGCCATTGCCGGCGTACACCACGGTCCCGGCGGCCGCCGCGACGACTGGCGTGCCTGCGCTGCCGGCGATATCGATGCCCTTCGAGTTCGAGCCGTCGAAGCGACGTACCACCGTGCCGTTGGTCGGCCACACGAGCGAGATCGATGAGGCCGGCGCGGGGGCGGGCGACACGTCGCTGGGCGCGCTGCGCGGTGCTGCTGGTGCCGCTGCACTGCCACGACCGCTGTACGAGCCGCTGCTTGCCGTCGCGGAGGTGATCGGCGCCGAATTGCCGGGCGGCACCACGCGCAGCACCTGACCGACCTCGATGCTGTCCGGATTCGACAGATTGTTCCAGCGCACGATGCTCTGGACCGATACCCGGTTACTGCGGGCGATCTTCAGCAAGGTATCGCCGCGTTCGACACGATAGAACCCCGGACCGACTGGCGCAGACCCGCACGCGACGAGCACTGCAAGTAACGACACGCAAGCGAGCCGTTTAATTTTTCTTGTTCCCAACATTGGACCTCGCAAAGCGCTGCCGCGCGCCGATCCCTATTGCGCGACAGATGGGCAAAAAAACGACCGATTCTAACGGTTTTGCACCGCAGCACGCGAATTGGGATGGCGCTGCATGAGCGGCACGGCGTGGCGCGGCGTCCAGGCACCGCCTGGCGGCCTGCATTGCTCGCTAGCCGCCGGCAGGTGTATGTCGATTCAGCGCAGGGCGCCGACCGTGATGCGCAACGCGGCCGTTTCCGTCTGGCCCGGTTCGAGCCAGCGCAGGCCCAGGCCGTTGTGGATCGCGTCGGGCAGGCCGAGCCACGGCTCGATGCAATAGAAGTCCGACTCCGCGGCTTCCGTCCAGGTCGTGACGGCATACCAGGGCACGGAGCCGGGTCGTTGCAGGTCGATCGTGATCGTGCGGTTCAGGCCTGGCGCGACAACTCTCACGGGTCGCTGAGGCAGGCCATCGAGGCAATGGAAGCGGTCGAGGATACGCGTCTCGTCGAGCGTGTAGCTCGGTTCGCCCGGTTCAGGCGCGCTGATCGAGCCGTCTGGCTGCTGATAGCAACGCCGGGTATGCGGCAGCTCGAGCACCGTCTCGCTGCGTTGCGTGTGCGGCAGCGAGAAGTAGAAGTGATGGCCGGCGTAGTAGGGCAGCGGTGTAGCGCCGGTATTGACGGTGGTGAGTTCGACGTCGAGCGTGTGGTCGTCCGCGAGCCGGTAGGCGGCCTCGAAGCGGAAGCCGAACGGATAGCCGGCGCGGGTGGCGTCGTTGTCAGCCAGCGTCATGCGCACCGTCGTGCTGTGCGTCGCCGAGGCCGGTTCGACGCTTGCGGTAAACGGCAGATCGCGCGCGAAGCCGTGCATCGGCAGATCGCGCACGGTCCCTTCGGCGTCGCGCCAGCGGCCAATCTGGCCGTCGACGCGATGGCGTCCGAGAAACGGAAACAGCAAAGGATTGCCGCCGCGGATTTTCGCAGGCTGGCTCCAGTCGGCCACGTCGGGCCAATGGATCACCTGCTGGCCGTCAATGTGCCACGACAGCAGCCGTCCGCCGGCTTGCGGCGCGATACGAAGCAGCGAGGCGCCATCGGCGATCTCTAGGATGTCCTGATGCTGGAATTGGGCCATGGTGAACGGTTCTGGTTAGGTGCGGTTAATACGATTGACTGCAACGGTTGGCTGCGATGATCACCTGCGCCGATCGACTGGCTCGAACTGCGGCACGCGGTCCGGAGCCGATTTTGCGCCCGTTTGGCCTACGGGGAAACCCTTCCCGGGCAATTACGGGTTCGCACGACCGGTAAGCTTGACGATAATCCGTCCCACTGCCCGGTCATTTAACCTTTCGGGCCGCACGACTTCCGGAGGCCTCATGGATCTCGCAATGGCAATGGGCGTGGCCCTGTTCGGCATGTTTGCCGCCAGCACAGTCTACTTCTTCTACAAGCTCGATCGCTGAACGTTCGCGTCCCGCTTGCTGCCGCGCCGCCCGCTGCGACGCGGATCAATCCCGTTGGTCATCTTGCCCAGGTTCGCAGCACATGCGCGCCAGATGGCTTGCAGAGGCGTAACAACCGTTTCGAGTTGTGACGCAATGCATCAAAATTTCCCCTAACGTCGCTCAAACGCTTGGCGCTGACATAGCGGCCAGGCATAATCGGTGCGCTTCCAGGCGTCGGTTCCACCAGGCCGGCGTGCTGCTCCTTGATTCTTCACTCACTAAAAGGACCGCCGCGTGAGCTTGTCGTTTCTGATTTTTCTGAGCGTGCTGCAGGGCGTCACAGAACTCTTCCCCGTCAGCAGCCTCGGTCATACCCTGCTCGTGCCCGCGCTGTTCGGCATGCACATTGACGAGCATGCGCCGCAGTTGCTGCCGTTCCTCGTTGCGCTGCACCTTGGCACTGCGCTCGCGTTGCTGTGGTACTTCCGCAAGCGCTGGGTCGCGCTGGTCAGCGGCTTTTTCGCGTCGCTCGGCGGCCGCCGCAACGATGACGGCCACATGATGTGGGCGCTGATCATCGGCACGATTCCGGCGGGCATCGTCGGGCTGGTGCTGGAAAAGCGCCTCGAGCTGCTGTTCCACGACTTGCGCATCGTGGCGATCGCGCTGATCGTCAACGGCGTGCTGTTGTGGTTCGGCGACCGTCTGCAACGTGCTCGCGCGCATCAGGCGCCGGAGAAGCTGACATTCCGCCAGGCGTTCTTTGTTGGGCTGGCGCAGATCGGCGCGCTGATCCCGGGTTTTTCGCGCAGCGGTCTGACGATGATTGCCGGCAACGCCGCCGGTCTGACGGCGGAGAAGGCGGCGGAATTTTCTTTCCTGCTTGGCACGCCGATCATTTTTGCCGCTGGCGTGCTCGAACTGCCGAAGCTGTTTCGTGCGCCAGGCCAGCTTGGCGATGCGCTGCTCGGTGGCGTGCTGACCGCGATTGCCGCGTATCTGAGCGTGCGCTTCCTGATGCGTTATTTCGAAGGACGCGGTCGTTTGGCGAGCTTCGGCGTGTACTGCGTGATTGCGGGCATCGTCTGTCTGGGCTGGTTCATGCTGCATACGCAGCCGGTTTGAGCGCGCAGTCGATCTGACGGCTATGCTGGGACTGAACAGATGCTTGCCGCAGCAGCTGCGGTGGGCTGCGCGGCAGCATCGGTTATAATCCGCCCCCTGCGTGCCGGTGGTGCTTGCCGCGCGGTTAAAATTCCAGTTTCGCCTCCCCATAGTTCAACGGATAGAACACGGGTCTTCTAAACCTGAAATCGAGGTTCGATTCCTCGTGGGGGGGCCACCCAGGCAACAAGCGTCGCCAAAGCGGCGCGCTTCACACGCCTCTCAAAGCCCTTTTCCTTACCGCCCCTTCCCCAGGCTCAAGCTCGCAGCGCTGTCGACGTTATCCCGTGTGTCACCCCACACACGGAGGCTCATATGTCTGCAGCAACGCCTGATCTGATCGCACAAAAGGTGCGTATCAACCCGATCGTGATTGTCATCGGCAGCGGGGACACCACGCGCTCTTTGCGTTACCGCGGCAAGCACACGCTTCATGCGGTGCTGGGGTTTTTGCGCAGCCAGCGCGAATCTCGCGCACTGGTGTACAGCCACAAGACGGATGGACAGATGCTATGGATCGACGTCCAGACCGGCGCATTCTGCAACCTGCATTAGTTGGTTTGCGAGGCGTGCGCCGGCGGGGTCATTTCACCCGCTGGCGCAGCGCGTGGACGGACGGCACAGAGAAGGGCTTTGATGTTGCCACTGCGTACGGAGTCGTGACGCTCGACGCCTTGTTGTTGGCGATGCCGGCTGTCATAGTAGACCGTTCGACATCTACGCGACGGTGTGCCACATGAACTCCACAGAAGTCCATCCAGGACCGCCCGGAACCGAACTGGGTGCGCTCTTGCGCCGATGGCGCGCCGTGCGCGACAAAAGCCAACTGGATCTGTCGCTCGACTCCGGCGTGTCGCAACGTCACATCAGCTTCATCGAAGTCGGGCGCAGCGTCCCCAGCCGGCAGATGCTGATGAATATCGCACAGGCGCTGGACGTTCCGCTGCGCGAGCGCAACACGTTGCTGCTGGCCGCAGGCTACGCGCCGGTATATCCGGACGATCCGCTGAACGCACTCGAAACGCAGAGCGTGAAGAATGCGATTCAACGCATGTTGCGCCAGCACGAACCGTATCCGGCGGTCGTGATGGACCGCTACTGGAATGTCGTGATGACCAATGATTCCGCGCCGCGCTTTTTCAACAGCTTCATCGATATGTCCGCACGCAAAGAGCCGCGCAACCTTCTGCACCTGATGTTCGATCCGGACGGCATGCGGCCGTTTATCGACAAATGGGAGGACGTGGCAAAGAGTCTGATCCAGCGCGTTTACCGTGAGTCCGTAGGACGCGTGATCGATGAACAAACCCAGGCGCTTCTCGCTACGCTAATGGCCTATCCAGGGACGAAGTCCGACTGGAAATCGCCTGTGGCGCTCAGCGCGGTTCCCGTCAATCCTGCGATGCCGGTGATACCGCTCAGTTTTCTGAAGGACGGTAAGCCGCTCAATTACTTCTCGATGATCACCACGGTCGGGACGCCGCAGAGCGTCGCCATGCAGGAGTTGCGTATCGAAAGCATGTTTCCCGCCGATGAGGCGACCGAGCAGTCGCACGCTCAACTGGTTGGCCACGCGTCGGCGTACTGAAAGGCACGGTCGACGAGGACTCATTGGAACCGGGCGTGGTTGCGCGAAAAGGTTCGTAGAACGAAGCTCAGGTGGATCGCTCGCGGACGATATCGCGATGTGTCAGATAAAGGCGCAGGTCAAACTCGGTCTGGTGATAGCCCGGCTGCATGAACTCGCAAAGCCGGTAAAACGCCTTGTTGTGGTCGCTTTCCTTCAGATGCGCAAGTTCGTGCACGACGATCATCTGCAGGAACTCGGGCGCGCTATCCTTGAAGAGCGACGCAATGCGGATCTCTTTCTTTGCTTTGAGCTTGCCGCCTTGAACCCGTGAGATGGTCGTGTGCAGTCCCAAAGCGTGCCGCAGAACATCGAGCTTGCTGTCGTAGAGGACCTTGTCGATGGGCGGCCCGTTGCGCACGAATTCACGCTTGAGTTCCGCGACGTACTCGTAGAGCGCGCGGTCGGTTTGCACCGGATGCCTGCTTGGATATTTGTCGGCGAGGTAGGCGGCCAGTTTCTCTTCCGCGATCAACCGGCGAACCTTGTCCTGTAGTGCGGCCGGGTAGGCGCTCAGGTATTTCAGATGCTGCATGACGAGGCGAGCAGGTCGGATGGAGGCATGGGCCGTATTGTACCGATGGCCCGCTCGCGCGCGGTTTGGCCTCCGTTTCCGCCAGCCGGTCGTCGTTCATTGTTCATGGCCGCAAGCACACACCTTAGGCGGCCCCCTGAGCGTGTTCCTGACGATCCGTCGCCAGCGCCGCCGCCCGGCATTCCTCGATCAGATCGCGGAACGTGTTCGCATTGCGCGCGTTGGCGGCTGCAGTGGTATCCGGATCGTTCTCCGATAACCCGCCGAGACCGACAATCACCGTAGCCGGCACGGGTTGATTGCGTATACGGCGCAGCAGGTTGCGCAAATACGGCGGCGACTCGGCCGCGTCGAGCGAAACGATGCAGATGATGGTCGCAGCGTCACCTTCCTGCGGGCTTCGCACTTCGCCGCGCGCCCCGCGGAATTGCTCATAGGTCGTGGCGATCGTGGTGATGTTTTGCCGTCCCAGCAGTTGCACGGCAATTGCCGCGGCCACTTCGTCGAACGCGCCGCGTCCCGAGATACACAGCACCACGGCGCCGTCCACAGTACCCAGCGCGTCCGCGCCTTCCGGACCGCCGCTGCCATAGTGCGGTTCGGTGCGGCCGTGAGCATGCGCGGCGTCATCGGCGACGTCAGGCGTCGGGATCCCGTCTGGCAGACCTTCGACCGTTTCGAGGTTCTCGATGATGTCGACCACCGCTTCGTTAAAGCGCACCAGTTGCTCCGCCGTCAGCACGCCGCGTAGCGCATCGTTGCGTGCAAGTCTCAGCCCTTCGAGCGCGACCTGATCGTAGTAATCGACTACCGACATCTCACCGAGCAACCGGTCTGCCTGCACGATGGCCTCGTGCGGATCGTCCGCCAGCAGCCGTTGATAGAAAGTCTGCGCCGGCGTCAGGGCCGGCTGGTCGCCGAGCAGGATCGTCAGGAAGTTGAGCCGGTCCGCATAGCGCCCCAGCGTGACGAGGCACAACGTGAGCGGCGTCGATAGCACGAGACCCACGGGCCCCCACAGCCAGCTCCAGAAGATCGCGGCCACTACGACTGCGAGCGGCGAGAGGCCGGAGCGTCGTCCATACAGATACGGCTCCGCCACCTGACCGGCCACCAGATCGACCACCACGAACAGCACCAGGGTCCACACGGCCATGGTCCATTGCGGCTGAATGGCGGCAGCAAGACACACCGCCAGCAACGCGGCAATCCAGATGCCGATATACGGCACGAAGCGCAGCAGCGCGGCGACGACTCCGAACAGCAGCGCACCCGGCACACCGATGCCCGCGAGACCGACAGCGAGCACGCCCCCCACGCTGAGATTCAGGCCCAGTTGCGCAACGAAGTAGCGGCTCAGGCGGCTCGCCGCGTCGTTGATCGCGGTGGTGGTGCGGTGCAGGTCGCGCGAGCCGAACAGGCTGATCAGACGGTCGCGCAGATCCTCGCGCTGCAGCAGGATAAAGATGGTGACCACCAGCACGATGAAGGTGGTCTCGAGTGGCGCGATAGCTGGCGAAAACGCCCGTTGGGCCAGTTGCATCGGCGTGAGCGCGGGCTCGTGCACCTCGACGGGCATGGGTGCCTGAGGCGCGTTGCGGCTCGCTTTGCCATAGCCGCGCGGCGCCGCGGGGCGCGACGGCGCGACCCGTTGCAGCGTTAGCGCAGCCCTGCCGAGCAGGACATCGGCGCGGCCGACGGTCTTCTCCTGCACCGTCTCGATCTTTTGCTCGATGGCCACCTGGTACTGCGGCAGGTCGGCGGCCAACTGGACGATCTGCGATGTGATCAGCGCACCCGCACCGAGCACGATGGCCAGCGCGAAGAACACCGCGATGAAGATCGACGGCAACTGACCCATGTGCAGACGCCGCAGCGACGCCACCAGCGGGGCCAGCAGAAAGCTGAGCAGCACTGAGAGCGTGATCGGAATCAGAACTGCGCGGCCGAAATACAGCCCGCATACCACCACAACACCGGTAATCACCGACGCGAGGCCGTGCAGGCTGGGCGAGCCCGGCGGGTACACGCGGTTTGGCCGTCCGGGGGGCGGCAACGAAATCTTCATTTTGGCGACATTCGGGTTGACGGGAAGCGTAACGGCTTCCTCAGGGATTTGAGGATACAACTGCGGAGCATAGCAATCCACACGCCCGAGGGGCAGCTTCAGGTGATGGGGCCACCTTGTGTGTTGTCGCGTCAAGTGTGCTTTGAGGTGGTCAGTTCGGGTTTTTGCGTTACAATGGTGGCATATACCTGTAATTTGAGCGTGCCATGAAACCTCATCCGCGTACGTCTGAACAACGTCACAAGAGCCCGAGCGTCTGCATCAACGCGGCGATCCGCCGGGCGGCACGGCGCATGGGGCAAATCTACGACGATGCCTTCGAGGCATGCGGCCTTCGCGCAACGCAGTACTCGCTGCTGGTGCAGATCGATCGCGTCGGCACGCCCACCATGCGTGTGCTGGCCGAGCATCTCGTGATGGACCTGTCGGCGCTGGGCCACACGCTAAAACCGTTGATCCGGGATGGTCTGGTGGAACTGGTGGTAGACGAACTAGACCGCCGCAGCCGCCGCGTTCATCTGACTAAAGACGGCCGCATCAAACTGGAAGAGGCGCGGGCAATCTGGAAGAAAGTTCAGCTCAGCTTCGATGATGCCTTCGGCAAGGACGGTGCAGCGCAACTCCGGTCAACCCTCGATCTGATCGCGTCGCCGGATTTTTCGGAGCGTATGACGACGGTGTTCCATTCAATTTCGTAAACAGTTGCGCGCTTTGCGCCGATGCTGAACTTCAGACGGCGAGCCGCAGAAACCGCGATGCATCCCATAGGTGGTCGAAATGCAAAACAGGTTGCTGGTCTTGCTGTGCGTATCTGTGCCGTCGTTCATGATCAACTTGGACTCCAACATCGTTGCGGTCTCGCTGTCTTCGATAGCACGGTCATTGCATGCGGATTTCACGGCTATCGAGTGGGTGATCAGCGCCTACACCCTTGCTTTTGCCACGCTGGTCATGCCGGCTGGGGCGCTCGCCGATCGCTTCGGTCGTAAGCGGATGCTGGTGATCGGGCTTACCGTCTTTACGGTTGCTTCGGGCATTTGCGGCGCCGCGAATTCGACGACGCTGCTCAACTACGCCCGCGCCTTGCAGGGTGTTGGTGCGGCGCTCCAGTTGAGCGCCGCACTGGCGATCCTGTCGCATAGTTTTCAGGGCAAGGAGCGCGCCAGCGCGTTTGCATTCTGGGGTTCGGTGATTGGCGTGGCCATCATGCTCGGCCCGGTGGCGGGCGGCCTGATCACGCAATACTTTGGCTGGCAGTGGGCCTTCTACGTGAACCTGCCGGTTGGCATCGCGATGATCGCGTTGACGCTGTATGCGGTGACGGAGTCGAAAGACCCGCATGCCATGCGCGTCGACACGGCTGGTGTTCTGACGTTTAGCGGATTTCTGGGGCTGCTTACGCTGGCGCTGATCTCGGGCAATCGTGCAGGATGGCTAAGCAGGCCGGTCCTCGTCGAACTGGGTGTTGCCGTCGCGATGCTGATTGCCTTTCTGATGGTGGAGTCGGTGCAAACCAGGCCCATGGTCGATCTGAAGTATCTCGCGCGCCGCACGTATCTTGGAGCGAACATTGCGGGCGTCTCCTATGCCGTCGCTTTTCTGACGATGCTCACGTATCTGCCGTTTTTCTTTCAGAGCGCGCTCGGCTACGCGCCGCTGATCGCCGGGCTATTGATGCTGCCGCTTGCTGTGCCGTTGTTTGTCGTCCCGCGCCTGGTTGCGCTGTATCTGGACCATCGCCTGTCCGGACGTACGCTGCTCGTGATCGGCCTCGCTTGTGTGGGTGTTGGTCTCCTGCTCACGGCACTCAGAATCACGCTCTTTCACTATCCGGCGATCTTCGAAAGCATGCTGATCGCGTCAATGGGGGCGGGTATTCTGAACGGACAGATCGCCAAAGTGGGCATGACCGTCATTCCTGTTGAGCGCGCGGGGATGGCCTCAGGCGTTTCCGGGACGATGCGCTTTAGCGGCATCGTGGTTGGCTTCGCGGCGCTGGGCGCCATTCTGTTTGCGCGGATCGGCGCAAGCGTCGGCGAAGCGTTGCCTGACGTCGCTGCATCCGACCGGCTGGCGATCACGCATGCGATTGCAGACGGCAATCTCGCGTCGGCCACGGCGCTCATTCATGCGCAGGGCGGGGCGGCATCCGTTGCACAGCATAGTTTGGGCTTCGGCTACGAAGGCGTGCTGCTGGCTGCCAGTCTCGTTGCGCTGGGCGCAGCGGTGTTGTGCTGGTGGCTTGTGAGCGCGCAGGAAACTGCGCCGCACGAAGCTGCGACGGAGCAGGTGCTGGAGTTGTCGGTGGACTGATCGATGGATTGGATTAATTCGCTCGCCGAGCCTACGGCGTACCGTTTTTGCAGTAGGTCAGGAAACCGGGTCGCTCGCTCAGCCGCTCGAAATAGTCGGTCACGGCAGGAAAATCCGGATGATCGAGCGGGGTGCTGAACCAGCGGTTTAGTGAGAGACCAATCGGGATATCCGCGAGCGAAAAATCGCGTCCGGCGATGAACGCTCCCGTCGCTTCCAACTGCCGGCTCACGATGCCGATATGTCTCGTCCAATTATGCGACGACGCTTCGATCGCTTCTGCGTCTTGATGCGCGGGCGACTTTCTGACCAGCGCCAGGAAAGCATAACTCCATGCCCGGTTTAGCTCAGCACTTTGCCAGTCGATCCATTGGTCGACGCGCGCCCGCGCTTGCGGTTCAGCGGGATAGAGTTGCGCGCCGCCATAGCGCGAGGCCAGGTAGCGAATGATCGTATTCGATTCCCACAGCACAAAGCTGTCGTCCTTGATGACCGGCACCATTGAATTGGGGTTGAGCGCCTGAAACTCGGCCGTTTCGGTGGACCTGAAGCCGGCTCCCCAGTCTTCCTGTTCGAAAGGCAATTGCAACTCCGCACAGGTCCAAAGCACCTTGCGGACGTTGATCGACGTGACTTTCCCGAGTATTTGCAGCATGCGCACTCCAGATGGTGGCGGGCTGCGACATTCTAGGGGAGCGCAGTGGGAGAGGACAGATACAGTTTGGGAGGATGCAGGCGGCACATCTGGGGCGCCGTGAAGCTGAAGAGAGGGCGGAGGATCAACGGTTGATCAATCGGTGATCAGCCATTGAGCAGCAGATAACAGCCGCCGATCAGCAACACGAACGATGCCAACAACGTGACCGCACCCATGCGAGTGATGACGCCCGGCCATTGCGCCCGGGGCAGTGCCTCGGCGCTGACAACGCTATGCACCGGCGCGGGGTCACGCCGAACGAAGAACGGCATAAGTGCGATGCAGAAGAGCACCAGGATCACGGAGAAAGCTTTGAGAGCGAACGAGAGTTCCATGGGAGCGGCAGAGTAGGATGCGCGCAAAGATTTGCGCTAAGCCTTGAATCTTAGGAATTCGCCGTGAACGCAACCATGGGACGAGTCTGAAAACACGCGCTGACCCCACTCGGACATGAGCGTCATGCTATCCTTTTCAGGTCCAGATCACGAACCGCTTCGTGACCGCCAGAAGGATCTTTCGAGGAGAACACTCAATGTCGATGCGAACCCGTGCCCTGTTTCACGTCACGTTGGGCGGATTGCTGCTGGCGGCATCCGTCGGCGCATACGCAGCGAATCTAGGCTTCCTTGGCAATACGCCGATCAGCTACATGAAGCAGCGCGACATCGACTCGGTGAAGGCGGCCGTGTTTAGCGCGCTCGATGGCAAGCAGGATGGCGAAGCCGCTACGTGGGTCAACGATGGCACGGGCAACTCCGTACACATCGACGCGACCATCACGCCGCAGAGCACCGCCAAGGACGGCGACCGCACCTGCCGCGACGTAGCCGTCGTGCTGAACGCGAAAGGGCAGTCGATGACGCTGCGCCCGCAATTCTGCCGCGCCGGCAGCGGCGCATGGCAACTCCAGAAGAAGCCTTGATGTGTGACGGCTGGAACGCGGCCATGACGGCGTTGCCGCTCGATGTTGGCGGAGCGCCGCAACTGCGCCGCGGCGTCACAGGATGAGTGCGCGCATTGTTTCGTGCGGCATCGTGCTGCTCAATCCGCATGGACGTGTGCTGCTCGCACACGCCACCGAAACATCCCATTGGGATATCCCGAAAGGGCATGGCGAGGAGGGCGAGGCGCCGCACGTCACGGCGCTGCGCGAGATGGTCGAGGAGACCGCCCTTGTGGTCGACGCGGGGCGGTTGAAGGATCTCGGCCTCTTCGTCTACCGGCGTGACAAGGATCTGCATCTGTTCGCCGCGCGTGCTCATGACGATGAGCTTGACCTCACGCGCTGCGTTTGCACGTCGATGTTTCCGCGCCGCTCGGACGGCAAACTGATTCCCGAAATGGATGCATACCGCTGGGCCGCGCCGGACGAAGTGGAACGGTATGCGAGCCGCAGTCTGACGCGGCTGTTTCAGACCACGCTTTCGCTGGCCGAACTGCATCACACGCTGTGATGCGAGGAGCGCTCAGTCGAGCGCGCGATCGTTCGGATGCGCGAACAAGGCACGCATCGCCGCCGACATCGGAAAATTGAGATTGATCCCGTGAGGCGGAATCGGCTGTGTGAACCACACGTTGTAGAGATGCTCCGCCTCGCCCGATGTCTGCATCCGTTCGACCACACCGTTGACCAGTTCCCGCATCGGCGCATCGCCTTTGCGGAACATGCACGCATAGACCTCATAGCCGAGCGGCGTACCTGTCACCAGGAAGTCGTCAGGATGCGCGTCAGTCGCCTTGAAGCCGTACACGATCGGTTCGTCCATCACAAAGGCCACGGCCCGATCCTGTTTGAGCGCGACAAACGCGTCCGAATGATCTCGCGCGCTGGTGATGCGCATGTTGAGATGCTTCTCGGCGTTCAACTCGCGCACGAGCCGTTCGTCGGACGTCCCCGCGGTCGTTACCACCGGTTTGCCGGCCAGATCCGGGAAATCGGTGATGCCGCTGCTGCGCTTCACGAGCATGCGCACCGCGTACTGGAAAAAACTGTCGGAGAAGGCCGCTTCGCTCTCGCGTTCATGCGTGTGCGTGGTCGAACCGCATTCGAGGTCGATCTGGCTGTTTTGCAGCATCGGGATGCGATTCGACGAGGTCACCGCAACTTCGCGTATCTTGAGATCGGGCAGGCCGAGTGTTTTCTTGATCTGCTCGACGATCGCCATCGCGATGCTCTGCGAGTAGCCCACCGTGGTCTGGCCGTCGAAATAGGAGAAGGGGATCGAGGCTTCGCGCACGCCGAGCAGGACGACCCCGTCGTCGTGAACTTTCCTGAGCGTACCGGTGAGTTCCTGCGCCTGCGCGGAGCACGCGAGCCATGCCGTAGCAAGCGCGACCAGCGCGGCGCGCATGTGGGACGGATGGCAGGCTGCAAACATCATCGTTCCTCCCGGAGCGGTGTGGGCACCGTCACCCCAGTTGACCCGGCTCAATTGGTCTAGCTTACGCTGGCTTGCCCCAACTGTCTCGCAGACTCACGATGCGATTGAATACTGGCTTGCCCGGTTTCGAATCGAGGCGGTCGGCGACGAAGTAGCCATGCCGTTCGAACTGATACCGCTGTTCGGGCAGCGCGTCACGCGCACCCGGCTCCAGGTAGGCGTTGACCACCCGCTTCGAATCCGGATTAAGCGCTTCGAGGTAATCGCGGCCGCCTGCGTCCGGCTGCGGTTCCTTGAACAGACGATCGTAGATGCGCACTTCGGCCGGGCAGGCACCCACGGCGCTGACCCAGTGAATGTTGCCTTTGACCTTGTAGGTGTTCGCGCCTTCGGTGCCGGACTTGCTGTCGGGGAAGTAGTTGCAGTGGACCGCGGTCACGTTGCCGTTCTCATCCTTGTCCGCGCCCGTGCATTCGATCACATAGCCGTAACGCAGACGCACCTTGTTACCGGGGAACAGACGGAAGTAACCCTTTGGCGGCGTTTCGTTGTAATCGTCACGCTCGATCCACAGTTCGCGCGAGATCGGGAACACGCGCGTGCCGTGTTCAGGATGATGCGGGTGTACCGGCGCATTGCACTCTTCGGTGAGATCTTCGGGGTAGTTGTCGATGATCAGTTTGACCGGGTCGAGCACGGCGGCCGTGCGCGGTGCCTTGTCGTCGAGGTCGTCGCGTAGTGCGCCTTCGAACACGCTCATGTCGATCCACGAATCGACCTTCGTCACGCCGATGCGTTCGCAGAACAACTGGATCGCCTCCGGCGTGAAGCCGCGGCGGCGTACGCCGACTATGGTGGGCATGCGCGGATCGTCCCAGCCGTCCACGTGACCTTCGGTGACGAGTTGCAGCAGCTTGCGCTTGCTGGTGATCGCATACGTCAGGTTCAGGCGCGAGAATTCGATCTGTTGCGGCAGCGGGCGGTTGAAGATGCCGGCTTCGGCGAGCTCGTTCAGAATCCAGTCGTACAGCGGCCGGTGGTCTTCGAACTCCAGCGTGCACAGCGAATGCGTGATGTTTTCCAGCGCGTCCGAGATGCAATGCGTGTAGTCGTACATCGGATACACGCACCACTTGTCGCCGGTGCGGTAGTGGTGGGCAAAGCGGATCCGGTAGATGACCGGGTCGCGCATGTTGAAGTTCGGCGACGCCATGTCGATCTTCGCGCGCAGCACGTGTTCGCCTTCCTTGAACTCGCCGGCCTTCATGCGGCGGAACAGATCGAGGTTCTCCTCCACCGAACGTTCGCGGAACGGCGAGGGCGTGCCCACTTCGGTGGCCGAGCCGCGGCTCAGGCGCATTTCTTCGGCCGACTGACTATCCACATAGGCCTTGCCGCGCTGGATCAGCAGCTCGGCAAACTCGTAGAGTTTGTCGTAGTAGTCGCTTGCGTAGTAGAGGTGTTCGTTGCCGTCTTTCTTCCACTCGAAACCGAGCCATTTCACGGCGTCGATGATCGATTCGACGTACTCGACACTTTCCTTTTCCGGATTGGTGTCGTCAAAACGCAGATGGCAAATGCCGCCGTAGCTGCGCGCTACGCCGAAGTTCAGGCAGATGCTTTTGGCGTGGCCGATGTGCAGATAGCCATTCGGTTCCGGCGGGAAACGCGTTTCCACGCGCTGGCCCCACTTGCCGGAGCGGTTGTCTTCGTCAATGGTGTTGCGAATGAAATTGGATGCCGCCGGCGCGTCGTTGCGTTCAGTATTCATGCGAAGAGGAGAAAGTCGGTCGAGGGCGCGCAATGCGCTCACTTATCTGTCAATTCTACCTGACAGCTTCCCTTCCGACAGACCGCATGCGGCTGAGTGCGGCTTCCAGCCAACGTTTCAGGGCTTTTTGCGCGCGGTTGCACGGTGTAACAGGAGGTAAATCGCTTTGTTTCCGCGTGAACGGCGACCTTAGGATGCGACCGTCGCGGCGCCGGACTGGCCGCCTTGCAGGATATGAAACTTGTCTGAAAGGAATTCATGATGAACAAGGCCTTTTACGTCGGGCTGAAACGGCTCGCGGGCGCAGCGGTGCTGGGCGCAGGCTGCGTGGCGGCGCTGGTGACGGCCACGCCGACGCTGGCGAAAAGTGCGGAACCGAAGCCGGTTCTGGACGGTTCGGCTGCAGCGGTTCCCGATCAGTACAGCGCCAGCACTGCGCAGCAGATTTTTGCGCAGGGTGGAAATGCCGTGGACGCTGCGGTTGCGATTGCGTTCACTTTGGCCGTGACCGATCCCGACGCTGGCGGTCTTGGCGGCGGTGGATTCATGACGCTGTACGTCGGCGGCAAACCGTATTTCCTCGATTATCTTGAACGGGCGCCGCAGCGGGCGACGCGCGATATGTACCTCGACGACAAGGGCCATCCGGTTGCAGGCATGAGCACGGTGGGCTTTCGCGCGGTGGCCGTGCCGGGCACGGTTGATGGCTTGTGGGAGGCGCAGCGGCGCTTCGGCAAGCTGAAGTGGAAACAGGTGCTGGCACCGGCGATCCGCTATGCAACGGACGGCTTCAAGGTCGACTCGCGGCTAGCGAAAAGTCGCGCCGACGCCGCGCCGGCGTTTGCTGGCAAGACCGATTTCGACGCCTATTTCGCCAACCTGAAGGCGGGCGTCAATTTTCAGCAGCCCGAACTGGCCCAGACGCTTTCGCGGATTGCCAGTGACGGCGGGCGCGAATTCTATGAAGGTCAGACGGCCGATCTGGTGGTGAAGCAGATGCTTGGCCATGGCCTTCTCGGCAAACAGGATCTGCAGCAGTACAAGGCGGTCTGGCGCGAACCGCTCCGTGCCGACTGGAACGGGTATCAGATTGTCACCGCGCCGCCGCCCAGCTCGGGCGGTGTCGGGCTGATCCAGATGCTCAAGATGAAGGCCGATCTGAAGCAGAACTTCGACGGCCTTGCGCTGAATTCGGCGCCGTATATCCACCTGATCGCACAGATCGAGGACCGGGTGTTTGCCGACCGCGAGCAATACATGGACGATCCCGATGCGACGCCAGTACCGGTCGACAAGCTGCTTGACGATGCTTATCTTGCGCACCGTGCTGGCGAAGTGAGCGCCGATGAGGTGCCGGGCGCGGCGCCCGTGAAACCGGGTCTTGCTGGCGGGACGTTAGAAAAGCCGCAGACGACGCACTTCTCGGTGGTGGACAAATGGGGCAACGCGGTCTCGAACACCTATACGCTGAACGGCTCGTTCGGTTCTGGCGTGGTGGTGGATGGCGGCGGTTTCCTGCTCAACGATCAGATGGACGACTTCATCACCAGGCCCGCTGGCGTGTCGGCGAGCGCCGCGTCGCCAGCTACCGCTAGTGCGCCGTCGGCGGCGAGCGCGAGCATACCGGCATCCGCTAGCGATCCGACGGCCGGGAGCGGGACCGAGACGGCGGTCACGGAGCGGCCTGCTACGGTTGCCGACGGTCCGAACACGATCGCGGCTGGCCGTCGGCCCCTGTCGTCGATGACGCCCACCATCCTTTTGAAGGATGGCAAGGTGGCGCTCGTGATCGGCACACCGGGCGGCTCGCGGATCTTCACGACGATTTTCCAGGTGATGACGGATATTTACGACTTCGGCATGTCGCCGGCCGATGCGCAGGCCGCGATGCGCTTCCATCATCAATTGCTGCCGCAAAAGACCATCTACTGGGAGCCGTATCATCCCATTAC
Source organism: Paraburkholderia sp. GAS82 (assembly GCF_050436285.1). Lineage (NCBI taxonomy): Bacteria > Pseudomonadati > Pseudomonadota > Betaproteobacteria > Burkholderiales > Burkholderiaceae > Paraburkholderia > Paraburkholderia sp. GAS82. Next base: position 168,992 of record NZ_JBNDLX010000001.1, read on the forward strand.
TGGCGAACTGGCTGACCAGCTAAAGGCCAAGGGCTATACGCTCAGCGGGCAGTCGTTCAACGGCGATGTGCAGTTGATTCGCGTCGAAGGCACGACCCCACAACCGGCGGCCGACCCGCGCGGTGCAGGCGTAGGCGGGGTATTCCAGTAGGGCTCGCGGCTGGGGCCGGCCCGTGCGCCCCGTGCGCCGCCCGGCTCTCAGATCACCGCTTGCGCGCGCAACGCTGCAATCCGGTCCTCGTCATAGCCCAGCACGTCGCGCAGGACAGTCTCGGTATGCTCACCGAGCGTGGGCGGGTGTGTCAGCGCCTGCGGTGGCGTGCTGCTCATGTTGATCGGATTGCGCACCAGCTTCACGTTGCCGCCGGACGGATGCGGCAGATCGACCCGCATGCCGCGCGCCACCACCTGCTCGTTCTCGAACACCTCGGCCAGATCGTTGATCGGACCGCATGGAACGCCGGCCGCCTCGAGCGCCGCAATCCATTGCTGCTTGCCGAGTGTGCGGACCATCTCCGCGAGGATCGGCACCAGCGTATCGCGATTGCGCACGCGCGCAGGGTTGGTGGCGAAGCGCTCGTCGTCGGCCAACTCCGCGCGGCCACCGGCTTCGACGAATTTGCGAAACTGCCCGTCGTTGCCGACCGCGACGATGATCCAGCCGTCGCTCGTCTGGAAGGTCTGGTAGGGCACAATGTTCGGATGCGCGTTGCCCCAGCGTGCCGGCGGCTGACCGCTCGCGAGGAAATTCGAGTTCATGTTCGCCAGCATCGCAACCTGTACGTCGAGCAGCGCCATGTCGATGTACTGGCCTTCGCCCGTGCGGTCGCGATGCGTGAGTGCGGTCAGCACGGCAACGGTCGAATACATGCCGGTCATCAGATCGGCGATCGCCACGCCGGCCTTTTGCGGACCGCCGCCCGGCAAGCCGTCGCGCTCGCCGGTGATGCTCATGAAACCGCCGATACCCTGCACGATGAAGTCATAGCCTGCCCGTTGCGCGTACGGACCGGTTTGACCGAAGCCGGTCACGGAGCAGTAGATGAGGTCCGGCTTGATTTCCTTCAGCGACGCGTAGTCGAGGCCGTATTTCTGCAACTGGCCGACCTTGTAGTTTTCCATCACCACGTCGCTCTGCGCGGCCAGTTCGCGAATGATGCGCTGCCCTTCGGGGGTGGCGATATCCACGGTCACCGAGCGCTTGTTGCGATTCGCCGCGAGGTAGTAGGCGGCCTCGTGAGTATCGGCGCCGTCCGGCGTTTTGAGGTATGGGGGCCCCCAGTGGCGGGTGTCGTCGCCGACCTCCGGGCGTTCGATCTTGATGACGTCCGCGCCGAAGTCGGCGAGCGTTTGCGCGCACCACGGGCCGGCGAGCACGCGAGTGAGGTCCAGCACGCGGATATGACTGAGAGCGCCCATATTGTGTCGATGTCTCCAGTGTCGGCCGGGGTTGGCGCTTCAGCGCTTGCTCCGGTCCCATGCAAAATTGTTGCGGTTGGCCAGGCTGCGAGGCCGATGCGCCCGCAGTGGCGCGCCTTGGTGTCGATGCAATGGCATTGCAGCGTCGATGTCCGGAATCTTAAGCGATTCCCGCGCTCACGCCCATTCGGCCGAATGGCATAGGTCGAACGACACGCGCCGAAACCTGGCGCCCGCTGCCAAAACCTGGCCGAACGGCTAATCCTGCGCTCTGGCGGCGCTGCGCCGCCTCGCAAGGGCGCCGATCCCGTATAATCAGTCGTTTAAGCAACAATCGGTTGGCGCATTCCAGGTGTCTGTCCCGGATGTCGCCAGATCCAGTCAGGACCGTCCCCAGTACGCTATGAAAGCCGCCGAAATCCGCGAGAAATTCCTCAAGTTCTTCGAATCGAAGGGCCATACGATCGTTCGCTCGTCGAGCCTTGTGCCCGGCAACGACCCCACGCTGCTCTTCACCAATTCGGGGATGGTGCAGTTCAAAGACGTGTTCCTCGGCGCGGAATCGCGTCCGTACTCGCGCGCTACAACGGCGCAGCGCAGCGTGCGCGCGGGCGGCAAGCACAACGACCTCGAAAACGTCGGCTACACGGCCCGCCACCACACGTTCTTCGAGATGCTCGGCAACTTCTCGTTTGGCGACTACTTCAAGCGCGACGCAATCCACTACGCGTGGGAACTGCTGACAGGCGTGTACCAGCTGCCCAAAGACAAGCTCTGGGTCACCGTCTATCAGGAAGACGACGAGGCCTATGACATCTGGGCGAAGGAAGTGGGCGTGCCGACCGAGCGGATCATCCGCATTGGCGACAATAAGGGCGCGCGCTACGCGTCGGACAATTTCTGGCAGATGGCCGATGTCGGTCCCTGCGGCCCGTGCTCGGAAATCTTCTATGACCACGGCCCGGAAGTGTGGGGCGGCCCTCCGGGATCGCCCGAGGAAGACGGCGACCGCTACATCGAGATCTGGAATCTCGTGTTCATGCAGTTCAGCCGTGACGCGCAAGGCACGCTGACGCCGCTGCCCAAGCAGTGCGTCGACACCGGCATGGGTCTCGAGCGGATCGCAGCCGTCCTGCAGCACGTGCACAGCAACTACGAGATCGACCTGTTCCAGGCGCTCATCAAGGCAGCGGGCCGCGAAACCGGTGTGGCCGATCTCACGAACAACTCGCTGAAGGTGATCGCCGATCACATCCGCGCGTGTTCGTTCCTGATCGTCGACGGCGTGATTCCGGGCAACGAAGGCCGCGGCTACGTGCTGCGCCGTATCGTGCGCCGCGCGATCCGTCACGGCTACAAGCTGGGCAAGAAGGGTTCGTTCTTCAATCGTCTGGTGCCGGATCTGGTCGCGCAGATGGGCGAGGCTTACCCGGAACTGAAGGACGCAGAACAACGCGTGACCGACGTGCTGCGTCAGGAGGAAGAGCGCTTCTTCGAGACCATCGAGCACGGCATGTCGATTCTCGAAAGCGCACTGGCCGATCTGGACGCAAAGGGTGGCAAGACACTCGACGGCGAACTCGCATTCAAGCTGCACGACACCTACGGCTTCCCGCTCGACCTGACGGCAGACGTATGCCGCGAACGTGAGGTGACGGTAGATGAAGCCGCGTTCGACGAAGCCATGGCGCGCCAGCGCGACCAGGCTCGCGCGGCCGGCAAGTTCAAGATGGCCCAGGGCCTCGAGTATTCGGGCGCGAAAACCACGTTCCACGGCTACGAAGAAATCGTCTTCGACGACGCGAAGGTGATCGCGCTTTACGTGGATGGCGCATCGGTCAAGGAAGCGACTCAGGGCCAGCAGGCGGTGGTCGTGCTGGACCACACGCCGTTCTACGCGGAATCGGGCGGCCAGGTCGGCGACGCAGGCGTGCTGGCCAACGCGAGCGTGCGATTCGCGGTGGTGGACACGCTGAAGGTGCAAGCCGATGTGGTCGGCCATCACGGCACGCTCGAGCAGGGCACGCTGAAGGTTGGCGACGTCGTGAAGGCGGAAATCGACGCAGTGCGGCGCGCACGCACCGAGCGCAACCACTCGGCCACCCACCTGATGCACAAGGCGCTGCGCGAAGTACTGGGTACGCACGTGCAACAGAAGGGTTCACTCGTCGACGCCGACAAGACCCGCTTCGACTTCGCGCACAACGCGCCGATGACGGACGAACAGATCCGTCAGGTCGAAGCCATCGTCAATGCCGAAGTGCTGGCGAATGCGCCGGGTATCGTGCGCGTGATGCCGTTCGACGAAGCCGTGAAGGGCGGCGCCATGGCGCTGTTCGGCGAGAAGTACGGCGACGAAGTGCGTGTGCTCGACCTTGGCTTCTCGCGCGAGCTGTGCGGCGGGACGCACGTGCAACGCACTGGGGATATCGGCTTCTTCAAGATCGTGATGGAAGGTGGCGTTGCGGCTGGTATCCGTCGCGTGGAAGCGATCACCGGCGACAATGCGGTGCGCTACGTGCAGGAACTCGACGCTCGCGTCAATTCGGCCGCAGCTGCGCTGAAGGCGCAGCCTGCGGAGCTCACGCAACGGATCGTTCAGGTGCAGGACCAGGTGAAGGCGCTGGAGAAGGAGCTCGGCGCGCTCAAGTCGAAGATGGCTTCGAGCCAGGGCGACGAACTGGTTAGCCAGGCAATTGAAGTCGCGGGCGTGCACGTGCTGGCCGCGACGCTCGACGGTGCGGACGTCAAGACGCTGCGCGAAACGGTCGACAAGCTGAAGGACAAGCTGAAGAGCGCGGCTATCGTGCTGGCTTCGGTGGAAGGCGGCAAGGTCAGCCTGATCGCTGGCGTGACAGCGGACGCGAGCAAGAAGGTCAAGGCCGGTGAGCTCGTCAACTTCGTGGCGCAGCAGGTGGGCGGCAAAGGCGGTGGCCGTCCCGATATGGCGCAGGCGGGCGGTACCGAGCCGGCGAATCTGCCGGCAGCGTTGGCCGGCGTGAAGGGCTGGGTGGAAGCCCAGTTGTAAGCGCTGTTATAAGCCATCCGGAGCAAGCCGGCGGGAGCGCCCGTTTGTGTGGCTGGAGCTCCGAAACAAAAGAGCCGCGAGCGTAAAAACTCGCGGCTCTTTTGTTTTCGGTGCGGTGACGGAGTGGGCGCGGTGCGGTGGACGTAGTCGTAGCCACGACACCAGGCGTTGCAACCCGACCATCGCTCCAGCGGTCAGGCCGCCGTCGGCAACCCTACCGCGACTTGCTCACCCACAGGCTCCGCCAGATTGCTGCTGGCCAGCAGGGTCTCGCGCAGCGCTTTGAGCGCAGACGAGAAATGCCCGCGCCGCCAGACGAGCAGCGTATCAACGATGCCCAGGTCGTCGAGCGAATGAACCGCGATGTTGTTCATATCGTGCTGCAGGTCGAGCACCGAGCGCGGCGCGACAGCCACGCCCGCGCCCGCCGCTACACACGCGACGATCGCATGATAGGAACCGAGCTCCAGCACCCGCGCCGGGCGGATGCCATGCTCCATGTACCACTTCTCGACGTAGCTGCGATACGCACAGCCGCGCTCGAATGCAATCAGCGTCGACAGCGCGATGTCGCGTCCCTCGCGAATCGGCCGATGGCCGCGCGGCGTCAGCATCACCAGTTCTTCGCGAAACACCGGCACGGATTCGAATAACTCGCCATCCCAGCCGGGGGCGAGCGGGGTGGCGATCAACGCGGCGTCCACTTCGAAAGCCCGCACCCGCTCGATCAATCGACCGCTCGTCCCAGTTTCCAGTTCAAGGCCGACCTCCGGCCAGCGCTGGTGATATTGCGCGAGCAGCTCCGGCAGGCGGCTTGCCGCCGCGCTTTCCATGGTGCCCAGCCGCAGCCGGCCGCTCGGGTGGTCTTCGCGCAACGCCTGGCGTGCCTCGTCGGCGAGTGCCAGCAGTCGTTCGGCATAGGGCAGCAGGGTTTCACCGGCGGGCGTCAGCACCAGCCTGCGGCCGTCGCGGATGAACAGTTCGGTGCCGAGCTGCTCTTCGAGTTGCTTGATGCGGGTGGTCACGTTCGACTGCACCCGGTTGAGCTTCGCGGCAGCGCGCGTGACGCCGTTCTCGCGCACTACGGCGCGAAAAATGGTCAGTGCGGCCAGATCCATGGTTCTCTCCAAGAGATCATTGGTATCTATATTATTCATTTTTTGTGATTGAAGCGTCAAGCTATGATGGGTTCAAGGCGCTGGTGCATCGCATTTGCTGCGCCCGGCCCCGCAATCTGGCCGCGTTTGACCCCTTTCGAAGTCAGCCACATGGACAATCTCGCCTCAACTCGCCCACTCGCCGCGTCGACCGGACCTCACCCGGCCCGCGAGGCCGCAATCGCCTGCATGGTCGTGTTGGCGGTGGCGCTCGGTATTGGCCGCTTTGCCTTTACGCCGCTCTTGCCGCTGATGCTGCATGGCGGCGGACTCGATATCCGTCACGGTGGCTGGCTTGCGTCGTGCAATTACGCCGGCTACTTTGCCGGTGCGCTCGCCTGCGCGGCGCTGCGCGTCGAACCCGCGCGGATGGTGCGCGTGGGGCTCGCCTTGACCGTGCTGCTGACCTTGGCGATGGGCCTGACTAGCCACTTCTGGGTCTGGGCAATCGTGCGCTTCGCCGCCGGCGCGGTCAGCGCGTGGACCTTTGTGTTCGCGTCGCAATGGGGATTGCGGCGGCTCGCCGAACTGGGCGCACATGGGTGGGGCGGAGTGATCTACACGGGGCCCGGGTTTGGAATCATTGCGACCGGGTTGTTCGTGAGCGCCGCCGGACGCCTCGGGGCCACGGTGGGTTGGCTGGGATTTGGGATCGCGGCAGCGGTGCTGTCCGCGCTGGTCTGGCGGGTGTTTGTCGCCATCCCCACCGGGCCTGGCGCCGCGGTATCTGCAGCCGGCAATGGCGGAAACGACGCTAGTCGCCCAACCCATTCGACTTCGCCCACAGCCTCTGCAAAGACCTCCTCGACGAATCCCCCACATCGTGCCGACGCCTTCTGGCTAGTCGTGCTGTACGGCGTGCCGGGCTTCGGTTACATCATCACGGCGACTTTTCTGCCGGTGATCGCCCGTCATGCGCTGCCCGGCTCCGCCTGGCCTGATCTGTTCTGGCCGATGTTCGGCCTCGCGCTGATCGCGGGCGCACTGGGCGCCGCGCGTCTGCCGCACCACTGGGACAACCGGACCCTACTGGCCGCCTGTTACGTCCTGCAGGCGGCGGGCGTGGCCCTCGGCATTGTCTGGCCGACGGCCGGCGGCTTCGGGCTCGGTAGCATGTTGATCGGGCTGCCGTTCACCGCCATCACCCTGTTTGCGATGCGCGAGGCGCGCCGCCTGCGTGGCGATCACGCGGCCGGCCTGATGGGCTACGCGACTGCGGCCTACGGCGTCGGACAGATCATCGGGCCGCTGGTGGCGGCACCGATCGCCGTCCATACCGGGTCATTCTCCCTTGCGTTATGGCTGGCGGCCGGCGCTCTGCTGCTCGGCGCGCTCGGGCTGATGTGGGTGGCTTACCGGCCGAACAGCTCAAACCGACCGAACGGGCCGCAGCGGGCGTAGCCGAAACAGCCACCGCCACCGCCTCGCTAAAGCATCCCGTAATCTGACTGGCGAAAAACAATTTACTGGCTGGCGCACTAAAATGACCGCTTTCCGGTCATCTCTCCAGCGTCCGTCGCCGGGCGCGTCGCCAGCCATGCAACATTTCGCCTCCGATAACTACGCGGGTATCTGTCCCGAAGCGCTCAATGCGCTGATCGCCGCCAACAATAGCGGCCACGAACCCGCGTACGGTGACGACTCCTGGACCCAGCAGGTCTGTGACCGCTTGCGCGATCTGTTCCAGACCGACTGCGAAGCGTTTTTCGTCTTCAACGGCACCGCGGCCAATTCGCTCGCGCTCGCTTCGCTGTGTCAGTCGTATCACTCGGTGATCTGCCATGAACTGGCGCATATCGAAACCGACGAGTGCGGCGGCCCGGAATTCTTCTCGAACGGCTCGAAACTGCTGACCGCGCCGGGAGTTGGCGGCAAGCTGACGCCCGATGCAATCGAAGCCGTCGTGACACGTCGTGCGGATATCCACTATCCGAAGCCGAAGGTCGTGACGCTCACGCAATCCACCGAAGTGGGCACCGTCTATAGCGTCGAAGAAGTGCGCGCGATCGCCGCGATTGCCAAGCGTCGTCACCTGAAGGTTCATATGGACGGCGCGCGCTTCGCCAACGCAGTGGCCGCGCTCGACGTGCATCCCTCCGAGATCACGTGGCGCGCGGGCGTCGACGTGCTGTGCTTCGGCGGCACGAAGAACGGCTTGCCGGTCGGCGAGGTGGTGGTGTTCTTCGACCGCGCGCTCGCTGACGATTTCGCGTATCGCCTCAAACAAGCCGGACAACTCGCCTCGAAGATGCGCTTCATCTCCGCGCCCTGGCTGGGCCTGCTCGACGGCGACGTGTGGTTGCGTAATGCGCGCCACGCGAACGCGATGGCGAAATTGCTGGAAACCCGCCTCGCCGAGATTCCTGGCGTGAGCATCATGTTCCCGACTGAATCGAACGCGGTGTTCGCGCAGTTGCCCGCGCAGGTCGCGAAGGCGATGCGCTCGCACGGCTGGAAGTTCTACGAATTCATCGGCGCGGGTGGCTGCCGGCTGATGTGCGCTTGGGATACCCAACCCGACACCGTCGAGCGCTTTGCGGCCCAGGTGCGCGAACTCTGCGCTGCGTGAGCGCCCGAAGAATGCCGCGAGAAATCAAAATAACAGCTGTGTGGTTGCGCCGCGAGATGAGCGGCTTGACCATCGGCGATGTGTGCGCTGAATCAGCACAACCCAATACCATTCCGACATATCCAGAGACGATTTCCCACCATGAGCGACTACCGATTCTGTCCCCGCTGCGCTACGCCTCTCGTCGAGCGCACCGACGCCGAGCACGAGGGCGGCCGTGCGCGCCAGGTTTGCCCCGACGAAACATGCGGCTACGTGCACTGGAACAATCCGCTGCCCGTGGTGGCCGCTATCGTGGAGTACGAAGGCAAGATCCTGCTCGCGCGTAATGCCGCGTGGCCTGAAGGGATGTTCGCGCTGATCACCGGTTTTCTGGAAAACGGCGAAACACCGGAGGAGGGCATTGCGCGCGAAGTCCGCGAAGAGACGTCGCTGCAGGCCGAGACGGTCGAACTGGTCGGCGTCTACGAATTCATGCGCAAGAACGAACTGATCATCGCCTATCACGTGCGAGCATACGGCACGATCGCGTTGTCGCCCGAATTGCTCGAATACCGGCTCGTCGAACCGGCCAGGTTGCGGCCGTGGCGCGCGGGCACCGGCCAGGCGCTCGGCGAGTGGATGCGTCGTCGCGGTCTGCCGTTCGAGTTCGTCGAGCGGCCCGGACAATAGCAGCAAACGCTCGCTCGCGTTCGCGAGACTTCCTTCTCCAACAATCATCTGCGTACTGCTTACGATGAACAAACCTGTTCCCGCCGCCCGTGCCGCTTTCCGTCACTTCTTGCCGATCACGACTCGCTGGATGGACAACGATGTCTACGGCCATGTGAACAATGTCGTCTATTACAGCTATTTCGACACGGTGGTGAATGAGTATCTGATTCGCGCTGGTGTGCTCGATGTCGAGCACGGCGAGACCATTGGCCTGGTGGTCGAAACGCAGTGCAACTACTTCGCGCCGCTGGTGTTTCCGGAGCGTGTCGAAGCCGGCCTGCGGGTGATCCGTCTCGGCTCGACGAGCGTGCGTTACGAGGTGGGTCTGTTCAAGGAAGGTGATGCACAGGCTGCTGCGCAAGGTCACTTTGTGCACGTCTATGTAGATCGTGCGACGCGGCGGCCGGTCGAGCTGCCTGCAGCGCTGCGTGCGGCGCTCGAGCCGCTTGTGGTCGTGACTGCCTAGCCTTTTCTGCTTCTGTTGCGCAACGCAACGTGTCTTTACGCCCGTTTTGTCTATCGACGGGTAATCCTCCCTGTTTGAATCCGGATTTCAAAAATCTCTCTGCGCCAGCGCTCATAAGGCTTGGCGCGGAGATGGGTTGGCGATTCAAACGCTTGATCGTTTGGTGAGCGTCCTCCAGAAATCTTGTCGGCAATACGAGGACAAATACAGACAATCAGGTAATACGGGCAAGCGGGGCGATTGGTGTTTTTAGGCCGCCCCGGCCGCTGCCATAGACAAACCTGTACTGCGCCCACTATCACGTGCAGCAGTCGCAGGAGGGAGGGGACATCGTGAGAAATGCAGAGGCAAAGACCGGCGTGCAACCGAACGGACTCATGTCGACGCGCGTCGCCGCGCGCACGCTTAGGTGGCTCGCTATGGCGATTGCGGTGGCCGCACGAGGCGTGCGGATCTTGGCGGCTCCGACTCACGCTCGCCGACAGAGGACCCGGTATATCAAGGCCCGACCCACGTACCTGCAACGCGCTCAGCCAGCCTGGTGCGCGCGCGTGGCTCCGGGCGCCGTATTGGTCACGATGGCGTTGGCTGTCTCAGCGTGCGCAGATGCCAGTTCTACAGATACCTCGGCGACGCACGCTTCAGAGAACACTGCGTCTGCGCAGGCGCCCGGCGGCGCATCCTCCACGCGTCCCGCGCTGGAAATCGCCAAGCAACGCCAGCTTGCCGACGAGCAGCGTATTGCCGACCGCCTGCCAACGGCTAGTGGCATGACCGAACAGCGTGTTCGTCCATTGACGCTACGTGACTCCGGCATCGACGGTTCGATGATGTTCGCTCGCGATGTGGATTTTCGTGTGACCGGCGATATCGGTTTCATGATCCACAGCATGGCGGCCACGCTTACGCCGACGCATGCCGGTGCGCCGATTGTGTTCGACGATCCGACCAGCGTGACGATCGACGTCCACCGAGGCGACGTCACACTCGACAGCAGCAAGCTCACGGCGATTTTCAACCGCTATCTGTTCCAGTACCAGGGCTCGCCTCTGCGCAATATGCACGTCGTGCCGCAGGACGGCGGCTCATTGCGCATCACGGGCGAAATGCATCGCGACAGCTGGGTGCCGATCGTTCTCAGCGGCACACTCTCTATGCGCAACGCCGACGAGCTCGTGTTCCGTGCAGACCACGTCGAAGTCGCCGGCGTGGGCGCGGACAAGCTGATGCAGGCAGCACATGTGAAGATGGCCGACCTGCTGAAAGTGGATACACCGATTGCGCGTCTGCAAGGGGACGACGTGGTCATGCAGGTCGAAAAACTCACGCCGCCTCCAGCACTGCACATGACGATCACGCAGATCGACACGTCGTCGGCGGGCGTGCACTTCACGCTTGACGATCACACGTTGCACGGTATTGCGTGGCCCGCGACGATGCCGCCACGCGGCATGCTGGTGGAGGGGGGCGACGTCAAGTTCATGCGTTCGATGCCAATGAACATCGACATGGCGCTGACACCGGTCGATGCCAAAGCGCCGTTTGTACTCGACTTGTACCACTACCGCGAGCAGATGGCGGCGGGCTACTTCACTTTCGACGAGGCCGGCGCGCTGGACGTGCATCTGCCCTCATTCGACACACTGGCGGGCGCCTCGCACGACGTCCCACAAGAGACCGGTAGCGCAAGCGCACGCTTTAACGACAGCTTTATCCGCGCCCAACAGGCATCGCTTGCGGTTGCGCGACTGCAATGGCAGAGCGTGCCACCCGATTTGCGCACTGCTGCGCAGGCGCGAGCGATCCCGGTCGGAACCCGTGCCGCGTTTTCCGGCGCGAACGCGCTCACGCCGGGCTCGGCGATTACGGACGAGCGGCACTCATCGGGACCGGCACCCCTGATTCATATGGAGAACGTAGATTTCTTCGCCTCGGGACGAATCGGTTTTCACGTGCGTTCTCTCGACGCGCAGATGGTGCCGAAGAAGCCAGGACAGCCAGTTGATCTGGACGACCCGCAGCAGTATGACATTCACATCATAGGTGGGGAGGTGGTGGAGCCGTGGCCTGCCATGGCGGCGCTGTTCAACGATTACCTGCTGGATTACGAACCACGTTCGCTGAACGATCTGAAGTTGACACCGGAGAACGGGGCGCTGCAGGTTACAGGCGGCATCAAATTATGGAATCACTTCCCGGGCGCATGGTTGCCTACGACGATGAGCGGGACGATTGTCGCGCGGGATGAACGGCATCTGGTGTATGCACCGACGTCCGTCAAGGTGCTAGGAGTGCCGCAGGCGGGGTTGTTGCGGGCGCTGGATATTCCGTTAGCCTCGTTGACACCGTTTGTGCGCAAGGGAGTGGCGTTACAGGGCAACGAACTGGTATTCGATCAGTACACGGTGTTTCCGCCGCCGGTGTTGCAGGGACATCTGGCGAGCGCGACTGTGACGGATGAGGGTTTAGTGTTGAAGTTTCAGCGCGAGAGCGGGGCGGTGGTGGCGAGGCCGCCTGCTGGGGCTGGCGGGAGTTTTGTGTGGATTCAGTCTGGCGACATCAAGATGTTTGATTCGTTGGTCACGAATGGCCGGACCTTGATTCGGGATAGTTCGGTGCCTGGCGCTATGCGGTTTGATCTTTATGGGTATCGGCGGGGTGTTGCCCAAGGGGTTGTCCGGATGGGGAAGGATGGTGGGCTGGTGGTTGATTTGGCTCGGAGGAATTGATTTTTCGGTTTTTTTGCCTGCGTGGCGCTTGTCCGTGTTCTTGCGGTGTTGGCCGTTCCTTGCTTTCTTATTGGGTGCTGCCGCTGAACCGCGAAGCGCTCGCCATTCTGAAAGCGTGGCGGCGTCAGACGAAATTCGAATTCGTGTTCACCAACGAGGTGGGCGAACGGCTGCGCGCGGTGCGCGACTGGCAGAAAACCAAGAAGGCCGCGAAGATCGAAAATTTCCGCTTCATGGATACGCTGCATCACACGGCGACCCTGCAAGACCATCGCTGGGCATGGCCCGGTTGCATCGAGCGTGTAGACGCCTCCCAGCGGGGGGCCCGCGCGCACTGGTACACGCTGCCGAACAATATTCGTTCGCGGATCGGACGCGCGTACCGGCAAGGCGTAGAACGCGGCGACCATCCATCACGCTCCTGGCTAGAGGCGCATCAGGCGGCACTCGAATACGCACGCCAGAAGGCATCCACGCGTCAATGCCTAACGCGCCCCGGTGCGATAGATACGCTTGAAGACAACGCGATCCCTGAAAGCCTTGTTTAACCACGCAAAGAGCGCGGCAAATGCAACGACGCCGGCAACCGTGCCAACCAGGCCGCCGCCGTTCATGCCATTGCCAACATAAAGACCCAGGATAATCGCGCCCAGAAGGATCGCGCCTAGCAGGAAGGGGGGTGTACCGTACTCCAACTCAGCGTGGCAGCCGGTGCAGACGGAGGCACCGTGCGGTACGGTAGTTTTACAGTGGGGGCAGATAAGATCGCTCATTCTGGTGGTTGCTTTCTATGTTGGAAAAGCCGGTAAGCTACCAGCGGCTTTGGCGACCCCGAATAGGCAATTTCCGATTTGTAAGGGCGGAACGGGACTTCATGCACAGAGCGCCCTGTGCCTTCAGACTACCTGAGCGCCGAGCGGCAGATTCAGGCCGTGTTATGTTTGGATAACCACCAGAACCCGCGGGAAAAGGTCATAGAACGGAACGGTATTGGCGGACCGCGTGAGCCCGACCCGGCGACCGAGGGCGACCTCAAGGTCATCAGGTATGCGATTACGCAGGTGGAAGGGGTACTCAGGCAAGCCTACTTCACCTTGCAACGGGTACGCCCGAGCGATGACTGTGCGAAGGCACTTGCATCAGCGAAGCGCACCGCCAAGCCGCGCTATTCGAGCATACGGACGCTACGACGGAACAGTGCCGCCGATAACTAGACCACCGCTATCGAGTGGATCGACTTTAACTCTCGCATAGTAAATGCTCGTTACTATTCATCCACTTAGTTTTTTTGCGGCGGAATTTTTACCGCTTCCGATTGCGGACGGCGATCTGAATAGATTTGCTCGACCTCGCCTTTTCCCGCTTCGTATCGGTAAAGAATATAGCGCTTGCTCGATTCGTTTCGCCCGTTGTTAGGTATCAGAACCGTGACCCCTTTGGCATCCAGATATACCGATGTCGGGCGTTCGCGCTCGGCGAAATCGACGCGCTCCCACTGTCCGGCCTTTGTGTTGTATCGAATCGCTGCGCCTTGCAAATAGTTCGAAGTGAATTCGCCGGAAAGGACGAATGCGCGCTCCCTTGTGCCTACGCACGCTACTTGTATATCCTGCCCGCGCGATTGATCCGGCTCACCCGCATAGAGGCGAACGGGCGCAGCACCATCCTTGCTCACGTAGTAAACGGCCGTGCCGTCGATGGGATGATCGCGTAACAGCGAAAGCGTGTGATTACCCTTGCTTCCAAGCGTACAGCTTGTTACCGCCTCCATACCGATGGCGGCGTGCGAAACCATGGTGAAGCCAATACACAAGATCGGTATAAACGCGGCTATTCTCATTTCACCATGTCACGAAGTGGTTGCATGGCATCAGGATCGGCGCGCAGCTTGTCGGCGCACCCCTTGATCTTCTGGTAGTAGATGCCATTCGAAAGACCGCGATAGAGTTTGTATGCTCCATCGATGGAGTGCGCCTTGTCTATCCAGTATTGCATGTACTCTGTTCCCAATCCGATATTAGTTGCATCATCATTCAATTGTGAGGAAGCATGTACCGTCGCAGCCTCCGCGAACAATTGGTGTGTTTGCGTATCGCTCGGCATGTGGCCCAATTCCTTTTGAGCGCGGTATTTGTACACCTGTTGCACCGCGCCTTTCGTCATTTGCATCAAGCCCTTTGCGGAACTACCGCCCGGCGCTGCGTTAGAGTCAAAACGCGATTCCATAAATATTTGACAGACTACAAGGTTATCGTCAAGAGTCGATTTATTGTTGGTTTGTACTAGCTGACGAATCTCACGCAGACGTGCCGAGTCATCTACCGGAACCGTTACTGGAGTGGTATCCGATTTCGGGGTAAGTTTTGCCTTATGCTTCTTGATCACCTTATGTGTCGTAGTCATAGATATTTGTCCCACTCTGGATCAATCGGGGTAAATTCTTCAAGAACGTGGAGCGTAACGGATTTGGATTGTGCGCCGGATACCTTGACCGTTTGGCCTTGCGCGTCGGTTCTCTGTTCCGTACTCGTGCCGTCTTCGCCAACTATCCGGTATAGGAAGCCCGCAAGCGGCTTTCCGCTTCGCTCATCACGCAGGACGAAAGATTGATCGAAGGCCGATAGATCAGCGGTCGGGCTTGCTGCGGTAGCGCTTGCAGATTTGGAACTGCCCGTATCTATCAAATATTCTGTACTCGGCAAAGCAAACACCCGATTCTTTCCGCACGGGCAATTTACCGGGTCCAGGTCTTTCACCATGTTCCGGCCTTCGTCCGTCCAGTCGCTAACGCTACCGTAGATGCGGAACGGGCCAACGCCGCACGTACCGCACGTTGCGTAGTCCAGATCTACCGCAAGCGAGCGGCCTTCATCGTCGTATTGTGTCGATGATCCGCTTAGGACACGTCCACCCGTGGACGTGTGAGCGCCTTTCGCTACAAGCCCTTTATACATAGCCCCTCATAAATAACGGTCCCAATCAGGATTAATCGGCATTTCGTCTGCAATGACGTGCAAGGTTGCGCCTATATCGGAAACGCTCGACACTCGCAGCTTATGGCCTTGAGAGTCTGTGCGGCCTTCGTATTCCTTGCCGTCTTCAGTGACGATTCGATATGGAGCATTCCGCAATGGCTCTCCGATGTTTTGGTCAGTCAAGCGGAAATGTTGATCGTAAATATTGCTTCCAGCCGTCTTGGCAGTAGTCGCACCTAGACCTTCCATAAGCGCTTTCGCTTCATCGGACGTAAAACTCATCGCCATATTGCGCTCGGCGTGAAACGTGGGCGGCGGATTGCATCCGCAAAGATTGATATCGCCGCTCAACGCCCAGTGCTTTCCGTTAGGCCGGTGCCAGGCCAGCGCGGCCCTCGCGGGCCAATATGGCGTTCCTGCTTACAGACGGGGCAATACGTGTTCATGCCAATGGTTGAAATCTGCACGCGCGGCAGTGGGTCAGAACAGCTAACCAAATCCAGTCCCTGCGTAATGAATGCACCGTTAGCGGCCTTGTCTCCAACCCCGAGAAAAGTACGAATCATGCAAACTCGCTCTCATTTTTCATCTGCTCTTCGGTAACAACCTCCCAAGCTTCGGAACCAGCGGTGCCTGAGCGCTCAGGGCTATCAGTAATCGTGTCACCGTTATCGAGCACGCTTCCCACATGGGCAAACTGAGCAAGTGAGCGATTCGACTTGGGCGCGAGCCCGCTGACGATTCGCGCCGCGGTTCCGTCCGCGTAGTGGACCGTATCGCCAATAATGCCCACCTTGACGCCCTCACCGTCGACGCTCCATTCGCCGCCCGGTTCGCGCAATACACCACCGCGCCGGGTCGTTGAACCTCGAAGCGCGAAGCGCATGCCCGGCTCATAAGGAGGCGGCACATACGAAGGATCGAAGAGCCCTTTAGGGCTTTCGCCTTCGGGAACGAATAGCCCGGATTTACCATCTTCCCAAGGGGTAGAAGTGATCTTGTCGCCATTGCTCAGGCTGCTGCCGACAAGCGCAAAGCATTTCGCACGGTAGATACTGAGGCTGCCGGAACCGTTAGTAATCACCGCTTGGCTACCGTCGCGATAGGTGACGATATCGCCAACGAGCGCGGCCCGAAGGTTGCAGATGGTAAGTCCAGATGTTGCACTCGTCACATAGCCGCCGCGCTCGGTTCTCGCGCCAATGGTTGCGAATGCGTACATCGTGCCTTTACGTTGCTGCTTTTCCGACATTGCAATGCTCCTTGAAAAGCGCCAGAGGCGCGGATTAAACGGCTACAACGAACGGCGATGTGGAGTTTATTTATCTCTTGAAGGTTTTTAACCCGCAAGCCGTTCCAACTCAATGCGGAAAAGTCTGAAAAACGGTGACGCATCGTCCGCAGCAGAAAATCCTTGCAAATTTTGACATCCAGCAAAAATCGCCTAATGTGTCCGTTAATCACGACGCACCCACGCTGCCCCTAAGTCTCAAGGCCCGCGCAACGCGCGGCTTTTCTGTTTCTACCTCTCCGGAGTTCCCTCACCGTGCGAGACTGTTACGCGGGCACCGCTGCGGCCGTGCGCGATGCGCTGCCTCGCGCCGGTCCCCCGCGCGCTGCTGGTGGTGGCCTACGCGCCGCGCGACATCGCCTGTAACTGCCGTTCGCCATGCTGTGCCGGCCGCTATCCGAACCCGGAGTGGCGCGACGCGCTTAACGTGGTGGTGGCACACACTGTGCCGCTGCTGACCGGCCACGCGCCTAATGTGCGGCTGCGTGTGGCTCTCGTCACGAACCTGCTGACACGCACACGCGAAACTGCCGTGAGCCTCGCGCAGCGCTGCGGCGTCCACCGCAACACGGTTGCAGAGGACACGGCGATTCTCGAAGCGGCGTTGACAGGAACGCGCCAGCAGGCGGGCGAACTCGACGTGGCGTTTACGCGCGTCGATACGCTGTTACGCGAGGCGGGAATCGTGCGCGAAGAGACGCAGCCGCAAGCCGCATAGCCACGTCCGAATTCCAACGCATACTGTCTTGAAGACCGCATGAAACGCGCGCTTTCGTGACCTGCCGACGAGGTAGAGCGCTAGCCGCTGGTTCGCATCATTCCTGATGCGCGCAAGCCACGCACGCACTCGGAGGCGCAGATTGCGGCATCAATGCAGGAATCCGGCTTGAAGATGCCTGTCGTGGTGGACGAGAAAGGCGGTTTGATCGTGGGTCACGGTCGCCTGTTTGCTGCGCATCAGCTCGGTTTCACCTACGCACCCGTACTGGTAACGGATGGCTGCCTTCTTGCGCGCGTATTCGAGCGCCGCTGGTACGCCCGCCGCTAAGCAGATTGAGCGGGGCCGTGGATGACGTACGGGGCGAGCGTTGCAGGCATGACGTCACCGCTTGCGAAATACTTCGTCAAACGCAATATGAAGGTCTTCACCCTTGCATGGGCGGCGGCCGTAGCGTCAGTGCGCTATGGGTGCCTTCGGCCGTATCGGCAATCAGCGCGAGCGCATCGCGCGGCCGTTTGTCCATCAGGTAGGCAAGGTCGCGGCGGAGTTTCCCAGGTTCGTTCCGGGCGTCTCGCTGCGGGTCGTGCCAAGTCAGTAGGTGCGATAGTCAACATCGAGGTATTGACCCACGGTAGGCATGTCCAGGGTCTTCTGGTCGGCCACGCGCCGTTCGTGCTTTAGCACGCGGACGGCAGGGCTGTCGGTCGAAAGATACGTACACCTGATCTGTTCAAGCACCAGTTCACAGGCCGGTTTCTTGCCCCGAGGCATGATAAGCACGCCGAATCCGTTAATCTGGTCGTCGTAGATATCGCGCTGTTTGCCGGTCGCGCCTTCCTTCAATAATCGCGTGATAAGGTCGCGGTTGATGCGTTCTTTCGCCGTGGGGTACCTCGTTCGGTTTCGTCGTTTTTCGGACAGATTTCGGATAAGTACCGTCGCGGACTGCTGCGAACCACCACGACCTCAAACGAACTCAAGCCTCTGATTTTTTTGACGAAACGAACTCCAGCACACCAAGGCGAACGATACCGATTCCCCGCACAGGGGTATCGCTAATAAACCACTAAGAGCGCGAGGAAACGCTAACACAGCAAGAACAACGACAAGCGCCACGCAAGCAAGCCAAACCCTAGTCCTTATTGATAATCCACTCATGCGCCGGATCATTCTTGAAATGCCAGGTCCGCTTCTCCCCAGCCATAACATTCAAGTAGTACGAATCATACCCATAGGGAACGACAACAGGATGATAGCCACGTGGAACCATAACAACATCATGATCCTCAACAGCCATCGACTCGTCGATATCCCTTGAATCGGTATACACGCGCTGAAAAGCAAACCCCTGCTTAGGCTCCAGCCGATGATAATAAGTCTCTTCGAGCGAGCTCTCGAGCGGCACATTGTCGGTGTCATGCTTGTGCGGCGGATAACTCGAAGCATGTCCACCAGGCGTCCTGACCTCCACCACCAGCAAAGACTCCGCGGCCTCAGTCTGCGGCAGGATATCGCATACATACCGCGTATTGAGTCCCTTGCCGCGCGTTGAACGCTTCATCTGCGAAGGCTCGATCAACCGTGCCGGCAACTCTCCCTTGGCAGGCGCGCTAGCCACGCCCACCTCCGCATCGCGTACCGCTCTCACCGTGGCGCGCACACCCGGCGGCAAGTACACCGCATACGGCGCTGCGTCCTCAAACACGCTGTCACGCGAGCCAAGATCGCTCCACTTCTGATCTACGGTTTCCACATCCACCGAGCCTGCCAACACGACAATACACACCTCGCGGCCCGGTTCGAACACGTGCACGACCTCGTTCGCGTTCATCCGGTACGCCGCAAAACCCACGTAACGCCATGCCGCCGTCTCCGGTGTCACCCGTGCGATTGTCTGGCCCTCGCGCTGTGCCTTTACGAGCAAACTCATGCTGCCTCCTTCGTGGCAGAAGTACCGGCTTCGAGCGGTGCATCCACCAGCGACCGCAATGTCAGGTACCCCTTCTCCGCGTACGCATACGACGGTGCAATCACCGGATCCTGTTCGGCTTCGACCACCAGCCAGCCGCGATAGCCATGCCGCTTCAGGCGCTCGATGATCGCGGGGAAATCGACCGTGCCGTCTCCCGGGACCGTGAACGCTCCTGCGATCACGGCGTCCAGAAAACTCCAGTTGCGATTGCGCGCCAGTTTCATCACCGCCGGCCGCACGTCCTTGCAATGGACGTGACACACCCGCCCAATATGCTTGTCCAGCACCGTGACCGGATCGCCGCCGGCAAATGTAATATGTCCCGCGTCAAACAGCAGCCCGACGGCGTCGCTCGTGCGCGACATCAGGTTGTCGACATCGGCAGGCGTCTCTACGTACGCACCCATGTGATGGTGGTAAGCGAGCCGCACGCCGCGGCTTAGCGTATAGCGCGCGAATTCGTCCAGGCGCGCGGCGTAGGCGTCCCACTGCGCGTCGCTAAAGAAGCGCGGTCGCTGATAGAGCGGTTGGGGTGCGCCCTGGATCGAATCGGCCACCTCGCCATACACCATCACCGTAGAACCGTTGCGTGCCAGCAGTTCCAGATGCGCGTCTACAGAAGCGATCTCTTCTGCGACGCTGCGTCGTGCGAGTCGTCCCGAGTACCAGCCGGATACCAATGCCAGGTCGTATTGCGCGAGCAGCGCTTTCAAGGCCTCTGGTTCGCGCGGGAACTTGTTACCGAGCTCGAATCCGTCATAGCCGATCGCGCGTCCTTCGGTTAGCGCAACCTCGAGCGGTGTTTCGCCGCCCAGCGACGGCAGGTCGTCGTTCATCCACGACAGCGGGTTGATGCCGATTCGTACTTCGAACTGAGTCATGCCAGTGTCCTCAATCGTTTTTGGTGTCGCCGGCGGACTTGGCGCGCTCGGCAATCTGGGCTTCATATTGCGCACGCGCTGCGCGTACGCCTTCGCGTTCGGACACTTCCGGCACGGCCACTTCCCACCACCAGCCGCCGTCGTCGGTGGTGCGCGCCGCGTCGGTGTCGATGCTGATGAGGTACGTGCGGTCGGCAGCTCGCGCACGTTGCAGCGCCGCTTCAAGCTCGGCGATGTTCGCGACGTGTTCGGCTTGCGCACCGAGCGCGCGTGCATGTGCGGCGAAATCGACCGGCGGTGCGCCCAGCGGACCCTGTTCGCAATCGTCGAACATGTTGTTGAACGGTGCGCCGCCGCAGGCCTGCTGCAGCCGATTGATACACCCGTAGCCGCGATTGTCGAGCACGACGATGATCAGCTTCGCGCCGAGCATGACCGAGGTCGCGATCTCGCTGTTCATCATCAGGTAGCTGCCGTCACCCACCATCACGATGACGTCACGCTCGGGCCGGGCGAGTTTCGCACCGAGGCCGCCGGCAATCTCGTAGCCCATGCACGAATAGCCATATTCGACGTGATACGCGCCGGGACGGCCCGCGCGCCAGAGCTTGTGCAACTCGGCGGGCAACGTGCCTGCTGCACACACGACGATATCGTCTACGGCGGACCTGGCGCTCGAGCGCTGCACGGCGCCGATCACATCCGCGTCATACGGCAACACGGTTTCGTGCTGCGGCGCATGCGTCAGCATACCGACGGTGTCGCGCCAGCCCGCTGCGAGTTTTTGTGCCCGCGCGGTCCATGCACGGTCGGCATGCCAGCTGCCGAGTTCCGCGGAGAGTACTTCTAGCGCGCGGCGCGCATCGGCTTGCACCACGAATCCACCATGTTTAAGGCCATCGAACGCGTTTGCGTTGATGCCGATCACGTCGGCCTGGGTGAACAGCGTGTTCGAGCCGGTTGTGAAATCCTGCAGACGCGTGCCAATCGCCAGCACGCAGTCGGCGTCGTGTGCGAGTGCATTCGCTGCGGGCGAACCGGTTACGCCGAGCGCCCCTGTGTTGAGCGGATCGTTCCATGCCAGCGAACCTTTGCCTGCCTGCGTTTCTGCAACGGGGATGCCGTGTGCACTGGCGAACGCATGCAATGCATCAGCCGCATGGCCATACAGCACGCCGCCACCGGCGACGATCATCGGCCGCTCCGCGCGCCGCAGGCGCTCGATTGCAGCGCTGATTTCCTCTGCGATCGGCGCAGGTGTATGGAAGTTGACCAAGCGTGGTTCGAAGAAGTTGGCCGGAAAATCCCAGGCGGTGGCCTGCACGTCCTGTGGCAGCGCGAGCGTGACAGGGCCGCACAACGCGGCATCGGTCAACACGCGCAGCGCACGGGGCAGAGCCGTCAGCAACTGCGCCGGATGCACGATCCGGTCGAAGTAGCGCGACACGGGTTTGAACGCGTCGTTGGCCGAGATGCCGCCGTCCTGGAAGTCCTCGACCTGTTGCAAGACCGGATCGGGCTCGCGCGAGATGAACACGTCGCCAGGCAACAGGAGGACCGGCAAACGGTTCACGTGCGCGAGCGCCGCAGCGGTCAGCAGATTCGTCGCGCCGGGTCCGATTGAAGTCGTGACCGCCATCATCCGGCGCCGGAAATGGGCCTTCGCGTAGGCGATCGCGCTGTGGGCCATCGCCTGCTCGTTGTGCGCGCGCAGCGTCGGCAATTCATGACGATGCTGGTACAGCGCTTCGCCTATTCCCGCGACATTGCCGTGGCCGAAGATCGCGAATACGCCGCCGAATAGCGGCTCGGTACCGCTACCGTCCTCGGTCGTCACGCGCTGCGCGGCCAGATAGCGGACCAGTGCCTGCGCGGTGGTAAGACGCACCGTGCCGGAGGTCGGCGCAGGCGCTGCCGTCCCGGACGCCTGCGGATCGTGATGCAAGATGCGCTGGTTCATGCAGCCTGCTCCTGGTGAACGTGATGTGGCTTACTGCCGTGCGTAGCCGGATTGCCGCGCGTAGCGCGCCACGAAGCGATCAGCGCTTCAAACGTCTGTCGCACACGTGCGATGAGTTCGTCGTCGCCGATCGTCCCTGCGAGCCAGGCGTGGCTAGGCTCGTGGAAGATGGTCCGGCCAACGGTGAAGCCGCGGCAGGTCGCCGATTGCGCGGCAGCACGGAAGCCTTCGTTCAGCTGTTCAACCGCCGCGGAAAGCCCCAGCAACACTACGCCACGGCAGTACGGATCGCGTTCGGCGATCAGCGCGTCGATGGCCTGCCATTGCGCAGCTTCCATGGGCTCGAGCTTCCACCACTCCGGATAGATGCCGATGTTGTACAAGCGTTTCAATGCGCGATACACGGTGTCGGATCCGCTCGGCAAATGCGCGTGCTTAGGCGGAATCACTTCGAGCAGCAGTTCATGGCCGCTCGCCTGGGTGGCATCGTAGAGCGCGCGCAATTGTGCTTCCTGTTCGAGCCGTTGTTCGATCGGCTCGTCGGGATGGTATTGCACGAGGCACTTCACCACATGCTCCTGCGGCCACGCAATCAGCGTGGTGCCGATGGAACGCCCGTGATCGAACACCAGCGGTACCGAACCCGGCAGTTCCACCGGGCGGCCGATCCACCAGCCGCGGCCCGTGGCGTCGTTCAACGCATCCTGGCCATAGCGGTCGTCGATCAGTACACCGATGCGTCCTTGCAGGCCGAGTGCGCTTTCGGTTTGCGCAACCGCCTCGACAAAGAGGCTCTTCAACCTCGCGATGCGTGCTTCGTCCGCGCCGGTCTGCTGGGCCAGATCGAAGAACTGGTTGCGGTGATCGAAGGCGAAGCCGAGCACTTCGTCCCATTGCTTGCGGGCAGGGGAAACGCGGTGCAGCCGCGCGAGTTTCGCATCGCGATCCGGGCGGCGCATACGTTGCGGATCGGCCTTGGCCTCGCTCAGGAAGTACTCGAGCTCCGCGGGCGTCGGCATGGCCGGGGCGCACCCATGGCGAGATACGACGAGCGCGCCGCTCGCGTTCGCTGCACGCGCGCAAGCCTCGAGCGGCTGATCGCGTAGCCACCCGGAAAGAAAGCCGGAGGCAAATGCATCGCCCGCGCCGAGCACATTCAATACTTCGACTTCGACACCACCGTGAATCGGCGCGTCGTCGAGTGAGGCCGGCACATCGCCGTCGATGATCTGGCAACCCAGCGGACCGCGTTTGACGACCAGAGTGGCCGGCGTCACCGCGCGAACCATCGCGAGCGCTTCGATCAGTTCATGCTTGCCGCCGGCAATGCGAAACTCTTCTTCGGTGCCGATCACCAGATCCATCAATGGCAGGATGCGCTGGATGTGCGCAGTGACGTCCTCACTGGCAACAAAGCGGGTTTCACCGTCGGCCTTGCCCGTGAGTCCCCACAGCACGGGGCGGTAGTCGATATCGAGTACCGTGCGCACGCCGTTGCGGCGGGCGTAATCGAGAGCCCTGCGGCTGGTGCGGTTCACCTGTTCGGTGGAAAAGTGGGTGCCAGTAATCAGCAGTGCTTTGGACGAGGCGATGTACGCCTCGTCGAAGTCCGCTTCGTCCACTGCCATATCGGCGCAGTTTTCGCGGTAGAAAATCAGCGGGAAGGTATCGCGATCCTTGAGACCGAGCAGCACGAGCGCAGTCAGGCGCTCATGATCGACGCGCACGTGGCTGACGTCGCAACCTTCCTTGGTGAGCGTTTCGGTGAGGAAGCGTCCCGGATGGTCGTTGCCGACACGCGCGAGCATCGATGACGCAAGCCCAAGCCGGGCGCAGCCGAAAGCGATATTGGCCGACGAGCCGCCGAGATACTTCGCGAAGCTCGTGACGTCTTCGAGCCGCGCGCCGACCTGCTGTGCGTAAAGATCCATCCCGAGGCGGCCGAGGCAGATGATGTCGCGGCTGCGGCCCTGCGCAAAGCGGCTGGTGGTGCTGGCAACGGACGGCGTGGTTGTGCTGGTAAGAGCCATGGAATTTCCTGTATGTCCTGGTGCTTGACTGACGACGCGGGCCACACGACGCTGGCACGAAACGAGCGCTGCGTCGAAGGCGTGGCGCAATCAGATCGTCGCGCCTTCGAGTTCACCGATCATCTTCTGCATTTCGGCGCCGCCGGCCATCATGTCGAGTACTTCGTCCTTGCTGATGGTGTCCTTGGTGAAGGTCCCAAGCGACTTGCCGCGATTGAGCAGCGTGAACGAATCGCCGATCGGATAGGCGTGGTGTACGTTGTGCGTGATGAAGATGACCGAGATGCCTTTGGCTCGCGCGGTGTGGATCAGCTTCAGCACATTGAAGCTCTGCTTCACGCCGAGTGCTGCCGTCGGTTCGTCGAGAATCAGCACCCGCGCGCCGAAGTGAATGGCCCGTGCGATAGCGAGACACTGCTTCTCGCCGCCCGACATCGTGCCGATCGGTTGATGTGGGTCGCGCACGTTGATGCCCATTTCGGCGAGCTTGTCACGCGAGGCTGTCGCACAATGGTCGAGATCCATCACGTTGATAAAGCCGAACAGCTTTTTCTGCGGCTCGCGTCCCATGAAGAAGTTGCGCGCCACGGAAAGCAACGGCACCAGCGCGAGATCCTGATAGACGGTCGCAATGCCGAGATCGAGCGCGTCTTTGGGCGAAGTGAAACGCACCGGCTTGCCGTCGACAAGGTAGGTGCCTTCGCTCGGCTGATGCACGCCAGCCAGCGTCTTGATCAGGGTGGATTTGCCTGCGCCGTTGTCGCCGAGCAGGCAATGCACTTCGCCTCGTTTGAGCCGGATCGTGATGTCCTTCAATGCAATCACGTTGCCGAAATAACGGCTGACGTTTTCGAGCGAGAGAATGTAGTCGCCCGTCGCCGGCTGCACGGCAGCTGCTGTCGTATTCTGGGTGGTATCCATCGTGAACTCCTCGTTTAGCGGGATGCCGCGACGCGGCTGCGCACGTAGTGGTTAAACAGCACCGCGAACAGCAGCATTGCGCCGAGGAACACGCGGAACCAGTCCGAATCGATGTTCGTGTAGGTGATGCCGATCTGCACGACGCCGAAGATCAGTGCACCGAACGATGCGCCCACCACCGAACCGTAGCCGCCGGTCAGCAGGCTGCCGCCGATCACCGCGGCAATGATGGCCTCGAATTCCGCCTGCAGGCCGCGGTCGGCTGCCGCCGAACCGATATCGCATACTTGCAGCACGGAATAGAGGCAAGAGCAGAAGGCAGTCAGGACGAACAGCGAGATCTTCACACGGCGTACCGGCACACCGACGTTCTTGGCCGCATTGGCGTCGCCGCCCACAGCGAAAATCCAGTTGCCGAATTGCGTCTTGGCGAGGACGAACGCGCAAACGGCGGCAAGTGCGAACCACCACAGAATGACTTTCGGAATTCCAGGGACGAGCGGCAGGCCGTTGTCGAGCATCTTCACGAGACCCATGTGTCCGAGCCAGGTAAACACGCCCTTGAAGGCGACGCCCTGGAACAGCGTGTGCGCGATCCAGTCATGCGAGGCGACGTCGCCCACGCCGGAGATGATGGTGCGGTCGGCAAACATCACCGAGAGGGCGAGCGTGAGGCCGCGCAGGATAAACAGGAAGGCCAGCGTCACGATGAAGGAAGGCAGCCGCGTGCGCATCACGAGGTAGCCATTCAGCGCGCCGAGCAGCATCGAACCGGCGAACGCGAACACGATCGACAGCGCAATCGGCCAGTGAAAATACATCGTAGGCAACGCGACCATCATGCCGGAGAAGCCGATCATCGAACCGATCGAAAGATCGAACTCGCCGGCAATCATCAGCAGACAGGCGCCGACTGCGATGATCCCAAGATAGGCGGCAACCTGCGACCAGTTCATCACACCGTCGAGGTTGAACATGCCGGAGTTGCCGGCGGCAAGCCCGAACACCAGGAACACCATGACGGTGCCGGCGAGGGCTGCAAATTCAGGGCGGCTCAACAGATGTTTGAACCACGATTCGCGACGCACGCGTTCATCGGCTGAAGCGGTCCCGGCTGCTGCTGCGGCAGCGTCCTGCTCGGGACGGGGATGTTTGGCGTGGAAGGGGTTGGCGACGCCCATTGAAGCTCTCCTTGATGCGCCAGCGGATCGCGTCGTGGCGACGCGTCGCCTGAAGGCGCTGAATGCAAGTGAAGTGCAAGTGAAACCTTGCGAAGGGGAGCGCGTGCGGCCGGGCCAGTGGCGGCTGGCGGCACGCGCTTTCTTCATGCCTGCTGGGACGGTTTCCCGTGCCCGAACTCAATCAAACCTTGCTTAGCGGTACTGACCTGCGTACTTGATTACCTTGTCGATGTTTTCCTTCGTAATGAAGCCCGGACCAGAGCCAATGTTGCGCGGACCGTAGGAGGGGGCGAGACCATAGGTCGACAGACGAGCCTGGAACTTCGGGTTAGCCTGGAGAGCCTGGCGGATCTTCACGGGGTCGGTAGTGTGGTCGTGCTTGGCGATGGCCAGCACGGCGACGGCGATGTAACCCTGCAGGTACGGTTGCTGGTCGATGGCGAACTTGATCGTGCCGTCCTTGATGGCCTTGGCGATGTCGTCGTCAAAGTCGAACGTTGCGAACCAGAGCTTGCCGGCCAGCCCCATTTGCTGCAGTGCCTTGATCGTCGGCGCAGCCGAGAGCGGCCCGAGTGCGAGCACGCCGCCGGTGTCCGGGTGATTGCGCAGATACGCACTCACCTTCGACTGGATGCCGGTTGGGTCCGTGCCTGCATCGAGCGTGGAGGTCTTGAAGTCGACCCCAAGCGCATCGGCAAAGCCGCGGCAACGTTCGAACGACGCCGGGTTGGTCGCGTAGTGGTTTACGCACAGGAACGACTTGACGCCCGCGGCCTTCGCTTTTTCGCCTGCTGCTTTACCTGCCGCGTATTCAGGCTGGCCGATGTGCATGATCGCGCCCAGATCGGCGCTCTGCTGCTCGGTGCCCGAATTGATCGTGACTAACGGAATGTGCTTTTCGGTGACCTTGCCGATCGAGCCCTTCAGCACGTCGTAGTCGGCGATGGTAACGATCACGCCGTCGTAGTTGCGTGCTGCAGCCTGTTCGATCAGGCGGGCCATGTCGGCGATGTCGCCATTAGGCGGGTTGCGATAGTCGGTCTCGACGTTGAAATCCTCGTCGGCCTGTTTGATTGCGTTCTTGATGGTGTTCCACCAGGAATCGGAATCGGGTGCGTGGCTGATCAACACGAAGTGCGCATCGGCCGCGCGGGCCGCGGTTGTGGCGGCCAATCCCGCCGTCAGCGCCAGTGCTGCCACCAGAATCCTCAGCGTTGCCTTGCCATTGCAAAGTCTCATTGTCTCCACCTTTCTCGGTCTTCGTTATTGAAGGGAACGTATGGTGTTTCTTCATACCTGCGAGCCCTCTTCGCGTGAGCACGCATGCTCGCTACACCATCGCTCAGGACCAAGATTAGGCCATCTTTTGCCCGCTTGCAATGAAAATTTCATGGAAAAGAAAAATGGAAAATATGTTCCATTTGACGATGCGCCTGCCTATAATCGGCAACGTTAGCGTGGTGCGCAGAGCCTTGATGGGGGCCGTTTTGCAGCGCAATAAAGCATCAAAGGAAGAGCCATGGCGGAAGAGAGCACGGAAGAATTGCCCAGCGTCGAAGATTTGATGCAGCGCATCGCGGAAAACTACGACTCGTTGCCGCGTCAGTTGAAGAACGTTGCGACGTATATCGAGCAGCATCGCTCAAGCGTGATGGTGGATCGCACCAGCGACATCGCGGCGAGCTGCGGCGTGCATCCGTCGGCGGTCGTGCGGTTTGCGCAGCGCTTCGGCTTCTCCGGCTTTTCCGATCTGCAGGCGGTGTTTCGCCAGGCTTATACGGGGCAGGGCACATCGTCGCCGAGTTATCAGCAGCGCATTCGCAAGCTGATCGACGAGAAGCCGGGTGCGTTGTCCGGCGGTTCCGTGGCGCGCGAATTCGTTGCGGCGTGCCGCGGCGGTCTCGATGAGCTCGAAGCGGGTCTCGACGACGCGCAGTTCGACGCCGCAGTGAAGATGCTGCAACAGGCCGACAACATCTACGTGGTGGGTGTGCGGCGTTCGTTTCCGGTGGCGAGCTATATCGTCTACGCGCTGCAGCACACGCCGAAGCGCGTGCACCTGGTGTCCGGTTTCGGCGGCATGTATCGCGAGCAGATCCGCAGCGTCAGGAAGGGCGACGTAGTGATCGCGATCAGCTTCGCACCGTACGGCAAGGAAACACAGTACTGCTTAAGGGTGGCGCATCATCACCAGGCAAAAACGCTGGTGATCAGCGACAGCCAGTTGTCGCCGCTCGCGCGCTACGCCACCACGCAACTTTATGTGAAGGAGGGGAGCGCGTTCGCGTTCCGCTCGCTCACCAGCACGATCTGCCTGTGCCAGGCGCTGTTCATCGCGCTCGCGTACAAGCTCGAATTGAACGTAGAAGAATCGAAAGACACTGGAGGATACGATGACTGACCTAGCAGGCGGCAAGACAATCGACGTAGCAGTGTTCGGCGCAGGGCGCATTGGCCGGATTCATGCGGCCAATCTCGCGCGGCAACCGGGCGTGCGGCTCAAGTACGTGGTGGACGTGAACAAGGATGCGGCGGCAGCGCTGGCCGCATTGCACGGCGCGCAGGTCGCGGACATAGACGGCGCGATGGGCGACGCGTCGGTCGGTGCGACGGTGATCTGTTCGAGCACGGATACGCATGCAGACCTGATCCAGCAATCGGCCGCGCAGAAGAAGCACATCTTCTGCGAAAAGCCCGTGGATCTGACGCTCGAACGCGCGCGTGCCTGTGCGCAGGCAGTGGAACGCGCGGGCGTGGTGTGCATGATCGGCTTTCAGCGCCGTTTCGATCCGACCTTTGCCGCGTTGAAGGCGCGCATCGACGCCGGTGAAATCGGCACGCCGGAAATGCTGATTGTCACGAGCCGCGATCCGGGCGCACCGCCGGTTGACTACATCAAGCATTCGGGTGGGATCTTCAAGGACATGCTGATCCACGACTTCGACATTTTCCGCTGGATTCTCGACGATGAAGCTGAGACGCTGCACGCCACGGGCAGTTGCCTGAGCGACCCGGCGATTGCCGACGCGGGCGATATCGATTCGACCGCCGTGACGATTCGCACGAAGAGCGGGCGGCTCTGCCAGATCAACACGGCGCGGCGTGCAGCGTATGGCTACGATCAACGCTTCGAAGTGCTTGGCAGCGAGGGCATGCTGCAGGCCGGCAACGTGCGTCCTACCGAGGTGGTTGCCTATTCGAAGACGGAAGTCTCGAGTGACGTGCCCGAAGCGTTTTTCCTTGAGCGTTACCGCGCGGCGTACGCGGCGGAAATTGCACACTTCTTCGAGGCGGTCACGCAGGGCAAACCGGTTCGCACGACTGTCGCAGATGGCCTGAAGGCGCTTGAACTCGCGGATGCAGCGACGCGCTCATGGCGCGAAGGCCGGCCGGTGCGTCTCGGGGAGGGTGCATGATGGCGACCACTGCTAATCGCAAACCCGTTCGAGTCGGCGTAGTCGGGCTTGGACGGCTCGGCAAGCGTCACGCGGAGAATCTCGCTTATCGCGTGCCGGGTGCCGTTCTCGTCGCGGCTTGCAGTCCAGTAGAAGAAGAGTTGGCGTGGGCCGCTGAGGCTTTGTCGTCGCCGCGTTTGTACAAAGACTATGCCGCGTTGCTCGAGGATCCTGAGGTCGATGCCGTTTGGCTCGTCACGCCGTCGTCGTTGCACGCGCAACAGATTATCGACGCGCTGCGGGCCGGCAAACATGTGTTCTGCGAGAAGCCGCTGTCGCTGGATCTGGCGGAGTGCGAGCGTGTGCTGGCGGAAGCGGAACAGCATCCGCATTTGCAGGCGACCATCGGTTTCATGCGCCGCTTCGATCCGAGCTATCGCGACGCGTTCGAGAAGATCGAAGCAGGCGTGATTGGCCGGCCGTTCATGGTGCGCTCGCAGAACACCGACAAGAACGACCCCGACGGCTTCTTTGTGCGCTTCGCGCCGACCTCGGGCGGGATTTTTCTCGATTGCACGGTGCACGATATCGACGTGGCTCGTTGGCTGCTCGGCAAACCGCGCGCCAAACGCGTGTTTGCGAGCGGGACGATCGCGTTGCACGAAGGGCTGCGCGAATTCGGCGATGTCGACAACGGGGTGGCGATCTGCGAGTTCGACGGCGGGAGCCTCGCTATGTTCTACGCGTCGCGCACGATGGCGCACGGCAACGATACCAGCAGCGAAGTGATCGGCACGGCAGGCGCGATGACGATTGGCCACAATCCGCGTTTGAATCGCGTCGAGATTTCGGACGCGAGCGGGATTCGCAACGAATGCACGCCGACCTTCTTCGACCGTTTCGAAGACGCGTTCCTCTACGAAGCGCGGGCGTTTGTGGCGGCGTTGCAGGGTGGGGCGTCGGCAGGTGCGACGTTGGCTGACGCGTTGGAGGCGACGCGGATTGGCAGCGCGCTGCGGCAGTCTTTGCAGACGGGGCAGGCGGTGACGTTGTAAGGCCAATAAGGCCTGGGTTTGGCTTTGACGACGCGGTGCCCCAAAAGGCGCCCCAGCGTGTTCCTGTGATGGTCGTCATATCGGCGCTTCCGGCGTGGATATGACGGCTGCTGTAGAATTTGACCCTCTGTCCGGCGTCGTTCGCGGCGCCTTATCCCGAAGGTCATCGTCGATGCAAATTCAGGTTCACAAGGAAGTCGATGCGCGCGGGCTCAACTGTCCGCTCCCCATTTTGCGCGCCAAAAAGGCGCTTGCCGATATGGAAAGCGGCCAGATCCTCAAGGTGCTCGCCACCGATCCCGGCTCGCAACGCGATTTCGCCGCGTTCGCCAAGCAGACGGGTAATGAAATCGTCGAGGTGTCGACGCAGGACAAGGTGTTTGTGTTTTTGATGCGGCGGCGGTAAGGCGCAGCGGATCGGAGCAGACACGCGAGGATCGACCTACGTCAGAACCGCAGCACTCAAAATAAAAGGCGCCGTGCCCGCGATCCGCGGAGCAACAGCGCCTTTTTACATCTGCCGCGCGGTTTTCCGCGCTTCTATCCGTCCGCCAGCTTACCCTTCCAGCACCGGCGAGCGAGTCCGCAAATACTCTTCAAAATCCGCAGCCACTTCCGGGTGACGCAGCGCGAATTCCACCGTCGCCTTCAGATAACCCAGCTTGCTGCCGCAATCGAAGCGCGTGCCGTGATACTTGTACGCCAGCACCTGCTCATCGGCGAGCAGCGACTGGATCGCATCCGTCAGTTGCAACTCGCCGCCCGCGCCCGGCTTCAGGGCACGCAGATGCTCGAAAATTCGTGGCTTCAGCACGTACCGGCCAACCACGCCGAGGTTCGACGGCGCCACTTCCGGCGCCGGCTTTTCGACGATGCCCGACATCTTGATGATCGAATCTTCCCACTCCTTGCCGTCGACGATCCCGTAGGACTTCGTCTCCGAGTGCGGGATTTCTTCGACGCCGATCACCGAGCTGTGATAGTGGTCGAACACCTCGATCATCTGCGCCATCACGGGCGGCTTGCCGTACAGCAAGTCGTCCGCGAGGATCACGGCGAATGGGTTGTCGCCCACCAGCTTTTCCGCGCACATCACCGCGTGGCCGAGGCCGAGCGCCTCGGGCTGGCGTACGTAGAAGCAGTCGACGTGGCTCGGCTTGATGCTGCGCACGAGTTCCAGCAGCTTGTCCTTGCCGCGTGCTTCGAGCTCCGCTTCGATTTCGTACGACTTGTCGAAGTGATCCTCGATCGCGCGCTTGCTGCGGCCCGTGACGAAGATCATTTCGGTGATACCGGCGGCCATCGCTTCTTCGACTGCGTACTGGATCAGTGGCTTGTCGACGATGGGCAGCATTTCCTTCGGGCTCGCCTTGGTGGCGGGGAGGAACCGGGTGCCAAGACCTGCTACCGGAAATACCGCTTTTGTAACTTTTAGCATGTAATTACCCCTGAATCCTGTGGTGGCTACGTCTGTGCGCAGGCGCAGACGTGGAGCGTCAATCAGGCTGGCAGGCGCGCAAGTTGCGCGTTCAGCTTGCCGATGGTCGTTTCGTATTCTGCCAGCCTTTTCTGCTCCTGCTCAACGACTGCGGGCGGGGCTTTCGCAACAAAGCTTTCATTTTGCAGCTTTGCATTGCATTTCGACACTTCGGCGCCCAATCTCGCAATCTCTTTTGACAAGCGTTCGCGTTCGGCTGCGACATCAATTTCCACCTTCAGCACCAGCTTGTCATTCCCTACGATAGCAATTGGCGCGCCATGTGTCTGAGCGTCGAGCGTAGCCTCGTCGGCGATGATCTGCACATCCGACAATCGGGCCAGCGCCTGGGCGTACGGTGCAAACGTGCGCAGGCGTTCCGCGTTACCGGTTGCGAGCAGCGGCACCTTGACGGCCGGCGACAGGTTCATCTCGCCACGCAGGTTGCGGCAGGCGTCGATTACAGCCTTCAGATCAGCCACCCACTGTTCGGCCGCTTCGTCCAGCTTGCTGGGCTCGGCCACCGGATAACGCTGCACCATGATAGAGGCTTCGCCCTCGGCCATACCCTGCGGGTAACGGTCGGCAAGGGGCGCCACCTTCTGCCACAGCGCCTCGGTGATGAACGGAATCACCGGATGCGCGAGGCGCAGGACCGTCTCGAGCACACGCAACAAGGTGCGGCGAGTGGCGCGCTGCTGTTCCGGCGCGCCGTTCTGGATCTGCACCTTGGCCAGCTCGAGATACCAGTCACAGTATTCGTCCCAGACAAACTTGTATAGGGCGTTTGCCACATTGTCGAAGCGGTAGTCGGCAAAGCCCTTGGCGACTTCAGCCTCGACGCGCTGCAGGTGCGAGACGATCCAGCGGTCTGCCTGCGAGAAGTCGAGGTAGGCGCCCGGGCCGCAATTGCCCTCGCCATTCGGGCCGCACGCATCGGCGGGTTTGCCGAAGCCGCAGTCGTGGCCTTCGCAGTTCATCAGCACGAAGCGGGTGGCATTCCACAGCTTGTTGCAGAAGTTGCGATAGCCCTCGCAGCGCGCGAGGTCGAAGTTGACGTTGCGGCCGAGCGTGGCCATCGACGCCATCGTAAAGCGCAGCGCGTCGGTGCCGAACGCGGGGATGCCTTCGGGGAATTCCTTGCGGGTCTTTTTCTCGATCGACGCTGCCTGCTTCGGATTCATCAGGCCGGTGGTGCGTTTGGCGACCAGCGAATCGAGATCGATGCCGTCGACGATATCGATCGGATCGAGCGTGTTGCCTTTGCTCTTCGACATCTTCTGGCCTTCGGCATCGCGCACGAGGCCGTGCACATAAACGGTGTCGAAGGGCACCTTGCCGGTGAAATGGGTGGTCATCATGACCATCCGCGCGACCCAGAAGAAGATGATGTCGAAGCCGGTGACGAGGACGGACGACGGCAGGAACGCTGCCAGTTCCTTCGTCTCGTTCGGCCAGCCGAGCGACGAGAACGGCACCAGTGCCGACGAAAACCACGTGTCGAGCACGTCTTCGTCGCGTTTCAGGGCGCCGGTATAGCCCTTGGCAACCGCTTGCGCGCGGGCGTCTTCTTCAGTCTTGGCGACGAAGATTTGGCCGTTTTCGCCATACCAGGCCGGAATCTGATGGCCCCACCAGAGTTGGCGCGAGATACACCAGTCCTGGATGTTTTCGAGCCATTGATAGTAGGTGGTGGTCCAGTTTTCCGGCACGAACCTGATCTGGCCGTTGCGGACCACGTCGAGCGCAGTTTCGGCGATCGACTTGCCGGGATTGTAGGTCCCTTCCGGCGCCGGTTTGCTCATGGCGACGAACCATTGGTCCGTAAGCATCGGTTCGAGCACGACGCCGGTACGGTCGCCACGCGGCACCATCAGCTTGTGCGGCTTGACGGACTCGAGCAGACCGATGGCTTCCAGATCCGCGACCACCTGCTTGCGCGCCTCGAAACGATCGAGACCGCGGTACTTCTCGGGCGCGTTGTCGTTGATCTTTGCTTCGAGCGTGAGGATTTCGATCTGCGGCAGCTTGTGGCGCTGGCCGACCTGATAGTCGTTGAAATCGTGCGCGGGGGTGACCTTGACGACACCGGTGCCGAATTCGCGGTCGACGTAATCGTCGGCGATGATGGGGATTTCGCGGTCGGCGAGCGGCAGCATGACGGTCTTGCCGATCAGGCTGGCGTAGCGTTCGTCTTCCGGATGGACCATGACGGCGACGTCGCCGAGCATGGTTTCCGGGCGGGTGGTGGCAACCGTCAGATGACCGGAGCCATCGGTCAGCGGATACTGGATGTGCCAGAGGTGGCCATTTTCTTCTTCGCTGGCGACTTCGAGGTCGGAGACGGCGGTCATGAGGACCGGATCCCAGTTGACGAGGCGCTTGCCGCGATAGATCAGGCCCTGTTCATATAGCCGGACAAACACGTCGCGCACGGCGGCGGACATCTTGTCGTCCATGGTGAAGTATTCGCGCGACCAGTCGATGGAGGCGCCGAGGCGCCGGACCTGGCTGGTGATGGTCGAACCGGATTGCTGCTTCCATTCCCAGACACGTTCGACGAACTTTTCGCGGCCTAGGTCATGGCGCGAGACCTTCTGGGCGTCGAGTTGGCGTTCGACGACGATCTGGGTGGCGATACCGGCGTGATCGGTGCCGGGGACCCAGAGGGTGTTTTCGCCGAGCATGCGATGGTAGCGGGTGAGGCCGTCCATGATCGTCTGGTTGAAGGCGTGGCCCATGTGGAGGGTGCCTGTGACGTTAGGCGGCGGCAGCTGGATCGAGAAGTTTTTCGTGTTTTCCGCGAACGCTGGCGCGGCGTAGGCGCGTTTTTCCCACTCCGGGCCCCATTGGGCTTCGATGTTGTGGGGTTCGAAACTCTTGGCAAGCGTGTTGTCGCTCATTGTTCGTGGTCTGCTGGGATGCTGTGGAATCTTTGATTATAAGGGGTGAGGGTGCCGGGGAGGGTTGCCTGCGGCGCCCCGGTTTGGCGGTTAACCCAAACCGGGGCGCCGCAGGCACAACAACCAGCCGAAGGCAAAAACCAAACCTACCCCCGAACCTTATAATGACGGTCAAACCGCCGCCGACCCCTGGAAAATGCCCGAACTCCTCAGTAACCTGAACCCCGAACAACACGCAGCGGTAACGCTGCCAAACGAACCGGCACTGATTCTGGCCGGCGCGGGCAGCGGCAAAACCCGCGTCCTCATCACGCGAATCGCGTGGCTCATCCAGCAAGGCCTGGCGTCGCCCGCAACCATCCTCGCGGTGACGTTCACCAACAAGGCCGCCCGCGAAATGATGGCGCGCCTGCAAGCGCTCCTGCCCATCGACACCAGAGGCATGTGGATCGGTACCTTCCACGGCCTCTGCAACCGCATGCTGCGCGCTCACCATCGCGATGCCGCGTTGCCCGCTACCTTCCAGATTCTCGATACCGCCGACCAGCTCTCCGCGATCAAGCGTCTGATGAAGGGCCTGAACATCGACGATGAAAAGTACCCGGCGAAGAATCTCCAGTACTTCATCAACAACGCCAAAGAGCAGGGCCTGCGCCCCAAAGACGTCGACGCTACCGATAACTTCAACCGCAAATTCGTCGAGCTCTACGAGGCCTACGACCAGCAGTGCCAGCGCGAAGGCGTCGTCGATTTCCCCGAACTGCTGCTGCGCTGCTTCGAACTGCTAGCGCACAATCCGCCGCTGCGCGCTCACTACCAGGCGCGCTTCCGGCACGTCCTCGTCGACGAGTTTCAGGACACCAACAAGCTCCAGTATGCGTGGCTCAAGCTGCTCGCCGGGCAGACCAATTCGATCTTCGCCGTCGGTGACGACGATCAGTCTATCTACGCGTTTCGCGGTGCAAATGTCGGCAACATGCGCGACTTCGAACAGGAGTTCAATGTCCGTCATCTGATCAAGCTCGAGCAGAACTATCGCTCGCACGGCCACATCCTCGATGCGGCCAATCAGTTGATCGCCAATAACTCGCGGCGTCTGGGCAAGAATCTGCGTACCGATGCGGGCCACGGCGAGCCGGTGCGCGTCTATGAGGCCGCCACCGATACCCAGGAAGCCGGCTGGATCGTCGAGGAAATCAAGGCGCTCATCAACACCGGCACCTCGCGCAGCGAAGTCGCCGTGCTGTATCGGAGCAATGCGCAGTCGCGCACCATTGAACATACATTGGTGAACGCGGGTATCGCTTACCGCGTGTATGGCGGCCTGCGCTTTTTCGAACGTCAGGAAATCAAGCACGCGCTCGCCTATCTGCGTCTGATCGACAATCCCAACGACGACACCGCGTTCTCCCGCGTCGTCAACTTTCCGACTCGTGGCATCGGGGCGCGCTCGATCGAGCAGCTCGCGGACGCCGCGCGTCTCTACAACTGCTCGATGGCCGCGGCGGTTCCGTACGTCGCCGGCAAGGCGGGGTCGAGTCTCGCCAGCTTCGCCAATCTGGTCGGCAAGATGCGCGCGGAAACGCAGCAGATGAGCTTGCCGGAAACGGTCGAATATGTCGTGCGCGCGAGCGGTCTGTCGGAGTTCTATCAGACCGAGCGCGAAGGTCAGGACCGCCTCGAAAACTTGCAGGAACTGGTCAACGCGGCCGCAGCGTTCGTCAGTGAAGAAGGCTACGGCCTCGATACGCCGGCGCGCTCCATTCCGCTGCGTCCGGGTGCGACGTCCGCGCCGGAGCTCGTGGCGGAGACGGATGACCCCAACATCGTCGTCCTCGATGCGCCGGACGTCACCGACCCCGCGCAAAACCCCGACACGATGACGCCGCTCGCCGGCTTCCTGTCGCACGCGTCGTTGGAGGCGGGCGACAACCAGGCGCAGGCGGGCCAGGAAGCCGTGCAGTTGATGACGGTCCACGCGGCCAAGGGCCTCGAGTTCACCGCGGTGTTCATCACGGGCCTCGAAGAAGGCCTGTTCCCGCACGAGAACAGCGCGATGGAAACCGACGGCCTCGAAGAAGAGCGCCGTCTGATGTACGTTGCGATTACGCGTGCGAAGGAGCGGTTGTACCTGTCGTTCGCGCAGAGCCGGATGCTGCATGGCCAGACGCGCTACAACATCCGCTCGCGTTTCTTCGATGAGTTGCCGCAGGAAACGCTCAAGTGGCTCACGCCCAAGGTCGAGGCGGGTTCGCGCTGGGGTGGCCGCTCCGATAACGCTGGCTATGGCCGCGACTGGTTTGCGCGGCCGGGTTACACGGGCCCGTCGTCTTCGACCTCGGCGCCGCTGCCGGCTTTCGCCAATGAAACGCGCGCGGCCGAAAGCGGTTTCCGGGTCGGCCAGCAGGTGTTTCACACCAAGTTTGGCGAAGGCACGATCATCGCGCTCGAAGGCGGTGGCGCCGATGCGAAAGCCCAGGTCAAGTTCAAGCGGCACGGCGAAAAGTGGCTGGCGCTCGCCGTCGCCAAACTGCAGGCGGTCGAATGAGCACGGCGCAAACCGGAGCGGCGGGCGGTCGTCGTCCGCTCGGGGTGATGGCAGCGTTGCCGCAGGAACTCGGTGATCTGGTCGAGGCGATGCGGGCGGAGTCTGGTGTCCGTACGGTCACACATGGGCGCCGTGACTATCACCTCGGCACCGTGCATGGCGCGCCCTGTGTCGTGACGCTGGCGCGGATCGGCAAGGTGGCCGCCGCAGCAACGGTCAGCGCGCTGATTCATGCGTTCGATGTCGAAGCGGTGGTGTTTACCGGTGTCGCTGGCGGCGTGGGGCGTGAAGTGCGGATTGGCGATGTGGTTGTCGCCGATACTCTGGTGCAACACGATCTGGATGCGTCACCGTTGTTTCCTCGTTTCGAGGTGCCGTTGCTCGGCATCGCGCGGTTCGCTGCGGATCAGGTGCTGGCGGATCAACTCGCGGCGGCGACTGGACGTTTTGTCGCGGAAGAGGGCGAGGCGGTAGCGACACGCTTCGGCACGCAACTGCCTCAGGTGCACCGGGGCCTCATCATCAGCGGCGATCAGTTTGTCGCCAGTGCGGCGGCCGTCGAGGCGCTGCGCGAGACATTGCCGGATGCGCTCGCGGTCGAGATGGAAGGCGCAGCGATCGCGCAGGTCTGTCACGAGTACGGCGTGCCGTGTGCGATCGTGCGCACGGTGTCCGATACGGCGGACGCCCATGCACCCGCGTCGTTTGCTTCGTTTTTGACCGAGATCGCCGGGACCTACTCGAACGGTATTCTCAAGCGGTTCTTGCAGGCGCGCGTTTAGGCCTTCCCACCCGCGCCCGCCGCCAGCGCGTCGCGCACCTGCTGCAATGCGCTCGCATCCTCGATAGTCGGCAGGTCGCCCGGATCGCGGCCTTCCGCCAGCGCCGAAATCGCGCGGCGCAGCAGCTTGCCTGAACGCGTCTTCGGCAGCATCGCCACGAAATGCACCCGCGCCGGCCGCGCAATAGCGCCGAGTTGACGGTCGACCGTCGAAACCAGCTCGGCCTCGAGTTTCAGGCGCGCCTTGTCCGCCGCATAACGGTCCGCATCGCGCAACACGACGAACGCCAGCGCCACCTGGCCCTTCAGCGGATCCGCGACACCCACCACCGCAACCTCAGCCACGGCCTTATGGCTCGAGATCGCTTCCTCGATCTCCCGCGTGCCGAGCCGGTGACCCGCGACGTTGATCACGTCGTCGGTGCGCCCGAGGATCGTCACGTAGCCGTCGTCATCCTGAATGCCCCAGTCGAAGGTCGAATAGAGCTGCTGGTCCGGCACGCTCGACCAGTACGTACTGACGAAACGCCGGTCGTCTCCCCACACCGTCGACATGCAACCCGGCGGCAGCGGATAGCCGAGCGTGATGACGCCTTTCTCGCCTGTTGCGCAGACGTCGCCGGTCTGCTCGTTGCGCAGCGTCAGGTTGTAGCCGTACACCGGCACGCCCGGCGAGCCGAGCTTCGGCGGTAACGCCTCGACGCCGCGCTGGATGGCGAGCATCGGCCAGCCGGTCTCGGTTTGCCAATAGTTGTCGACCACTGGTTTGCCGAGCGCGTCGGAGATCCACGAGGCCGTGGGTTCGTCGAGCGGCTCGCCGGCCAGAAACAGCGTGCGCAGGCTCGACAGGTCGTACTTCTTCAGCAGTGCCGGGTCCTGCTTCTTGAGCACGCGCAAGCCGGTCGGCGCGGTGAACATCAGGTTGATCCGATGCTGTTCGACAAGCCGCCACCAGATGCCACCGTCCGGGCGGATCGGCGTGCCTTCGTACATGACCGTAGTCAGGCCCGCGATCAACGGTGCATAAATGATGTAGCTGTGGCCGACCACCCAGCCAATGTCCGAAGCGGTGAACATCGTGTCGCCCGCGCGCCCCTCGTAGATGTATTCCATGGATGCCGCCAGCGCCACCGCATACCCGCCCACGTCGCGCACGACGCCTTTCGGACGGCCGGTGGTGCCCGACGTGTACAGCACGTACGAGGGCTCGTTCGACTCCAGCCATTCGCATGGCACATGCGCGTCGAAAAACTGCTCGCGCAGTGGCTCGTAGTCGACGAGGTAGCTGGCGTTCAGACGCTCCGGTGCAAGCTGCCGGTCGATCCGCAGCACATGCGGCGGCTTGTGCTGCGCGCGGGCGAGCGCTTCGTCGACGAGCGGCGTGTAGTCGATCACCTTGCCGCCGCGCGCGCCGGCGTCGGCGGTCACGATCAGCGCCGGGGTTGCATCGTCGATGCGCGCTGCGAGACTCGGCGCCGCAAAACCGCCAAACACGACAGAGTGAATCGCGCCGAGCCGGGCGCAGGCGAGCATCGCGAACACCGCTTCGGGGATCATCGGCAGATAGATCAGCACGCGATCGCCACGCTTGACGCCGAGCGAGCGCATCACCGCGGCCATGCGGTTGATTTCGGCGTATAGCTCCGCGTACGTGTAGCGCCGCTCGATGCCGGTTTCCGTCGAGACATAGACGAGCGCATTCTGCTGGGCGCGTTCGGCGAGATGCCGGTCCACCGCGTTATGGCACAGGTTGGTCCGGCCGCCGACGAACCAGCGCGCAAACGGCGGATTCGAGCGGTCGAGCACCATCTCGAACGGCGTCTCCCAATGGATGCGCCGCGCTTCATCGCGCCAGAAGTCTTCAGGGGCTTCGATGGAACGGCGGTGGAACTCGCGGTAACGGGTCATCGGCGGCGATCCTTCCTGCGATATGTTGTGAGCGAGCGTGACGGTGCGTGTCCGCACAGCATAGAGCAGGCGTGCAGGCGCGGACAACGCGGGTTCACCATAGGCACGGTGTTAGCAAACCCGATGCCTCGATCGCAATGGTGTTTTAGCCGGCTCGGCCCGCAAAACGAAAAAAGGCGCCGCAGCGCCTTTCTCCGTCCATCCCCACGTCACACGAAACTCACGCCTTCGCGCGTTTTCCCTCGACATCGGGCAGGAACACCGTCAGCACGCCGATCAGCGGCAGGAACGAGCAGACCTTGTACACATAAGCGATGCTGGTCGCGTCGGCCAGTTGGCCGAGCACTGCCGCGCCGATCCCGCCCATGCCGAACGCAAAGCCGAAGAACAGCCCCGCGACCATCCCGACCTTGCCTGGAATCAGTTCCTGCGCGTAGACGAGGATCGCCGAGAACGCCGACGCCAGCACCACGCCGATCACGACCGTGAGGACGCCGGTCCAGAACAGGTTGGCATACGGCATCAGCAGCGTGAACGGCGCGACGCCGAGGATCGACACCCAGATCACATACTTGCGGCCAATCCGGTCGCCCACCGGACCGCCGATGATCGTGCCCGCCGCGACCGCCGCGAGGAACACAAACAGGTGGATCTGCGCGGCCTGGACCGGCAGATGGAACTTGTCGATCAGATAAAACGTGAAGTAGCTATTGATGCTGGCGAGATAGAAGTACTTCGAGAACACCAGCAGCATCAGCACGCTCATGGCGAACAGCACCTTGTTGCGCGACAGCGTCGCATGGCCGGCCTGCGCGCCCTTGGCCTTTTTGGTGGCCGGATGACGCTTGTACCAGCGGCCGATCTGCGTAAGCACGACGATCGCGACCAGTGCCGCCACCGAGACCCATGCAATGCTGCGCTGGCCGTGCGGAATGATGATCAGCGCGGCGAGCAGCGGGCCGAGCGACGAGCCGGCGTTGCCGCCCACCTGGAACAGCGACTGCGCAAGACCGTGCTGGCCGCCCGAGGCCATCCGCGCGACTCGCGACGACTCCGGATGGAACACCGACGAACCGCAGCCGACGAGTGCCGCGGCCACCAGCAGAATGCCGAAATTCGGCGCGACCGACATCAGCAGCAGGCCGGCCAGCGTAAAGCCCATGCCGACAGGCAGGGAATACGGCTTCGGATGTTTGTCGGTGTAGATGCCGATCAGCGGCTGCAGCAGCGACGCCGTGATCTGGTAGGTCAGCGTGATCAGGCCGATCTGCCCAAACGACAGCGAAAAGTTGTCCTTCAGCATCGGATAGATCGCGAGGATCAGCGACTGGATCATGTCGTTGATCAAATGCGAGAAGCTGATTGCGCCGAGCACCGAGTACACGGTGCGTTGGGCCTTGACGGCCAGAGGGGCAGCGGTGGGGATGCTTGAACCGCCGGCGAGGGCGTTTTTATCGAGGCTCGTTTCCATGCGCGTGAGAGAGGGGAGAAAGTGAGCGGGCCGGATCCGCTGGGTGACGATACCGTCTGCGCCATATCGTCACACTACGGGGAACTATCTGACGTTTCATGAAGTGTAATGTGGCTTGCATGAAATGTTCGGACAAGTTTTGTCGCGAATCAGACATCAAACGGCGTAATGCTGGCACCACGGTGGGGCGATCTGCCGCGCGTCGGTCACAAGGACCGACCATTTGCCATGTCTCGGTGCGTTTTGTCAGGGGGAATTTTGGCTGTGTATAAAGCCGTCGCTGGCGCGCTGTTCACATAGTGGACGCGCATTGGGGGCGGAACACTGCACGACGGCGGCTCTAAAGATTGCTGCCGCTGGTGCCGTAGACCCGAAGAGATAACAAGGAATGCCGGAACCGACCTTTCCGGCTGGTCATACGTGAGGACCAAATATGAAAGCAGTTTCGCTGGGCAGCCAGCCGGGTGTCGGTTTCGTAGCGAGTGACGAACCGGCGGGCGGTCCGTCCGGTTCGCGCGCGCCGGTTGGGCGGCTCAAGGGTTTGTCCGTGAAGGCGACGCTCCGACTGGCTTTCGCCGC
The DNA here is from genome assembly GCF_050436285.1 of Paraburkholderia sp. GAS82. Classification (NCBI taxonomy): domain Bacteria; kingdom Pseudomonadati; phylum Pseudomonadota; class Betaproteobacteria; order Burkholderiales; family Burkholderiaceae; genus Paraburkholderia; species Paraburkholderia sp. GAS82. The sequence continues at coordinate 211,123 of NZ_JBNDLX010000001.1, forward strand.
GGTGCTGATCGGTACGCTGGTGATCGGGGTGTTTTCGCTGGCGCAGATCAGCCGGCTCAACGGATCGGCGCAATCGATCTACGACCAGGGTCACGTAGCGAGCCGGGCGGCCGAAGAAGCGCGAGGTTATGTGCTGCGCGCGAGCCGTGCGCAGAAGATGCTGCTGACCGCGACGACGGCCAAGGAGCGCGATGAACTCGGCTCGGACATCGACAAGGGTCTCGCCGGCCTGTCGACGCAGATCAACACGCTGCAGCAGTATGTCGATCCCGCCGATGCGGATCAGGTGTCGCAGCAGAAGAAATTCGCCGCGGCGGTCGGGACGTGGAGCGGCCACCTGCGCGATTTCGTGAAGCTGGTGAAGGCACAGCCGCTCGATCTGTCGCAGATGAACTGGCAGGTGGGCATGCAGGATGTGTCCTTGCTGGTGGAGACCGAAAAGCTCGAGAAGATGGTGGACGCGCTGGTCGAGCAGCGCGGCGTGGCCGCGAAGGCGACCATCGACGCCTCGGCGTTCATCTACCACTCGTCGTACGTGACGATGGCGGCGATGACAATCGGCCTGATCGTGCTGGCGTTTGTGATCAGCGAATGGGTGGTGCGACGGCTGGCGCGTCAACTGGGTGGCGAGCCGGTGTACGCGAAGGAGATTGCGAGCCGGATTGCGGCGGGGGATCTGTCGAACCAGATTGCGCTGGCACGCAACGATCATTCGAGCATGCTATCGGCGCTGCATGACATGCAGAGCGGGCTCTCGACGACGGTGTCGGATATCGCGGCGAGTGCTGACGCGATTGCGACGGCATCGGGCGAGATTTCGATGGGTAATCTGGACCTGTCGCAGCGCACCGAGCAGCAGGCGATGGCGCTGGAGCGCACGGCGAGCAGCATGGAGCAGTTGACCTCGACGGTACGGCAGAACGCCGACAACGCCAGGCAGGCGAGCACGCTGGCGAATAATGCTTCGGAGATTGCGGAGAAGGGCGGCGAGGTAGTGAGCCGCGTGGTGTCGACGATGATCGAGATCAACGACAGCGCGAAGAGCATTGGCGACATCATTGGGGTGATTGAGGGCATCGCATTCCAGACGAACATTCTCGCTTTGAACGCGGCTGTCGAGGCCGCGCGCGCGGGGGAAGAGGGGCGCGGATTTTCGGTGGTGGCGGCTGAGGTGCGGAATCTGGCGCAGCGCAGTGCTGGCGCGGCCAAAGAGATCAAGGGGTTGATCAGCACGTCGGTGGAGCGGGTGGGGAATGGGTCGGCGCTCGCGCAGGATGCTGGGAATACGATGGATGAGGTGGTGAAGGCGGTCAAGCGGGTGACCGATATCATGGGGGAGATCTCGGCTGCTTCTGCCGAGCAGAGTTCTGGTATCGAGGAGATTAATCTCGCGGTTACGCAGATGGATGCCGGGACCCAGCAGAATGCCGCTCTGGTTGAGCAGGCTACTGCTGCTGCTCGGGCTCTGGATGATCAGGCTAAGGCTTTGAAGGGGATGGTGGGGAGGTTTAGGTTGAATGGGTGAGGTTGGGGTGCCTGCGGCGCCTTGGGTTGGGTGTTTTTTTTGGTTGCGTTTGCCTTTCCTTGCCACCGCCGTAAAGGCAAACGTCGGCCTGAAAGACGGGGCAGGATAGACGAACGCCGACGTTATACACGAACGTTTACCAGGTTCGCTTTTTCAGCGTATAGCCGTACAGGCCGTACTGTGTATTGGTGGCGGGGTCGAAATAAACACCTTGCGTGATACCGTCATCGGTCTCGGTCCAGGATTTGCCATAGTCCTTGCTGGCAAACGTCATGTCGCGTGGCGCACCTTCCCCGGAGGCATCCGTTGCATACACGAGTAGTACGCCACGCTTGCCCACGCTGAGTCCGTCCAGCATCAGACGTGCATCGAAGGTATGGGGTTGCTTGACCGTCTGATTGCCACGGTTTTCCCATGTCGATAGCGCACCGGTCCGGCGCCCGTTGTCACTCAAGTCCTTCCAGTTGCGCGGCGGGCCGAGCCGGGATAGCGCATAAACCGCATAGGCGTAATCGGGCGGTACCTGCTCGGACTGGAGCGAAACGACTACCTGATCAGGAAGCTTCACGTCAGGCTCGAACGCGTCGCTATCCCATTTCAGCCGCTCCACGATGCTTTCAGGTTGCATGTCCGCCATTTCTTCCGGCACGTAGTAGGCCACACGCAGCGTGCCGTCCGGACCAAGGTCTACGCCGTCGAAGGTCTTTCGCGGTTCGTCGTCCTCAGTTGCGTGGAGCGGAACCGTGATCTCTTTCCACGTGCGGCCGCCATCCGCTGTGCGCCAGACGTGCGGTCCCCAGCCAACCGCGTATCCCCGGTCAGGATCAAGGAAAAGTAGCTGGCCGATATTCCGGTTTTCCGGCCAGTCGAGTTGCGTCCAGTTCTTGCCGCCATCGCGCGAGCGCCAGAGCTTCGTGATATGCGGTGTCAAGCCATTCTTTGGCTCAGGAATCTTGTAGTCCATCCAGTCCGTGCTGACATACTGCGTGGTCCAGTCCTTCGAATACCACCAGGCCGCGTCCTGTCCCGGCTGATGGAAGAAGCTTGTCAAGCCTCCGTCAATCGTTCCGCGTAGAAAGCTAACTGTTGAGCGATTGAGCCGTTCGTTGGAATTGTCCATCCATGACTCTTCGGGAACGGCTTGCGCCGCGTTGTATCCTTTGTCCAAATCTACAACGCGATATCGTAGTTCGGGGCTAGCGACCTTTAGTGATATGACGTCCTTGCCACTAAAATGGCTATTTCCGCCCCCATACGGTCTGTCATTCTTCATGAACGTCGTTGAAATGGTCTGCCAGGCGGGGGCCTTCATGCTGTGATATCCGTAAATTGTGATGGCGACCAGGAGGAGGCCGCCGAAAATGAGTGTCCTGCGCGTGGGCATCCGCATGTCACTTCGCATCCATTAGCCGCCCGAGCACTTTGCTCACCGCGTCATCGATATCGGCTTTCGCTATGTTCCATGCGTCGCCTGCAACCACCTGCTCGTAGGTTCGCCAGTCGCCCCATTCTTCCAGCGCGGGGCCGCCCATGATTTTCATCATGTCCGGAAGCTGCAAACTGGCCAGTCCGCCATCAAGATAGGCGAGCGGGTGTGTCTTGAACGCAAAGCTCTTGAACGTTTCGCTGTCCAGTTCAAGCTTGTATCGAGGGACTGTCATTGTGAAGCTGCCGTTTCCCGGCTTGGCGCTGCTAATCTGGATTATGTTTCCCTGCATATTTTGGTTGAGCCCATCTTTCATATCTAACTGAAGTTATCGCCTCGCAAGAACAGGCTGAAAGCGGTATCTGGACCATTCCCGGTGAACGGATGAAAGCGAAGGAGCCGCACCGCGTGCCGCTATCGGCTCCGCGCTCGCACTCGTCAAGACGCTGAAAGAGCAGAAGCAGCATGAGACATTGGTATCACCGAATCGATCTAATGGAACAGCGCGATCCGACGATTGAGCTATGGACCGCGCATGTTAGGTCGCAATCGTCGCTCCTTCTGGGGGACTAGCGAGAGCCCCGTCGGCGCGGGGCAGCAATCACCAGGCACGGGAGCCAGGCGAACGCCTACCAGGTTCGCTTTTTCAGCGTATAGCCATACAGACCGTACTGTGTATTGGTGGCGGGGTCGAAATAAACACCCTGCGTGATACCGTCATCGGTTTCGGTCCACGATTTGCCGTAGTCCTTGCTGGCAAACGTCATGTCGCGTGGCGCACCTTCGCCGGAGGCATCCGTTGCATACACAAGCAGTACGCCACGCTTGCCCACGCTGAGTCCGTCCAGCATCAGACGTGCATCGAAGGTATGGGGTTGCTCCACCGTCTGATTGCGGCGGTTTCCCCATGTCGATAGCGCACCGGTCCGGTGCCCGTTGTCACTCAAGTCCTTCCAGTTGCGCGGCGGGCCGAGCCGGGATAGCGCATATACCGCATAGGCGTAATCGGGCGGTACCTGCTCGGACTGTAGCGAAACGACTACCTGATCAGGAAGCTTCACGTCAGGCTCGAACGCGTCGCTATCCCATTTCAGCCGCTCCACGATGCTTTCAGGATGCATGTCCGCCATTTCTTCCGGCACGTAGTAGGCCACACGCAGCGTGCCGTCCGGACCAAGGTCCACGGCGTCAAAGGTCTTTCGGGGCGCGTCGTCCTCGGTTGCGTAGAGCGGAACTGTGATTTCTTTCCATGTACGCCCGCCATCCGCCGTGCGCCAGACGTGCGGTCCCCAGCCAACCGCGTATCCCCGGTCAGGATCAAGGAAAAGTAGCTGGCCGATATTCCGGTTTTCCGGCCAGTCGAGTTGCGTCCAGTTCTTGCCGCCATCGCGCGAGCGCCAGAGCTTCGTGATATGCGGTGTCAAGCCATTCTTTGGCTCAGGAATCTTGTAGTCCATCCAGTCCGTGCTGACATACTGCGTGGTCCAGTCCTTCGAATACCACCAGGCCGCGTCCTGTCCCGGCTGATGGAAGTGGCGTGTCAACCCTCCGTCGATGGTGCCGCGAAAAAAGCTAACGGTGCGCCGATTCAGCCGCTCGCTGGAATTATTCATCCATGCTTCGCTAGGCTCCGCGTAGTCCGGGTCTTTCCGCTGACTAACGGGCTTGAACGTGATTGCCGGGTTAGCAATCTTGAGACTGATAACCTCGTTCCCATTGATCCGGGAGTCGCCGCCCCCATACGGTTTGTCATTTTTCATGAATGTTGTTGAAATGGTCTGCCAGCCTGGGGTCGTCATGCTGTGATATCCGTAAATTGCGATGGCGGCCAGAAGGCTGCCTAAAATGAATGTCCTGCGCGTGGGCATCCGCATGTCACTTCGCATCCATTAGCCGCCCGAGCACTTTGCTCACCGGGTCATCGATATCGGCCTTCGTTGTGTTCCATGCGTCCCCGATGGTGTCGCCTGCAACCACCTTGCCGCTGTCCCATACCTGCTCGTAGGTTCGCCAGTCGCCCCATTCTTCCAGTGCGGGGCCGCCCATGATTTTCATCATGTCCGGAAGCTGCAAACGGGCCAGTCCGCCATCAAGATAGGCGAGCGGATGTGTCTTGAACGCAAAGCTCTTGAACGTTTCGCTGTCCAGTTCAAGCTTGTATTGAGAGACCGTCATTGTGAAGCTGCCGTTTCCCGGCTTGGTGCTGCTCATCTGGATGACGTCTCCACGCATATTTTGCTTCAGTCCATCCTCCATGTTTGCCTGCAGATACCACCTCGCGCTGTCGAGCCAATCCTTGCCCGTTTGGGAAAGCGTTGGCTTCAATTTCGCACCATAGTTCGAACAGTAGAAGTAACCGTAGCTGACGTAATAGCTGGGCGGCTTATGCCCGCAGCCGATGTGCCGCATCATGAAGTTGCTATGCCGGGACCAGTCGGAAGAGGTACATTCGGGCTGGATTAGCGTCTGCCGCTGGTGCAGCAGACGGGCAGAGACTTCCTTGTCGGTCCACGGGTCCCAGGATGTGGCGAAGGCTTTCACGGTGGCCCATGCGCTGCCCGCCGTGACCTTCTCGACTGTTTCCGTGTATTCGCACTGCAACGGCCTGTAGTAGTACTCGCAATGTCCGATTATCGAATCCGCAGCAGGTGGGACATGATCGTCACAGGCGGTACGCTCCACGCGGGCACGCTTCGTGTATGACTTCAGCGTCATGTACGACTCCGCGTAACCCACATCCTTGTCTTCATCTGCCATTTTTAATTGCCCTTCAAGCGAATCGAAACGCCTTGGGGGACATGGCTCTGCGCCAGCGACGTTTCGCCATGTTCATTGGTTGTACCTTCGGCAATCAGCTTGCCCTCAGAGAACATCTGATAACGCGTATTGGCGACAGGAACTTCGGACCCGGCCCAATGCGCGACGAAAGCCTCATCAAACGCCCCCGTCGATTCCGGCAATGGCGGAACCGCGGTTGACAGTCTCTGCGCGCCTTTCTTCTGAATCGTAATGACCTTCAGAAAGAGGTCGAACGGGCCGCCTAACGTAATGCTGCCGTCCTTCATGTGGATAAAGGCACCGCCTGATTCGAGGGTGAGTTCCTTCTTCGCGCTGATGCGTACCGTGCCGTTGACGCTCTCCATCGTCAGATCCTGGGAGGCCAGCAGCGACATGGCATCATTCTGTGCCTGCACTTCGACCGGACCCTTTGCCGCAAAAATCCTGGCACCGAACTTCTGCGCGAACAGCGAAATCTTTTCGCCCGCTGCGACCGTGAAGCGTTTCAGCACGCTCCAGTCGGCGCTCTTCCCGGCTACAGCGTTGATGCTGTCCTGCGCCGCGAACTGCACGCCGCCGGCCGCGACAACAGCCGCCGATGCCGGGGTGCTCATCAGCAGACCCGGCTTCTTCAGCCCGTCGAAATCTTCCTTCATCTGCTGCTGTACATCGGTGTCGGCAGGCTCGGCCTTGGCGCTTTGCGCCGATGCTGCCAGCGCCTTCGCAGTCGCCAGCGCGCTTTCCAGTTGTGCGATGGTTTCCTGCATGTCGAGCTGATTCCCGCTCGCGCCTGGACGGTCATATGCCGTGACCATCATTCCCTTACCTGCACGGCTCACTCCGTAACCGGATGTGCGAAGCTCATAGCCTTCGCCGCGCTTTTCCAGTTTGTTGTCAACCAGGTAGCCGAGATTCAGTTGCGATTTGCCCGAATGCTCCGTGCTGAGCTTGACACCTTCCTGGCCCGCCCAGTCCTCAAAGCGGATCTTGTTGTTCGCCTGGGTGCGGATCACATTCCGTGAGAGCCAGCGCCGGTCATTCGTCACCAGGTCGCGCGCCTGGCTGTGATGGTGGAACGCAACGATTTCGGGCTTGTCCGGGTCGCCGTCGCGGCAGGTAATCACGGCTTCGGCATCGTCCAGCGCCGGAAAGTGCATGCCGGTTTGCAGCTTGCCCGCGAACGGCTTCGCGAGGCGCAGCGGAACACTTTCTCCGCCGTTGGGCCACGTTTCGAAGTCCGCATCAAAACGCACCGTATAGTGGCCGTTTGCGGTTACGTATGCGTATTTGTAGGAGTCCGGGCTGGTGACGCGTGCGCTGAGCGTGCCGGTCACTTTGGCCCAGGTTTGCGTCTCAAGCCTGAGACGGAAGCGCCGGTCAGCGGGTATTGCCTTGTAGCTGTTCGAGTAGGGCGTATCGCGCGCGCCGCTGTGCGTGACCTCGACGATCAACTGGCCTTTGGGTGCATCGGGCAGCACAAGATCTGTTTCCAGCACGCGCCCCGGCTGCAGGTTCAGCACGTTGCTGTCGCCTTCAAAGACTACCTGCCAGGCGATGGCCGCTTCGTGGCGAAGCTGCGCTTCCCACTTCGCCCCCGCCTGGTCCAGGTGGTGAGTGCCATAAATATAGGACTGGCCGTAAGTGGTGGGATCGCTGGGCGCAACGTTGGACGTGTCGCGCAAACGCTCCCAGGCTTGCTCCGGGTTGTAATCCGCGACCATGAACGACTGCGGCACCGTCACGGTGTGGGTCTTTATCGCCGTCACCGCCTCGACGCCGCACGCCTCAAGTCCCCCTGCTTCGCGGTATGGCACGACGCGTTGCGGTTCGTCGTAAATGTAATGATCTACGTCGTCCCCGAACACCACCTGATCGCCGTATTCCGTCTCCTGGATATAGCTGTAGATGCCCGATTTCTCCTGCAGCATATGCGCATAATTCTGGTCGCTCATGCCGTGCTGCATGCGAAATGCGTGCTTCGGATACTGGCGGCGTAGCCGGAAACTGAACTGGTGCTCAAGCATTCCGTGACCGCGCAACATCTCCGCCAGAATGTCGGGCGTTGAACCATGCTGGAAGATCCTGTTTCGGGTCACTGCTGCCAGCCGCCCGAAATGCGACTTCAACACGACTTCGTACTTGACGTAATCCTTCGTGTTCTGGATCGTTGAGAAGCGCGCGATAAAGCCGGAGAATTTCCGGGGTGGTCCATCGTCCGGCACGATGACAAACGACGCGTCACGGCTCAGGTATCCGGAGCGCGCAAGCTGTTGCGGGTGGGTCAATACGATACGCACCTCGGTCGGTGCACCCATCTTCTCGGTGGCCTCGAACGACACCACAGAGAGCGCCGCCGCGCTGTCCGTACCGGGTACGTCGAGGTGGTACGCCTGTCGCCCCGGTAGGACCTGAAGTGCGCCCTGCAGATCTGTCATTGACCTGGCCTCCTTGCGATTGTTTGAGAGGCGCGGCCTGATTCAGCAGGACTACAAAGATTGGGAGGCCGCGATGCGGAGCTTATTTGGCTCCTAAGGGTTTTTACCCTGCGTGCCATCCCAATTCATGCGGAAAAATCTGCAAATTGATCGTTGAAAGTCGAGGCGCAAATCGGCGGGCGAGCAATCCTGGCCGCCCGCGCAGACGGTATCCGCAAAAATATCGGTAATGTCCGTATTTCTGTTCGGATGCCGCGACCCTGGAACCCATCTGGCGGGCTTCGCCGGTCCGAGGTGCGAATTGCGGACAACGTTGCGGCCCTGGCTACGGCCACTTCGCGCTTGTTCGCGTCCGCATGGGAAACGGTCACGGGAAGAGGCCCCGGACCACTTGCAAAGGAGGTAATCGGTTGATTGCAGCGCCCCGGGCAGCAGGACGGATAAAACGCCTCATCCTGATGAACGAAGACTCATCAATATCGCTAGCATACCTAAATAGCCAGCAGGATGGGTTATGCCCGACGGCGGGGCGCGTAGCGCGACGCTGGAGCTGATGATTACCTTGTCACTAACGGGTGTGGTGCGAAGGCAGCTCTCGTGCGCGGACCACTACGACTTCATGTCAGTGGTGGACACCTACAGGCTAGCGGTTGCAAGCCCGCTTTCTTTGCTTACTTTCTTTGCCGCCGCAAAGAAAGTAAGTGCCGCCCCGCACAGGGGCATCGCTAATAGACCACTAAGAATGCAAGGAAAGGCCAACACCGCAAGAACAACCACCAAACCAAGGCGCCGCAGGCAAAAACCTCACCCAGCCTTGACAACAACAGTACAAGTAGTCCCAGCCGACAAAACAACCCCATCAGGGACATGATCAATCTGAATCCGGACGGGCACCCGCTGCGCCAACCTCACCCAGTTAAAAGTCGGATTCACATCAGCCAGCAGCTCGCGGCTCTGCGGATTATCGCGGTCGTAAATCCCCCGCGAAATGCTCTCCACGTGCCCCTGCAACACACCACCACTCATCAACCGCATCTCAGCCTTATCGCCGACATTCACGTGCGGCAGCTTCGTTTCTTCAAAGTAACCATACACCCAGAATGAATGACTATCCACAATAGCGAGCTTCGCCGCGCCCGCGATGGCATAGTCCCCCTGGAACACGCTCAGATTCGTCACATATCCATCCACCGGTGACACCACGCGCGTGCGCTCCAGATTCAACTTCGCCGCATCCAGTGCCGCCAGCGCCTGCTCATAAGCTGCTTCCGCAGCAGACGCCGTATGCGTCGCGTTTTCCTGACTTTCCTTCGACACCACCTGGCTGTCCATGTCCGCGCGGCGTTGCGCGTCGTCGCGGCGCATCTGCAACTCGGCCTTGCGTGCCGCCACGGCAGCCTGTGCCTGCTCGACCGCGATCTGGTAATGCGAGGGGTCGATCTGCATCAGCAAATCGCCTTTCTTTACCAGCTCGTTGTCGTGTACCGGCAGCGCCACCACCGCGCCCGAGACGTCCGGCGCAATGTTCACGACGTCCGCGCGCACTCGCCCGTCGCGTGTCCACGGCTCGTCCATGTAGTGGACCCATAAGGCGCGGCCTATCAGCAGCGCAACAATGAATACGACGGCTGTTGCCACAAAACCCAGAATATTTCGGATGGTCATGATTCGACTCTGATCAACGATAAACGGCGAGACCCAGCACGCCGCACACACATACGAGCAAGCTGGCCCGGAACAGGTTCGGATGCCACACCACGCGATACAGTCCCGTATAGGCAATCGCGCGATCCAACACCCAGGTAAGCACAGCGCCGGCAATAAACATCAACACAATGGCCGGCACGTAAGCGTCAAGCACAGCAACTTCACGTGGCATGGCGAACTCCTTCTTGTTTCCCGGTCCGCGAGCCCACCAGCGTCTCTAGTGGCGATTGCGGATCGAGCAGCGCGGTACGAATGAAATGCAGATGACTCAGGATGCGTTGCAGTCGATGACGCTCCTCACGCGGCGGTGTGAACGTCGACAGCACTTGCTGGACGGCCGCAGTAGCGTCGATCGTCGCTGCGAGCGCAGCGTCCATCCGTTGTGCGCTTGGCCGGTCGAAGAGCGCTGCGAGTGCGTCGCGCATCTTGCGTTCGGCAATGCGCCATGGCATCGTTTTCGCGTAGCGCGCGTCCGGCGGCAGCGCGCCGATCTCGCGCCGCATATCGATGATCGCGTTGCCCACTTCGAGCACGGCGAACAGCCAGCGCAGGCTGTCGCGCTTGACCTCGGGTTCTGTCTCGGCGAGCGCGTTGATCTGGAACATCAGGTCGCGTGCGCCGCTTTCGAAGCGGGAGCGCAGGCGTGTCAGACGTGAGTTGCAGGCCGTCACGACATGGCGGCGCAGGTCGATCAACAGACGGTTGCGCATCCACGGCAGCGACGGCGGCAGGAGCAGCGCGAATGCGATCGAACACACGAGCATCGACAGGAACAGCGCCAGCCCATCGTTGATCACGCCGGTCGGATCGTAGTGGATCACGTTGTCCGGACCTGCGAGGAAGCAAAAGAAAATGCAGTAACCCACGCCGTAGCCGGCGAGCTTCGGGCGCGTCGTCATGAATACGCCGAGCAGCAGGAACGGCGCGAGCGCAACGCAAAGCAGCGGAAAACCGTCGACGCGCGGATACAGCCCGAATACGACAATCATCCCCATCAGCGACGACAGGAGCGTGCCGCCCGCCATCTGGAAGGCCATGCGGGTAGGGTTCGGCGATGTGGACGCCAGAGCACAGGTCGCCGCGCCGACCGGCAGCAGCGTGACACCGCTCGGCCACGCGCTCGCGATCCAGAACACGCCCAGCAGCGCGATCACGATCGTCGCGCGCATGCCGGCGACCCCTGCAAACAATGCGTTGGTCCGCGGCTCATAGCGGTCGATCCAGCGCTCGCGCTCGTGCGTATCGCTCGCCAGCGAGGCATACGTGGCCGCATACGCGTGCAGATCGTCGATGAAGCGGTAGAGCAGTTCGGCGGCGGTGTCGAAATCGAGCAGCGGCACGTCGGGGCGGGCTTCCAGCGCTTCGCGCGTTGCCCGCAGCCGGTTGGGCAACTCGGTCTTGTAGGTTTCCAGTTGTTCGGTCACGCGCACGGCATCGGCGGCGGTCAGAACCGGTTCGCCGGATTTGTCGAGGAGCGGCGCGATCTCCTTGAAGTACGGTTCGATGGCTTCGATAGCGGCGTACGCGCCGGCTTCATGCAGCCGGTTCATCAACTGATGCAAGGCGTGAAAGCGCGTCGATGCAGTCATGAACTCGCTGTTCAGGCGCGACAGGCGGCCGCCTCTCATCCGCGAGGCCGGGGTTTCAAACACGGCGACGCTGCGGATCGCTTCGAAGCCCACGATGTCGGCGACAAAGCGTGCGTTGGTGGCTTCGATCTGCGCGCGATCGACCTGGCCCGACAGCGACGCCGAAACGTATTCGACGAACGCACTAAAACGGCCGCGTATGGTGGTGCGCATCTGTTCGCCGGTGAATTGCGGGAACACCAGCCCGCTGACTGCGCCGGAACAGACAATGCCGACCACGATTTCCGCGACGCGCGTCGTTGCGGAAATGAACGCGCCGTCTGGATGTTGTGCCGCAGGAAAGCCGATCAACGCCGCGGTGTAGCCGGCCAGCACGAAGCCATACGTGCGGAAATTTCGGTTGCGCGCGGCACCCGCGGTACAAATGCCGACCCAGATCGCCGTCGACGCGATGAAGAGTTCCGGCTGCTGCGCAAACAGGCCGATCAGCGCCAGCATGACGACGAGCCCGACCACCGTGCCGCAGATCCGGTAGAAGCTCTTCGCGAACACCATGCCGCTTTGCGGCTGCATCACGATGAAGACGGTCGTCATCGCGGTACGCGGTTGCGGCAGGTCGAGTTTCATCGCTACGTACAGCGAAAGAAACGCGGCAGCCAGCGCCTTGAAGATATAGATCCAGGTCAGGCCGTCGGTGCGGGCCCAATCGGCGGCGGCCGCGTAGAAGGCCGTCAAAGTGAGCGGCTCGCGTGGGACTGAGGAGGGGGAGGTGGACATGATTCGCAGCCCTTACTGCACAGTGGGCGCGTAGGCGGAGGCCTGACCGCCGGTCATTGCGTTGGCGGTCGGTGGCGCCGCCGTCGCCGTTTTGCCTTTCCCATGCGCCGGCAGCGTTTCATCCGTCTTCGGGCCGTCAGCGGGATCGGCGAGGCCGCCGCCGAGCGCCGTCATCAGCGAAGCATGCGCACCCAGCCGCTCGGCCTGCACGCGTGCGACGCCTTCCTGCGCACGCAGCAACTGGTTCTGCGCCACCAGCACATTCAGATAGTCCGTCAGACCACGCCGGTAGCCTTCCTTCGCGAGGTCATAGTTCTTGTGTGCGGCAGCGACCGAGCGATCGGCATCGTTGGCTTGCGTCTCGAGAGAACGGATCCGCACCACCTGGTCAGCCACGTCCTTCAGCGCGCTGACGATGGTCTGGTTGTACTGCTCGACTGCCGTGTCATAACCGGCATCCGCGGCGCCCAGTTGCGAGCGCAGCCGGCCGCCGTCGAAGATCGGCAACGACATCGCCGGTCCCGCGGTCCAGCCGCCGTTGGTCGCCTTCAGGAACTGGAACAGCGGACCGGCCGCAGCATAGCCGCCCATCGATGCCAGCAGATTGATGTCCGGATAGAAGTTGGCCTTGGCGACGTCGATACCGCGCGCCTGTGCCGCCACCGTCCAACGCGCCGCGACGATATCGGGACGATGGCCGAGCAGCTCGGCAGGCAGCGTCGAAGGCAAGCCTGCGGGCGCGTCGAGAGAAAGCGTCGGGCGGGTGATCGAATCGCCCGCGCCGGGACCTTTGCCTGCCAGCGCCGCAAGCTGATTGCGGCCCAGCGCGATCTGCTCTTCGAGTGCGTCGATCTGGCGTTCGTATTCGGGCACAGGCGTTTCGGCCTGACTCACTTCGAGCTGCGTGCCAAGACCGCCTTTGAGACGGCGGGTGGCGAGATCGACGATCTGCTGTTGCTGTTGCAGCGTCGCCTGGGCGATGTCGAGCAGCGCGTAATTCATCGACATACCGATATACGCACGCACCACGTTCGCTTCGAGTTCGAGTTGCGCGGCGCGTTCGTCGGCTGCGCTGGCGTGAGCGGCGTCGAGCGCCTGCTCGGCAGCGTTCTTGTCCTTGCCCCACAGGTCAAGGTGATAGGACAGGCCGAGCGTGCCGGTGTTGTCGTAGGAGTTGGTGTTCGAGAGCGACCCCGGTCCGTAATAGATATTGTCTGGCCAGTGCTGACGCTCGAGCGACAGACTGCCATTGACCTGCGGCGAGAGCGCCGCGTGCGCCACGCCAGCCAGCGATTGCGCTTCGCGCACCCGTGCCTGCGCAACGGCGAGCGTCGGATTGCCGGCCTGAGCCGCGTCGATCCACGCATTGAGCTGCGGATCGTTATAGACGCGCCACCAGTCCGCAGCTGGCCACTGCGCTTCGGCATCGGCTGCACGAATCGCCGCGCCGGCATCGAGCGAGGACGGATTCATTCCACGTGCCTGAGGCGCGATGCCTCCGGTACTGGCGCAGCCGGCGATTATCATGGAGATCGTAAGAACCGCAATCGCGGTGATCCCTTTTTGTACCGGAGGCTGCACGATTTACTCCTTTATTGACTAAAGTACCTTGTGCGCCATTATATTTTTCGCTGTATTTACGAATAACCCGCAAAGATGTAAGGCATTTTTACGGAAATTGAGATAATCGCTCTTGCGAAGCGTGTAACAATCGCTTCGTCTCAGTGAGGATAGGTATGGATACGCTTCAAAACATGCGTGTTTTCACCCGCGTCGTCGAGGCGGGCAGCTTCACCGGTGCCGCGCAGCACCTGAATACGACCACGGCGTATGCGTCGCGCGCGGTCTCCGATCTCGAGGCGCATCTGCGCACCCGGTTGCTCAATCGCACCACGCGCCGCATTGCGCTGACCGAAGCCGGCGAGCGTTATCTGCAGCGCTGCGAACAGATTCTGGCCTACGTCGATCAGGCAGAAGCCGAAGCGGGCGACGCTCACGCAAAGCCGTCCGGCAAGCTGAAAGTCCACGCCATGACGAGTTTCGGCCAGCACTATGTGGTGCCGGCCGTTGGGCGTTATCAGCAACGCTATCCGGAAGTACAGGTTGAATTGACGCTGGCGCAACGCATGCCCGACCTGCTCGACGAGGGCTATGACGTTGCGCTCGTGCTGGCGCACGATCTGCCGGACTCGGGCCTCGTTTCGCAGCGCCTGGGCAGCGCATTTAGCGTTGCCTGTGCGTCGCCTGCTTACCTTGAACGCAATGGCGTGCCGCAGACGCCTTCGGATCTCAGCCGCCACACCTGTCTGCAGATGGTCACGCCCGTATTTCCGACAAACGAATGGACCTTCGACGGCCCGAATGGTCAGGAGACCCTGGCGCTTGGCGCGGCGACGTTTCAGGTGAATGTCGCCGAGGCGCTGGCGGTGGCGGTGCGCGAGGGCATGGGCATTGGCCTCATCCCGATCTATTCGGCGATCAGCGGCCTGCGCAGCGGCCAGTTGATGTGGGTGTTGCCGGAGTACACGTCGCAGGAGATGAACGTGTACGCGCTGTACCCGTCGCGCCAGTATCTCGATGCGAAGATCCGCACCTGGGTCGAATTTCTGCGTGACGAACTACCCTCGACGCTCGCCACCGATCAGGCCGAACTGCGTAAATTCATCCGCACGTGACGGCAGGTCCTGGCGCACGCCGTCCGCCGGTTCGCGTTGACCGACCGTTCTCGCCGTGCATCACAGGCTGTTACAGATCTTCGGCATCGCAACATTTCCTTACTTCTCCCGCCGATTTGATTTGATAACGTTGGGTCAACGCGCTGGCCGGACCGAGTGGGTTGCAGTCAGGAATCTGAATTTACTGGAACGAAGAGGGACTCATGGATACGCATCTGCTGATCGGCGTGGCCGTCATGCTGGGACTGATTGGAATTGCCGCCTCGCGCGATCTGTTGCGCAACCTGCGTGCGCAGCCGCAACTGGTGCCGATCCGCGCCGAACGTCGCGACGCAGCGGGATATCAGCGCCGCCGCTGAGCGTGTGCGGGTAGCGTCGATGACGCTGCCCGTGTCGGCTCAAGCATCTTATATTTCGACCACCCTGTCCCACGCAAACTGCGGATTTTCCGGCTGCCCGGTGCGACGGTCGAGGTAGCCACGCGGATTGCACATGACCCGCGTGCCCTCAACGGTGTAGTCGAACGCCGTGTGAGTGTGACCGTGAATCCACAGCGCAACCGGTGAGCGCACCAGCGTCGGCAGATGGCTGACGAAGCCGGCCGACACGCGGTCATCCGCGTAACGCTCGGCGAGACTCAACCGGTGCGGCGCGTGATGCGTGACCACGATGGTTTTCCCCGCGAATGGCTTGCTCAATTCCCGCTCTAGCCACGCGCGCGCCTGTGCATGTAGCGCGAGGGAGTCGGCAGGGGTGAAATCGCGTGTGGCAGTGGTGTTCGCCGCGGCCGAGACGTCGTGCGGCCACGTGAGCTGGATCAAACCTTTGAAGTCGAGCATGACGCGCTGGGCTGCTGCCGTCGAAATCGCCAGCGCCTCCTCGTCAGCGCCGTAGAGCGTGAAGTCGGTCCACAAGGTGGTCCCAAGCACGCGCCATTCGCCAGCGGGATCCACCAGCGCAGCGTTATTCAAAAAGTGCACGTTCTCGACCGATGCTGCCGCATCGTGCATGGCCGCTTCCAGCGCACCGAATTCTCCGTCGTAGTACTCGTGATTGCCTGGCACGTAGACGACGGGCGCAGCCCCGTCGAACGTCTCGGCGGCCCAGCGCGCACCCGCTGCGTGATTGTGAATATCGCCGGCAAGCACGATCAGATCCGCCTGCGCATGCGGGATCACTTCCGGCTCGTCGCACTCCAGATGCAGGTCGGACAGCACACGGATCTTCACGAACGGCACTCCTTTGTGGATGGAAAGCCTGTACTCCTAGCGTAGCACCTTGCCGGGATTCATCAGGTTGAGTGGATCGAGCGCGCGTTTGACGGCTCGCATCAACTGCACTTCCACGTCTTGCTTGTAGTGCATCGCCTCGTCGATCTTCAACTGGCCGAGCCCGTGTTCCGCGCTGATGCTGCCGCGATGGCGATGCACGCTGTCGTAGACGATCTGGTTGATCGGGCTCTGGTACTCCGCGAGAAACGCTTTCGCATCGACGCCTTCGGGGGCTTGCACGTTGTAGTGCAGATTGCCGTCGCCAAGGTGACCGAACGTGACCATGCGTACGCCCGGCACGGCTTGCGCAATCGCGGCGTCGGTTTCGGTGATGAAGTGCCCGATGCGTGAGATCGGCACGGCGATATCGTGCTTGATGTTGAGACCTTCTTCGGCCTGCGCGAGCGGAATGTGTTCGCGCAGATTCCAGAAAGCCCGCGATTGCGCGAGGTTTTCCGCTACCACTGCGTCTTCCACCAGGCCTTCCTCGAGCGCGGTTTCCATCAGCCGTTCGAAGAGGGCGCGCGCGTGTTCTTCGCTTTCGCTGTCCGATAGTTCGAGCAGCACGACTTGCGCGTGCGGCTCGGCGAACGGATAGCGCATCTGAACGAAATGCCGGTTAACGAGTCGCAGGCAGAAATCGGACATCAACTCGAAGCCGGTCAGAAGCGGACCGGCAAAGCGTTGCGTGAGCGCGAGAAAATCGAGCGCCGCGTGCGGCGAGGCGAGCGCGGCAAGCGCTGTGACGCGCGCCGCCGGCTGCGGATGCAGCTTCAGTACGGCCGCGGTGATGATGCCGAGCGTGCCTTCCGCGCCGATGAACAGGTCGCGCAGATCGTAGCCGGTGTTGTCCTTGCGCAGGCCACGCAGGCCGTCCCACAACTCGCCTTGTGGCGTGACCACTTCGAGGCCGAGGCAGAGTTCGCGCGTGTTGCCATAGCGCAGCACGCCGGTGCCGCCCGCGTTGGTGGCGAGATTGCCGCCTATCGTGCAACTGCCTTCGGCCGCCAGACTCAGCGGGAACAGGCGGCCGGCTTCTTCCGCGCGGGCCTGCACGTCGGCGAGGATCACGCCAGCTTCGACTGTGATTGTGTTGTTGTGCGGGTCGATATCGCGGACGCGGTTCAGACGGCGCAGGCTGAGCACCGCTTGTGCGCCGCCGGCATCCGGCGTGGCTCCGCCGACCAGGCCTGTGTTGCCGCCTTGCGGCACCAGTGCGACGCCATATTCCACTGCCAGCTTCACCAGAGCGGCAACTTCGGCGGGTGTCGCCGGACACAGTACCGCGCAGGCCGCACCGGTGTAGCGGCGACGCCAGTCGGTGAGGTAAGAGGCGGTGTCGTGGGATTCTGTCAGGACGTGTGCTACACCGATAGCGTCGCGGCAGGCCGCGATGAAGGCGGCGCCTGAGGCCATGTTCGGTGCCGTTTGAGAAGCGGAATGGGTCATGATGGTCGGTCAGAAGAGAGAGGCGAACACGCGACGTCGCCTCGTCTACGGTTGATCTTTGGGAGCTGCGCGTTGCGGGCCGCAATCGGACAGGCGGCATAGGTGCATGGCTTTATGCGGCCCGTTTCGCACGCTTTGCCGCCCGTTTGAACGGGCCGACATACGCCAGCGCGCAAACGAAGAAAGCAACAGCGAGTAGCGTTTCGAGCCAGCCGAGCTGGGCGGACAGGCCGCGCTCGCTCCAGCCGCGCACAATCCCTTCGGCGAAATACAGCAGGATCAGCATCGACGCCCATTGCAGCGTGTAAAGCCGTTGGCGCAGCACGCCGGGCAGGGCGAGCAGCAGCGGTACGGCTTTGAGAACGAGCGCGGTACCGCCCGGACGCAGCGGCGCAAGCCACCACTCCCAGGCGACCGAAAGCACGATCAGCGCGATCAGGGCCGCTGCTGCGCCAAGCGCCGCACCGCGCCGCCGCGCGGGCGTCGGAACTGAATCGGGTGTGCTCACGGGCGTTCGCTCATGGAGGCGGCCGTGCGTGCGACGCGCGCCCCAAGCGCGACGGCAAGCGTTTTCTCATCTGCGGAAATACCGTGTTCCGCAGAATCGGCCCGCGCGAAATGCGATGCGCCGTAGGGCGTGCCGCCTGTCAGCGTGGTGGTTAGCGTGCTCTCGGTATACGGGATGCCGACAATCAGCATGCCGTGATGCAGAAGCGGCAACATCATCGATAACAGCGTGGATTCCTGGCCGCCGTGCAAACTGCCCGTGGACGTGAACACGCAGGCCGGCTTGCCGGCCAAGGCGCCGGATAGCCACTGCGGAGTGGTGCCGTCGAGAAAGTATTTGAGCGCAGCGGCCATATTGCCGAAGCGGGTCGGCGATCCGAGCGCGAGGCCCGCGCATTCTTCCAGATCGCGCAGCTCGACGTAGGGCGGGCCTTCCGCCGGAATATCGGGCTGGGTCGCCTCGCAGACGGTCGAGACGGGCGGCACGGTGCGCACGCGCGCCTGCATGCCGGGGACGCTGTCGACGCCGTGCGCGATCGCCAGCGCGAGCTCGCGCGTGGCGCCGTAACGGCTGTAATAGAGCACGAGAATGTCTTTCATAGGCCTGATCGAGTGAGCAGGTATTATAGGGGTTGGGTCCGCAGCACAGGCGGCTCGCGGGCAACTGGCGCGAGCCCTACACGGTTCATGAAGCAAGGAGGCAGGGTTTGTTGTCCAGGGTGCGTTTCGACCTCGATACGCTTAAACGTCTCGCGCAATTCGCCGCGAAGCGCAGCAGCGAAGATCGCATTCCCCAGGTGGCCGGCAGTCTGACGTTCACCACCATGCTCTCGCTCGTGCCGCTTGCGACGGTGGCGTTCGCCTTGTTCACCGCGTTCCCGATCTTCGGTTCGTTCCAGATGTCGTTGCAGGGCTTTCTGGCCGACCATCTGATGCCGTCGCAGATCAACGACCAGATTTTCAGATATCTGAACGAATTCGCGGCCAAGGCCAAGGGCCTGACGACGATGGGCATGATCGTGCTGTTCGTCACTTCGGTGATGACGATGATGACCGTCGAATCCGCCTTCAACGTGATCTGGCGGGTGCGCAAACCGCGACCGTTCGCGCAGCGGGTACTGGTCTACTGGGCCGTCATCACGCTGGGGCCGATCCTGATTGGCGTGAGCCTGTCGATTTCTTCATATCTGTTCACACGCTCGATGGCGTTCAGCGCCGCGCAGCACATCACGCCGCTGATCGATTGGGCGCTGACCGGAGCAGCGCTACCGCTTACGGTGCTTGCTTTCACCATGCTCTACGTGTATCTGCCGAATTGCCGGGTGGAGTGGCGCGATGCAGTGGTAGGCGGCCTGGGCGCGGCCATCGCATTCGAACTGGCGAAACGCGGCTTTGGCTATTACATCCGGCGCATTCCGACCTATACGGCGGTGTATGGCGCGTTTGCGGCGGTGCCGATGTTCCTGCTGTGGATGTACCTGAGCTGGTTCATCACGCTGGCGGGGGCGATGGTGGCGTCGGCGCTACCGGCGATCCGCATAGGGCAGTTTCACCGGCCGCGTTTCGCGGGCAGCAATCTGTTCGATGCGCTCGAGATGCTCGCGCGGCTTTCCGAGGCGCGCGAAGCGGGCAAGCCTGGGTACACGTTGCAGGATCTCGCGCGCATGCTGCGCCGGGATATGGATACGACCACCCATTTGATTGATACGCTCGAGGAGATCGAGTGGATCGCGCGTCTGCAGGAAGACGGCTCGCGCCCGCGTTTCCTGCTGCTGGCCAATCCCGCCCAGGTGACAGTGGAACGGCTCTTCGACCTGTTCGTGATCGATCGCGCGGAACTCGAATATCAGCTCAATCTGGAGTCCACGCGGGTGGACGGCGCGACGTTGCTGGCGGCGCTGGAGAACGACAAGCTGAGTGTTTCGCTCGCGTCACTGCTCGCCCTGCGGGCCTCGGCGCGTGCCGTGCGGGCAGCGGCCGAAGCCGAGGGACGGAATTCGTCAATGCCCCATCAGACGGCGTGAACGGCATGCCTTTGCGCTAAAGGGAAATCTTCCCGACGCAGATATCCTTGAACATCACCCAGTCGCCCATCAGGCTGTAGACGGGGTGCCGGAATGTGGCCGGGCGGTTCTTCTCGAAGAAAAAATGCCCGATCCATGCACACCCATAGCCACTGACGAGCGCAGCCGGCAACCACAGCCAATCGCCGGTGGCTAGCGCCATGGCCAGACAGCCGATCACGCCCAGCGAGCCGACAAAGTGCAGGCGCCGCGAAACAACGTTGCGATGCTCCTCGAGGTAAAACGGATAAAACTCCGCGAAATTCGCGAAGCGTTCGGTATGAGCGGTTTGAGACATCTTGGCCTCCGTTTCGCTGCTCTCTTGTGGTCCATCCCCCGCCATGTCCGTTTATGCGGCATGGCGAACCCGGCCAGCGACAAGTGCACCGTTTGTGCGCCTGAAACCGGATGGGCCTGAATCATTGTGCGGCTATCGGAGGATGCGCGCAACCTGGCCATTCGGCCGATGGTGCGCGCCGCCGGGCGGCGCTATTGTCGAGCTTACAGAGGCGGTTGAGCGGAACTGCATAGCTTTATGCGGATTGACTGTCGAGGCCCGACGCAAAACTGAACAGCGCGTCCAGCGTTGCGTCAGGTTGCTCGGTCATCAGCGCGTGGCCGGCATCGAGCATCACCGTGGCGACCGTTGCACCGGCTTCTGCAAAAGCCTGAGCGAGCGCTTTCGTGGCGCGCGGCGGCGTCATGGCGTCGCGCCGTCCCACGATCAGCTGTACCGGGCAGCGCACCTGGGCTGCGCGTGCAAGGCCAGCGGCGTAGGCATTGCAGGCCGTGAAGTCGGTGTGGAACAAACCGGGTTCGCCTTTGGCCGATAGCCGCTCCATCAGACGCTGGTTCATGCCGTGCAGCCAGAAGCCCGGGCCGGGGCAGGATGGTTTCGCGGCCAGCGTCGAATGCGACCATTGATTGACCATGCCGATCGCCTCCGGCTCGCGGTTGAGCGCGGCGTCGAGCAGGGCGTCGGAGACGGCCATCGGCACGGCAGTGGCGACCAGCGCGAGACCGCTCGCACGTTCCGGATAGCGCACGGCAAACTCGAGTGCGACGAGCGAGCCCATGCTGTGGCCAATCGCGCAAGCGCGTGCCACGCCGGCTGCGTCCAGCAGCGCGGCGAGCCAGTCGGCCATGGAGGCGATATCGGTGAGCGCGGGGCCAGCGCTGCGATGATGGCCCGGCAGGTCGACGGCCAGCACACTGAAGCCGTGATGCGCGAAGTAACGGGTTTGCAACGCCCACACGCTGTGGTCGTGCTCGGCGCCATGGATGAACACCGCGCAAGGCAGGGTGGCGTCGAACGGTTTGCCGCCGGTGTAGGCGTAGGCCGCCTTGTTCTGGACCTCGAGGATCATGCGGACTCCCTGGGTGCGCCGCCGCTGGGATTGCCGGAGCCTTGGGGACTGTTCTCCGGTTTGGCGGTGCTGCCGCTGGCGGGCTTCTGCGCGGCCTTGAGCGCGCGCTTGAGGTCGTCGATCAGATCGTCCGGATCTTCGAGGCCGATCGAGAGGCGAATGGTGCCCTCGGCGATGCCCGCCGCGGCGAGTGCGGCGGCGTCCATGCGGAAATGGGTGGTAGAGGCGGGATGGATCACCAGCGAACGGGCGTCGCCGACGTTCGCCAGATGCGAGAACAGCGAGAGCGCTTCGATGAAGCGCCGTCCGGCGGCACGGTCGCCACGCAGGTTGAAGCTGAACACGGCGCCAGCGCCGCGTGGCAGCAGGCGCATGGCGAGCGCGTGATCCGGGTGCGAGTCCAGTTCGGGATACGCGACGGATTCGACCGCGGCGTGGGCAGCGAGAAATTCGACCACTTTGCGGGTGTTCGAAACGTGCCGGTCCATACGCAGCGGCAGCGTTTCGATCCCCTGCAGCAGTTGCCAGGCGGCTTGCGGATGAAGACACGCGCCGAAGTCACGTAGCCCTTCGCGGCGGGCGCGCAGCAGGAAGGGGGCAACGGTGCTTTCCTCGGCGAACACCATGCCGTGGAAACCCTCATACGGTTCGGTGAACTCGGGAAAGCGTCCGGACGCGTCGAAGTCGAAGGTCCCGCCGTCGACCAGCACACCGCCGATGGTGGTGCCGTGACCGCCGAGGAACTTGGTCGCCGAGTGGTAGACGAAATCCGCGCCATGCTCGAAGGGCTTGAGCAGGTACGGCGTCGTAAAGGTCGAATCGACCAGCAGCGGTACGCGGTGCTCATGCGCGATCCCGGCGACCGCGGCAATATCCAGCACGTCGAGCCCGGGATTGCCGAGCGTTTCGCCGAACAGCAGGCGGGTGTTCGGGCGCAGCGCGGCGCGCCAGCCGTCCAGATCGCCGGGTTTGACGAAGGTCGTCTCGATGCCGAAGCGGCGCAGCGTGTAGTTCAGCAGATTGTGCGAGCCGCCATACAGGGCGCCAGACGCGACGATGTGTGCGCCGGCGCCCATTAGCGTGGCGATCGCCAGATGCAGCGCGGCCTGGCCGCTGGCCGTGCCGATTGCGCCGGCGCCGTTTTCCAGCGCGGCGACGCGCTCTTCGAAGACGGCCACGGTCGGGTTCGAAATCCGCGAATACACGTGGCCGGCGCGTTCCATGTTGAACAGCGCGGCGGCGTGGTCGGTGTCGCGGAACGAGAACGAGGTGGTCTGGTAGATCGGCGTGGCGCGCGCACCGGTCGTGGGATCGGGGGCTGCGCCGGCATGCAGCGCAAGCGTATCGAAACGGTTGGCGGACATCCTGGGCGGCGGAGCCACGGGCAGCTCCGCGAAGGGTCAAAGTGGAGGCATCGTATCATCGGGGTTGACGGCTTCAAGTCCGATTTTCCCTGTATGGGGCGCTGCCACGCCCGTCCCGCCTTGGTGGGCGGCCCGCTTTCCTTTTACAGGCCTTTCCGCTAGGATCGAAATCAGTCATGTATTAACGGCTTCACCAGATTCTGCAATCACCCGTGCATGGGACCGCGAGTAGGCGCCAAAGCGCTAACCCCGGTCGACAAAGGAGACAATCATGCGAGTCAGCGACATTCTCAAGGTCAAGGGCAATACCCTGTTTACCGTCACGCCGGATACGCCGCTGCTCGACGCAGTCAATGCGATGGCCGAGCACGACATCGGCTCGCTGGTAGTCATGGAATATGGCGATCTGGTCGGCATGCTGACGTTCCGGGAAATCATCCTGACGCTCAGCAAACATCACGGCAGCGTCGGCACCGCGACTATCCGTAAGGTCATGGACGACCATCCGCTCACGTGCACGCCGGAAACGGATGTGAACGAAGTGCGCCGCATGATGCTTGAGCACCATGTGCGCTATTTGCCGGTCATGGAGAGCCGCACGCTGATGGGCGTGATCTCGTTCTACGACGTGGCAAAGGCCGTGGTCGAGGAGCAGGGCTTCGAAAACCGCATGCTCAAGGCCTATATCCGCGACTGGCCGGAAGAGCGGGAGCAACAGACGGGCTAAATGCCCGGCGATGACCGTGTTGGCCGGGTCCGGTCGCAGCGGCCATCAAGTTGCCACAAGCCTGAGGTATAGGTCCAGGGGCGTGCGCGAAAGCGCGCGCCTTTTTTGCATCCGCGCGGTCCTTTCTCCTATTTCCCAACTACATGAGCGATCGTCCGATACCCGCCGCCCGCCGCGCAACCCGAACTGGCGACGCACACGAATCCCAGTTCCGCCTGCTCAGCGAGCGACGCTTTGCGCCGTTTTTCTGGACCCAGTTCCTGGGCGCCATGAACGACAACGTGTTCAAGATCGGCTTTACGTCGCTCGTAACGTATCAGACGGCGCGCTTTTCCGGGGTCGATGCGAAGACCGCGGCGTTCCTGATCTCGGCGATCTTCATCCTTCCGTTCGTGCTGCTCTCGGCCACCTCCGGCCAGATCGCGGACAAATACGACAAGGCGATGCTGACGCGCTTTGTGAAGACGTTCGAGATCGCTGTGATGCTGATCGGCGGCACGGGTTTCTGGCTGCATAGCGCGCCGCTGCTGTATCTGTGCACGTTTCTGATGGGTGTCCATTCCACCGTGTTCGGCCCGGTCAAGTATTCGTACCTGCCCCAGCATCTGGCGAAAACGGAACTGGTCGGCGGCAACGGCATGGTCGAAATGGGCACCTTCGTCGCGATCCTGATCGGCACGATTATCGGCGGAGAAGCGGCGGGCTTCGTCGAACATGGCGCCGTGGTGCTGGCCTGCGCCTGCGTCGGGATTGCGCTGGTGGGGCGCGTCGTGTCCATGTTTGTGCCCGCTACGCCGGCGCCGCAGCCCGATCTGCAGATCAACTGGAATCCGGTCAGCGAAACGTGGCGCAATCTGAAGATCGCCCACGAAAACCGCACGGTGTTTCTGAGCCTGCTGGGTATTTCGTGGCTGTGGTTTGTCGGCGCGACGTTTCTGTCGTCGTTTTTCAATTTTGCCAAGGACGTGCTGTCGGCCAATCCCGATGTCGTCACCGTGCTGCTCGGCACGTTTTCCATTGGCATCGGGCTCGGTTCGCTAATGTGCGAACGGCTCTCGAAGCGACGTATTGAAATCGGGCTGGTGCCGCTCGGCTCGATCGGTATGAGCGTGTTCGCCATTGATCTGTTCTTTGCGAGTCACGCGTTACCGCCGGCCGCGCATTTGCTGAGCGTCGGCGAATTCCTCACGATGCCCGCCAACTGGCGCGTGCTTGCCGATCTGTTCCTGCTCGCCGTCTTCGGCGGCCTTTATAGCGTGCCGTTGTATGCGCTGATCCAGAGCCGCAGCCAGCCGAGCCATCGTGCGCGCATCATCGCGGCCAACAATATTCTCAACTCGCTGTTCATGATTGTCTCGGCGCTGATGGCGATGGCCTTGACCACCGCGGGCGTCAGCATTCCGGGTCTCTTTCTGGTGACTGCTCTGCTCAACATCGTGGTGGCCACCTACATCTACTCGCTGGTGCCGGAATTCCTGCTGCGCTTTATCGCATGGGTGCTGGTGCATACGTTCTACCGGATCCGGCTCGTGCATGCCGAGCGCATTCCGGAGGAGGGCGCGGCGGTGCTGGTGTGCAATCACGTGAGCTATGTGGACGCGATCGTCATCATGGCCGAAAGCCCGCGTCCGATCCGCTTCGTGATGGATCATCACATCTTCAGGTCGCCGTTTGCCGGCTGGGTTTTCCGTCACGCGAAGGCTATTCCGATCGCGCCGTCGCACGAGGACCCGGAAATGCTGACGCGGGCCTATGAAGCCTGCGCGCGGGCACTCGCTGAGGGTGACCTGGTGTGCATTTTCCCGGAAGGCAAGCTGACCAGGACCGGTGATCTGAACCCGTTCCGTCATGGCGTGACCGAGATCATCCGTCGCACGCCGGCGCCGGTGGTGCCGATGGCCCTGCGCGGGCTGTGGGGCAGCGTGTTTTCACGTGGCGCCGAGACGCGCTGGCCGCGACCGGTGCAAAAAGGTGTGATGAGCCGGCTGACGCTGGCGGTCGGCGAGCCGCTCGATCCGGCGCAGGTGACGCCGGAGGGGCTGCAGCAGATCGTGACGGAGTTGCGCGGGGCGCGGAAGTAGGGGCTGCCGCTCTGCTACCCTGAGTTGCTGTGCTGTGCTGTGCTGTGCTGTGCTGTGCCTCGCTAGCGCGCGCCGACCCGCGTGGCGGGCGGCGACTTGCGTGGGCCGCCGTCACTTGTCCGTTCGGCCAACGCCCGTCTGGAGCGGCCCTCGCCTTAGACGAGGCTGGCATAATAGCGGTTTCCCCGCATCTCTTTGGACGACGCTCATGTCCGGCAATACGCTTGGTACGCTTTTCACTGTCACGACCTTTGGCGAATCGCATGGTCCCGCTATCGGCTGTGTGATCGACGGTTGCCCGCCGGGAATGACGTTGGTCGAAGAAGATATCCAGGTCGAACTGGACCGTCGCAAGCCGGGCACGTCGCGTCACGTCACGCAGCGCAAGGAAGAGGACAAGGTCGAGATCCTGTCGGGCGTGTTCGAAGGCGTCACCACCGGTGCGCCGATTGCGCTCCTGATTCGCAACACGGACCAGCGCAGCAAGGACTACGGCAACATCGCGGATACGTTCCGTCCGGGCCATGCCGATTACACCTACTGGCAGAAATTCGGCATTCGCGACTATCGCGGCGGCGGCCGTTCGTCGGCGCGTCTGACGGCGCCTACTGTTGCGGCTGGCGCCGTGGCCAAGAAGTGGCTGCGCGAGCACTTCGGCACCGAGATTCGCGGCTACATGGCGACGCTTGGTGAGATCGAAGTGCCGTTCGTCGACTGGTCGCACGTGCGCGAAAACCCGTTCTTTGCGGCGAACGCCGAGGTGGTGCCGCAGCTCGAAGAGTACATGGACGCGCTGCGCAAGGATGGCGATTCGATCGGCGCGCGCATCAACGTGGTTGCCTCGGGCGTGCCGGTCGGGCTCGGCGAGCCGCTGTTCGACCGCCTCGACGCCGATATCGCGCATGCCATGATGGGCATCAATGCGGTGAAGGGCGTCGAGATCGGTGCGGGCTTTGCCAGCGTCGCCCAGCGCGGCTCGGTGCATGGCGACGAGCTGACTCCGGAAGGCTTTGTCGGCAATCACGCGGGCGGCGTGCTCGGCGGGATTTCGACGGGGCAGGACATCACGGTATCGATCGCCATCAAGCCGACCTCGAGTATCCGTACGCCGCGGCGCTCCATCGACAAGGCCGGGCAACCGGCCATCGTCGAGACCTTTGGGCGTCATGATCCGTGCGTCGGCATTCGTGCTACGCCTATCGCCGAGTCGATGCTGGCGCTGGTGCTGATCGACCATGCGCTGCGCCATCGCGCGCAGTGCGGCGATGTGGTCGTTACTACGCCGAAGATCGCGGCGAGCGCGCCGTAAGTCGCGTTCCGCGCGACTTATCGTCTGTGTCGGAATTCCCCAATGATCGACCCGAATCCCCGTGCAGCCGACGGCGCGGACGCGCTGTCGCGGTTGCGTGCGCGAGTCACCACGCCGCAAGCGAGCGCCATGGACTGGCTGGCGTTCGGCCAAGCCCTGCTGCAAGCGGCGGGGCGTAACCGGGACCAGCAGCGCGAAGCGCTTGTCGCACTGGTGCAGGCCTATCAGCTCGATTCCGCTTGCGATCCGACGCTGCTTCACACCATTGCTCAAACCGGATTTATGCTGCGCGACTGGCCTTTGGTCGACTCGGCGACGTCGTTGCTGCTTGCGCGCAACGCGGAAGATGCTAACGCGCTCGTCTGGCGCGCCGCCGCCATCCAGCAACGCGACGATTTCGACGAAGCCGAGCGTCTGTTGCGCGAGGCCGTGCGAGTGGTGCCGGGCAATCCGGTCGCGCTGCACAAGCTCGCGTTGTGCATCAAGGAACAGGCTCGCTTTGCCGAAGCCGAGGCACTGTTGCGGCGTGTGCTCGAACTGTCGCCGAACAACGCGCACGCGACGTTCGATCTGTCGGAGCTGGAAATACGCTCCGGCCGCTATGACGACGGCTGGGCAAACTACGAATCACGCATCGCATTTGGCGACGACCTGAACGACGCACATCGTGCGCTCGCCGAGATCAGCAGCTACTGGCAGGGTGAGTCGTTGGCCGGCAAGACGCTGATCGTGTACGGCGAGCAAGGCAACGGCGATTGCCTGTGGGCCGTGCGCTTTTTGCCGCTGCTCGCTGAGCGGGCACGGCGCGAGGGCGGCCGGGTGATCTTTGGCCACGACGGGCCGCTGCGGCACCTGTTCGAGCGCATGTTGCCCTCTGACGTGGCGCTTGAAACCAGCCTCATCACCCAGCCGGATTTCCACTGTGGGCTGATGAGCTTGCCGTTGCGGCTCGGCATCTTCAATTCGGCAGGCTGGGGAAGCCCCTATCTGAGTGCCGACTCGGCTCGCGCCGGGCTGTGGCGCGAGCGTGTCGCGCAGACGGCAGTGAGTGGTGGGCCTAAAGTCGGGCTGGTGTGGAACGGCAATCCGCAGCACATTCGTGATGCGCGGCGCTCGGTGCCAGTCGACCAGCTAGAGCCGCTCCTGATGGTGCCAGGCATCACCTGGTTCGCGCTGTCGCCAGGGCGTTCTGCGACGATCGGGCAATGGCGCGAGCACGGCATCCAGATTGTCGATCCCACGCCGCATTTCGAGGCTGGTTTCGATGACGTCGCGGCGCTGCTCGCCAATCTGGACCTCGTCGTGACCATCGACAGCGGTCCAGCTCATCTGGCCGGCGCGCTTGGTGTGCCGACGTGTCTGATGATCGATCATGTGTCGGCGTGGTTTTGGGGCGATCAAACGACGCAACGCACGCCGTGGTATGACTCGGTCGAGCTGTTTCGTCAGCCGTCGATCGGTGCGTGGGCACCTGTGCTGGCGAGCGTGCGCGAGAGACTGGAAGCGCTGGTAGGGTTGCCAGGGCATTGAACCGGGGCGGCATCGTTACAGCGTTTCAGCAAGCCCCAACCCCGCAGACGAAAAAAAGCGCCGCTCATCCGTCATGGAGAGCGGCGCTTTTGCGTCCTGTGACTCCGCGCTAATGTGCTAACACCCCAGCGCTACCCGTCGCATCACATATTCGGATAGTTCGGCCCACCACCGCCTTCCGGCGTGACCCACACGATATTCTGTGTCGGGTCCTTGATATCGCAGGTTTTGCAGTGCACGCAGTTCTGCGCATTGATCACCAGACGCTCGCTGCCATCGTCGTTCTTCACGAACTCATACACCGCGGCCGGGCAATACCGCGATTCCGGCCCCGCATACGTGCTCAGGTTCACGTTCACCGGCACGCTTGGATCTTTCAGCGTCAGGTGGGCCGGCTGGTTCTCCTCGTGATTGGTGTTCGAGATGAATACCGAGGACAGCCGGTCGAACGTCAGCTTGCCATCCGGCTTCGGATACACGATCGGCTTGCACTGCGACGCCGGTTTTAGCATCTCGTGGTCCCAATGCTGGTGGTGCAGAGTCCACGGCACATTGCCGCTCAGCAGCTTCTGCTCGATGCCCACCATCAGCGTCCCCAGGTACAGGCCCTTGCTCATCCACTGTTTGAAGTTGCGTGCGCGGTACAACTCCGTGTGCAGCCAGGAGGTTTTGAACGCCTCCGGATACGCCGTGAGTTCATCGCTCGTGCGGCCGGCCTGCACGGCATCGAACGCGGCATCGGCGGCCAGCATGCCGGTCTTGATCGCGGCGTGCGAACCCTTGATGCGCGAAGCGTTCAGGAAGCCTGCGTCGTCGCCCACCAGGGCCCCACCCGGAAACACCAGCTTCGGCAGCGACAGCAGGCCGCCGGCAGTGATCGCGCGTGCACCGTAGGAGACGCGCTTGCCGCCATCGAGGAACGCGCGGATCGACGGATGCGTCTTGTAGCGCTGGAATTCCTCGAACGGCGACAGGTACGGGTTGGTATAGCCGAGGCCCACCACGAAGCCGACCATCACCTGGTTGTTGTCCAGGTGATAGAGGAACGAGCCACCGTAGGTGTCGGACTCCAGCGGCCAGCCGGCCGTGTGGATCACCAGACCCGGCTTGTGCTTGGCCGGATCGATTTCCCACAGTTCCTTGATGCCGATACCGTAGACCTGCGGATCGGCGCCGTCGCGCAGTTTGAATTTATCCTGCAACTGCCGCCCCAGATGGCCGCGCGCGCCTTCGCAGAACAGCGTGTACTTCGCGTGCAGTTCCATGCCGAGCTGGAAATTCTCGGTCGGCTGGCCGTCCTTGCCGATACCCAGGTTGCCGGTGGCGACACCTTTGACCGAGCCGTCCTCGTTGTACAGCACTTCGGCCGCCGGAAAGCCCGGGAAAATCTCCACACCCAGCGCCTCGGCCTGCTGGCCGAGCCACCGCGTGACGTTCGCGAGGCTGATAACGTAGTTGCCGTGATTCTTGAAGTTGTCAGGCAGCGCCCAGTTGGGCACGCTCTTCGAACCGCTTTCGGAGAGAAACAGGAAGCGGTCTTCGGTCACTTCAACGTCCAAAGGCGCGCCTTTTTCCTTCCAGTCGGGGATCAGTTCGTTCAGCGCGCGAGGGTCCATGACCGCGCCGGAGAGGATGTGCGCCCCGATCTCCGAGCCCTTTTCCAGTACGCAGACGCCGATTTCGACGCCTTTTTCCGCTGCCAGCTGCTTCAGACGGATCGCTGCGGACAGGCCAGCGGGGCCGCCGCCGACAATCACCACGTCGTATTCCATCGACTCGCGCGGGCCGTACTGCTCAATGAGACTTGCGGGGGTCATTGATGCTCCTCTTACCGTTAGAATGCTTTTTTCGGGATCGTATTGTGGGCGAACGGTTCCGGCGCCGCAACCCAATGAATAAAGATTAGCACGATCGTTCTATTTATGTGATACGGTAGCGGCCCGGCGTTTCACCGGGTATGCCCCAGGTATTCACGAAGTTCCGCGGCCTCGCCGCGCGTGTAACCCCAACCGAACAAGGTAAACACAATGGGCCGTTCGATCAATCTGGAAGGCAAGGTTGCGCTGATTACGGGCGCCTCGAGCGGGCTGGGCAAACGCTTCGCTCAGGTGCTGTCGCAGGCTGGCGCGAAGGTCGTGCTGGCCAGCCGCCGCACCGAACGCCTGAAAGAATTGCGCGCCGAAATCGAAGCCTCCGGCGGCGCTGCGCATGTGGTGTCGCTCGACGTCACCGATTACCAGAGTATCAAGTCGGCCGTGGCGCATGCGGAGACGGAGGCGGGCACCATCGATATTCTGGTGAATAACTCAGGCGTCTCGACCACGCAGAAGCTAGCGGAAGTCACGCCCGCCGATTTCGAATACGTGTTCGACACGAACACGCGCGGCGCGTTCTTCGTGGCCCAGGAAGTCGCCAAGCGCATGATCATGCGTGGCAACGGCGGCCAGAAGCCGTCTTACCGGATCATCAATATCGCTTCGGTGGCGGGTCTGCGTGTGTTGCCGCAGATTGGCCTCTACTCGATGAGCAAGGCCGCGGTCGTTCATATGACCAAGGCGATGGCGCAGGAATGGGGACGACACGGCATCAACGTGAACGCGATCTGCCCGGGCTATATCGACACCGAAATCAATCATCATCACTGGTCCACCGACCAGGGGCAGAAGCTGGTTTCGATGCTGCCGCGTCACCGTGTCGGTCAACCTGAAGATCTCGACGGCTTGCTGCTTTTGCTGGCCGCTGATGAATCGCAATTCATCAATGGCTCAATCATTTCCGCTGACGATGGCTTTGGGCTTTCCTGATTGGGCGTGGGTTTGAGCCTCAGTTGTGTCTAAGAACCGCGCCCCGTTTCAACCTGTAGAAGAAGTACGATGAGCGAACATCACCCCGTTTTTGAAATGTCCATGCCGATCCGCTGGGGCGACATGGACGCATTCGGCCATGTGAACAACACGGTCTATTTCCGTTACATGGAGCAGGTACGGATTTCCTGGTTCGAGCAACTCGGTATTCTCGGCGGCAATGAGGAAGGGCAGGGGCCGGTGATCGTCAACGCATCGATGGAGTTCCTCAAGCAGCTCCATTATCCTGGCGACGTGATTGGCCGGATGTCGGTCGGCACACCAGGCCGCAGCAGTTTCGACACCGGTTTCGAACTGAGGCGCGCCGATGACCCGTCGACCGTCTATGCACGGGGCGCCGCGCGTTGCGTGTGGATCGACTACGCGGCGGGCAAGTCGGCGCCGATTCCCGATCTGCTGCGCTCGACTATCGAAAGCGCGGTGTTCGTCAAGCCGGTTTGAGGCGGCTCCGCTGTCGGCCAGAGTTCGCGTTTTAGCGCATTCGTCCGGTTTCGTGCAGAGCGGCTCCATGTAGCGAACCTGCTGCAAGCTCTTGCGCAACCGTCAATGCCCGAGCAGCCTCTGCAGCAGTTCCGTCGCATTGCCCGTATCGTATTTACGCATCAGCCGCGCCCGGTAGACGTCCACCGTGCGTGAGCTGATGTCCAGCACGCGCCCAATCTGCTTGCTGGTCTTGCCCGTCACGAGTTGCGCGGCGATTTCCCGCTCGCGCGGAGTCAGCTCGATAGCGACGCGCCGCGTCGCGCTCAGATCCTCGAAAGTCCACACGCCCGCGGCATGCGGGTTAGCGCGCTCGAGCGAGCGGCCCGTCACGTGACACCAGAACAATTCCCCATTGGCGCGCCTCATGATCCGGTCGTCGGCGTAGCTGCCGTGCGCGGTCATGATGGGCGGAATGCGTGTGCCAATCCGCTCGAATTCGTCCGCCGACGGGTACAGCACCTGAAACGACTGCCCCAGCAGCGACTCGCGCGGACAGCCGAAGATCGACGCCAACTGGTCGTTGCAGTCTTCAATGAAGCGCTCGCGCGACAGCACGAGGCCGATCGGCGCAAGGTGGAAGGCGGTTTGGTAATCCAGTGCGGGCATGAAAGGTGCGCAAGCAGGTGCGGAAGCGGAAAATCACTTATGTATTTTTGCGTATTGTGCCGTATGGCCCGCGCATCGTACCCTTTCGGGCAAATCATACGGCTGCAGCGAGGCCGCGGGTGAAGGGTCTGCCGGGCCGGCGGTGCGATGTCGACGCAAGGCTGGCCGCGGATGACTAGAATGACGTTCTGGACTCAACCTGCATCACCACGCATCGCACCGATCCGGCGGCTGGCGTACCGGATTTTCGGGTTTCCATAAAGGAAGGGACACACTGATGAACAAGGTCTATCCAGACGCGGTTACCGCGCTCAAGGACATCGTCAAGGACGGCCAGACGTTCGCCGTCGGCGGCTTTGGCCTGTGCGGCATCCCTGAGGCGCTGATCTCGGCGCTGCGCGATTCGGGCGTCAAAGGCATCACCTGCATCAGCAATAACGCGGGTGTGGACGGTTTCGGCCTTGGCCTGCTGCTCGAAACACGCCAGGTCAAGAAGATGATCTCGTCGTATGTGGGCGAAAACAAGGAGTTCGAGCGCCAGTATCTGGCCGGCGAACTCGAGCTCGAATTCACGCCGCAAGGCACGCTCGCCGAGAAGCTGCGCGCGGGCGGCTCGGGCATTCCAGCGTTCTTCACCAACACCGGCTACGGCACGCTGATTGCCGAGGGCAAGGAAACCCGCCAGTTCGGCGAGAACCATTACGTGCTGGAGCATTCGCTGACGGCCGACGTCGCGCTCGTGAAGGCGTGGAAGGCCGACAAGTCGGGCAACCTGATCTATCGCCGCACGGCGCGCAACTTCAACCCGATGTGCGCGATGGCGGGCAAGATCACCGTGGCGGAAGTCGAGGAAATCGTGGAAGTGGGCGAGCTCGATCCGGACGCCATCCATACGCCGGGCATCTTCGTGCAGCGCATTGTGCTCAATGCGCATCCGGAGAAACGCATCGAACAACGCATCGTCCGCGCGAAAGGAGCGTAATCATGGCATGGACTCGTGACGAAATGGCCGCGCGCGCGGCGAAGGAA
Organism: Paraburkholderia sp. GAS82; assembly: GCF_050436285.1. Lineage (NCBI taxonomy): Bacteria > Pseudomonadati > Pseudomonadota > Betaproteobacteria > Burkholderiales > Burkholderiaceae > Paraburkholderia > Paraburkholderia sp. GAS82. Next base: position 244,685 of record NZ_JBNDLX010000001.1, read on the forward strand.
TTGCAGGACGGCTTCTACGTGAACCTCGGCATCGGCTTGCCGACGCTGGTGGCGAACCACGTGCCGGCGGGTGTCGAAGTGTGGCTGCAGTCGGAAAACGGCCTGCTTGGCATCGGCCCGTCGCCGACTGAAGAGGAAGTGGATGCTGACCTCATCAACGCCGGCAAGCAGACAGTGACGACGCTGCCGGGTTCGTCGATTTTCTCGTCGGCGGACTCGTTCGCGATGATTCGCGGCGGCCACATCAACCTCGCCATTCTGGGCGCCATGCAGATCAGCAAGAAGGGCGATCTGGCGAACTGGATGATTCCGGGCAAGATGATCAAGGGCATGGGCGGTGCGATGGATCTGGTGGCGGGCGTCAAGCGCGTCGTCGTGCTGATGGAGCACGTCGCGAAGGGCGACCAGCATAAGATCCTCGAGGAATGCACGCTGCCGCTGACGGGTGTGGGCGTGGTCGATCAGATCATTACTGACCTCGGTGTGATCGAAGTGACCGCGGACGGTCTGAAGCTGACGGAGCTGGCGCCGGGCGTGACGGTGGATGAGATCAAGGCCAAGACCGGTGCGCCGCTCGATGTGAGCGCTGTGGGCTGATTGGGCGGGTGTGCGGCACGGTTGAGTGGATGCAGGGTTCCAGTTGAGCCCTGCTGAAGCACGGCCGATGTGAAGAATGCTGCGAAGGATGCAGTAAAGCGGGCGAGACGGGTTGGGTCTTCGCCCGCTTTGTTTTGGGCGTTGGCTTTGCGCATCTGCCTATGTCATCCGGACGATCCTTGGCACGCGGCAAAGCGGTTTACAATCGTCTTCACTAGTTCGTGCTCGCCAAGGAAATCTGATGACCGTCACGTCCCCAGCTCTGCATACTGCCGCCGGCACGGCCACGCCCCGTCAACGTTTCGTGCAGTGTGCGAGCCCCGGTGGCTTGCATCGTGTTGCCTACACGGAATGGGGCGACCCGGCGAATCCGCGGGTGCTGGTGTGCGTGCATGGCCTCACGCGCTCAGGGCGTGACTTCGACCGGTTGGCAGCGTCGTTTTCGGACAGATATCGCGTGATTTGTCCGGATGTGGTCGGCCGCGGTCTTTCATCGTGGCTGAACGTCCCCAACTACTATGCCGTGCCGCACTACGTCGCGGACATGGTCACGCTGATCGCGCGGCTCGACGTGGAAAAGGTGGACTGGTTCGGCACCTCGATGGGCGGTCTGATCGGGCTGGGTCTCGCGGGCCTGCCGGGCTCTCCGATCGAGAAGCTGCTACTGAACGACGTCGGTCCACATCTCGAACCGGCCGCGGTGAAGCGAATCGGCGATTATCTCGGCAAGCCCATGCAGTTCGAAACGCTGCAGCAGGGCATCGATTACGCCGCCTTGCTGGCTCAATCGTTCGGCCCGTTGACCCCGGAAGAATGGCGCGAAATCAACACGCCGCTGCTGCAGGAGCGCGACGGTGCCTGGTATTTCCGCTACGACCCCCGCATCGGCCAACCGTTCGCTGCTATTACGGACGAAGTGGCGGCGGCTGGAGAGGTTGCATTGTGGGGCGCGCTAAAGGCGATTCAGGGACCGGTGCTGGTAGTGCGCGGAGAAAAGTCCGACCTGCTGTCGCGTGAAACGGTCAAAAAGATGATTGCCGAGGGCAACAAGGTGTCGAGCGTGGAAATCCCCGGTGTGGGTCATGCGCCCGCGTTTCTCAGCGCCGAGCAGATCGGGATTGCGCGCCGCTTCTTCATCGGACCTGGCGCTGACGCGTCATAATATGGGGTTGTGCGGCGCGCCTTTTTCGAGCGACCCGCCGCGGAACGCAGGATCGTTCAACCGCATTGTTCAATCTTAACCATCATCAGGAATTGCCATGGCAGTCATTCGTCATCACGTCGGCAAGCGACTCTCCGAAATCGCTGTGCATAACGGCACCGTGTACCTCGCGGGCCAGATCGCCGAGGACGCAGATCAGGACATCACCGGTCAGACCCGTGAAGTGCTTGGTCATATCGACCGTCTGCTCGCTGAAGTGAACAGCGACAAGTCGCATCTGTTGTCGGTGCAGATTTACATCGCCGACATGGTTCACTTCGCTGGCATGAACGCTGTGTGGGACGAGTGGGTCGCGCAGGGCGAAACCCCGCCGCGAGCGACGGTCGAAGCGAAACTTGCGAACCCGAAGTGCCTGGTTGAAGTGGTCGTCGTGGCCGCACAGCGCAGCTAGGTCCGCATCTGAAACTGTTGTTGAATCCCTGTTGATCCGTCTGGCCCGTTGGGCCGTCGCACCATGAATACCGATACCGTTACGACCGTCCCGATTCCGCTGCCTTCCTTCGAAGAAGCGATGGCATTCGTGCGGGAGCATGCGGGTGAGGTGCGGCTGTCATCGGGCGAACTGTTGGCCGATCATGCGGCTGGCACTGCGGCGATCATGCGCACGCTCAATGTCGACCCGCCGGCGGTGCTGGCGGCGGCCTTGTTCGCGCTGACGCCGCATCTGCAAGACCCGGAGCGCGTGATCGCCGATAACTTCGGCGAAGAGGTCGCGCAACTTGTGGGCGACGTGCGCAAGTTGCTGCGACTGGGTACCGTCAGTTTGCGCGCGGCGCAGAATGCCATTCCCGAAGCGGGACGCGACGCCCAGGCGGCGCGGCGTGCGCAGGTTGAGGCGTTGCGCAAGATGCTGCTTGCCTTTGCGCAGGACATTCGTGTTGTGCTGATCCGGCTCGCATCGCGGCTGCAATCGATGCGTTACTACGCGGCGGCCAAGATGACGCCGTCCCCGGACGTGGCGCGCGAGACGCTTGATATTTACGCGCCGCTCGCAAACCGTCTCGGTATCTGGCAGGTGAAGTGGGAACTCGAAGACCTCGCGTTGCGCTTCGAAGAGCCTGCCACGTATAAGCGCATCGCGAAGCTGCTCGACGAGAAGCGCGTGGAGCGTGAGAGTTATGTGGCCGCGGCTATCGCGCGTCTGCAGCATGAGTTGGCCGCCGCGCATATTCGCGCCGAAGTGAGCGGGCGGCCAAAGCACATCTATAGCATCTGGCGCAAGATGCGCGGCAAGGACCTCGATTTCTCCGAGCTGTACGACGTGCGCGCGTTTCGCGTGATCGTGCCGGACATCAAGGACTGCTATACCGTGCTCGGTATCGTGCACAACCTGTGGCAACCGGTGCCCAAGGAATTCGACGACTACATTTCGCGGCCGAAGCCGAACGGCTACAAGTCGCTGCATACGGTGGTGATCGGCGATGACGGGCGCGCGTTCGAAGTGCAGATCCGTACCCAGGAGATGCATCAGTTTGCCGAGTACGGCGTAGCGGCGCACTGGCGCTACAAGGAGGCCGGCACGCGCGGCTACGGCGGCCAGGTCACGGCGAGCGAGAAGTACGACGAGAAGATTGCATGGCTGCGCCAGTTGCTGGCGTGGAAGGATGAAGTGTCCGAGGGTGAGCATGGCGAGAAGCGCGCGGCGCAGCCGTGGGAGCAACTACGTCAGGCCACGTTCGACGACGACCACATCTATGTGTTGACGCCGCAGGCGCGCGTGATTCCGTTGCCGCAAGGCGCGACGCCGCTCGACTTTGCCTATCACCTGCATAGCGAGTTAGGACACCGTTGCCGCGGTGCGCGTGTCGATGGTGCGATGGTGCCGCTCAACACGCCGTTGCAGAACGGTCAGACGGTCGAGGTCGTCGCGGTGAAAGAGGGTGGTCCGTCGCGCGACTGGCTCAACCCGCAGCTTGGCTATCTGCATAGTCCACGTGCACGGCAGAAAGTGCGCGCGTGGTTCAACGCAGTCGAGTATCAGGAGACCATCGCGACGGGCCGGGCGATGGTCGAAAAGACTTTGCAGCGCGAAGGCAAGACCTCGGTCAATCTCGACCAGCTTGCGACGAAGCTCGGCTTCAAGTCCACGGAAGACCTGTTCTCGGTGGTCGGCAAGGAAGAGTTCAGCTTGCGTCAGGTCGAGCAGGCACTGCAGGATGCGCCGCCACCCGAACCGGAGGTCGAAGTACCCGAGCAGTTCGAAAAGCGCAGCAGTGGCTCGAGTGTCGCGCATGGCGCATCGACGGGTGTGCTGGTGGTGGGTGTCGACGCGTTGCTCACGCAGCTCGCGCGTTGCTGCCGTCCGGCGCCGCCTGATGGTATCAGTGGTTTCGTTACGCGGGGCAAGGGCATGTCGATTCACCGCAGCGATTGCCCGACGTTTATGCGAATGGCCGAGCGTGCGCCCGAGCGCGTATTGGAAACCGCATGGTCCGCAGACGTGATGAATGGTCGCGGGCAGTCGGTGTACCCAGTGGACCTGACAATTGATGCAACGGATCGTCAAGGTCTGTTGCGTGATATCTCCGAAGTGTTTGCGCGCGAGAAGATGAACGTGATCGGTGTGAAGACGCAAACGCGCCGTAATGCAGCCTTCATGCAATTCACGGTGGAAGTGTCGAGCGCGGCGCAGATTCAGCGCGCCTGTTCGCTGCTTGGAGAAGTCACGGGCGTGTTGCGGGCGGGGCGTAAAAGTTAACGCAAGGTGTGATGCACGCGGGGCCGCGTGCCGTCATTCACATGCGCGGAAACGGCAGCGCGGATTTTTCAGTGCCGGTGTACAAAAGTACTTGCCAAGCGATGTGGCGCTCCATATAATCTCGTTTCTTCAGGCTCGTAGCTCAGCTGGTTAGAGCACCACCTTGACATGGTGGGGGTCGTTGGTTCGAGTCCAATCGAGCCTACCAACGAAAGAGAAATTCCGGTTTGCCGGGGTTTCGCAAGCTGCAGTAAGCGCCTTGGCGCAAAAGGCGAATACGGTTATGACACCGCGAACGTTGACCGAAACCACTTCGGAGCGACGCTAGTCGAGGACCACTTTCGCCAATGTAGTTTGCAGGAAATGTGAATGCGGCCCCTCGAAAGCGGGGCCGCATTTTTTTTGTCTTATTTGATGGTTGTATATGCCGCCGCCGGTCGGCATTTCGGAGAACGCAATGGTTTCGATACGTCTGCCTGACGGTTCTGTTCGTCAATACGAGCACCCGGTGACGGTCGCGGAAGTGGCCGCGTCGATCGGCCCTGGCCTCGCGAAAGCCGCGCTCGGCGGCAAGATCGACGGTGAGCTGGTCGATACGTCCGCGTTGATCGATCATGATGTGTCGCTCGCAATCGTCACGGAAAAAGACGCCGACGGCCTCGACATCATTCGCCACTCCACGGCGCACTTGCTCGCGTACGCGGTGAAAGACCTGTACCCCGAAGCGCAGGTGACGATCGGCCCTGTGATCGACAACGGTTTCTACTACGATTTCGCGTACAACCGTCCCTTCACGCCGGAAGATCTCGAGAAGATTGAAAAGCGCATGCAGGATCTCGCGAAGAAGGACGAGCCGGTGTCGCGCCGCGTGGTGTCGCGCGACGAAGCGGTGGACTACTTCAAGAGCATCGGTGAAAAGTATAAGGCCGAGATTATCGAGTCGATTCCGTCAACCGACGAGATCAAGCTGTACTCGCACGGCGGCTTCACGGATCTGTGCCGCGGCCCGCACGTGCCGTCCACCGGCAAGCTGAAGGTTTTCAAACTGATGAAGGTCGCGGGCGCGTATTGGCGCGGCGATTCGAAGAACGAGCAGTTGCAGCGTATCTACGGCACGGCCTGGACGAAGAAGGAAGACCAGGAAGCGTATCTGCACATGCTCGAAGAGGCGGAGAAGCGCGATCACCGCAAGCTCGGCAAGCAGCTCGACCTGTTCCACATGCAGGACGAGTCGCCGGGCATGGTGTTCTGGCATCCGCGTGGCTGGACGTTGTGGCAGCAGGTCGAGCAATACATGCGACGCCGCGTGAACGATGCGGGCTACCTCGAAATCAAGACGCCGATGATCATGGACCGTTCGCTCTGGGAAGCGTCGGGCCATTGGCAGAACTATCGTGAAAACATGTTCACGACCGAATCGGAAAAGCGCGACTACGCGATCAAGCCGATGAATTGCCCCGGTCACGTGCAGGTGTTCAACCATGGTCTGCGCTCTTACCGCGATCTGCCGCTGCGCTATGCGGAGTTCGGCTCGTGCCACCGCAATGAATCGTCGGGCTCGCTGCATGGTCTGATGCGCGTGCGAGGCTTCGTGCAGGACGACGCGCACATTTTCTGTACCGAAGACCAGTTCATCAGCGAATCGATCGCGTTCAACACGCTGGCGATGAGCGTGTACAAGGACTTTGGCTTCGACAACGTCGACATCAAACTGTCCTTGCGTCCGGACGCCCGTGCCGGCACTGACGAAACGTGGGATCGCGCCGAGCAGGGTCTGCGCGACGCGCTGACGGCCTGCGGCGTGACGTGGGAAGAGTTGCCGGGCGAGGGCGCTTTCTACGGTCCGAAGGTCGAATATCACATCAAGGACGCGCTGGGCCGCTCGTGGCAATGCGGTACGCTGCAGCTCGACATGGTGCTGCCGGAGCGTCTGGGCGCCGAATACGTCGCCGAGGACAATAGCCGTCGCCGCCCGATCATGTTGCACCGGGCAATCGTCGGATCAATGGAGCGCTTCATCGGTATTCTGATTGAGCACCATGCTGGTGCAATGCCGTCCTGGCTGGCGCCGATGCAGGTGGTTGTAATGAATATCGCGGAAAGTCAGACCGAATATGCGCAGTCTTTGGCTCAATCGTTGCAAAAACAAGGGGTTAGAGTACAGGCCGATTTGCGCAACGAGAAGATTAGCTATAAAATACGGGAGCACACGCTAGAAAAGGTGCCGTACCTCCTTGTGGTCGGCGACAAAGAGCGTGATGCTCAAACGGTAGCCGTGCGTGCCCGTGGCGGTGTTGATCTGGGTGTCATGCCCGTCAGCGCCTTCATTGAGCGTCTGCGTCAGGACGTGCAGTCGTTCAGGTAAACCACTTGGCAGCCCGGCTCGTTTTTTTAATTTTTAGAGGAAACGTAACATCGCTACTGATAAGTCTGCGCACCGCATCAACGGTGAAATCACTGCACCCGAGGTGCGTCTGGTCGGAGTCGAGAACGAACCCCTCGGCATCGTGAAACTTGCCGATGCTTTCCGCATGTCGGAACAGCAAGATGTAGATCTGGTTGAAATCGCCCCTCAGGCGGTGCCGCCGGTTTGCCGCTTGATGGACTACGGCAAGTTCAAGTACTCGGAAGCGAAGAAGCAGCACGAGGCCAAGCTCAAGCAGAAGATTGTCCAGGTGAAGGAAGTCAAATTCCGCCCGGGCACCGATGACGGCGATTACAACGTCAAACTGCGCAACCTCATTCGCTTCCTCGACGACGGTGACAAGACGAAAATCACGTTGCGTTTCCGCGGCCGCGAAATGGCCCACCAGGAAATCGGTATGCGCATGCTGGAACGCCTGCGCACTGACCTTGACGAAGTCGGTCAAGTCGAGCAAATGCCGAAAATGGAAGGGCGCCAGATGATCATGGTGCTCGCTCCGAAGAAAAAGAAGTAAGCAACGCGCGTGGTTGCAAGTGCGTTGCCGGGTTGTGCACCGTGAGGCGCGCAGCTGTTACTGTGAAAAGATTGAGTTGTACTTCGCTGCATGTGTGGCGAAGACCAGCAGGTTTCAGAGCAGCGCCCAGATAAATGGGCGCAGTTCCTGAAAAGCAGCGGCCAGCAGTATCGGCCGGCTGCATACCAAGTGGACTGGGTTTCGAAGGGCGGGTAATGGCCATCAGGCCGACCGCACACCCATATCCATCTAATAATGGAGTTGTCATGCCGAAGATGAAGACCAAGAAGAGTGCTGCAAAGCGCTTCGTGGTGCGTCCGGGCGGTACCGTCAAGCGCGGTCAAGCCTTCAAGCGCCACATTCTTACCAAGAAGACCACCAAGAACAAGCGCCATCTGCGCGGTTCCACGGCAGTTCATGAGTCAGATATGAACTCCGTGCGCGCAATGATGCCGTTCGCCTAACCCTTAACTAAAACTCACAGGAGCTAACTATGCCTAGAGTCAAACGTGGGGTTACCGCACGGGCCCGTCACAAGAAGATCATCAAGCTGGCCAAGGGTTACCGCGGCCGTCGCAATAACGTCTATCGCATCGCCAAGCAGGCGGTCATGCGCGCAGGCCAATACGCCTACCGCGATCGCCGCAACAAGAAGCGTGTGTTCCGTGCATTGTGGATCACGCGTATCAACGCGGCGGTGCGTCAGCACGACATGACGTACAGCGTGTTCATCAACGGCCTGAAGAAGGCTTCGATCGAACTCGACCGCAAGGTGCTGGCCGACATGGCTGTGTTCGACAAGGCTGCTTTTGCTGCGATCGTTCAGCAGGTGAAAGCCGCCGTTGCAGCCTGATTGCGCTTTGGGCAATTAAACTGCGTGGTTCGTTGCAGCGAATATCCGGTAGTCTCGGTGACGCTGCAACAAAAACGGGGCTCCTCACCGAGCCCCTTTTTTGTTGGTCGAACCAGTTTTGCATCGATTGAACACTGACGTTGAAATGATGGGATCAATGGATCTGGACCAGATTGTCGCTGACGCGCAAAAAGCCTTCGGGGAAGCCAACGACGTCACTACGCTCGAGAACGAGAAAGCCCGCTTTCTCGGCAAGTCGGGTGCGCTGACCGAACTGTTGAAGGGCCTTGGCAAACTCGATCCCGAGACGCGCAAGACCGAAGGCGCGCGGATCAACGTCGTCAAGCAGCAGGTGGAAGCCGCGCTGACGGGCCGCCGTCAGGCGCTTGCCGACGCGCTCTTGAACCAGCGCCTCGCCGCTGAAGCCATTGACGTCACGTTGCCCGGCCGCGGCCTTGGTGCAGGTAGCCTGCATCCGGTCATGCGCACTTGGGAACGCGTCGAACAGATTTTCCGTTCCATCGGATTCGATGTGGCCGACGGCCCCGAAATCGAAACCGACTGGTACAACTTCACCGCGTTGAACAGCCCGGAAAACCATCCGGCGCGTTCGATGCAAGACACCTTCTACGTAGACGGCAAGGATGCCGACGGCCGCCAGTTGCTGTTGCGCACGCACACGAGCCCGATGCAGGTGCGCTACGCGCGCACCAACACGCCGCCGATCAAGGTGATCGTGCCTGGCCGCACGTACCGTGTGGACAGCGACGCGACGCACTCGCCGATGTTCAATCAGGTCGAAGGCCTGTGGATCGACGAGAACATCAGCTTCGCCGACCTGAAGGGCGTCTACACCGACTTCCTCAAGAAATTCTTTGAGCGTGACGACATCCTCGTCCGCTTCCGTCCGTCGTACTTTCCGTTCACCGAACCGTCGGCTGAGATCGACATGTTGTTCGAAACGGGCAAGAACGCCGGCAAGTGGCTCGAGATCTCGGGTTCCGGCCAGGTTCACCCCACGGTGATCCGCAACATGGGCCTCGATCCGGAGCGTTACATCGGCTTTGCCTTTGGCAGCGGTCTCGAACGGCTGACGATGTTGCGCTACGGCGTGCAGGACTTGCGCCTGTTCTTCGAGAACGACCTGCGTTTCCTGCGGCAATTCGCTTAACGCTTCGAGCCGCGCACGTCGCCAGATGCATAGACGAAGGCAAGTGCGCGCCGCGAGCAGTGCCATCGGCAAGGGCGCCTGGTTACCGGAACACGGCAACCAACGAAGGCCCCAGCCGGATGTGGACTAACCTGATCAGAACGTACACAGAACCATGCAATTCCCGGAATCCTGGTTAAGAAGCTTTGTCGACCCGCAGATGACGACGGACGAGCTGTCGCACGCCCTGACGATGGCCGGCCTCGAAGTCGAAGGCCTGTCGCCCGCTGCTCCGGCGACCAAGAAGATCGTGGTCGGCCGGGTTCTCGAGGTGGTCAAGCACCCGGACGCGGACAAGCTCAACGTGTGTCAGGTCGACGCCGGCACAGGCGCGACGCTGAACATCGTCTGCGGCGCACCGAATGTGAAGCCGGGCATCAAGGTGCCGGTTGCGCTGGTGGGCGCAGAGCTGCCGCCGGCCGAAGAGGGCGGCGCGCCATTTGCGATCAAGCTCTCGAAGCTGCGTGGCGTGGAAAGCCAGGGCATGCTGTGCTCGGCACGCGAACTGAAGCTTTCGGAAGATCATAGCGGCCTCCTGATCCTGCCGGAAGATACGCCGATTGGCCAGGACATCCGCGAGACGCTGAACCTCGACGATACGATCTTCGAGATCAAGCTGACGCCGAACAAGGCAGACTGCCTGTCGGTGTTCGGCGTGGCGCGCGAAACGTCGGCCATCACCGGCGCGCCACTGCATGCGCTCGACATCAAGCCGGCCATCGTCAAGTTGAACGAAACATTGCCGGTGAAGATTTCGGCGCCGGACCTGTGCGGCCGTTTTTCGGGCCGCGTGATTCGCGGCGTGAATGCGCGCGCGAAGTCGCCGCAGTGGATGGTCGAGCGTCTGGAGCGCTCGGGCCAGCGCAGTATTTCTGCGCTGGTCGACATCTCGAACTACGTGATGCTCGAGCTGGGCCGTCCGTCGCACGTGTTCGATCTGGACAAGATCCACGGCAGCATGGATGTACGCTGGGGCCGAAAGGGCGAGACGCTCAAGCTGTTGAACGGCAACACCGTCGAGCTCGATGAGACGGTCGGCGTGATTGCAGACGATCAGCACATCGAAAGTCTCGCGGGCATCATGGGCGGCGACAGCACGGCCGTGACGCTCGACACCACCAACATCTATCTCGAAGCCGCGTTCTGGTGGCCCGATAGCATTCGCGGCCGTTCGCGCAAGTACAACTTCTCGACTGACGCCGGCCATCGCTTCGAGCGCGGCGTCGACTACGCGACGACCGTCGAGCATATCGAGCGCATCACGCAACTGATCCTCGATATCTGCGGCGGCGAGGCCGGTCCCGTCGACGATCAGATCGTCAACGTGCCGCAGCGCGCGCCGGTGAAGATGCGCGTCGCGCGTGCGAACCGCATCATCGGCGTTGCGATCAGTGCAGATGAGATCGCGCAGATCTTCACGCGTCTTGGCCTCACGTTCGAACACGAAGGCGACGTGTTCTCCGTGACGCCGCCGTCGTACCGCTTCGACATCGAGATCGAAGAAGACCTGATCGAAGAAGTCGCACGTATCTACGGCTTCGAAAAGATTCCGGCGCGCCCGCCTGTGGCCACTAGCGAGATGCGCGCGACCAACGAAACGCAGCGCTCGCTCCACGATATCCGGCACGCGCTCGCCGCGCGCGACTACGCTGAAACTGTGAACTTCAGCTTCGTCGACGCGCAATGGGAGCTGGATTTCGCCGGTAACGACAAGCCCGTGCGCCTGCTGAATCCGATCGCAAGCCAGCTTTCGGTGATGCGCACGACGCTGATCGGCAGCCTGATCGAAGTGCTGCGTACAAATCTGAGCCGCCGTGCCGCGGACCGCGTGCGCGTGTTCGAGGTGGGCCGCGTGTTTCTGCACGATCCCGCCATCAAGGCCGGCGAATTGCAGGTCGAAGGCTTCTCGCAGCCGAAGATGTTCGGCGCGCTCGCCTATGGTCCGGCGCAGGACGAACAATGGGGCGCGGCGACGCGCACCGTCGACTACTTCGACGTCAAGGGCGATCTGGAAGCCTTGCTGTCGCCAGCTGTGGCACGCTTTGTGAAAGCGGAGCATCCGGCGCTGCATCCGGGACGCAGCGCGCGCGTTGAATTGAATGGCCGCGCAGTGGGCTGGATTGGCGAATTGCATCCGCGCTGGATGCAGCAATATGATTTGCCGCATGCGCCGATTCTGTTTGAAATCGAAGCAGATGCATTAATTCAGCGTGCATTGCCGGTACCGTCGGAAGTGTCGAAGTTTCCGCCGGTGCGTCGCGATATCGCCGTGGTCGTCGATCAAAAAATCGAAGTCCAGGCACTGCTTGACGAGATGCAAAAGGCGCTTTCGGAAGACGCCTGCAAGACTGTCAGAAGGGTTGCGCTTTTCGACGAATTCCGTCCAAAATCAACTACTTCCGGCGGGTTAGCAGCCCATGAGAAAAGCCTTGCGTTCCGTGTGACCTTGCAAGATACTGGCGGGACCCTTCAGGACGAGACGGTCGATCTGGCCATTCAAACCCTGGTGGATCGTCTGGCTCGAGTATATGGCGCACGGTTGCGCGGATAACCCGCGGAGACTCTTAAAGCGGCGATTTCCGCAATTCTTCGTTTCTGGTTGGCGCGCCATTTGATAGATATGAATGAAATGAACTCGAGTGATTTCGAAGCCCTTCTTACGGCGCAGCGTAGCGCCATGATTCGCGATATTCCGACATCACCCGCTAACACTTCGGCGGAAACGCCCACGCTCACCAAGGCCGAGCTTGCCGAGTTGCTGTTCGACAATGTCGGACTCAACAAGCGGGAAGCGAAGGACATGGTGGAGGCGTTCTTCGAGGTGATTCGCGATGCGCTGGAGAGCGGAGATAGCGTGAAGCTGTCGGGCTTCGGTAACTTTCAGTTACGCGACAAGCCCCAGCGTCCTGGCCGCAATCCGAAGACCGGCGAGGCGATTCCGATTGCTGCTCGCCGCGTTGTGACGTTCCATGCAAGTCAAAAGCTGAAGGCGCTGGTCGAGACCGGCGCCGAGGCGAGCTTCGCGCGCTGATCGACTGGCGCGTTCCTGCGCAACCCACCACGACGGCTAACTGACGATGACAGCGACGATCGAAAAAGTCGTCTTGCCTCCGATTCCGGCGAAGCGCTACTTCACCATTGGTGAAGTGAGCGAGCTGTGCGGTGTGAAGCCGCATGTGCTGCGGTATTGGGAGCAGGAGTTCACGCAGTTGAGGCCGGTGAAGCGGCGCGGTAACCGCCGTTATTACCAGCATCATGAGGTGCTGTTGATCAGGCGGATTCGCGAGCTGTTGTACGAGCAGGGCTTCACGATCAACGGTGCGCGAAACCGGCTCGATTCGCATGGTGCAGTGCATGGTGGGCCGGCGCATGATGTGGTGGAAGAGGGCGAGGTGGTCGAGGCGCCGCCCGCGAAAACAGCCACGGTGGATGTCGATCAGTTGCGCAAGGAATTGCTGCATGTGATCGATCTGCTGGGCCGGTAATCTTTTGAAGTACGAATAACGACCGCGCTTCGCAGTTTTGTTGGTGGCTGCAGGTTCTAATCGATTGAAGTGTCTGTTATAATTTTTAGCTGTTCGGGGCGTAGCGCAGCCTGGTAGCGTACCTGCATGGGGTGCAGGTGGTCGGAGGTTCAAATCCTCTCGCCCCGACCAAAGATCAAAACCCGCACAGTCGCAAGACTGTGCGGGTTTTTCTTTGGCGCCGACGTTTTACGCGCCGTTGGCCGGATATCAGATGTCGATTCGTGTCCCAATCGCAACGTAGTCAATGTTCAAAAAAATACTTGGCTATACTAAGCATCTGACATTCGATCCCCAGAGCCTCGAAACAGATCCAGAACAAGAGAATCGCGCATGCATCGTTTGCACGATGCCACGGGTCCACCAGCCTAATCCCCGTAGCAAGTTATATAACCGAAGCGCACATTGGTCTGCAGTTTCTTCAGTTCCTCACGTCACCGTCTTTCCGGGAAATCGACTTTACTATCCGCTTACCGTCAGCGTGGTCAATAACCAAAAAAGGCGCGAAGCGACTCGACTACAAGTTTTTTTGGACTAGTCTTAAGTCGCTAAGCCGTGCCACGCACGGGCTATTTTCATTCCGCCGCGTCCGCACCAGATTGATGTGAACAGCATCCGGAGGCACTCCATGCATGAAGAGAAAATACGTGAAGCCCTGACTGCCCACTGGCAGGCGTCGGCGAGCGGCAATCTCGACGCAGAGCACGATATTTACCATGACGACGCCATCTGTGACTATCCTCAATCCGGCGAACGAATTGTCGGCCGGAAAAATCTGCAAGCACTGCGGGGTCATCATCCAGGAAAGCCAGCAGGTTTTAACGTGAGGCGTATTCAGGGAGAAGGCAATCTCTGGGTCACGGAATACACCATCATGTATGAAGGGCGAGCGGCCTACACAGTCAGCATCATGGAGTTCCGCGACGGCAAGGTCGTCCACGAGACCCAGTATTTTTCGGATCCGTTTGATGCGCCGGACTGGCGCAGCCAATGGGTTCAGCAGATGGCGTGAGAGCCTATCGGAGCGAGAAATGACGCGACGAGCCTGCGCATTACCAACCCAGATTTCAACGAGGATGTGAGATGACTAACCAGACGGACAAGCAATCGCTGCTGCGCCTGCTGGGCATCGAAAAGCCCATCATTCAGGCGCCGATGGCCGGTGTGAGCACACCGGCGCTGGCAGCTGCCGTTTCGAATGCCGGTGGCCTTGGCTCGCTCGGCGTTGGCGCAATGAACGCAGCGGGTGCGCGCAAGGTGATCGCGGAAACCCGCGCACTGACCGCGAAACCGTTCAATATCAACGTGTTCTGCCACAGCCCTGCGACGTCAAACGCAGCGGTGGAGCAACAATGGTTGAGCTGGCTCGCGCCGCAGTTCGAGCAATACGGAGCGAAGCCGCCTGCGTCGCTGTCGGAGATCTACACGAGCTTTGTCGCAGACGAGGCCATGTTGGACGTGTTCCTCGAGGACAAACCGGCGGTCGTCAGTTTTCACTTTGGCCTGCCGTCCGCGGAAGTGATCGGCGCACTTAAGAACGCGGGGATCAGGCTGCTCGCTGCGGTGACGAATCTGCAGGAAGCTGCGCAGGTCGCAGCGGCGGGCGTGGACGCAATCGTCGCGCAAGGCATCGAAGCCGGCGGCCACCGCGGCGTCTTCGATCCGGATGCGCGCGACGACCGCTTGGGCACGTTTGCATTGACGCGTCTGTTGGTCAAGGAATTCCCTCTGCCGGTGATCGCCGCAGGCGGCATCATGGACGGTGCGGGGATTGCCGCTGCGCTTGCATTGGGCGCTCAGGCGGCTCAACTCGGAACGGCTTTTGTGGCCTGCCCGGAAACATCGATCGACGATGGTTACCGGCGTGCGATGCTTGGCGAGTCGGCGCGCCATACGACGTTCACGAAAGCCATCTCCGGACGCGTGGCGCGAAGCATGGTGAACCGCTTCACGGAACTGGAAGACCACGTAGGCGCCCCGCAGCCGCCGGCGTATCCGATTGCCTACGATGCAGGAAAAGCACTTCACGCGGCAGCCAAAGCGAAGGGAGAATTCGGCTATGGTGCGCAGTGGGCGGGGCAGGCGGCGGCGCTCGCCAGATCGTTACCCGCGGCAGAGTTGTTCGCCCAGTTGGAGAGCGAACTGCGAGAAAGCATCAGGCAATTGCAACAGGTTGGCGGATAAGGATTCGCCTCCGGCATCACGCGTGAAGCACGAAGGCGTTTTCTGACACCGCGTGCTTAAACGCCGCCCACGTCGAACCTTATGCCAAGGCGTCGCTCGCGGACAGCAGTTCGAGATCGACGCCGTGCGTCAGGTCGAGCGGCAGCAGACGCGGAGCCGCACTTCCCGCACCGTGCAGCACAATCCCGAACACGCCTTCGCCACGCAATGCCAGACGGCTCTCGACCTGAGCCGCCAGAGCCGCTCCGTTTGCGCCACCCGAGGGCGTCAGTAGCGTAAGCGTTGTCGCGCCGATCGAAAAGCTTGCGAACGAAACGCCGTGATCGGGAAATGCCGACCGCTGTATCTGAAGCGGTTCGCCCAGCAGTGCGCGGTACCGGCCGATGCTGGTGTCGAGATCGCGAACGGCGATCTTGAGGGCCGATATGCCGCGCGCGCCATTGGGATGGTTGCGCACTTCGCCTTCGGCTACGCGCAAATGGCGAGGCGTGATGTCTCCGCAAAGAAACGGCAGATCGGGCGTCGCCGGTTTTCCCAGTTGCCACACGAGGCGTTCGCCGTCTGGCCGTACCCGCCCACCGTCGATGGGTCCTTCATAGCTAAGCCCGCGCTGCTGCGCACCATCGACGACGGCCTGTACCGATTCCGGCAGCAGCGCAAAATCGACGAGTCCGTCGCCGGCCCGATCGCCCTCATCCCACCAGCGATGCTCGGGCGCGTTGCGCAGAAACGCAATCAACTCGAAGTAGCTGCCGTCCTCGAAACCGATCAGCGCGTTGTGCGTTTCTCCGTCGGCGTGTGTACCGCCGCGCTGAACGGTAAAACCCAGTTCGCTGTAGTCGGCGATAGTCTGCTCGAAATCGCGCACACGAATTACAACGTGGTCAAGGGAAAGAGTCATCGCGTGAGGAGAGTGATGTGGGCCAACGTGGCGAAAAGTCTCGGCGAAAAGAGGCCGCCAGTCAATTCGTGTTAAGCGAAAAGTGCAATGCGGCCGAGGTGGTGCGAGAGGGCATGATCGAGCGCTGTCGCGGATTCCCCCCCTCGCGGCAATGCTACGAGCCTGCCGGATAATCGGTCGAAAACGCGAGATCTTTCTGTGCTTCCAGCGCAGCGAGACGGTCGCTCAGTTGCTTGTGCATGACGTTATACGCATCACTCCCCAGCGCCAGACGTTTGGGAGCAGGGTTCTGATCGACGCTGGCAATCATGATTTCGACCATCTTCACCGGATCGCCGATCGGCTGGCTGGTTCCTTCCTCGATGGTCCGATGCGCCATGCGTGCCGGTGACACATCGTAGGCCTCGAGCTTTGGCGAGAGCCTGGCGCTGTGATAGCGAAAGTTCGTGCGCGCGCCGCCCGGTTCGACCAGCGTGCAACCAATGTTGAACACGGCCACCTCCAGCCCGACTGCGTCAATGAATCCCTCGATCCCCCATTTGCCCGCATGGTAGAGCGATCCTCCGGGAAACACCGCCTGCCCACCTATCGTGGACAGCTGGATAATCCGTCCACCGCCCTGGTGTCGCAGATGAGGAAGCGCCGCGCGAACGGTTTGAATCGAGCCAAGCAGGTTCGTGTCGATCTGGTGGGCGATCTGTTCGTCTGTCATTTCCTCGGCCGCGCCGAATAACCCATATCCCGCGTTGCTCACCACGACATCGATGCGTCCAAGTTCGCGAAACGCAAGGTCGACGACCTCACGAATCGCGGAGGTGTCTGTCAAATCGAGCCTGGCAAGCCACAGCGCATCGCCATGGCGTGCCTTGAGATCGGCCATCGAATCCAGGTTACGTACCGTACCGGCGACGCGGTCCCCTCGAGCAAGCAGTTGCTCTGTCATAAGACGGCCGAAACCGCTGTTGACTCCAGTGATAAACCAGCTGCGCTTCATGATGTTGAGATCCTCTCCGATCTGATCGGGTTACGATTCCGTCTGACAATGGGCCAGGCAGTCAACGAAGCTTAAGACTCGCATCTCAGATTTTGAATACTTGAAAGTCGGCATTTCTTGCGCCAAAATCTGACGATCATGATCGATCCCTTCTCCGATTTTCTGAGCCTCATGGGCGCGCGGTCCGTCATTTCGGGTGGACTGGTTGCCGGCGGCGCCTGGGCAATCAATTTCCCGCGAGCGAATACGGTCAAGTTCTGGGGCGTGGCACGGGGCAGTTGCTGGATGCTGTTTGAAGGCGACACGGCTCCCATTCGTATCGAAAGCGGCGACGTGTTTCTGCTCTGTGAGCCGCGCTCACATGTCCTCGGCAGCGACCTGGAAGCGGAGCGCGTCGATCTCGACGAAGTCCTCGAAGGCCGTGTCGGCAACATGGTTCATCACGGAGACGGCGACGAGTTTTTCATGATCGGCGGCAAGGTCGAACTGAACATCGCGTCCAGCCAGCTTCTGCTAGACGCGTTGCCGCCGCTGATTCACGTGCGCGGGACATCGAGCCAGGCGCAGGCTCTTCGCTGGCTGCTCGATCAACTCGTGCGGGAGCGGCAAGACGCGCTTCCCGGAGCGCACGTTGCGTCGAATGAACTTGCGCATCTGATGTTTATCCAGATACTGCGGGCGCACTTCGAGGCGGGCGGATTCCAGCCTGCCGGCTGGCTGCGCGTCCTGAGCGACAAGCGTCTCGTGCCGGTGCTCCAGCTGATGCATGGGGACCCTGGTCGCGTGTGGCAACTTCAGGAGCTGGCACAAGCCGCGTCGATGTCTCGCGCGACGTTTGCCGCTTACTTCAAGACGGTCGCGGGAATGTCACCGCTTTCGTATCTGACGAAATGGCGGATGCACCTTGCACAGCGCGCTCTTCTCGAGAGCCGCACGCACATCAATGTGCTGGCACGCTCGCTCGGCTACGGCTCTGAGAGCGCGTTCAGCAATGCCTTCAGGCGTGTCGTCGGACGCTCGCCGAAGGACTTTCGGGTACAGGCGGTGAAGGAAGTTGCGACTGGGCATGGGGCTTAGCTGCACGGTGTGACCGACGACGTCCGCTACCAGGCCGTTCCCGTCAGCTAGCAACCTACCCGGCGCGACTCATTTGAGGCTGCCCGCAAACCTCTCGGCTAACCGCTCCCGCTCGAACGCCTCGACGATGAAGTCGACAAAAACCCGTGTCTTCGCCGGCAGCAGCGCTCGCGTCGCGTAGTAGATCGAGATTGCCCCGGCGTCCGCGTACCAGCGCGGTAGCAAGCGCACGAGTTCTCCCCGCTCAATCGAGGCCAGCACGTCTGACACGGCCAGCAGCGTTACACCCAGTCCGAGAATCGCCGCTTCGCGCATCGCCGCCGGGTCGTTGACCATAATGTTCTCGCCAAGCCGCGCGGGCATCTCATTGCCCGCCGCGTCACGCATGTTGCGATGGCGCACGCGGCCCGTGCGGCCCGAGCGCATCACGATGCCGTCGAGGCCCTCGAGATCGCGGGGATCGCCCGGTTTTTTGCGGCCAGCCATGTAAGCCGGAGACGCAACCGCCACGAGATGCGCAGGCGCCAACGGGCGCGACACGACGCCCGGTGCGAGGTCGAAGCCGCCACCCAGTGCTGCGTCATATCCCTCTTCAATCAGGTCAACCGGCCGGTTCTCGAACTGCCAGTCCGGCCGAATCATCGGATAGCGTACGAGGAATGCCGGCAGCAGCGGCATGACGTACGTGATACCGAACGTTGGCGCCATGCTGACCCTCAGCACGCCGGCGGGCTCGCTGCGATCGTTCGAGACGGACGCGATGGCCGCCTGCAGCGCCTCCAGGTTGCCGCCGATTTCCATGAGAAAGCGCTCGCCCGCCTCGCTCAACGTGAGCTTGCGTGTCGAGCGCTGGAACAGGCGCACGCCCAGATTGCGTTCGAGCAACGCAACGTTCCGGCTGACCGCAGCGGGTGTCAGCGAGAGGCGCCGCGCAGCTGCGGAGAAGCTTCCCGTTTCGGCGCTGCGGACAAACGACTCGAGGTTGGCGAGGGTTTCCATACGGGAATCTTAAAGCATTGATTGAAAATAATTCAAGCGATTCCCGGCTAATCATTAGGCAATAAAGGCGGCAAGATTCGTTCACATAGCGCCGGGAGCGAGCCTCGCATCCTTCCCCTTGCCGGCACCGGCGGCGGCTTTACCACCTGATTTATCAATCTTCACCAGGAGCATCGATATGAGCACCATCGGTATCATCGGAGCAGGCGCCATTGGGTCCGCGTTCGCGAAAGCGCTGGCGGGCAAAGGTCTGGAAGCCATCATCGCGAACAGCCGGGGCCCGGCTTCGCTCGCAGACCTCGCGCGCGAGCTCGGTCCCACGATCACGCCGGGAACGCGCGAACAGGCGGCCGCGCAGGACGTCGTCCTTGTCGCAGTCAACTGGTCGAAGCTGCCGGCCGCGCTGGCTGGCCTGCCGGATTTCGGCGGACGCATCGTGATCGACGCGAACAACCCGATCGAAGCGCCGCTGTTCAAGCCGGCCGAACTGAATGGCCGGACGTCGAGCGAAATCTTTTCGGAACACGTGCCGGGCGCGCGCGTCGTGAAGGCGTTCAGTCATCTGCCGGCGCACCTCATCTCCGACGATCCACAGGCCGAAGGCGGACGCCGGGTACTGTTCGTCGCGGGAGACGACGCACAGGCGAAAGCGGCAGTGAGCCGGCTGATCGAGCGGCTGGGTTTCTTCGGTATCGATCTGGGCTCGCTCGTGGCGGGAGGCCAGTTGGTTCAAATCCCGGGCGGCCCGTTGCCGGTGCACAATCTCGTCAAACTGGAGTAGTCGGTGCGGGGCGCGGCGTGCTGTCGCCGGATGGAATGACACGGTGCGACTGTATCGGCCGCGCGCGGAAATCCCCAGCGGAGCGCGGACTTTCCCATGTTGCGATATTCTCCAAGCTCATTCTCCGCTGGCCGATGCGCGCCCCGAATCGCGGTGTGGCCCGTCGCGCCAGCCCTCACCGAGGACTACCATGGCGATCGACTCTTCCACTTCTCCCGTCTGGTTCGTTACTGGCTGTTCGACCGGCTTCGGTCGGGAAATTGCACAGGCTGTACTCGCGCGTGGCTGGCGTGCTGTCGTCACTGCGCGCGCTCCTGATACGGTCGCCGACCTGGCGAGCGCACACCCCGAACACGCCCTGTCACTCAAACTTGATGTGACCTCGCCCGAGGGCGTGACCGCAGCCGTTGCGCAGGCGAAGGCTGCATTTGGGCGCATCGATGTGCTCGTGAACAATGCAGGCTATGGTTATCTGTCAGCGGTTGAAGAAGGTGAAGATGACGAAGTACGCGCCATGTTCGAGGTCAATTTTTTTGGCGCAGTCAGTACGATCAAAGCCGTATTGCCTTTGATGCGGGAGCAGCGAGCGGGACACATCGTCAATATCACCTCGGTTGGGGGACTGGTCGGTAATCCGGGCAGCGGTTATTACGCCGCTACCAAGTTCGCGCTGGAGGGGCTTGGAGAAGCCCTCGCGCGTGAGACTGCCGAGCTGGGCATCAAAGTGACAACGGTCGAGCCGGGGCCGTTCCGGACCGACTGGGCGGGGCGGTCGCTCAAGCAGACGCGCCGGTCGATCGACGCGTACGCATCTATCGCCGGGAAGCGCCGCGCGCAAGTGGCGGCGGATAGCGGGCGGCAACCGGGAGATCCCGCACGTGCCGCACAGGCGATCATCGCCGCCGTCGAAGCAAAGGTGCCGCCATCGAATCTTGTTTTGGGCAAACCCGGGTTGGAAGCAGTCCGAACGAAACTGGGCAGGCTGCAGAACGATTTGAATAACTGGGAAGCCACGACTATCGGCGCGGATTTTCCTGACTGATGTCGCGCACGGTATCGCGATGTGCTTTTCTCACGCCCGTGTCCTGCAGAGTGCGTAGTAGAAGTTTTACATCGTCCCTGGTATCTAGCGGTCATGTCGCCTTGGCCGCCAGTTATCACGGTCTCCTGACATTCAATTGCGCATGCTGGCCGCGTGAGCGCCTTCGCGTGGATTCCGGTCGCGCGGCACGGTGCTTGCTGCATTCATAGTCAAGCAGGCGGCGACCGTCTGCGTCTATATTCCAGCCCAATCAAGGAGGGACGGATCATGAATAAGGCAACCAGCACATTAATCGCGGCCGTGGCCGCACTCACGCTGTCGGGCGGCGCTTATGCACAGGCGGCCGGAGGCTCGAGCGGTGGCGGTACGTCGGGCAGCACCGCTAGCCCTGCGAATCAGGTGAACCAGATGAATAATTCAACCAGCGGCTACGGCACGCCGGGCGTCAACAATTCGGACAGCGGCATGGCCGCCGGTGCGCCGAACTCGGGCCTGCCGAATGGTACAAATGGCAACTCGACGTCTGGCATCAGCGCTCCCAAGACCAATAACACGCTGGCGACCCCGAGCGTAGTGTCGCCGGCTGCAGGGCAACAGTAAAAACTAAGGATGACAAACTAACTGCACGAGATCTGTAGATCTGAACTGCGGGTTCTTAATTTTCCACAGTAGTAAGAAAGGCCGCTGCCCTCAAGGACAGCGGCTTTTTGTTTTTCCATTGGCACTTCGTGGCGGCTTGCGGCGCGCCAATCGTACAGATACCCCTACCCCCTATGCTACACTTGCGGCTATTACATACCCCACTGGGGTATTCGGAGGGCGCACGGTGAGTCACACAATCCAGGAAAAACAGAAGCTTCTTAATAGGGTCCGCCGCATCAAGGGACAGGTTGAAGCCATCGAGCGGGCGCTCGAGGGAGAGCACGGTTGCTCCGACGTGCTGCAACGGATCACGAGTTGTCGAGGAGCGATGAACGGTCTGCTGGCGGTTGTGCTGGAAGACCACATCAGGAACCACCTTGTCGACGCCGAAAACGGCGAGGAGGGTGGCGCCAGCGCAACGGAACAACTCATCGAAGTTGTTCATAGCTATTTCAAGTAGAGTTAAAGATGAGCGATTTCAAAGACGCTGCATTCGGCGCAGGACATGACCACATCTTTCTGGGCGCCGGTCACGAAAAGAACGAGCGCAAGACGTGGGCCGTGATTGCACTGTGCAGCGCGATGATGCTGATTGAAATTGTCGGCGGCAGTATGTTTGGGTCGTTGGCGCTCGTCGCCGACGGTCTGCATATGTCGACGCATGCCGGCGCGATGTTGATTGCAGCGCTTGCGTACACCTACGCGCGTAAGCATGCCAGCGACACCCGCTTCGTGTTCGGCACCGGCAAACTTGGTGACCTCGCAGGGTTCACGAGTGCCATCGTGCTCGCGATGATCGCGGTGCTGATTGGCTACGAGGCGGTCTCGCGCTTTCTGTCACCGGTATCCATTCATTTCGGTGAAGCCATTCCCATCGCGGTGGTCGGCCTGCTTGTCAATCTGGCGAGCGTGTGGCTGCTGAGCGGCGGCGATCACGGACATAGCCACGGTCATAGCCATGGACACGGCCACGGACACGGCCATGGGCATGGTCATGGTCATGATGACCACGCCCACGAAACGGAAGTGAAGACGATTTTCGCCTCATCCGGCGTGTTTGCCGTTTCCATCTTTGAGGACGGCGTGCCACCCGTTTTCCGCATTGCGCCAGCGACGGACGGTTCGCGGCTGCATGCCTCTGCCGTTTCCGTTACGACGGTGCGGCCCGATGGGACAGA
This sequence comes from Paraburkholderia sp. GAS82, assembly GCF_050436285.1. Taxonomy (NCBI): domain Bacteria; kingdom Pseudomonadati; phylum Pseudomonadota; class Betaproteobacteria; order Burkholderiales; family Burkholderiaceae; genus Paraburkholderia; species Paraburkholderia sp. GAS82. Next base: position 267,526 of record NZ_JBNDLX010000001.1, read on the forward strand.
GCAGGTATTCGCGATGGCGGACCGTGGCGGGTATCTGGAATCGATGGAAGATATTCCTGAGCCGCACGCCTTCAGGGTCATCGTGAGAATGCCGGACAGCGAGCACGAAGTCGAATTCGAAGAACATGAATCCCACGACGACGAGCATGAAGCAGCGACGCGCGACCATAACATCAGGTCCGCCTATATCCATGTGATGGCGGATGCGGCGGTCTCAGTGCTAGCTATCATCGGTCTCTTACTGGCACGCGCATTTGGCTGGCTCTGGATGGACCCACTCGCCGGTGTCATCGGCGCGCTGGTGATTGCAAACTGGTCGTACGGCCTGATGCGCGACACGGGTGCGATCCTGCTCGACATGAACCCCGACCGTCGCATGGCGGAGAACGTGCGTCACGCGATCGAGGACCGCGGCGACAGGGTGGTCGACCTGCATGTATGGCGGGTCGGCCCTGGTCACATGAGCGCCGTGGTGTCAGTCGCAACAGATGAAACCCAGCGAGACTCGCGCTTCTATCATGCGGTGCTTAGGCGCTTCAAGGGGCTGTCTCACGTCACTGTTGAGGTCCAACCGTTACAGGCGGCGGCCTGACACCGGGCAGTCAAGTCACCAGCGCCGACTGAGGGTGACATCGAAGAATCGAAGAGCTTTTGACGGCGCTCACTGAGCTTCAGGCGAAACGCTTGATTCGTAACATTGGGCTGAGCAATGTGACCGCACAGCAACCGTCCTCCGCCGACCGCCAGCTCGACAGCAAAGAAGGAAACTCACCAATGCCAAATGACGACCGCGCCAAACTGATTCCCAGAAGAACTCCAGAATCAGCGGCCATGTCAGCAAACGTCAAACGAGCGATGGCGATCACCGCGACGCTCAACCGTTTGACGCTCAACGATGCCGACGAAGTCCGGGCCTTGTTCAGCGATCTCATCGGCAAGAAGGTGGACGAAAGTTTCATATTGATCCCTCCGTTCTACACAACCGGCGGGGTCGATATCAATGTCGGGCGCAACGTCTTCATCAATCAGAATTGCACTTTCTATGACCTTGGCGGACTCGACATCGCCGACGATGTGATGATTGGGCCGAATGTGAGCATCATCACGTCTGGCCATCCCATTGAACCTTCCCAGCGGCGCGCCGGCGTAATCGCAAAGCCCATCGTGATTGAGAAAAACGTCTGGATCGCCGCCGGCGCGACCATCATCGGTGGCGTAACGGTAGGCGAGAACTCGGTGGTTGCTGCAGGGTCAGTCGTTACGAGGGACGTCCCCCCGAATACGCTCGTAGGTGGAAATCCGGCGAGGGTCATTCGTTCGATTGCTGACTGAGGAGCGTCTGCAAGAGGTCGATTCGGGTGTCAGGAAATCCTTCAAGGATCGGCGAGAAACCTGGCAGTGCGCGATAGTGCGGACTGGCCGAACGAATCGACGTTCGCGCGACTGCTGCGTCTATTACATATTGCTTGCGTCATGTAATCAGCGCAAAGCGCCAATCAGCGTTGCCCAACCTGTTTACAAACTATGTCGCAGAACCAAGTATTGTGCTGCCGGCCGCAGACTTCGCGGGTACCTGTGATCATTTTGTGAACGTGTGTGCGCTCGCAAACGTAGTAACGGATTGCAAAGTGCATTAATTGCGGCAGGTTCCGGCTGGTCCGGAAAAAGCGGCTCACCTCGGGGGCGGGTGCCTGCCGTGCGCTCCATTCCCGTACACCATAATTCCAACAAGCAGGCGATTCGTAAACCAATATGCTCCGTCAATTCATCAACGGCTTTGACTCGGCGATACTGACCTTCCTGACGCACGGTGCGATGCACTCAGCGACTTACGGTCATGCGGTCAGTCACGTTGCGGACTTCTATCTGTTCAAAGGCGTGCTGCCATTAGCCATGCTGTGTGCCATCTGGTTCGACACAAGCGAGCGCCGGCAGTGGCAACGGGAAATGGTCATCGCCACCGTCCTGAGCGGTGTGCTGGCACTTTTCATTGGCAGAGTTCTGGCGCACTATTTGCCCTTCCGCCAGAGACCGCTCTACGACAGCAGCCTGCTCCTTACGTTTCCAATAGCCGCCACTCCGGAAGCAGTTCTTCGGACCTGGAGTTCGTTTCCGAGCGACCATGCGATGCTGTGGTCTGCCGTCGCGATCGGCATCTTTCTCGTCTCCAGATGGATGGGCGTGCTTGCGCTTCTGCAATGTGTCTTTCTTATCTGTCTTCCGCGCGTTTATCTGGGCCTGCATTATCCGAGCGATGTTCTGGCCGGAATTCTCCTTGGCGTTAGCGTTACGTGTGTTGTAACGCGAAAACCGATCATGGAGCGATTTGCGCCGGCCATCGTTCGACTCATCGATAGGTATCCAAACTTTTCGTATGCGGGCTTGTTTGTCATCTTGTTTGAGCTTGCGACCACGTTCGACGAGCCGCGGGAGCTTGCGCAATCCATCTTTCGACATGTGCTTCACGGATAACGCTGTATCACCCGCGTCCAGGATAGTTAGCGCTTCAACCGCAGCTTTCGGCGAATAATTACTTCGCCGCGACGGTCGAGTTGCCGAGTTCAGCCCACTGCCCATTACGCACCACGAGGTCAATGCTCTTCACGCCGGCAATCCGACGCGTATTCGGATCGAAGTTCGCCTTGCCGAACACGACGCTCGGCACGTCGTGCAGTTTCGGCAGCGCATCCCTCACGCCTTTACGATCGAGGCCGCCCGTGCGCAGCGCGTAGGCCGCAATGATGGTGGCGTCATACGCGAACGCATTGAACGCATCCGGTTCGCGATGATATTTCGCCTCGAAGCCGTGCACGAAGCGCTGCACCTCAGGGCGCGGATCGCCGGGGAAAAAGTTGGTATTGGTCGCTACCCCGTTCACCGCGTCGCCGCCCAGTTCGAGGAATTTCGGCGAGTACACCGAACCCGCGGCGACCACCGGCAGGTGGATGCCGCTCTCGCGCGCCTGCCGCACGATCTGCGCGCCGTCGGCGTAATAGGAGATCAGCACGAGCCCGTCCGGATGCGCGCCGTTCACGCGTACGAGCGTGGCGCGGAAGTCCTTGTCGGTCGTCTGATAGCCTTCTGCCGCGACCACCTGAACGCCACGCGAGGCCGCAGCCTTGACGAACACATCCTTGCTTGCACGGCCCCAATCGGTGTTCTGGTACAGCACCGCGACGTGATGGAGGCCTTCTTTCGCGGCGAGATCCGCGATCAACGGCTGCGCGTCGGCCTGGCTGACCGATGGACTCCAGATGAAGTCTCCGCCCTTGGTAAAGTCCGGATGCGAATTCGTGAAACCGAGCTGGACGAGACCGGCGCGCTGATAGATCGGCGATGCCGCCATCGAAGCGGGGCTGGAGAAATCACCGAGTTCGATCAGGATCCGCGGATCGGAGACGAACTTTTGCGCGATCGTCACGGCTTGCCGTGGGTCGCTTTGGCTGTCTTCGAAGACATATTGCAGCGGATGACCGTTGATGCCGCCATCCGCGTTGATTTCGTCCAGCGCGAGGTCGAAGCCAGCTTTCCATTGGGCGCCGTACTGGGCATTGGGCCCCGTCAGCGGTCCGCTCACGCCGAAGTACACCGGCGTACCGGTTGCGCTGCCCGCTGACGCGAACGGCGCGTGCAAAACGCCAATGGCGAGGGTGGAAGCTGCAAGCCAGCGCAGCAGTTGACGGCGCGAGCCGCTCGTACGCAACAGGTTCATGAGAACATCTCTCCGCAAGTTCGAGGCAAAACAACGAGTCTGCGATGCGGGCGGCGTGTACTCAACGAATCGATTCAGATATCGATATTCGCGCCGCAGCGTAGGCACATAAGTATTTCAGACCAAAAAGAATAAGCATTCGCGCGAATCTTGGTTGGCGGGTTTTTTTCCTCGTGTTTAGATGGACGGTTTGCGGCCCGCTGCGTCACGAAAGGGGAATGAAATCGCTATGGGCGCGTGGCTCGAATACACCATCAACGGACTGATCGTCGGCAACATCTATGCGTTGCTGGCGGTGGGGCTCGCGCTGATCTTCGGTGTCTCCCATCTGATCAACTTCGCCCACGGCTCGGTGTACATGATCGGGGCGTTCGTCGGCTGGTTCTGCCTGACGAGGCTGGCGTTGCCGTTACCGGTTGCGTTCGCGGCGACGATCGCGGCCTGCGCGCTGCTCGGCATTGCGATCGAGCGCATCGGCCTGCGGCCGCTGCAGGGCGCGGCGCGCATTGCGCCGCTGCTCGCTACGATCGGCATCAGTTTCGTGCTCGACCAGCTCGCGCAACTGGTGTTCGGCCCCGATCCCCGCCCTGTACCGGCTGCGTTGCCGAACTGGACGGTTGTGATAGGCGGCGCGACGATCGGCTCACTGGACGCGCTGATTGCGCTGATCGGCGGCGGCGCGGCATGCATACTCTACGCGTTTCTGCGCTACACGCGGCTCGGCTGGGCGGTGCGCGCCACCGCGCAGGATCGCGACGCGGCGCAGCAGATGGGCGTCGACGTGAACGCGGTGAATCGCACGGTGTTTGCCATCGCCTGTGCGCTCGGCGGCCTGAGCGGCCTGCTCGTCGGTATGTACTACAACAGCATCGACCCTTCGATGGGTTTCCAGGCGACGCTCAAGGGTGTCGTCGCCCTGCTGATCGGCGGCCTCGGCAATGTGCCCGGCGCGATCGCGGGCAGCCTGCTGCTGGGCCTCGTCGAGAGTTACGGTGTCGCCATGTTCGGCACGAGCTACCGCGATCTGTTCGCCTTCGTACTGCTGCTCGCGTTTCTGGTCTGGCGCCCGAATGGTCTGTTCAGCTCGAACCGCCGGCTGCCGCCCGAGCCGCTTACGGGCACCTTCCTGTCGAACCGGCTGGCGCTGAAGCTGCCGCGATCAGTGCTCATCGTGCTGGTGCTGGCGGCGTTTGCGCTGCCGTTCGTGGCGCCGTCGGCCTATGTGCTGCAGACGCTTACCAACGGCTGGATCTACGGCCTGCTCGCGCTGAGCCTGACGCTGGTGGCGGGCACGGTCGGGCAGATCTCGCTCGGGCACGCGGCGCTGCTACTGATCGGCGCTTATGCGTCGGGCTTGCTGTCGGTCGATCTCGGCTGGTCGCCGGCGGTGACGATTCCGCTCGCGGGCGCCTTGACCGCGGTGCTGGGTACATTGCTCGTGTACCCGTCGTTCCGCCTGCGCGGCCATTACGTATCGATCGCGACGCTCGGCATCGGCGAGATTGTCGGTCTCGTGGTGCTGAACTGGGATGGCCTGACGCGCGGACCGATCGGCGTCTCCGGCATCCCGCCGCTGTCGCTATTCGGCTGGACGCTCGACGACGCCCGCTCCGCTTACTGGTTCACGCTGACGGTCCTGGTCGGCTTTGCACTGGTTCAGGTCCGTCTGCTGCATTCGCATCTGGGGCGCACATGGCGGGCCATCCGCGAGGATGACGTCGCGGCGCGCGCCTACGGCATCCGGCCGAATCGCTACAAGGCGATGGCGTTCGCCTTTGGCGGTCTCGCTGCGGGTGTCGCGGGTGCGATCGCCGCGCATCAGTACAGCTACATCAACTATCAGACCTTCGATTCGCAGGTGTCGATCCTCGCGCTGACGATGGTGATGCTCGGCGGCCTGGGCAACGTGATCGGCGCGATTGCCGGTGCAGCGGCGCTCATCGGGTTACCCGAACTGTTCCGCTTTGCCGCCGAGTACCGGATGCTGGTCTACGGCATCGTTCTGCTGTTGCTAGTCCGCTTCAGGCCGCAGGGCCTGTTCGGCACCGTGTGATGGAGGCGGCGATGGATCATCCGGCCGGGACATCCCCCGACATTCTCTTCGACGTGCGGCGCGTGACGCGCCGTTTCGATGGCGTCACGGCCGTGGCGGATGTGAGTTTCTCTGTCGCGCGTGGCGAATGCGTTAGCGTGATCGGTCCGAATGGCGCCGGCAAATCGACGCTCTTCAATCTGCTGAGCGGCGCGGACGTCCCCGACGAAGGCGTGATCCGCTTCGACGGCGAAGATGTGACCGGCTTCGCGCCGGAGCGCTTCGCGGCGCGCGGCGTCGCCCGTACGTTTCAGCACGGCCGCGTTTTCGGCAACCTGAGCGTGCTCGACAACGTGCTGATCGGTGCACACGCGCGGCTCGAACTGGCGCGGCGCGGACTGCCAGGCGTGGGGGCGGTGGCGGAACTGCTGCGGGCGCTGTTTGCGCCGCCGGGCTTGCGCCGCGAACAGGGGCGGCTCGATGGCGAAGCGCGCGCCATCCTCGCGCGTTTCGGCAGCCGCCTGATGCCGCGTATCGATTCGCCAGCGCACAGCCTGTCGTACGCAAACCGGCGACGCGTGGAGATTGCCCGGGCGTTGATGCTGCAACCTCGCATTCTGCTGCTCGACGAGCCGACCGCCGGCATGAACGAGTCCGAAACCGCAGAAATGCTCGCGCTATTGCTGGAACTGAAAGGCGAGGGCACGACGATCCTGCTGATCGAACACAAGCTCGAACTCGTGATGACGTTGTCCGACCGTGTGATCGTGCTGGATGACGGCCGCAAGATTGCATCGGGTGCGCCGGATGCAGTGCGCAACGATCCAGCGGTGATCGAGGCTTATCTCGGGCACCGGCAGGTCGGCCGCGATGCATCGCAGCGCGCGGCGGTGGCGTGAATGTCGAGCGAGTGTCTCGCAGACCGAAGCATGCGAATCATCCAAACCACGCGAACCGTATAAACCGTACCATGGCAGAACCCTTACTGAAGCTTGACGGCATCGATACGTTCTACGGACAGAGCCAGGTGCACTTCGGTGTCACGCTGGAGGTGCCGCGGCACGAGATCGTCTGTCTGCTCGGTGGCAACGCGAGCGGCAAGTCGACCGCGATGAAGGTGATCCTCGGCTTGCACAAACCGCGCGCCGGTACGATACGATTCGAATCGCAGCCGCTCGACGGGCTATCGACCGCACAGATCGTGCGGCGCGGTATTGCTTCGGTGCCGGAGGCGCGGCGCCTGTTCGGCGACATGACAGTACGCGAGAACCTTTTGATGGGCGCGTTTACACGCCGCGACCGCAAGGCGATCGACGAAGATTACGAGCGCATGCTCGAGCTGTTTCCACGCGTGAAAGAGCGTCTGTCACAGCGCGCGGGTACGCTGTCCGGAGGCGAGCAGCAGATGCTGGCAATGGCGCGCGCGCTGATGAGCCGCCCCTCGCTCGTCTGCATGGACGAGCCGACGATGGGCTTGTCGCCGCTTTACGTCGACCGCGTGCTGGAGCTGATCCGTACCATCAACGCGCAAGGCGTGACGTTCTTCATGGTGGAGCAGAACGCGAGCCTCGCGCTGCAGATCGCGCATCGCGGCTACGTGCTGCAGACAGGGCGCGTGGTCCTGTCCGGCGACGCGCAGTCGTTGCTTGGCGACGAGCGGATTCGCGACGCTTATCTTGGCGGTCCGCTCGCGGCGAATACAGCATCGTGAATCAACATCAGTCAATACTACTCAAGACCATCCAGCACCCAACCAGACCACTAGAGACCATCATGACGACTGGAAAGAAAACGCTTCGATTGCTGCTTGCCGCTTCGCTGCTAGCAGCCGGATCCGCCCACGCGCAGAGCACTGGCACGTTACAGAAAGTCAAGGAGAGCGGGACGGTCGTCCTCGGCGTGCGCCCCGCCGTGGTGCCGTTCTCGTATTTCGACGATCAGCAGAAGCCCCTCGGCTATTCGCAGGACGTCGCATTGGCGATCGTCGACGGCATCAGGAAGAAACTGAATCTGCCGAACCTCAACGTGCGCACGGTTGCGATCACGCCGCAGAACCGCATTCCGCTGCTGCAGAACGGCACGATCGATATCGAATGCACGACCACGACGAACAACGTAGAGCGGGAAAAGCAGGTGGCTTTTTCCAATACGATTTTCGTCATCGGCACGCGCCTGTTGACGAAGAAAGACTCGGGCATCAAGGACTTCGCCGACCTCAAGGGGCGCACGGTCGTCACCAACGCCGGCTCGACCTCGGAGCCGATCCTGCATAAGCTCAACACCGAGCAGAACCTGGGCATGACGATCACGACGCAGAAGGATGTGGCGGAATCGTTTCTTTCCCTGTCGACGGGACGCGCCGACGCCTTCATGCTCGACGATGCGATGCTCGCGGGCGAACGGGCGAAGTCGCCCGATGCAAACGACTACGTGATCGTCGGCAAGCCGCAATCGAGAGAGGCCTACGGCTGCATGTTCCGCAAGGACGATCCGGACTTCAAGCAGGTGGTCGACGATGCCGTCACACGCCTGCAGACCTCGGGTCAGGCCGATGTGCTGTACAAAAAGTGGTTCGACGGGCCGATTCCGCCGAATGGGCTCAACCTGCATCTGCCGGAGAGCGACGATCTGAAGACGCTCTTCAAGACTCCGAACGACAAGCCGCTGAGCTAACCAGAGTGCGTGCGCGATTCGCCGGTCGTCCCGGCCGTCATGACGTGGAGCGGGCATGAGCTATCGTTGGGATTGGGCGGTGTTCGTGCAGCCTGTCGCAACCGGCGAGCCGACCACGTACCTCGGCTGGATTGCCGCCGGGCTGGAAGCGACCGTCGGTATCGCGCTGGCGGGGTGGATCATCGCGCTGGCGATCGGCACGGCGATGGGCATCGTGCGGACGCTGCCCGGCAGGTGGCTGTACGGGTTCTCGGCCACCTATGTGGCGGTGTTCCGCAACATCCCGCTGATCGTGCAGTTCTTCATCTGGTTCTGGGCGGTTCCCGAACTGCTGCCGGGACACCTTGGCACCGCGATCAAGCATATGCCGCCCACGGAATCCGCCGCGCTGGCGTCGGTTGTCTGCCTCGGCCTGTTCACCTCGGCGCGTGTATGCGAACAGGTGCGCGCGGGTCTGCAGGCGCTGCCGGCCGGGCAGTGGGCGGCAGGGCTGTCGCTCGGGCTCAGCCGGTTCCAGACCTACCGCTATGTGCTGTTGCCGGTGGCAGTGCGTAACCTCGTGCCGCCGCTGACGTCCGAATTTCTCAACATCGTCAAGAACTCCTCCGTTGCTTCCACGATCGGTGTGCTCGAACTGACCGCGCAGGCGCAGCGCATGGTCGATTACACGTCGCAGTCGTACGAGTCGTTCCTCGCCATCGTCGTGGGCTATGCGCTGCTGACCGGCATTATCATGTTCGCGGGGCGGCGCATCGAGCGGTCGGTCCGGCTCTCTTTTGGTTCGGATGGTCGATGATGGCTTATCGCTTCCACTGGTCAGTCATCCCGAAGGATTTGCCCGAACTGAGCCGCGGGTTGCATATCACGCTGGAAATCACGGTGGTCGCCCTGATCGCGGGGTTTTGTCTTGGGGTGCTGCTGACGTTGTGCCGTCTGTCGCGTTCGCGGCCGCTTGCGGCGTTTGCGCGGGCCTACGTGACGGCTTTTCGCGCGGTGCCGCTATTGGTCGTGCTGCTCGGCTTTTTTCTGGTTGCGCCGCAACTGCTGCAGGCGTTGCTGCATCTTCCCGCGAGCACCGACATTCGCCGCGTGTCCGCGCTGATCGCGTTCTCGCTGTTCGAGGCCGCCTACTACGCGGAGATTATTCGCGCGGGAATCAATAGCATCCCAGCGGGACAGAATCAGGCCGCACTGGCGCTCGGCATGACGCCGTTGCAGGGCATGTTGCTGATCGTGCTGCCGCAGGCGTTGCGGGCGGTGGTGCCGCTGCTGCTCACGCAAGCCATCATCCTCTTTCAGGACACCTCGCTGGTCTATGTGATCGGACTCGGTGACTTCTTCACGATCGCATCGAACGTCGGCGCACGGGATGGGACGACGGTCGAGTTGATCCTGTTCGCTGGTGCATGCTATTTCGTTGCATGCACGGTGATGTCGGCCGTGGTCCAGCGTTTGCATCGCCGCCTTGGTGTCGCTGCGGATAGCCTGACGTTGTGAGCCGGCATGCCGCCGCCGCGCGACCGTAGCCGCACTGCGGATTGCCGGCGCGCATGGTTATCCAGCAGACGTTTTCAGATTCAAGCCGCGCATTCCGCGTAGTACCGGTTGGGTGCTGGAAAGACACCGGTCACCACTTCGATCAGAAATGGACCGTCGGATTGCGCGGCCTCGTTCAGCGCATGCTCCAGGTCGTCGAGGTGCTCGACGGTACGCGCCGCAACCCCGAGTGAAGAGGCAAAAGCGGTCCAGTCGTGACGCGGGAGCCGGGTGAATTGCTCCGAAATGGAGCCGTTGCTGATCGCGTCGATATGGATCGCGCCATGCGCGGAATTATTCAGCACGACGTAAAGTATCTTTACCCCGTAGCGGGCGGCGGTCTGGATCTCCATTCCGTGCATCAGCATGCATCCGTCTCCGGTCACGACCGCACACGGGCGCTCGGGGGCAGCGAGCTTGACTCCAATGCCGGCGGCGATTGCCCAACCCATCGGAGCGAGGGTGCTGGAGGAAAAATAGTTGCCCATACCCGACGAGAGCCAATAATGGGCCATGTATATCCGATGGGCGCCGGAATCCACGACGACGTTGGTGTCCTTTGGCAGCAGTTGACACAAACGTTTGACTACGTCGCCAGGATAAAGCGATCGATCGTCGCTTGAACCCGCAACACCGATTCTCTCGAGCTGATGGTCGTACAACGGGGTTTGGTTGACCTCGGCGACCCACGCTTTTCTTCTTTCCTGTACGGTGTGAAAGTCGCTGCTCCGGTCCGTGTCCATCTGGCCCAGCAAGCGGAATGTAGCGCGAATCCCGGAGAAGATTCTGCCGCGCGCAAGGTGCCCCGTCGCAGGCGCCTCGAAGCTGTCGTCGAAGATGATCAGCTCCTTGTGGGCAGCCAGCTTCTCAGTCCAGTTCATGCTGTCGCGCTGATTCAGGTCGCTGCCAAAGACGACCAGCGCATCGAGTTCGTCCGAGTTGATCACGCGAACGGCCCGCGAATGGCTTGAAAATCCGTAGATGCCGAGCGAAAGCACATGGTCCTCGGGAAACGCGCCTTTTCCCGCCAGGGTGGTTGCAACGGGAATGCAAAATTTCTCCGCCACCTCGAGTAGAACTTTGGCGGTTTCTGCGTCATTGCCGCGGCTACCGATCAGGAAGGCGACCCGCTTCGATTTGAGCAGATACTGGTTGCACAAGGCATCCAGCGCGGCGCGATTCGCAGGCACCTCGCATGCATTGAAGTCACCGTGATCGTACGGTTGCCGTGTTACGTCCTGGCCCGGCAGAACTTCCTGCTGCTGAACATCGACAGGAATGCTGACGAAAGATCGCGCCCGACGCATCCAGTTCAATCCGTCAGTTGCACGGCGCATTTCGGCCTGCAGATTTTCCCTGTTCTTGAGTTCGACGACATCTCCCACCAGGCTTCTCACCACGCCGCTTTCGAAAATGCCGCTCAGCGTAGCGTCCTGGAACGCACCTTTGCCTTCTGCGCGCGACGAGACACCTCCGGCGAGATAGAGCATGGGAATCCGGTCTGCCTGAGCCGCCGCCATACCGGGCACGAAATTCATGGTGCCGGGCCCGGAAATCGCCACGCACACGCCGAATTTCCGGCTGGCGCGCGCATAACCGTCGGCCATGAAGGCACTCCCAGTCTCATGAGCACAAATGATTCCGCGAATGGACGGCGAGTTGCCAATGGCGTCCAGCAGCGGATAGATCATCTTTCCCGGGACGATGAAGACGTAGTCGATGTTTGCCGACTCCAACGACTTCACAACCGTTTTCGATACGTTTGATAGCGAGTGTGATTCCATATTTTTCGAGTACGATCCGAGCAGAAACCGTTAATCGGATCTCACTATCCCTCATCCGGTCGTCACGTCTGGTCATCGGACAGCAACGTGACGAAGCCGGTGGCAACCGGCATGTGGAGACGGCGAGACGGCCCTGAACGCGCTGCAGGTCGGCTGCAACCGCGTCTCGTGCTGCTTCGTCGGGCCCGTTTGCAGCGGACCCGTGTCTCCATCCGTGAGTACTCTTCGCTGGCTATGACGTCGCTCGCATTGACTGCCCCAATGGCTGGGGCGAGAACCGCGAGGTGTTATTGGGCATTCAGACCGTTCAGAATGTCTGCCAGCCGGAAGACTCACCGGCGCTCGTCGCGATTCCGGCTTTGCTGCTGGCTGTCTGAACGGGGGGCGTGGTCGGCTTTGGCAACATCGCAGGGGCAGACGCACGAATCTGCGGCTCCGCCCGACGCGGTTCTTTCCGCGGCACGCTCGCGCGCGGCAAAGCGATTTGACGGCCGTCGAGCTTGAAGAAGGCGACCGCGTTGCGCAGCCCCTGGGCCTGTTGGGCCATCGACTGGGCCGCCGCCGAAGCTTCTTCCACCAGCGCCGCATTCTGCTGGGTGACCTGATCCATCTGGTTGACGGCCTGGTTGACCTGCTCGATGCCGGTGCTCTGTTCTTGCGACGCCGATGAGATTTCACCCACGATGTCGGTGACACGCCTGACCGAGTCGACGATCTGCTTGATCGTATCGCCCGCCCGCTCGACAAGTGACGAGCCCGTTTCCACCCGGTTGACCGAGTCGGCAATCAGGTCCTTGATCTCTTTTGCCGCACTCGCACTGCGTTGCGCGAGCGCGCGGACTTCACCGGCCACTACAGCGAAGCCCCGTCCCTGTTCGCCGGCGCGAGCCGCCTCGACCGCTGCATTGAGCGCGAGGATGTTGGTCTGGAAGGCGATCCCCTCGATCACACTGATGATCTCGGTCATTTTGGTCGAACTGATGGCGATCTCGCGCATCGTCTCAACCACCTGCCCGACGACCTCGCCGCCTTGTTGGGCGATGCCGGAGGCCGTACCGGCAAGCGTTGCTGCCTGCCTGGCGTTGTCCGTGTTGTGACGGACCCCGGCAGTCAGTTCTTCGATGCTCGAGGCGGTTTCTTCCAGCGACGCCGCCTGCTCCTCAGTGCGGCTCGACAGATCCAGATTCCCTTGCGCGATCTGCGCACTCGCGGTGGCCACGCCCTCGGCGTTTTCGCGAACTTCCGCCACGACCTGCGAGAGGGCATCGCGCATCGCCTTCAGCGATGCCATGAGGCTGTCGGTGTCGCCAGGCCGCAGCTCAATGCTGACGCTGAGATCGCCGGCTGCCACGCTTCTGGCCAGATCGGCAGCCGTGGCCGGCTCGGATCCCAGTTGCCGGGTGAGACTGCGCGCCTCCCAGACACCGACTCCCACGCCGATCAACACAGACAGGGCCACCAGAACAAGCATCAGATTGCGGCCCTGGGCGTACACGGCGTCATTAGATCCAGCCGTTGCCTGTGCGTCGGCCTGCTTTACGTCAACCAGGTTGCCCATCAGGACCAGGGTCTTGAAACCCTTCTCGTGATATTCGCCCAATAAATATCCAGTCAGACCGGCCTGATCTTGCAGTCCCGCGGCGTTGATCCGGCCTTTCATTTCATCGAAGGCCTGAATGTAGTCGTGCCAGCTCTGATCGAGATCGGCGAAGGTCGCTTTCCCTTTCTCCGTGTAGACGAGGGGCTCGGCCTGATCGAGGTGCCCGCGCGCCGAGGCCAGGGCCTTTTCGGCCTGGGCCAGAGAGGCTGTCCGCTGGTCGGCCGTGGAGGCCAGAATGGCGTTGCGCAGATAGGTGCCGACCCGCAGCACATCGGCATTCGCCTGCTGGATCAGATTAAGCCCAACGAGATCCTGCCGATAGGTCGTGTCCGCGTTAGCGCTGATTTGCCCCATATTGCGGACGCCGATCACGCTGACGATGGCGCTAAGGGCGGATACCAGAATAAAGGCGCTGATCAGTTTGGCGCCGAGTTTCATCTTGCCGAAATTCATAGTCGCTGTGTCGAGTGGAAAAAACGAACAAAGAAACAGATCCAACGGCGCTCGTGCGTCGCCGGATAGTCGGCAATGCCGTTGCCCCGCTCAATCCGGATCGGACTTGGTGGGGTGACGGGTGCTTCATACTAGGGTTAACGGCAACAGAAATGGATTCTTCAGAGGAATTGTTTCTGGCAAACGATTGCGTCTGACTTTTTGCTTTCAGGTTATTAATTTGTAAGCGATTGGATCGATGCCATTGCGACACCTCATCCTGCGCGAAACAACTCCCGCGCCAGCGAACAGAGCAACGTAGTCGCCGGCGATTCATCCTGCAGTCGCCGGCTCATGATGATCGGCGACACAGCATGCGCTGCCGGAATCGCCCGGTACACCACCCCATGTGCCCGCAACCCCTCTACGCTCTCCGGTACGAGACACACCCCAACCTGGGCTGCGACCAAGCCCAGCGCGGTCTGCAATTCCCTCACTTCATGAACCGCTTTCGGCTCCAGCGCGTGATCATGCATTGCCGATAGTTGCTGATCCGCGTAACTCGGCCGCGGTGTGCTCGGATAGACAATCAAGGTCTCCTGCGCAAGCGCGGCGAGCGTCAAGGCTTTCTTCTGCCGCGCGAGCGGATGATCTTGCGGCAGCGCGGCGATCATCCGTTCTTCGACGAGGACTTCGCGCGCAAGCTGCGCGTCATCGAAACGCAGGCGGCCAAAGCCCACATCGATACGTCCGCCCTTGAGCGCACCGAGTTGCTCGATGGTGAACATTTCGATCAGCGACAGTTCGATCAGCGGCGCCGCTTCGCGAAACGCGCGAATCACCGCGGGCAAGGCCCCGTATAGCGTCGACGGCACGAAGCCGATCACGATCCGCTCGGCCAGTTGCGCGAGCCGCCGCGTCAGCGGTGCAAGCTCGTCAGCCTCGCCAATCAGCCGCTTTGCCTGCGTATAGAAAATGCGCCCGGCTTCGGTCAGCCGCAACGGCCGCGCGCCACGCTCGAACAGCGCGAGCCCCACGCTTTCCTCGATCTGCTGGATCTGCCGGCTCAACGGCGGCTGCGTCATATGGAGGCGATTCGCGGCCCGCGTAATGTTCATTTCTTCCGCGACCGCAACGAAGTAGCGGAGTTGGCGAATTTCCATGCATACCCCTAAGGTATGAAAGTAGTCGGAATCGGTGTTGGACTGCTACGTGGCTTTGTTCCTAAGATGGAGACCTCAGCAAAGCAGTGCAGGAGTGCAACGAATGATAGCAACACCCGTGATGATCGAGAGCGTCGAGACGATTCTCGTCGATGTACCGACGATTCGGCCCCACCGGCTCTCGGTTGCAACGATGAATCACCAGACGCTGGTGCTGGTTCGGATTCGCTGCGCCGACGGCGTGTCAGGGGTAGGCGAGGGCACCACCATTGGTGGCCTCGCGTATGGCGAAGAGAGCCCGGAAAGCATCAAGGTCAATATCGATACTTACTTCGCACCATTGCTAAAAGGTATGGATGCGACCCGGCCGGGCGTTGCCATGGCGAAGCTGCGTACGCTGTATCAGGGCAACCGGTTCGCCAAATCCGCCGTTGAAACCGCGTTGTTCGACGCCCAGGCGCAGCGCCTCGGCGTGCCCCTGTCCGAACTGTTCGGCGGCCGCGTACGCGATGCGGTAGACGTCGCATGGACGCTCGCAAGCGGCGACACGCAGCGCGATATCGAAGAGGCCGAGCGTGTCTTCGAAGCGAAGCGTCATCGTGTATTCAAGCTGAAGATCGGCGCGCGTGCGCTCGCCGACGACGTGGCGCACGTCGTTGCGATAAGGAGCGCGCTGGAAGGACGCGGTGAAGTGCGGGTCGACGTGAATCAGGCATGGACCGAAACCGAAACGATCTGGGCTGCCCGACGTTTCGCGGATGCCGGTGTGGCCCTGATCGAACAGCCGGTCGCCGCGGAGAATCGCGCCGGTCTCAAACGTCTGACCGATCTGGCTCATGTGCCGATCATGGCTGATGAAGCGCTGCACGGTCCCGCCGATGCGTTTGCTATCGCCAGCGAGCGGGGCGCCAATGTGTTCGCGGTGAAGATCGCCCAATCAGGCGGCCTCACCGGCGCGGCGCACGTAGCGGCGATCGCGGCCGCTGCGGACATCGACCTGTATGGCGGCACGATGCTCGAGGGCGCGGTGGGCACGATCGCGTCCGCGCAACTCTTCAGTACGTTCGGTGAACTGAAGTGGGGCACCGAACTGTTCGGCCCTTTGCTGCTGACCGAAGAGATTCTCACCGAACCGTTGCGCTACGAGAATTTTTCGCTGCAACTTCCAGAAGGGCCAGGTCTCGGCATCGTGCTCGACTGGAGCAAGATCGAGCGACTGCGGCGCGATACGTCCAGGGGCGCCAGCGTCGCCATGAGCTAGCGTTTTTGAAACACATTAGTCATCCATAACATTGAACCAGGAGATACCCCATGAACAGGCAAGCCATCGACGCGCTGCTGAACAAGATCAACGACAGCGCCACCAGCGAAGGAAATCCGCGCACCAAGGAGATCGTCAACCGTATCGTGCGCGATCTGTTTTACACGATCGAAGAGCTCGACGTGCAGCCCGACGAATTCTGGACCGCGCTGAACTATCTGGGCGATGCGGGCAAGAGCGGCGAGTTGGGTTTGCTGGCCGCGGGCCTTGGTTTCGAGCATTTTCTCGATCTGCGTCTCGACGAAGCAGAAGCGAAAGCCGGTATCGAAGGCGGCACGCCGCGTACGATCGAAGGCCCGCTCTATGTGGCCGGCGCGCCGGTGTCCGATGGCCATGCACGGCTCGACGACGGCACCGATCCCGGTCAGACGCTGGTGATGCGCGGCCGGGTGCTGGGCGAAGACGGCAAGCCGCTCGCGAATGCGCTGGTTGAAGTGTGGCACGCGAACCATCTCGGCAACTACTCGTACTTCGATAAATCGCAACCGGCCTTCAATCTGCGCCGCTCGATCCGCACGGACGCGAGCGGCAACTACAGCTTCCGCAGCGTGGTGCCGGTCGGTTACAGCGTACCGCCGCAAGGCCAGACTCAACTGCTGCTCGATCAGCTTGGCCGTCACGGGCATCGTCCGGCGCATATCCACTTCTTTGTCTCCGCGCCGGGATTTCGCAAGCTGACCACGCAGATCAACATCGACGGCGATCCGTATCTGTGGGACGACTTTGCGTTCGCCACGCGCGATGGTCTGGTGCCGGCCGTCAAACAGGCCGAAGGTGTGCAAGGCAAACCGTATGGCGTGGACGGCAACTTTGCGCTGATCGATTTCGACTTCACGCTCTTCAAGGACCGCGATAACCTGCCGGGCGCCGAAGTCGAGCGCTTGCGCGCCGAGGCTTGAGGCGCACAACCACCGCGTTGATTTTTATCGGCCCCGCCGCATGCTTCGCCGCGCAATCGGGGCCGTCTGCACATCAAGGAGCTGACGATGCTGTTCCACGTAGAGATGACCGTCAATCTGCCGCATGATATGGACGCCGAGCGCGCGGCGCGGTTGAAGGCCGACGAGAAGGCGATGTCGCAGAAGCTGCAGGAAGAGGGGGTGTGGCGGCATCTATGGCGGATCGCCGGCCACTACGCGAACATCAGCATCTTCGACGTGGAGAGTCCCGCGCATCTGAACGACGTGCTTAGCCAGTTGCCGCTCTTTCCGTATATGGATGTCGAAGTGCGGGCGCTATGCCGCCATCCGTCATCGGTTCGCGACGATGACCGTTGATCGGGTATCCTGAGTATATTCCCTACCGCAACCACAGATCGGCAAACGGCGCGAGCCCGAACGCCAGGTTCTTGACCCCGCCCACGTGCGCTGCGGCCTGAACACGCAGGATTTCATGTGAGATCGGTATCAGCAGTCCTTCCATCACCAACTGCTTACCGATCCCGGCATACGCTTGCATGCGCGCCTCGCCGTCGGCGGTTGCGCGGATCGCCCGCAACTGTTTATCCATGAGCAGACGGTGCGCTGGCGAGCTCCATTTCTGGAGAATAGGGTTCGACGAGAACCACCCATAGCAGTCCAGATCGGCGTAATTGTTGATCGGTTCGATTTGCAATACCAGGTCGGCGGAATCAAGCCATTCATACCGCAGATATTCCGGAACGCTCAACGCGACCACGTCCAGTTCAATCTTTGCTTCCTGAAGCCTTTCCTTTATTGACTCGGTCAACGCCGCCAGACGGCCGATAATTCCTATCGTCACCATGGTCAACCTGGTGTGTTCGGGGATGGGTGGCCGGCCTCGCGGAGCGGCTACCCGATGTTGCCAGTCTGGAAGCAAACCTGACGCAGGCTGTCGTGACTCGTCGTCGGTCGCGATCAGAACGCTCGGGGCGAGCCAGTCAGCCAGCGCCAATCGTTGCTCGGCGGATGCCAGAAGCGGGCGGCTGGAATTGCAACTCACACTGGTACACCCGGGCAGAACTTGTGCAACCTGGTGCTCTGTCTTCGAGCTGGAGCCGGTGTAGCCGAAATGGAGATCGAATGCCGATCTTTCTTCCGATGGCGCAATGACCCAAAGGTCGATCTCATCGAGCAGCGCACGCTCACGATAGTAGTCTTCGAACACCGTCAGCGTTAGCCGGTACTCGCTACGGCGCGTCACTTTGAAGGGGCCACTGCCCACCGGCATGAGCGAGAAGTCGCTGCTCCGGTTTCTCGGGATGATCGATGCCGAGGGGGCAGCGAGGGAGTGGGGCCACAGATAGTCGGTGAATTTCAGATGGCACGTGACCCTTCGGCCGTCGCCAATCTCTATCGCGTCGAGATGCTCGTAGAGGTAGGCGGCATCTCCCGCTTTGTCGCGTACGCGCAATAGGGTCTGTCGTACGTCTTCCGCTTCCACTTCGCTGCCGTCGTGGAAGCTGAGGCCCGGTCTTAGCCAGAAGTGCCAGGTTTTCGCGTCGTCTTCGGGTTCCCAGTAATGGGCAAGCCCGGGCATCAGTTGCTGCGTAGTCCGATCGAATTCGGTGAGTCGCGAGAATATCTGGCCGACCAGATGACCTTCCATGTTGGTGGTAATGCCGGTTGGATCAAGCGCCTCGATGGGGTAACTCAGGGGTATCCGAAGCCGGTTACGCGAGCCGCTGGCCTGCGGTGCATGCAGGAAGTCCGGAAGTCGTGCCATTAGCAGCTTGCGCTGTTCGCCATCGAGGCTTGCGAATGCTTCTTCCAGTTCACCGTCGGCCAGCAAGCCCGATAAATGATCCAAGGCTACCTGTTGGGGCGAGGCGAGCATCGTCAGGCGCGAAAAATGGCCCCTGCCACGCGCCGCTTCCCAGTGCAACCAACCCTTCTCCTCCATCTTGCGCAGCAACAACCGCGCGTTGCGCTCGCTGCAGTTCAAGGTCTCTGCGAGCGCGGGTAAGCCGGGCTGCTCCGGCGTTTTTGCCAGCAACGTGTGCAGTTTCTGGAACTGGTCGATAAGGCGCATAAAAGAGGAAATTAATTTCCTGAAGTCGTCCGTTTTTATTTTCCTCTTTGTCGACCATGATGTCGATACCGTCAACAGGCGGTGGGTTCGAAGGCGGCGAGCGTGCCGCAAAGCGACGCGTGGCCAACTGCGATGTGGGTCTTCGCGCGGTGGAAAAAGGAAAGGACACGATCATGAATCGGCAAGAACTCTACATTGACGACAAGAGCGGCCTCGCCCGAAGCGCGCGAGGCCCCGTACGTCACGAGATTTGCAGCGCCCGCGTCGCCCGCATATGGGCGTGGCTGACCTATGGTTTTAGCCTCGCCTGTGCGCAACCCTTGATGTGGCTTGCAACGATTCTCGCCAGCGCCGATCTCGCAACGGCGCTTGAACTTGCCGTGCCGTTTCAACGGCTAGCCGTGCTGCTGCCGGCGGTGCTTGGCGGAGCAATCCTGCTCACGCCGGCAGGCATCGGTGGTGTGCAACGGCGGCGCTTTGGCTCGACTCTGGCGGCGCTCATACGTCATCGCGATGCGCTGCTCACCGTGGTGCTGGCTGCCGCGGCGATTGTGGCAGTGGGATATGTGCTTTCCTTCGCACTGCTTCATGTGAAGCTGACGGCGTCGATGATGCCAGGCGGCGCGCACAGCCTGTCGATCATCTTTGGCCATGCTAACGATCGGACGGCTGCGCTCTGCCCGGTTCTGCACGCGGTCGCTTTTGCAGTCGCCATTGCGGCAGTGTGGTTTGCGCCGGCGCTGATCGTTCTGCAGCAACGTCCGCCGTTCGAGGCGATGCTGACGAGCTTGCGCGCCATGTTCCATAACGGGCCGGTCGCCCTGGTGTACGCCGCAGTACTGGCTGCCGACGCGATGCTCGTGCCGGTTGCGCCGATGCCGATCCGCGCGCTCGTGCTGACACCGCTGATCAGCGCGTTAATCCTGCTATCCATGCACGGCAGCTACCGCGACATTCTGTCGATCGGCCCTTCGAGAGAGGACTAACGCGATCGACGGTCTTCCGAAAGGCCGTCGACGCAACGACCCGCGCCACTCACGCCGAACCCCAACCTAAAGTATCCTCTATCGCTTCGAGACCTTTTCCAGCGATAGTCAGAATGCCTTCTTTCCCCTTCGACGCGGTACTTTTCGATTGCGACGGCGTGCTCGTCGACTCAGAACTCATCACTAACCGCGTGCTCTCGCAGATGCTCGGCGAGCTTGGCTGGCCCATCAGCGTCGCAGAAACGATGCGCGTGTTCATGGGCAAGGCGGTGCGCGACGAGGCGTCGCTTATTGAGGCCAACACGGGCGTCGCCATCTCGGAGGCGTGGCTGACGCAGTTCAGGGAGCGCCGCAACGCGGCGCTTGAGCTGGAGCTCGTGGCGATCAATGGCGCGGCAGCGGCGGTAAAGACCCTCCACACAGCGTTGGACGGCCGCATCGCGGTTGCGTCGGGCGCCGACCGGCACAAGGTCGAGATGCAATTGCAGAAGACCGGCATGCTCGATTACTTCGAAGGCCGCGTCTTCAGCGGACACGAAATGCCGCACACCAAGCCTCATCCCGATGTGTATCTGGCGGCGGCACGCAGCCTGGGGGTGGACCCCAAACGCTGCGCGGTGGTGGAAGACACGGTGACCGGTGCAACGGCCGGCCTGGCAGCGGGCGCGACGGTGTTCGGCTACGCACCCTCCAACGTTGGCCACAGCACGCCGGACGCGTTGCGCGAAGTCGGCGTCGCGCTGGTGTTCGAGGACATGGAGCAGTTGCCGGCCTTGCTCGCGCAATGGCGGCTGGTGAACGCCTGACGAATAGCAAGGAACAAAGGAATAGCCAGTCCATAACAAACCCCGGCGTCTGAAAACTGGACTCGTGGACGACGGAATCGGGATTGCCGGGCGGATGGGCAAAAGGCATCCTTGGCATGCAGCGAACTCATAATTGTTTCTAGGGTTAACCCTTATTATGTTGCTTTCTGCAACGATCGCCCGTGGAATCGTGACCACGCCCGCGATTGATGCGCCGCTCCAACCCAGTTCTTCGATTCCAGGGCGCAATGTTTGGTCATTTTCAGCGCAGGGCAAAGCACGCGGCTAACCGCCGGTTGAATACCTTGCATGCGGTCGCTGACTACGCGTCGCGGCGGCGCCCGGTGTGGATGGTGTCGTTCGCGGTGGACGAGGCGAACCTGTCCGAGGGCCTGCGCGCCGCGTGCGCATCGACTGCGATGCTGGTGCTCGGCAATCTGCTGCATGACCCGTTGTTTGCATGGGCGGCCATCGGCGCCTTCTGGACCTGCCTCGCCGACGCGGCGGGGACCAACCGCATGCGCTTCGCCTCGATGATGAGCTTCGCGCTGCTCTCCACGCTGTGCGGCGGCCTCACGGCATTCGCCTCCGGCGCCGGCACATTGGCCGCGACGGCGGCGATCCTGCTATTCGCGACGGCCGGCGCGCTCGCCCGGGTGTGGGGCGCAGCGGCCTCGCAAGTGGGCATTCTGGCGGCGACCGCCTGCGTGGTGATGGTCGACAGGCCGATGCACAACCTGCAGCACGGTCTGCTGTTTCTCTCTATCTATCTGTTCGGATGCCTGTTCGCGGTAGTGCTGAGCCTGACCGTGTGGCGCATCCATCCGTTTGGACCCAGCCGCATGGCGTTGCGCGCCGTCTACAGCAGGCTCGCCGATATCGCGCTCGATAGCGCACGTCTGCTCCGACGCGACACCGCGGACTTCGGGCAATGGGCGCGCCATGCCGCCACCTATCGCGGTCAGGCGCGCGCGGCGCTCGAAAGAGCCCGCAAGGTGCTGGCCAAGGTGCCGAACCTGCGCGTCGACAAGCGCGAAACCTACGAGCACCTGCTGCTCGCGCTCGCGGATACCGAGCGCGTGTTCGCCTACCTGATCGCCGTCACCGACGCGTGCGAGCGCGGCCACCACAATCTGCGCGAACCGCAGCGCGCAGCGCGCACGCTGTCGGCAGTGGCCGAGGTGCTGCTGCGGATCGGCCGCGCGGTCAGCGAAGACGCCAGCACCCAGGCGGCTCGAAGCAGCCGCGTGGCGGACGATCAGGCCGGCAGCGACGCGAGGTCCACGCCGGCCGCACTGCAACGCCGTCTGCACAAGCTGGCCCGCGCGCTCGAAGTGGCGCTCGGCGAGCCGCTGGCGCTCAAGCTGCGCTCGGGCTCACTGGAATTCGAACCGCCCCCGCGGCGCGAGACCGGCTGGTTCGAGGCTGCCGTCGGCAACCTGTCGCGCGCCTGGATGACGCTCAAGGCCAACGCATCGTTCGAATCGATCGGACTGCGGCACGGCGCGCGCGTCGGCGTGGCCGCCACGGCAGGCTTCGTGATCGTGCGGATCCTGCACGTGCCGTTCGGCTACTGGGCGACCATGGCGATCCTGCTGATCCTGCAGCCGTCGATTGCCGGCACCTGGCCGCGCAGCATCGAGCGGGCGGCGGGCAGCATCGCCGGTGGTCTGCTGGCAGCGGCGATCGGCCTCGCGATTCATGCACCGATCGGCATCTCGCTGGTGGTGTTCCCGCTCGTCTGCGCGACCATGGCGCTGCGTACCGTCAGCTACAGCCTGTTCGTGTTGTTCCTCACGCCGACCTTCGTGCTGGTGGCGGACTTCGCCGCGCCAGCGGGCCACGAGTGGATGTATGCGGTGACCCGGCTCGGCAATAACGTACTTGGCTGCCTGATCGCACTCGTCGCGACGTTCCTGTTATGGCCGAGCCGCGAGCCGGTGGATTTTCGCGTTCGCCTTGCCGACGCGGTCGGGGCAAACCTGAACTATCTGGTGAGCGCCCTCGAGCATGCGGGCGGCGAAGATACCGAAGTGGAGAAAATGCGTCGTGCAGCGGGCCTCGCGAGCAACAACGCGGAAGAGGCGTTCAACCGCCTGCGGCTCGAGAAGCTGGAAAGCTCGTTGGCCGACCGCGCTGCGATCACGGCGCTCGCGCTGTTGCGGCGCGTTGCAGGGACGGCGACGCGGATGCGGCTTGCCGCCAACAAGACCCAGGCGGACGGTGCGTTGATCGCGTGGATTTCGGCGGTAAGCAAGGAGCTCGACGCGTATTTGCTCGACCGGGCGCAGGTCGAGCCGCGCTCGGAGTTCGAAGCGTTTCCGCGCCGGCACCTGTCGCTGGTCGAAGCGGACGCGGTGAATCAGGTCTCGCATCTGCGCCGACTGCTGGTGGAGAACACGGGCGTCATGGAAGAGGTGGCAGGCAAACCGGTGCTGTCCTGAGCGTTTGCGCGGGACGCACGCCGATGCAAACGGTGCGCGAGGGATAGGCTGTGCCGGATTGGCCTCTGAGTCGCACGCGGTAGCCCCGCAGCGCGCGTCTGCCCACACCCTCAACGATCCCCGCTCTTCACCAGCTGCAAAGGCGTTTCAACAAGAGGCGTCAGGTCCTCCTGGCGGGTCATCTCGGTAAGCGCCTTGAGAGCCACGTCGATGCCGAACACGGCCTGGCGTGCCGCGAACTGATCCACCGTGGCGAGAATCTTGCCGCTATTGAGCAGCGGCCTGATGTCCGGATTGTTGTTGTAGCCAGTGATGTACACGCTGCCGGTGCGATGCGCAAGGCGAACCGCGTCGACCGCGCCGGTCGCCATATTGTCGTTGGCGCACAGCAATGCGCGAAGTCGCGGATGCTGCGCCAGCATCGTCGCAGCGGCCGCTTTGCCTTTGGCATAGGTATAGTCGCCCGGCGCAACCGCCACGACTTTCATGCCGGCCGCGTCCATGGCAGCCTTGAAGCCCTCGGTGCGTTGCTGTGCGTTGCGGTCGGTCGTGACACCTTCGATGATCCCCACTTCGTCGCCGCGAGCGAGCTTGGTGGCCACGTAATCGCCTATCGTCTCCGCACCCTTGCGGTTGTCCGGACCGACGAACGGCACCGAGAGGTGGAGCGCATCGAGGGCCGCTTCGTCGAGCGGATTGTCGATGGCGATCACGATGACGCCCGCGTTGATGGCGCGCGCTACCACCGGCACCAGCGCCTTCGAATCGGTCGGAGCGAGCACGATGGCGCTGGTATGCGCGCCGATCAGATCGTCGACCATGCGAATCTGGGTAGCGGTGTCGAGTTCCGTGGACGTGCCGAGCACGTTCAGGTCGAACTGCGAGGCAAAGTGCTTCTGGTAGTTCTGCGCGGCGCTCGCCATGGCGACCGTGAACGGGTCCGCGAGCGACTTCAGAACGAGGGCGATCGTCAACTTGCCAGTCGGTGTGGCCTCGGCAATTTTCGCAACTGTCAGGCCGGCGGCTGCGAGCGCGCCGGCTACGAGCACGCGCCGGCGTGTCTTCTGTACCATTGGCTTCCTTTTGTCGTGCGCGATGGTTAGCGCACAGGAATGATACAGCCTAGCCCGGCGTGAGCATCTCCGGCAAAACCTCGGTTCTTGGCTCGATCGACTGGTTGCTGATATAGGCCCACAACTGCTCGGCTGCCTGGCCGCGTTGCTTGACCGGCCGGTACAGGCGGATTTCAAGTTCGGTCGCCCAGGCGTTGGAGCCGGCTCGCACCAGCGTGCCTTCGTGCAACTCTTTGGTGATACAGCTTTCGGGCAGCCAGCCGATGCCATGACCCGCTACCACCATGCCTTTCAAGGCCTCGGACATGTGGGTTTCAAAGCAGCGGTACAGCGAATAGGGCTCGGTGGCATTCATCAACAGCATTTCCACGACGTTGCCGAGGAACGCACCCGACGAATAGGCGAGCAGCGGCAGCGGCCGCCCGGTCTTGCCGGGCAGCTCGAACAGCGGTTTGCCGTCGGGACCGGCGGCCGACACCGGCACGATCCGTTCGACTCCGAGCGTCAGAAACGGAAAGTGATTGGGGTCGAGCGCAATCGGCAATTGCGGGTGGTGATAGCCGATCAGCAGATCGCAGTCGCCCGCCACCAGATGCTGCACGCCCTCCGGCACATTGACCGCCTGGACCCGCGCCATGATGTTGCCGAACTCGTTGGTCAGGCGTTTGAGCCAGTCGGGGAAGAGCGTGAACACAAGCGTGTGGGCCACCGCGAAGTGCACCACGTGATCGTTCTCCGCAAACTGCTCATAGCCGCCCACCAGATTGCGGGCCGCGTGCATGCTGCGCAGGATGTCCGCGGCCAGGCTGCGAAACATCCTGCCTGCCGGGGTGAGGGTGATCGGATTGACGCTACGGTCGAACAGGCGCGTGCCCATCCAGGTTTCGAGCGCCACGATTCGTCTACTGAATGCTGACTGGGTGAGATGGCGGCTGCGCGCCGAACGGGAAAAACTCTTCGTGTCAGAAAGAGAAAGAAAGTCTTCCAACCACTTTGCTTCCATATTTATCACTTTTATTGGATCAATCGACAACCGCCATCCGTCGGATACCGGCGACTCTCTAGCCTACCGCCTCGCGCTTCCAGCATACCGATGTTTTTTTTCGATGGGTGTTAGTCGAAATATGCATGAGCGTTGCCGCCATAAATTGGGCTACATACCGTTCGACTGCCTGCCCATGTATTACGCAGTGCTGACACAAGGCAGTGCCGACATGATAAATGCGCGCTGAATGGATTCTGTAACCGGCAATTGTTAATTCCGGTTAGAAAGGCCGTGCCGGTTCGTTGAAATTCATGTGTGCGCCATTGCCTATTAACCCGACGGACTATCTCCGGGATTCCGAAACAGCGAACCCGCCTCAAAGGATGGAACTGATTATGTCCACACTGGAAAACCAACCGCATCCCTCCGGCAGCGGTGAACTGGATAAGAAAAGCTGGCTGGAATCGCACGAAGCGGGATATCACAAGACTTTGGGTAACCGTCAGGTGCAGATGATCGCGATTGGCGGCGCGATCGGCACGGGCCTGTTTCTCGGCGCCGGTGCGCGTTTGCAGATAGCGGGTCCGTCGCTGGCAATTGTTTATCTGGTGTGCGGCGTATTCTCGTTTCTGATTCTGCGAGCGCTCGGCGAACTGGTGATGCACCGTCCGAGCAGCGGCAGCTTCGTGTCGTATGCGCGCGAATTTCTCGGCGAAAAGGCTTCGTTCGTAGCCGGCTGGATGTATTTCCTGAACTGGGCGATGACCGGTATCGTCGACATTACGGCCGTCGCGCTATACATGCATTACTGGGGCGCCTTTACGTCGGTGCCGCAATGGGTGTTCGCGCTGATCGCGCTGTGCATCGTCGCGGCGATGAACCTGATCGGTGTGAAATGGTTCGCCGAAATGGAGTTCTGGTTTGCCCTCATCAAGGTGGCTGCCATCTCGCTGTTCCTCGTGATCGGCACGATCATTCTCGGCACAGGCGTGCACGTGGCCGGCAACAGCACCGGCGTGCATCTGATCAGCGAGAACGGCGGTTTCTTTCCGCACGGTCTGCTGCCTGCGCTCGTGCTGGTGCAAGGGGTGGTGTTCGCCTTTGCCGGCGTCGAACTGGTGGGCACCGCCGCGGGCGAGTGCAAGGACGCACGCAAGGTGCTGCCGCGCGCCATCAATAGCGTGATCTGGCGGATCGCCTTGTTTTACGTAGGCGCGGTGGTGCTGCTGGTGTGCCTGCTGCCGTGGAGTGCGTACAAGGCAGGGCAGAGCCCGTTCGTCACCTTCTTCGGTCAGCTCGGCGTGCCGGGCGTGGGTTCTGTGATGAACATCGTCGTGCTGTCCGCCGCGCTGTCGAGTCTGAACTCCGGCCTGTATTCGACTGGCCGCGTGCTGCGGGCGCTGTCGATGGGCGGCTCCGCGCCGAACTTCCTGTCGCGCATGAGTTCGCAGTCGGTGCCGTATGCCGGCATCCTCGTGACCGTGGCGATCTACATCGTGGGCGTGGTGCTCAACTACTTCGTGCCGTCGAGCGTGTTCGAGATCGTGCTCAATATCGCTTCGCTCGGCATTCTCAGCACCTGGGGCTTTATCGTGGTCTGCCAGATGAAATTCCGTCAGGCGGTAGCGCGCGGCGAAGCGGAGCCGGTGACCTTCCGGATGCCCGGTGCGCCAGTCACCTCGTGGCTTACCCTGGCGTTTCTGCTGGGTGTGCTGGTGCTGATGGCCTTCGATTATCCTAACGGCACGTGGACGGTCGCCTCGATCCCGGTTGTGGTGCTGCTGCTGGTGGCCGGCTGGTACGGCGTGCGCCGCCGCGCGGGAGCGATGATGAAGCCGACGATCCCGTCGGTCACCCTGACTCAGAGCGTTCTCGAGGACAACCCCCGCTAGTCGCGACCACTATTTCGGCCAATTTCGCTATGCCGCCAGACCCGCTACACTGGCAATACATGCACGACCTGCAATAACGACGGAGAACCGAAGTGACGCCATTCGACGAGATGCTGATCTCAGCTGACGGAGTACGCGCGCCGTATGCACGGCTCAAGCAATGGCTCGATGCCCAGAATCCCGCGAACCTCGCACAAAAGGCGCAGGACGCCGAGAGCGTGTTCCGCAGGACCGGCATTACGTTCGCCGTGTACGGCGAGGAAGAGGCGGCCGAGCGCCTGATTCCTTTCGACATCATTCCACGCATCATCTCCGGGCAGGAGTGGACGCGCCTGTCACAAGGCATCGAGCAGCGCGTAATGGCGCTCAACGCATTCCTCGACGATATCTACCATCGTCAGGAGATCGTGCGGGCCGGCAAGATTCCCAAGGAGCTGATCTCGCAGAACGAGGCGTTCCTGCCGGAGATGATCGGCTTCCGTCCGCCGGGCAATGTTTATACGCACATCATCGGCGTCGATATCGTACGCACTGCCGAGAACCAGTTCTACGTGCTCGAGGACAATGCGCGCACCCCCTCGGGCGTGTCCTACATGCTGGAGAACCGCGAGACCATGATGCAGCTCTTCCCCGAGCTGTTTCAGCAGGTCAAGGTGCAACCGGTGGAGGCGTATCCGCAGTTGCTGCGCCAGTCGCTCGCGGCCGTCTGCCCGCCAGGCGGCAATCACGACAATCCAACCATCGCGGTGCTCACGCCCGGCATTCACAACTCCGCCTACTACGAGCATGCGTTCCTCGCGGATCAGATGGGCGTGCATCTGGTTGAAGGCAGCGATCTGCAGGTGGTGGACGGTCATGTGGCGATGCGAACGACTGAAGGCTTCCGTGCAATCGACGTGCTGTACCGGCGCCTGGATGACGCCTATCTCGACCCGATGACGTTCCGCGGCGATTCGGTGCTGGGTGTGGCCGGCATCATGGATGTCTATCGCGCGGGCAATATCACGATTGCCAATGCGCCGGGTACCGGCATTGCCGACGACAAGGCGATCTATTCGTATATGCCCGAGATCGTCGAGTTCTATACGGGCCGCCAGTCGATTCTCGAAAACGTGCCGACGTGGCGCTGCTCCGAGCCGAGCAGCCTCAAATACGTGCTGGACCATCTCCACGAACTGGTGGTGAAGGAAGTGCATGGCTCGGGCGGCTACGGCATGCTGGTGGGACCGGCGGCATCGAAGAAGGAGTGCGAGGACTTCGCGGCCAAGCTGCGCGCGCGGCCCAACAACTACATCGCGCAGCCGACGCTCGCGCTCTCCACCACGCCGATCCTGACCGAGAAGGGACTCGCCCCGCGCCACGTGGATCTGCGGCCGTTCGTGCTCGTGTCGGACCGGATTCGCATCACACCGGGCGGCTTGACGCGCGTGGCGCTGAAAGAAGGTTCGCTGGTCGTGAATTCGAGCCAGGGCGGCGGCACCAAGGATACGTGGGTGCTGGCCGACTAAGGGCCGACTAAGGGCCGACCAGGGGCCGCGAGGCCGGCAGGAAGCACGCAAGGCATCAGGCAGGCAACGGACAGCAACAAACAGAAACAGGATCGGGACAGCACATGCTTCTTGGACGCACAGCAAGCGGGCTCTACTGGATGCACCGCTATATCGAGCGCGCGGAAAACATCGCACGGGTGGTCGATGCGGGACTGCGCATGTCGCTCACGCGTAGCACCGACGCGCCGGCCACGTGGTCGTCGGTGGTGGTCACCTCCGGCACGGAAGCGGGCTTTCGACAGAAGCACGACGTCTGCACGGCCGAGACGGTTTCCGATTACCTGCTGCGCGACATCGACAATCCGTCGAGCGTGCTGGCGAGTATCGAAGTGGCGCGTTCGAATGCGCGCATGGTGCGCACGGCGCTCACGCGCGAGACGTGGGAAAGCGTGAACGAAGCGTGGATGACGATCAGGCGCCTGCTGGCGGCGCCGGTTCCGTCCAGCGAATTGCCGGGCACGCTCGACCGCATCAAACGTCAGGCCGCGCTGATCCGTGGTTCGTTTCACGGCACCATGCTCAGAAACGAGATTTTCAATTTCGCGCGCATCGGCACCTTCATCGAGCGCGCCGACAACACTGCGCGCATTCTCGACGTCAAATATCATCTGCTGCTGCCCTCGGTGTCGTACGTCGGCTCGACGCTCGACAACTACCAGTGGGAGTCGATCCTGCGCTCGGTCGACGCGCACCGCTCCTACCGCTGGGTCTACGACGTGCAGTACAAGCCGGTCAACATCGCCGACTATCTGATTCTCAACGGCCGCATGCCGCGTTCGCTGAACTTCTGCTACCAGAACATCGTCGAGAACCTGCGATTCCTGGCGCAGGACTACGGTGCGACGCACAGTTGCCATTCGACCGCCGACAGGACTCTCGCCACGCTCAGGGACAACTCGGTCCAGCGGATTTTCTCGCGTGGCCTGCACGAGTTTCTCACCGGCTTTATCGCGCAGAACAACCGGCTCGGCTTTGAAATTGCCGAGACCTATAACTTCGATTGAGTACGGCCATGCGTATCGCCATTCGCCACACTTCTCACTACCAGTACGACCAACCGGTTCCTTATGCCTTGCAGCGGCTGCGGCTGCGTCCGCAGTCCGGCCCGGGGCAGAACGTGCTCGACTGGCGCGTGACGGTCGACGGCGTCGAACCGAACGTAAGCTGGACTGACGGTCTGGGCAATCGCGTCGATCTCGTGCGGCACGAGCGCAACAAGAGCGAGATCGTGATCGTCGCCGAAGGCACGGTCGAGACCCAGGACATGGCCGGCATCTACGGCTTCATCAACGAGATTGCGCCGCCCTGGATCTTCGAGCGCGAGACTCCGCTCACCCAGGCAGGCGAGCGCGTGCAGGCGCTCGCCGCTACCGTGCGCGCGGGCGACGGGCAACTGGACACCTTGCACCGGCTGACCAACGCCATCCACCAGCAGATTGCCTATGTGCCCGGCGCCACCGGGGTCGGCACCGATGCCGAGACGGCGTTGCGCGAAGGACATGGGGTTTGCCAGGACCATACGCATGTCTTTATCGCCGCGGCGCGCAGCCTCGGCGTGCCGGCCCGCTATATCTCGGGCTATCTGCTGATGGATGACCTGGAGCAGCACGGTGCCAGTCACGCGTGGGCCGAAGCGCATGTGGACGGTCTGGGATGGGTGGGGTTCGACGCGGCTAACGACAAATGCCCGGACGACCGCTACGTCCGTATCGCGACCGGCCTCGATTACCGCGACGCGATGCCGGTGTCGGGCGTGCGGACGGGGCAGGGGGCGGAGTCGCTAACCGTCACGGTCACGGTATTGCCGGCGTCGGGCCAGAGCCAAAGTCAGAGTCAGGGCTGAGCGCATCAACGCGGGCCGCGTCTGGGCGGCCCCGTCAAGCCGACCTCATCAACACCGAACGAAGCAAAGATCGGCAATTCCCCGTACGCTTACGCTTGACGATTTCACACTGAGCCGTCATGCACCCGCCTACTGCATAGGGGAAGAGTGTCGTGAAAGATCCGCTCGTTATCGGTTTCGCGCTGCTGGCGGTGGACATTGCGCTCTGGCGCGCCGGCTTGCCGCGCCAGGGCACGCTGCGTCTCGTCTTACGCCTCGTGATCTTCGCCTTCTACAGTGCCGTGCTGTTCGGCTACGGCATGAATCCGCTATCGCCTGCACCGTGGCCGGAGTCGTGGCTGCGTCATCTGGGCGCGCAGATTCTGGAAGTGCTCTGGTGGCTCAATGGCGCGCGCCTGCTCACGCAGTCGCTCGACGCGGTGTTCGTCTCGCGTAGCTGGCACAAGGAGCGGCTCTTCCAGGACGTACTGGGCGCGCTGGTGTTTCTCGCCGCCGCGGTCGCTTCACTCGCCTTTGTGCTGAACATTCCGGTGCGCGGCCTCGCGGCCACCTCGGGCGCGCTCGCGATCGTGGTGGGTCTCGCCATCCAGAGCACCTTGAGCGACGTGTTCGCCGGCATCGTGCTCAATACGACCGAGCCCTACCACATCGGCAACTGGGTGAGCGTCGACGGCGTGGAAGGCCAGGTCATGGAAATGAACTGGCGCGCCACGCACCTGCTGACGTCGCAGGGCAACATCGTGATCGTGCCGAACAGCGTGGCCGCCAAAGCCAAGATCGTCAACAACAGCCGGCCTTCGACGTTGCATGGCGTATCGATTACGCTGGAAATCTCTCCACAGGAGCGCCCTGCGCGGGTGCTCGGCGCGCTGGAGCAGGCTCTCGTGGGCATCGGCACGGTGCTGAAAACGCCTGCGCCGTACGCGCTGGTCAAGTCGGCCTCGGTCGATTCGATTCGCTATGAAGTGACGGCATACGTCGACGACATGGCGAAAAAATCCGCTGTCACAAACGAACTCTACGATCTTTGCTATCGGCATCTCGATGCAGCCGGCATCGAACTGCGGCCATTGGGCGTTCCTGCACCGCCGCAATCGGGTGTCGACCGGTTGCAGCGTCTGCTTGGACGCGTCGAACTGTTTCGCACGCTGCAGGTCGATGAACTGGCGGGGCTGTCGAGCAAGATGTCGCGTCACGAATACCAGGCCGGCGACCTCGTGGTCGGATCCGACGCGGTGACCGATTATCTGATGATTGTCGAATCGGGCGTCGTGTCGGTGGAAGTGACCACGCCTTCGGGCGTCGTCGAGCCGGTCCGTCTCGGCCCGGGCGACGCCGTCGGAGAGGCCGGCGTGCTGGCAGGACTGCCGGTGCGCGCCAAACTCATCGCCTTGACGCAGACTGTGATCTACCGTCTGAACAAAACGGATCTCACGCCCGTGTTGAAGCGCCGCCCTGATATCGGGCAGCAGATGTGTCAAGTGCTGTCACAGCGGGAAGACAAACTGCTTCAACTCGGCAGCCCGCCCGAAGCTCAGGTGGTGACCGAGCGTTCGCTATTCGACTGGTTGCGCGACGGCATGCGCAAGTTGCATGATCTGACGATCTAGGAACCCCGCAAGTACTCTGAAGGTAGCAAGGTGTGAAGTTCCCGGGGCGGGCGGCTTTGCTGTCGGCCCTTCCTTACCATCCACTAACAGGGCCGCCCACATCAGGCGCGCGGGTTGATTCGCACGGCTCGATCGACGCGGTCGTCAAGGAGTAGCTTATGGCCCGCCACACCATCGCCGACTATCTGGCGAAAACGCTCGCAGCCGCAGGCGTCGAGCGCATCTGGGGCGTGACTGGCGACAGTCTCAACGGACTGGCGTACAGCCTCGACCAGCTCGGCTCGATCCGCTGGATGCATACGCGTCACGAAGAAGTCGCTGCATTCGCAGCAGGCGCAGACGCCGCCTCGACCGGCAAGCTCGCCGTCTGCGCCGGTAGCTGCGGCCCCGGCAATCTGCATCTGATCAACGGGCTGTTCGATTGCCACCGCAATCATCAGCCGGTGCTGGCGATCGCCGCACATATTCCGTCGACGGAAATCGGCCTCGGCTACTTTCAGGAAACCCATCCGCAGGATCTGTTCAAGGAGTGCAGCCACTTCGTCGAACTGGTCTCCAACGCGTCGCAGTTTCCGCGCGTGCTGGAGCGCGCGATGCGCACCGCCATCGAGGAGCGCGGCGTGGCCGTGATCGTGTTGCCCGGCGATATCGCGCTGAGTGATGGGCCCGCCGAAACGCCGCGCTGGAGTACCAGCGAACCCTCCACCATCGTGCCCGCGCAAGCCGATCTCGAGCGGCTTGCGGGTATGCTTAACGGATGCGAAGCCGTGACGATCATGTGCGGCAGTGGCGTGGCGGGAGCGCATGACGAAGTGGTTGCGCTGGCCGACACGCTCGGCGCCCCGATTGTCCACGCGCTGCGCGGCAAGCCTTTTATCGAATACGACAATCCGTACGACGTCGGCATGACCGGCCTGATCGGCTTCAGCTCCGGCTATCACGCGATGATGTCGTGCGACACGCTGCTTCTGCTGGGCTGCGATTTCCCTTATCGGCCGTTCTATCCGCCCGAGGCCAAGGTCGTGCAGATCGACCACAAGGGCTCGCAACTGGGCAAGCGTGCGCCGCTCGCGCTCGGCCTCGTGGGTACCGTCAAGGAAACGGTGAGCGCGCTGTTGCCCAAGCTGCAGCGCAAGACGGACCGCAAGTTTATCGACAACGCCCGCAAGCACTATGTGTCAGCCCGCAAGGGGCTCGACGAACTGGCCACGCCGGCAGGCCCGGGCAGGCCGATTCATCCGCAATATCTGGCCAGAATGATCGACCAGGTGGCGAGCGAAGATGCGATCTTCACCGCGGACGTCGGTACGCCGACGCTGTGGGCAGCGCGATATCTGACGATGAACGGCAAGCGGCAACTGCATGGCTCGTTCAATCATGGATCGATGGCCAACGCCATGCCGCAGGCGCTCGGTGCGCAGGCGGGCCATCCGCAGCGCCAGGTGGTGTCGTTGTCGGGCGATGGTGGTCTGTCGATGCTGCTCGGCGATCTGCTCACCGCGCGCCAGCTCGACCTGCCGATCAAGGTGGTGGTGTTCAACAACAGCCTGCTGGGCTTCGTTTCGATGGAGTTGAAGGCGGGCGGCTACCTCGATACCAATGTCGATCTCAGCAAGACCGACTTCGCTGCGATCGCTCAGGGCGCGGGTATTTTCAGCATTCGGGTGGAAGAATCGGAAGGCGTCGAGGCGGCCTTGCAAAAGGCGTTCGCGCATCCGGGACCGGCACTCGTCGACGTCGTCACGTCCAAACATGAGCTTGCCATGCCGCCCACCATCGAGCTGTCGCAGGCGAAGGGCTTCAGTCTGTATATGCTGCGCGCGATTCTGAGCGGACGTGGTGACGAGATCGTCGAACTGGCAAAAACCAACTTGCGTTGATACGACGGGCGGGTGGTAGTACATCCGAACATTAATCCAGACGAAAGCGGACACCGGGTTGTCATGCTGGGAGTACAGCCTATACTGAACTTGCTGGCGCCTGACAAACCGGCGCAAGAATCGTAGCCGTTATCACGCTTTCCCTGCTTTCCGCGTTTTCCACCGTTGCCAATGCCACCGGCGCCGCCTTGAACGGCGGCGCCGGCCATCACCTCGCACACAGGAGTACGTTCCATGAATTACGTTACTACCAAGGATGGCGCAAAGATTTTCTACAAGGACTGGGGCACGGGGCAACCTGTCGTGTTCTCGCACGGCTGGCCGCTCAACGCGGATGCGTGGGACGTGCAGATGCTGTTTCTGCAGCAAAAGGGCTACCGCGTGATTGCCCACGATCGCCGCGGCCACGGCCGTTCGAGCCAGACTGGCACCGGTAACGATATGGACACCTATGCGGACGATCTGGCCGCTGTGATCGACGAACTCGATCTGAAGGATGCGGTGCTTGTCGGCCACTCCACCGGCGGCGGAGAGATCTCGCATTATGTAGGCCGTCATGGCACGAAGCGTGTCAAGAAAATGGTCCTGATCAGCGCGGTCCCGCCGCTCATGCTCAAGACCGAAGCCAATCCGATTGGTCTGCCGAAGGAAGTCTTCGACGGTATCCGCGCCAGCACCGCCAGCAATCGCTCGCAGTTTTTCAAGGATCTGGCGATGCCTTTCTACGGCTATAACCGGCCGAATGCAAAGGTCTTGCAAGGCGTGATCGACGAATTCTGGCGCGAGGGGATGCTTGGTTCGGTGCTCGGCGAGTACGAGTGCATCAAGCAGTTCTCGGAAGTCGACTACACCGCCGATCTCCAGAAGATCGATGTGCCGACGCTGATCCTGCAAGGCGACGACGACCAGATCGTGCCGATCGATGCTTCGGGCCGCAAGTCCGTCGAGATCATCAGGAATGCCACGCTCAAGGTGTATCCGGGCGCATCGCATGGCATGTGCACGACCGAAGCCGACAAGGTGAACGCCGATCTGCTCGCGTTCCTCCAGTCGTAAACCGACATAAGCAAGTTCAACGCAGCATCGACCGTGCTGTGCCGTATTGTCCGCATTAGCGTCAAATGATCGGCGGCCGGAGGAGTCCGGCCCATTTCCCCTTGGTTAACTGAGAGGCATACCGACATGGAACAAGTTACCCCGTGGAGCCAGGTCGTCTCGCTTCTATCGCATGGCATCAATGATGAAATGTTCGCGGCGCAGCCCTGGCAAGCAGGCAGCGGGTCACACCCGGCCAACGGTGTGGGCAAACCGCGCGGCGCGCAGCAGGGTGTACCGGCCGCCGACTGCGATAGCAAGATTACGTCGATCGAGCGTCAGGACGAGGGCCTCGCGCTGGTGTCCTGGTGCGATCCAACAATGTGCCATTACATCGATCAGGTCTGGAATCAGGTCGTGGCCCGCAGCTCCGGTTATTGCGCGTTGACAGGGCAACGGATCGAGCGGGGCGACACGGTCTTCAAGCCTCGCGCGCGCGGGCGCAACCGCCCGGCCAACTGCAACGAAATGGTGCTTGCCGCAGCACTCGCGCAGGACGACGACACGCCGGCCTGACACGGTGTGCCCTTTGGTTGTGTCCTCCAGTTGTGATGCTGTGACGTCCTTTTTCTATCAGGAAGAACGATGATGAAAAAATCGAAACTCGCGATGGCTCTCCTGCTTGCTTCCACGCTGAGCGCGGCATGCCTTCAGGCGCATGCCCAGGTGGCGGGCTCACAAACGGTCGGCATCAGCGTATCGGAGTCGGAGTTGATCGTACGCGGATGGAGCGTGAAGAAGGCGATTCTCGGCAAGCCGGTAGTCAACGACAACGGCGAGCAGATCGGTGTGGTGCACGACATCATCATTGCGCCGGACAAGTCGGCCTCGTTCGCGATTATCGCGGCGCATCAGTTTGCCGGCGTCTCTCAACACGATGTGGCGATTCCGATCGACCAGCTCGACTTCGTGAAGGGCAAGCTGACGCTGGCGGGCGGCACGCGTGAAGCGATCAAGGCGATGCCTGCGTTCCAGTACGCGCACGTCGCTTCGATGCCGGTGACACGTTCCGAGTATTCGGAGCATCACTGAGGCGGTGTATCGGTGAGGGGTGGACGGCCCGGGTGCTTCAGGCAGCCCGCGTGATCCAAGCTTATTTCGCGGGCGTCTGCTCCGCCTCCGACTCCGGCTCCCAGCCACCGCCGAGCGCGAGGAACAGGTTGGCCTGATCGACCGCCACCTGTCCCTCCGCTGCTGCGACCTGGGCGCGGGTCGAGGTCAGCGTGCGGGTTGCATCGAGATCCGAAATAAACGACTCGCGGCCGCCGACATACAGGCGATGCGTTTCACCCGCCGACTGCGTAGCCGACTTGAGCGCCGCCCGTAAAGCCTCGGCGCGCGTGTAGTCAGCCACGTAGGTGGCGAGACTCGTCTCCGTTTCACGCAGTGCATTGAGTACCACGCCGTCGAAATGCGCGAGCGCCGCTGTGCTGGCATCCTCCGCTTCGCGCACGCGCCCACGCGCACCGTTGGTCGGGAAGGTCCAACTGATCAGGGGTCCAAATCTCCAGTAATCGGTTTGCGACGTCACGAGATCTTCAGCGAGGCCAACTGTTCCAGTCGAGGCGCCGAAACTCACGGTGGGATACAGCGCGCCGGTAGCGACGCCGATCCGCGCTGTCGACGCCGCAAGCTGGCGCTCGGCTTCGCGCACATCGGGGCGGCGCTTGAGCAAAGCGGCGCCATCGCCGACCGGCAGCGCCTGCTTGATCTGCGGAACCTTGTTGCACGCGAGGACAGCAGGCGGCAGATCGGAGGGGGCGCGCGCGAGCAGCATCGCGAGCTGATATTGGGCGATTTTGCGCCGCGCGGTGTAACGCGGAATATCCGCCGCCAGCGACTCGACCTGCGTCTGTCCGCTCGTCACGTCCGGCTGATTGCCGCGGCCGGCATCGCGCAGACGCCGCGAAACGTCCACGCGTTGCTTCTGCAGCGCGAGCGATTGCTGCGCGATGGCCAGCTCATCCGCCGCCGAGCAGTTCTCGATGTAGGCGCGCACCACTTCGGCCACCACGGTGATACGCGCGAGATCGCCGGCTGCCCGGGTCGCTTCGCTCTCGGCATTCGCTGCTTCCACGCCGCGGCGCAGTTTGCCGAACAGATCGAATTCATACGAGACACGAATGCCTAAGTCGCCTTCGTTCGAGACCGGGATCTTGCCGAAGATCAGGTATTGCTGTCCGGACTCCTGCGCCCGTGCGAATGCGGCCTCCGCGCCGCCGGAGAAACCGCCTTGCGCCTCGGCAACGCCGAGCGCTTCCTGCGAACGCGCGAGATTCGCGGCGGCGACGCGCAGGTCGGTGTTCGATTTCAGCGCGTCGCTCACGAGCTGTTCGAGAACCGGGTCGTCGTACAGATGCCACCAGTCGGACGGCACCGGTTGTTGCGAAACGTGCTGACCGTCGACGTCGGGCAACGCCGCGTCGGCGAACGGCGCGTTGATGACCGCAGCCTTTGGCAACGAATAGTTTGGACCGACGGTGCATGCGCACAAGGCCAATGCGAACAACGGCGCAAGTGCCGCCAGCGGTGCCAGCGGCAGAGCGGGTAGGGTGCGCAACGGCTTCATCGCGCGGCGCTCGCGGCGGATTGCGCGGCCGCCGCCGAGGCGGGCGGAACTGCAGCCGGCTGCGCCGGAGACGGCGGTGTTGAAGCTGGCTGTGATGCGGCTGGCTGTGATGCGGCCGGCACACCCGAAGCAGTCCTATGGTCCACCGCGCCCTGCGAACCGATGGACGGCGCGAGTCCGCGCACGGACACGGTCGCCGTGCGTCCGGCGATCATGCGGAAGTCCTTCGGCACATCGTCGAGCGCGACGCGCACGGGGATGCGTTGCGCGAGGCGCACCCAGCTAAAGGCCGGGTTCACGTTCGGCAGCAGGTTTGCTCCTTCGCCGCGGTCGCGGTCCTCGATCGCGGACACGATGCTCGCCACGTGCCCACGCAGCACACCCGGCTCGCCCATGATCTTGATATCGACGGCCTGGCCGATATCGATGCCGCTCAGCTTGGTCTCTTCGAAGTAACCGTCCACGCGGAACGAATGCATATCCACGACCGACAGCACCGCCCGGCCTGACGACGCGAATTCGCCGGTGCGCGGCGCGCGGTCGTTCAGATAGCCGTCCACCGGACTGACGATGTGAGTGCGTTGCAGATTCAGACGCGCGGTATCGACGGCGACCAGCGCATCGTTGAGCGCCGCCTCGTCCGTTTCGACGCGCGAGCGGCTTTCTTCCGCTACTTCGCGCGCGACGAGGTCACCCAGCTGACGGTTGCGCACGTCTTCGCGACGGGCCTGATCGAGCGTCGCGCGCCGCTGTTGCGCCGTGGCCAGCGCCTGCTGCAGCGCGAGCGTGTAACGCGCCTGATCGATCACGAACAGCGTTTGCCCCTGCCTGACCTGCTGATTGTCGACGACGTCGACCTCGGTGATCAGACCGGACACGTCGGGCGCCACCTGGATGATGTCGGCACGGATGCGGCCGTCGCGTGTCCATGGCGAGAACATGTAGTAGTTGATCATCTTCCACAGCACGAGGCCCGCGATCACGACGACGATCAGGGTCAGCAGGATCTGACCGATGGAGAACCAGGTTTTTTTCACGTTATGAACCGGTGCGAAACGAGGACGACAAGACCCAGCAGCAGCACATAGATGCCGAGATCGAAAATGGAACGGTGCCACACAAGACGATAAAAGCCGGTACGCTCGAGCACCGTGCGAATCGCGAGGCCGAGCACATAGGCGACGAACATCAGCACCAGCACGGCCGGCACGAACACGCCGAAGACATCGACTTCGCCGATCATGGTTCGTAATCCTGAAGTGAGGTCAGTGGTCGCATCATGTGGCAGCTTCCTGGTTGGGCGCGGCAGGTGGGCCAAGCGAAGCGATCGTGGCCGGAAACAGTGACAGGCGCAACCCGACCAGCGCATGCTGCGCATCGCGCAACTGCTTGGTATAGAGGGCCGTGCTGTTCGCTGTATTGAGGAGCCCAAGGGCGCCGACCCGAGCGAGCGCCGTGTCGATCGCGGACATCAGGCTCTCGGGCACGGGCTGGCGCTTGCGGCGCGCGACACAGGTTTCGAAGTGACCGCGGATGCCGTCGAGCACATGGTCGATCGAAGCAGACGTCTCGCTGCCGAGCTTCAGACGCAGACG
Source organism: Paraburkholderia sp. GAS82 (assembly GCF_050436285.1). Taxonomy (NCBI): domain Bacteria; kingdom Pseudomonadati; phylum Pseudomonadota; class Betaproteobacteria; order Burkholderiales; family Burkholderiaceae; genus Paraburkholderia; species Paraburkholderia sp. GAS82. The sequence continues at coordinate 307,098 of NZ_JBNDLX010000001.1, forward strand.
GCGCAGGTCGACCGCGTTAAAGGCAATGCGCAGATCGCGGAAGCTCTCGATGGACGGATGGCGGTTGTCGTCAGTCGCGGCGAGACGCGGGATCAACTGCATCAGGCGGTCCAGCATGCGCGCCGCCAGATTGCGTTGGTCTTCAATCGGCCTGGTCGAGGCGCTCAACACCACGTCGGCCCAGCTCGAACGCATCAGACGGGAGGCCGCAAGCTCGGCGCCGAACGGCCGCGTCACGCGGGTCCACAGATACGCGTACAACAGACCCGCGAGGCCCGCGAGGTTGCTGTTCACGAAGATAAAAAAGTCGGCATCGTAGGCGTCCTGAATGCTGATGAAGGTCGCGGTATTGACGGCCACTAGCATGGTCGCGAGATTAAACTGCGGACGCGGGATCAGCGTACCGACGAGGATGAACGGCCCAGCGAACAGGATCACGAGCATCGGGAAATCGTGCACGTTCGGCAGCACAACGAACAGATAAAGTCCCGCCAGCACGACACTGGCCGAGGTCGCAGTGAAGAATTTGAACACTTGCGGCGCGGGCTCGTCGAGCGCCGCAAAAAAGCAGCATGCAATGGCGGCGAGCGTGACCGCGCCGGCGCCGTCGTTCCAGCCGGAACTGATCCACAGTACGCAGCCAAGAACGATCGCACCGACCGCCGAACCCGTGGAGAACAGCATCATGCCGCGGTCGAAATAGCGCTCCGTTCCGCCCACCCGCCAGTGCCGGAAGCGCGGCTGCCAGGTGCCGTCCTCTTCCACGACGATGCGCCGCAGCGTCCGGCAGTCCTGCCAGACGTCGATGACCTGCTTGAGCCGCCACAAGGCATTCGAAAGGACCGCGCCTTCCCAGGTGGCGAACGCCGCAGGCGGCGGCTGCAACGCGGCGATACGCTCGCGCAGGAGGTCGGCTTCGAGGTCGGGCCGCTCATGCTCCTTCGGGGGACGCAGCGGCGTGTTGAACCACTTGACGACATCGGCGAGCAGCGGCTCGAGTCCGGCAGGAGGCGTGCGTTGGTCGCCAAGCAACGCTATCAGAGGATCGGCCAGCGACGACATGATGGGCAGCAGCAGTTGCATGCGGCCGCGCAGGTCTTGAGCACGGCTTAGCACGTCGGGCCGGGTGTGATCGTAGGCGAGCTGGCTCAGCAGCAGTTCGAGGCTATTGACGGTGGCGGCGAGGCGCTGGCGGCAGGCCGAGATCGAGGCGCCCGCAATGCGCCCCGACAGCGTCTCGGTGGCGTAGATGGCGGCGTCGCGGAACCAGCCTTCGGTGCGCTCGATGATGGTCGGCGCGAGGCGGTTCGGCAGAACGACGCCGCCTACGACGCTCGCGCACACGATGCCGAGCAGGATCTCCTCGGTGCGGGTGACGGCGAGGTCGAAGACGGCGGTGGGATTGAAGACCGCCGGCAACGCGATCAGCGGCATGGTGTAGCCCGCCAGCATGAAGACGTAGCTACGCGCGGTGCGGTCCGAGATCGCGAGATACAGCAGCGTGCCGGTCCACAGGGCGACGACCACGCTGAACAGATACGGGGATTCGACGAACGGCGGCACGAACAGCACCGCCGCCGATGCCCCAAGGGCGGTGCCGAGCGCCCGGTACAGCGCCTTCGAACGGGTCGCGCCCACGAAAGGATTGGAGACGATGTAGACCGTCGCCATGGCCCAGTAGGGCCGCGGCAACTGGAAGGCGAGCCCGAGGTAGAGGGCGAGCATGGCTGCCGCAAAGGTCTTGACCGAAAACAGCCAGTCGCGCAGTGAGGGGTAGACCATGGCTTGTTATGCGGTGGCACGCCGGGTGGAGGTGCATGAAGCTTGCATGATAAATGAGTCTGTCGCGATCGTGCGACATTGCATGCCGATGGAGGCCACGCTGGTCAAGTTCTCCAGCGGTAATGTATCCGGTAGCCGCCGGGGCCTCAAGGGTACTGAAGACCTGGGCGGCGGCCTGGCGGCACGCGATTCGTCCGCAGCGCGGTGTAGACCACCTGAAGGGTCGCAGACTACACTCTCATGCGGCGAACAAGGCGGCACGCTATCCCTCCACGCTGTATGGCTCGAAACGCGCATAGGCATTTAACAATGAGCGACCGGACTGCCCAATCCATCTGGCAACGCTGTATCCAGCTTCGAGGCCTGGGCGTGCGCTTCATGCGCTGCTGTGGTCTTCTGCTCGTCATGGCGAGTGTGCCTCTGCAGGCATGGGCGCAGCAGGCGCCGGCGAATGCCTCGTCTGACGAAACCGCGCTATTGCCGGGTCTCGTGCGTGAACCCATCGCACTGCAGATCACCTTGCCGGATGGCACGAAGCCCAACCTCGAAGCCTTGGTGGTACGCCCGGACCGCCCCGGGCGCTGGCCGCTGGTGCTGATGACGCCCGGCACGCCGCGCGTCGCTGCGACGGGTGTTGGAGACCGTGCGCCGGAACTGCTGCTGACCGCCGCGGTGGCGTTTGCGCAACGAGGGTACGCCGCCGTGATCGTCTTGCGCCGCGGCTTCGGACACTCGGACGGTCCGTATGCAGAGAGCGGAGGTCCGTGCCGCAGCCCCGACTATCTCTCGCCCGGTAAGGCGTCGGCCGACGACTTGCTGGGCGCGCTGGACTCGTTGCGTGCGCAACCTTGGGTAGACGCTCAGCGCGTGCTGTTGCTCGGCAAATCGACCGGCGGTCTTGCCGTGCTCGCGGCGTCGGCGCGCAATCCGCAAGGCGTGGTTGGGGTGCTCGATTTTGCCGGCGGCCGTGGCTCGAGCCGCCCTGACTTTGTGTGCCGGCCGGATCAACTGATCGAGGCGGTCGAGCAGTACGGCTCGACGGCGAAGATGCCGAGCCAGTGGGTGTGGTCGGAGAACGATCATTATTTCAACCCTGATCTCGCGCGGCAAATGCTTGCGGCCTATACCTCGCACGGCGCGTCGGCGCAGCTTGCGGTGTTGCCACCGTTTGGCGACGACGGTCATGAACTGCTCTACGATGCCCCCGCTGAAGTCTGGTGGCCGACGGTCGAACCGTTCCTGAAGACGTTGAATCTGCCGACCCAGATCGTCGTGCAGTTGCCTGCCCCCGCTGTGCTGCCGCAACCGCCTGGTCTGAATGAGGGCTGCCGGGACCGGTTCGCGCTGTATGGCGCCTCGCGTAACGAAGGCAAGGCATTTGTGATCGCCGCAGGCGGGCATTGCTCGAATACGCTGATCGAGCGCACACCGCAGGAAGCCGCCGAGCATGCATTGGCGTATTGCAGATCGAGGTGGTCGGAGTGCGAGGTCTATGCGCTGGGGCAGCGGGTGGTGCAGTAGGGACGCGTGCCGGTCTGGCCCGTACGCGGCCCGTCTCCCTCGTGCTACGATGGCTCGCCAAGCTCGACGGAGAGATCGATATGAATCCGGAGACCGTAGCCAGGTTCGACCACGAATTCGCCCCCCGCATTGCAGCGACCATCGCCGCCTTGTTCGACACGGGTGTGCACGCGGAAGTGTTGCCGTATCACGGCCACGGCCATCCGACCAGCGTCAGGATATGGGCCGAACCGATCGAAGTGGTGCGGCATTATCCGCACAAGCTCAATCTGCATCTGACCTGGGACAGCGACGAAATCGAGCGTCTGATGGGAGAGGGTGGCGAGGCGCGCTTCGCCAGTTATCTGGATGCGATTCCGCGCAAGCTCGATGCATGGCACAACGCGCGCGAGGTCGATTTTCGCTCGCATACTCAGGCCGAGCCTGAGATATTGATCGGCGGTCTGGACTTCGAGTCCTGACGCCGGTGCTGTGAAGCAACCGGCGCCGTACCCGCCGGGTCTGTCGGGTTCAGAGGACGAGTCCCGTCCTCCTGGGCCCGTTAGAACCGATTCCCGTTCGTGGCAATGCTACCCGGCGTGAACGACACGCCACGCAGCACTTCACCGAAGCCGGCACTACGCAGCGTCACGAACTTCTCCCTGGCGGCGCCAGCGGCGGTCGTGTTCTTCAGCACATCGCGCGTCACCACCAGGCGGTTCGGATCAGCGCCAATATCGCCATTGCCGCTGACTGTCGACGTAATCGCCCAGATCGTCACCGTGCCGTCGTTTTCGACGCGGCCGGTCAGATTGCGCAGGCCGTCGGTAGCAGGCGCCCACGGCAGGCCTGTGGCCGAATTCGAACCCGTCGGATAGCCCGGTACTGTGTACTCCGTACCAAGATTCAGACCGGCCTGAAGCGTATAAGCCAGCGTCCACTTTTTCGCCGAGGCGTTGTAGATCCATTTCTGCAGCCCTGCACCCGTTTGCGCGGCGGCATGCGTGAACAGATCGGTGCCGCCGGTGTAGCCGTCGCCTTCATCTGCAACATACAGCGTCGTGGCGTTGGCGAACCACATGCCGAACGGGAAGGCGGGCGTCGTCAGCTGCTTGGTGAGCGTCGTGGGGAAGCCTGCCAGGATACACATATTGCTGGGCAGACCGCTCGTTTGCAGCGTCGCGGAATCAAAGGAAAGCGGCGTGGTGGGCAGCTTCGCATTGGCCGCCGGCACGCCTGTGCCGGACGGGCAGGCCTTGCCGGTGGTGTCGAGGAAGTACACCGTATTCACGCCGTTGCTGCCGCTGCCCTTCGTGTAGTACAACACATTGTTGTAGATCGTGATGCCGCGGAAGTTGTCGTCCTTGCCGATCTTGTCGGCTTTGGCGCCGAGTTCGGTGACGGAGAAGCTGCCGAGCGGTGTCGGTGCGCCCGGGTCTTGCTGCGCCTCGGACTGGTTAGACGCTTCCACGATCTGCGCGCCTGTGCCGATGATCACGCCGTCGGGCTGCGGGTTCGAACCGTTGCCGGCATTGCCGGTGGCGTAGAAAAAGTCGTGGCCGTTGCTGTCGTTCAGAATGGCGGCGCGTCCGTTATCGCCGCTGAAGGCATTCGTTTCGGTGAAGCGGAAATTGCCCAGACCATCCACGCGTGCAATCCCGCGAAACACGTTCTGCCCATCCGGATTGGTCGGATCGACTTCGCCGGGCGTATTCGCGTTCGAGGCATCGATCGCGTTCACGGGCGCAACGTAGCCGACAAAGCTCAGGTAGCGGCCGTCGGTAGATAGATGCAACGCCAGTTCGGATTTCGAACTAAAGCTCGTGACCAACTGGCCGTTCGAATCGCGCTGGGGATGCAGACTGTTGGGGACTTCGAGTGAGCTGACCATTTCGCCCGAAGGCGTCAGCTGATCGAGATAGATGCGCGACGTGATACCGAAGTTCGAGTCGGACAGTACGTTGTTCCAGACGTACGGATAGGTGCCGTCGACGGTGGCGCCGGTGCTGCAGCCTCCGGTCGTGTTGGCACAGTCCGGCGGCAGGATCGTGCCCACCTGGACATTGCTCGACAGATTGTCGTACACACTGCGGCTAACCACCAGCAAGCCGGGAAAGAACGGGGTTTGGCCGCCAAAGGGAAATTGCTGCGCACATGCACCGGCGCTTGCAGCGATCAGCGTGAGCGCTACCAATGGGTTTCGCGCTTTGAGAACAGAACGGGAATTGAAGCGGGAAAGAGCGCCGGTGAGCAGGCGCGAGCGGGCAGCGGTTTGCATCTGTAGTCTCCGTACGGCATTGGGGGAATATTAGTGACGGACCTGCAGGACAACCGCGCTACCGTAGCAGCGCTTCGTGAACGATTATTGACGTAGCGCTTTCAGATTCGTCAGGCAGTCTCTCCCAATCGAAAGAAACTGACGCTTTCCACGAGGCCAGACGCCTTGTTCTGCACTGCATCGGCGGCCGCGGCGGCCTGCTCGACGAGTGCCGCGTTGCTTTGTGTGACCTGATCCATCTGGTTCACAGCGTCGTTCACCTCGGCAATGCCGGTGGCCTGATCGACCGTAGCGGTCGCAATCGCTTCGACAATGCGTGTGACGCTACCCGCGCTTTCCACCACGCCATCCATCGTGTCGCTCGCGCGATGGATCAGTTGTGTGCCGACTTCGATGGTCGACACCGAGTCGCGAATCAGTTCCTTGATCTCGCGCGCGGCGTCCGCCGAGCGCTGCGCGAGACTGCGCACTTCGCTTGCGACCACGGCGAAGCCGCGTCCCTGGCTGCCCGCGCGAGCCGCTTCGACTGCGGCATTGAGCGCGAGAATATTGGTCTGCGCTGCAATGGCTTCGACTACACCGGTGATGTCGACGATCCGCTTCGACGCCGCGTTGATCTGCGCCATCGTGCGCACTGCGTCGCTCATCACGACGCCGCCGTCACGCGCCGCTTGTGCCGCGGTTTGTGCAAGCGTGGTTGCGTTGCGCGCATGACTTGCGTTCTGTTGGACAGAGTCTGTGAAATGCTGCATCGATGCGGCGGTTTCTTCGAGCGACGCCGCCTGCTGCTCAGTGCGTGCGGACAGATCCAGATTGCCCGCGGCAATCTGCTGGGTGGCGGCAGAAATGGTCGTGGCGCCCTCGCGGATTTCGCTGACGATATGGCGCAGCCGCTGATTCATGTCGTTGAGTGCAATCAGCAACTGGCCTGTTTCGTCGCTGCTCTCGACGATCACGTCGGCACGCAGATCGCCTGCGGCCACCGCTTGCGCTACGCCCACGGCTTGCCTGACCGGCACGGTGATGCTGCGGCTCAGAAACCAGACCGCCGCGGCGCCGGCCACGAGTGCCGCCAGCACGACGACCAGCAGCAGGGTGCACGCGAGGTGGTAAGCGTTGAGGGAGGCCTGTTCGATGCGCTGGTTCGAAGCCTGCGCCTGTTGCATGACCGAAGCGACAATCGCGTCGATCGCATTGGTCGGCGCACGGTCGATGCCTTTGACGAGTGCGTCGACGATATGCGGGCTGTTGGGGTTGGCGACGTCGAAATGCTGGAGTGCGCCAAGATAGCTCGTCTGCAGCGACTCATGCGTGGCAATCGCATTGTCGACGCCATCGGGATTCACGCTCAACGCAGCCAACTGGCTTCTGAGCTTTTGCAACGCGGCGGTGGTCTTGTCGCTCTGCGCGATGAACGCCTGCTGATGAGTGGCGAGTGCGGTCGCATCGGTGCTGCGCAATAGCAGATCTTTCCATTCCTGAACCTGCTTCTTGAACTCGACCTGGGCGACGCGGGCGGTGTCGGCCGCCTGGCTGTATTGCTCGAGGGTCAAGGCGGATTCGGTCTGCAGCGTGTGCGTCTTCGAGAGCGCATGCCATCCTTCCAGCCCGACCACCATCGTCGCCGCCAACAGTACGGCGCCTAGCAATGCCAGCTTGGCGGCAATTTTCAGATTTCTAAAAAACGACACAACTACTCCTGGATACGTTAAGCGGATTGCTGCTTGTCGCCCACACTTGTGGCATCGGCGCAGCAGCCAGGACCGGTAGGGGCGGTCGGATGTTACGGCACGGTGAAGTGCGCCGCGAGTCCGGAAGGGCCGTGATGAGTATTTGAACTGTTTATGGCGGGGCGGTAGCGTCACGCCCTGCAGCGAGTCAATCTTCAGACTATTGAGCGTGTCTTGCATCGTCGTTGCTGATGCGAGGCACGACATCTCATGCGGGTATACGGCGGCGCCACCGCAAACTTGAACTGTCGCGGACGTGGCTTACTTTCGGTGTGTTACGAACATGGCCTTTTGATTGGCTTTCGGCGCTGCGTTTAGCGCCTCTCTTTGCGCTCGCGGCTCACATGATTGCTGAATGCAGATGATGCGGATGCTCGAGCGTTTCGGCGATGATGCGCAACGCTTCCTCGCACTCTTCGCGATTCTTCGAGCCACCAAGGCAGACGCGTACAGCATTTGGCGGATTGCCATCGGTCGAAAACGCGGCACTGGCAACGGCCGCGATGCCCTGGTTGCGCAACTGCAGCGCCAGCTCGGACGAACTCCAACCGTCGACGCCCGGAATCGGTAGCCACAGATGAAAGCCATCCGCATGCGCATCGTAAGACCAGCCATCGAGGACGCGTGCCGCGATCGTCTGACGGGCTCTGGACTCGCTGCGAATGGCGTTGAGCATCTCTTGCGCAGTGCCGTCGATCACCCATTGGGTCGCTAGCGACACCGTAAACGGACTTGCCATGACAGTGGTTGCGCGCAGTGCGCCGGCGAGGCGTTGCGTCTGACGTGGCGTAGGCGCCTGCAGATAGGCGACGCGCAAGCCTGCCCCAAGGCTTTTGGAGAGACCTGTGACGTAGTAGGTCAATTCAGGCGCGAAACTCGCCAGCGTGTCGGGCGCCTGCAGCGGCAACATGGCGTAGGCGTCATCTTCGATGATCGGCACGCTGTAGCGTAGCGCGACATCCGCGAGCGCTTCGCGGCGCTTGTTGGTGAGCGTGAGGGTACTGGGATTCTGCAGTGTCGGATTGCAATAGAACGCGCTCGGCTTGTCGGTCTTGCAGAGCGCTTCGAACGCATGCGCAAGCGGCCCTTCGTCGTCGCGTGCAAGCGCCTGCAGGCGCACGCCCAGTTGCGCGGCGATCGCCTTGATGCCTGGATAGGCGAGCGTGTCGAGACAGATCATCGCCCCTGGCCGCGCGAGTTGCGAAACGAGCGCCACCAGCGCGCTATGAATGCCGGGGCACACCAGCACGTTTTCCGCCGGGCAGTTGGGCAGGCGGCGTTTGAGCCACTCGGCGCCGGCCGCCTTGTCGGCCGGCGAGCCGCCGAAGTCCTGATAGCGCAGCAACTGATAGGGATCGCTATCGGCCATCAGCCGTGCCGCCGATTCGCGCAAACGCGCGGCGTATTCCGCCGGTTCGGGTGGCGTGTTCATCGTCATCTCGATGCTGCTGCCGCCGGAGAGTGGCAGCGTGGCGGTGCGGCCGCGCACGAAAGTGCCGCTGCCGGCGCGCGAATCGAGCAGGCCGCGCTTCTTCGCTTCGGCGTAGGCGCGTGCCACCGTGGTGTAGTTGAGCGACAGCTCGCCGGCCAGATCGCGCAGGCCCGGCAGCCGGTCGCGTGGCCGCAGCCGCCCGGTGGCGAGATCTTCTTCAATCAGATCGGGAATCGCGAGGTAAGCCGGCTTGCGGATTTCGGCGAGGCGTTTGATCCAGTGATGTGTCGGGCTACTCATCGTTTTTGTGCGGCTAAAAAGTGATCGCTTTCAATGATCGGATTGATCGTTTCTGGTGAATGACTGCACCGGCTGTGCGCATTGGCATCGTGCTATTGCCCCTGGCTGGTGCGGTCAACGCGGTAAACGGCGCTTCTATTGGCTGCGCTCGCTATACGCAAGCTTCAGGCCAAAAATTTTTTCGGGGCGCTTAACGAATGATCGTCTGTTTGATTGGAAAGTGATCGCATCGGCGCACGCTTTCAATGGCACGGCCGTTGCGTTAGTAAGCGCGGCGCAGACGTCTTGTGGCGCCGTGCTACCACGCGACATTTACCGTTCACGCAAACCACATTGGAGAGTGCCATGCCTGCCGTCAACAAACCGCTGCATCAGAAGGGCGATTACCTCGTCGACTACGAAGAGAAGGTCTTCGAGGATGTGAAGGCCGAGCCGGGCGAAAAAGCGCTGGTCACGTTTCACACGGTGGCCTTTGAAGGCTCGATCGGCTTCGTCAACCTGCTGCAGGCCACCCGTTTGCAACGCAAAGGCTTCGAGACGTCAGTGCTGCTCTACGGGCCAGGCGTCACGCTCGGCTTGCAACGCGGCTTTCCTACGCTCGGCGACGAAGCCTTCCCTGGTCATCTGAACTTCAACAAACAGTTGACCAAGTTCATGGAAGAGGGCGGCAAGGTGTATGCGTGCCGTTTCGCGCTGCAGGCGCTGTATGGACACGGTGAGGCTTCGCTGATCGAAGGCATCCGCCCGATCAGCCCGCTCGACGTGCTCGACATCCAGCTTCTGCATCGTAAGGACAACGCGCTGATTATCCACACCTGGACGGTCTGAGCACGGGCGGCCATCACCATGTCTGAAAAACGCATCGTCCGTGCCGCCGCGGTCCAGATTTCACCGGACTTCGAGCGCAGCGACGGCACACTCAACAAGGTCTGCGAAGCAATCGATCAGGCGGCACGCGAAGGCGTGCAACTGATCGTGTTTCCTGAAACCTTCGTGCCGTATTACCCGTACTTTTCGTTCGTGCGGCCGCCAGTGGCCTCCGGTGCCGATCACATGAAGTTGTACGAAGAGGCGGTCGTGGTGCCGGGGCCCGTGACGCAGGCCGTCGCCGAGCGGGCGCGCCTGCATCGCATGGTGGTCGTGCTCGGTGTCAACGAGCGCGATCACGGCAGCCTCTACAACACGCAGCTGATCTTCGACGTAGACGGCCAGTTGCTGCTCAAGCGCCGCAAGATCACGCCGACGTTTCATGAACGGATGATCTGGGGGCAAGGCGACGCGGCAGGGCTGAAGGTGGTGCAGACTGCCTATGCGCGAGTCGGTGCGCTCGCGTGCTGGGAGCACTACAACCCGCTCGCGCGCTATGCGCTGATGACGCAGCATGAGGAGATTCATTGCAGCCAGTTTCCGGGCTCGCTGGTGGGGCCGATCTTTGCTGAGCAGATCGAAGTAACGATCCGGCATCACGCACTGGAGTCGGGCTGCTTCGTCGTCAACGCGACGGGATGGCTGACCGAAGCGCAGATCGCTTCGGTCACCAGCGACACGGGTCTGCAGAAGGCGCTGCGCGGCGGCTGCAATACGGCGATCGTCTCGCCGGAAGGGCAGCATCTCGCGGCGCCGCTGCGCGAAGGTGAAGGCATGGTGATCGCAGATCTCGACATGGCGCTGATCACCAAGCGCAAACGCATGATGGATTCGGTGGGCCACTACGCGCGGCCCGAACTGCTCAGTCTCGCGATCAACGAACGGCCGGCCACGACCGTCTCGCCGATGCGTTCATGGGGCGCTTCTGCCAACGCTTTTGCCCCTGAAACAGCCACTGATTTCAACTCAACCACGGGATGCCGCGATGAACGCCAACGAGACCCTGCCAGCCGCGAGCCGGCAATTGATGACTGAGTTGCAATCGGTGGGCCTGCGGCTCGCCGATCCGGGTACAGGCGTCGCCAGCCGGCGCGGCGGCGCTGGGCCGTCGGACCACAAGGCCGTGACGGTGGATGGCGTGACGATCATGGTGCCGGTGCATACCAACACCGCATGGCATTCTCCCTTCGTCGCGGCGCCTGCCGACGCGAGCGGTATCAGTTCCCTGCTGCGCGGCACGATTCCGATCGCCAATATCAGCTTCCCGAAGGCGCCGCGTTTCTATGGCATGCAGACGCTCGACGGCGTGCCGTATTCGCACATCGCCACGCTGCATAGTGCCGACGTGCTGGCGACCACGGTGCTGCAAACCTGCATCCGCTACGAGAGCCGTCGCAAGACCTGCAAGTTCTGCGCGATCGGCCAGTCGTTGGCGGCAGGCCGCACGATTGCCCGCAAGAGCCCGGAGCAGCTCGCCGAGGTGGCGCGCGCGGCCGTGCTGCTCGACGGCGTGAAGCATATGGTGCTGACCACCGGCACGCCGCCCACCAGCGACCGCGGCGCGCAGATCCTGTGCGAAAGCGCGTTTGCGATCCGCGCGGCAGTCGATCTGCCGATTCAGGCGCAATGCGAACCGCCGGACGACGACCGCTGGTTCGCCCGCATGAAAGCGAGCGGTGTCGATACGCTTGGCATGCATCTCGAAGTAGTGACACCTTCATTGCGCGAACGCATCATGCCTGGCAAGTCGAGCGTGCCGCTGTCGCGTTACATGGAGTCGTTCAAGGCGGCTGTGGCCGTATTTGGACGTGGCCAGGTGAGCACCTATATCCTCGCCGGACTCGGCGATACGGCGGAAGCCATTCTGACGATGTCGCGCGAGCTGATCGAGCTCGGTGTCTATCCGTTCGTGGTGCCATTCGTGCCGATCAGCGGCACGCCGCTCGAGGATCACCCGGCGCCTACGCCCGAATTCATGAAGTCGGTTCTGCAGCCGCTCGGGGCGATGCTTTCGGAAGCGGGCCTTCGCTCGAGCGACATCAAGGCCGGCTGCGGCAAGTGCGGCGCGTGTTCGTCGCTCTCTTCGTACGAGGTGTGATCATGTTTGGCGAAGCGATTGCGGGCGCATCCGAAGAACTCGATCTCACACCGGTGTTGTACACGCCGACCGAATTTCGCATCAAATGGACCACGCTGCCGTGGGAAGCTGAGGAAGCCTACAAGCTGCGGCGTGCGGTGTTCTGCATCGAGCAGGGCATCTTTGTCGGCGACGATCGCGACGAGGTCGATGAACGTGCCCAGCAACTGGTGGCGCTGAGCTGTATTGCGGGAATGCCCGAGCAGGTTGTGGGCACGGTGCGCATCCATCAGGAGGCGCCAGGTGTGTGGTACGGCTCACGGCTAGCGGTGCACGCGGCGTTTCGACGTCACGGCAAGATCGGCGCGACGCTGATCCGGCTTGCCGTGACGAGCGCTCATGCGCTGGGTTGCGAGACGTTTCTCGCGCACGTGCAAAGCCAGAATGTGCCGATGTTTCAGACGCTGCATTGGGATGCGCTGGCGCAGGAGACGATGCTTGGACGTCCGCATCATCTGATGCAGGCACAACTCGAGCATTACCCGCCGTGCACCACTCCGCGCAGTGGCTTTGTTGCGAAATCGCGGAGCGCGTCATGAGCGTGGCGGATCTCGTCGCCAGCTTACGCGAGAGCCGCGGCTTCCGGCACAAGACCGATATTGCCGGCGTGGTGTCGTCGCTTGCGCGTCAGCTGCCGGGCGGCGCCGGCGATCTCGGTCAGGCGGTGGCCGTGGGCGACGATTGCGCGGCCTTGCCGGATGGTGACGGTTATCTGTTGTTCGCCATCGAAGGGATGGTCAGCGACTTCGTGCAGGCGATGCCGTGGTTCGCGGGCTACAGCAGCGTGATGGTCAACGTAAGCGATATCTACGCGATGGGCGGCCGTCCGCTCGCGGTCGTCGATGCGCTCTGGAGCAATGGCATCGAGGCGGCGCATGAGGTGCTCGCGGGGATGGCGGCGGCTTCGGTGGCGTACGGGGTGCCGATTGTGGGTGGGCACACCAATGCACGCAGCGATCAGGCGCAACTGGCGGTGTCGATTCTCGGTCGCGCCAAGGCGCTGCTGTCGAGCTTCAACGCGCGTCCCGGCGATCGTCTGCTGATGGCGGTTGATCTGCGTGGCCGCTTCGAAGAACCGTATCCGTTCTGGAATGCTTCGGTGGGCGCGTCGGCTGCGCGTCTGCGAGACGATCTGGAGTTGCTGCCGCGGCTGGCGGAGAGCGGACTGTGCGACGCGGCGAAAGACATCAGCATGGCAGGTACGCTTGGTACGGCATTGATGTTGCTCGAATGCTCGCGGGTCGGCGCGCGTATCGATCTCGATGCAATTCCTAAACCGGCTGACGTGCCGCTGGCACGCTGGGTTACCGCGTTTCCGAGCTACGGCTATCTGCTCGCGGTGCGCGAAGAACACGTCGAGCGCGTGCAGGCACAGTTCGTGGCGCGTGCGCTTGATTGCGCCGTGATTGGAACGGTGGATGCAACGCGCGAGGTTGTTGCGCATCGCGGCGATGACGCCGCCGTGTTGTGGGACTTTAGCGGTGAGCCGTTTATCGTCCCGACGGATCAGGTGCTGCAATGAACACGGGCACATTGCGCATCGGACTGCTGACGCATTCGGTCAATCCGCGCGGCGGCGTTGTGCATACGCTCGAACTCGCGAGCGCACTCAGCGCGCAGGGCCACGATGTCACGGTGTTCGCGCCAGCTACGAACGGCGAGATGCTATTTCGTACGCCGCCTTGTCGTGTGGTGTATGCGCCCGTGATCGGGTCGCAAGCCGGTACGGTAGCGCTGGTCGATGCGCGTATTCGTGCCTTGAAACGCAGTGTGCTTGAGCACGGAACGAACGCGTTCGATGTCTTGCATGCCGAGGACAGCATCAGCGGCAACGCGTTGGCGGAACTCAGGGAAGAAGGTGCGATCCGCGGTTTCGTGCGCACTGTGCACCACCTGGATCACTTCGACGATCCACGCCTCGCGGCATGGCAGGAACGTGCGTATCGCGACGCGGATCAGGTTTTGTGCGTGAGCGACACATGGACGCGTGAAATGCTCAGCCGTTATGGAATTACTGCGGTCACAGTACCGAATGGCGTCGATCCAACACGTTTCACGTCATATACATCGTCTGCCGACGAGGTCATGCAGCAGCAACTCGGACTCGGAGCAGGCCCGCTGATTCTCGCGGTGGGTGGCGTCGAAGCGCGCAAGAACACGCTTGCGCTACTCCATGCATTTGCCGCAGTGCGCGCGGTGTTTGCCGAGGCGCAACTGGTTGTCGCGGGCGGGGCCAGTCTGCTCGATCACGATGCGTACACGCGGCGCTTTATCCAGCGAGCAGCGGAACTAGGTTTATCTATCGGACCGCAGGAAAGCATCGTCGTCACCGGGCCTCTTGAAGATGCTGCGATGCCCGCGTTATTTCGCAGCGCCGACGTGCTGGCGATGGTATCGATACGCGAGGGCTTTGGACTCGTTGTCCTGGAGGCGCTCGCCTGCGGCACGCCGGTTGTTGCGTCGGCGATCGCACCGTTCACGGAATACCTCGATAGCGCCACTTGCTGCTGGGCTACGCCGACCGACACGAATTCAATTGGCGCAGCGCTGCTGCACGTGCTCAACGGCGAGCATGCCACCGATTTCACCCATGCGGTGCCCGCGCTGCTCGCCCGCTTTAGCTGGGCCGCGAGCGCGCGCCGTCATGTCGACGTCTACCGCGCATGGCTGGCACGCCAGCCGCTCGCGATGCACTAAAGTCATTTGCACAAAGGAATTTCCATGCCTGTCATGCACTTTCGCATTCAATGGCCCGATGGCGAGGAAGCGAACTGCTATTCGCCGTCACAGGTAGTCAGCGACTTTTTTACGCCGGGCCATATGTATCCGCTCGACGATTTCGTCAAACGCTCGCGTGAGGCGCTCAACATTGCTTCGGAGCGGGTGCGGCAGAAGTATGGTTTCGCGTGCTCGGCAGCGATGGATCAACTCGCGCAGATCGAACACGACGCGCAGCGCTTTCGCGACCACGCGGACGCCACCGTGAAAGTCATCGAACTGGTCTGAACGTTATTACTTGCAAGGACGCATCATGTCGAACACAGCGCATTCCATGAGCGCGGGTCCACGCGGCAATGGCCATTACAGCGTGCTCGTCGTTGGCGGCGGGCAGGCGGGCCTGTCGGTCAGCTATTACCTGAAGCAGGCCGGCGTCGATCACCTCGTGCTCGAAAAGCAGACCGTCACGCACACCTGGCGCAAGCAGCGCTGGGATGCGTTCTGCCTCGTCACGCCGAACTGGCAATGCGCGTTGCCAGGCTACCCGTACTCCGGCGACGATCCGCATGGCTTCATGAAAAAGGACGAAATCATCGCGTACCTCGATGGCTTCATTGCGATGGTGGATGCACCGCTGCTCGAGCACACGCAGGTCAGCCGCGTGAAGCGCCAGGAGGATGGCAGCTATGCGGTGGCCACCTCGCAGGGTGATTTCACGGCGGACCACGTCGTGGTGGCTTCAGGCGGCTACCACACGCCGATCGTGCCACGCATGGCAGAGCGTCTGCCAGTGCAGATCGTGCAGCTGCAGTCGTCTGAGTATCGCAATCCGCAGGCGCTACCGGAAGGTGCGGTGCTGGTGGTAGGCTCAGGGCAGTCCGGTGCGCAAATCGCGGAGGACCTGCATCTGGCCGGCCGCAAGGTGGTGCTCGCCGTAGGCGAGGCGCCGCGCTGCGCACGCTTTTATCGCGGGCGCGATGTGGTGGATTGGCTCGCGGATATGCAGTACTACGATATGCCGGTAGAAAAACATCCGTTGCGCGAAGGGGTGCGCGACAACACCAATCACTATGTGACCGGCCGCGACGGTGGACGCGATATCGACTTGCGCCGCTTTGCCACGGAGGGCATGGAATTATACGGACGGCTCGAGGATCTGCGCGATGGACAGTTGCATTTTCAGCCGAATCTCGCGGCCAATCTCGACGATGCGGACGACACGTATAACCGCATCAATGCAAGCATCGACGCTTTCATCGAAAAGAATGGCATCAGCGCGCCGCCAGGCGTTCCCTACAAGCCGTTATGGCAGCCGCCGCACGAACGCGCGACGCTCGAACTTGCAGCGAGCGGTATTACATCGATCATCTGGTGTATCGGCTTTACGCCCGACTTTAGCTGGATCGATGCGCCGGTGTTCAACGGGCGCGGCTATCCGGCCCATCACCGCGGCGTGACGCCGGTCGTAGGATTGTATTTCGTCGGCTTGCCGTGGTTGCATACATGGGGCTCGGGCCGCTTCTCGGGAATTGCGCGCGATGCGGAATACGTCGTGCAGGCGCTTCTTGCAAAAGAGCGTGAGCGGGCCGCGACGTGTGCGTCGATGGCGGCTTGAGAGGCGTGACAAAACAAAACTGCCTGGACCGCGCAGAAGTCTCGCAGTTCAGGCAGTGTTTCGACGGTTAGCGATTTAAGCGTCGCTATCCGATGCTCAAGCGCCCAATGCCGGATCGCTAAAGCTGCTGTGTCCCGTTTCGACGTGGCCACCAAGGCGCCGCGTGAAGGTCGGGTCCGTATCGACGGTCACCGTCAGGTCGTACCAGCCATAAGCGGCGCGCAGGTCGAGATAGATCTCGTCCGTCTTGCCGCCGGCCACCTTTTGCCGGATCACCATGCTCGGATCGTACGCATTGGTGACAGTGAACTCGCAGTGTGCCGTGCCCTGGTTCTCGAGACGCAACTGCAGATTGCCGTTGGCGACGTCGTAGCCTTCAGCCACTTCCGGATTGGCCACTTCCGATTTGCTCCACCAGTTCGACGCTGCCACGGGCTTGCCGGCGAAGCGGCGCAGATAGCCGTTCGGGCCGTACACGGTGTAGTCGTAGGTGCCGTTGGCGTTGAGCGGCAACTGGTCGTCAAGGCGCTTGCCGGCTTCGACGGTGTAGGTGAGCGGTGCCGTGCTGCTGTTGGTCGAATAGACGAGGAACGCTGCGCCGGCCTGTCCGCTGTTCACGAAGCCCAGTGCGATCTTGCCTTGCGATGCGCCGCTGCGCAGCCGCACGAAGAACTCGTAGGGCAGCGCACGCGCCGGGCGCACGCCAGGTTCCTGCTTCGGCACGGCCTGCACGAGCGGCGGAACCGGCACATAGTCCGGATGACGCAACTGGTCCGGCGGAGCGTAGCCAGTCGTGCTCGGCAGCGTCGGCGTGGCGTCGTTCGGATTGACGAAGTTGAATGCCGACATCAGGTCACCGGACACCGCACGGCGCCACGGCGTGATATTCGATTCGCCGAGGTCGTGATTGTGGCCGAAGCGCTTTTCGATAAAGCGGATCACCGACGTGTGGTCGAACACTTGCGAGCACACATAACCGCCCTTCGACCACGGCGACACCACGATCATCGGCACGCGCGGACCCATGCCGTACGGGCCGTTCACATTTTCGCCGGCCGGATATTGGCCGTTGCCCAGATAGATCTCGTTGGTGTTGGCGACAGTCGACAGGCCGTTGGCGCTCGAAGCCGGTGCGAACGGGGGCGGCACGTGATCGAAGAAACCATCGTTTTCGTCGTAGTTGATGAGCAGCACCGTCTTGCTCCACACCTCCGGGTTGGAGGTCAGAACCTGCAGCACCTGATCGACGTACCATGCGCCGTAGTTCGCGGGCCAGTTCGGATGCTCGGAATACGCTTCCGGAGCGACGATCCACGAGACTTGCGGCAGCGTATTGTTGGTCACATCCTGCTTGAGGATATCGAAGTAAGTGCCGCCGTTTGCCACGTTGGTGCCGGTGCGCGCCTTGTCGTACAGCGGATTGCCCGGCGTCGCGTTGCGATACTGGTTGAAGTAGAGCAGCGAGTTGTCGCCGTAGTTGCCGATATACGCATCGGAGCCCCAGCCCCACGAACCGGCCGCGTTCAGGCCGGTGCCGATGTCCTGATAGATCTTCCACGAAATACCGGCGTTTTGCAGCACTTCTGGATACGTCGACCAGCCGTAGCCGAGCTCGGAGTTGTCGATCACCGGGCCGCCGCCGCTGCCGTCGTTACCTACCCAGCCGGTCCACATGTAGTAGCGGTTCGGGTCGGTCGGTCCCAGCAGCGAGCAGTGATACGCGTCGCAAATCGTGAATGCGTCGGCCAGCGCGTAATGGAACGGAATGTCGTCGCGCGTCATGTACGCCATCGTCGTGGTGCCCTTCGCAGGCACCCACTGGTTGTACAAGCCACCGTTCCATGCCGTGTGCGTGGTGTCCCAGTCGTGCGCCAGATCCTGCAGGAACTGCAGGCCGAGATTCGGCGCGCTCGGACGGAACGGCAGCACGTAGCCCGCGTCAGCGGTAATGCCTTCGGTGAGCGGTTGGTACCACACCGGGTTGCCGGTGGGCAGCGTGATGGCGCGCGTGTCGCCAAAGCCGCGCACGCCGCGCAGCGTGCCGAAGTAGTGGTCGAATGCGCGGTTTTCCTGCATCAGGATGATGATGTGCTCGACGTCCTGGATATTGCCTTTGGCGTTGTTGGCGGGAATCGCGAGTGCGTTGCGAATGCCGAGGGGCAGCATGCTCAACGCGGTTGCAGAACCCGCAGCCGAGGCGGCTGCGCGCAGAAAATCACGGCGATTTTTTGATGTCATGTTGGGCTTCGATCTTCAGGGAAGGAATATGCGCGACGGTGAGCAAACGGGTAGAACCGGCGCGGGGAGTCGGACGACCTCAATCAACGGTGTGAATCACGGGTGTTACAAGACTGTCGGACGCCGCGGCTCCGACCTGGGCGGCGGTCGGCGGCGGTGTCTGGAAGGCGTTGGGCGGCAGCCCGGCTGCTGCCGCCGGCGCCGCCTGGGTGGCAACGTTTTGCGGCATCGCGTAGGGCGCGGGCGGCGCGGAGTTGACCTGATCTGAGGTCGTCGTTGCCGTTTCAGGTGCCTTGTCGTCGTCGTTGCTGCATGCGCTCAAAGTGACGCTTACGCAGACACACAATGACGCCGCCAATGCCGCTCTTCCGAACGTGCGCAGCCGCGCGCGTGGTGCTGCCGCCAAACGTTTACCCGGGGGTTGGGATTCGAACAGCTCGCTTCGCTCAGACCTGGAAGACATGGGAGGCCTTTGACGGTATTGGGGGGACATTGGCCAAGGTGACGCACCTTGGCTCAGCACCGTCGAAGGATAACTACTTACCTGTGTAAGATTTATGAACGTTGGGGAAGAAGTTGTAATTGTGTATGTTTGCGCAATTAACCACTTTGCGTGGTCGCGACAGACCTGACAAACGCGACGATCGCCGCGTTGAGCGCGTCTGGCGTGTCGCGATGCGGCGAGTGTCCGCAAGCATCGAGCTTGAGGAGATGTGCCTGAGGTACGCACGTGGCGATCGTATCGAGGTGCGCCATCGTGCCGTAGTGATCGTCGTGCCCCTGTGCTGCAAGCAACGGGCAGCGGATCGCGCGCAATTCCTCGACAATGCTCCACGTTCTGTAAGCTGGGCTCAACCAGATGTCGCTCCAGCCGTAGAACGCCGAATCGACATCGGCGTGAAAGCGACTGAGCTTATCGCGCAGGCCGGCGTGCTCGTAGGCCGCTTTGGTCTCGGCGATTCCTTGCAGCGAAATATCTTCCGCGAACACATGCGGCGCGATAGAGATAGCGCCTGCCAGCAGGCGCGGAAACGAAGCGGCGTATAGCAGCGCGATCGAAGCGCCGTCGCTATGGCCGATCACCCACATGCGTGCGCGTTCTTCGGGCCCGATACGCAATGCTTCCAGCAACGCTGGCAAAACGTCGCGTGCCTGAATGCTCAGATAATCGACCGGCCAGACGGTATCGCGTGGTCGCGGCGTCGAGTGGCCATAGCCGGGACGCGAATAGACGAGACCACGCATGCCGAGCTGGTCGCAAAGCTGTTGCGGCCAGCCGCGCCACATGGCAATCGAGCCGAGTCCTTCATGCAGAAACAACGCGATCGGCGCCGTGCGCAATTCGGCATTGATCCACTGGTATTCGATTCGCAGCGCCTCGCGTGCGGAGGTGGCCGGCAAGATGGCGAATTCGCTTGCGGTTGCTGTGCCGTCCGTTGCGGCCTGGATTTGCATGCGTGACAACGTCGTTACGGTTGAGTCCGGTTCGCAGCAGGCGATACCGCACCGCATGCACGAATCACCAATTGCACCACCTCCTCGGTGGAGGCTTCGAACGCCTTCTGCGTCAGCGCACGTCTGCCACCGAGTGCCAGAATCTGCGCGTCGAAGTCGGCGTAGTGCTGAGTGGTCGCCCAGATCATGTACATGAGGGTTTGCGCGCTCACGGGTGCGAGCAGACCGCGTGCGATCCAGTCGTCGATCACTTTCACGCGGCTCTCGAGCCAGGGCTTGACACGTTGCGTGAGAATGTCCTGCATATGCTCCGCACCGTGGATGATTTCGTTGGCCCACACTTTCGAGCCCAATGGCCGCCGCCGCGACAACTCCATCTTCACCCGCACGTAGCCGCTGATCGCTTCAACCGGATCGTCGCTGCCCTCGAACGTATCCGCGGCACGATGCCAGTCTTCGAACAGATCTTCGAGCACCCTGCGATACAACGCCAGCTTCGTTGGGAAGTAGTAATGCAGGTTAGCTTTCGGTAAGCCTGCACGTTCGGCAATCATCGCCGTGCTGGCGCCTTCCAGTCCCCGCTCGGCGAATACCGCTTCCGCACAGGCCAGCAGATGGGCCTCGTTCGATTCGCGGATGTGCGCCTTGCGCCGCCGCAAAGGTGTGGGGGTGTCGTCGTTTCCCGCGATGTCGGCTGCCACTTCGTCGTGTCTCATTGTTGGCCTCGCGCGGCTCGTATGCCGCGTCGCGCTTCATTCTAGTCGTTCGCAAGATTTTGGACACGCTCATTCGCTGCGCGCCAATGCGGCATGCTGCATCGCAATGGCACGCTTTTCGCTCTATATGCCCACGTACGAAAAGCATTGATTTGGCGGCGTTAATCGTCTACAACCTGTCCAATCGGACAGGATTGGGCGAGCGGGCGATACCCCAGGGTTAGCCCTTTGCCGGGTGCGGGTGAGAAGGCGATCCACGTGCACCGCAGCCGTGCGAAAACGCCCTAAAATCAGCCGTAAATGCACCAGTTTTATTTGGCGCGATGTGTGATCGCAGCAGAAAGGTCGGTTCATCGAAAGGAGCGAGACGAATGAACGCGGTATCCGAGGCGTTAAAGCATGCTGAACCCGATACGTCGATCAAGGTCGACGGCAAGCGTCTGTGGGACAGCCTGATGACGATGGCGAAAATCGGCGGGACACCTAAAGGCGGCGTCTGCCGCCTGGCGCTAACCGATCTCGACATGCAGGGGCGTGACCTGATCGTAAGCTGGGCCAAAGAGGCGGGCTGCACGGTGACGGTGGATCAGATGGGCAATGTCTTCATGCGGCGTGCCGGGCGCAACCCGAACGCGCTGCCGGTCATGACCGGCTCGCATGCGGATTCGCAACCCACCGGCGGGCGTTTCGACGGCATCTATGGTGTGCTGGGCGGACTTGAAGTGATTCGCAGTCTGAACGATCACGGCATCGAAACCGAACATCCGATCGAAGTGGTGATCTGGACCAACGAGGAAGGCTCGCGCTTCGCTCCGGCGATGGTCGCCTCCGGTGTGTTTGCCGGCGTGTTTACGCTCGAATACGGCTTGTCGCGCAAGGACGTGGACGGCAAGACGATCGGCGAGGAACTCAAGCGCATCGGCTATGCAGGCGATGTGCCGTGCGGCGGCCGGCCCTTGCATGCGGCGTTCGAACTGCATATCGAACAAGGGCCGATTCTCGAAGCGGAACATAAGACGATCGGCGTCGTGACCGACGCGCAAGGGCAGCGCTGGTACGAAATCACGCTGACTGGCCAGGAAGCGCACGCGGGCCCGACGCCAATGCCGCGCCGTCGAGACGCGTTGCTCGGCGCTGCACGGGTAGTCGATCTCGTCAATCGCATCGGGCTCGACAACGCGCCGTTCGGTTGTGCGACTGTCGGCATGATGCAGGTGCACCCGAACTCGCGCAATGTGATTCCGGGCCGCGTCTTTTTCACCGTGGATTTTCGTCATCCTGACGATGCCGTGCTGGCGAAGATGGATGCCGCGCTACGCGAAGGCGTCGAAAAGATCGCGAGTGGCATTGGCCTCGAAACCGAGCTCGAGCAGATTTTCTATTACAAGCCCGTCGCTTTCGACGCGGCCTGCGTGAAGTCGGTGCGCGCCGCCGCGCAGCGCTTCGGCTATCCGCATCGCGACATGGTGTCCGGTGCGGGACACGACGCCTGTTATCTCTCGCAGGTCGCACCGACCTCCATGGTGTTTGTGCCGTGCGTCGACGGTATCAGTCACAACGAGATCGAGGACGCCACGCTCGAATGGATCGAAGCAGGCGCCAATGTGCTGCTGCACGCCATGCTGGAGCGTGCCTGCGAACCGGCTTCATGAGCTTTGAAGGATGAAGGAGGCGCCGCGCCGCGTAATTCGACCGGGCGTCGGCGCCTTTAGAAAGGCCTGACCGCATCACCTATAAAACAAGCCGTCCCGACTGCGCTCGCGTGCAGCCGGCGGATACGGCTACGTCCTCACATTCAAGAAGGAACGTGTATGGCCATCAAGCAAACCGGCGACATTGCCCCGCATCGGCTGTCGCCCGAGCAGCTTTCCTGCGAATTCGCCGATATCTCGCCCTTGCTCGATCCGGCCGCCGCAGCGGTGGCGGCGAGCCGCTGCCATTACTGCTACGACGCTCCATGCATTCAGGCGTGTCCGACGCAGATCGATATTCCCAGTTTTATCCGCAAGATCGGCAACGGCAATCTGAAAGGCGCGGCCCACGATATTCTTTCGGCGAATCCGTTGGGCGGCATGTGCGCGCGGGTTTGTCCGACCGAGATCCTGTGCGAAGGGGCGTGCGTGCGCAATCATCAGGACGAGAAGCCGGTGGCGATCGGCGCGCTGCAACGTCACGCGACCGATTGGGCGATGGCGCGCGGCGAGGTGCTATTCAGGCGCGCGGCCGACACCGGGCGTCATGTGGCCGTCGTCGGCGCGGGTCCGGCGGGGCTGGCATGTGCGCATCGGCTGGCGCTGGCGGGGCATCGCGTGACGATTTACGACGCGCATGAAAAGCCTGGTGGTCTTAACGAATACGGCATCGCTGCGTACAAGACGATCGACGATTTCGCCCAGCGCGAAGTGGCCTGGCTGTGCTCGGTAGGCGGCATCGAAATCAAAAACGGTGTGACGCTTGGGCGCGACGTGAGTCTCGATGCGCTGCGCAAGCAACATGACGCGGTGTTTCTGGCGATCGGCCTGACCGGCGTGCGCGAGTTGGCGCTGGAAGGCGAAGCGCTCGGCGGTGTGCTTGACGCAGTCGATTTCATCGAGCAGGTGCGTCAGGCGAGCGATCTTGCGACGGTGCCGGTGGGCCGCCGCGTCGTCGTGATCGGCGGTGGCAATACGGCGGTGGATGCCGCGGTGCAAAGCCGCAAGCTGGGCGCCACGACGGTGGCGATGGTCTACCGGCGCGGTGTGGAGACGATGAGCGCGACGTGGGCTGAACGCGAGTTTGCGCAAAGCCAGGGAGTGACGCTCATCACGCATGCGAAGCCGGTTCGCCTGATCGGCGGTGACGGCAATGTGACGGGTGTGGAGTTCGAGCGTAACTCGGCTGAGGGCAGCGAGCGTTTCGTTGTGGAGGCGGACATGGTGTTAAAGGCAATCGGCCAGACGCTGGTGGCAGTGGGCGTGGAGCGTGACCTGCTGACACTCGATGGCAGCCGGATCGCCGTTGACGCGAACGGGCAGACCTCATTGCCCGATGTGTGGGCCGGTGGCGATTGCGCCGCGACGGGCGGCGTCGATCTGACTGTGCAGGCGGTGCAGGACGGCAAGCTTGCCGCCGCCGCCATCGATGCGCACTTCGCCCGCACGGCGGTCAAGGCCGCCTAGCGATCCGCAAGCGAGCGCACTGCGCCTGGCAAAGCCACTCACCCGACCTCACGATAAAACAAAGTCCCAAGGAGCCGAACATGGCCGATCTGCGTTGTACGATTGCCGGCATCACTTCGCCGAACCCCTTCTGGCTCGCCTCCGCGCCGCCGACCGACAAAGCCTATAACGTCAACCGCGCCTTCGAAGCAGGCTGGGGCGGCGTGGTCTGGAAAACGCTCGGCCTCGATCCGCACGTGGTCAACGTCAGCTCGCGCTATGGCGCAGTGCAATGGAACGGCCAACGTATCGCAGGCCTGAACAATATCGAACTGATCACGGACCGTCCGCTCGACGTCAATCTGCGCGAGATCGCCCAGGTCAAGCGCGACTGGCCGGACCGCGCGCTGATCGTCTCGCTGATGGTGCCGTGCAACGAAAGCGACTGGAAATGGATCCTGCCGCTGGTCGAAGACACCGGCGCCGATGCCGTCGAACTGAATTTCGGCTGCCCGCACGGCATGAGCGAGCGCGGCATGGGCTCGGCAGTGGGGCAGGTGCCCGAATACGTGGAGATGGTCACGCGCTGGGTCAAGGAAGGCACGAAGCTGCCGTGCCTCGTCAAGCTGACGCCGAACATCAGCGACATCCGCATGGGTTCGCGCGCGGCCTACAAGGGCGGTGCGGACGGTGTCTCGCTGATCAATACGATCAACTCGATCGTGGGCGTGGATCTCGACGTGATGGCGCCGATGCCGATTGTCGACGGCAAGGGTACGCACGGCGGCTATTGCGGCCCGGCGGTCAAACCGATCGCGCTGAACATGGTGGCCGAAATCGCGCGCGATACCGAAACGCCTGATCTGCCGATCTCCGGTATCGGCGGCATTTCGACATGGCGCGATGCGGCGGAATTTATCGTGCTGGGCGCAGGCAGCGTGCAGGTTTGCACGGCGGCAATGCACTACGGCTTCCGAATTGTCTCCGACCTCGCCGACGGTCTGTCGAACTGGATGGACGAAAAAGGTTACGCCACGCTCGAGGACATTCGCGGCCGCGCGGTGCCCAACGTGACCGACTGGAAGTACCTGAATCTCAAGTACGACATCAAGGCGCGCATCGATCAGGACAAGTGCATCCAGTGCGGACTGTGCCATATCGCCTGCGAAGACACCGCGCATCAGGCCATCATGCGCGAAAAGGATGGCGTACGGCATTTTGAAGTGGTGGACTCCGAGTGTGTTGGGTGTAACTTATGCATGCACGTCTGCCCGGTTGACGAGTGCATCACGATGGAACGCGTCGACGCCGGTGAGTACGCCAACTGGACCACGCATCCGAACAACCCGGCGAGCGCGAATGCGCCGGCGCAGCAGGCAGCACCGCAGGTCGGGCAGCAGGCCGCCGTGAAGGCGGCCTGACGTAGTAACGCATAACAAGGAAGAACCCGTAACAAACGAGGCGCTCGTACTGAACCTGGTTCCCATCCGGCCTGACGTCTCCTGAAGCATCGCGAGAAGAGGCGCAGGCCACAACGACGAAGTGGAGATACTTCAATGAAGCAGACAGCGCAAACCGTCGATCCGCAGCTAGCGGCCGGCGCGCAAGCCAGCAGCCTCTACAACGACGACCTGGCTCCAACCGGCGTCGCGCAGCGCACATGGATGTGGTATCACTTCGCCGCGCTGTGGGTGGGAATGG
The DNA here is from genome assembly GCF_050436285.1 of Paraburkholderia sp. GAS82. Taxonomy (NCBI): domain Bacteria; kingdom Pseudomonadati; phylum Pseudomonadota; class Betaproteobacteria; order Burkholderiales; family Burkholderiaceae; genus Paraburkholderia; species Paraburkholderia sp. GAS82. The sequence continues at coordinate 332,704 of NZ_JBNDLX010000001.1, forward strand.
TGATGAATATCGCTTCGTACATGCTCGCCGCCGGCTTGACGGAGCAGGGCATGTCGCCGTGGCAGGCGGTTGTTACCGTGCTGCTCGGCAACCTGATCGTGCTCGTGCCGATGCTGCTGATCGGGCACGCCGGGGCGAAACACGGCATTCCGTATGCGGTGCTGGTGCGTTCGTCGTTCGGCACGCAAGGGGCGAAATTGCCGGCCATGCTGCGTGCGATTGTCGCTTGCGGTTGGTACGGGATTCAAACGTGGCTTGGCGGCAGCGCGATCTATACGCTGCTCAATATCCTGACCGGCAATGCACTGCACGGCGATGCGCTGCCGTTCCTCGATATTTCGCTTGGGCAGCTGGCGTGTTTCCTTGTGTTCTGGGCCCTGCAGATCTACTTCATTGTGCATGGCACCGACTCGATCCGCTGGCTGGAAAGCTGGTCGGCGCCGATCAAGGTGGTGATGTGTATTGCGCTCGTGTGGTGGGCGACCTCGAAGGCCGGCGGAATCGGTTCGATGCTCTCGGCGCCGTCGCAGTTCGTAGCTGGCGGGAAGAAGGAAGGCCTGTTCTGGGCGACGTTCTGGCCGGGGCTTACCGCGATGGTGGGCTTCTGGGCCACGCTTGCGCTGAACATTCCCGACTTCACGCGCTTTGCCCGCTCGCAGCGCGATCAGATCATCGGCCAGTCGATCGGCTTGCCCGCGCCGATGGCGTTGCTCTCGGTCATTTCCGTGGTGGTGACCTCGGCTACCGTGGTGATCTACGGCAAAGCGATCTGGGATCCTATCGATCTCACGAGCCGCATGACCGGCATTGGCGTAGGCGTTGCGCTCGTGATCCTGACGCTCGATACGATGTGCTGCAACCTCGCGGCCAACCTGGTCGGGCCCGCGTATGATTTTTCGAGCCTCTGGCCCAAGGGTATTTCGTATCGCGTGGGCGGCATGATTACCGCGACCATCGCGATCGTGATGATGCCGTGGAAGATCCTGGCGACGACGCAGGGCTATATTTTCACGTGGCTGGTGGGCTATTCGGCCTTGCTCGGACCGGTGGCCGGCATCCTCATGGTGGATTACTTTCTGATTCGCGGTACAGAGCTCGATCAGCGCGAACTGTTCGACGAGAACGGCGAGTACAGTTACACCGGTGGCTGGAATATCGGCGCCGTGGTGGCGCTGCTGGTGGGGGTCTTGCCGAATCTGCCGGGTTTTCTGCATACCGCGTTTCCGGCGACGTTCCCTAACGTGCCGGCGTTCTTCAATACGCTCTACACGTATGCGTGGTTCGTGGGTCTTGCACTCGCGTCCATCGTCTACACCGCGTGGATGAAATTCAGCAAAGGGCCGAGTGCGCGGGTTGCCAGCGCATAAGGCAGGCATGGAAGAGGCACGGATGTTGAAACCACCCGTGCCTCGCCGATGCAGCAGCAACGGCAACGAATACGTAGCAGTCAATGAGGAGGCAGCAAGATGACGATCCTGATTCGCGGCGGCACGGTAATCGACGCGGACCGTAGCTGGCGGGCAGACGTGTTGTGCGCGGACCCGCAGGACGGCGGCAAGATCCTGCAGGTTGGCCCGGAACTGGAGGCGCCTGCGGGTGCGTCGATTGTGGACGCGCATGGACAGTATGTGATGCCGGGGGGCATCGACCCGCATACGCACATGGAATTGCCCTTCATGGGCACCACTGCAAGCGACGACTTCTATACGGGCACGGCAGCAGGTTTGTCGGGCGGCACCACGAGCATCATCGACTTCGTGATTCCGAGTCCGCGCCAGCCGTTGATGGAGGCGTTTCATGCGTGGCGCGGCTGGGCCGAGAAAGCCTCGGCCGATTACGGCTTTCACGTAGCGGTGACCTGGTGGGACGAATCCGTGCATCGCGACATGGGCACGCTCGTGCATGAGCATGGGGTGTCGAGTTTCAAGCACTTCATGGCCTACAAGAACGCCATCATGGCCGACGACGAAGTGCTGGTGAACAGCTTCGCGCGTTCGCTCGAACTTGGCGCACTGCCCACCGTCCATGCGGAAAACGGCGAACTGGTGTTCCAGTTGCAGCGTCAGTTGCTTGAGCGTGGCATCACCGGACCGGAAGCGCATCCGCTTTCGCGGCCGCCTGAAGTGGAAGGCGAGGCGGCTAACCGGGCGATTCGCATTGCCCAGGTGCTGGGGGTGCCGGTGTATATCGTCCACGTGTCGTCGAAAGATGCGGCCGACGCAATTGCGCGGGCGCGCAGCGAAGGCCTGCGGGTATTCGGCGAAGTCTTGCCGGGACACCTCGTGATCGACGAGGCCGTCTATCGCGATCCGGACTGGACCCGTGCCGCGGCGCACGTGATGAGCCCGCCGTTCCGTTCTGCCGAGCATCGCGAGGCGCTATGGAGCGGACTGCAAGCGGGTCAGTTACACACTACCGCTACCGATCACTGCGTGTTCTGCGCCTCGCAAAAGGCCATGGGGCGCGAGGACTTCACGAAGATTCCAAACGGCTGCGGCGGGGTGGAAGACCGCATGTCGGTGCTGTGGCATCACGGCGTGAATTCGGGGCGTCTCACGCCTAACGAGTTCGTGCGCATTACCTCGACCAATGCGGCGCAGATTTTCAACCTGTATCCGCGCAAGGGGGCGGTGCAAGTGGGCGCAGATGCAGATCTGGTAGTTTGGGACCCAACCGCCAGCAAGACGATCTCGGTCAAGACGCATCACCAAAAGGTCGATTTCAACGTGTTCGAAGGTATGACGGTGCAGGGCGTCGCGACACACACGCTGACGCGCGGTGCGTTGGCGTGGACCGATGGCGATCTGCGGGCCGTACGCGGCGCGGGCCAGTATCTGAAGCGTCCGCCTAATGCGGCTTACTTCGATGCGATCCGCGTGGCCAACAAGCTCAAGGAGCCGCACGCGGTGGAGCGGTAGTCGTCGGCGCGGCGAGCGCGCAGGTTTTGTGTGAATGTCGCTGCGCGCTCGCCAGGTTGAGGTTGTTAGCGTTATGAGAGGTCGGGCGCTCGCCCTGAGCGCTCGCGGCTATTCAGTTTTGCCGTCGCTTGCCGTTAAACGGGAGCAGGCAGGTACTGCCTTGGTCTCAACCTGATTCAAGCCTCCTCGCGCTAACAACTAAAACCAGCCGCGTATGTTGCGTTCGATTTCGTCATTCGTCTTGTTTCTATGCGTGCTGCTTGCGGCATCGACGCGGCCAGGGTTCGCCGCGACGTCCGTCACGATCGAGCCCGATAGCGCGCCACGCGCGCCGCTCAACGAACAGTTGCTGAGCGTGCCGGTCGAATCGTCGCCGCCGCTGCATCTGCAGGTGACGCTGTTCATGCCGTCGCACGGCGGCCCGTTTCCGCTCGTGATCGTGAATCATGGCGCGTCGCACGATCTGCGCAACACGCCGCGCGTCGCCGATAACTTTATTCCCTACTATTTCCTTTCACGCGGCTATGCGGTTGCGCTGCCGATGATGCGTGGCTATGCCGGTTCCGAGGGCTATCCGAGGCCGCATGGCTGCGACGTCGCGGCGCTCGGACTCGATTCGGCGCGCGATATTCGCAAGGTGCTCGACTATGTGAAGCAGCTACCCGGTATCGATACTTCGCATATCGTGGTGGCCGGCAAGAGCATGGGCGGATGGAATACGCTTGCGTTCGGCTCGCTCAATCCACCTGACGTCAAGGGACTTATCAGCTTCGCTGGAGGCGTGAAGGAGTCCGACTGCAAAAGCCCGGATGCGAGCCTGATTAGCGCTGCACAGCAGTTCGGCGCGCAGACGAAATTACCTTCGATCTGGTTCTTCGGCGAGAACGACCAGATCTTCGCCACGCCCACGTGGCAGGCAATGTTCAAACAGTACACCGCAGCGGGTGCCCATGCGGAACTGGTCGACTACGGTGTATTCCAGAAGGACGCCCATGCGATGACCGCCTCCGGGGCCGGGCTGCCGTTGTGGGTGCAGAAGGCCGACTCGTTTCTTGCAAGCATCGGCATGCCGAGCCAGGAAGTCGACCCCGAGTACTTGCCGGATCGAGCGCGTGCAGCCAGCGCATATGCGGACATCAACGACCTTGACGCGGTGCCGTTTCTGACCGAAAAGCAACGCGACGATGTGTATCGCCACTTTCTTGCCGCACCACTCCCACGCGCCATCGCAATCGGTTCGACGAGCGCGGTTTACATATCGGGCGGTTTCGATCCCAGCCTGAGTGCAATGGACAGGTGCTGGAAGCTCACGCGCTATTGCCAGCTCTATGCGGTGGACAACACGGTGGTCTGGCCGCGGCTCGAGTCGGAACCGCCCAGCACGAAATTCGCTGCACTAACGGACGTCTCCGCCGTGCCTTATCTGAGCGAACGCGGTCGCCGGATGTACACGAAGTTTCTGAGCCTGCGCACTCCGCGTGCTTTTGCGATCGCACCGGACGGCGCCTGGGGCTACGCATGGGGGATCGATCCGATCAACGACGCACTGGCTTACTGCGCAAACGGACACGCCGGGTGCCGGTTGTATGCCGTAAATCGCGATGTGGTGTGGACCGGCAAATAATGTGGCTGCGAAGCTGGACCGCAGCTAGCTGTTAGCTGTTAGCCGCTAGCGCTTTTGCCAGACGCGTAAGCCGAACAGCGGCACAATCCCGTAGACGTGGTCGAGCATATCCGACTGGATGCGTTCATAAGAATGCCAGTCGGTGTCGTTGACGAACAGGAATACCTCCAGCGGTACGCCGAATTCCGTTGCCTGCAGGAGCCTGACGATGAGCGGCATATCGGTTCGAACCGCGGGATGCTGGCGGAAATATCCGACCAGATAGTGGCGAAACAGGCCGAGATTGGTGAGGCGCGGGCCCTCGTTCGTGAGGCTCAGGGGCGCCATCAGATCAGTACTTGCGCTCAGCTTTGCGAGCATTTCATCGTCGCAAAACCGGATGCTGTCGACGTCCATGTGAATCGGATGCTTGAGACGCCGTCCTCCCGATTCGACCATGCCGCGCCAGTTCTTGACGCCATTGGTTAGCAATACATAGCTTGGTATCGTCACGATGGAATTGTCGAAGTTCTGCACCTTGATCGTATTCAGGGCAATGTCGATAACCGTGCCGTCCGCGACGAAGCCTGGCACTTCGATCCAGTCGCCTACGCGCAACATGTCATAGGCAGCCAGCTGGATACTTGCCACGAAACCCAGCAGCGAATCGCGAAAGATGATGATCAGAAGGGCGGTCATCGCGCTCACGCCGGTGAGGAAATAGGCTGGCGAGCGATGCAGCAGCAGGGAGATGAGCGCGATCAGTGCAGCGATGTACAGGGCAATCGTGGTGACCTGCAGGAAGCTCTTGATGGGCCGCTCGGCTGCGTGCGGGTAGTGGCTATAGCGGTCTTCAATACTGGCGAGGAATGCGAACGCGGCGCGCAGCGTCGTCAGAACCATGTAGCACGCGGAGAGCGTTTCGAGCGGTGCTCCCAGCAGGTAGACCACTGGAAACGACAGACCCGATAGCAGCGGGGCGGACAGATAGAGGAGGTACGCCGGCACGAGCGGCGCGAGTCGGTCGAATACCTTGTGTTTCTCGGCAGAACGCAGCCACATGCGGCGTTCGCCGCGCGCAAGCCGGGCGACGATCCGCAGCATGATGAAGCGTGTGAGGTAGTAACCGAGCGTGCTGACGATGGCGATCAACAACAGCAGCGCTATGACGAGAAGCGTGGCGACGAAGGCGCTGTCGGTATAGACATAGAAATGACGGTGGCCGTCCCGATCCGTCACGATGTGGAAGATGCCGTCGAACATAGATCCTCTCAGTCGTGAGCAGGCCGTTCTTCGCCGCGGTTCCGCATGCACTTAATACGCACGCTGCGAACTGTCTGCCGGCCTTGGCGTATCAAGCGGTATTGTAGTGTTGCCGGCTCATCAAGTGGCAGATATAAGCGCGCCCAGCGCCGACGGCAAGCCATGCAGGTCGTTGATAGGTGCAACCCGGCGTCGGCCGAATAGTGCTTTCGCGTCATCGAGTGTCTGCGGATCGAGGGCAAGACATCCGCACCGGATGCCCCGCACCGCAAGCTCGTTCAATGCGCGCCGCGTGTCCTCACGCAGATAGCGTGAATCGAAGACATCGATATCGAACGGCATGCCGTCGGACACCGTCAACAGGCTGGCTCTGGAGAAGCCCATGCGCGCGGCCTCCTGGCTAACCCTTGCACCGGTATGCCGCAGTGCCGCGCCGAAGCGCGTGGACAGGCCTGGACGAATCCGCGCGAGGTAGGCCTCGGTCGACGCGCTCCACATCTCGTCGAAGTCTTTGAACACGTGAAAGCGCACGCGATGCCGCCCATCGGAATGAAAGCCGTACATCGCATAGGGCCGGTCACCCGTGTTCAGCGCTTGTCCAAGTATGCGAGCGACGTCGAGCACAGTATCGATGCGCCTGTCGAACGCGTTCGACGCCGAGAGGTCCAGCAGCACCGCGAGCGGCGCACCGCGCGCTTGCAGTCTGGGCACGACGAAGCCCTTGAAACGGTCCCGCTCGCCGCGCATCGCATCAATGCGCCCAGCGATGCATGCATCGAGATCGAGCAGATCGCCTTCGAACTCGCGAGTCCTGCCGGTGACGGCGCGCTCCCGTGTCGAATTGAGCATCGCCCTGATGCGCCGTGCCGATGTTGTGCGATCGTCAAGGACCGGACGCTCTGCCATGGCGGCGTCGAGACGCAATGATTCGACGCTGCACCAGTTGCCGCGATAGCGCCGGATCACATAGTCCCACTCGGGGTAGCGATGCAACGATACGACGCGCGTGGCCAGTTCCTCATCGTGCGCAGCGGCGGCTGTCGGTGTGTCGCCGGGGGTATCCGCGATCCGTTTGGGCGGCGTTGGCTCTTTGGGTGGAACTTCGCCGGTTCCTTCGCTTTCCTGTGGCACGACATTGCGCTCGGGTGTTGCATCGCCGGATGCCGGCGCGATGGGTGTCGGCGGTAAGTCCCATAGCAGGCTGTTGTCATCGCGATAGACGGCTTCCGGGGCATACGTCTTCGCGTTGAACTGGATGCGCATCTGGCCGAGATCGTTGCCCAGCAGGTTGCCGAGATGGCGCGAGATGGTGGGGTCCGTTCCATCTGTTCTCCTGAACGCCTCTTCGAACAAGGCGCGGCCCTTCGTGACCCAGCCGTCTCGATCGACGTATCCCGGGTCCAGCAGAGCGCGCGCAAGTCTTGCGATCAGAGCCGCCGCGGTGCCCGCGCTCTCCGGACCCGTTCTATGAAATGGCAGCCACCAGCGCTGCAAGCCTGGATAGCGCGCCATTGCGAGCCGCTCGACCCGTGCGTCTTCGATCACACCAACCAGCGTCAACTGCAACGGCCGCAGTTTGGCGGGATCGAAGCGCACGGTCGAATAGGTGAGATGGGCTGCTGCATGGGCGGCACATGCCAGGTAGAAATGGCGCGCGTCGTCCAGACTCTCGGCCTCATGTTCACGCGGCAACATCAGTGCGGTGTCGGTGACAATCGGGCAGGGTTGTGCAACTGCCTCTTCATTGCGCACGAGTGCCTGCACAGGAGCGTTCAGCTGCCATGCGGCGCGCAGATACAAACCGAGCGTCCGCTCGAAGCGGTTGAGCGAAATGGCCTCACGCGTAGTGATCGGGCTAGGTGTCTTGGCGATGCCCTGGCGCGTCGCCGTCGCCGTCGCCATTGCCGCGCCGGCGTTCATCCGAACACGCCACTGGCTGTGGCCATCAGCGCGGCACACAGATCGGCGTCGTCGCCAAGTGGCTGGATGATGCCGATCCGGCACGCGGCCAACGCATCCATGCCATGCGCGATCAACGTCGCCGCGTAGATCAGCATGCGTGTCGAAGCGCCTTCGGGCAACGCGGGATCGTCAAGCATGCGGGTGCGCGTTGCAATCGTCACGAGCTTTTCGGCCACTGCGTGGGGCACACCGCCCTCATGCGCAACGATCGCGGCTTCGGTCTGCGCATCCGGCCAGCTGAGGTCGAGCGCAACAAAGCGCTGACGCGTCGACGGCTTCAGGTTCTTCGACACATGCTGATAGTGCGGATTGAACGAGATCACCAGGGTGAAATCCGGATGCGCGGTGATCAGCTCGCCGCACTTGTCGATCGGCAGAATTCGACGCGAATCGGTCAGCGGATGAATGACCACAGTCGTGTCCTGCCGCGCTTCGACCACTTCATCGAGGTAACAGATCGCCCCATGCCTGACGGCTTGAGTAAGCGGTCCGTCTTGCCAGTAAGTGCCGTTGCCGTCGAGCAGGTAGCGGCCAACAAGATCGCCGGCATTCATGTCTTCGTGACAGGCAATCGTCACGAGCGGGCGCTTGAGCCGCCACGCCATGTGTTCGACCAGCCGCGTCTTGCCGCAGCCGGTCGGACCTTTGAGCATGATCGGCAATCGCGCATGGTAAGCGGCTTCGAACCATGCCAGTTCGTGATCGACCGGCTGATACCAGGGCTCCTGCGCGACACGCCACGCGTCCAACGGCGCGCCGGCCGGCGTAAGTGGCGCTCTCGTCATGCGCCTCCCTGCTCGTACGCGTGCGCGGCTCGCAGGACGGGTTCAGGATACCGGTCGAGTTCGACTTCGGTCAGAGACAGATGACGGGCCTGGCTGAAATCGATCAGATCGGCCCTGGACGGACGGCGAAGTGTCACGGCATACCTCTCAGTTGCGGTTCTGGGACGCGTGGGACGCGCGCGGCGCCCCTTCGTGGAAACTGTCGAGCGTCAGATGGACGGCCTCGACAGCGGTGGAAAAGATCGCGCGCAAGGCGATGCTGTCGGCGGCCAGCATCCTGACGAACGTGCCGCATGCGCCTGGCAGCACACCCGCTGCGGCATAAGCGGTCGTGAGGGGCATGTCGAGCTTCTGGAGTGCTGCATTGATGGCGCGCGTCAGTGCTTCGTTGCCTGCATCGCTGTCGTCGAGTCTGAGCACGAGCAGGCCACCGTGCGCACCATACGTCTGCCGCACCCCGGTAAGCGAGCCGCGCGCAGCGCCGGGTTCGAGGCGAAAGCGGTCGCGCGCCAGCAGTTGCGAGTCGGCGTTGCGGACGTTGAGGGTTGCATCCAGCACACCGAAGCGCGCGGCCCGGTGCGTCGGGTCGTGCGTGAGCCACGTATCGGCGATGAGAACCGTTGCAGCCCGGTGCAACACGACGTCGATGGTGCTCAGAAGGCAGGCAGCGGGAAACAGGATGGTCGGTTGCGGCAGATAGTCGAAACGCGATTCCGGATGGGCTTCGATGGCGACCCGCGAATGTGCGATGCCGTGTGTCATCGTGTGGACGATGGTTGCCGCTGCTGTGCGAACGGTGGCCCGCGCGCGCGGCATTGCTACGAAGCGCTGGAACACGCGGTCGTTTTCGAACAGGCCTCCCGACGAGGATTGCACGATTACTTCCGCGTTGGCATGGGAGCGACATGAAGAAGAGGCGATTCGCCGGGTTAGCGGCAAGACACGCCCGACATGAAACGGATAACCGCCGCGCTGCCGTGATAGCCAGGTCTTGCCGGACGCCGCACGCTCGAAACACAGATCGAGTTGCGCTGGTTCCGTGTCGACGTACCCCGGTAGCGTCTCAGAGCGCATCGAAGAGCACGTTTTCGACGATGGCATCGGCGACCGCATCCACTCCAGCGCCTGTCGCACAGTTAGTCAACAGCACGGGCCGTCCGCTGCGCACCTCGCGCGCCTCGCCGACCATCCGTTCCAGATCCACGCCCACGTACGGCGCGAGGTCGAACTTGTTGATCACCAGCAGATCGCAGGACAGCACGCCGAGTCCGCGTTTGCGCGGGATATCGTCACCGGCTGCGACGTCGATGACGAAGATCCAGTAGTCCACCAGATCGAGCGAGAACGATGACGCGAGATTGTCGCCTCCCGATTCGATCAGAACCAGCCGCAAGCCGGCATAACGTGCGTCGAGTTCGTCCGCGGCCTGCAGGTTGAGGGTTGGGTCTTCGCGGATCGCAGTATGGGGGCACGCACCCGTTTCGACAGCGAGCACGCGTGCCGGATCGATCAGACCGCTACGGCGCACCCGGTCGGCGTCTTCGCGCGTGACGAGATCGTTGGTGATGATCGCGAGGTCGACACCGCGTGCCGCGAAGCGCGGAATCAACCGTTCGAGCAGGCGCGTTTTACCCGATCCCACAGGGCCGCCTATGCCGACGCGGGCCGCGCGTGCAGCATGGCCAGTGGACTGCGCGGCGTTATCAAACGGCGTTGTTGCAAACGGCTCGCCGCTGGAGAAATTAAACTCGGTGCTCATCGAAACACTCCTGTATGCCCTGCGATGCGTCTAACGCAACATGTACCGTCGGCTAAGCGGGACTTCGCGCGCCGGGTCGCAGCGGATCACCTGGCCGTCCACGGACACTTCGAACGTCTGCGCATTGACGGAGATGGAAGGGCACGCGTCGTTGTGCAGCATGTCGCGCTTGCTCAGGTTTCGTGTGCCGTGCGCACCGACCAGCTTGCGCGTGATGCCTAAGTGGCCGTGCAGATCCGCATCGAGTGCCAGCCGGTTCACGAAGTTGACTGCAAGCGAGGCAGGTGCGCGTCCGAACGCTCCCCATTGCGGCCGCATGGCGAGCGGCTCGCAGGTCATCAGCGAAGCGGCGGAATCGCCCATCGCTCCCCACGCAATAAAGCCGCCCTTGATGACGACCTCAGGTTTGATGCCGAAGAATGCGGGCCGCCACAGCACGATATCGGCGAGCTTGCCGTCCTCGAGCGAGCCGACCGTGTCGGCAATGCCGAAAGTGCGCGCCGCGTTGATCGTGTACTTGGCGATGTACCGTTTGATCCGCTCGTTGTCGCCGCGTGCAGTGCGTTCGCTGGAAAGACGTCCGCGCTGGTCCTTCATTTTCGAGGCCAGTTGCCAGGTCCGGCAGATCACTTCGTTGATACGCCCCATTCCCTGGCTGTCCGAACCGAGCATCGAGATCGCCCCGAGATCGTGCAGGACGTCCTCGGCCGAAATCGTCTGCGCACGGATGCGCGATTCGGCGAACGCGACATCTTCCGGTACCGCTGGGTTCAGGTGATGGCACACCATGATCATGTCGAGATGCTCATCGAAGGTGTTCACGGTATACGGGTTGGTTGGATTGGTCGACGAGGGCAGGCAGTTCAACCGTCCCGCCACCGCGATGATGTCGGGCGCGTGGCCGCCACCCGCGCCTTCGGTGTGGTACATATGGATCGTGCGGTCCTTCATTGCAGCTACTGTGTCTTCGAGAAAACCGGACTCGTTCAGCGTGTCGCTATGCAACTGCACCTGAAAATCGTATTCGTCGGCGACTGTCAGACACGTGTCGATTACCGCGGGCATCGCGCCCCAGTCCTCGTGGATCTTCAGCCCAAGGCAGCCGCCACGTAGCTGGCCGAGCAACGACCCCGGCTTGCTCGAGTTGCCGCGCCCGAGAAAGCCGAAGTTGAGCGGCCACTGCTCGGAGGCCTGCATCATGCGTCCCACGTTCCACTCGCCGCCGCAATCGATGCCCACCGTGATCGGCCCGAGCGAGCCGCCAATCAGCGTGGTGAGGCCGGAGGCAAGCGCGTGTTCGCAGAGTTGCGCCGAGTCGAAATGCACGTGGACGTCGATACCGCCCGGGGTGGCGATAAGTCCTTCGGCATCCTTGACAGTTGTCGAGACGCCGCATACGAGGCGCGGGTCGACGCCATCCATCACTTGTGGATTGCCAGCTTTGCCGATCGCGACGATCCTGCCGTCCTTGATGCCGATATCGCCTTTCACGATGCCAAGCACCGGATCGATGATCGTCGCGTTGCAGATCAGCATGTCGAGTGCACCGTCTGCGCTATCATGCCCGGCTTTCAGGCCCATGCCGTCGCGCAGCGTCTTGCCACCGCCGTGCAGGCATTCGTCGCCCGGCACCGCATAGTCATGTTCGATCTCGGCGAAGAGCGACGTGTCTCCGAGGCGTACTGCGTCGCCCGTGGTCGGGCCGAACATCTCGGCGTAGGCCTGGCGTGTCATCGTAACCATTCAGGCTCCTTCGAAGCCGCGCTGGGCGGCGCGTGCGAGGGCTGCCTCGCGTAGGCCGGTGTCGGCGAGCGCGCCGTCCGTCAGACCGTTGAGGCCGAAAATTTCCTGCGTGCCGCCGAAGGCGACCAGCGTTACGTCCTTGGCGTCGCCGGGTTCGAACCGCACGGCCGTGCCTGCCGGGATGTCGAGCCGCATGCCGAACGCGGCGGCGCGGTCGAAGCGCAGTGCGCGATTGACTTCGAAGAAATGGAAATGGCTGCCCACCTGAATCGGCCGGTCGCCCGTGTTGACGGCACGCACGGTGGTGCGAACGCGGCCGGCGTTCAGTTCAATGTCCCCTTCCATTGCCAGGATTTCACCGGGTACTACGGTGTCGGCAGCGGGTGTCTGCGTGCCGGGCCGGATCGGCTGATGCACGGTCACGAGCTTGGTGCCATCGGGAAACGAGCCTTCGACCTGCAGCATCGGCACGAGGTCGGCGACGCCGGGCAGCACGTCGTCCTCGGATAGCAGCGTCGACCCGTAGGCGATCAGGTCTGCCACGCTGCGGCCTTCGCGCGCGCCCTCGAGAATTTCGTCCGCAATCAGTGCGACGGCTTCCGGATGATTGAGTTTTAGACCCTTGTCGCGATGACGGCGGGCCAGTTGTGCGGCGGTGAAAAGCGTCAGGCGCTCGTATTCGGTCGGGGTCAGCAGCATCGCGGTCTTCCTTCCTGTTAGTTGGCAAAGAGCCGCGCGTCGTGCGTCTGGCTGCGCAGCGCGGCAATATCGGCTGCGAAGGTGGCGGCGTGCAGGTCGTCGAGCGGTGGCGCCGGCTGTGCGAGGACACGTGCGAGCGGCGCGCGCAGCAGCGTTAGAACGCGCTGCGCGTCGAGATGACCGACGATGCCCAGACGCACGGCCGAACTCACTGCGCCGGTGCAGGTCATGTGCGCGGAGATGGCACGCGCCTCTTCCTCCGCGATACCAAGGCTGCGCCACACCGCGCCCTGAACGGTGGCGAGATGGCCAGGTGTGCGGTCAGCCGCGATGGCGTCGCGAATCCGGTTCGCCGTTTCCGAGCCGAGCCGCGCATGCACATCGGCCAACGTGCGGCCGAGACGGCGCGAGCCGTTGCGCAGAGCCGGGGGCAAGCTCATGGCTTCGGCCAGCGCATCGACTTCATGCCACACGTCAAATGCGTCCCCGGCGCGCCACGCGCCACACATCAGCCCTTGATCCAGACTCGCCCAACGTGACAAGGCCTGCGATTCGACAAACGCAAGCAGCATTGTTGCGTCGGTCACGAGCGCATCACGCATGAGACCTTCGAGACCCCACGAGAACGCCATCGCGCCGCCGGGGAAAAAGCTGTCCGACTGCTGCAGGCTGGCAAGCAGGCTAATGGGCCCGTTTGCGATTGCCTCAGGTGGGCGAGCGGAGGACGTCTCAGGCATGGTGATGCTTTCCCCCCGCGAGTCCTTCGGTTGCGAGGCGAATGCGTTGATCCGCGAGCATCGGGGTGAGCCGTTGCAGACAATCGTCAAGCGCGCCCTTGACTGCGATTTCCAGTGCGTTCCGATCGAAGCGCACCTTCCAGTGCATGTTGCCGGCGAAGTAGCCTAGCTCGAGCGCCGCGGCCGCATCGCGCGGTTCGAGTCGCAGCCAACGCGTGTCTTCAGTACGCACGACCAGCGCCGCATCGCGGTCGAGCCGCAGCACCGCGCCGTCGAAGAGATGAGCATCGCGGTCGAGCGCGATACCGCATTCGTCGCCGCGCTGGGTGCGCGCGCGCAGGCGGTGCCGCCGGATATCGTCGGCGGCGAGCGTCACATAATCGACTCGCCCCTGATGCTCGAGCGAGTGCAGCAGATCGGCAATGCGCGGTTCGGACGCACTGCCTATGATCGACGTGTAGGTAATCATCGCGTGTCGCTCCCGCCGGGCCGTTTAGCGATGTGCCAGATCGGACGGATTCGGAATCCCTGGGATCGGACATTCCTCGGTGCCAGGCGTGCTGCGCGTGAGCGCCTCGACCATCTTGCGGGTGCCTTCCGGATCGGTGATCCACTTCGAGTAGAAGTCGTACGGGCAGTCGGCCACGCCGTCGGCTTCCTCACGGGAGTTGATCTTGCCGGTGTAGCCGCGATGCAGCAGCTTGTACAGATGGTTTTCCGACTGCATGTTCTTGCGGGCATCGCGGATCAGGCTCTTGGATAGCGCGCCGTACTGGATGCCGAATTCTTCCTCGCCGCATTCGCCGAGCGTGCGCCCGTCGAAACCGATGATCGCCGAGTGGCCGAAGTACGAGTAGACGCCGTCGAAGCCTGCGGCATTGGCGACTGCTACATAAACGTTGTTCGCCCACGCCATCGACTTGGCCATCAGCACCTGCTGCTCCTTGGCGGGGTACATGTAGCCCTGGCAGCGTACGATCAGCTCCGCGCCTTTCATCGCGCAGTCGCGCCAGATCTCCGGATAGTTGCCGTCGTCGCAGATGATCAGGCTGATTTTCAGTCCCTTCGGGCCTTCCGACACATACGTGCAGTTGCCCGGATACCAGCCTTCGATCGGCACCCATGGCATGATCTTGCGATACTTCTGTACGATCTCGCCCTGGTCGTTCATCAGGATCAGCGTGTTATACGGTGCCTTGTTCGGATGCTCCTCGTGACGCTCTCCGGTGAGCGAGAACACGCCCCACACCTTGGCGCTGCGGCACGCTTCAGCGAAGATTTCGGTCTCCTCGCCAGGCACCGCGGCTGCGGTGTCGTACATCTCCTGCTGGTCGTACATGATGCCGTGCGTGCTGTACTCCGGAAAAATCACGAGGTCCATGCCGGGCAGGCCGATTTTCATACCCTTGAGCATCTCGGCGATCTTGCGCGCGTTGGCGAGCACTTCGGCCTTGGTGTGAAGACGCGGCATCTTGTAGTTGACCACTGCCACACCAACCGTGTCGAGACTGCTTGAAATGTCACCGTGTAACATAAGGACTCCTTTTTGGTAAGGGTGCACTCCCGCAAGGGAGTGTCGTGAATTCAGATGGTCAGATAGCGCATGATCCGTTCTGCGTCGACGTTCTCACGCCGGTCGCTATGCACGAATCGGCCCTTCTCGATGATAAGAAAGCGATCGGCAATCTCGAGCGTGAAGTTCAATACCTGCTCGGAGACGATCAAGGCGAAATTGCGTTCCTTCTTCAGGCGATTGAGCGCGCGGGCGATGTCCTTGATGATCGACGGCTGGATGCCTTCTGTGGGCTCGTCGAGAATCAGCACTTTGGGCTCGGAAACGAGGGCGCGGGCGATCGCAAGCTGCTGTTGCTGGCCGCCGGAGAGATTGCCGCCGCGCCGGGCGCGCATTTCCCAAAGCACGGGGAACGACTCATAGATGTACTCTGGAATCTTCGGCTTACGGATCCGGTCCATGCCGGTGAGGATATTTTCTTCCACGCTTAGGTACGGAAAGATCATCCGGCCTTGCGGCACATACCCGAAGCCCGCGGCAACCCGCTCGTAACTTTTCGTTCCTGCCAGATTGCGTCCGCCCAGGTTGATTTCGCCGCTGCGCGAAGGGATCATACCGATCAGCGACTTCAGCAGGGTGGTCTTGCCCATGCCGTTGCGGCCCATCACAGCAATGGTTTCGCCGGACATCAGCTCGAAACTGAGGTCGTGAAGAATATGGCTTTCGCCGTAGAACACGTTGAGATTCTGGATCGCGAGCATATTCAATGTCCCAGATAGACTTCAATCACACGGGGGTCGTTTTGCACCTGGTCCATCGTGCCTTCGGCAAGCTTCTTGCCCTGGTGCAGAACCGTCACCTTGTGAGCGACCGATTTCACGAATTCCATGTCGTGTTCGATAACCACCACCGAGCGTCCCTTGGCAATCTCGCGCAGCAGCGCGCCCGTTTGCTCGCGCTCCTTCGCGCTCATGCCGGCAACGGGCTCGTCGAGCAGCAGCAGTTCTGGGTTCTGCATCAGCAGCATGCCGATTTCGAGCCATTGCTTCTGGCCGTGGGATAACTGCGCGGCCTTGCGGTCGAGCTGGTCGGCGAGGAAGATCATGTGCGCGATGCGGTCGATTTCATCGCGCACGGCCTCATCACGGTGAAAGAACAGACAGCCGATCACGTCGCGCTTCTTCGGGTAAGAGATTTCCAGATTCTCGGCCACGGTCAGATCTTCGTAGACGAGCGGATTCTGGAATTTGCGACCTACACCCGCACGGGTGATCTGATATTCGAGCATGCGCTCGAGGTTCAAACCTTTAAAGGCGATCGTTCCGTAGGTCGGTTTCGTCTTGCCGCAGATCATGTCGAGCAGCGTGGTCTTGCCGGCGCCGTTGGGGCCGATCACGACGTGCAGTTCGTTTTCTTCGACGTAGAAGTTGAGATCGTCGACCGCCTTGAAGCCGTCGAACGACACCGTCAGGTTCTCGACCGAAAGGATCATCTGGCTCATTGCGCGGCTCCCTGGCGCTCGCGCAGCCATTCGATGACACCGGCGAGCCCCTTGGGCAGGAACATCGGCACGAAGATAAAGAGGCCGCCGATCAGGTACAGCCAGAAGCCAACGAAGTTTTCGGAGAGAAAGCTCTTGGCCGCACCGACCAGGATCGCGCCATATACTGCGCCCACCAGCGACAATCGTCCGCCCACCGCCGCGTAGATCACCATCTCGATCGAAGGCACGATGCCGCACACCGACGGTGAGGCGAAGCCGACCTGCAGCGTGAACATCGCGCCGCCGATGGCCGAGAACAACGCTGCCACAGCGAAGATGAAGCCCTTGAAGAGGGCGGGGTCGTAGCCCGAGAAGCGGATGCGGTCCTCGCGGTCGCGAATTGCGATCAGTACCTTGCCGAGACGGCTCTTCAGAATAAAGCGGCCGGCGAGGATCGCCGCCAGCAACAGGCATGCGCTCACGTAGTAGAGCAGGTAGACAGCAGTGTCGCTTTGCACGCTGTAACCCATGAAGGTGGGCAGATTCGTGATGCCGTTGATGCCGCCCGTGTAACCCTGTTGACCGATGATCACGATCGACATGATCGACGCGAGCGCGAGCGTCACGATCGAAAAGTACACCCCACCTACGCGTTTTCTAAAATTCGCATAGGCAAGGATAAAGGCGAGCAGCGTCGGCAGGATCACGATGGCGGGCAGGGCAAACCACGCGTGCTCAAAGGGTGCCCACCACCAGGGCAGCTTGTCGATGCTGTTCCACGTCATGAAGTCAGGCACGGGCGGTCCACCGTTGCCGAAGACTGCGGCGGCAGGATCGGCTGAGGTTGCCTCGAGCTTCATGTACATCGCCATCATGTAGCTGCCGAGACCGAAGAAAATGCCTTGTCCCAGACTCAGAATGCCGCCGTAACCCCAGGTGAGCACGAGCCCGGCTGCGCAGAACGCGAAGCTCAGATACTTCGCGAACAGGCCGAGGCGGAAGGAGCCGGACACCGCAGGAATGGCAACCAGCAGGAGCAGCGCGAGAATCACGACGGAATAGCGTTCGAGCAGCAGCGTCGCACGCAAGCCGGGGCTGAGTGCCGCTGCCGGCGGATTCGATGTGCGCGGCGATGAAATCGGAAGGTCTTTCATGTTAGCGGCGAACCTTGAGTGCGAAGAGCCCGTTGGGCCGGAAATACAGTGCGACGATCACCAGCAGCAGAATGGCCGCTTTCGCCATCGAACCGCTCAGGACCAGTTCGAACATCGATTGCAACTGTCCGATCGAGAACGCCGAGAGGAAGGTGCCGACAAGGCTCTCGACGCCGCCGAACACCACCACGATGAAGGTGTCCACAATGTATTGCTGCCCGGTGACCGGACCGGTCGAGGCGAGCATCGTGAGGGCGCTGCCAGCAATGCCAGCGAGGCCGCAACCCACCGCGAAGGTGACGGCGTCCACGCGTTCTGTGTTGATGCCGGCGGCGCCTGCCATCGCGCGGTTCTGCATCACGGAGCGGATCCGCAGGCCCCAGCGGCTGCGAAACAGAAACAGGTACACCGCGAGCGCCACCGCCAGCGTGAGACCGATGATAAAGATGCGCGAGAGCGGAATCGCCATACCGGGTGTCGGATTCCATGCGCCCTGCAGCCACGTCACGGTGGGCACGCTCACATCGATGGGGCCGAATACCTGCCGGTAGAGTTGCTGCAGTACCAGCGACAAGCCCCAGGTGGCCAGCATGGTGTCGAGCGGCCGGTGGTAGAGAAAGCGGATCATCGCGCGTTCCAGCACAAAGCCGACCGCGCCCGTCACCACGAACGCCACCACGATCCCGACCAGAAAATACGCGCCCATTAGCGAAGGCAGATAGCGGGCGAACACGATCGAGGTCAGATAGGTCATGTACGCACCGAGCGCCATCAGCTCGCCGTGCGCCATGTTGATGACGCCCATCAGGCCGAACACGATCGCAAGACCGATTGCCATCAGTGCCAGCACGGTGAAGAGCGACAGGCCGTTGAAGACCTGGGTTAGAAAAGTATCGAGAGTCATCGCAGTTCTTTTGCCGGAAAGGATGCCTGGAAGACAAGGCGCGATGGGTTAGCATGCCCATCGTCGCCCGGGTAACGCACGAGCCTTTCCTTAGCCCAGTTTCGGGAACGGGTTCGGCTCGATCAGCGGCGACTCGTACAGAATGTCGACCTGTCCGTCGGGTTTGAAGGCGCCGATTCGTGCGTGCTTCCACAGGTGGTGATTGCTGACGTGGAAATGGATCTGTCCTTCCGGTGCATCCCAGCCGAGATTCGACGACGCCGCGACCACCTTCTCCACATCGAAGCTTTTGGCCTTTTCCGCCGCGAGCTTCCACAGGTACACGGAGGTATAGGCGGCTTCCATCGTGTCGCCGATCACGCGGTCCGCGCCGTACTTCGCCTTGAACGCCGGGACGAACTTCGCGTTCACCGGGTTCTGCACGCTCTGGAAGTAGCCCATGCACGAGAGCACGCCGGTCAGGTTGTCGCGGCCGATACCGATGGCTTCCTCTTCGGTCACGGCGAGCGCCATGATCGGCTGGTTCTGGCCGGTGATGCCGACCGAGTTCAGCTGCTTGTAGAACGCCACATTCGAGCCGCCGACGATCGTCGAGAGAATCACGTCGGGCTTGGCGGCCTTGATCTTGTTGATAACCGACGAGAACTCGACCGTGCCGAGGGGGAAGTAGTCTTCGCCCACGACGGTGCCGCCTGCCTTCGCAATGGTCGGATGCGCGATACGGTTGGTGGTGCGCGGCCAGATGTAGTCCGAACCGATCAGATAGAACTTTTTGCCCTTGTTTTTGGCGAGCCAGTTGACTGCCGGTATCACCGATTGCGTGGCCTCCTGACCCGTGTACATGATGTTCTTCGACATCTCGAGTCCTTCGTAGTACGTCGGATAGTAGAGCAGACCGTTATAGCGTTCGAACACGGGCAACACGGCCTTGCGCGAGGCCGATGTGTAGCAGCCGAACACGGCGGCGACCTTGTCGCTTTCCACCAGCTTTTGAGCCTTCTCGGCGAAGGTCGGCCAATCGCTGGCGCCGTCTTCGACGATGGGCTGGATCGGGCGGCCTAGCACGCCGCCCGCGGCGTTGATTTCGTCGATCGCGAGTTTCTCGGCATCGACCACGTGTGCTTCGGCAATCGCGACTGTCCCCGTCAACGAATGCAGGATGCCGACCTTCACCGGGTCTGCCGCCGAGGCGGCACGCGAGGCCAGCATCAGCGAACCCGGGATGGCGCCGGCAGCGGCAGTGGCGATCGCGGTCTTCAAAAAGTCACGTCTATTGTTCTTCATGGCGCCCTTCACAAAAGTTGAAGACAAAAAAAAGCCCGAAACCAGCGGTTAGCTGGTTTTCGGGCTTTTTTGGCCGGTGTCATGCAAGACGCCTTTGTCTCGCACAACGAAACTCGTTAGGATCGAGGGTGCAGGTCTCGGCTTCACACTCGATCACGAGCAGCGATAACGCAAAAGCTGTGCCATCGGTGTTGTGTGCGCAAGTTTCCAGGCGTCCTCAAGCACGCAATTCACGCGCAACGCCTTTTGGTTCGGTACATTACCGTCAGCTCGCAGGCAGTGATCGTCTTTCCGGCTTCATCGTTTTGCCGTGCCGCGTGTTCCCCAAGCTGGTGTGAACGCGCACAATGCCCGTGCATGGAACCGGAGTCGTGCACAACGCTGCGCGCTGGTGGGCCGCTCAACCTGCCGTCACTTTCTGGCTGAAATATGACCTCATCATCCAATGGGCCGATCAAGGTCGGCGTGCTGTTCTCCTCGTCCGGCGTGACCGCTCCGATCGAGTTGTCGCAGCAGCGCGCAACGATTCTGGCGGCCGAGGAAATCAACCTTGCCGGCGGCATCAATGGCCGTGAGTTGCAACTGGTGTTTCGCGATCCCGCTTCGACGCCGGCCCGCTATGCCGCGCTTATCCAGCAGCTGATCGTCGAGGAACAGATTCGCGTCGTGGTGGGTTGCTATATGTCGAGCACGCGCAAGGCGGTGATTCCAATCGTCGAGCGGCACAATGCCTTGCTGTTCTACCCGACACTCTATGAAGGATTCGAGTACAGCCGCAATGTGATTTACACCGGCGCCGCACCGAACCAGAACAGTCTGCCGCTGGCGGACTATATGCTCGGGCAATTCGGATCTCGTGTGTTCATGGTCGGCTCGGATTACATTTACCCTTACGAGTCGAATCGCATCATGAGCGATCTCGTGTTCGAGCGCGGCGGCGAGAAGCTCGAAGAAATCTATCTGCCTCTCGATGCCGGCTGGTCCAGCTATCTGAGCGTAGCGAAGAAGATCGCGGCGCAGGCGCCCGACTTCGTCTTTTCGACCGTGGTGGGCAGCGGGATCTCGCACATGTATCGCGCGTTTGCGGAGGCGGGTCTCGATCCTTACAAGACCCCGATCGCGAGCCTGACAACCAGTGAAACGGAAGTGGCGGCGATGGGCGCCGCGCTTGGCGAAGGGCACATCACTGCGGCGACCTACTTTCAATCGGTGAGCGATCCGGTCAATCAGCGTTGCCTCGCCAACTATCACCGGCGCTTCGGCGATGGCGTCGTCACCGACATGTGCTGGGAGGCCGCTTACTTTCAGATGCACGTGCTCGCCAACGCGATGCGCATTACCGGTGGCGACGACACCAACGCCTTGCTCAAGACGTTGCCGGGGCTCGAGCTGAATGCGCCGCAGGGGCGTATCCGGATCGACGAACATAATCACCACACCTATCTGCATCCTCGAATCGGGCGCCTGAACCGGCATGGCCAGTTCGATATCCTGAGCGATTCGCCGGGGTGGACGCGCGCGGACCCGTTTGTCATTTCGCACTCGCTGGTCGATGAGGCAGCCCCACATGGTGGCCCCGACGAGGTGCGGTCATGAAGCAGCGCTCGTCTTCCCGTACCCCTCAGGCGCTTCGCGATATCCGCTCGCTCAGCGTGCTGGCCATTCATCCTCAGGATCAGGACGGCGAAGAGCTGCTTGGACAACTGTGCCGCATCGGCTGCAAGGTTCAGATGATCTGGCCCGCGGTCGACACGTTGCCCGATGCTACCGACGTCGTGTTTCTCGCCGTCCGTCCGGAGACACTCTCGGTCAGCCTGCCGTGGATGAACGCGAAGAACGCGCCGCCGGTGATTCCCGTCGTCAGTTACGAGAATCCGATCATCATCGAGGCGGTCATGCAATTGGGCGCGTATTGCGTGGTGCCGTCGCCGGTGCGTTCGTTCGGCCTGCTGACGGCGATTGCCGTCACGCTGAACCAGCACCGCAATCGCCTGCAAATGGAGCGCTATATACAGCGCGTCGAGGACAAGCTTGCCGAGCAACGGCAGATCCAGCGCGCCAAGACCATCCTGATGGAAACCCGTAATCTCTCCGAGCAGGAGGCCTACGACCTGTTGCGCTCGCAAGCCATGGTCAAGCGCGAGCACATCGAAACGATCGCCGAAGCGATCATCAAAGCCGATGAGGTGCTGCGCTTCTGACATGCGCCAAACCCCCGCAGCGCGTGGCTGTGCGGCTTATCACCATGGCGCATATTCTTCGGAAACTTGATGCTTTGTAGAAATGGAGGCGCTTTGCTACAGTCCGCCCACTCTGCCGGGGTGGCTAGCCGGGCAGCACTGAATCTCCATACCAATACCTACGGAGCACCTTCTCATGAAATCGATTCGTTCCATTCTGCTGATTGCACTGCTGCAGGCCGTGAGCGTCACGTCTGCGTTCGCTGCGGACGAACTCGCCCAGATCAAGTCGGCAGGTGTATTCAAGGTCGGCACGGAAGGCACCTACGCGCCGTTCACGTACCACGACGAATCGGGCAAGCTGACGGGCTTCGACGTGGATATCGCGACTGCAATCGCACAACGTCTCGGCGTCAAGCCGGAGTTTGTCGAAGGCAAGTGGGACGGTCTGATTGCCGGCCTCGACGTGAACCGCTACGACGCGGTGATCAACGAAGTCTCGGTGACGGAT
Source organism: Paraburkholderia sp. GAS82 (assembly GCF_050436285.1). Lineage (NCBI taxonomy): Bacteria > Pseudomonadati > Pseudomonadota > Betaproteobacteria > Burkholderiales > Burkholderiaceae > Paraburkholderia > Paraburkholderia sp. GAS82. Next base: position 355,202 of record NZ_JBNDLX010000001.1, read on the forward strand.
GCACGCAAGGCCAAATACGATTTCTCGACGCCGTACATTACCACCCGCGCGGTGCTGATCGTGCGCACGGACAATACGACGATCAAGACATTCGATGACCTGAAGGGTAAAAAATCGGCCAACACGTTAACCAGCAATTTCGGCAAGATCGCCAAGGATCATGGCGCCGATGTGGTGCCCGTGCAGGGCTTTAACGAATCGATCGATCTGCTGACCTCCGGCCGCGTCGACGCGACCGTCAACGATTCGCTGTCGTTCCTCGACTTCAAGAAGCACAAGCCGGATGCGCAGGTGAAGGTCGTCGCCACGGACAACTCGAGCGACGCCGACCAGTCGGCCGTGCTGCTGCGCAAGGGCGACCCGGCACTGGTGGCCGCCATCGACAAGGCGCTGGCCGACATCAAGGCGGATGGCACCTACGCGAAGATCTCAGCGAAGTATTTTGGCAAGGACGTCTCCCAGTAAGCGCCGGGACGGTCTGAATCATGCCAGCCTGGTTGCATCTGATGGCGCAGTCGCTGTGGCCCCTCGTCTACGCGGGGCTCGTGTTTACTGTGCCGCTCACGCTCGCTTCGTTCGTGCTCGGATTACTGTTGGCGTTCGCCGCCGCCCTGATCCGCCTGTTTGGCCCACGCTGGGCAGTGTCGATCGTGCGTTTCTATGTCTGGCTGATTCGCGGCTCGCCGTTGCTGGTGCAACTGTTCGTGATCTTTTACGGACTGCCGAATGTCGGGATCGTGCTTGACCCGTTGACGGCGGCCATCATCGGTTTCTCGTTGAATGTCGGTGCGTACAACTCCGAAGTGATCCGCGGAGTGATCGAATCGATTCCGAAAGGGCAGTGGGAGGCCGCCTATTCGATGGGGATGACGCGCGGCGAAGCGCTGCGCCGCGCGATCCTGCCGCAGGCGGCGCGGGTTGCGCTGCCGCCGTTGTCCAATTCGTTTATCTCGCTCGTCAAGGACACTTCGCTTGCGGCCGTGCTGACCGTGCCCGAGGTGTTTCAGGCCGCGCAACGCATCGCCGCGGTTACCTATGAGCCGCTGATTCTGTATTCGGAGGCGGCACTCGTTTATCTGGTGATCAGTTCGGTGTTGTCGTCGGCGCAAGTGAAACTCGAGCAGCGGTTCGGCCGCCATGCATTGTTCCAGGCAGGTAACGGATGATCAAGCTCGAACAGATCGAGAAGTTCTTTGGCGAACACCGGGTGTTGAGCAAGGTCGATCTGACGCTTGCCTCCGGCAACGTCACCGCCTTGATCGGCCCGTCGGGCAGCGGCAAGAGCACGCTATTGCGCTGCGTGAACCTGCTGGAGATTCCCGAGGGCGGTGCACTCGAACTCGGTAGCCAGCGGCTCGAATTTAGCCGCGAACAAAAGCCCGCGCGCGACGCCGTGCTGGCGATCCGGCGCCGCACGGGCATGGTGTTTCAGAACTTCCAGTTGTTCCCGCATTTGACGGTCATCCAGAACGTGATGGAAGGACTGCTGACGGTGCAGAAGTGGGACAAGGCGCGGGCACGCGAGCGGGCGCATGAACTATTGACGAAGGTCGGCATTGCGCATAAGGCGGATGCGTGGCCCGCCACGCTGTCGGGCGGGCAGCAGCAGCGTGTCGCGATTGCGCGGGCGCTGGCGCCGTCGCCGGAGGTGTTGTTGTGCGACGAGCCGACCTCCGCGCTCGATCCGGGCCTGGCCGCCGAAGTGGTCGAGGTGCTGAGGCAGCTCGCCAGCGAGGGCATGACGATGCTGATGGCGACGCATGATCTGCGTCTGGCGGCATCCATAGCACGGGACGTGGTGTTTCTGAATAACGGCGTCGTGGTGGAGGCGGGCGCATCGCGGCAGATCTTTACGCAGCCTCGCGAGGCGGAGACGGCGCGCTTTGTGTCGACACTGACGCAGCATTTGCCGGATGCCTGGGTGGAGTGAAGCGCGCGAGTACTGCTCCACCTGGCCGGCGTGACCTGCCCCTCCGACAACGGCACAAGGATTGGCCGAACGGCGCTGCGGACGCCTCCGTTGCAGCATCGCTGTAAACGCGATATCGAAAGCGGGAAATCTTGTTTGTGACAGGCGGAGCCGTTCGCTAGCATCCGACTCATAGCCGTATGCTGGCGATGCGCGTTTAAACGCTCGTGCCGCATGCTTCTCGTCTTGCTGCTCGAATCCGGTCGGTCTTCTGGCAACGGAAACTCCGCCGGGTCCGGCGTGCGCTCTGCAGGTCTCCACTGTCCGATATGTCCAGCCTATCCACATTGACCCCTCCTGAATCTGACGGCAACGTAACCCGCCGCCTCGCACTGGCCATTACCAGTACCTCACCCGCTGATTCCACCGAAGCAATCGCTGCCGCGCGGCTCGGTGTGCTCGACTTTCTTGCTGCAGCCTTCGCGGGCGCGGACGATGCCGGTTATCGCAAGCTGCTGGCGGTGATCGGTGCGGGCAGTCGCGGCGAGGCCGCTGTGATCGGCTACCCGGCACGCGTCAGCACACTCGATGCAGCCTTGCTCAACGGCTATGCGGGCCACGCGCTCGACTACGACGACGTGCACAGCAGCGTGCGTGGCCATCCCAGCACGGTCCTGCTACCGGCGCTGTTTGCGCTGGCGCAGACGCAGAGCAGCAGCGCAAACGAATTGCTGGCCGCCTACGTGGTAGGCGTCGAGACGATGGCGCGGCTAGGTCTGGCGCTCGGCAGCCGCCACTACGAGCAGGGCTTTCACAACACCGCGACGCTTGGCACGCTAGGCGCCGCGGCGGCTGCGTCGTTCCTGCTGCGGCTGGATGCCGAGGCGATCGAAAACGCATTGGGGCTTGCCGCGACGCAATCGGCTGGCCTGCGTCTGCAGTTCGGCAGTGAAGCGAAACCTCTGCACGCGGGACAGGCCGCCCGCGCCGGGCTGCTGGCAGCGCAACTCGCCGCCGCCGGTTTGCACGGCTCGCCCGGTGCTCTGGATGGCCCAACCGGCTTCTTCTCCGTGTTCGGAGCCGGCGCAGCGCAGCCTGAAAGGGTGCTGGAAGGCTGGGGTACGCCCTGGCAGATTGTCGCGCCGGGGCTCTACTTCAAGCCGTGGCCTTGCTGCACGGCCACGCACTATGCCGTGCATGCAGCCTTGACGCTGCGCGCCGCGCATCGACTGACACCGCGGGATATCGAGCGCGTGGTCGTGACCTTCCCGCCCGGCGGCGATACGCCACTATCAGGCGAGCTACCGTCGACCGGTCTCGAGGCGCGCTTCAGCGTCGAATACGCGGTGGCCGCTGTGTTGACGGACGGCGGGGCGGGTGTCGCCACCTTCGCTGACGTGCGGGTACGCGCCGAATTGACGGCGCTGGCAGCACGCGTGTCGCGTACCCACGACGAGACTGCGCCACGCGCCTCGACCGATCCGTCGACGCGTTTCTCCACCGTCGCGATCACATTGAAGAACGGCACCGTGCTCAGCCATAAAACCGACCGGCTCTATAGCGCCGCAGACCTCCCCGCCAAATTCGCGGATGCGGTCGACCAGCACGCCGGATTCGCCACGCTGCCAGCCGTGGTAGACACGATGCAGAGCGCGGACGAACTCGCCTTCATTTTCGAAACGTTTGCAAAGATCAAAGCATGAGTACCCTTCACACCACAGCCGAAAAGCGGCAGATGCGCCTTGGACTCTTCATTCAGGGCGCAGGTCACCACGTCGCGGGCTGGCGTCATCCCGACGCGCAGGCCGGCAGCGAAAACCTCGCGTTGATGCAGCGGATCACCCAGACCGCCGAACGCGCGAAGTTCGATATGGTGTTTCTCGCCGACGGCCTGACGAGCGGGCCGGATGCGCATCCGTCGATGGCGATGCGCATCGAGCCGCTGTGTCTGCTGTCGGCGCTTGCGATGGGCACGCGGCACATCGGCCTCGCCGCCACCGCGTCGACGACGTATAGCGAGCCATATCACGTGGCGCGTGCCTTTGCCTCGCTCGATCATCTGAGCCAGGGCCGTGCCGCATGGAATGTCGTGACCACCTCGTACGACCGGACCGCCGCGAACTTCACGCGCGGCAATCATCCGGATCACGCGTTGCGGTACGAGATGGCCGGTGAATTCGTCGACGTGGTCAAGGGTCTGTGGGATAGCTGGGACGACGATGCGCTCGTGCGCGACAAGGCAAGCGGCGTCTACTTCGATCCCACCAAGGTGCATACGCTCGCTCACGAGGGCCGCTTCTTCTCGGTGAAAGGCCCGTTGAACGCATCGCGTCCTCCGCAAGGTCACCCCGTGGTGATTCAGGCGGGCTCCTCGGGTCCAGGGCAGGATCTGGCCGCGCGCACCGCGGAGGTAGTGTTCACCGCGCAGCAGACCCTCGACGAAGCACGCATCTTCTATCGCGACCTCAAGGGCAGGCTGGCGAGGTTCGGCCGCGAAGGTGAGCAACTGCATGTGATGCCAGGCGTGTTCCCGGTGATCGGCAGAACCGAGCAGGAAGCGAAGGACAAGTATGCCCAGTTGCAGCAGTGGACCGATACGTCGGGTGCCTTGACGCTGCTGTCCGATCGTCTCGGTCACGATGTCTCGAAGTTTCCGCTCGACGGTCCGTTGCCGGAACTGCCGGAATCGGAGCAACTGAAAAGCCGTGCGAAGTTGCTAACCGACCTCGCACGCCGCGAAAACCTGACGCTACGTGAGTTGTATCACCTGGTGGCGGGCGCGCGCGGACATCGCATCGTATGGGGCACGCCGACCCAGGTCGCGGATGCGCTGGAAGAATGGTTCGTCGGCGAAGGTGCGGATGGTTTCAACATCATGCCGCCGTATTTCCCGGGTGGCCTCGATGACTTTGTCGAACTGGTGGTGCCGGAGTTGCAGCGGCGTGGCCTGTTCCGCACGGAGTATTCGGGCACGACGCTGCGGGACCATCTGGGACTGACGCGGCCTGCGAGTCGTTACGCGGCGCGCTGATCGTTAGTTCGGGTAACGACGAATGTGGCCACATGCGTGTGCGAATGAGTTGCCAGATACGCCGCGTCCTCTGCGCGGCCTTCATCAGATCAGATAGCGAAATTACGCAGATCGAGCGGGATCGTCTCACGCGCCGCGTCGTAGCGCGCTGCGTTGCGCTGGTCGTTTGCGGCCGTCAGCGAACGCGTCAGGAAGGCCCGGGTGCGCGGACTTGCCGGCTCACGGAACAGGCGCTGCGCGGGACCATGTTCGACGATTACGCCAGCCTCCGTGAAGTACACCGCATCGCTGACTTCCTCCGCAAAGCGCATTTCATGCGTCACCAGCACGCAGGTCATGCCGTCCCTCACCAGATCGCGGATCACGGTCAGCACTTCGCCTACCGTCTCCGGATCGAGCGCCGACGTGACTTCGTCGAACAGGATCAGATCCGGTTGCATGGCGAGTGCCCGCGCGATGGCCACCCGCTGTTGCTGGCCGCCCGACAGTTCGCCCGGATGCGCGTGGGCCTTGTCGGCTAGCCGCACCTTCTCGAGCAGATCGTAGGCCGTGCGGGTTGCGTCCGCCTTGTCGCGGCGCAGGATGCGCACGGGTGCCATCACCAGATTGTCCAGCACGCTCAGATGCGGAAACAGGTTGTACTGCTGAAACACAAAACCCACGCGCTTGCGCAGTTCTATTTCGTCGCGCTCCGAATTGAGTTGATCGACGCGCGTGCCGTCTACCTCGATGCTGCCGCTTTGCGGTTTGAGCAGGCCGGTAATACAGCGCAGGATAGTGGACTTGCCGGAGCCCGACGGGCCGATGATCGAAACGGCCTGGCCACGGAATACGTCAAGATCGATACCGTTGAGCACCGGATTTGCGCCGAACGCGAGGTGTACGTTGCGCAGGCTGACGAGTGGGCGCGCAGCAGCGCTCGCTGTGGAGGAGGGATCAACGGAAGGCATAGCGTTTTTCGAGGCGTCGCGTGAAGCGCGCAATCGGGTAGCAGTAGACAAAGAAGAGCCCCAGTACGGTGAAGTAGACCAGCACCGTGAAGTCGGCGCGCGCAACCGTATTGCTCGCGACCTGAGCGGTATCGAGCAGATCGTGCACGCCGACCAGGGAGGCGAGCGCAGTGCCCATCGTGATGCTTGCGTACAGGTTCATCCACGGCGGCAGCATGCGTTTCACGCACTGCGGCAGAATGATCCAGCGGAACACCTGGGCGCGGCGGAAGGCGAGCGAACGAGCGGCGTCCCACTGAGCGTGCGGAATCGACTGGATCGCGCCGCGGAAAATCTCGGCCACGTTGGCGCTCGCCGGCAAGGCGAGGCCGAGCGTCACCTTGAACCAGTCGGGAAATGGCAGCGTGTGATGGCCGAGCGCAATCTCGAACGGAAACACATAGGTCGAGAAGTAGATCAGCACCAGCAGCGGCGCGTTGCGAAACACCTGCACGTAGATGCGGGCCGGCACGCGCACGATACGCAGCGGCGACAGCAGCAGTGGCCCGAGCGCAAGTCCCGTCAGGGTGCCGAGCGCGATAGCCAGCAGACTGATTTCGACGTTGACCCACAAGGATTTGAGGAGTGCAGGGGCCCACGTAACGAGCGCAGCCAGCGTCACGTTGCGGGTGTGGCCGGCAAGCTCGCGTTCGAGCAGCGCGAGGAGCACGCCCACCACGATAACGGCGACCACCGCGCGCGGCCGGCGCCCGCGTGCATCTCCGGCATCGAGAGCGAACGGCTCAGTGGCCATAGCCGGGCATCCTCAGACGGGTTTCGAGCCAGCGTCCCGCACGGTTGACCACGTACGTCAGCGCGCCGAAGAACAGCAGGATCAGGATCATCAGTTCAAGTACGTTGTCGCGCTGCGTCCAGATCATGATAGACGCATATGTCACGTCGCCGACTGCGATGGCCGAGGCGATGGTGGTCATCTTCACCAGATCGACCATGTTGTTGACGAGTGCCGGCAATGCGAAGCGCACGGCGAGCGGCAACTGCACGTTCCATAGCCGTTGCCTGCGACTGTAGCCGAGCGATTGCGCGGCTTCGAGCGTTGCACGCGGCACCGCTTCGATGCCGGCGCGTAGCGCTTCCGCGTGAAATGCACCTTTATGCAGTGCGATCACAATGACGCTCCAGATGAACGGCGTCAACGGATTGCCACCTAGTTCACGCAGCGCCTGACTCAGCAACATGTTTAGCACGAGGAACGCGCAAAAGAGTTGCACTAGCGTCGGCGTGTTGCGGGTGACCTCGACGAAGATGCGCGCGGGTCGCGCCAGCGCCGCGCGTGGCGAGATCAGCATGGCAGCCAGCAGCACGCCTGCTATCAGGCTGAAAAAGGCGGTCACCACGGAAAGTTCGAGCGTTACCAGCATGCCGTGGAGGAACGACGCGCGTTCGTCGGCGGCGAGCAGGAAACTGTAGTCGAGCCCAAACTTGTTGAGTGCGGCTACGGCCTGTTCGGGCAGCCCCTGGCTCATGCCGGTTGTGCCTTGAATTTCGCGTGCAGGTCGAGCACCGCTTGCGACGGCTGCATGCCGTTTTTACGTTCGGTATCGATCAGCCATCCCGAACGATGCCAGTCCTCGACCACTTTCTCGAAGGTGTTCTGCGTATCGGTTTCACCCTTGCGGACCCAGATTACCGAGGGCGAGGGGATCAGATCGTTCGACACGGGGATCGTGTAGTCCTTCCAGTCCGGATTGCGTGCGACCAGCAGGCGCAGGGTCGGCGCGACATGCACTGCGGCTACGCAGTTGTTGCCGCGCAATGCGAGCAGCGATTCGGGCTGGCCGCGGAACGCCTTCACCTGTGCGCCGTACTGCTCGGCGAGCGGTTTCGTGTAGTTGCTGCCTTGCGAAACGCACACGGCCTTGCCGCGCAGGTCGTTCCATGACTTGATGCCGCTGTCTCTGCGAGTGATCAGCGCGCCGCCGATTTCCTCGAACGGTGTTGGCGGATACGCGAGAATCTGCGCGCGCTCCTCAGTCACTTCCATGTTGGCGATCAGCGCGTCGACCTTGCCCTGCTGCAGGAATTGCACACGATTGGATGGTTGGACAGGGATCATTTCGATGTCCACGCCAAGGTGTTTTGCGAGGTTCTCAGCGAGGTCGACGTTAAAGCCGAGCGGCTTTTGCGTGGCTGGGTCGAGCGAGCCGAACGGCGGTCCGGACAGGATCACGCCGACCACGATTTTGTGGCGTTCGTGAATGCGGTCTAGCGTGCTGTCGGCGTGAGCCGCGCTCGCGCCGAGGGCGACGGCAAGCAGAAGGGTGGTGCGGATTACGGTGCCCCGTGCGAAGGTGCGAAGCCAGAGCCGATAGGAAGGTTGTGTCATTGCGTGGCAAGTCAGACGGTTAGACATAGGAGTTGGTCTTGTGAATGGCGGCGTGCCTCGCCGCTTCCTGTTTCAAATCGCTTTGGATTGCTTTAGACCGCTTCGAAGGCGTCGAGCCGTTCGAGCAACTGCGCACGCAGATCCGTGAGCACAGGATCGCGCCGGTCGCGCGGCCGCGGTCGTGTGACGCGATACTCGCGGTCGATGCGCCCAGGCGCCGCCGCCATCAGCAGCACGCGGTCGCTTAGATACAGGGCTTCGTCCAGATCGTGCGTGACCAGCAGGGCGGCTGTGCCGTGCGCTCGCACTACGGACAACAGCAATGCCTGCAGGCGCATGCGCGTCATCGCGTCGACCGCGCTAAACGGTTCGTCGAGCAACAGCAGATCAGGCTGCGAAAACAATCCGCGAGCGATTGCGACGCGCTGCGCCATGCCACCCGAGAGCGCTTTCGGCAACGTGCGCCCTTGACCTGCCAGTCCCACTTCGACGAGCAACTGTCCCACCCGCGGCTCGCGTCCGCCGCCAGAACCTGCCTCGAAGCCGACGTTATCGGCCACTGTCAGCCACGGCAGTAAACGCGGCTCCTGGAAGATCACGCCAATCTGCGACGAAGGTCCGCTCAATGGCACACCGTTCAAACGCACTTCGCCGTGATACTGACGGTCCAGTCCGGCGACTATACGCAGCAACGTACTTTTGCCGCAGCCGCTGGGTCCAACCAGGCTCACAATCTCGCCATGTCCGATGCGCAACGACAGATGATCGAGCACCGTCCGCGCGGTGTAGTGCTTGGCTTCGACATGCACGTCCAGCAGGGGCGATTGACTGGATTTACTCATCGTTTCCCTCGTGCGTGTGCCTGATCGCTGTACGCGTCGAAAGCATCGCGCCAGCCAAGCACGCTGTTTTCCAGCCAGCGCATGGCGCCGTCGCTCAGCTTGCCGAGTATGGCGAGCAGGATGATTGCGCCGAATACCAGATCGGGGCGACCGGTTTCACGGCCGTCGCTCAACATGTAGCCGAGGCCGCGGGTGGCCGCGATCAGTTCGGCGGCGACCATGAACATCCATGCGAGGCTCAAGCCTGTACGCAAGCCCGTAAAAATTTGCGGCAGCGCGGCGGGCAGGAGAATCCGTCTGAACAGTGCGGTGGGTGTGAGCCGGTAGATCGCGCCGAGTTCGACGAGCTTGCGATCGACGCCGCGAATGCCCGCCACCACGCTCAGATGCACGGGAAAAAACGCGCCAATTGCAATCAAAGTGATCTTGGGAGCCTCGTCGATGCCCATCCACAGCAGCAACACGGGCACCCATGCCAGCGATGGAATCGAGCGCAGTGCCTGAAAGCACGGCTCGAGCAGGGCTTCGAGGCGTCGGCTGAGTCCCATCGCGGCACCGAGGACTAAAGCTAGCGTGGCGCCGATACCGAAGCCCGCCAGCACGCGCAGCGTACTGGCCGCAATATGACGCGTGAGGCGCGCAGCACCCATTTGCCACAATGTCTGCGCAATCGTGCTCGGCGCGGGCAGGAGATGATCCGGCACGACGTTCGTGCGCACCAGTACTTCGATCAGCACGAGCAACGCAACGGGTAGTGCGAGGCCTGCGATATGCCAGTGGCGCAGGCTGCCATGGGACTGCGGCACGCGTGCCTTTGCATTATCGCCGCCGGCGTCCGCGCTATTCCCATCGGCCAACGGTAGCGCATGCTCCGTGAGCCTCTGCGCCGCAGCGACGTCGAACGGTACCGATTCGTTGGAAGCAGACGCCATCGTCAAACTCACTGGGCCCGTGCCGCTGTCACCACCGGCTGCGCGACCTGCGAATCGACCAGTGCATCGATCACCTGCGGCAGATCGGTACCGGGCTTTACCAGGTCCTCCTGAACGAGAATCGGCGCTGCAGCCTTGAGCGCTTCAATCTGCTGTGCGCCCGGAACAGGGTGGCTGAAATCGTTGCGCTGCAACTGCAGCTTTGCGACCGGCAGCGAGACCTTCGATTCGTCTGCGACGATTTGCGCGGCGTCGTCCGGATGCGCAATGATCCACACGCGTGCCTTTTCGTAGACCTTCAGCACGCGCGCAACCGTCTCGGGATATTGCTGAAGAAACGCTTCGCGCGCGTCCAGGAAGCCGTACGTGTTGAAGTCGACGTTGCGATACAGCAGGCGGTCACCGTCGTCGATCTGTGCGGCGGCCATATGCGGATCGAGACCCGCCCATGCATCCACCTGGCCGTTCGCGAGCGCGGTGCGCCCATCCGGATGCTGCAGGTTCACGAGCTCGACGTCGTCGCGCGTCAGCCCCACCGTATGAAGCGCACGCAGCGTGAACAGGAACGGATCGGTGCCCTTGGTGGCGGCGATCTTTTTACCCTTCAGGTCGGCGAGCGTCTTGATCGGCGAGTCCTTGCGCACCACCAGGGCGGTCCATTCGGGTCGCGAGAAGATATAAACGGCCCGGATCGGATTGCCGTTCGCCTTGCCAAGCACGGCGGCGAGGCCTGCTGTCGAGCCAATGTCGATTGCACCGCTGTTCAGGTATTCAAGCGCGCGGTTGCTGCCGAGACTCAACACCCATTTGATCTGCGCATGGTCGGGCTTGAACTCGTCTTCAAGCCAGCCATAGCGTTTGATGACGAGACTTTCTGGCGAGTAGTACGCATAGTCGACGCGGATCTCCGGCGGGGTCGCGGCATAGGCCGTCGCCATCGTCGCGAGGCCTGATGTCAGCACAGCCAGCAGCATGGCCAGCCGGGCCGACGAACGATCGAAGAACCGCTTCATTTAGGTCTCCCAGTTTCCAGAGATCGGTGTGAACAGACCGATCAATGTAATGAAAGACGCTGCTTTTACGAACTAACGAAAGATCACAAGGAAACCAGCGGCAGCGATATCGCATGCGTGGCGGAGTGGGGGCGGCGTTTGCCGGCGTTAAAGCGTCGGAACTGGCGTTAAGTCGACGGCGTGACCTCCGGTGGCGCAGGTAAGAGGAATTGGCTGGCTTCGCGGGACTGGCTGGATTCGTGAGCACAGAACTGACTGGATCGCCGGAAATGCATGCAATTCGAACGATGGTTGCTTTGCTGGTTCCAGGGGCGCTTGCGGTGCGACATCTAGTCCCCCAGCATTGAACGAGCGCCGTAACACCTGCCTCGTCGTGCTTCACGATTTGCCAGATCTCGCTTCAGCGAGTCTCTCAGATTTCCAGCGCGGCGATTCCGGCGCGCGCGATTTCGGCGTCTTCCTCCGACTTCACACCCGATACGCTGACCGAACCGACGACCTCGCCCGCAACAACGATTGGCACGCCGCCTTCGAGGAAACCCATCATCGGCGCACTCAGGAAGGCGACGCGCCCCTGCTTGACAAGATCCTCATAGAACTTGCTTTCGCGGCGGCCCAATGCAGCCGTGCGGCCCTTCGCGAGCGCCATCTCGATCGAACTGAGCGTGGCGCCGTCGAGCCGGTTGAGGTGCAGCAGATGGCCGCCGTCGTCGAAGATGACGATCGTCACTGGCCAATTGCGGGCCAGTGCATGCCGCTCGGCGGCAGCGGCAATATTTTTAACGTCGTCGTTGGTCAGTACGGTCTTGGTTCTCATCGTTATCGAGGTGTCGTCAGGGAATGGATGTGCAGTTGAATGCGCGGTTTTATACGGGACTTGTTGCTTCTTCGGCGGCGAGCGCGGCTTTTACCGCGGCGCGTGCGCCGATGCGGTCCATGAAGCGTGCAAGTGACGGCCAGCGCTTGATGTCGATCGAGAAGTGCGGCAGCCACGTCAGTACCGTGTACAGATACGCGTCCGCCACGCCGAACTCCCCAAGCAGGCAGTCCTTGTGCGAGAGCGTGGCGTCGAGGTTATCCAGGCGCTTGTAAAACTTCTCCTTGATAATGTCTTTCACGTTCTCGGGAATATCGCTGCTGAACAGTGGGCTGCATCCGGCGTGGATTTCCGAAGTGACGAAATTCAGCACTTCCTGGAGCCGTACGCGTTCCCAGGTGCCGTTCGCCGGAGCGAGCTTCGCTTCGGGCTTCAGGTCGGCCAGGTATTGGAGGATTGCTGGGCCTTCGGTCAGCACCTCGCCGTTGTCGAGCACGAGCGCGGCGACATAACCCTTCGGGTTTACTTCGAGGAAGCTGCGACCCTCGGAGGTCTGCTTGGTCTTGTTGTTAACGCGGATCAGCTCGAACGGCAGGCCTAGTTCGCGAAGGACGATGTGCGGTGAGAGCGAGCATGCATTGGGAGCGAAGTAGAGTTTCATCAGTTTGGATCCTTCTGTGACGTTGAGACGCGCCGGGTGCAGCGGCGTTAGCTGCGCATCGTGTCGCGTTCGGTGGGTAAGACGATCCTAGAGCCCGCTAGAGCAGTACGCAAAGTTAGCATTCGACCGGGTGAGCATTAGCAATTCTTATGACCTTGTCGACATGCTCGTCCGCCACGACGGCGGGGACCGTCATGGGGCGCGGTTCGAGCGACGCGTGACGGCGCGCAGCGACCCGCGCTACTCCGCGTGCGTGTCGCAATTGATCGAAGAATGCGTGCATGGCAGGCGAGGGCCGGCCTGCTTCGGAGCAGACCAACCCGAACTCGCGATATATCGGCTTAGCGAGGTTCAGCACGCGCAGCCCCTGGCGCGCAAGCGGCAGCATCGATTCCGGCACGAGCGACAGACCCATGCCTTCGCGGATCAGTTCGAACGCGGTCGGCCAGTCGCGCACTGAGATGCGCAGATCGGACAGCGCGTAGCCCGCTTCCTCGAAGAGCCGCCGGCTGTTCAAGCGGCAGCCACCGGTGGCGAGCACGTACGGCTCGTCCGCCAGTTCCTCAAGCGCGACACCGATCGCGCTCGAGCGCCGCGCGAACGGGTGGCTGGTCGGCGCGACCACCACCCACATATCGCGGCCAAGTACGAACGCCTCGCGCTCGGCGCTGGGGTTCATCACCACGCCGACGTCTACCGTGCCGTCGGCGAGCCATGTCTCGATTTCCTCGTCGGTGCCGTCGAGCGTGACGACGTTAATGCCGGGATACTGCTGCCCGAATGATTGCAGGAAGCTTGGTAGCAGGCTTGTGAAGACCGACGGGAACGTCGCGAGCTTGATGCGTCCCGCATGCAGGCCGCGCGAAGTATCGACCAGTGTCTTGATCGACTCCCACTCGATCAGCATGCGCCGCGCCTGCGCGATCACCTGTTCACCGATCGCTGTCACAGTGGTGCGGCGTCGATCGCGCAACAGCACCTTCACGCCGAGCATGTCCTCCAGGTGGCTGATGGCCTGGCTCGCACCCGATTGCGTGATGCCGACCTGCGAGGCAGCCTTCGAGACACAGCCAGCATCGGCCACGGCCACCAGCAAACGCCAATGCATCAAATTCATCATGATCAGTAGTCCGACTTATGGTTGAAAGTTGAACAAGTAATTTCCCTTGCGGCAGGCCGCCGGGTAAGGTGATGATCTGCCCATCAAGCCCGCCGCCATGACACTAGGTCTTTCCCGCGATCCCTCCTCCGCTCCTGCGTCCGCGGCGCCTGCCGTGGCAGGCGCCGCGCTCGTCGCTGTTGCGCTCGGCTCGCTGATGACTGCGCTCGACGTGACGGCACTGAACGTCGCTCTGCCGGGCATCGGGCACTCGTTCGCGGTCGGCATCGACCGGCTCCAGTGGATCGCAGGCGCCTACACGCTGGTGTTCGCGAGCTTGCTGCTCGCGACCGGCTCGGCCAGCGACCGGCTCGGCGCGCGCAGCACCTTTGTGGTCGGCCTGGTCGTCTTCATGGGCGCGTCGATGGCCTGCGGCGGCGCACCCGGCATCGGCGCGCTGATTGCGGCGCGCGCGGCGCAGGGCCTGGGCGCGGCGATGATGCTGCCTAGTTCGATGGCGCTGCTCGCCGCCGCCTATCCCGACCCAGCCCGGCGCGCCCGCGCGATCGCACTGTGGGGCGGCATCTCGGCGGTCGGCCTGGTTGCCGGCCCGGTCGTCGGCGGCCTGCTCTGCGAACTGACGAACTGGCGCGCGATCTTCTATCTGAACGCGCCGTTCTCCCTGGTCGCGATCGGCGCCGCGCTGCGTTGCGGCGAGCAGCGCGCCGAGCATGCGCGCGCCTTCGATCCGTGTGGCGTGGCCTTGTCGGCGGTGGCACTTGCGGCCATCACATTCGCGCTGATCGAGGCGCCCGTGCTCGGCTGGCATGCACCGGCGATCGTCACAGCATTGGTCATGGGCATGGCGGCCGCTTGCGCGTTGGTCGCCTTCGAGCGGCGTGTCGCCGAGCCCATGCTGCCGCCGCAACTGTTCGCGTCGCGCCCCTTCGCGGCAACGGTCGGCATCGCGTTCCTGCAGACCTTTGCCTATTTCGGGACGCTGTTCGTGCTGCCCGTTGCGTTGCAGGTGCATGGCAGCGAGCCGCTGGCGGTGGGCCTGCGGCTCGCGCCGATGACGATCACGACAGGCGTAGCCGCAGCCCTTTCTGGACGCCTGGCCGAGGCGTTCGGCGCGCACCGCGTGATGGCGCTCGGCATGCTGGCCGGCGCCGTCGGTGCGCTCGTGTCGTGCCTGTTCGGCGTGGCGCGCGGACCTTTCACGCTGACCGCCTTGCTGCTCGGAACGGGCGGCGCGACGCTGCCGCTGATCGTTGCCTCGGCGCTCGCCGAGGTGCCGCCGCAGCGAGCCGGCATCGCCTCTGGGGTGGTTAATGCCGCGCGGCAGAGTGGCGGTGCGCTCGGCATCGCATGCCTTGGCGCGCTGATGAACAACGGCCGCGTCGATACTCGACTCGCGCTGCTCGCTATTGCGGCCGCGTTCTGCGGCGCCGCGGCGCTGAGCTTCGCGCGCCTTTATCGCCCTGCGCGCGGGACGGCCTCCGTCGAGGCCTGACAGACCGCTCGAAGAAGGCGGGATCGCCGTGCGCGGCGAGGGTCTCATCACGATCCCCAGCGCCGCACACTGCCGCTGTCGAGCCCGAGCAGGTCGAGCATGCGGCCGACACTGTGGTCAACGATGTCGTCGATCGATTCCGGCTTCGCGTAGAACGCCGGCACCGGAGGCATAACGATCGCACCCATCTCGGTCACCTGCGTCATCGAACGTAGGTGGCCGAGATGCAGCGGCGTCTCGCGCACCATCAACACCAGAGGGCGCCGCTCCTTGAGCGTGACGTCGGCAGCGCGTGACAGCAGGCCGCCGGTCACGCTCGTGGCGATCTCGGACAGGCTCTTGATCGAGCACGGCGCGATCATCATCCCCATGGTGCGGAACGAACCGCTGGCGATGGCCGCGCCTATGTCGGTCGATGCGTAGTGGACGCTTGCCAGGTCCTTGACCTGCTCGGCTGTCCACGGCAGTTCGTGGGTCAGCGTGACGTGCGCGGCGCGCGTCATGACAAGGTGCGTCTCGATCTCGAGGCGCCGCAGGCATTCCAGCGTGCGGATTCCGTACAGGATGCCGCTCGCGCCAGTGATGCCAACGACTACGCGCCGCACGGGTGCGGCCGCGCTCATGCTTCACCCTCGCTGTCTACCGTGTCGAAGCGCTCGACACGGGCCGGCTCGCCTGGCAGCCCGAGTTCGCGCCAGCGTTCGGCAACCTGCTGGTAGACTGATTCGCGCAGCAGCGTGCGGCGCGGCAATATCTTGAGGTGACGGTAGTCCTTGCAGGCGTTGATGAGCGCTTTGGAGCCGTACAGCCGCTTCTCGGGCGGGTTCTGCGAGGGGTCGAGCGGTGAACCACGTGTGTTGCGCAGAATGTCGATGTCGTCGACCGGGTTGGTACGCGTGCCCATCGCCCACAGCACCTGATCCATATCGGTCGGGTCGACATCGTCGTCCACGGCGATGATCCATTTCGTGACGTAGGCGCCGCCGGGCACCTGCGCCGCGAGCGATAGCGCCTGTGCGGCGTGGCCCGCGTAACGCTGTTCGAGACTGATGACGACCAGAGCGAACGCGCCGGCCGCAGCCGGATGGGCATAGACGCCCTTAATACCCTGAATGCCGAGCTTGTCGAGATCGGCCCAAATCTTCGCGGAGCGGATGGTCGAGAAGAACGCGCTCTGTTCGTTCGACGGATAGTCGGCCATCAACGCATTGGTCAGGATCGGTCGGTGGCGGAAGTGGAGCGCCGTCACCTCGATCAGCGGGCAGTTGATGTCCTTGGTGCCGTAGTAGCCGGTGAATTCGCCGAACGGACCCTCCTCCTTCGTCGCGCCTGGATGGATCAGCCCTTCCATGACGATCTCGGCCGCGGCCGGCACCAGCAGGTCGGATTGCGTCGCGCGAACCACGTCGATGGCGCGACCCTTGATGCCGCCCGCAAAGCCATATTCCGACACGCCCGGCGGCAGCGATTGCGAGCCCGCCACCATCAGCAGCGGATCAACGCCCCAGGCCGCCGCGACTGGCAGCGCCTCGCCGCGCGCCCAGGCCAGGTGGATATGGCGTAGTGCGTCCTTGCCCGGCGCCAGCGAAAGGCCGACCTGGCGCGGTCCCTGGATCATCATCCGGTAGGTGCCGACGTTCAGGTAGCCCGATTCGAGATCGCGAGTGATGACGGCGTCGGCCGTGCCCGCATAGCGGCCGCCGTCGCGCGGCCAATGCTGCGGGATTGGCAGCTTCGAAAGGTCGATGTCGGCGCCGTACAGGCTGTTCTGGTAGAGCGGCGCCTCGGCGGCTGGCCCTTCGCACGGGTCGATCGCAACGCGCAGCTTCTCCTTGGTGCGGCGGATCAGTTCCAGCGTGGGCGTGGCAGGGTCTTCCTCGAGCGTGATCGCGGTGCGCGCGACGCTGGGTCCGAACAGGTTCCAGAGATGGCGAAAGCCGTAGGGCTTCGCGTCGGTGTCGAATAGCACGGCGGGCGAGGTTTCGGTCTTCGCTAGTAGATAGGTGATCGCGCTCATTTCCTCGCGGGCGTCGACGGGTGCGTCGATCCGTTGCAACTCGCCGATGCGCTCGACGCGGGCCAGCCAGTCGCGCAAGTCGGCGACCGGTCCAGTGTTGTCAGTCATGTGGGACTCCGTATTCTTGGAAGATTGACGAAAGGACGATGCCTTCGCATCGTCCTTTCGTGCCCGGCAAGGCGGGGGGCCTTACTTGCCGTCGATCGAGTATTTGCCTGGCCCGAGCGCGCATAGGAACAGGAAGCCGGCCGAGATGCTGATGTTCTTGAAGAAGTGGACGAAGAAGGCGTGATGCTCGGCCGGATTCGTCGAATTCCAGAACGCGTGGCCGATGATGCCGGTGCCGATCGTATAGACGGCGAACAGCGCAGCGAGCGGGCGCGTCCAGAAACCGAACAGCAGCACGAGGCCGCCGAAGAATTCGATGACGGTTGCGACGATCGCCGTGAATTCTGGCACCGGTGCATGGACCGAGCGCAGGTAGGCGAGCACCGTAGCGTGATCGGTCAGGTAGGTCCAGCCGAAATAGAGATAGATCGCGAGGATCATGATCCTCGCGAGCAGGATCATGGCGTCGCGCTGGTCTTCCAGGAAGTGGTAGCGAAGCGTTGTCATTGTTGTGCTCCTGTGCATGGGTAAGCTCCGGTCCGGCGGTCCGCCGGACCGGCACGTGTCAGGCGGTCGCTAGCGTGGCACCGGCGTTGCGATTGACGGCGTTGTCGAGTTGCGGCTCGCCGTCCAACACGCTCAGCGCGTTGACGACGGCGAACTGCGCCATGCGCTCGACCGCCTCGCGCGTGACTCCCGCCAGATGCGGCGAGCAGATCACGTTTGACATCTCCAGCAATGGGTTGCCTGGTGCGGGTGGCTCGGGCACGAACACGTCTATGGCCGCGCCGGCGAGACGTCCGTTCGACAGCTTCTCGGCCAGCGCGTTTTCGTCGACGATGCCGCCGCGCGCCGTGTTGATGAGGAACGCACCATGCCGGAACCGGGCTAGGCGCGCTGCGTCGATCAGGCCGATCGTCTCGGTCGTCTTCGGGCAGTGCAGCGTGACAAACTCGGCGCCGGGCAATGCCGCATCGATATCGGCGACCGGATCGACACCGGCTGCGCGCAGCGCGTCGTGGGCCACGTACGGGTCATAGGCGCGCACGCGCATACCGAAGGCTTGACACAGCCGTGCGACGCGTGAGCCGATCCGGCCGAATCCGACGATCAGCACCTCACGGCCGCGTAGTTCACCCGGCAGATAGCGGTAGCGTTCGTGCCATCGGTTCATCCGAACCAGCGCGTCGAGTTCGTGCACGCGCTTGGTGAGCGCGAGCATGGACGATAACGTGTGCTCGGCGACTGTGTCGCAGTTCGCGCCGGTGCCGATCATGACCGGGATGCCGGCCGCGCTCATGGCCGGCACGTCCACGGCGTCATAGCCGACGCCGATCCGCGACACCACCTGCAGGCCCTTGGCGGCTGCGAGTTCGGAGCGACCGAAGGCGGTCAGGCCGAGGATCACGCCGTGCACGACCGGCTGGGCGGCCAGCAGGGCGCGAAACGCGTCCTGCCCGATCGTGTTGGCGAACTCGATCACTTCGACATCCTCTCGAGCGGCGAGGATATCCTTGCCCGTATGCCCGAGAATGTGCGCGACCAGCAGCCGTTTCTTGCCGCCGTTGGCGTTTGCCTGGGAATCCGTCATGCCGTCACCCCCTCTTCCTGCGTGGCGAAGAATCCACCGTCGTTGATACCGATCCGATGCATGATGCGTTCAGCCTCGCGCGGCAGATCGGTCGCGCAGTGGATCACCGAGCGGTTATCCCAGATCAGGAGATCGTTCGTTCCCCAGTGGTAGGTGAAAATATGTCTGGGCTGCAGCACGTGGGCGAAGATCTCGCCGAGCAACGCGCGACTGTCTTCGTCCGAATATCCCTCTATATGCGTGGTGTAGCCGGGGCTCAAGTAGAGCGTTTCGTGGCCCGTGTGGCGATGACGCACGATGGTCGGATGCGAGACGGCCGGGAACGTGGTGGCTAGGCGCTGGAAGATCTCCTGCACCGATTCACCGAGATCGCTCTGCTTGACCTTATAGGTCCAGCGCACGTCGTGCGTCGCCTGACGACCCTCAATGCGCTTCCGCAGGCGCGCCGGCAGCGTGCGCAGCGCCTCCTGCATGTCGATGAACAGCGTGTCGCCCTGGCCTTCGCCGTCTGGCACGCGCTGCGCGTGCAGGAAAGTGAGCGGCAGCGGTTCGGTCAGATACGAGGAATCGCTGTGCCACATGTTGCCGAGCTTGCGTGCGCCTACCGATAGACCGCTGGCGCCCCCGTTCCGGTTGTCGATCACGAGGATGTTCGGGTAGTCGGGGTCGTGATAGTTCTTGAGCCGAAACTGTTCTGGTTCGCCGAAGTGCCGGCCGAAACCCAGATACGCGTCGCGATTCATCGGCTGTTTCTTCAGCGCGACGACCTTGCGTGAGTACGTCAGCTCGCGGATCGCGGCGATTTCGCGGTCCGTTGCCGCGGCGATGTCGAAATCGACGATCGCCGTCGCGAACGATTGACCCAGATCGATTTTTTTCATGTGTATGTTCCCGAAACGGATGGCGTCAGACGAGCGCCGGCGCGGCTTCGCCCGAACCCGCAATGGCCACGCGATTGATCTCCATCGTCTCCTCGCTCTCGGCCGCGCGCAGCAGGGCGGAAAGCTCGCGTATGTCGTCTGGATCGTGTGCTGCTGTGACAGCCATGCGTAGTGCAGCCTCGCCACGCGGTACGGTCGGGAAGAACACCACCGAGGCGTAATGACCGCGTTCGAGCAGATATTCGCCTGTTGCGATTGCGCGCTCCTCATTGCCGATGCGGTAGATGCGGATCGGCAACTGACTGCCGATCGTCTCGGTCGGGATCACGTGATCGAATAGAGCCAGGTTCTGCTGCAGGGAACGTTGCAGCATGCCGAGTTCCTCACTCATGTGGATCTCGGCCGATGCCAGCGCCGCACCCACCGAAGCCATGCTCGGCGCGCATGAGAAACCGTAGGTTGGCGCATAACGGCGCACAGCGTTTTCGATGTCGCGCGAGCCGAGCATCAACATGCCACCTGCTGCGCCGTAGCCTTTCCCGAGCGAGGCTGCGACGATCGTGCGGTGATCGAGTGAGCGTAGTTGCGAGCGAACGAAACCTTCGCCGCGCTTGCCGACGACCGAGATGCCGTGTGCGTCGTCGAGATAGACGAACAAGCCATACTTGTCCTGCAGCGCGCGTAGTTCGCGCACAGGTGCCGCGCCACCCATCGAGTAGGCGCCGTCGCCGACATAGGCGACCAGCGGATGGGTCTGGCACAGACGCTCGAGCTGTTCGAGATCGTTGTGCTCGATCACGATCACATCGGTTTCCTCACGCAGCACAGGGATATGATATTGCAGTGTGACGTGGGCGAAGCGGTCGAATACGATCAGTGGCTTGACACCATCCGTGAACAGGCCCGCCGCGAGCAGCGGTAGCGCGCCCATGTTGGCGGCTGCAACAGTCGGGAACACGACCACGCCGTTGACATGGAACAGGTTCGACAGCGTGCGTTCCAGACGGGCCAGTGGTTCTGCTGACAGGCGTGTGCGCGCCACCGAGAAGTGCACCGACTTGATCTCGTCGGCCGCGGCGCGAGCGGCGGCGAGCACACGCGGATGGCTGTCGAGGTTCAGATAGCCGCAACGTGTGTAGTCAACCACCTGCTGCCCGGTGGCCGCGATTTCGATGCGACGAAAATCGCCCACGCGGCACGATACGCCCATCAATCCTTTCTCATATGCTGCATTAAAATGAGGTCCGCTAATTTCTGCCATTCTTGCTGCATTACGCGCCCTCGGTTTAGTCAACGCGCCGATGTCGATATTATTGAGATTATTCATTGGTATATCCGTCGATTGAATATGCTGCTTACGGGTGGGATTTACGGCAAAGATACGGCGCGAAGCATCGCAAGAAGCCAGCTTCTCGGCAAATGACATCTTGCGTGCTACCATATGAGAAATTGTCATGGGCCTGGTTTCAGTGCGCCGGTTCGTTGATTTAATCATCCAGGTGACATGTTTTCTGTCGGAAAACTTTGATATGCCCACAACCGGTTAATACCGTTCGAATCTCTGCTGCTAAAGCTCTGTTTCTTTACCGCTACCCAGTACACGGTGCGATCCAATGGCGGGAAAACTTCCATCACTGAACGGTCTGAAAGTATTTGAATGTGCGGCGCGTCATATGAGTTTCACGAAAGCGGCCTCCGAACTGAACGTCACACAGACGGCGATCAGCCATCAGGTCCGGCGTCTCGAGGATGAACTGGGAATCCGCCTGTTTCACCGCTTCAAAGAGCGGCTCGAACTGACTGCCTCGGGGCAGGCCTATCTGCAAGGTGTGAGCCTTGCGTTCGATCAACTGCGTTTTTCCACCGAGCAATTGCTCGAGGGCTGTAATAACAACACGCTCACCATTTCCACACTTGCCACGTTTGCGTCAAAATGGTTGCTGCCGCGTCTGGGCTCGTTTCGTCTCGAGCATCCCGAGATCGACATTCGCGTAAGCGCCTCTACCGACCTCGTCGATTTCGTGGTCGGCGGCGCCGACACGGCAATTCGTTACGGCAGCGGTGAATGGAAAGGGCTGCGCGCCGACTGGCTGATGGCCGATGAGATTTTCCCCGTATGCAGTCCGAAGTTGCTGACGGGCAAACATCCGCTCACAAGCATCGACAATCTCGCCCATCACACGCTGCTGCAGGTGAGCGGAGTGACCAGCAACGACTGGAGCATCTGGCTCGAGGCGGCCGGGCTACCTGCCAACCTGGCGGGTGGCCCGCGCCTCACTTTCGATCTCGCGCTGATGGCCATGCAGACCGCCGCAGACGGCCAGGGCGTATGCATCGGCCGGCGCGCCTATGTCGAGGACGACCTGCGCGCCGGCCGACTGGTCGCGCCGTTCGGCAAGTCGGTCACGACCGATCGCGCCTTCTATCTCGTCTCGCCGCGCGATCTCGCTAACTGCGCGAAGGTCGTCGCGTTGCGCTCCTGGCTTACCGGCGTGATCGGACATGCAGAAAGTCGGCCCGACAATCATGTTGCCGATTTTGACGACGAAGTTGAACCTGGCGATGCTGAGGTCGCGAAAGTGCGTGAATGACATCAGCGGAAACGCCATTCGATTTTCGGCGAACTATCCGTATTGATCGGCGTCAGGACGACGATTTTCGTGGCGTTCCCGATGCGCAACCCCTTCCGTTCCCGGACCCGTGCGTCTTTGCCACCACGCACCGCCCGGCCTGCTGCGTGTCATCAATTCGGCTTCACGAACCTCAACGTCATGCGATCCGATTCCCCAATCGCGGCAAAGCGCGCCTTATCGACACTGCCGCCTTCGTAGGTCGGCGGCAGGGACCAGACGCCGTGCGGATAGTCCTTGGTGTCGCGCGGATTGCTGTTGATCTCGCTGCTGCCGGCCAGCTTGAACCCGGCGGCCTGCGCATGTTCAATCACGTAGGCTTCGGTGACATAGCCGCTGTCGATCATCTGTTGCAGCGACGTGCCCGGCGCCGCGCGATGCTCTTCGACGCCGAGGATGCCACCCGGCTTCAGCGCGCGGTAGAACGCTTGCAGGTTGGCGTCGATCTGGCCGTCCTTGATCCAGTTGTGGATATTGCGGAACGTGAGAACGCGGTCGACGTTGCCGTTCGCCTCGAAGCCATTGAACTGTCCCGCCTGCAGCGTGCCGACGACGACCTTGCCGTAGAGGGCCGGTGTCGCCGCCAGCTTGCGGGCGAATGCGGCGTCACCTGCCTTCTCTTCTGCCGCGGCGGCCGGCGACGGGCTTTCGTATTCGGCCTCGTAGAGCGTGCCGTGATCGTGCAGGTAGGGCGCGAGAATGTCCGTGTACCAGCCGCCACCCGGCGCAATTTCGAGGACCGTTTGCGTCGGCGCGATCTCGAAGAACTGCAGCGTGCCTTGCGGATGGCGATAGACGTCGCGCGCCTTCGCGGCGTCGCTGCGCTGCGGGCCGGCGACGGCCGAGGCTAGCGAGCTATCGTTCGATGGGACGCACGCGCAGGCCGCAACGAGTAGCGTGGCGGTCAGTCCGGCGAGGGTGTTGCGCAGCGTGCGAAGCATCGGATGGGAGTGGTGAGTCATGGCGCCTGTGATGGGTTCGGGTGGGCCGCAATGCAAACGGCAACAGGCGTAAAGATAAGCGTTTGTGGCGCGCTTTGCACGCGGGCGCGGTTTCAGCAGGTTCCGTGGATTCGGCGTATCGTAACTCGCCAGTTAGCCGATCAACCGGAGAGTCCTGCATGTCTAGCCAGCCACGCCCGCCACGCCAGTTGCGCCTCGGCGCCTTCATGCGCCCTGTGACGATCCATACCGGCGCATGGCGCTATCCGGGCGCCTACCCCGACGCCAACTTCAACTTCTCGCACATGAAGCGCTTCGCACAGACACTCGAGCGTGGACGTTTCGACGCGTTTTTCATGGCCGATCATCTGGCCGTGCTCAACATGCCGGTGGAGGCGCTCAAACGCAGTCACACGGTCACCTCGTTCGAACCGATGACCTTGTTGCCGGCGCTCGCCGCCGTGACCGAGCGTCTCGGCCTGATCGCCACGGGGTCTACGACGTTCGACGCGCCTTATCACGTCGCGCGCCGCTTTGCCTCGCTCGATCACATCAGCGGCGGCCGCGCGGGCTGGAATCTCGTCACCACCTCGAACCCGGACGCCGCGCTCAACTTTGGTCTCGAAGAACATGTTGAGCATGACGAACGATATCGCCGCGCGCGCGAGTTCTTCGATGTCGTCACCGGACTGTGGGACAGCTGGGCCGACGATGCGCTGATTCGCGACGTCGAGTCCGGCATCTTCTTCGATCCGGACAAGCTGCATGTGCTCGATCACAAGGGCGAATACTATTCGGTGCGCGGGCCGCTCAACATTGCACGTCCGGTGCAGGGCTGGCCTGTGATCGTCCAGGCCGGTTCATCCGAAGCGGGACGGCAGATCGCCGCCGAAACTGCAGAGGCGGTTTTCACTGCGCAGACGACGCTTGCGGACGGTCAACGCTTTTACGCAGATGTCAAAGGCCGCATGGAGAAACTCGGGCGCTCGCGTGACCATATGAAGATTCTGCCGGCCGCGTTCGTGGTGGTTGGCGACACGCTCGATGAGGCGCTGGAAAAGCGCGCACGTCTGGACACATTCGTGCATTACGACAGCGGTATCGCGTCGCTTTCCATCGCACTCGGACACGATGTGTCGGGCTTCGATCCAGATGGTCCGCTGCCGGAAATTCCCGAGAGCAATGCGAGCCGCACGAGCCGCTTGCGCGTCGTTGAATGGGCCGAGCGCGACAAGCTCACCATCCGTCAACTGGCGCAGCGCATCGGCGGTTATTCAGGACTGGAAATGGTGGGCACGCCCGCGATGATCGCCGATCAGATGGAGGCGTGGCTGGTCGGCGAAGGCTCGGATGGTTTCAACGTAATGTTCCCGTACCTGCCTGGCGGCCTCGACGATTTCGTCGACAAGGTAATTCCCGAGTTGCAGCGCAGAGGTATTTTCCGGCGTGAATACGAAGGCGCAACGTTACGCGAAAATCTTGGGCTGCCGCGGCCGGAGAACCGGTTTTTCCGCACGTGACTGCGGGTTACCGATGGCACCCCTGAAACGGAGGTGAAACGTAAACAGCATACGGCTTTTCAAGCGAAGTGAAGGGGCGAAACACGAAGGTTGAAACCAGCCGCGCGCGGCCTGCGTATAAAGGATGCGTACATGGCAGTCCTGCCATGCAAGAGCATCGCGACTCGTCTATGCTGGTACAAGGTCCGGTCGAATTACTGCAGCTAATTTGGCAGATGAGTTTGCAGATATGTTTGCGCGCAATCTTGCGGGCAATGCGGCGTACGCGACCCACTTCACTTTGTCGGAGGCAACATGGAACTAACATCGAAGAAGTTTTGGCAGGCCGTATTGTGTGCGGCAGCGTTGGGCGTCGCGGCTCAAGCAGGCGCGCAGGGGCTTTCTCCGCAGGACGATGTGAATGCCCCTCAGAACGGCAAGCAGTTGATGCCGAACGCGGCGCTGGGCAGCGAATATCCGTCGCACGGCAATCAGCAGGCCGGTGAAATGAACCTCAACCCGGTGGATCCGCGCGCGCAACTGGCCAATGGACTGCCGAACAATGTGGAGGCGGGCGGGTACGGCGCGCCGCTCGCCGGTGTGCGCACCGCTGTGGCCCCGTCGAACTGAGCGTATGTGCGCATGATCCGCAGGTGCGGATCATGCGTCCGGCTTTCAGGCGCGCAGCGCGGCCCGTACGCTACAATGCCGACAGCCTGAAAACCGGAATATCAATGAAGATCCGCACTCTATCTATCGCATGCGTAACGACCGCCGCCGTGGTGCTCGCGGGGTGCACGGCAGTCTACAAGAACACCGACGCGTGTGAACAGGCGATGCGCAGCAAGCTGGCTGACGTGTCGCCTGAGCAGATGCCCGAGGCGTCGATCGACAAGCTGTCCGTCGATCACACGGGTACCGGCATCCACGGTTCGCGGGTGGTGGTCGAGGCGTCGCTGTCGCATATGCAGACGGCTTCGGAAGTCGCGGCGGCGTCGGCGCCCAAGGGGGCCTCGGGGGCTGCGGCGGCTTCGGCTGTTTCAGTGGCCTCCGCTAGTCCGCGGGCGTCGCACGGGCAGATGGCTTCGGCGGCGGCCGCTGCTGCGGTGGACTCGTCGGTTGCGGCGTCGGACGCGGTGAGCACGACGGCCAAGCCAGCCACGGTCGTCGCAGCTGCGTCGGGCGCCTCTGCGGCGGCGGCGAATGGCAAACCGGTCAAGCCCAAGAAGGTGGTCAAGTCTGCCGCTGTCGAATGCAGGTTCGACGGCCTGAATCTGGCGTCGTTCCGTTGGCTGGCGCCCCCGGAACTCGTGAAGACCAACGACACCGCCGCGAGCGATACCCAGGAATAACCGCGTTGCCGTGAGTTGAGCCGCCAAGCCCCGTCTGATCTTCTGGCGGGGCGTGCAGGCCGGCGGCCCGTGACCCGGGCGCGCGTTCTCCAAACCTCAAGCGTGGGCGACGGTGTTAGCACCGGCAGCACCAGCCACCGCCGCTCGCGCATTACGCCTGCGCTCCTCGCGCACGAGACGCAGCACGCGCTCGCCGAATACCTCCGGACATCCCTCGAAGAACCGCTCCACCGCCTTGGTCTCGATCAACTGGCGGCGCAAGGCCTCGCGTTCGTCGTGCCGGGTCACCATTCGCACCGCCGCTTCGACATAATCCTCGACTGTCTGCGCCGTGGTCCATGCCGGCATGCCAGCGCGTGCGAACAGCGCGCCGTCGATACGCTCGAACACCTCCGGACCGGTCTTGCACACCCCCGGCAGGCCAAGCGTGAACGCGTCGACGATCCCGTTGGTGTTGCCGAACGGGAAGGGGCTCAGGAACAGATCCGAATCGTCGACGCGCGCCAGGTAGTCGGCGTATTGGTGAAAGCCATGCGTGATGGCGCCGGGCACGGCCGCGCCGATGACGCGGCGCATGTGCTGGAGCGGCAAGCCGTAGCTATTGCCGGTCATGAAGTGGAATTGCACCGGAAGCCCCGCGCGCTCCTGAATCTGCCTGCAGGCATCGAGAAAGGCCGGATTGAGCTTCATCGGACTCGCGGTGATGACGATCTGGACAGTCTCGCGCCGCTGCGGCACGCGTGGAGCGATCTCGGGCAGCGCGAGCGATGCCCGGTACGGCTGGCCGTCCTTGGGCAGTCTTAGCAGGCGTTCGCTGAAACATGCCGCATCGCCGACGTAATCTTCTTCGACGCTGATGTAATCGATCTTGTCCGAGTGGGTGGTGGCCGGATGGCCCAGGGCTGCTATCTGCAGCGGCGCGATCCGCAGGTTCGACATGAACACCGTCAGGACGAACATACCGACGCTCGGCATATAGAGCACGTCCGGTTGCTCGGCCACGGCGAAATCGCGGATCGTTTTCAGGCATTCGCCGATGTAGTCCGGCTGCTCGAGTTCGATAAAGCGGTCGAAGACGGCGCGGCCCGCGTCGTCGATCGCGTAGCCGAAACCGAAGCCGACCACTTCGAAATGCTCGCGGGCGGCTTCGATGGTCCGCGAATGCGTGCGATAGATTGAATGCGCGCCGCCGAACCACTCGACCACCACCAGCATCAACGGTTTCTTGCCGCGCCGCGCGCCGTCGGTGAGGCGCGGCTGTACAGGCGGAGGCAGATCGGTCAGGCCAAGCTGGTCGAGCTTGCGGCGCACCAGCACGTTGATGTCGCGCTTCACCGCGTGACGCCGCGGCGTGTCGGCGTAGCTGCAGAACATATACGCGTTGTGCAGTACGGCCGAGGGCAGGTCGTCGAGATCGTCGATCTGCCGCAGCCTGCCGGGCAGCCATTCCAGCAGCGCCTCGCGTTTGCCGTGTGCATTGGCCGAGCCGTGAAAGAGCGGCGCCATCAGGACCAATGCGAGGCAGGCGGCCATGGTTTTGTCGTGCGCCCACAGGGCGGCAAAGTCGAGCTCAAGGTCCGACTCGCTCGAATAGAGCACGCACAGCTTTTCGACGAAACGGTCGCCGGGCATGAATTGCCGGTCGGTAGGACCGCGCGGATTCAGGTGGCGTACCACGTGATCCGCGTTGCCGAACGCCGTGGATGAAAACAGCACGCTGATCCACTCGTGCAGCGTCAGCATCAGCTGCAAGCATACTGCGTGAGGGCGATACTCCGGGTTGGCGAATAGCGTGGATGCTGCACTCGTCAGACGCGTGCAAAAGCGCTCATGCTGCTCGGCAGTTGATAATCCTTCCATGCCCGAAGCACGAAAGCTCTCATCCAGCTGGCCACGCTTCATTTGCAGGAGCGCCAGCGCCGCGACGAACTTGACCGAAGCCTGGTCGTGCGCCTGGCTATATACGAGTTGCTCGAATTCGTCGAGCAAAAATGAGTCTTCCATTCCTTCAATCTTCTATACAGACAACGGGATCTTCGTCGCGCGAGCAGCAATGAAGATCTGCAGGCGAAAGCGTGAACGCCATGGTTTCGATTCTTTAAAGATAGGCACGACTAACAATGTTGAAATGTTGCCGCTCAAGAATCGGATTATCGCAGTTGGCCTGTATCAAATAAGCCCGGCCTGGGACTTTGGGAATTTTCCTTGCACGCAGGCCGGGACCCCATCGTCATGTCTCAGAAGGCGTAGTAAGGACCGCTGCCGGCCGAGGTAAGGCGCGACTCGATGGCCGTGTAGATGCGCCGTCCGTAGAAGAATGGCAGGCCCCAGCCGAAGCTGTTGCTGGTGATGCCGGCAAGGTTGTCGAAGGCGTTGTTGGTGCTGTTGAACAGCGTCCTCGAATTGCCCACCGAATAGGCCACCGTCGAACTGGTGCCGTCCGTGCCCCGGATGCTCGCGCTGGCCGATACCGTCGCAGCCGGGCAATACCACAGGCCGCATTCAGGCAACCCCGCGTTGGCGATAAAGAGCGCGTTCGAGCCGCTGTCCAGGTAGCTTTGCGAGTACGTTTGCGCGCCGCTGACCGTGGTCACGTAGCCGCTCTGTGAATTCGCCCGCAGCACGGTGGCGCCGCCGAGCACGTTATTGGCCTGGGTGCCGATCCCGAAAATAAGCGATCCCGCCACCGACGGCGCGCCGCCCGCCGCCACCGCCGGCAGGTCGATCACGACGCCGTTGTTGTCGAGGGGGAACGCGCTCACGGGGTTGGTGACCTGCTGGGCGAGCGGCTGGGCACTCGCCTGACAGGCGCCGCTCGCGGTGCAGCTGTAGTACCAGCGCGGCGCCGCGGAACTGTTGCAGGTGCCGCCGCAATCCGCCGCGAACAGGCCAACGCCGAGAATGCCGTTGGCGCGCAATGTGGCCACTGTCTGCATGGCGAGGCCTGTGCCGGCGCAGTCCGACGGTACGGTGGGCACGACGGGATCGGCGATCAGCTGGATCGGCAGCGACGCGGCGAGCTGGCCGGCCATCCTGACATCCGCGCTGCGCACCGCTCCCCACGTGTAGCCGCCGCCGAACACCGCGCATTCGCCGGCGCTGCCGCTGCCCGATGGCAGGGCCGCCAGTTGCAGGCTGGCCGGCAGCGCCGAGGCGAGGATGCGCAAGCCCTGCGAGCCGGTGTCGACCTGAATGTTGTCGATGGTGGCGCAGTTGCTGGTGCCGGGCGCGCAGATCGTGACGCTGGTGGTGAGCATATTGCGGGTGAGTCCGGGCGCCGCGGTGACTGCGATCGGCTGCACATTCGGCGTGGTGGACTGCCCGACCGCCGCCGGAGCGCTGGCTGGGGTGGTCGGCGTTTTCGTGGAGCCAGACGCCGCCGCCGGCGCGGCGGCACCGCTGGCGGCGCTCCCGCCTCCGCCGCCGCAGGCGGCGAGTACGCTGCAAAGCACGCTGGAAAGGAAAAGAAAGAAGACGAGGTGGGTCCTCATGGCGGGCTCCTTCATGGCAGATCGTCAGGGGTGACGCCGGCAGGCAGCGCGCCCGGCAGCCACGTGCGGCCCACGTAGCTGCGCATCTGACCGCCCGATTCGACGATCACGTCGGGCTGGACCACGCGCGAGTCGTGCAGGTCATGGCTCGCCGCGAGCGCAGCGGCCGCCCCGGCCCGATAGGAGGC
The DNA here is from genome assembly GCF_050436285.1 of Paraburkholderia sp. GAS82. Lineage (NCBI taxonomy): Bacteria > Pseudomonadati > Pseudomonadota > Betaproteobacteria > Burkholderiales > Burkholderiaceae > Paraburkholderia > Paraburkholderia sp. GAS82. The sequence goes on from NZ_JBNDLX010000001.1 coordinate 385,053, forward strand.
GTAGTAGGGGCCGAGCAGCGCCGGCAGGTCGGGCACGGTCGGGCCCTGCCAGGTGTAGGCGAAGATCTGACCGGTGTTCGATGCGTAGGCGTTGATCGTCGTGCCGCCCGCGTCCACGCTCGTGAGGCGCTCCACGGCGCCGTTGAGGATTGGCACCGGCGGGGTTCCCGCGATGCCGGCCAGAGTGCCGCCGAGCGCCGCGTGAGCGGTTGTCACGGGAAGTAATACGGAGATCGCCGCCGATAGCACGACGCCTCTGTAGAAAGGCATTAGGATGTTCCTCGACACTTGCATGGCGGCCCTCTCATTGTTTTTTAATATGACGAATTCAAGATATCACTGAGGTTTCCTGATCAATGTGGGTGGGGCCTGGCGGACTGGCTACAAATCTCAAAAGGAAGCGGGCGCGGAAGTCGGGAATGGTCCGTTAAAACAAGGAGATATTGCTTCTGACAGGACTCTCTGACGTTGCTGTCGGGAGTGTTGTGAATTGTTAAATTGCACCGACGGAGTGGGAGCTAAATCTGCCCCTCGTGTCAGATTTTGGCGCGCGCTCGGCGCGTTTTTCGAGGTGTTATCAACCGCTTCGGCGAGGGGTGGATGCAAGCCCTCAAAACCGTGTTTTCGGTGTCGTCCAGCAGGGGCCAAACCGGCTTTTTGCACAGGTCGGTCCGGGATCGGTAAAATAACGGGTTGATCCACGGAAACTTGCCGTGGCGTAGCGGAAGGATTCCCTGAACATGACTGATCTTCGTCTTACCAAGCGGTATGCAGTATTGCTGGTGGCAGGCGGGCTGGTTGCCGGCGTCGCCGGTTGCGGTACCTCGTCGCCGACCCAGATTGACTACAAGAGCGACTCCAAATCGAAGCAGGTGTCGCTGGCAGTGCCGCCGAACTTGATCGATGAGACGTCCGATCAGCGCTCGCTTCCGCCGCAGGGCGGTCAAACCTCGCTGTCCGCCCTCAACCAGGTGCAGGCACAGGCGCCGGTTACCAGCCTGGGCGTGCTGCCGCCGGTCAAAGGCATGCATATCCAGCGTGACGGCACCGAAAGCTGGCTCGTCATCGACAACAAGACGCCCGACCAGGCTTGGGCGCAAATCCGCCGTTTCTGGCAGGAACAGGGCTTCCTGCTGGTGGTCGACCAGCGCGACAAGGGCGTGATGGAAACCGACTGGAACGAGACCCACGCGCAGATCAACGACGGCCTGATCCGCGACACGCTGTCGAAGGCGATGGGCAACTCGTACGTGGCTTCCGAGCGTAACAAGTACCGCACCCGCCTCGAAACGGCGCCGAACGGCGGCACCTACGTGTTCATCAGCCAGAAGGGCATGCAGGAAGCCCTGAGCGGCGCGAACAACGAGTCGACCACGTGGCAGCCCAAGCCAAACGATCCCGGCCTCGAAACCGAATACCTGAAGCGCCTGATGGCGTCGCTGGCGCTGGCCGATGCGCGCGGCGCTTCGGGCGATACGCAAAGCACGGCTCTCTCGCCGGCCGGCACGCAGACGGCGCCGGGCGCGGCGACCGCCGGGTCGAGTTCCGCTATTGCGAAGACGGCTGCGCAAAACGTCGCGCTGGCAGCCCAGCAGCCCTTCCCGGACCAGAACCAGACGTCGAACACTTCGGCTCAGTTCACCTCCACCGAACTCACGCTGGGCGAGCCGTACGATCGCGCATGGGCGCGCGTGGGTCTTGCGCTCGACCGCAGCAACTTCACGGTCGATACCCGCGACCGTACCCGCGGGCTGTATTCGATCCGCTATGTCGATCCGAAGGACATGCGCTCGGAAGAGCAGGGCTTCTGGAGCCAGGTCATGCACGGCCATACCGAGAAGGTCGCCAAGACGTATCTGGTGAACGTGCGGGCCGTTACGCCGGATCAGACCCGTGTAGCCGTGGTTGACGACAAGGGCAATATCGACTCGTCGCAACCGGCCAAAGAGATCATGGCCCTCGTGGTCGATCAGTTGCACTGAGCCCTCGCTGCTTCGTCAAAAGCCCGCCTGGTATGGCTTCCAGGCGGGCTTTTTTATGCCCGTGGCCGGCGCCTTATGGCTGGCCCAGCAACGGATGTGCGCCTCGCATGGAGTTTGCTTGTCTGCCTGAACCAAGACCAAGGAGACCTGCCATGTTCGACGTGATTCCCTACTGGATGTGGGCAGCCAGCCTGCTCGTTCTCGCGCTGGTGTGCGGCGCGGCCCTCTCGGCGCATGAGTCGAGGCATGCGCCGACGCGAGTCCGGGGCGTGGCGGCACGCGCCAAATGGCGCGTGCGCTGAACGGCGCACCGCCCGGGCGGGCTTGTGTGCCGAGCGCGCGTAACGTGACGTTACGGCGTAACGCGCCGCAAAAGCCCGCCTCTTTTCCCGACGACGCGAAAAATAAATATAAAAATCAATGACCTGCGTTTTCGTGTCAAAGGTATTTCAGATTGGCACACAAGCTGCTTTATCTACCTCATGAGGCCTGACTGGCCGCACGCAAGCCGCTCACGCGGTGCTGGCGCGCGACGTCGGTTTGCCTCACTACAGCACGATTCAGCCCCGGGCTAACGACCCGGTGTTTTGCCCGATGATGGCCTGCGCGCGTCGCGCGCGGCCCTGGTGGCCCCGTCGCCTATCCTCGTAGGGCGACGGTTTCGCCCGCGCTTCCATGAAGCGCGGGCTATTTTTTTTGCGCTAGCGGTTTTAGGTGTCTGCGCTGCTGGGACGGCGCGGCTTCACCCACGGAATCCGTTTGACCACACCCGTGGCGAGCGCGGTACCGATCAGAATCACCACACATCCTTCGAGCATCCCCGGCGAGACGCTTTCGCCGAGAAACAGTGCGCCCCACAGGATGCCGAAGATCGGGATCACAAAGGTGACGGTGATGGTTTTTGCAGGACCGATGGCGGCGAGCAGATGAAAGTACAGCATGTACGCGACACCCGTGCAGGCAACGCCCAGTGCGATAACCGCTCCCCACGCGTTCAGCGAGATCGGCGCGGCCGGCCAGTAGATCACCGCCAGCGGCAGCAAAACCACGGTGGCGCCGGTCATCGTGCCGGTGGCGACGGTGAGCGCGTCGACGCCGCTCAGGTGCCGTTTGGCATAGTTGGCGGCAATGCCGTACAGCAGCGTCGCGCCGAGTGCGGCGGCCGCAGCGAGCGCGGTGGTCAATGGCGTCGCGCTGCCGCCGTGGGGCGAGGCAATCTGATCCCATACCAGCATCAACACGCCGAGGAAACCGACTACGAGGCCGAGGCTGCGCAACGCGCTCAAGCGGTCCTTTAACCAGAGGAAGGCCACGAGCGCGCCCCACAGCGGCGTGCTGGCGTTGATCACCGAGGTAACGCCCGCCGACAGCGTCAACTCCGCATACGCGAACAGGCAGAAAGGCGCCGCCGAATTGAGAATGCCGACTATCACCAGCGGCACGGCCCGGCTGCGCAGCGTGGCGAGCGACTCGCGCAGTGGACGTCGCACGATTAGCACGATCGCGAGAGACAGTGCGCCGATGCCGACCCGCAGGGCCATCAGCGGGGCGACCCCGAAGTCGGTCACGCCGACCCGGATGAAAAGGAACGACGCTCCCCATAGGGCGGCGAGGATGATGAGCTGGAGCAGATTTCTGGAGTTCATTTGAGGCGCGTCTCGCGCGGTTGAGTCGGGACGCGAAGTGATGGTACCCGCGTGAACGCGCGGATATTTCACGCTGGAATGAAACAGCAAGATCTTCTTGCCGACCGGCTTCTTCGACGGGGATAGGGTAGGCGGCGCGCTCGTTTGCGTAAAACGAGCAATTCTCACGGCTATGTGAGGAAAATTGACGGAAAGCCGAGGCAAAAAAAAACGGGCACGCCCTCAAGCGTGCCCGCCGTCATGCCTCCGGCTATGCGCTCGCTCAGTGCGGAATCATCCACTGCAGATAGTTTTGCTGCAGCCACACGATGATGCCAAGCACGATCGTGAGAATCAGCGAGTGCTTGAACGTCTTGGCGAACACCACACCTTCCTTGCCTTTGAGTTCGGTGGTGGCAACGCCGGTGGAGATGTTTTGCGGCGAGATCATCTTGCCCATCACACCGCCCGACGAGTTCGTCGCTGCCATCAGGATCGGGTTCAGGTTGAGCTGGTTGGCAGCCACCACCTGGAGATTACCGAACAGCGCATTGCCTGACGTGTCGCTGCCCGAGAGGAAGACGGCAACCCAACCGAGGAACGCCGACACCAGCGGGAAGAATGCCCCCACCGACGCGACGCCGAGACCGAGCGTGTAGGTGAGCCCGGAGTAGTTCATCAGATAGGCGAGCCCGACGATGGTCGCTACCGTCAGAATGGCGATGCGCGTCTGCACCCAGGTGTCGACGATGGCGCGGCCGAACTCGGCCAGCGAGAGCTTAACCAGCAACGCCGTGATGATCGCGGCAACCAGGATGGCCGTGCCGGTGGCGAGCGGCTGGAAGTCCCAGATGGCCCCATACGCCGTGTGATACAGCGTGATGTAGACCGCCTTGTCGAGACCGGGCCACGGCACCTTGACGTCGCCGATCGTGAAGACCTTGGCGATCGTCCAGACGATCACGACCACTGACACGATGATCCACGGATACCAGCCCTGCGCGCCGCTGATCTTGCTGTCGCGCACTTCGTTGATGCGATCGACGTTGATGGCGAACTTCGGATCCGGGGCAGGCTTCCAGAACTTCAGGAACGACACCGTCACGATCAGCGAAACCAGCGACGAGAGCACGTCGGTCAGGCTGTAGTTGACGTAGTTCGAGGAGATGAACTGGGTGACGGCGAAGCTGCCGCCGGCCACCAGCAGCACCGGCCAGATGCGCAGCATGTTACGAAAGCCCGCATACACGGCGATCACATAGAACGGCAGCAGGAACGCGAAGAACGGCAACTGGCGGCCGATCATCTGGGCGAGGCTGTTGGCCGGCAGGTGCGTGACCGCGGCGAGCACGGTGACCGGCACGCCGAGCGCGCCGAAGGCGACCGGCGCGGTATCGAAGATCAGCGTGAAGGTCAGGGCTTCGAGTGTCGGGAAGCCGAGCAGGATCAGCAGTGAGCTGGTGATCGCGACCGGTGTGCCGAAGCCGGAGATGCCTTCGAGCAGCGCGCCGAACGAGAAGCCGATCACGACGAGCACAATACGGCGGTCGTTCGGCAGATTGTCGATCATCCACATGCGGAACGCGGCAAAGCGTCCCGAGCGTTGCGCGATGTTGTAGAGCAGAATCGCCGCGACGACGATCCACATGATCGGCCAGAGCGCGAAGACCGCGCCGGCGACGACCGTATTGATGGCAAGCCCGACCGGAAATTGCCAGCCGAAGATCGCCACCAGCAGCCCGACGATCAGTCCGGCGAGCGACGCCTGCCATGCCGGGCGACGGGCCCAGCCAAGCAGCACGAGGACCACGAGGATAGGTAGTGCAGCGACGATGAACGACGGGAATAGCGAATTGCTAATCGGGGTCAACAGTTGGTGAAACATCACGTCTCCTTCGTTGTTGTTCGAGTCGACGCGACCCGCTGCATGTTATGTGACGCGTCGAATGTGGCAGAACGGATGACGGTATGGCTGCGTGTGGGACAGCACCGTGTTCTCTATTTAAACAGATAATGCATGCGGCAGCATCAGGATAGAGCGCGCGCTGGCGCAGTCAAGACGGGGAAACCAGCGGCGTATGGGCGGCAATGGGCCTAGATGGCGCGCAGGTGGCTGGCACCTGGCGCGGGCCTGACCTGGCGGTCAGATTGGGTCTGTCACAGGCCGTGGAAATAGGTGATGCTGGGTGTGTGTTCCGACGTGGCTCATCGGTTCATCGGCTCAGTGCCAATGGCCTCCGCCACCGCCATGCCAACCGCCGCCGTGCCAGCCACCGCCGTGCCAGCCACCACCCCAGCAACAGCCGCCGCCCCAGAAGCCGGCAAACCCGACTGATACCGATGGTCCCCAATACGGGTAACCATAACCGTAGCCATATCCGTAGTACGGATAGGCCGGGGCCGCATACGGATAAGCCGCATAGGGATAAGCGGAATAGGCCGGCCCGACATCCGGGGCCGGCGTATAGATCTGCTGGCTAGCCGCGGTCGCCGCCGGTGACGGCACTACATAGCTACCCGAAGCCGTTACCGACGGCGGTGGCGGCGCGGGGATCGGGTTGTGCTGGTTCAGCGCGCCAACGGGCTCGCCGTTCGCATTCACCGCCACGGACGTCTGCGAGGAACCCGTGGTTGGGTAGTAGCCGTTTGCGCCGTAGGGATAGTAGCCGTAGGGGTAGTAACAGCCCGCGAGGGCGAGCGCGGCAGCCGCGGCGCCAAGACGGGTGATAGCCGAAAGTGGACTCATGGCATGCTCCTGATGCAGCTCGATGCCGCGATGGTTAATGTTCGAGAGGTTGCAAACCGGCATCTTCCACTCAGAATACCCCTGAGCGATTCGGGTCAGGTTGCAAACAGGTTACCGCTTATTTCAGTGCCGTGCCGGATGTGTCCTGGGTAAGGGCTTGTCGGGATTGGCGCGCATTCGGGTCGCTTCAAACCGTGCCCGCAAAAGAAAAGAGCTCGCCAGCGGCGAGCCCTTGAGTTGCACGAGAAGCGAGGTGGCGCATCCTGCAGGTGCCACCCACCGGCCTCACTGCCGCTGATAAATCTCAGCGCCCTTTTTCATGAACTCGATCGACTTCACTTCCATGCCTTTCTTCAAGGCTTCGTCGTCGGTCACACCTTGCTGCGCGGCGAACTCGCGCACGTCCTGCGTGATCTTCATCGAGCAGAAGTGCGGGCCACACATCGAGCAGAAGTGCGCGACCTTGGCCGAGTCCTTCGGCAGCGTTTCGTCGTGGAATTCACGCGCCTTGTCCGGATCGAGACCGAGGTTGAACTGGTCTTCCCAACGGAATTCGAAGCGCGCTTTCGACAGCGCGTTGTCACGCACCTGCGCGCCCGGGTGACCCTTCGCCAGATCCGCCGCATGGGCCGCGAGCTTGTACGTGATGATGCCGGTCTTGACGTCGTCCTTGTTCGGCAGACCCAGGTGTTCCTTCGGCGTGACGTAGCAGAGCATCGCCGTGCCGAACCAGCCGATCATCGCAGCACCGATGCCTGACGTGATGTGGTCGTAGCCAGGGGCGATGTCGGTGGTCAACGGTCCCAGCGTATAGAACGGCGCTTCGTCACACCATTCCAGTTGCAGGTCCATGTTCTCCTTGATCAGCTGCATCGGCACGTGGCCCGGGCCTTCGATCATTGTCTGCACGTCGTGCTTCCACGCAATCTGCGTGAGCTCGCCGAGCGTCTTCAGTTCGCCGAGTTGCGCTTCGTCGTTGGCGTCGTAGATCGAGCCGGGACGCAGGCCGTCGCCGAGTGAGAAGGCCACGTCATAGGCCTTCATGATTTCGCAGATGTCTTCGAAGTGCTCGTACAGGAAGCTTTCCTTGTGATGCGCGAGGCACCACTTCGCCATGATCGAGCCGCCGCGCGAGACGATACCCGTCATGCGCTTCGCTGTGAGCGGCACGTATTGAAGACGCACGCCGGCGTGGATCGTGAAGTAATCGACGCCCTGTTCGGCCTGTTCGATCAGCGTGTCGCGGAAAATTTCCCACGTCAGGTCTTCGGCCTTGCCGTTGACCTTTTCCAGCGCCTGGTAGATCGGCACCGTGCCGATCGGCACCGGCGAATTGCGGATGATCCACTCGCGCGTTTCGTGGATGTGCTTGCCGGTGGAAAGATCCATCACCGTGTCGCCGCCCCAGCGGATCGCCCACGTCATCTTGTCGACTTCTTCGCCGATCGACGAGGTCACCGCCGAGTTGCCGATGTTCGCGTTGACCTTCACGAGGAAGTTACGGCCGATGATCATCGGCTCGCTTTCGGGGTGGTTGATGTTGTTCGGGATGATCGCGCGGCCGCGGGCCACTTCGTCGCGCACGAATTCCGGCGTGATTTCGGTGAGGCCGTTCGGACCGAAGGCGCTCGCGCCGAATGCCTGGCCGGGATGCTGACGGCCCATCATCGCAGCGAGCTTCTCGCCGTTCGGGCCGCTCGTCTTGAGCGACTCCAGATACGCCGCGCGCTGCTGGTTTTCGCGGATCGCGATGTACTCCATTTCCGGCGTGATGATGCCTTTGCGCGCGTAGTGCATCTGCGAAACGTTGGCGCCGGCTTTGGCGCGGCGCGGCGTGCGATGCAGGCCCTGGAAGCGCAGATCGGCGGTGGCCGTATCGGCGGCGCGTTCGCGGCTGAAGTCGCTCGACAGACCGCTTAGCGCTTCGGTGTCGCCGCGTTCTTCGATCCAGCGTTGACGCAAAGCCGGCAGACCCGCGCGGATATCGATCGTGGCATCCGGATCGGAGTAGGGGCCCGACGTGTCGTAGACGAAGACCGGGGGATTCTTCTCGCCGCCGAAGCTGTCCGGTGTATCCGACTGGCTGATTTCGCGCATCGGCACGCGGATATCGTCGCGTGAGCCAGTGACGTAGATCTTGCGGGAATTCGGCAGCGGGGCGACAGCGGCCGCATCGACGTGAGCGTCGGCGGAAAGGAACTTCGGATTGGCGTTCATGCATTTCTCCATGCAAAGCTCTATGTGGGGCCGCTAAGCAGGAGACGAAATGGAAGTTGTCGGAATTCGCCAGAGGATGAGGCGGTGCTGCGCTACGAATTCCGTACGCTTCCCTGCGCTGGCATTATCCAGATCAGGTTCAAAGGGTATTTCTCACCCACGCAACACGGACCTCCAACCTCCGTGCGACGCAGGACCCCCGCGTTAGCAGCGCACACGATACACCGCCGGCGCAGTGCTTGGCAACCGGTCTCGAAATCGGCGTGGCCCGAATGGTGGCCGGCTTACAGCCTGTCGTGCTTATCTCTATTGGGCTGCGCGGGGTGATGCGCCGCAGCATGAAAGGTGGCGTTGCCCGATCTTTATCGTCAGCCACGCCATGTCCTCCAGTCCCGCAATAAAATTTCAGAGGCGCTGTCATAACGGGCGACGCTCGCCGACTAACGTGCAGATTTCCAGATGGAGCCTGCCATGAATCCCCTTATGCGTTCCCACGCGTATCCGCTTATGCCTGTACGCGTGCGTTCACTCACGCGCCGCTTTGCCGACTCGCCGATGGTGCGTGCCATCGCGCTTTTTGCCGCGCTAGCCACGAGCGGTGCCGCTCAGGCCGCCGATGCGATGTGCAAGGCGCACAGCCCGGCCCACCGTGTCGCGCTGGTCGAGTTGTACAGCAGCGAGGGTTGCAATAGCTGCCCGCCGGCGGATCACTGGCTGGGTCAGTGGAAGGACAGCGGTGCCGCTCGAGGCGTCGTGCCGCTTGCCTTGCATGTCGACTACTGGAACAGCCTTGGCTGGAACGACCGCTTCTCCCAGCATCGTTTCACTGAACGGCAGCAGACGCTGACCGATCTCGCCGGCGGCCACACGATCTACACGCCGGAAATCTTCGTGTCAGGGCGTGAGTTGCGTAGCTGGTCCCGGTCCGAGAGCTTCGATGAGCGTGTTCACGAGGTGACCGCCGAGCCGGCGCAGGCAGACGTTGCGCTTGAACTCGCGCCGCCTGCTCAGGGCACGAACGGTTTCGGCGTCGACGCGCGCTTCACGTCCAAAGCCACGGTCCACGATCCATTGAACGCGTACGTCGCTGTCTATGAAAACGCGCTGACGTCGCAAGTGCGCGCCGGCGAAAACAATGGCGCGACGCTGCATCACGAACGCGTCGTGCGGCAATGGATCGGTCCGGTGCCGCTTGCGGGCGGCAGCGCGCAGATTCGCCGCGAGATCGCACTCGATGCCACCGATGCCGCCGACCAGCACGCGCAGCCGGACAGGTTCGGCGTCGTGGCCTTCGTCGAAAACGCATCCACCGGCGAGGTGTTGCAGGTGACGGAACTGGCCGCCTGTCAGTGAGGCCGCCGGCGATCGATTGAGGTCGACGCCTTCGCCATGAGTAACCCTCGATCTGAACCTCGCACCTGATTTTCGGAGACTTGAAACCTCGCATGCTCTAGCCGTCGCGGCGTCTGTTCGGCAGGCAGTCGCTCGCACGGATGCCCAGCCGCTTTCCGGATACAGAATTTACGATTCTTTCATGGACGCCCAACCGCGTTCCTGCATAATGCTGCGGTGCGTGCCGCGGTTGTCCGCCGTTGCCGTCCCCAAGTACTTCTGCCCGTTCTACCACCATGTCTTTGAGCCTTGCCTGCCAGGCCGCATCCACGATGCGGCGCCCGCCATCTGGACCCAGCGTCCCCAGCGGGGGCGCAACGCCTCGAACGACATGGATGGATTGAACGCATGTCGCTGCAACCTCCTGGCCGTTTTCCCCTCCGTTTTGCCTTTCGCCTGCCTCAGTCTCATGCTGGCCGGATTGCGCTCGCGCTGAGCGTCGTCTACCTCGTGTGGGGCTCCACGTATCTGGCCGTGCACGTGGCGCTCGGATCATTCCCGCCGCTCCTTCTGTCCGGCCTGCGCAACCTGTTTGCGGGCATCGGCCTGTTCGTCTTCGCCGCGCGTCGTGACCCGGTCTGGCCAAACGCCGCTGAGATTCGCAACGCCGGGCTGGTCGGTACGATGCTGGTGGGTCTCTCGAGCGGGATGCTGGCTTTCGGCATGCGCACGGTCGGCACCGGCACTGCCGCGGTCATGGTCGCTACCGTGCCGCTGTTCGCTACCGTCATCGCCGCTGTGGCGGGACGCAAGATCGGGCGGGGCGAATGGTTTGCCGTGGGCCTCGGACTCGTGGGGATTGCGATCCTGAGCCAGGGCGGTGGAGCGTCGGGTTCGGCCGGCGGGAGTCTCGCAATTCTGTGTGGCGCGCTCTTCTGGGCAGGCGGCGCGCATCTGGCTGGACGGCTGAAACTGCCGTCGGACCTGTTTATGTCTACCGCGTTGCAGATCGGCCTGGGTGGCGCGATGTCGACGATCGTCGCGTGGCTGTCCGGCGAGCGCATGGCCGAACTGCACATCCTGCCGCTGCTGGCGTTCTTCTACCTGATGCTGGTCGGCACCATGGCTGCGTATGTCGCGTACGGCTATCTGATCCGGCATACCAGTCCGATCATCGCCAGCAGTTGCATGTACGTGAACCCGGTGGTGGCGGTCGCGCTTGGCGCGCTGCTGCTCGGCGAACCGGTGACCGGCGCAACGGTGATTGCGACGGTGGTGATCCTGGCGAGTGTCGGTCTGTCGTTCTGGTTCGATTACCGGCGCCGTGGTCTGGCGTGAGGGGCAGAGGCCCGCAACGCGCCCCCGCGTTGCCTGACTATAAACGCGCCGCCAGCTCCGCCCCTTCGCGGATTGCCCGCTTGGCATCGAGTTCGCTGGCCAGCGCCGCGCCGCCGATCACGTGATACCGCGGGCCGTCCGCAGGCGGCGTGGCCGGCTGCAGATCGCGCAAGGATTCCTGCCCCGCGCAGATCACGATCGTCTCGACCTCGAGCCACTGCTCGGTGCCTTCGCGAGCGATCTTCAACCCGCGTTCGCTGATCTCCAGATACGACACGCCGTCGAGCATCCGCACACCGTTGCGCATTAGCGTGGCCCGGTGCACCCAGCCCGAGGTCTTGCCGAGCCCCGCACCGAGCTTGCCGGCTTTGCGCTGCAACAGCCAGATGTCGCGTACCGGTTGCGCAGGCAGCGGCGCTTTCAGACCGCCGCGCTCGCGCACGGCCAGATCGACGCCCCATTCTTCGAGCCACGCGTCGCGCGGCTGCGGCAGCGGCTCGCCGGGATGATGCAGCAGGAACTCGCTGACGTCGAAGCCAATCCCACCGGCGCCGATTACCGCGACGCTGCGGCCTACGGGTGCGCCGCGCAGCACCTCGACGTAGGTCAAGACGTTTGGCCCGTCGATGCCGGGAATCGCCGGACGGCGCGGAGCGATGCCTGTGGCGAGGATCACGTCGTGGTAGCCGCCCGCGCCGAGCAGCGCGTCATCGACGCGAGTGGCGAGCCGCACGTCGACGCTATACCGCTGCAACTGGCTCTGAAAATAGCGGATCGTCTCACTGAATTCTTCCTTGCCCGGCACACGCATCGCGAGATTGAACTGTCCGCCGATGGTTGTGCTCGCATCGAACAGCGTCACACGGTGGCCACGCGAGGCGGCCACCGTTGCTGCCGATAGCCCGGCCGGCCCGGCACCCACCACGGCAATCGTCCGCGGCGTCTCCTGACTGGCGAGCGGCCGGTACACCAGTTCAGTTTCGCGTCCCGCGCGCGGATTGACGAGACAGGTGGCGCGCCGGTTCTGGAACGTGTGATCGAGACAGGCCTGGTTGCACGCGATGCAGGTGTTGATCTCGTGCGTGCGCCCCTCGGCGGTCTTTATGACGAAGTCCGGGTCGGCGAGCAGCGGCCGCGCGAGCGACACCAGATCGCCCGCGCCCTGAGCGAGCAGATCTTCGGCGACGTCCGGTGTATTGATGCGGTTCGAGACGATCACCGGTACTTTGACTGCTGCCTTCAGGCGCGCGCTGAGCGGCGCAAAGGCCGCTCGCGGCACCGAGGTGACGATGGTCGGCACACGCGCCTCGTGCCAGCCGATCCCGGTATTGAACATCGTGACGCCGGCCGCTTCCAGAGCCTGCGCGACCTGCACGGTCTCTTCCCACGTATTGCCGCCTTCGACGAGATCGATCAGCGACAACCGGTACACCACGATAAAGCGCTCGCCGCACGCGGCCCTGACTGCTTCGACGATCTCGCGCGCAAGCCGCATGCGGTTCTCGAGACTGCCGCCGTAACGGTCGGTACGCTGGTTGGTGCGCGGGCAGAGGAACTGGTTGAGCAGATATCCCTCGCTGCCCATGATCTCGACGCCGTCGTAACCGGCGCGCTGGGCGAGCCGCGCGCAGCGTGCATAGTCGCGCACGGTCTTCGCCACGCCGGCCAGCGTCAGTGCGCGCGGCTTGAACTTCGAAATCGGCGACTTCAGCGCCGAAGCGGACACCACGAACGGTTGATACCCATAGCGTCCCGCATGCAGGATCTGGAGCGCGATCTTGCCGCCTTCGGCATGCACGGCCTCGGTCACGAGGCGGTGATTGCGCAGGTCGAACACTGAGTTTAGCGTGCCGCCGAACGGCAGCAGCCAGCCTTGCCGGTTCGGCGAGATGCCACCCGTGATGATCAGACCGGCGCCGCCTCTGGCGCGCTCGCGGAAATACGCGGCGAGTTTCGGGTAGTTCCAGAAGCGGTCTTCCATGCCCGTATGCATCGAACCCATGACGACCCGGTTGCGCAGAGTCGTGAAGCCGAGGTCGAGTTCGGCGAGCAAGAATCGGTAAGGCATGCAACGGACCTTGTAAAAGTGGGGTGCGCCCGAACAATACACCGCCGATCGGCCGAACCTTCCGAGGAAAAATTCTAATCCTGCGAACTCGTTGGCCACCAGGCCTGTACCGACGGTATCTGATCCAGTCTGGTGCATGCGGCACATCGATTGCTGAATGCGAGCGTCCATATCACGCGCGTCACACTGAACCGATGCGCAACAGGGATAAGAGAGAGCGTCGCTGAGACAGCTCATCGGGGCCGTTCGCCTGAAAACGAACGCGCCATCCGGCGGGTACGGCGTTCGTACAACTAATGGGTCGAGACCCGACATCGATACAGGTGCACATATGAAGCTAATCCGAACCATGGCGGCCATGATTGGCGTTGCGGCCGTCCTGACAGCTTGCGGTGGCAGCGGCAGCGACGCCGCGAAAACGCTGGGGATCACCGATCCGGAAATCCACTTCGAAAATGCCGTGCCCGGCAGTTCGCCCTATGACTTCCTCGTCAACGGCTCGGCGCCAGGTGGACAAACCAATGTCGCCTACCTGGGTGTGACGAACTTCACCAACATCGGCACGGGCGCGACCACGGTCGCGTATGCCGCCACGGGCACCAAGACGGCGCTTGCCAGCGGCAGTTTCCCGGACGTGGCCAACGGTCATGAATACACCGTGATCGCCTTGCCGGGCCTCACGAGCCCCGGTATCGGCCTGATCGACGATCCGTTCGACAAGGGCCTGCTGTCGAACGACGCACGCGTGCGGGCGTTCAATGCCTCGGCGAACGCGACCAATCTCGACCTCTATATCGTGCCGGCCGGGACCAACATCAACACTGTCAGTCCGACGATGGCGGGTGTTTCGTTCAGCAATGCCGTACCGGCTAGCGGTCAGGACTCGCTGTATCTGTCGGGTGGCACCTATATCGCGATCGCCACGGTAGCAGGCAGCAAGACGGCGATTTTCCAGTCGGCGTCGTTTAGTCTTGCTAACAACGCGGACTGGCTGGTCACCACGGTGCCGATCGCCGGCACGTTGAGCCAGTTGCTGCCGGGCCAGATTCACTTGCTGGTTGCACAGGGCGGTAACACCGGCACGCCGGCGATTGAATTGGCCAACACGCTGACGGGCCAATAAGCGGTCAAGCGGCCCTCAACAGGCGCTCAAAAGCGAGTCCATTAGCGATTAACAGGCAACTATAAGACCGACGTAGTTCGGCATGGCAGGGAGGAGCAGGGCGGCGATCCACCAATGGTGGGTCGCCGCGTTGCTATGTGTCGGCCAACATCGTGTGCGGCGCGATTGGCATGCGATGGCGTGTCCTTGCCACCCCGCAGCACGTAAAAAAGCCCGACGCGCAAACGCATCGGGCTCAACTTGCAGATCACATCGAAAGCGATCTCGCTGACGCCGCCACGGCGCCAGCAAGCCGCGTTACTTGGCTTCTTCCGCGCTGTTCGTGATGGCGTGGCCGCCGCTGGAGATATCCTGGCCGGCGCCAGCCACGGTGTTGCAGCCGGCGAGGGCCGCAGTGCCGGTAATCAGAAGCAAAGCGATGGCGATGAGTCGAGTCATGAGTTTTCCCCTTCTGAAGAATGCATCGATTGACGCGCCTGATGAGCGGCGCGCGCTCCCTGTCGACCAACCGGGCATCGCGCCAGCCGATCTGGTCTGATTGCATCTTAAAAAATGGGGCGTCGCGGCGATGTCGGTCACGCCGCGATTTTGTTGTAGGCGCGATCCGTTGTTTGCGTCGGCGCTGTCCTACAGGCGCCTGTGCATCCGCGCAGTACCACCTGCGCGGCTACATCGAAGCAGACGGAGCGTCGAGCGCCGACGCGGTCGTGCTGACGCAAGGCATCACCACGTGAATATCGGTGCCGTTCGGCACGCCGCGGCGGATATCGAAGCGGCCGCCGTGCGCCGCCACGCGCTGGCGCATGCCGAGCAGGCCATGCGTGTGAGTGCGCTTCAGGTCGGCGGGCGTGATGCCCACACCGTTATCGGCGATGGACAGCGCGACCTGACCGTCCGCGATCTCGAGCCCAATCGATACTCGCGAGGCGCGCGCGTACTTCGCCGCATTCGTGAGGGACTCCTGCGCGACGCGGAACAGCGCGATTTCGGTCTGCTCGTCGAGCTGGATGTCGTCTTGGGGCAGATTCAGTTCCAGCACCCAGTTGTTGCGCTGCGCCGACTCGTCGGCAAGCGTGCGCAACGCGGTCACCAGGCCGAAATTGGTCAGCACGGTCGGGCGCATGTCTTCGATGATGCGGCGTTTGAGCGCAATGCCCTGATCGAGGTTGGCGAGCGCGCGCGTGAGTTTTTCGGAGATCGCTGGTTCGCTGTCCTTCAGTTTGCGGTTGGCCCAGGCCACGTCCATCTTGCTCGCAGTGAGAATGGCGCCCAGCTCGTCGTGCAGTTCGCGCGCAAGCTGGGTTTTTTCGTTTTCGCTGACGGCCTGCAAGTGCCACCCCAGCGCTTCGAGCTGGCGGGTGCGCTCGGTGACCAGCTGGTCGAGCTCTTCCTGCTGCGTGATCAGTTGCCGCTGCACGCGCGCCTGGCGATCGATCTGGATGCCGAGATTGCGAAACAGCAGGATGAACAGCACGATATTCAATGCCGATAACCCGGCCGCCACCAGCGTCGACACGCGCTGATCGGCCCGGCTCGCATCGAGCGCATGCTGCGCGCGGCTCGCTTCGTTATCGCGCAGCAGCGACAGGGTGTTGTCGACGAGGCCCGCATCGGCCGGCGCCGCGCCGCTGGCGGTACCGCAGGCCGAGAGCGCGAGCGGTTGCGGCTCGGCTTGCTGCAACGCAGCGGCGCCCGCGCCGATGCGCGCGTCGATTAACGATGCGATCTGTGTGAAGCTCGCCAGCTCCGCGCTGCCCGCCTCGCGGCGGTGATAGTAGACGCTCAGTTGTTGCGCGATCTGACGCACCCGGCCCGCGGTCGAGCAATAGGCCTGTACGTTGGCCGTCTGCTTCGTCAGAAGAAAGCTGCTTTGATAGGCGCTCAGTTGCGCCAGCTGGCTTTGGAGCGTGCTCAGTTGCACGGTGACGTCGCGTGCTTCGAGGGCGCTCTCGTACTCGGCCGCGATGCGTTCGCGGGCGGTCTCGAGAATCACGAGGCCGCCCACCGTGATGACGATCGCCACCGTCATCGCAATCGCCCAGCTCCGGTTGCGCATCCACGCGTTGAGCCGCGTCGCCGCGAGCGGCGTTTGCGCCGGATTTCGCATTGGGGTTTGCACCGAGCTATCCAGCGGGTTTTGCACGTTCTTCACGCCTCGGTTCCTTGATGACCTTCTTAGTGTAGCGGGCGCCGCGCACGCGGGGCGGCTTCACGCACATGCACGGCTCATGCCGCGTCATCGTAAAGCACCTGTAATGCAATGTCGGCGGATTCTCACACGAAAAACGGCGTGAGCCGGAATGCGGTACGCCAAAGCGGTCATTACGATGGTTCTACTAGTCCAATCCTTGTTACGGGAGAAATCCATCATGCTGAAATGGGCCTTGATCTTCGCTGTGATCGCCATCATTGCCGGTCTGTTCGGCTTTACCGGCATTGCAGCAGGCGCTGCCGCAATTGCGAAGTTCCTGTTCGTAGTGTTCCTGATTCTCTGCGTGGTGTTCCTCGTACTTGGTTTTGTGGTCACCAAAAAAATAGTTGATTAGCGGCGGGGCATCTAGCCGGGCACACGGATGTCGCACAGCCCGGCGCCTCATCGACCAACAACACTTAACTCAGGAAGGGAGAACCGCCATGCTTCACTACGCAGTCGTATTTTTTATCATCGCGATCATTGCCGCGGTCTTCGGGTTTACCGGCATCGCGGCAGGCGCCGCCGAAATCGCCAAGATCCTGTTCTACATTTTCCTGGTCGTGTTCGTCGTGACACTGCTGCTTGGCGTGTTCCGAACGTAGACGTTACCGAGCTCCGGCCACTGGCACATCAGGCGCGGTTCGTGCGTGATGTGCAGTTCCCCCAATACCGGTTAAAGGAGAAGCTCAATGTCGAAGTCATCCAGCGCACCCACCCAGAGCCACGGTCCGTTCGTGATGGACCTGCAGAAAATTCGCGAGGACGCTCGCAAGCACATGTCCGATGGTGCCGTCACGCAAAGTTACGGCGCCGACCGCGAGGTGGTGCTCAAGCTGTTGAACGATTCGCTCGCGACGGAAATCGTCTGCGTGCTGCGCTATAAGCGCCATCATTTCATGGCCAAGGGCATCAACTCGGAGGCGGTCGCCGCCGAATTTGCCCAGCACGCCGCCGAGGAACAGGGACACGCCGACCGTTTCGCGGAACGTATCGTGCAGCTCGGCGGCGAGCCGGACTTCGCTCCGGACAGCCTGAAGAGCCGCTCGCATTCGGAGTATCAGGAGGGCAAGAACCTGACCGAGATGATTCGCGAGAACCTGATCGCCGAGCGCATCGCGATCGATACGTATCGCGAGATCGTTCGTTACCTTGGCGATAGCGACGTGACCACCCGGCGCATCTTCGAGGAAGTGCTGGCGGTCGAAGAGGAGCACGCCGACGACATGGCGGACCTGCTCGAAGGCCGCGAGTGAGAGTAGCAAGCGCGTGCAAATGAGCGTAGCAGCGCGCTCGACCGGGCACGGCAGGGACGTTTCGCCTCACGTCGAGGCGAGACGTCATTACAATGTCCGCTTGGGATCGATCTTCGCTGCACAGACGGGAAGCCAATGATTCGAGTGTTGATAGCCGACGATCACGCCATCGTCCGGGGCGGTTTCAGACAGTTCGTCGCCGACGAGCCGGATATGTGCGTGGCCGCGGAAGCCGCGACCGGCGACGAAACTATCACCCTTGTGCGCGAGCAGGCCTTCGACGTGGTGCTGCTCGATATCGCCATGCCGGACAAAAACGGTATCGACACCTTGCGGGTCATCAAACAGGTGCGCCCGAAGCAGGGCGTGCTGATCCTCTCCGGCTATCCGGAGAGCCAATACGCTATCAATCTGCTGCGGGCCGGCGCGAATGGGTATCTGAACAAGGACTGCGAGCCCGACGAAATCGTGCGGGCAATTCGCGCGGTGGCACGCGGGCACCGCTATCTGTCGGAGGCTGTGGCCGATACACTGGCGGACAATCTCGACAAGCCGGCCGCCGGCCGTCCACACGAAGGGCTGTCCGAGCGCGAATTCCAGATCTTCTGCAAGCTTGCCGCCGGGCAGATTCCGACTGACATCGCAGAAGAACTGCATTTATCGGTGAAGACCGTGAGCACTTACCGGGCGCGGGTACTGGAGAAAATGCGCCTGACCAACAATGCGGATCTGACCTACTACGCGATCAAGAACGGCTTGATCGAGTAGTCAATGAGTAGCGTCACGCAAGGAGCCATGCGCGGACATCGCGCGGAGCAAGGCAATGAGCAGCGATTCGATCTCTCCTGACAGCGCCGGCCAGCCGCCCTTGCGGGTGCTGCTGATCGAGGATTCGGCATTGATCCGCCGCAGCATCGTCGAGGCTATCGACGCGTCGGGGATGCTGCATGTCGCGGCCTTCGCCGACACCGCGGACGAGGCCATCGCGCTGTTGACCGGCGAATCCTTCGACGCGGTCATCATCGACCTGCAACTGAAGCACGGTTCGGGTGTGCCGGTGCTGGCGTATCTGCAGCGCGAGGGTTTGATCGATCGCACCTTTGCGGCGGTTCTGACCAATCATGCGTTGCCGGCCTACCGCGAGCGCTGCCTGCAATACGGCGTGCGCCACTTCTTCGACAAGTCGTTCGAGTTCGACCGGGTGATCGATGCGCTGCACGACTATGCGCAGACCCGCAGGGATGGCTGACGGTAGTGCGCGTCAAGCTCGTTCGAGCCCGTATCAAGCGTCCGCAACCGGGCGCTGCGGCTGGCGCAGATGATTCCACGCCGCGAGCCCGGCGAACACCACTCCGGCGATGCTCACGCCCACCCATCCGAACACCGGCCAGACCGCGGCACCGACCGCCGAGCCCGCCGCGCCGCCGATGAAGTACGCCACCATGTAGACCGTATTCACGCGGCTGCGCGCGTCGGGTGAGAGCGCGTAAATGCGCGACTGGTTGGAGATCTGCGCAGCCTGCACGCCCACATCGAGAATGATCACGCCGACCACCAGCCCGGCGATGCTCGTGCTGGACAAGCCGAACACGACGAACGATACGGCGACGAGTCCGATCGACAGCGTGATGATCGTGCGCGGTCCGCGTCGGTCGGCGAACTTGCCCGCCAGCGGCGCGGCCATGGCCCCGGCTGCGCCGACAATGCCGAACAGGCCCGCAGCCTGCGGCCCGAGATGGAACGGCGCGCCTGCCAGCAGCAGCGCCAGCACCGACCAGAAAATGCTGAACGCCGCGAACATGAATGCGCCGGTAAGCGAAGCCTCGCGCAGACCCGGGTGTTCGACGATCAGATGCCACATCGACACCATCAGTTTGCCGTAGGGCAGCGCTGAAGTCGGCTGGCTCTTCGGCAGACGCAGCAGGATCACCACGGCCAGCACCAGCAGCGCCACCACGGAAACGCCGAAGACTGCGCGCCAGCCGAAATATTCGGCCACGAGGCCGGCGGCGGTCCGCGCCAGCAGGATCCCCAGCAGCAGCCCGCTCATCACCGTGCCGACCGCCTGACCACGCCCGGAGGGCGGCGCGAGTTCGGCGGCGAACGGCACGGCCTGCTGCGCGATGGTGGAGAGCACGCCGATCGCAAGGCTGGCGCCGATCAATACCACGAGAGTCGGCGCCGTGGTGGCGACCACCAGCGCGACGCACAGGCCGGCGATCTGCAGCAGGATCAGCAGACGCCGGTCGAAGCGGTCGCCGAGCGGCGCAAGCAGCAGCATGCCGGCTGCGTAGCCGAGCTGGGTGGCGGCCGGCACCACGCCGACCCAGGACGCGCTATGCGGAAACGACTCGCGCAAGCTGTCGAGCAGCGGCTGGTTGTAATAGATATTCGCGACGGAGACGCCGGCGATGACGGCAAGCAGAAGCAGCAGGCCACGCAGCGAGCGTTCAGTGGCGGCGGGCGAGGCGGAATCGGTCGTGGACATGGGCGGGGGCCTTCGACGGAGCGTCAGGATAGACGCTCCTCAAGCCCGCCGATCATACCGGAGCGAGGCGGATCGTGCTGATCCCATGAAAATGAGATGCCCGTTCGCTTTCGGTCCGTACAATCCCCCGGCCTCGCGATGGGGCGATCAGCAATCTTCGACGCAGCAGGCTATGAAAACGCAGCGATTTGCAGGACTTGAACCGAAGGGCTTCGGCGGCTGGCTGCTGCTGGCGATGCTCGGACTCGTGGCCATGACGGCCGCCACGATCGTGGAGTTGCACGATCCGCTCAAGATGATGCTCGAGTGGGAATTGCTCGCGGTTTTTGTGCGGCCGGAAACGCACGGCTGGTATCGCGCCGTGATCGCAATGGTCGGCATGGACGTGGCGACCGGCGTGTTCATCGTGGCCGGTATGGGCTGGCTGCTTTTGCTTGCGTGGCGGCGCTCGGTGCGCTTTCCCGTGCATCTGCAGGCATGGCTTCTTGCCATCGTCGTGATGCGCACCATCGCGTACCTGGTGGGCGACCACATGACCCACGCGATTGCGATCGACGTCGCGATTCCGTTCGACGGCTTCGAAATCGCCGTTGTAGCAGCGGCGCTCGGGATTCCGTACGTCAGGCGAAGCCGGCGGGTACGCAACACCTTTATCGCGCGCTGACCTCCGGGGTTGAGGCGCATCCGCGAAGCTAATATTTTCCAGACGGCCCTCTCGTACAATAGCGTCCACCGTTCTACGTGGACCGTTGATGAAGCCCGTGCCGTTGAAGTTGCCACATGCCATCCCGAAGCATCCTGACGCCGCGGTAGCACGTCGTCGTGCGTGGTTCCCCCGGTTGTTTCAGGCGTGGCGAGCCGTACCGCGCAGCACGCCGGCGATACTGGCCGCGTTGGCGGCAACGGCCCTGGTCACGCTGCCCGTTCACGCCGCTCCGTCGATCGCCCAGTTTGGCGAGCCGCGCTACCCGGCCAATTTCAGCCACTTCGACTACGCCAACCCCGATGCGCCCGCTGACGGCACGCTGAAGTTCGGCAACTACAACGAGCTGCAGAGCTACGATTCGCTCAATCCGTTCCTGTTGCGCGGGGCGCCCGCTCCGGACATTCGCGAGCTGATGTTCGATACGCTGATGCAGCGCAGCTGGGACGAAGTGGCATCGGAATATCCGCTGATTGCGGACGACGTCGAAGTACAACCGGACTTTACTTCGGCGACTTTCCATATCAATCCCGCGGCGCGCTTTTCCAATGGTGATCGCATCACCGCAGCCGACGTCAAATATTCATTCGATATACTAACAAGTCCACAAGCTTCGCCGCTGTTCAATTCCCAGTTTGCGGTGATCAAAAGCGCGACCGTGCTCGACCCGTCGACGATCCGCTTCGATTTCACCCGTCCTGAACGGGACGCGCCGTTGATCGCAGGTGACCTGCCGGTGTTTTCGCCGAAGTGGGGCATGCGACCCGATGGCACACACGTGACTTTCGAACAGACCGCCAACGTGCCGCCGATCGCGAGCGGCCCCTATCTGATCGAGCGCCGTATCAACGACAAGACGATCGTCTACCGGCGCAATCCCGCTTATTGGGCCGCGAATCTGCCGTCGCGGCGCGGCATGTTCCGTTTCGAACGCGTGACGTTCCAGCTCTTTCTCGACAACTTCGGTCCGCTCGAAGCCTTCAAGGCCGGCAGCATCGACGTCAACGTCGAAGGCAGCGCCACCATCTGGGCGCGCCGCTATGTGGGAGAGAAGTTTCGCACTGGCGAACTGAAGCAAGGCACGTTTCCCAACGGACCTGCGTATATGCAAGGCATCCTGATCAATGTGCGGCGGCCGATGTTTCAGGACGTGAGAGTGCGTCGGGCGCTGACACTCGCGTTTGATTACGAGTGGATGAACCGGATGATGTTCTACGACCAGTACCGGCGCTCGACCAGTTACTTTGACCCGGATTCGTTCGGCGCCACGGGCATGCCCGGTCCGAAGGAGCTGGCGTTGCTCGAGCCGTATCGCGCCAGTTTGCCGCCGGCCGTGTTCGGGCCGATGCTGAAGCAGCCGTCGACGCTGCCGCCCAGCTCGCTGCGGGCCAATCTGCGTGAGGCGCGCGACCTGCTGGGCGAGGCCGGCTGGCACTACCGCGACGGCGCGTTACGCGACGCCAACGGCACCGCCATGACGATCGAGGTACTCGACGACGAACCCGGCATGGACCGTCTACTGCTGCCCTACATGCAGGCGTTGAATACGCTGGGCATCCAGACTCAATGGCGCGAGGTGGATAGCGCGCTGTACCAGCAGCGGCTGGACAGCTTCGACTTCGACATGACCACTGGCGGCTATCTGCCAGTCAGCGTTCCAGGCGTCGAGCTGCTGCGTCGCTTCAGCAGTGCGGCGGCCGCGGAGGAAGGATCGGAAAACACCGTGGGCGTGCGCTCCAAGGTCGTCGACGCGCTGATTCAGAGCGCGTTGTCCGCGCAGACACTCGACGATCTGCAGGCGGCCACCCGCGCGCTCGACCGCGTGCTGATCAATTCATATTATGTGGTGCCGGAATTCTATGCGCCGAACGCGCGCATCGCCTACAAGAGGACGTTCGGCTGGCCGGCGACCTTGCCGAAGTCCTATCGCGACGTGGATTGGGTGATCGACTACTGGTATGTCAAACCGCATGGCGCCTAGTCGATCAACGCACCTTCGGGCTCGTAGAACGGATACGGCCCCTCTGAGCGATCCACATACGCGTGGTGCGTCACCAGTCCCGTGGCCGCGTCGTAGTGGTGCAGGGCAAAGGCGGCTGGCTCCAGCATGAACGCGGACGGCGCCTCCTCACGCAGATCCAGCGCCACCTGATGCGCAGGCGCCGGCACCGCTGAGGCGATCGTGCCGCCGAAGCGCACGAACATCGGGCGATGCACATGCCCGCAGATCACCCGTTCGACATTCGGATAGCGCGCAATCAGCGTCGCCAGCTTCTGCGCCGCCTGCGGCTCGAGCCGGATCTCATCCATATGACCAATGCCGCAGTCGAACGGCGGATGATGCAAGGCGACGATCACCGGTTTGCCTTGCGCAGCCTCCAGTTGACCGGCGAGCCATTCGAGACGCGCCTCGCACAGATCGCCGCCGCTTTCGCCGGGCACGATGGAATCGAGCGCCAGCAGGCGCAGCGGGCCGATATCAACCGCGTACTGCACGAAGTCGCCGCCCGCGCTTAACTCGGGACGGTCGCTGAAGGCGTCGCGCAGGGCTGCACGGTCGTCGTGATTGCCGACCAGCAGGTAGTACGGAATCTCGAGTGGCGCGAGCAGTTTCTTCAGATGTTCGTATTGCTCCGGGTCACCCTGGTCGACGAGATCGCCAGTCATGACGACGACATCGGGACGCGGCTCGAGTGCATTGAGCGCCGCAACGCAACGGGCGAGCGCGGCGCCGGTATCGACGCGGCGGTAAGCGAGCGCGCCGGGCCGTTTGATATGCAGGTCGCTGATCTGGGCTAGCAACATGGGAATGTCCTCGTAGGTTCGCTTTGTTCAAGATAGCGCAATCAGCGCTTCCGGGGCGATCGAAATGCCGACCGGCGTGCCGCGCGCGAGTTCGACACGGCCCGCCACGTCGACGATCAGGGCATCGGGCGCTGCGCCGCCAATCGTCAGACGTGTGCGCTCGCCGAGAAAGGCCGCGCTTTCGACGGTGCCGCGCAGATGCGCGCTGGCCGGATCGGCCAGGTAGGCGTCTTCGGGCCGGAAAAACAGCTCGTTCTCTCCGGCTGCCGCCGAGCCAGGCGTGCTGCGCAATGGCAGCGGCACCGCGCCGCCTGTGGTGCTCAGCATGCCTTCACGCCGCTCGCCGGCGAGGCGGTTGATCGTGCCGACGAACTGCGCCACCGCGCGATTCGCCGGACGGTAGTAGATATCGCGCGGCGTGCCGATCTGCTCGATGCGGCCGGCGCTCATCACGACGATCCGGTCGCCCAGTTCCATCGCTTCGGCCTGATCGTGTGTCACATACACGGTGGTGATGCCGAGTTCGCGCAGCAGCGTATTCATCTCGCCGCGCAAGGCGTCGCGCAGGCGGGCGTCGAGCGCAGTGAGCGGCTCGTCGAGCAGCAGCACGCGCGGCTGCATCGCCAGCGCACGGGCGAGCGCGACGCGCTGACGCTGGCCGCCGGAGAGCTGATCGATCGGTTTGTCGGCGTGGGCAGTGAGCCGCATCATCGCGAGCAGTTCATCCACGCGTTGACGCGCGATGTTTGCTGCCACGCGTTTGATCTTCAGCCCATAGCCGATGTTGCCGCGCACGGTGAGGTTCGGAAACAGCGCGTAGCTCTGGAACACCATGCCGACCTGGCGCTTCTCGATCGGCAGCGCGGTGACGTCTTCGTCGCCAAAGGCAATCTGGCCGCCGGCGTCAGGCGTCTCCAGACCGGCGATCATGCGCAACGTCGTGGTTTTGCCGCAACCGGACGGCCCGAGCAGCACCAGGGTTTCGCCGGCGCCGATCTTCAGGTCCAGCGGTTCGAGCACACGCGTGCCGCGAAACGTCTTGGCACATTGCGTCAGCGTGATGGGAACGGGAGCGAGTTTCATGGCGTGTCGATGGTGCGGGTTGAACGTGGCGAAGCTGCCTTAAGGCGTTTCGGCTTGCTGCTGCGCTGGCCAGTGGCGTCGACGCCGAGCCATTGCATGGCGACCAGCAGCGGCATCGTCATGATGAAGAACAGGATCGTGTAGGCGCTGCCGATCTCGATGCGCAGCGACGCGTAGGTATCGGCGAGGCCCACTGGCAGTGTCTTCGTGTCGGGGGTGTGCAGCATCCACGTGAGGTTGAATTCGCCGATCGAGAGCGTCACCACCGCCAGCGCGCCGGCGACGATTCCCGGTCGTACGTTCGGCAATACGATGGTCAGGAAGCGCTGAGTGAAACTCGCGCCGAGGCTCGCGGCGCCTTCCTCCAGTGTCCGCAAATCGGCACTCGCAGCGACGGCGGCAACCGCGCGCACCATGAACGGCAGCGTGAACACGACGTGACCGACGACGATGAACCAGACGCTCATGCGGAACACTGTGATGCCGCCGTACACCACCAGCAGTGCGAGTGCGGACGCGAGACCGGGCAGAGCGATGGGCAGCACCAGAAATTCTTCGATGATGCGCGAGAGCCGCGTCTTGCTGCGCGCCAGCACGTAGCCCGCCGGCACGCCGGTGAGCAGCGTGATGACGAGCGTCGCCGCCGCGACTTCGAGCGACAGAAACACCGATGCGTGATACTGCGTCCACACTTCGATCAGCCAGCGCAGTGTTAGGCCGCTCGACACACCCTTGAAGTAATTGACGGTGAGGCCGGCCATGATCGACATCACGACCGGCACGATCAGAAACGCGCACAGCAGCAGCGTTACGAGCCACTGGCCGGCTGAGAGCAGCGTGCGCGACGACAGGCGCGGCTGCGTGCGGCGCCGGGTCGACGGCGCAGACGGTGGCGCGGATGGTGGTCTGGCGGTGTCGGTTACGGAGTTCATCGGTGTATCTTCATACGGATTGATAGCAGAGCTAAGGGGTACTTGTTCAATGCGGCTGGCGTGGACACATCGTCACGTAGGCACCTGCGCTATGCACTCGCTGCGACAGCCGAGCCGGTGGCACTACGTGCCAACGCCAGCACGAGCCACGTCACGAGGCCGAGCACAATCGACAGCCCTGCGGCCGTTACCATGTTCGCGTTCAGCGTGAACTCGGTATAGATGGTCATCGGCAGGACGTCGATATCGGTGGCGAGCGTAAAGGCCGTGCCGAACGCGCCCATCGCGGTGGCGAAGCACACCGCGCCTGCCGCGATCAGTCCCGGTGAGAGCGCGGGCAGCACGATGTCGCGCATGATCTGCCACGGCGACGCGCCAAGCGAACGTGCGGCTTCTTCGAGCGAGGCATCGAGCTTGGTCGCCGACGCCATCACCGTCACGATCACGCGCGGAATCGAGAAGTACAGGTAGCCGAGAAAGAGGCCGCTCATCGAATACGCGAAGACCCAGCGGTCGCCAGTCAGCTTCAGCGACAGCGCGCCGATCAACCCCTGACGTCCCGCCAGCATGATCACCATGAAGCCGACCACTACGCCAGGGAACGCCAGCGGAAAGGTCAGTAGTGCGAGCAGTGTGCGTTTGCCTGGGAACTCGCGCCGCGCCAGCAACAGGCCCGAGATCACGGACAGCACCAACGTCGCCGCCGTGACCGCCGCCGAGAGCAGCACGGTCGCGCCGAGGCTCGTCATGTAGCGCGCGTTGGTCAGCATCGCGCGGTACGTATCGAAGGCGTGGCCGTTGCCGCTCAACTGCGCGAGCGCGCCCATCGGCAGCAGCCAGAACGCAATGAAAACCGCGAGCGCCGGCGCGATCAACGCAATGCGCCAGCGCAGCGGAAACGTGACGTCGTTCAATGCATCACCTGAAGATACTGTTCGCCGAAGCTTTGCTGCTTCTCCGCCATCTTGCCGAAATCGACCGCTTTGGCGCGGGCGTATTCGCTTGACGGCAGGAATTTGGCGGCAGCTTCCGGGCTCATCGCATTGGCGCGGACCGGACGAAGGTAGGCATTGGCCCACAGCTTCTGGCCTTCGTCGGAGAGCACGAAATCCAGCACCTTCTTGCCGTTGGCTTCATGCGGCGCGCCCTTCACGAGGCTCATCACATACGGCACCGAGATCGTGCCTTCCTTCGGAATCACGAATTCGACATTGGCCTGATCCTTGTATTTTGCACGGTAGGCGTCGAAGTCGTAATCGAGCAGGATCGGAATTTCGCCGGAGAGCACACGCGCATAGGCGGTCTGCTTCGGCACGATCGGCGCGTTGGCCTTGAGCTTGCTGAACCAGTCCAGACCCGGCTGGAAGTTGTCGAAGCTGCCGCCGAGCGCCTGGTTCACCGCTACCGCGCCGGCATAGCCCACAAACGCGCTCGACGGATCGAGGTAGCCGATCATGCCTTTGTACTCGGGCTTGAGCAGGTCGGCCCACGAACGCGGCACAGGCTTGCCTTCGAGCGCATCCTTGTTGACGAAAAAGCCCAGCGTGCCCGAGTGGATCGCGAACCAGTAGCCTTGCGGATCCTTCATGTTGGTGGGGATGTCGTCCCAGTGAGCCGGCTTGTATGGCTGGATCACGCCTTTGTCTTTTGCCTGGAAGGCCGACGACACGCCGAGGTAGACGACGTCCGCCACTGGGCTCTTTTCTTCGGCCATCAACTGGGCGATGGACTGGCCGGAGTTCTTGTTGTCGAACGGCACGCGAATGCCCGTCCTGGCCTGGATCGCCTTGATCTGGCTCGCCCAGTCGGCCCATTCGGGCGGGCAGTTGTAGCAGATCGCGGTTTCGTCGGCATAGGCCGCGGCGGGTGCGGCGAGGATAGTCGCGGCCGAGGCGAGCAGGGCAGAGGCGGTTAGCACGGCGGTGGCGGTGGTGCGCGTCAGCTTGCCGGTCAACTGACGCAGGACGGCACCAAAACAGGAGGAACGGCGAGTCACAGCGGGTCTCCTTGGAAGGAAGGTAGCGAGAAGTTGGTTAAATCGTGCTTCAGCAGCGGGGCCTGTGAGGCGCCTGTGCTGCGTGTTGTTTCTATGCGCAGTGCTGGTAAATCAATGATACGGGTGCGTTACGCCAGCGGTTGTATCGAGCGCGCGCGCGAGGTTTCGCTGGTGTTCGAGATCGCGGCGATCGTGGCGCCTTCGCGCAACGCGTGGGGCAGCGTGAGCGATATGGACGTGTCGCTGTAGGTGCCGTCGATGCGTGCCATCAGCCGGCGCCAGGCGGAGCAGCCGATTTCACGGTTCGGCGCGCAGACGGTGGCGAGCGGCGGCTGCAGCAACTCGCCCATGGAAAGCCCGTCGAAACCGAGGATCGACATATCGTGCGGGATCTGCAGGCGCGCGCGGCGCAGACCGCGGATGACGACCATCGCCAGCAGGTCGTTGCTGCAGAAGAGGGCGGTCGGACGGTTCGGACCGCTGGTCAGATGGGCCAGCACGGAGGGAGCGAGCTCTTCAGCGTTGAAATCGATTTCAAGCGCCGGGGCCGGCGTCAGCCCGGCCTGCTGCATGGCTTGCGCGTAGCCCAGGTGGCGCAGGCGCGCACGATCCGAGGCGGCGAGCGTGCCTGCCAGCATGAGGATGCGGCGATGGCCGTGGGCGATCAGCATGCGCACGCCGTCGTAGGCGGCCAGCCGGTTGTCGACCGACACCGACGGACGGCGTACCGTATCGTTGTGCATCAGCACGTAGAGGAGGCCGGCGCGATCGAGGTCGTCGAGCAGCGGGTGGGTATCGGCGTCCGCGACGGTCAGAGCCAGGCCTTCGACGCGGTGTTCGCGCAGCGTCTCGATGGCGTGGCGCTCGCGCTCGGCGTCGTACTGGGTGGTCATCAGCATCAGCCGGTAACCCTGAGCGCTGGCCAGGTCGTCAATGCCCTGCAGGCACTCCGCGAACACCGGATTAGCGATCGTGGGGAGGATGACGCCAATCAGGCGGGTGCGCTCGCCGCGCAGCTGGCGGCCTAGCGGGCTGGGGCGAAAATTGAGCGCGTCGATCGACTGGCGCACCTTGTCGAGCGTGACGGGATTCACGGTGTGCGGCGCGTTGATGGCGCGCGAGACCGTGGCAATCGAGAAGCCTGCGTGTGCCGCGACATCCTTGATGGTAGGGGTCATCGCTATGGTTTTGGCTCGGGTTGTAAACGTTTTCGTCGAGCGGATTATCGGCAAGCTTTGTGACTCGCCGATGACTCGAGAGGCACGGGAAGGCGCGGGTTTGGTGCGGCGGCGACCCAATGGTAGAATCGCGTCCGCCCTGCCGGGGTGATGAAATTGGTAAACATAGCGGACTTAAATTATTGAGTGCCCGACCGGAAACGGCCGGTGCAGAACCCCTCAAATTCGGTGAACCCCCTGGTTTTGCGCTGCGCGCGCAACCGAGGCAACGCCGAGCCAAGCCCGCCGTCGCATGAGTGCGAGGGTGCGGAAGGTGTAGAGACTAGACGGGGGGCGCCTTAGGCGGCGAGGGCTGGCGGTTTTGCCGCACAGTTCAGCCGCGATGGTGAAGGCATAGTCCAGCGCACGAACGAGGATGCCGCCCGGTATCGTCGGCGTCGAAAGACGTGGTGTGACGAAAATCCGCCGCTTAACAGCTTGCCGGTTCGAGTCCGGTCCCCGGCACCAAAGAAGTTTTTGACTGGCGCGCTCTGCGTCAGTGGCTTCCATACAGCCGCCGAACACCGCCGATTCCATTCTGTGCCCGGCAACCGTGCTTAGCCGAATATTTGCAGGTGCTCGGCAAGTATCGCGCTACCTGCTCCGATCAGCGCTACGCCTCCCGCCATCTCCGCTCGCCTGCCATGCCTCATGGCCAAGAAAACGGCCGATCAAGGACGTCAATGGCGAAAGGCTTGCGTAATGTCTGGCGCTACTTCTACCCACCTCACCTCGTGCGGCAGCGAAGCGAAGATATCCGAGCAATACAGTACTGCGAAATATGGTGGGAATAGCGCCGGTGGCCGCTCCGTTTACCACGAGGCCCACAAAGGAATCTGGGCCAAGGTGGACAACGCTGGGTCGTCCGGTCAAGGAAGGCTAACACCTCACCTCATCATTGCGAGGCGGTTCGGCACTTGCGTGTCCGTTGGGAATTTACCGTGGTCGAGCGCAGGAGAGGGTGAGTGAACGTCGAAAACGAAAGCGGGTCTGGCGCGGTATCCGCTCAGGAGGACACAGCGAAGCCTAACGTCGCCATGATGACCAGAAATATTGGCCACCTGCTACGACTCGCGCGACTCAGGTTAGCGAATCTGATGGACAAGCAGCTGCTTAAACAATTGGGCATTACGAATGTTCAGGCGACTCTTTTGTTTCTCATTTCGACGGGCGAATCGGCGTCGTTGAAAACGCTTGCGCAGAGCAGCGGCACCGAGATGGCGAGAACATCACGACTTCTCACCTTGCTGGAGGAGCGGGGCCTGGTGGTGCGCATTCGCTCCGGCTCGGATCGCCGGGTTACCGAGTTGCAGTTGACGGATGCTGGGTCTTCTCTGGCCAGTCGACTGCCCATGATCCTCCGCGATGTCGCCGACCTGGCGTTATCGACATTCGATGAGACCAACAGGGAGCTACTGGTGGATATGCTCTCCGATCTGATTGGGAACTGCGAGATGATCGAGCATCAATCGGCGGGGCGGCCGAGCGAGAATGACCGGATGAATCCGCAAGAATACTGGAAGGACTCGCTAGACCTCGTCGAGCTCCCATGCTCGCGAGAGTATTGCCGTTAGCTGCGCTTTCGAGCTGCGGCTTTCGTGCAGAGTTGCGGTGGATCCTGCCTGGACGGTCATCAATAATAAAAAAACAGGCCGCTCCGGTGACAAGGGAGGGGAATCCGAAAACCGGAACGGCCTTGAAAGGCTACTCAAACATTCGATGCGCGTTAAAACTTGTAGGTCGCGCCGATCTGCAGGAAACGGCCCATATATGTATAGAGCGACTGGTCGTAGCCGGTCTGGTCGATCTGGCTCAGCCACTCCGGATCGAACGGGGGCGCACGGTTGAAGATGTTGTTCATGCCGCCGTAGACCGTCCAGTGCTTGAAGCCTGTGTACGCCACGTTAAGGTTGAACACGCTATACGACGCGGTCGAGAAGTTCAGACCCAGCGCGTTGGAGTACGGACCGGTGTACTGCCATGCGAGATCTGCATTCCACTGGTGGAAATTCCACGAGAGATCCGTGTTGCCCTTCCAGCGCGGGAACGAACCGCCGAACGGCTGCGCAAGCGTCAGGTCGTTACCCGCGCCGTCGACCGTCGAAGCGAGGCCACCGATGCCGCTCATCTTGAAGTGCCACACATAACCCCAATCGCCCGATAGCTTGAACGTACCAATCGAGGTGGGCAGCGATTGCGCGAACGTCATTTCAAAGCCGTCCGTATCGAACGAACCGAGGTTCTCGTATTCGTTGGTCTCGAACGCAATCGAACCGTCCGCGTTCAGGACCGTGCCGCTTGGATCGAGCTGCGTGCCGATCGCCTTGTCGACGTGAATCTTGTACCAGTCGAAGCCGATGTCGGTCGTGCGTGTGGGCGACAGTTCGAAGCCGATGTTGTAGTTCTTCGTACGTTCTGGCTGCAGGTTCGGATTGCCCTTGGTGATGACGTTTTCGTCCTGCCCATTCGGCCCGATCGGCTGGATGCCGATGTTCGACGAATTCGTGTTTTCGAGGAACTCCGGTGCGCGGAAGCCGCGGTTGTACGAGGCGTACGTAGTGAACTGCTGGATCGGCTGGAAGCGCAGGGCGAAACGCGGCGAGAACGCGCCGCCGAAGTCGCTGTAGTGGTCATAGCGGCCCGACTGGCTGAACGTCAGCATCTTGTTGATCAGCGGAACGTCGACCTGGTAGTACACCGCGGCCACGTTGCGCTCACCGTCCACCGTCTGGAGGTTCGGTCCCAGCGTGGTGCCGTTCAGGTAGTTGGCGCCTTCCTCGATCAGTTCGCTTTCGTGCAGGAACTGCGCACCCAGACCCAGGCCGACGTCACCGGTCGGCAGATGGAACAGGTTCGGTGTCGCGAGCGTTGCGTCGAGCGCGTCGAGCTTGGAAATGCCCAGGTTGTTCGCCGTCGTCAGGATGCTGTTCACGGCGCCAGGCGTAGCCGACGGATTCACGAAATTAAGCGTGCCGTTGTTCAATGCGGAGGTCAACGCGATCGGATTGACATAGTTTCCGAGCGTGTTGCTCACTGTGCTCATCGAATGCGTGTACCCGGCATTCCAGTCCCAGTCTTCCTGGCCGGTCGTGAAGCTTCCTTTCACGCCGGTTGCCGCACGCCAGTAGTTTGCATCCGTGGTCGAACCGAACGTACCCGGCAGGGTGCCAAACAGTTCCTGAGCCACGCCGGTCGTGTTGAACGGATTGTTGGCCGGTACCACTGCCGTGAACGGAGTCACGGTCTTGGTGACCGGGTTGAACTGCAGGCTGTTGCCAAGGACAACGGGGCCGTCGTTCGTCGTCGTCGTATTGTTGCTTTCCCACAGATCGGCGTACGCGGTCGTTGTATCGTTGATCTTGAAGTCGCCGTGAACCTTGGCGCTGAAACGCTCCGTCATCGGCTCGATCGACGTGTCTTCAGCCGTATTCCTCAGGCACACATTGCCGCTATTGATCGCGCCGGTTTGCGACGCAATGATGCTGGAGGAAGCGGGCGCAATCTTGCCGCCAGCGCAGCCGAACGGCGTCGCAACACCGGTAGTGGGATTCAGGAAGTACGACGGTTGCTGGACCGAGCCGCCAAACATCTGGTTGCTGAAGTCCTGATTCTCTGTCGTGTCGCGATCGGCCAGCGTATAACCGTTCGACTTGTAGTAGCTCGCGGTCGCCGTGATGTTATAGCCGTCGGAGGTCAGATTGCCGAAGCCGCCAAGAATGCCGAACTTGGTCGTGCCTCCGCCGCCTTGTGTCGCGCCACCATAGCTTCCGTCGAGCTGCAGGCCCTGGAAATCGTGTTTGGTGATGATGTTGACCACGCCGCCGATCGCGTCGGAACCGTACTGCGACACGGCGCCCGTCTTCACCACTTCGATGCGGTCGATTGCGTCTATGGGAAGCGTGTTCAGGTCGAAGAACTGATCGGTGCCGTTGACGGCGAATGCAAACGGCGCAACACGTTGACCGTCGACGAGCACCAGCGTGTATTTTTCGCTCAGGCCGCGCAGTGCGATACCGGCGCCGCCGGCAGCAAAGCTGTCAGACGTGGACTCTCCCCAACTGTTGGCCGAGTTCGCGGAAATGGAGCGTACGTAGTCGGAGACACTCTTTTCCCCCGAGTTCTGAATGTCTTTCGTGGTGATCACCTGAACCTGCTGGAAGCCCACTTTGTCCGCCTGGCGGATCAGCGAGCCCGTGACCTGAAACGTCTGTAATTGCTTGACGTTCTTGCTGGTCGCCGTTGCTGCCGTGCCCGATGCCGCTGCGGGAGCGGCAGCCGCCGCCGTGCCTGAAGCCGCCGCGGTGGCGGCCGGCGTTGCCGTGGCTGCCGGCTGGCTTTGCGCAAACGCTGGAGCGGCGATTGCGGTCGTCAGTGCGAGCTCAGCCCAGACGATTCTTCGAATGGCTAACGCCATTGCCCGTTGTTTCATCTCACCCCTCATAGTTGTCAGTGATGGCCTACATTGTTTGGCGAGGAGAAGTCTTATGGATTCCTCCTCGCGATCCACGGCGTGGATACGCCGAATCCCTGCCTGCGCTGCGCGTGTGCCAACGAGCCATCTACACATGCGGCGCTTCGGACACAATAAGTTTGACTTTGAAAGTCCTATCTGAATCGGACTACTAATCGTAGTCATTGTCGTATCGACGATTAGCCTCGGATTTCGAGGACATCGCAACGGCTATCCAACGGCGCGTGCCGGCGGCCTCACACCTGCCGCGTCTTGCTGGAAGGCTTCACGTAAATGAGTTGCGTGACCTTACCAAGTCACAATAATTTTTTGTCGACGTTTGTTTGTCGCGTACAAGCAATTCGCACGGACGTTGGTTGATGTGATTCAACCGGAAGCGCATCGCGGAGTCGACGGTTTCGGCGCCGAGCCAGCTTTGCTGGGCGGTTCCTATGGAGTGGGAGCAAGTTACGAAGGGCCGCAACGAAACTCGATCCAGATTATTCCATGGATTAAAAGAAATACATGAAGGGTCGCTAAACAACATTTCTCGAGCATTCCACTCTTTCAGAAATGCATTTTCTGGAAGTGCGTTCTAGATCGGACGTGGCATATCTTCGGCGACGTCGAGGGCGACGTCGCGGGGAACCAGATAGGGTTCGGGGGGATTTGAATGTGCAGCAACCGGACGTGCTACGGGAGATGCCTTAACGGGCGGCCTGGACGAGTCCGCCGCCCGAGATCGTCGAAGCGTTCGCCCCAACCGTTAAACCAGCACGTGGCCACCATCGACAACGACGACCTGTCCCGTGCTAAAGCCCTGTTGCATCAGATAAAGATACGTTTGGGCAACGTCGCTTGCTTCTCCGACCCTTCGTACCGGCATCTTTTCGGCGATATAGTCATACAGACCTTCGCGATCGGCTTCGCTCATGTTGTCCCACAACGCCGTACGCAAGACACCGGGCGCCACGGCGTTGACACGCAGCGGTGCAAGCTCGACGGCCAGGGTACGGGTCAGCGATTCGATCGCACCCAGGATGCTCGACGGGATGGTCCAGGCAGGCAGCGGACGCGACGACGCCACTCCGCTTGTCAACGTAATAGAGCCGCCCGCTCGAATGAGGGGAGCCCCATACTTGACCGCTTTGAGTGCGCCCCAGTAACGTACTTCAAAAGCTCGCTGCGCGGCTTCAATGCTGAGCTCAGCAAGGTTTTGCAGGAGCAGTGTCTCGCCGGCAGTGTAGACGAGATGGTCGAATGCGCCGACGCGCGCAAAAAACGCCCTTACTTGAGCCTCATCGGAAAAGTCGAGCGGCTCGCCACGTGTGCCTTGAGGTAGTCGCTCCAGTGCAGCCGCAACGCGTTCCGGCTTGCTCGATGCGATGATGACCTCAGCTCCGGACTTCGCCGCAGCTTCGGCCACGGCAAAGCCAATTCCTGATGTCCCGCCGGCTATGACGATCCGGCTGCCTTGAAGAGTGATGCTGGAAAGCTGATTGTTTCCCATGCTTTAAGTTTCGTAAGAAGGAGATCCCGCACGGTGACGTCGAAAGTAGGGCAGCACGTGCTGCCCGACCTGGATCGATGCGCCACCGCGGCCGCGAAAGAGTGTACGTGGTTTGCGAAAATCTCGTTGGAGACGCTGCACTCCGGCATACGTCGTGTACTGGCCGATCTTTAACGATGCGAACGTGAACGGCTAACCCACCAGCACGTCGGCATTGAGCGTTTGGGCCTTGTTGGTCATGGCAACGCGCGTGCCATCGTGGCCGCCCCTCATTGGTGTCGGGGTATTCGAACAGTGCTGGATGACAAGGACGTGAACTGGATGAGATCGGGAGGGTTGGTTGAGGGAGTGGAGCGCGTCCACAAAAGTCGATAGCTGCCCTGAAAAACTTCCCGAAATTTCCAAACCGACATAGCATTCTTAAAGGAGCATCGGCGATGCTGACGCCGGGAAATAAAACCTTCTGGAGGAACCATGAAAGTACGCACGCATCACGTTGTAGTTGCGGCAGCGCTCATCGGCGTGACGATCCCAATGTCCACAGTTCACGCCCAACTCGGCAACCTGCTAAATCAAGGGAACAACGGTTCGTCGCCGAGTCTGGGTGGTTTGACCGGCGGCTCGTCGTCTGGAGGCCTCGGCGATCTTGGTAGCGCGCTGTCGGGCGGTTCGGTGACATCCGGCAACAGCAGCAATGTCGCAGGCGTGCTGCAGTTCTGCATCAAGAATAACTATCTGGGCGGCAGCAGCGCGTCGTCGGTAAAAGATTCGCTGATGAGCAAGCTGCCAGGCGGCGCGTCGAGTTCCAATGGCGGCTACACCGACGGCGCCAACGGCATTCTGGACACAGGTAACGGCCAGAAGCTGAGCCTGGGTGGCGATGGCGTCAAGCAGCAGCTCACCAAGCAGATCTGCGACAAGATTCTCGACCAGGGAAAGTCGATGCTATAAGCATGGCGAGCTTGTTTCGCTCGCCCTGATCAAAGAATCTCGCGCTAGTGATCGCCGGCACCAGGTGAAGTACTGCTAAACAGTCTCTTTGTCGTTGCGCGCCGCGTTTGATTTGCGCTTCCTTTGAAGCGAAGGAGACCGTTCGGTCAAGCGAGTCGCCGCATCTTTATCCGCAGAGCCCGCGGCCGAGAACCGCCGTCGATACTCGGCTGGCGTCGTTTGTTTTGCAGCCCTGAACTGCCGATTGAAGTTGGCGACGTTCGCGAAGCCCGAACGGGCGGCGATGACAGCAACGGGGAGTGAAGTGTCAACCAGCATCCGGCACGCGTGCCCGATACGAACCCGGGCGATATACCGTCCGACGCTCTCACCGATATGTTGAACGAAGTAACGCGTAAGCGTGCGTTCCGACAGGTTAGCGGCCTCACAGAGTTCCGAGAGTCGCAGCGGTTCGGCAAACCGCGCGTCGATTACCGAAAGAACCCGGTTAATCCGTTCGGGCTCGTGGCCAGACGGGCCGGCGTTCGCCTGATTGAAAGCACTCGGTGAGGCAAGCGGCTGTCCCGGCGCGTCGGCGAGCGTGCACAAGATATCGAGGGCGGCGCCAAGGCGCTCGCGCGCCTCGCTCGACAGCAATTGTGCGAGGCGCTCACGCATCGCTTTTCCAGCAGGTGGATCGAAGGCCAGCCCACACGCGGCTCTGCGCAACAGCTTGCGTAGCGGTTCATATTCGCGGCAACAATCGGCCATGCGCCGTGCCCAATCCCCGTCGAACCAGATGACAATAGCGACTTGAGGCGAAGAGGCGTCGATCGAACGGTTCGACGACCAGGTGTGCGGAAGATCCGGCGGCACGAGGACGAGATCCTCAGCCTCATAATCGCTAACGGAGTCGCCGATGTAGCGCTTGCCGTGACTGTTCATCGTCAGCGTGAGTTCGTACTCCGGATGATGATGCCACTCGAATGGAATACGCGGCAGACGCCGATGGTAAACCCGCAGTGAACAGTCCTCGCCGAACTCGACGTGCTCATAGGCTGGTTTCATGGCCGAAAACGCAAATGAATTGCCTGAATAGTATCACCATGGCGCGCATCCCCGTCATATGCTCTCGACATACCAGATCCGTACGGAGACAGTCATGGCGTTGAAAATCGAAGATTTGCCAGGTGCAATTCGACAAGCAAAAAGAGAATTGCGCGCGGCGTTGCCGAACTATGGCGAGGTGTTCGCCGAGGTCGAAGAAGCGATCGGTGCCGAGGCGAAACGAATCGCCGGGCGGCGCGATCGGGGAGAGGACGTTATCCCCGAGATTCAGTTTTCCGACATTACCGAACAACGCGTCACCGCCGACCAGATCGCGATCGTCAAGGCACGCGGCGCGTGTGTGATTCGCAACGTGTTCCCCCGTGCGCTGGTGCAAGGCTGGGACCAGGAGATTGCCCAGTATGTCGAGCGCAATCATCTCGACAAGCGCCTGGAAAACCGCGCGGAGGACAAATACTTCGGACAGCTCGCTTCCAGCAAGCCGCAGATCTATGGCGTGTACTGGTCGAAGCCGCAGGTACTCGCCCGGCAGTCGGATTCGTTGACTGCGGCGCGCGTGTTCCTGAACCGGCTGTGGCGCAACGAGAGCGAAGGCCGTGTGCACTTCGATCCGGAGCGCGTGCCCGTCTACGCCGACCGTCTGCGTCGCAGGCCGCCAGGCTCCGCGTCGCTTGGCTTGTCGGCGCATTGCGATGGCGGCTCGGTCGAACGTTGGATCGAAAGCAATTTTCGCAAGGTCTACCGCCACGTGTTTGACGGGAGCTGGCGCGACTACGATCCGTTCGACGCGGCGTTCCGGCCCGATGTGCAAGAGATCGCTTCGCCCGCCGTTTGTTCGATGTTTCGTACGTTTCAGGGCTGGACTGCGTTGACGCCGCAGGGTCCGGGCGATGGCACGTTGCAACTCGTACCCATCGCCAACGCAATGGCGTACATCCTGTTGCGGGCGCTTCAGGACGATATCGCGGAGGACGACCTGTGCGGTGCCATGCCCGGGAGGGCGCTGTCGATCAAGCCGGAATTTCACGCGCCATTGTTCGAGGCGCTGTCGTCGATTCCTAAAATGGAAGCGGGCGATACCGTGTTCTGGCATAGCGACGTCATCCATGCGGTCGAAGACGAGCATAAAGGCACGGGCTATAGCAATGTGATGTACATCCCCTCGGCGCCCGCATGCGCCAAAAACGATGCGTACCTTAAGCGCCAGTTGCCGAGCTTCATGAAGGGAGAAAGTCCGCCAGATTTCCCCGCGGACCATTTCGAGGTTGATTTCACCGGACGCGCCACGGCTGACGACCTGACGCCGCGAGGCAAGGCGCAACTTGGCTTTGATCTGTAGTTGGGCAAAGGCGTTTTATACGCGCGGAAGCGGGCACGCAAGCTTACCGGTACTGCAGCGTTGAGACTGGCAAGTGTTTCGTGACCGCCAGACCATACCGCGATACGATATGGCGGTCCCTGCCTGGAGAGCCGTCCAATGACAAACATCGCAGCGCTTCGCGACTTCTATGCGCGATACGTAACAGCCAAGGCTGGGTGCAAAGACGCAAGAATTTGCGAGGCATTTGCTGCGATTGAAAGAGAGAGGCATCTGGGCCCTGGACCGTGGAATGTATTGACGCTGTCGGGTTACGTCTCGACCGAAACGTCGGACCCGGCCGTTCTCTACCAGGACATTGTGATCGGGCTCAAGACCGAGCGGGGCCTCAACAACGGGGAACCGAGTCTCCACGCACGTTGTCTGGACGCAGCGGCCATCTCGCCGGGCGAGACCATCACCCATATCGGCTCGGGAACTGGCTACTACACAGCGTTGCTCGCGTACCTCACCGGTCACGCCGGGAGCGTGGCCGCGTATGAGATCGACCCGGAACTCAGTGCGAAAGCAGCTTCGAACCTTGCACACCTGGCGCAGGTTCGGGTCGTCAAGGAAAGCGGAACGCAAGCGGTGTTGCCGCTATCGGATCTGATTTACGTCAGCGCCGGTGCGACGCATCCATTGAACAGCTGGCTCGAATCGCTCAACGTGGGTGGCCGTCTCATCTTCCCATTGACACCTAACCGCGGTCTCGGCGGCATGCTGCTCGTGACGCGCGTGGCCGCCAACTCATACGCGGCAAAGTTCATCTGCGGTGCGATGTTCATCGAGTGTATTGGGGCGCGCGATGATGCGACCGGAGAGTCTCTGGTTGCCGCCTTCGAATCGGGTGATATGGCGGCAGTCAGGTCGCTAAGATTGAAGACGCCCGCTGATTCGTCGGCGTGGTTTGTGGGAACCGACTGGTGGCTATCAACGTCAGAGCCGCAAGGTTTCGCGGCTTGATATCCCACATCGGACCCGGTTCATAACGCGACGACGACCGGAAGGCGAAGTCGCGGGCTAAACGAGCAGGGATCCAATCCGCAACGCTATGCACTTGCAAAGGCGATATCGGACGGGCTCCCAACCGCAACATACGTCCCGGTAAACCGCAGCTTCCCACTGGCCTTGTCGACCGAAAAGATCGCGATATGGTCACTGCGCTGATTCAGCGAATACATGAAACGCCCCGACGGATCGAATTTGATCACACGCGGATAGTCCCCACCGGTAGGCAATTCCCCGACGCGCTGCAGATGTCCGTTTCCGGCGACGCTGAACTGCACGATCGTGTCGTGCAGCCGGTTCGCCACATAGATGAACCGGCCATCATGTGAAAACACAAGTTCCGACGCGAAGCTCGTGCCCTGATACGCGTCCGGCAGCGTCGAGACCGACTGTAACTGCGTCAACGTTCCATGCGCACTGTCGTAGGCATAGCAGACCAGCGTCGACGCTTCCTCTGTGACCTCATAAAGATAGCGGCCATTGGGATGAAACGCGAGGTGCCGTGGCCCGGCGCCTGCCGACGCGGCGACGAACGGCGGATCGTTCGGTGACAGCGCGCCGGTCGCTTCGTCGAACTTCCAGATATACGTTCGATCGACACCAAGATCGGTTGAGATCGCGAATCGACCATCCGGCGAAGGCACAATCGTATGCGCGTGCGGGCCGTCGTGATCGCTGATGGCAAAGCTGCCAGGCACACCTTCCGCCGCATGCTGCGCACCGGCTGGCGCCTTCGGCTGCTGAACAGAGCACGCCTCGCCCAGCGTGCCGTCGTTCGAAACCGGAAAGACCGCGACGCTGCCGCTGTTGTAGTTCGCGGCCATCAAAAAGCGGCCGTCTGGATGCAAGCTCAGATAGACCGGACCGGCGCCGTGCGAGTCGACCGTGTTGATCAGTTTCAACGTGCCCGTGCCGCTTTCGATCGCATAGGCGCTGACCGAGCCGTCGGTCGTGCCGTTGAAGTTCTTCACCTCGCTAACAGCGAACAGGAAGCGTTGTTGCGGGTCGACAAGGAGACTGCTTGGATTCTCGACGCCACGCAGGGGCTCGAGTGCCTCGAGCTTGCCGCTACTCCGGTCCACCTGGAAGCGATGGATACCGAGGCCATTGGGCGTGTAAGTACCGACGTACGCAAACAACGGCTTGCCGCTATCGGCGGTGGCTGTGGCACTTTTGCTCGCGGCCTGTGCCGGACGAGTCGCCGCGATCGAGCCGATCGCGGAAGCGGCCGCCAGCGCACTTACGCTTCTAAGCCAGACGCGTCGCGCCTGCGAACGAGGTACCTCGAGATTCCCAACATTGCTCATTGTTTGTCTCCAAAGTAATAACCGACATCCGCTCGACGCTTCATCGGCATTTGATACTGGCAGTCTGCCCACGGCTGTCTGATATACCGGACATGAGTCCGACTCGGCAGATGAGTTGAAGTGTTTCACGGAAAATAAATCGTGGCAATGGGGCGAGTGCCGTCCGCTGGAGCGCGTGAACCGAAACCTTTAGGATGACGAAACTCGTGTACCCAGAATCGCTGCGCATCGAAATCTTCAATATGCATTTTGAATAGATCGGGATAGCGAGGTCTTTGCGCGAAGTACGAGAAAACGATCAGTTGTCACGAAATGCAAATGTTCGTCTGTAACGTTTCAGGGTGTGAGAAATTATCGTGCGGTAGCAGGGCCTCGGGTCAACCGGCGGTGGGGGAAAAGCCTGAGAAAACAAGAAAGGAACGGATATGAGCTTCGCTCCAGACAGTCTTATTTCAAACGGTTCAGGTGGCAGCCCGTCAGGTTCGATGAGCGCGCTAGGAGGCCTTGCCGGATCAATGACTTCCGGCGTCGCCAATCAGCTAGGGCCGCTTGCTGGCCTCGCGGGCCATGTCGACACCGTGCAGCGGGCGGCGCAGCTTGCGCAGACGGGTTTCTCGCTGATGAACAAGCCGCCCTCGGCGGTGGCTGACACGATCAACAATACCGGCACCGCGGGTGCCGCGCCGCTGACCCAGCAGAACCGATACGTCACGCTCGACACACCTCTCGGAACCGATGTTCTGCTGGTGACCGCGGCGATCGTGGACGAACACGTGAACCAGCTGCCGGAAATCCACCTCGATCTGCTGTCCCATACTCAGGATCTGAAGCCCGAAGACCTGATCGGCCAGCAGGTGCATCTCAAGTTCGATCAACAGGCGCGGCAATCGACCGTCGAGCGGATCGTCGCATCCGATAGTGCCGACGAGTTCCGCTACTTCGACGGCTATGTCGCCTCGTTCGATCGAGCGGGCAACCCGGGCCGGGTCACGCAATATCACATGACGGTGGTGCCGTGGTTCTGGTTTCTGACGCGCTCGACCGACTGCCGCATTTTCCAGAACGAGACCGCGCAGGAGATCCTCTCCGGGATTTTCCAGGAACACGGTTTCTCCGACTTCGTTTTCGATATCCAGACGAGCCAGAATCCGCTCGAGTACGTGGTGATGTACCAGGAGTCGTATTTCAATTTCTGCGCGCGGCTGATGGAGCAGGAAGGACTGATCTGGACTCATCGTTATCAGAAGGACAAGCATCTGCTTGCGATTGGCGACACGAATCTCGTGTTCCAGCCAATTGATGGACTGACGACGGTGCAGTACGCCGATAGCACGTCGAGCGAGTTCAACGGCATCGACCAGTTGCACGAAGGGCGGCGCTTTGGCGTGGGCAAGGTGACGTTCCGCGATTTCAATCATCAGACTCCCTCGTCCCCGTTGATGCTGGTTGAGGCCGAGCCGCAAACGCTCAAACACGCGCGGCTCGATTCCACCGAGCGCTTCGAACACCAGTCGCTATACGACCATAGCGACGACGGTAATCGCTATGCCCGCTACGCCATGCAGGCGGAAGAGGCGAACGCCTATCGCTATACCGGCGGTGGCTATGCATGGCGTATGACGGCCGCGGGCAACGTGACGGTGACGAATCACCCGGTGCAGACAAATAATCAGGAGTACGTGATCCTCCGTGTGCGTCACCAGGCGGTCAACGACTACACGCAACACGCTGCTAAAACGCCGTACCGAAACAGCTTCTCTCTGCTGCCGCAGAAGATAGCCTATCGCCCGCAACGGATCACGCCCAAGCCGCTGATTCAAGGCACTCAGTCGGCGATCGTCGTGGGTCCGAAGGGCGAGCAGATTTATACCAACGGCAGTTGCGTGAAACTGCACTTCCTGTGGGACCGGCGCGGCAAGCTCGATGGTACGGATTCGATGTGGATCCGCATCTCGCAGCCGTGGGCGGGCGATGGCTGGGGCGCGGCGGCGATTCCGCGGATCGGCCAGGAAGTCCTCGTTGCCTTCAATCAGGGTGATGCGGATAACCCCGTGATCGTGGGGCGGGTATACAACGGCGATCA
The DNA here is from genome assembly GCF_050436285.1 of Paraburkholderia sp. GAS82. NCBI lineage: Bacteria > Pseudomonadati > Pseudomonadota > Betaproteobacteria > Burkholderiales > Burkholderiaceae > Paraburkholderia > Paraburkholderia sp. GAS82. The sequence goes on from NZ_JBNDLX010000001.1 coordinate 427,871, forward strand.
GGGCAACCCCTACCACGGCGCCGCTGGCCAGACGATGGGGATCAAAAGCCAGACGCACAAGGGCGCGGGTTCGAACGAACTGTCGATGAGTGACGTGAACGGTTCGCAGCTGCTGTACATGCACGCCCAGAAGGACATGAACACCATCATCGAAGACAGCGAGACGCACCAGGTGGTCGCTGGATCTCGCACTGTGACCGTTGCGGCGGGAGACGAGACGAAGCAGATCGGTAAAGGCAATCTGACCGAAACGATCGCGCAAAAGCGCAGCACGACCGCGGCCGATGTTCAGGTCTTCACACCCGCAGGCGACGCAGGCGGAGGAACCCAGGTATACGGCGCGGACAAGAGCATTACGCTTGCGGTCGGCGACAGCACGGTCGTTCTCACCCCTGACGGCATTCTTCTGAAGCACGGCAGCTCCACCATTATGCTTAGTGATGCCGGCGTGTCGGTCAACGGTCAGCGTATCGATCTCAACAAATAAATATTGATAGGGTTCCTCATCATGTACTACGCGATCCACGAAGGAACGTTCGTACTGCCCGATGCAGCGCTGGACCGCACGGTCAATATGCTGATGTTGAACCAGGGGCCCGGCGGCTTCAACCTCGTGATCTCGCGCGGCCGCCTGCGCGATGGGGAGGATCTCGATGCGTTCATCGCGCGGGAGTGGGGGCTTGCGACGCGCGAGGCACCGAAGCTCACCGAGCGTTCGCGCGAAGCTGTGACCGTGGGCGGCCGCCCTGGTATCCAGATCGAGGCGACCCAGGAGCAGGACGGCAAGCTCAGGCATCAGTTGCAGAGCGTATTTCCGGCCGATGACAACGGCAGCGTGCTGGTGATGACGCTCACCTGCGCGTCCCCGTTGAGCGAAGAGCAGCGCGCGATTGCGGATCGGATGCTCGACAGTTTCGAGCCGCGCGTGGCGCGGCCAACGCTGGTCGAGCCGCCGGAGGACGCGAAGTGAGTGACGAACAGTACGCCGCCGCGCGCTATCACGATCCGATCCAGCATACGTCGCTGCTGGGCGATCTGCTTGGCATGGGTGGCTCGCTGCTGGGCGGTGCGGCCATCGGGTGGGCGCTTTCGACATTGGCGGAAGGCGCCGTGGTGGCGGGACTGGCCGCGCTGGAAATCGGCTCGGGTGGCCTCGCAACGCCGCTCGTGATTGGGATCGGGATTGGCGTGGCCGCCGTCATGGAAGGAAGCGGTCTGAACGAGAAGATCGACAACGCGGCACATGCGCTGGGTAACGCGATCGCTCCGCCGGAGATCAAAGGCAAGATCACGAGCGGCTCGCTCAATGTCTACGTCAATAATCTGCCGGCTGCCCGCGCAGCAAAGCCGGGCGACATGGACACGATTGAATGCCAGAATCACTCCGGGCCGCAGATGATTGCCCAGGGCTCGGGCAACGTCTATATCAACGATCATCCCGCGTCGCGCGTGGGGGATAAAACCACGTGTGACGCCAGCATTGCAGAAGGTTCGGACAACGTATTCATTGGCGGCGGTACGCAAACGGTGCGCGATATCACCGCGGCGCGCAAATGGGTGGCATGGCTGGGGGCGGCAATCGGGATCGCGCTTGCCCTGTGCGGGCGCGGCAAGATGAATTGGGACGACTTCCTCAAGAGCAAGCTGCCTTGTCTCGCACTCAATATGGGCGCGGCGCTGGTCGGCACCGCGCTGGGTCATTTGATGCGGACCTCTGCTGGTCACCCTGTCAACGTGATCACCGGCGGCAAGATCCTGGACGGCACGCACGACACGGATTTTGTTTTGCCCGGGGCGCTACCGATCGTCTGGCGTCGTTTCTACAGCAGCCACGATGACCGGACCGACGGTCTGTTCGGACTGGGTTGGAGCGTGCCAGTCAGTGTCGAACTGAAGCTCGGCCGCGACGAAACGGGCCGCATCGAATCGATTACCTACTGGGACGAACAGGGGCGCGACATGGTATTTCCGGCGGTGCCTCCCGGAGAGAGCCATTTCAGCGTGCCAGAAGGCATCTACCTGATCTGCACGGCCGGCGGCCATTACGTCGTCGAGACGGTGGACGGGCTATACCGCGATTTTGGACGAGCTGACACCACCAGCGGTGATTCGCTGAAGCTCTGGCGGCTCGAGGATCGCAATGGCAACTGGATCGAGGTTCAGCGGGAAGCGGTTGAACATATCAGCCGGCCGGCTCGCGTACTCGACAGTGCCGGTCGAACCCTGAGGTTGACGTATGCGCAGGCGCACCCTCAGCGTCTCGCATCGATCGATCTAAGCCACGGTGTCGAGGGTGAACCCCCCGAAACGCTGGTGCGTTACACCTATTCCGATGCGGGCGAACTGGAGACGGTGACGGACCGCAGTGGACAGATCGTGCGGCGCTTCGCTTACGACAATGGTCTGATGGTCCGGCAGACCCTGCCGGGCGGACTGCAATCCTTCTATGCATGGCAAGGGACGGGACGAGACGCCAGGGTCGTGCGCCACTGGACCGATGATGGTGAGGAATACGTATTTGATGCGGAGCCCGAACACCGTGAAGTCACGATCACCGATCAGCTCGGACGCGTGACTCGCTGGACCTGGAACGCGGACCGGCAGCCGACCCATTATAAGGACGCGGAAGGACACGAATGGCAGTTCGAATGGAATGCTCAGCGGCAACTGGTCAGCACGACTGACCCTGCCGGTCACACGACGCGCTTCGAATACGATGAGCGCGGGCGCCAGACGGCCCGAATCGATGCGCTTGGACGCGTCGAGCGAACCGAATGGAATGGCTTTTACGATCTGCCAGTCTCGGAGATCGATCCGGCGAATGCGCGATGGATCTACCGCTACGACGAACGCGGCAACCTGACGATGACGCGCGACCCGGCCGGGTTCGCGACGGAATATCACCGCGATGAGAGAGGACTCGTGCACACGATCCGTGATGCACGTGGCGGCTACAAGCATCTCGAGTGGAGCGCTCGTGCACAGCTGACCGCTTATACAGACTGCTCCGGCAAGACGACGCGCTTCGTGTACGACGCGCGGGGGATGCTTGCGCGTGTGATCGATGCCGCCGGCCACGAAACGGTCTACGAGGCCGACCCGATGGGGCGCGTCACGTCGATCGTGACGGCCGATGGTGCCCGTCAAACGTTCCGGTACGACTCAGGTGGGCGGTTGATTGAAGTCATTGATCCGAACCAGCGCAGCACCCGCTACGACATCAACGCGCGCGGCCTGCTTTTATCGCGCAAGGATGCGGCGGGACGGGCGGTGGGGTTTGGCTACGACGAAGCCTTCCGGCTGGCGTCGCTGACCAACGAGAACGGCGAAAGCTACCGGTTCCGTTATGACCGCCGCGATCAGCTCATCGAGGAGGTGGGGCTGGACGGCTCCAGACGCTCGTACGCTTACGATGTATGCGGATTCGGTGTCGCTGCGCGGGAGGACGTCCTCGAGACGACGTACGAGCGCGACGCGCTTGGGCGGCTCGTGCGCAAGGTGGCCGTGCGCGAAGCCTGCGCTTACTTGTACGACAAGGCGGGCCGGATTGCGTCGGCGGAGCTCTACAGTGTCACGGCAAGGGGGTTGTCGCTGAAGAATCGGGTGAACCTGAAATACGGACCGCGCGGCGAGTTGCTCGAGGAGTACACGCCGACCGGATGGCTTGTGCACAGCTATGACGAGTTGGGCAACCGGGTCAACACGACGATATCGGGCGAACGCACGATCGACTGGCTGCACTACGGCTCGGGACATGTCCACCAGGTGCGCGTCGATGACACGACGATCACCGATATTGAACGCGACGATCTGCACCGCGAGGTGCTGCGCACTCAGGGCAGACTGACCAGCGAATTCGGCTATGACAGTGTTGGGCGCCGTGCACAGCACACGGCGCTGCGCGGCGCGTCGCCCGAAGCGTTACTCGGCAAGCAATGGCAATACGATGCAGTGGGCGACGTGATGCAGAAGCGGGATATGCGGCACGGCGTCACAAGCTATCGCTACGATCCAACCGGGCGTATTGAGCAGGCGGTCGGGCCGGGGCTGCCATCGGAAGTGTTCCGTTGGGATGCGGCGGCGAACCTTGTGTCGGGGGATCACCCGGGCGGCTACGTCGAGCACAACCGGCTGCGGATGTTCGAGGACAAGCGCTTCGAATACGACCGCTTCGGGCGTCTGTCGCGCAAGCTGAGTGGGCGTGGTCCGACGAAGGAGCAGACGTTCGAGTACGACGACTGGCACCAGTTGAAGACGGTAGTGACGAAGGACCGGATCGGTATCGCGACGACGCATTTCGAATACGATGCACTTGGGCGGCGTGTTCGAAAACTGAACGGCGGGTACGCGAGCACGGATTTTCTGTGGGACGGGATGCGGCTCATTCAGGAGACGTATCACGACCGGCAGGGTGAAGAGGCGCTGACGTATCTGTATGAAGATGGCAGCTATGTGCCGCTCGCTCGGATCGATCATCATGCGCCGGCTGCGAATGATGGAACAAAACACGATACGGTCTATTATTTTCACAACGATGTGTCAGGCATACCGGAGGAGCTGACTGACGCAGGCGGGGAACTAGTCTGGCAGGCTCGATACAAGGTCTGGGGGAACGCGGTACAGGAGGAGTGGATCCAGCGTGCGCCGGCTCGAACGATGGTAGCGCAGGGCGAGCGTCAGGTGACGCCGTCGGCGTATGCCCCGCGACCGCAGAACCTGCGCTTCCAGGGACAGTATCTTGACCGGGAAACTGGGCTTCACTACAACACTTTCCGCTTCTACGACCCGGACGTCGGACGCTTCATCAATAAGGATCCGGTCGGGCTGAGAGGCGGGGTGAACTTCTATCAGTACGCACCTAACGCGGTTGGCTGGATAGACCCTCTCGGCCTGGCCCGTATCCCTAGCGACGTTCTTGGTCGCAAGGTCTATCAAGACGACTCGTTGATTGACACGACCACACCGGTGAGTGAAATGAGCATCAATCAAACGGCACTTAACTCGCCAAGCTTTGATAAGTTGAAGGGTATGATTAACAACGGCGCAACCAACCAGGATTTGATGGGGGCTGGCTACGCCCCGTTCGGACCAGACGGCAACCAGGTTAATCTCCATCACGTCCTTGGTGATGAACCCGGCCCCATGGTCGAACTGTCCGCGTCTACACATCAAAAGTATTACAGACAACTTCATGGCCTAATTGAAGATGGAAACAGTTTCCGAAACGATCCCGCGGCCGCCCGGGGATACGACCGGTTCCGTAAGCAATACTGGAAAGAGAGAGCGAGGAATTCACGATGCAGCTAGATATTCATGAATTGATTGAGCAAAACATTGCCGCAGGAGCAGAAATCGAAGTTGCGGGACCTGTATCGCCCGAGAAGATTCATCAGGCTGAGCAGATGCTTGGTGTCGAATTTCCTCCATCGTACAAGGCCTACATGGCCGAGTATGGTGCTCTCGAAATCGACGGTCGAACGTTTGCCGGACTTACGCCCAGGGAAGTGGGGTCTGCCGGTGACGTCGTCGCATTCACAAAGCTCGCTCGCGAAAAGTATGGGCTACCAGAGCAATACGTAGCACTCGATTTTCAGGATGGCGATGCTTTCCTTTCTATCGATACGGCACAGAGAGATGCCGACGATGAATCGCCAATGGTATTGATAAGTCCAGTGAATGGAAAGCAGCAGGGACCTTTCGCCGCAAAGAGTCTGAAGGAGTTTCTGGTGAAATACCTTTCGGCCTGACTGCGTCGTCCTCGTCTCATCGCTGGCACGCCACAATGCCACCCGAAATCGCCCCCGCAATCTTTTCGATCGTCTCCGGATTCTGCAAACGCGGCTCTTCGTCCGGATTCGCAATAACGCCTGCTTCGACAAGCACCGCAGGCATCGGCGCAGTCTTCAGCACGACCAGATCGTCGAAGCGATGAATGCCGAGCCGCCGGTCTATCAGCGGACGGTTTTCGCCCTTGATCGGCGTCGCGTGATACAGCGAGGGCGTTTCGCCCGCCGCGATCAGTTTCTCTCCGATCGCTCTCGCACAAACGAGGCTCTCCTGATAGTGCGGATTGCGTTCGGAAACGAAGATCGAGTAGCCCTTGAATTCTCGGCGCCGTCCCGCATCGATCCATGCCTGTGGCAGTGAGTCGTGATGAATCGAAACGAAGAAGTTTGCGTTAGGCCTGGCGTTAGGTCGGTCCGCAAGCGCGATCTCGCGGGCATCCGTGCCCGTGCGGGTGACGCTATAACCATCAGCCTGAAGATCGCGCGCGACCGCTGCACTGAGATCAAGATTGTATAAATGCTCGACGCGCCCACTTGGTCCCGTCGCCCCCGGGTGCGCCGGTGTGTGCCCAGCGTCGACGATCACCGAAACGGCTTGGCAATGTACTGCGCACAACGCGAACACCAGCGGAATCAAGGTTGAACGCAGAAGTCTCGACAATTTATTCCGCTCGAATGGTGAGGTCTAACGCGCTCAGGTCACGAGAGACAGTGTTGGTATGCAAAGCGCATCGGCCTTGGGCGCGGGAATCGTGTGCGCGCTTAGTGTATCGACATCTCTCGATCACGCGCAAGAAACACCATAGGGTTCCAGCCTTAAAAATTTACGCAATTTTTATTTACAGAATCATTCGGTTTGCTATCGTTTCCATTGTGCGATAGTCAATTAGAAAGAGAGCGCGTACCATCCGGAATCGATGATTCGTCATAAAACTATGATGCGGTATGACATACGATGTGAGCGGGTTGATTTCCGTTTGTCAGGTTTGCGTTTGACGTGCACGTTCGCGAATGCATTCAAGCATTCCACGCCATCATGCCCAGTATCGAATCTGCATCGATCCCCTAACCGTTTGTGAGGAAATGATGGCCGAACAGCAAGTTGATCTTGCCAACGCAACACCCACGCCGGCAGGGACGTCACTGATTCCCGCGCTGAAATTCGAGCTTCGTCCCGAGCAGCAGATGGATCTGAGCAAGCTCAACAGCGAACAGACGACGCGTGTCAATCAGATCGTATCGAGCGTTTCGTTTAGCGATACGAACAGTCTCGTGTCGTTTGGCGCCGATGCGCAACGCGAACTGAGCCAGCATCTCGATGCACTGCTCGAGGGCATCCGCACCGGCGAAACAGGTCGCGCGGGGGAAGTCACGATTGCGCTCGCCACCACGATCAAGGAACTCAACCTGCCGAAGGTCAAGGCGGAGGTCGAGAGCGGCGGAGTGGCGGATCACCTCGGCCGTCTGCCCATCGTCGGGGGCTGGTTTTCCGCGCTACGTGCGCTTCAGCAGAACCACAAGAAGATCACCGACCATCTGGCGGCCATCGAGCAGAAAGCGCAAACGCAGCTCGAAACACTGCGCGCCATGAATGACAGGCTGGACCGGCTCGTCGACAGCAGCATTATCCATATCAAGGACCTCGAACTTTATATGGCTGCCGGGCAGATCCTGATCAAGCGGGCACGCGTGGAATTCGAACAGCGGCGTGCAGCCGCCGAGGCGTCACGCGACGTGATCGAAATTACGCGTCTGCGCGATTTTGCCGAACAGGTCAATGCGTTTGAAACGCGCATCGTGCGCATCCATCTGGCGCATAGCCGCTCCATCACATCGGTGCCGGAAATCCGGGCCTCACAGGCCGCGGCGTTGATCGAGATGAACAATCTGATGGACGGCATCCTGTTCGACCTGCCGGAACTGAAGCGCGCAATTCTTCGCGTGGCTTCGCTTGAACGCACGATGCAGGCATCGAAAGACACCCAGGCCCGCCGCGATCTGACGCGTGAACTTGGCAGCATTGCCGGCGATCAGCTTCAGGACGCCTATCTGAAAGCGAAAACAAGTCAGGGCGATTTCGCTGCCGATATTGCGGCGTTGTCGCAATCGGCGGACAAGCTGCTCGAGACGATCGAACTCGGCCGACGGATCGATGCGGCCAACGTCGCAAAACGCGAACAGGCGATTGCGGATCTGTCGAGCGTCAACAGCAAATTCAAGGACGGTCTGCTCGAAGCCGGCAACCGGCTCGTTGGCAAGTCGACCCCTACCTGATCCAGAGCGGAGGCTCCGTGTTTACTATCCAGGGATTTTTTAACCCCTATCTTCCGGCGGGTCAGTCACGGCTCGATGCCGTGCTGACCATTTCGTCGAGCATCGAGTCTGCGGCAGGCATGCCTTCTGGCCGCAAGGTGGTGGGCTTTGTGCTTGACGTGTCCGGCTCGATGCACGGCGAAAAGCTGGCCCAGGCGAAGCTCGCGGCGCGTCGCGGTATCGACATGCTGGACGATGACACGTCGTTCTTCGTCGTGTCGTTCTCGGGTTCGGCGAAGGTTGTTGTTGCAGCCTGCCGCGCCACGGCCGAGAACCGGGCGAACGCGCATCGCGCCGTGCAGGATCTCGGTGCGGGCGGCTCCACGGCGATGTCACGCGGTCTGAAGCTTGCGCTCGCGCAGGTCCAGCAGAGCGGCGCGGAGATCGCGAGCGTCTACTTCCAGACCGACGGCGACAACGATCATAACGACAGTGACCAGCTTCCCGCGGTCATTGCGCAATGCCAAGGGGTGTTCCAGTGCGATTGCCGTGGCATCGGCACGGACTGGAAGCCTGAGCAGTTGCGCCGTATCGCATCGGCGCTGCTCGGCACTGCGGATGCTGTGATCGATCCCACCGGTCTCGATCAGGATTTTCAGGCGTTTCTGTCCCGCTCGATGTCGAAGGGCATCGCGGGTGCAACGCTGCGCATCTGGTCGCCGAAGGTCGTCAAGGTGGCGACCGTCAAGCAGATGAGCCCCGATATTCTGGACTTGATGCCGCTCGCCAAACGCGTCGATGACAAGACGCTCGATATTCCGCTGGGCGCTTGGGCCGCCGAAACGCGCGACTATCAGCTCGCATTCGAACTGCCCACTGGCTCACTCGATGACGAAATGCTCGCGTGCCGCGCATCCGTAGTGTTTCAAGGACCGGCCGGCGAAACGAAAGTGAGCTGCGATCCGATCGCGGTGAGATGGTCGAGCGACGACGTGCTGACCACGCGCATCAGCAAGGAAGTTGCGCACTATACGGGGCAGTCGGAGCTGGCGGAATCGATCCAGGAAGGGCTGGACGCCAAGGCGAACGGCGACGAGGAACGTGCGACCCGGCTGCTCGGTCGTGCCGCGCAGATTGCCGAGCAATCGGGCAACGACGAGGTGACGCGGCGTCTGAAGAAGGTCGTCGATGTGGTCGATGCGAGCACGGGTACGGTGCGGCTGAAGCGGGCCGACAAGGGCGCTGAAATGGAGCTGGAACTGGGCGGCACGAGAACGGTACGGCGGCGCTCCGGGACTACGCAGCAGCCCGTCGAAAAACAATCCTGAGAACTGAGAATCAGCCTGTCATGAGCGACATCTGTCCTAAAGGACACCTATCCACCGATCCCGAGTTCTGCTCGGAATGCGGTGCATCGATGAAAGCGGGGGCATCGCTGGTGAATGCAGCGCCCGCGCCGGATACAGCACCGGCGGCCGGCGGAGAAACCTGCCCCGACTGCATGACGCCGCGCCGTCCGGGCGCGCGCTATTGCGAAATGTGCCGCTACGATTTCGCGGCTCGCACGTCGTTCGGCGGGTTGGGGCCGAGCGCGACGCAACCGAAGCCGCAGGCCGCCGCAGACGTCGCGGCGACGAAGACGCAACCTGTGCCAGATTCGCTTGGTGCATCGATGCCGGCTGCTGCCGCGGCCCCATCCACGTCTGCGGCCAGAGCCGAGGCTCCGGTGCTATCCGCAGCACCTGTCTCAAACGCCTCTCCCCCGGACGCCAGATCCGCAGCCGATCTGCCCGCGACAACCACACCGCGGCTCAAGCTGCGCATTGTCGTGGACGCCTCGCTCTACACTGAGCTTGCACCGGATGTACCGTGCCCCGTGGACACCCCGGCGAAGGTGTTCCACCTGGACCTCGACGAAAACACGCTAGGCCGCCAGTACGAAGGCAAGGGCATTCACCCGGAGATCGTGATTCACGACCCTGGCATTTCACGCCGTCATCTGAAGTTCGTGCGCAGTCCTGAGGGCGCGTTTTCGGTGCTGGAACTGGGCTCCTCCAACGGCACGCTCTTCAATCGCAACACGCTCGAGCCCGGCGTCGAAACGCTCGTCAAGCCCGGCGACGAACTGACACTTGGGATGTGGACGCGCGTCTACGTCGAAGGCCGTTGACCCAGGCGTATCGAAGACCAGAATAACCAAGAGGTAACCATCATGTCGTCGACCCATCTGCCGGCCGATTTCAGCGGCGCTTCGCAGCAGGCGAGCCGCGTCAACGTGCCGGCTCAACTGCGGATCAGGCAGGCCGTCATTGCGGCGCTCTCGCTGCTGGTTGCGCTGGTCGGCTTCTGCGCCTACCGCTCCTATGCAACGGTGGTGCAGACGATCGGCAAGGACTCCGAGCCATCGATCGTCGCCGCCGAGAATATCCGCAGTACGCTGAGCGACGCGCATACGTCGATCATCAATGTCTTCCTGACGGGAGAAGGTCCGGACGGACCGGGCGCAACCGAATACCGGAAATCAATGGCGCAGGCCAACGATCATCTCGTCGCCGCTGCGCAAAACATTACCTATGGCGATGAGGAGCGGCGTCCGATCCTCGACATCATGGATCACCTGTCCGAGTATCAACGCCTGATCGGCCTGGCGCAGGCACCGGGCGGCAACCTCAAGGCGCTGGGGCAGGCCGACGATCTGATGCGGGAGCGGATTGCACCCGCCGCCGAAGCGCTCGCCCAGGTGAACTTCGAGCACCTCGATACGGCGTTTACCGATGGCCGGATGACGGCGCATCGCTGGCTCTATGCGTTCATCGCACTTTCGCTGCTGTTGCTCGCCGTGCTGCTTGATACGCAACGCTATGTGTATCTGAGCTTCCGACGGCTGATCAATCCCGCGATTGCGGCGGGCACGCTGCTGTTGATCCTTGCCGTCGGAATGTTCTCGATCCAGGCCGCTAACGTGATGTCCAGCATGCGCGTAGCGAAGGAAGACGCGTTCGATTCGGTCTACGCACTATCTCGGGCCCGGGCCGTCGCATATTCTGCGAATGCGCAGGAAAGCGTGTATCTGCTGACCCAGGACAAGGACGAACAGGCTCGCCAGACTGCGCTGTTCAAGGACTCGGCGCATCGGCTGTTTTCCGTGGATATGGCTAATGTCGCGCAACTTCCGGCGGATCTGAAAAGCTTGCAGGGTCAGGGGCTGCTTGGCAATGAGCTGGCGAATATCACGTTCGATGGCGAGGATGCCGCTGCGAAGGCAACGCTGGCAGGCTGGCTCGATTACGTGCGTATCGACCGGCAGATTCGCGCGCTCGAAGCGGCTGGGCGTCACAAGGACGCAGTAGCGTTGTGCCTGGGCACGCAGCCGGGCCAGTCCGACTGGGCATTCGAGCGTTTCGTCAAGGCGTTGCTGAAGACCATGGACATCAACCAGACGCAATTCGATCTCGCGATCGAACGCGCGTTCGGCGAAGTACGCTGGCTATGGGTACTACTACTACCGGCCTTGCTGTGCCCACTCCTCGGTTCGCTGTTCGGCCTGCAGCAGCGTTTGGCGGAGTTCCGCGAATGAGCGACGTCGAAAATCTGGTCGCCGTTTGGCAGGCGCGCCTCGCCGCGGTGACGGCGAACATCAACGAACTGTCCAGTGCCGAGAGCACGAAGCGGATTCGCATCCGGACTCGTGAAGGCCATTACACGGGTGTCACGAAGCGGCGTGCGGAAGCGGCGCTGGCCTCGTTAAGCTCGCTGTCGGACGATTACCTGCTGCTTGCGCGTGTCGTCGACGAGGCGCTTGAAGCACAACGCGGCGGACTGTTCGTGTCACGGGAGATGCGTCGCGAGAAGGTGCTGGCGCTGCTGGAGGGCGCGTCGATTGCGCGGCCCTCCAAGGCCGTGCCGCTCAAGAACCGGACGCTGCTCGAGGCGGCGGTCGGGCACGCCTCGATGACGCCCGCCGATCTGCTCGCGCAGATGCAGAGCAGCTTCGAGGCCGCACGCGACGCGCTGGCCGATATCGACGGTGCGGAAAGCACGACGCAAACCGAGCTTGCGCAACTGCACAGCGAATATGCGAGCCTCGATGCGCGTGCATCGCGCATCAAGTCGGCCACAGAACGGCCGTCGTTTGTCGAGCTCCAGGGCCTGCAGGCCGACCCGCTCAATGCGCGCGCCGGCATGGCGTCGATTGGCCGCGGCCTGGCTGCGTGGGCGACGATGCTGGACCGCCTGGAGTCGTCGCAGGCTCAGGCGAGTGCCGGCCTCGCGCGTGCGAAGACGGCGGTCGCCGAGCTACGCGGACTGTCGACCGCCTGGCAAGCCTCGGCGCAACAAGTGCAGATGCTGCTCGGCGCGGCAGGCGCGCAATCGTTGACGCATGCACCGACCGATCAGCTCAGCATGCTGGAAAGCTGGTGCGACACGCTGGAAGGCAGCCTGAAGGTCGGACAGTGGGATGCGGTGAATGTCGGATTGAGCCGGATCGAGGTAGCGCTTGACGAGGCGCTGACGCGTGGCAAGGCAGCTGTGGCCGAAGCGCAGGCAAGGTGTGCGGAAGTCGAAGAGATGAAAGGGCAGTTCACAGCCTTGAAGGCCAAGGAACGCGCTCTCTCCGCACAGTTGCGGCGCGACGTCGACAGCGAGGCGTTGCGCGAGCGGATTTCGCTGGCGTTAGCGGCGCGGCCGCTCGACGTCGCGGCGACGCGCGCGTGGCTCAAGCAGTATCAGAACCTGCTGCTGACGCTGAGTCATTGATTGCGTGAATGAATCGGTAAGCGAATCAATGAGTGAATCAAAAACAACCGGGGCAGTGCATAACAGGAGTGATCAAATGACGGCAGCCTGCAGCTATTGCAGCGGCACGATCATCGACGGGGTGTGTGAAGATTGCGGCAAGCCGGCCAAGGCCGTTTCGCTGATTGCTGCGGGTACGGGCGGCATCGATGCCGTGCCGCCGCCACTGCCCGATACCACGACGACGGGCCGCACGCGCAGTTCGACGCGCTTCACGATCAACTATCCGACGCGCGGCACGGGCAAGAACGCGACACGGCCCACGCGCCGCCGTGCCGGCATCTCGACGCATACCAGCACGCGCCGCAATGCGCTTGGCGGTGGATTGATCTCGCTGCCCGATCTGCCGAGCCAGGATCCACTGAAGTTGCTGATGGCGACGCCGGAAGTGCCGACGCGCAAGCGCCACTGTCCGAAATGCGATGCGCAGGTCAACCGGAGCAAGGGGTTCTGCCCGGCCTGCGGCACACCGTACGACTTCGAGCCGCATCTGAAGCCGGGCGACGTGATTGCCGGCAAGTACGAAGTGAAGGGCGCCATCGCGTTCGGCGGCCTGGGCTGGATCTACCTCGGCTTCGATCAGATCCTGTCGCGCTGGGTCGTGCTCAAGGGCCTGCTCAACGCCAACGATGAAGCCAGCGCTGCAGCGGCGGTCGCTGAGCGGCGCTACCTCGCCGCGGTCAAGCACCCGAAGATCGTCGGCATTTACGACTTCGTGAATCATGGCGCCGAGGGCTTCATCATCATGGAGTACGTCGGCGGACAGACCGTGCACAGCCTGCGCAAGGCGCGCGGCCCGCTGCCGGTGGCCGAAGCCATTGCGTACATATTAGGAATACTGCCGGCCTTTTCGTATCTGCACAGCCAGGGGCTCGTGTATTGCGATTTCAAGCCGGATAACGTGATGATCGAAGGCGGCGACGTCAAGCTGATCGACATGGGCGCGGTGCGCAAGATCGGCGACCCCGATGGCGATATCTACGCGACGGTTGGCTTCGCTGCCCCCGAGGCGGACAGCGAACCGATCGCCGTTTCGGATCTGTACACGCTTGGCCGGGCGCTCGCGGTCCTGATCATGGAGTTCAAGTTCACCTCGGCCTACGAGCACGCGCTGCCATCCCCGGACGAGTTTGACGTGTTGGCGCAGAATGAGTCGCTGTATCGCTTCCTGCTGCGCGCGACCCACGTGGATCCCGATGAGCGCTTCCAGAACGCGGATGAGATGGCTGAGCAACTGTTCGGCGTACTACGCGAGATCGTCGCGCTCCAGACGGGCCCGAAGCCCGCCGACAGCAAGGTGTTCACCGGTGACCGCCTGCGCGATGTGAGCGTCGAAGAGCTGGTGGCGAAGCCTGCGCCGCTCTGCCTGCCGTCGCTGCGCGTCAATCTCGAGGACCGTGCGGCCAACGAGGTGATCCGCGTGCTGAGCCTGATGGATATCGCGCAACAGGTCAAAGAGTTTCAGGCGTTGGTCATCAAGTATGGCGACCGCGCAACCGAACCGCGCCTGCGTCTCGTCGAAGTGCTGATCGGCAACGAATGGTCGAGTGCCGAGGAGCGCGCCGCGATCATCACCGAGACACTCGATGCGCTGGAAGCAGCCGATCCGTTCGACTGGCGGCCAAGCTGGTTCCGCGGACTCTGGCAAGTGGTCCAGGGCGACGGCGCACAGGCGATGACGCTGTTCGAGCGCTGCTACTTCGAGATGCCGGGCGAGCTCGCACCGCGTCTCGCGATGGGAGTCGCCGCTGAAGTCGCAGGACAACTCGAGCAGGCATTGCCGTACTACGACCGGGTTGGCCAGGTCGACCCCGCGTATGTGAGCGCGCATCTAGGCGCGGCGCGTTGCCATGCGAAGGCAGGCCGTCTGCATGATGCGGTGGCGGTGCTAGGCCGCGTGCCTGACAATCATGCGCTGCATGCGTTGACCCAACTGGTGATCGGCGAAACGCTGCTGGCCTATCCGGCGCTGGTCGACAGTTCGCTGTTGCAACGCGCCGACGCCGCGGTCAGCCAGGCGCTGGCAGCCGGTGGACATGCGTACGAGGTCGCGGCGCGTCTGCTGTCGCTGGTGGTATCGCGCATTCGCGATTTCACCTGGCCAGGCGGCGCGACGTTCCTCGGCGTGCCGTTTGCGGAGACGCCGCTGCGCCTGGGCGCCGAGGAGCAATTCCGGCGTGCCGCGCACGAGGCGGGCTCGGAGAGCGAACGTTTTTACTGGATCAGCCAGGCCAACCGGGTCCGGCCGGTGACCTTGTTCTGAACGCAACCACGCTAGATGCCTGCAAAAGGACAGTTTGTGGAACATTGCATGAAATGCGGCGAGGTGCTCGCGCCAGGATTTGCGTTCTGTGAAGCTTGTGGCGCGCGGGTGGGTGCAGCCGCGGCGGACGGCAACCCCGCGCAGATCAACGCGGCCGGCGCTGACACCGCACTCGCGGGTGAAATCAAGCCGCGCTGTCAATGCGGTAGCGTGGACTTCGAAGACGGCTTCTGCACGGCATGCGGCCTCAAGCTGACAAAGTCGGACGTGGTGGAGGTGGCGACGCTCGGCGAAGGGGCCGCGAGCGCGACGCACCGCGGCCGCCGGCATCTGGACAACCAGGACGCGGTCGGCATCGAGGACGTGGCGGGCGGCCTTGCGCTTGCTGTGGCCGATGGTGTCTCGACGTCGTGGCAGGCGCGCAAGGCCGCTGACACCGCTATTAGCGTCGCGTTCGCAGCGCTACGCAGCGCACAGGCGCAACAAGGACGAGAGCGCCTCGAGAGCGCGGTGAGAGCGGCGCATCGAGCGGTCTGTGAGCTCGACTATGGAACCACGGGCCTCGCGGAACCGCAAACGACGTTGGTGCTAGCACTAATCGAGGGCGAACAGTTGTCGTATGCGTGGGTTGGCGATTCACGGCTTTACCTGTTCGACGACAGCGAGCCGCGCCTTTTGACAGAAGACGACTCGTGGTTAAACGAGCAGGTCAAAGCGGGTCTTCCCTTGCAGGCCGCACTCAAGGATGCGAACGCACACTGCATCACGCAGTGTCTCGGCATGCGCGACGCCGAACCGGTGATCCATACGGGGGCGTGCCGGCTGAGCACCACCAGTTGGCTGCTGCTGTGTTCCGACGGCCTGTGGAATTACTTCTCCGAGCCGGCAGCGCTATGGACCCACCTCGCTGAAGGGGCAGGTGATGCCCCGCTGTCCAGCCGGTGCGTGCGCCTCGTCGAGCTTGCGAATGCGGCAGGCGGCCAGGATAACATCAGCGTTGCTTTGTGCCGTTTGCGCTGACATAGGCCACGCTGGCCCGGCGCCTGGCCTTCAGGTCGTGAAGGGCGCTTCGTGGAAACGTATGTGGTCCGGAATTCTCGGACTGTTGTTTCCCGTTTCGGCGGCCTTTGCTGGCGGGTCCGAGTTGCATCACGATCAAAGCGCGTAGTCGGGTGCATCCCGATCGAGTAATCGGCGAACGCTCGCGAGGTGCTGGCGCGCGCTATCCTGCTCGCCGCCCCGCATCTGCCGGTAGGTTTTTGCGGCGATGCCGGGATCGACGATTTTCAGCGGCCTGCCCGTCGAGAGTGCGAGCCGTTGCACTTCGCATGCGCGTTCGAGATAGTAGAGGTCGTCCCACGCTTCGGCGATCGTTGCGCCCACCACCATCACGCCGTGGTTCTTCAGGAATGCGATGTCTGCGTTGCCGATTGCGTCGGCGATGCGATCGCCTTCCGAACTGTTCAGCGCCAACCCGTTGAAGTTTTCGTCGACAGCTGTGCGACCATAAAACTTCAACGCCGTTTGTCCTGCCCACAGCAGCGGCGGTCCTTCGAGCATTGCCAGCGCGGTCGCATTCGGCATATGCGTATGAAAGGCGACCTTGATGCGCGGCTGCCGCAGATGCACGCGCGCGTGAATATAGAAAGCGGTGATCTCGGGTACGCCGTCGCCTAGCACGACATTTCCATGCATATCGCAGACTAGCAGTTTCGACGCGGTGATTTCGTCGAACGCGTAACCGTACGGATTGACGAAGAACAGGTCGTCGCGGCCCGGCAGTACGGCAGACAGATGATTGCACACGCCTTCGTGCATGCCGAGTTTTGCCGCCATCCGGAAACACGCCGCGAGATCGATGCGCGCTTCGCGGATCGCCGCCGTGTCGAGTTCGTCGGGTGCGATTTTTGTACGCGCCGAGGCGGGTACTGAAGTGAGGCCATGTGCCATTGCTCTCTACCTCCAAAGTGATAAATGCAGGCTCCGCGAATGCGGGCGGGACGTCAGTGGGCAAATGATGCCATTTTTCTCCGGGCGTATGAATTCACAGCATGGCATTCAATCCTTCCCGGGGATGCCGGGCAGGGCGCCCGGAGCGCGGTTCTGGACTTGGTATACAGACGTATGGCAATGTTGTAGTAATGTTTCAGGGTAAGATGGTCGGGCAAGTTTCCCTGCGGCTGCCCCCATTACCCGCCTGAACACCCCTCGTCTTGCGCTGCACACGCGCTGAAAGAGCTAACCCTGAATACCTATGACGTAGTTAGACGTTCGCGAGAGCGTCTTTCAGCGGAGATACAAATGAAAAATGGAAAACCTAAGCGCACCCGGCAAGATGCCGAGCGCCTGTTCGAAGGACTGCCCCAGGCAAGCGTCAGATCGGCGAGCCGGCCCACCAATCCATTCGAAGAAGGCGCGTTCGATGAGGTCGAACGCGTCGACGAAGAAGCCAAACTGTGGAAAGACAATCTGGTTACGTTGCCGCTGGCGATCGAGTTGCCTGCAGGCTATGCGTCCGTGTCCGCCGTGCGTACCGCCATGGAGCGGGCATGGCGGCTGAAGTGGGTGAGGGAGGGCAGGAACGAGGTGGTGACCGACTTTCCAGAAGGGTGGTCGGCCGTGCGCCCCGCAAGCGGACCGATCGAGTTGCGCGATCCGGCCGGCGTAGTCCGAGCCGTGTATGGATGGGCCGAGGATGCCGAGCTGAGGATTTTGCCGCGCTATCTGGTGGAGTCGCAGACGAATAGCTCGAGCGGCCTCGGCAGTCTGTTTGTCCGTGATCGTGAGAACGGTCAGATCCTCGAGCGCTCGTCGATCTGGTCGGCGCAGACCGGGACCAATCATCCAGATTGGGCCAAACTGTCGGCATGGCTTGACAGCAAGTATCCACTGCACCGTGATCCGCTGCGGCTATGGGCCGACTGCGAAGCCAACCGTGCTTAAAAAAGCCGTCCAGCTTGTGGCCGGACGGCATTTCCTCGACATCGCTTCGTTAGTGTCCTGCTGCTGCTTCGATAATGCAGCAGTGCCGATACCGCTTAGAACGTGTGACGGATACCTGCGGTCACCGCGACCTGGTTGTTATTGGCCGAGGCTTCGGACAGACCGTTGATCATCGCGCCGATATTCAGACCCGATTCGATCACGTGCTGATATTCGCCTTGCACGTACAGCTCGGTGCGCTTGGACAGCAGATACGCGGCCTGAATATCGACCTGATTCCACTTCGGATCCGCGCCGTTCAGGCTGCCGTCGGTGTACGTGTAGTTGCCGGCGAGGGTGATAGCCGGCGTGATGTAGTACACGCCGTTGATTTCATAGTTGTTGAAGCGGGCGCTGCCGCCGTTCAACGCCAACCCGCCGGTTACGCCAGACTGACTCGCGGAAATGCCGAATGCCTGGTTAAGCATGGTCTGCGTAAATACGAAGCCTGCCGTAGCCGGGCCGAAGACGTATTTGACGCCGGCACCCCAGGTGCGCTGGCGGCCTGCGAAGAAGGTGTTGTCGCCATCGAGCACGCCGTTGGTGTTCGTAATGACAGCCGAGGTGACGTCGTTGTTGATCTGCAGGTAGCCGGCTGCGACTGTCAGGCCGAGATAGTTATACGACGCACCAAAGCTGTACGCGCGGTTATTCGAAAACTCACCCGCTTCGTTCGAGAAGCCGTACAAACCTTCGAACTTGAGGCCGTTGTAATTGGCGCTCTGATACTTGATCGAGTTGTCGATACGGAAATCGTTGTCGAGGTTATCGTTGTCGAACGGGTGCGCGAAGTACGTGCCGCCGTATTGCGTGCCGGTCAACGCCAACGGGCCGAGGTAATCGACCACGCTGTCGTACTGGCGGCCGAGGGTGACCGAGCCATACTGGTTATCGGACAGACCGACGAACGCCTGACGGCCAAACAGACGGCCGTTCTGGCGAAGCGCGCCGGTGGAGACATTGAAACCGTTTTCCAACGTGAAGATAGCCTTCAGACCGCCGCCCAGGTCTTCCGACCCACGCAGACCCCAACGGCTCGTATTGATGGCACCGTCGGTTTCCTGCACGTTGCTGTGGCCACCCTGATTGTTCGTGTAGGTGATACCCGCGTCAATCAGGCCATACAGCGTAACGCTGGTCTGAGCATGTGCAGCAGTCGCAAAAGCGCCCGTCAGGGCAGCTAACATTACGGCCTTTCTCATTTCTTAGCTCCGGGAACAGAATACTGAATTGTTTATATATAGAGCCCGCTTTCCAGCAACGGCTTCGCGCACTCGCAGGCAAAGCAAGTCCATCGACGTGCAACTCGTGCAACGCGCGCGCTCGTTTGGGGGCATGTGAAGTGTAGAGAGGGGCTTGGTGAGCGAATCCGCGAATTTGCGCAATTCTGATTTTGACGGCCGGCAACGATACGTGCTGCGCGCGCTGCTAAGCCCTGATGGCAAAGGGATTCGGCATTTTGCAAAAAATCTGCGGAGGGTGAGCGGATGAGCGGCTCGACCGTTGTATGTGGCCGCAGCGAGAGCAAAAATGATGCGCAAATACAACGACAACAACGGGAGTCTGAAGGCGCGTGTGTGCGTGCGCCTCGACTGCGCACTGCACATAACAGGAGGGGGTGTAGCGTGTTTTACGTCCGCGATGGCTGCGGGATGGACGAACCGAACTCCGACGCCGCGAGAAGTTCTGGGCCGCCGAGCATGCTGTGGAGCATCGGATTGAAATGCCCGATCAGATGATGAACGAACGTGCGCGTCCTGGCCGAGAAATAACGGCGGCTTGGGTAGGCGACGCTGACCTCTATCTGTGGCAGATGGTAATCGGTGAGTAGCGGTACGAGCCTGCCACGCATGATGTCCTGCTCGATCAGATAGCTGGGCAGCACCGCGATGCCCATCCCGACCAGCGCGAACTGCCGCAACATCTCGGTGTTGTTCGCGACAATCGCGTTAGTGGGGCTCACTCTCACCTCGCCGGCCCTGCCGGTAAACGCCCACTCTTCGCCCCAATAATCGGTAGAGAGCGAGAGGCACGGATACTCGAGCAGATGCTCGGGATGCGTCGGCGTGCCGTGCCTTTGAAGATACTCGGGCGGCGCGCAGACGGTCATGAAAGCGGTCGTCAACGGCCGCACGACGACGCCTGCGTTACCCGTCTGCCGCGCGACCACGATGCCTGCATCGAAACCGCGTTCAACCAGATCGACGGGGCGGTCCACCAGCGTGATATCCGGCGTGACCCGCGGGTAGCGCGCCGTATAGCCCTGTAGTACAGGCGCAAGCTTATGCAGGCCGAATACCATCGGCGCCACGATACGCAGGGTCCCAGCAGGTTCGAGGTTGCGCGATGCGACCATCTGCTCGATATCGTCGAGTTCCTCGAGAATCTGCCGTACACGCAGGAGATAGGCGTGACCGGACTCGGTTGGAGACAGGCTGCGGGTGGTGCGATTGAGCAATCGCGTCCCCAGACGGTCTTCGAGATCGGCGACGTGGCGTGTTGCTACTGCATTGGAGATCCTCAACGCGCTGGCGGCGCGGGCGAAGCCGCCAAGATCTGCCACCTTGACGAAGATTCGCATCGAATCCAGATGATCCACAGGACAACTCCTACCGCTGGCGAAACCCGGCGAACGAAATGAGCCGCACGGTCGCGGCGCGGCATGGCTCGCATCAACTATTCTTCAAACTGGCAGATTGTATGGGGTCGTCAATGACGATACTCTGACATCGACATGGCGGCGCCGTCAGCTTTGCAAACGGGAGCTCATATCACCATCGCACGCTCTCGTGGTAGTACTCGTCCTGTTCGGATACGGCCTCGTCTCGCGCGACCGGTTGAGGAAGCGATGTTGTGTTCAACGTTCGCACGGGGTTTGCAACCTCGATGATGGCCGGTGTGGGGCAATGCCGATCGATCCATTTGCGCGCCCAATCGATCGCGTAGTGCTGCGCGTCCTCGGCGTTGGCCAGGCGCGGGCCGACCAGACCCGAGCGCGCGACGCGCCGCCCGCTCTTCACGATTTCCGCCCAGCCGCGAAACGAGGCTTCCTCGAGCCGGTCGACAGCGGCATAGATGACGTAACCTCGTGGGTCGCTGACCTGTGCGCCGTGTGAATGCAGGCCCATCCATTGCGAGTATTCCGTGCGTGGCAGTCGCGGCTTCTGGCGCACCGGTTGCGCAGCCACGCTGGATTCGTTCGCCGGAACATTTTGGCGTCCTGATAGCTGGCGTGTGATCTCGGAGAACGGGGTCGCCGCGCATGCCCTGTCCACTACGCCGGACGAAGTTTGCCAGGCATCCGCGCTTTTCCATAGCACCTGGGGTCCGCCGTCCTCGCGAAGAAAGCGCGGCGGGTGCGGTAACGCGCGCACAATCTCATTGGACGACGGCGTGGGGACATAGGTGAACGTTCGCCCATGTTTCGACAGCAAAGTTACCATCGCGAGGAGCGTGCCGTTCAAACGCCACTCTTCGAACCGGCACCGGCATGTCGGGCCGGATGGATAACCGCAGGGGAGGCGCGACCACGACTCTCCGGTAGTCATTACCCACAGGACAGCATTGACCACGACGCGCAGTTTTGCACGAGGCCGTCCGCGACGGGGCGGGTGCTCGGCACTCTGGTCGGAAATCATGGGCTGCAGGAGTGCCCACTCGTCATTGCTTAGCTCATCGAAATACATGTGCTTCTCCACGTCGCCATAGCTGCTTTGCAGCTGGAGCGTCACGAATGCGTGATCGACGATTCGTGCTGGGTCCAAGGGTTGCACACTGATCGTAAGCGCCAGACCTTTTTGGTCCAAGTCGGGCAATACGAAGAATTTCCCGGCATTTATGCCGATTTTGATGTCAGGAAATTCCTAATGCAGCCTGTCTGCGGAGCAGTCGGCCTGCGGCCATGGCGTCCACGCCAGCCGGGGACTCGACTGTCGATTGATCTGACAATAACGCTTCGAGCCGTGCCGTCCTGCCAGCAGCAAACCAGGCGAGGCACGACGAAGGCGTCAGCCGTGGCCCGTGGACTATGGCGCGAATATTGGCGGCATTCCGGCAAACCGTAAAATGGGCGGAGTGGAGTCATATTTAAGGGGAGCATGTCCGTAGTACATTACGGGGCTTATAAAGGTGAGACGCCGTGGACCGACCCGTCAAACGTAGAGCAGCGCTACTCGCGTTGGCGAACGCCAGCCTGCTATGCATGGCCGGTCCCGTTTTCGCATCCGGCCCGGCGCCCCGCGTGGTCTTCCTCAATCCTGGCGAAGCCGTCGAACGCGGCACCGGACAGCAGTGGCAACTCGTTTCCCGCTTCATGCGGGTGGCCGCCAAAACCTTCGGTATGCAGCTGGAGGTCCTGTACGCCGAACGCGATCACCTGTTGATGGTGCGTCAGGCGAGAGAGGTCGCAGAGCGCGCCGACGCCCCCGACTATGTGGTCATCGTCAACGAGAAGATGGCCGCCGCTCAGATGCTGACCGCGCTGGCAGGTTCGCGAGCCAAGGTCCTGCTGATCCACAATGACCTCACTCCGGGCCAGCGCCGGGCGATCGGCAATGAACGGGAAGGCATCGCCAACTGGATCGGCACAGCGACGGCGAACGCAGCGCAAGCGGGTTATCGCCTGATGCAATACCTTTATCAGCGCGTGAGTCCGGCCGGCGCGCAGGTGATCGGCATCACGGGGGATCCCAACACGCCGGTGTCGCTCGAGCGTGCCCAGGGCGTCGATGCGTTCCTGTCCCACGAGCAGGACGCGCACACCTGCCAACTGGTGTTCGGCGACTGGAGCTATGCCGATAGCGCGCAAAAAGCCCGCGTATTGCTGGCGCGCTATCCGCAGGCCAACCTGATCTGGGCCGCCAACGACGCGATGGCGCTCGGCGCCATGAGCGCAGTCACAGAGCGGCATGCGCATGTTCTGGTGGGCGGCATGGGGGCGTTGCAGGAGGCCCTGCAGAGTATCGTCGACGGCGGGCTGGCCGCGATGGTGGCAGGCGACTATTTCATCGGGGCATGGGCGATGGTGTTGCTCTACGACTATCATCACGGCAAGGACTTTGCCGCGTCCGGAGGCGTGCGCCAGAAGCTCGACTTCCTGCGCGTGATCCACCGCGCGAACGCTGCGCAATACTATGACGCCGTGTTCGCTCATGGACAGTCGCTGAACTTCGGCGTGTACTCGAAGTGCCTCTACCCAAGCCCGGGTCCTTACGACTTCGGCCTGCAACGGCTCCTGACTACCGTCCCGACACTTTCGTGATGCACCTTTCTCCGCGCCATGCGCTGCATTCGCTGGGCCTCCACGCCAAGCTGATGCTCGCGCTTGCGGTTCTCGTCGCGATCGTCGCGGGCAGCTCGGCTTATGTCGTGGCCCAGCACGAACGGGACCGGCGCGAAAGCGCACTGGAACAACGCGCCTCGCGGGTTGCGGACCTGCTTAGCCGTTCGCTGGCGCAGCCGTTGTGGAACGTCGACCGCGCGGCTATCGACGAGCAGCTTCAGGCGCTTGCGCCCAACCCCGAGCTCGTGGAATACACCGTCACGGCGACGAATTACGGTGTCGTGTCCACGGTGAAGGGGCCGTCGGCGAACGAACGCGCCGATACCGTGGTACGGGTCCGGCCAATCGAATTCACCCCGCCTGGCGATGCGCCGCGCGAGCAGATCGGCGAAGTGCGGCTGGTCTACACGCGAGCGTTGGCCGAGCAGGCCATCGGCGCGGCGCGCCGGTCGATCCTCTGGACAGTGGCGGCCATCGTCGCCGCGCTCTATATCGTCACGTTCGTGCTGCTCAAGCGCATGGTACGCGGGCCGATCAATCGTCTCGAAGAGATGGTCGATCGCATCGCCGGTGGCGACCTGCTGGCGCGCTGCGTGGTGGAATCCGGCGACGAACTGGGGCGGCTCGCCACTCGGGTGAACTCGATGGCGGAACGGCTGCGCCAGTCCACCACCTTGCTGCGCGAAAACGAGCGCAAGTACCGCAGCATTGTCGAAAATGCGCTTGAGGGCATCTTCCTGCTCGAGCGCAGCGGCAGGCTCACCGAGGCTAACCCCGCCATGGCGCAGCTGCTCGGCTACCGCAGCCCGAACGAACTGATGGCGGCCGGCGCGGCCGCCTTGTACGGACTGCCGTTCGATGCAGCGCAAATTCGCACGCTGTTCGAGGTGCTGCGCGCCGAGGGCGAGATCGTGGGCTTCGAACTGCGCCTGATGCGCCTGGATGGTGTCCCGATCTGGGTAGAATTGAATGCGCGCGGTGTCAGCGTCGAGGGGAGCGAGCCGGCCGTTCTGGAGGGCTTGATGAGCGATGTGACGGCCCGCAGGCACGTCGTCGAAAACCTGCAGCAGCATCGCGACCAGCTTGAGCGCGAAGTGGCCGAGCGCAAGCGGACCGAGGCTGAACTGCGGGTGTCGCGCGAGCGCTTGCGGCAGCTTTCCGCGCATCTGGAAGCGATCCGCGAGGAAGAGCGCAAGCGTATTGCCATGGAGATTCACGACGATCTCGGTCAGTTGCTCACGGCTTTGAAAATGGATGTATCGCTGCTGCGGATGCATCTCGCGGACGATTCAGCTGCCCTTCGCAAGGCTGATGGCATGCGTGAGCTGGTCGAAAAAACCATTGGCATTGTGCGCAGTGTGGCAAGCCATCTGCGTCCTGCCGCGCTCAATTTCGGTCTCGCCTCGGCGCTGGAGTGGCTGGCCCACGACTTCACGCGCTATGCGCAGATTCCTTGCCACTTCCACCTTGAGGGCCCGGAACCGCATCTTCCGG
The DNA here is from genome assembly GCF_050436285.1 of Paraburkholderia sp. GAS82. Taxonomy (NCBI): domain Bacteria; kingdom Pseudomonadati; phylum Pseudomonadota; class Betaproteobacteria; order Burkholderiales; family Burkholderiaceae; genus Paraburkholderia; species Paraburkholderia sp. GAS82. The sequence goes on from NZ_JBNDLX010000001.1 coordinate 452,727, forward strand.
ATCCCTCTGCGACGGCCATCTTCCGCATCGTGCAGGAGTCCTTGACCAACGTTGCCCGTCACGCGAAGGCCTCGCGCGTCGACGTGACGTTGCGCAATGTCGACAGCGCGATCGAACTGACGATACGTGACGACGGGCAAGGTTTCGACGTTGCGGCTGCTCGCGAAGGTTATTCATACGGGTTGCTGGGCATGACCGAACGGGCCCGCCTGATCGACGCCGAGCTGCATGTCGAAAGCACGGCCTCAGCCGGCTGTGTGATTCGCCTCTACGTGGGGGAGAAAACCGTCGTTCCGTCTGGCTGAGGGGCCTCGAGCAGGGACAACACGCTCGGAGCCGGGGTGATCTAAAAAACAGATCACGATATTATGTCGTGACTTCCTTGGCTCGCGCGGTGTGCTTAGGATCGCTCCGAGTGGTCGACGTTTCGCAACTCAACCAGACCGATACCCAAAACGCGGAGACCCGATGTTCCGGCTCAACCCCTTCCCGCAAGCGTGCGTGCCCGATGCGTCGCCCGGCCCCGACCTCACGCCTGCCTGCCGTGGGCAGATCTTCGCGGAGTGCCGTTTGTGACCGATCGCGGGATGCGTTTCTGCCGCTGTTTGCTCCAGACAGCCGTGCTGCTGGCGAGCTGTGTCATAACTTCATTTGCGTCGGCGTCTTCTTCGTCTACTGAGACTGTGTCGAGCGAGGCGACAGGCCAGCCGCCAGCCCAGACGGCCACGCACGAGATCAGGGTTGCCGAGGGCGAGGACACACCCACCTCGATGCCCGGCAACGTGGCGCGCAACACCGCCACCGACAATATTCTCGGCAACGTGGTCGAATCGCTGGTCGCACTGCGTGCCGATCTGAGCGTGGCGCCGATGCTCGCGGACAGCTGGGACATTTCGCCGGACGGCAAGATCTACACGTTTCATCTGCGGCATGGCGTGCTGTTTCATAACGGCGCGCCGGTGACCTCCGCCGAGGTCAAATGGAGTTTCGGGTTCCTGATGAAACGCAGTTCGGGTTTCGAGTGCCGCAGCGTGTTCGACGGCGGCCGGGGCGTGAAAGTCGTGGCGGTCACGACTCCCGATCCCGAAACCGTCGTGTTCGAGCTGGATCGGCCCTACGCGCTCTTCCTGAAGCAGATGGTCGACCCGCGCTGTCCGTTGGCGGTGCTGCATCCGTCTAGCGTCGACAGCGACGGCAAATGGTTGAAGCCGGTTGCCACCGGCCCCTATGTTTTCGCCGACTGGAAGCACGGCCAGTACGTGCTGCTCAAGCGGTTCCGACAATACCGCCCGCGTACCGAGTCAGCCAGCGGAGGCGCGGGCGCCAAGATCGCGTACGCGGACGTGCGTTTCGTCGTGATTCCCGATGAAGCCGCGCAGAAGTCCGCGCTGGCCGCCGGTCAGATCGACGCCATGACGATCGACGAAAACAATCTGTTGCCGCCCGATCCGCGCTGGCATCTCGTCGAGGGGCCGAGCGCCGATCCTGCCGTGCTGCTGATGCAGAACCGCGATCCGTTGCTCGCGGATGTGCGTATGCGTCGCGCCATTGCCCTCGCGCTCGATCTGCCCGGCATCGTCAATGCGGTCACGGATGGGCACGGGCACTACAACCCGTCGCTGATTCCCGATGCCAACAAACTGTACTCGACGATCGACGCGACCGGTTATACGAAGAACCTGCCGGAGGTCAAACGTCTGCTGGCGCAGGCGGGCTACCACGGTCAGACGCTGAAGCTGGAAACCAGCCGTCGCTTCGAACATATGTACACGCTGGCGGTTTACGTGCAGTCGCTGCTGACGAAGGCGGGGATCCGCACCGAGCTCGATGTCGTCGAATGGAGCAAGCAGGTCAGCGACTTCCGCTCGGGCCGGTTTCAGCTGATGTCCTTCGCCTATTCCGCACGCATTGATCCCGCGCTGATGTTCGGCGATGTGCTCGGCGACAAGTCGAAGACGCCGATGGCGCAGTGGGAGAACCCCGCCGCTCTGGCGCTGCTGCACAGCCTGCAAGGCGTCAGCGACGAAACGGCGCGCAAGCAGGCCTTCGACCGTCTGCACCAGATGATGATTGCCGACGTACCGCTGCTCGGCATGTACAACACACCCGATCTGATTCTGGTCAGCAGCCGTCTGCACGGTTTGACGTCGTGGCCGATGCGGCGCATGCGCTTTTACAACGTGAGCAAGGACTAGATAACGCGATGCTCTCCTACGTGATCAAACGCATCGCCATGGCGGTGCCGACCGTGCTGATCGTGACGCTGCTCGTGTTCGGCATGATGCGGGCAATTCCCGGCGATCCGGCTTCGCTGATGCTCGGCGATGTCAACGATCCGGCGCTGCTCGCGCAATTGCGTCATCAGTTTGGGCTGGATCGTTCGGTACCCGAACAGTTTGTGTTGTGGGTGACGCATCTGGCGCATGGCGACCTAGGTATGTCGATCGTGCGGCACCAACCTGTGGCTGAACTGATCCGGACCACCTTCCCGGTGACCGCCGAGATTGTGCTGTCCGCCACGCTCCTCGCCAGCCTGATTGCTATTCCCGCGGGACTGTTTGCTGCGTGGTCGCAAAACCGCCGCGCTGATCCGGCGATTGTGCTGACCAGCATCCTGCTCGTGTCGCTGCCAAGCTTCTGGGTGGGCATCCTGCTGATGTGGCTGTTCGGTGTGAAGCTGCAATGGCTGCCTACGTTTGGCTTCGAATCGTTTAGCGAGGTGGGGTGGGGTACGGTGCGCTATCTGGTGCTGCCGGTGATCGCGGTCGCGCTCGGTGAAATCGCCGTGCTGACGCGGATGATGCGGGCGAGCAGTCTCGAAGTGCTGCGGCTCGAATACATCTCGCATGCGCGCGCGAAAGGCTTGTCGGAGCCACGCGTGCTGTTGCGGCATGCGTTGCCGAATGCATTCGGTCCCGCGCTGACGGTAGTCGGGCTGATTCTCGGCCATCTGCTGGCGGGCGGGGCGGTGATCGAAACGGTGTTCACGCTGCCGGGCATGGGACGTCTGCTGGTCGAGAGCATCTATGCGCGTGATTACCCGGTAGTGCAGGCCTGCCTGCTGGTAATTGCGTTGCTGTATGTGCTCGTCAATCTGGTTGTCGATCTGCTGTATCCGGTTTTCGATCCACGGATGAAGCTTTAAATGAAACTGCGCTCCTTCAAACGCTTCAATCTGACGATCGGCGCAGTGCTGGTCGGGCTGCTGGTCGTGACCGCTCTGCTCGGTCTTGTCTACACGCCCTATGATCCGACGGATGTCGATCTGGTCACGCGCTATGCGGCGCCCGGCATCCACCATTGGCTCGGTACGGATGAGTTCGGCCGCGATGTGCTCTCGCGCATCATGGCCGGCGCAGCGGTCAGCCTGACCGTCAGCATCGGCTCGGTGCTGTTCGCTCTCGCGCTCGGGACCGCACTGGGCACCGTGTCCGGTTATGTAGGAGGCTGGCTGGATCGTCTGGTGCTCGTGCTGGTCGATGCGCTGATGGCGTTTCCTGGCCTGCTGCTGGCGCTCGGCATCATGACCGTGCTTGGGCCCTCCAAATGGTCGGTGGTGCTGGCGCTCGGCCTTGCGTACACGCCCTCGGTGACACGGCTCGCCCGCGGTGGCACGCTGTCGTTGCGCAGCCGCGATTTCGTGGTCGCTTCGCAAGCGATGGGCAACGGCGGGGTGTGGACACTCTGCCGTCATGTGCTGCCGAACTGTGTCGCCCCCTTGCTGATTTTCTCGACTTCGCTATTCGGGTCCGCGTTGCTGGCCGAAAGCGCGCTGAGCTTTCTGGGACTCGGCGTACCGCCGCCCGCGCCGACCTGGGGCGGCATGCTCGCCGATAGCCGCAACGCCATCGACCGCGCAATCTGGCTGGCGATTTTCCCCGGCATGTCGATTTCGCTCGCGCTGCTCGGCATCAACATGCTGGGCGACGCGGTACGCGACCTGCTCGATCCGCGCATGAACGGAGGAGCCAAATGACGACGCGCCACTCTGCCTCTGCGATGGAGTCCCTGGCGGCTTCCGGTTCGGTGCGAGCAGCCGCGGGATCGGCTCATCAACCGCTCCTCAGCGTGCGCGATCTGACGCTGGGATTTCGTGGTCCTGACGATAAGGCGAAGCCGGTCGTGCACGGCGTCAGCTTCGATCTCGATGCGGGCCGTTCACTGGCTGTGGTCGGGGAGTCCGGCAGCGGCAAGACGCTGATCGGCAAGACCTTGCTCGGCCTGCTGCCGGATGCCGCGCAGATCATGAGGGGCCACGTGAGTTTCGCGGGTCAGCCGCTGCTTGAACAGACGCCGGCCCAGTGGCGAAGCACGCGCGGTATCGGTATCGGCATGGTGTTTCAGGAGCCGATGGTCTCGCTGAATCCGGCGTTCCGGATCGGCGAGCAGTTGACCGAGGCGCTCGTGCGACGCCGCAACGTGCCGCGCGCGCAAGCGTGGACACAGGCCGTCGCTATGCTCGAACGCGTGCGCGTGCGCGATCCGCAAGGCTGCATGAAGCGTTATCCGCATGAGTTCTCAGGCGGGATGCGCCAGCGCATCATGCTGGCTGCCGTGATGTTGCTGCGCCCCAAACTGCTGATCGCGGACGAACCGACCACAGCGCTCGACTGCGTGGTCCAGAAGGAAGTCCTCGATCTGATGACGGAGTTGACCCGCGAGGAAGGCACCGCGCTGATCTTTATCAGCCACAATCTTGCGCTGGTGGCGGCTTACACGGAGCAGGTGCTGGTTATGCGTGCGGGTGTCGCCGTCGAAACCGGGCCGGCCGACCAGGTATTATCGCGACCGTCGCACGATTACACGCTGGCCTTGCTCGATGCGTTGCCGCGACGTTTGCCTCCCGTTGACGTGGCGTTGCCCGACTCCGCGCTTGCTGAAACCGCGTCGGCTGCCGCTGCGGCTCCTGCACCCATCCTCGAAGTGCGCGACGTCGCTATCGACTATTCGACCGCGCGCAGCGGCTTCGCGGCCTGGTTTGGCGGCAAGCGTAGCGTACGGGCTGTCCATCGCGCCTCGTTCAGCGTTGGGCCCGGCGAGACGCTGGCGATCGTCGGCGAGTCGGGCAGCGGCAAGACGAGTCTCACCAAGGCCGTGCTCGGCCTGGTCACACCGGCAGAGGGTGATGTGCTGCTGAACGGCGAGCAGTTTCTCGACGCCGGCGCGAAGCGTCTGCAGGCTGCGCGTCGGGCGATCCAGATTGTCTTTCAGGATCCCTATTCGTCGCTCGATCCGCGCATGCGGGTCGGCTCGCTGGTGGCTGAAGGATTAAGGGCCGACCCTAGTCTCGACGCAGCGCAACGTGCGGAGCGCGTCGCCACCGCGCTGGCGGATGTGGGTCTCTCCGATCATGCGGGGCGCTTCGTGCACGAGTTGTCCGGGGGACAGCGTCAGCGCGTGGCGATTGCACGGGCGCTTGCGAGCCGTCCCGCAGTCATCATTGCCGATGAACCTGTTTCGGCGCTCGACGTCACCGTGCAGAAGCAGGTGCTCGATATGCTCGTCGCGCTACAGGCACGGTACGGCTTCGCCTGTTTGCTGATTTCGCATGACCTCGGTGTGGTCGAACAGATCGCCGACCGCGTGCTGGTGATGCTGCGCGGACATCTGGTCGAAGAAGGCACGCGTGACGCGGTCTTCGACGACCCCTGCCATCCGTACACGCGCCGCCTGCTGCAAGCCGTGCCTGAGTTGCGCGGCAACCGCACGGATGGCTTCAAGGTGCTGTCGCGCGAGGTGCCTGCGCCGCGTCTTTCCGACGATCGCTATTTCGATCCCGACCGGCCGGAGAAAGGTGCGCCGCTTCTTACCCAGGTGGGGCAAGGTAATGCAGGGCATCGAGTCGCCCTATACGCGGACACCTGAACGCAGCGCTAGGCGTTGCGAAATGAACGAGGCAAACCAACGAAGCAAAAGCGGCACGAAACAACGTGCCAGCCAACGCAACAAAAAGAGGTGCCCAGCGGCACCTCTTTCGAGAAAGTAGCTTGAATGAAGCGTCAGAAGCGATGGCGAATGCCGACGACGACGGCCGCCTGCTTGTCGGTCGACGAGTTCGACAGATTGGCAATCGCCGCCACCGCCTGTTTGCCGGTCGAATCTTCGCCACTCGCGTGTTCGTAGATCCCGACCACATACAGATCGGTGCGTTTCGACAGGAAGTAGTTCGCGCCGAGGTTCACCTGGTTGTACGTAGCACCGGAGATGCTGCCGACCGAATCACCCCGGGTATAGGTGTAGGCCACGCCAAGCTGCAGGGCAGGGGTCAAGAGATAGGCGAAGTTCAGTTCGCCGATATTGAAGCTTGCGGTGCCGGTCAGATGTCCTGGGTTCAGCCCAGCGCCCGCTTCGCTGCCGAGGTTCTGGAAGGCCACGTTGCTGTAGGTGCCGCCGATCGTCGCATTGCCGATGCGGTATGCGGCGCCCGCTGCGATCACCTGCCACGCGCCGGCCGAGGCGAAGCCGCTGTACACCGGGCTCGACATATTGAGGGCGCTGGTCGAAGTCGAGGAGTTGGCGTTCGGGTTGGTGCCGAACACGGAGTAGTTCGGATCCTTGGCCTTTTCATAGACGAGGCCAAGGCTGAGCGAGCCATTGTGATATCCGGCGCCTACGCCGAAGAGCTGGTCCTCGGTGAAATCGCCGGCCTTGCCGCCGAGGCTGTACATGCCGCCGAAGGTGATACCGCCATAGTTCTGGCTCGCGAACTTGATCGAATTGTTGATGCGGTAGGAGTTGTCGAAGTTGTCCATGTCGCCCGGGTGTGCGCCGTAGATGCTGCCCCATTCGGTGGCGGTCACGAGCTCTTCGGCATTGCCCGATTCGAAGCTGCCGACGTAGTCGCCGAGCGGGTCGTACTGGCGGCCGAGGGTGACGGTACCATAGGGACTCGACAGGCCGACGTAGGCCTTGCGTCCGAACAGATCGCCGCCCTGGCCGAGCGTGCCGTTGTTGATGGCGAAGCCGCCTTCGAGGCGGAAGATCGCGGCGAGGCCGCCGCCGAGATCTTCTGTGCCGCGCAGGCCCCAACGGTCGCCCTGCAGGTTGCCGGAGGCCAGCGAGTACTGCTGGGAGCCTTTGGCATTCGAGTTGAACGCGATACCAGTGTCGAGCAGCCCGTAAAGCGTCACGCTGCTTTGCGCATGCGCAACGCTGGAGAACGCGGCGAGTGCGGCGATCATGGGTATGGTCTTTTTCATCGTATTTGTCCTCGGCGGAGCCGGATGCAAGTGGTGTGAACTCAGGTAAACAGCAGTGCAGCGAGACCTGCGCTTAAGCACGGGTTGCGGCAAATCCTATGTGGCTATTTTTTGACCCGGAAGACCGATCCTTGGCATCGCGATCTAATCGGAAGATCACAAGAGAGACCCGCATTTGCAGCGTGTCGAAGACGTGCTAGTCACGTGCCAAAGAGTTGCTAAGGACCTTTAAGAAATGCAATCGCATAAGGTGATCACATGACGTTGAGCCAGCTCAGAGTGTTTTGCGCAGTGGTCGAGCAGGGCAGTTTCCGGGCCGCGTCGCGCTCGCTCGATATCGCGCAGAGCGCGTTGACCCACGCGATCCAGAGTCTCGAAGCGGAACTGGCCGTGCCGCTGCTGACGCGCTCGCACCTAGGCATCAGCCTCACACCGTTCGGGGAGAAGTTGCTGGCCCGTGCGTCGTCGATCCTCAAGGATTGCGAGCGTATCGATCAGGACATGCGTGAACTGGAAGGCGAACCGTCGGGACGCATCGCCGTGGGCCTGACCTCCGAACCGCTTGCCGAGTTGCTGGTGCCGGTGGTCACGCGCTTCATGTCGTCGTTCCCGCGTGTGCTCGTGCATCTGTCGAGCGGGTCGTCGCAAATGCTGATTGAACGGATTCGCGATGGACGCCTCGATTTCGCGCTGTGTCCGCTTGCGCCGGAGTTCGACGACGTGGATCTGCATCTCGACCGGCTATATCGTTCCGCGCCGGCGATCCTGGCGCGCGCCGGTCACCCAATGGCTCGCGCCACGTCGATTGCCGAGCTGACCGATTGCGAATGGGTGGGCTTCAAGCGCGAGGGCGTTGTCGGCATTGCGGCGAATCGTCTGGTGGGCATGTTCGCGGCGAATGGCCTGGGCATGCCCAAGATCGTCATTACCGCCGAGACCCTGCTCGAATCGCTGTTCCTGGTGTGCGAAACGGACTATCTGACCATGGACCCGGGCGTGCTCGCCGACTACAAGCTGTTCTCGGGATCGCTCATCCGGGTGCCGATTCGCGAGACCTTTCAGCCGCGCGATATCAGCCTGATCCGGCGCAGCAATTCTCCGCTGACGGGGATCGCGCACGAGTTATCGAGCATGCTGGTTTCGTATGCGCGTCTGAAGCGCGGCGTGTCGCGTAACAGCGAGTCCTGAAGCACCTGGCGGGCGGATTCAGGGCGATTTCGGGGGTGATCTGATCTATCGATCACGATAACCCCGACCAGGCTTCTGCAGGCCTGCTGCGACGCGTAGCATCATGTCCATGCTTCGACGTGTCCGGTTTATCCGGCTTCTTCGGCTCATCAGGTGTCTTTGCCGCAACGCCGCAATTGGGGCATCAGTCGGTATGAGTCACGAGCGTCGCAGCCTGTCGATGAACCACAGGACAATTTTCTAAATGCACAGCGCTAAACACCGCCTGCTTGCTGCCTCGGACGGCACCGCGCATCAGCTGGTTTCGCATCATTTCGGCGACCAGACTTACGGCAAGAAGATCTATATCCAGGCTGGCCTGCATGCCGATGAAATACCGGGCATGCTGGTCGCGCTGACCCTCCAGGAGGAGCTTCAGCAACTGGAGAAAGAGGGCCGCCTGCGCTGCGAAGTTGTGCTGGTCAGCACGGCCAATCCGATCGGCCTCGCGCAGGTTGTGCTCGGCTATCCGATCGGGCGGTTCGATCTGGCGAGCGGCCGTAACTTCAATCGGGGTTTCCCGCTTCTCGCAGGGAAAATCGCCGAAGCGGTCGAAGGAGAACTGGGCGGCGACGCAAAGAAAAACGTCGTGACGATTCGCCGGGTCTGGCGTGATCTGTTGCTCGCGCAACAGCCTCGCCAGACCTTCGACGACCTGCAGCGCGCGTTGATGCTGCTATCGCTGGATGCAGACATCATTCTCGATCTGCATTGTTCGCGGGAAGCCGCGCTGCATCTCTACACGGGTGAGGCCCTCTGGCAGCAGGCGGAGCCGCTGGCCCGCTATCTTGGCGCGAGCGCTTCGCTGCTGGCCGTCGACTCGGGTGGTCAATCGTTCGATGAAGCGCACAGCTTCACATGGTGGCAACTGCAGCAATGCTTTAATGAACGCTTTCCGATCGCGCATGGAAGCACGGCGATTACGGTCGAGCATCGCGGTCAGCGCGACGTCAACGACGAACTGGCCCGGAAGGATGCGGCGGCGATTCTCGATTATCTGACCTGGTACGGCGCGATCGAAGCGCAAGTCAAACCGCTGCCGCCGCTTGCGTACCCCGCAACGCCGCTGGCCGGCAGCGAACAGTTTTATGCGCCGGTCACGGGCATCCTGCTGCACTGCGTGGAACCCGGTGCGCGCGTCAGCGTCGGTCAGCAGATGTTCGTGATCGTCGATACGACGGATGGTACGCGCACCGCGATCTGCAGTCGTACCGCCGGCATCTTTTATATGCGAAGAGACGTCCGCTATGTGCGGCAGGGCGATCCGCTCGGGCGCGTGTCGGGCGAGGAAGTGATCCGCTCCGGCTATCTGCTGAGCGCATGAGGTTCTTCGAACGTTGATGAGAGTGAACACAAAATGACGAGATATATTGACGTAAGCGATGTTCGCAAGCTGGTGACGTCGATCGGCGCGGAAGCGTTCATCACGACGATGGCGGACTATATCCGCGCGGATTATCTGCGCTGGAACGAGTTCGAGAAATCGGCGCGGGTGGCTAACCATTTCCCGGGCGGTGTGATTGAACTGATGCCGACTTCGGACAGCACGCTCTATGGATTCAAGTATGTCAACGGGCACCCGAAGAATACCCACGTCAATATGCTGACGGTGATGGCATTCGGCGTGCTGGCGGAGGTCGAGTCCGGCTTTCCGGTGCTGTTGAGCGAATTCACGATCATGACCGCATTGCGCACCGCCGCGACGTCCGCGTTGGTCGCCAAGGCACTCGCGCGGCCTGCGTCAAGATCGATGGCGTTGATCGGCAACGGTGCGCAAAGCGAATTCCAGGTGCTGGCGTTCAAGGCAATGCTTGGCGTGAACGAAGTTCGCGCGTTCGATATCGACCCCGCGGCAACCGATAAACTGATCCGTAACCTGTCTGGTCTGAAAGACCTCAAGATCATCCGCGCGGCGAGTGCGGCTGAGGCCGTGCGCGGCGCGGATATCGTCACGACGGTAACAGCGGACAAGACCAACGCAACGATCCTGACGCCAGACATGATCGAACCGGGTGTGCATATCAATGCGGTTGGCGGCGATTGTCCCGGCAAGACGGAACTGCACGCCGACGTGTTGAGAGGCGCCCGGGTGATCGTGGAGTTCGAGCCGCAGACGCGAATCGAGGGCGATATCCAGCAGCTTCCTGCCGATTTTCCGGTGGTTGAACTCTGGCGCGTGCTATCGGGTGAGGTTGCCGGGCGGGAAAGCGATGCGCAAGTGACGGTGTTCGACTCGGTCGGTTTCGCGCTCGAGGATTTCTCGGCGCTGCGCTATCTGCGCGATGTGAGCGATGCCCGCGATATCGGTGAGCAGATCGAACTGATCCCGGCGCCGGTGAATCCCAAGGACCTGTATCAGTTCGTCGTTCCCGTGTCGGCGTCGTACACTACGCAGCGCGAAGTGTTGCACGCGTAATGCGTCGTGTTCGCTCGAAATGTCCCATCGGTGTCCTCGCGATGTTTCAACGGCCCAATGCAACCGGTAGACAAAATGTCAGACTCTCTTCTTGATCGGGGCGTAGCGGCTTCAGCCGGCGCGGGCGATGCCCGTCAGGGCGCTCAGCGAGGCGCGTACGCGGATGGCTTGAGCCGCGCGGAACCATCGACGATGGGCGTGGACGCGGACGCCGTCATTGCATTTCTGGACGCCGTCGAAGCAGCGGAACTCGACTTGCATTCATTGATGATCCACCGTAACGGCAAAGTGGTGGTGGAGGCATGGCGCTGGCCGTATCGCGCGGACCGGCCGCGTAACCTGCATTCGGTTGCCAAAAGCTTTACCGCTTGCGCGATCGGCCTCGCGCTGGAAGAAAAACGCTTCGGCCTTGACGACGAGGTCGTGTCGTTTTTCCCGGACGCGCTTCCCGCGGTCATGAGCGACCGGCTCGCGGCCCTGACGCTCGAAGACCTGCTCACCATGCGTGTGGGTCACGCCGGCGAGACCTCGGGCGCACAATGGCGCGTGCTGGGAACGAGCTGGATCGAAGCATTCTTCAGGATCCCTATCGTTGAGCAGCCGGGCGGATCGTTCCTGTACACGAGCGCGGCCAGTTATATGTTGTCGGCGGTATTGAGTCGCGTAACGGGACAAACGCTGCACGATTACCTTAAGCCGAGGCTGCTCGAACCTTTGGGCATCACGGGTGAAACGTGGGACATCGGCCCTGATGGCATCAATCCTGGCGGCAACGGACTCACGGCCAAAACCGTCGACCTGCTCAAACTCGGCATCCTGCATGCACAGGGCGGCATGTGGGAAGGCAAGCGACTGCTTCCGGAGCAGTGGGTGGCGAACGCGACCCGTTCACACGTCGAATCAGGACGCTATGGATATCACTGGTGGACGCGCCCAGACGGTATGTACAGCGCGATCGGAAAATTTGTGCAGATGGCCCTGGTATTTCCCGCGCACGGTGTCACGCTCGCAGTGACCGGTGCGATCAAGGGGAGCGGGAAGCTCATGCCTTATGTGGATCGTTACTTTCCGGCCGCGTTCCGTGAAGTCTTCCGCGATGGTCCCGTTGCGGGTCACGCCGCGGATGCGCGACTCAAGGCACGGCTTGTCGAATGGCAACGGGAAGATGCGCCGGTAGCATGGAAGGCGCCGTATCTGCTCGCTGGTCCGGATGCGCATTCAGGCGGTACTTCGCGTGCTCGTACGGAGAAAATGCGCTTCACGATGCAGCCGAATGCGCAGGGCATCCAGACATTGCAACTGGAGTTCAACGAGCGCGAATGCACGTTGCGCTTGACCGACGCGGGTGGCGAACATGCGATCGTTGCCGGCTTCGGGCGCTGGATTGAAGGCCCCAACGAGATGCCCGGCCGCGATCTGCACCATGGGTATCGCCTGCTGGGCAGCCCGGTGGTGGCACGCGCCTGCTGGCTCGATCCGGCGCGCCTGCAGATGACGTGGATCTTTGCGGAAACGGCCTTCCGCGATACGGTCGTCTGCGAGTTTTCGGGGCGAGAGGTCGTCTTCAAACGTGACGTCAATATCAACAGCGGCGCGTTGCGTCACGACGATGTCACCGGAACTCTCGACGACCAGGTGCGAGCGGACGGCGTGTAAACGCGTTTCCAAACCGCGCAACCCGGAATTTCCTCGCAATACCACGTCACCGGTTTCAAAGCCACTCTTCGGACCTGGTCGTTTGCCTCAAACGTGCCCGCAAACGATTGCAGCGGAACAAAAGCAAAAAAACTTCACGTTTCGCAAATTCAGGGTTAATCCGATATAAAGCTGGCATCTTTTCCTGCCGATATACCGGATGCGGTGCTAGTGAAGCGCATGGGCGGCGACCTTAAGATCGCCTGCAGGGAGGCGCTTCTCTGGCACGGCACACTAAATATATTCCTGAGAGAAAGCATGACCGGACTCCCTCCCCGAGAGGGGAGCGTCGGCGTGTTTTGTTTTTTTCGCCCGTTCAACGAGGAGAACGAAGTGGAACATTCAACGCCTGAGCGGCACCTGGAAATGAACGAACTCAGTGCGGTCAGCGCCGCGCTAAATCGTGTTCAGGCCGTCATCGAGTTCGACCTGCACGGCATCGTTCTGCACGCCAACGACAACTTCCTGAAGACCGTGGGCTACACGCTCGACGAGATTCGTGGCCAGCATCACCGCATGTTTTGTGAGGCCGCTTACGCGGACAGTGCCGCCTATCGTCTGTTCTGGGAGAAGCTCGCCCGCGGCGAGTTCGATCAGGGCGAGTATCAGCGCGTGGGCCGCGGCGGCCGCGAAATCTGGATCAACGCCTCGTATAACCCGGTGTTCGACGCCGCCGGCAAGCCCTACAAGGTCATCAAGTTCGCCACGGATATCACCGCGGTGCGCCAGCAGAATGCCGAATACGAAGGCAAGGTGCGCGCGGTCGATCGCGCCCAGGCTGTGATCGAATTCGATCTCTCGGGCAACGTGCTCTCGGCCAACCAGAACTTCCTCGATACGCTCGGCTACCGGCTCGATGAGATCCAGGGCAAGCACCACCGCATGTTCTGCGAAGAGGCGTATACCGCGAGCGCGGAATACCGCGATTTCTGGGCGAAACTGAACCGCGGCGAATTCGATGCAGGCCGCTATAAGCGCGTGGGCAAGGGCGGCCGTGCAGTGTGGATTCAGGCTACCTACAACCCGATTTTCGATGTCGGTGGGCGACTCTGCAAGGTGATCAAGTTCGCGACCGACGTGACGGCCCAGGTCGCGCTGGAAGAGCAGATCCGGCGCCGCGCGCAAAGCGATCAACGCAAGGTCGAGGCGCTCCTGCAGGTGGTCAGCAAGGCCGCCGCGGGGGACCTGACGGGCAGCGTCGAAGTGGCCGGCACCGAGCCTATCGACCAGCTTGCGAGCGGCATCAAGCGGATGATGGACGATCTGCGCGGCGTGATCGGCAAGGTGGTCGATTCGGCCGGCGGCTTCACCGCCTCGTCGCAGGATATCGCGGGGCGTGCCAACACGGTGGCAAGCGGCGCGCAGTTGCTTGGCGCAACTGTCGAGGAGATGAACGCGTCGATCGAAGAACTGACCGCATCGATCAATTCGATCGCCGACAACTCGCGCAGCGCCGACAACCTCGCTAAAGATACCCAGCAGGAAGCGGAGCGCGGCGCGAAGGCGATTACCCGCTCGATCGAAGCGATGGAGCTGATCAATAAGTCATCCGAAGATATCAGCGAGATCATCAAGGTGATCGGCGAGATTGCCAGCCAGACCAATCTGCTCGCGTTCAACGCCGCCATCGAGGCAGCGCGTGCGGGCGAACATGGGCTCGGCTTTTCCGTAGTGGCCGACGAGGTGCGCAAGCTCGCCGAGCGCTCGTCGCAGGCGACCAAGGAAATCTCGAAGCTGATCAACGAATCGGTCAAACGGGTCGCTCAGGGCAGCGAAATCTCGAAGCAGGCCGGCGAAGCCTTCGACAAGATCGTCAACGGTGTGAGCCGCACGACACACGCCATCTCGGAGATTTCCTGCGGCGCGGACGAGCAGTTGATCGCCGCCCGCGAGGTCAGTGCCGCGATCCAGCAGGTGGCCGAAGAAACCGAGAAGTCCGCCAGCGCCTGCGACACGATTGCGCGGGCCAGCGCCACGCTGATGCAGGGCGCGGAAACGCTCGATCAGACCGTCACACGCTTCGTCGTCTGACGCAGGAGGCGCCTTGGATAACGAGCGCGAGGTCGATCAGGCGACCCGCCGGGCCTTCTTCGATCAGGTTCGGCGGCATACCGGCATCGCCATGAGCGAGCGCAAGTGGACCCTGCTGGAGGGCCGCTTGCGCCGGCGGGTGCGCGAGCTGGCACTGCCCGGTTACCGGGACTATCTGCATGTGCTGGAGGCGAAGCCCGAAGAGGTGCGCGATTTCATCGATCTGGTGACGACCAACGAAACCTCGTTCTTTCGCACGCCGCGCATCTGGGAGTATTTCGCCGGGCAGTTTCTGCCGCGCTGGTTCGAGACGCACGGCGGCACGCCTTTGCGGGTTTGGTCGGCGGCAGCTTCGAGCGGCGAGGAAGCCTATACGGTGGCGATGCTGTGCGAAGAGTTTCGTGAGCGGCATCCGGCGTTTCGCTACCGGATTCTCGCTACCGATATCGGTGACGCGATTCTGCGCAAGGCTGCCGCGGCGCATTACCGGGGCCGCTGCATCGAGGGGCTCAGGCAAACCCATCCTGACCTGCTGGCCAAGTACTTCAGCGCTGCGGACGATGGTTTCGTGGCCGCCCCGGCGTTGCGCGCGAACGTGACGTTCCGCAAACACAATCTGCACGAGGCGGCACGCGACATCGGCACGATGGACGTCACGCTGTTGCGCAACGTGCTGATCTATTTCGACGCTGCCGGCCAACAGGTGGTGCTCGAAAACGTGCGACGCGCGATGGCACCGGATGGTGTGCTGATTGTTGGGGAATCCGAATCGTTGAGCCGCTTCGATATGGGATTCGCCTTCGAACAGCCGCTTATCTATCGCAATGAGGTCCGCCCGTGACCGACGCGTGCGAGATTCAGGTGCATATGTGCGCCATTGGCATCGGCAATGGACATGACGTGTTGCGTGCGACGCTCGGCTCGTGTGTCGGCATTGGGCTGTTGTGGCGCGAGCGTGGCATCTACGGACTCGCGCACTGTCTGCTGCCCGATGCGGCCGTGCGGCCGGAGGGCATCGGCGCGAAATACGTTACGCAGGCGATTCCGTCGCTGCTGAGCCTGATGCAGGTGCAGCGCGCCTCGCATGGCGCGCTGGAGGCCGTGTTGGCGGGTGGCGCGAACATGGTGCATTACGCGCGCCGTCCCACTCACGCGCCGATCGGCGAGCAGAACGTGCGCACTGCACAGACCCTGCTCGAAGGACTCGGTGTGCGTGTCGTGCACGAGGATGTCGGCGGCGAATGCGGCCGGCAACTGCTGATCGATTGCCGGCAGCATGCGTTCGTTGTGAAAAAAATCACGCGCACTCTCTGAACGGGGGCCTCGTCATGGATATCAACGCAACGTCCGCCGGCGGTTCCGCTGTTGAACTGTTCGGCTCCTTTCACCTCGGCGAGACCGAACTGGCGCTGCCGGTTGCTGACCTGCAGGAGGTGGTCAACTACCCGGCAGCTGTCACACCGGTGCCGCTGGCGCCACGCCATCTGCTCGGTATTTTCAACTTGCGTGGCACGCTGATTCCGATCGTCGATCTGCGTCAGTTGCTGCATCTGCCCGAGGAAGCCGCAAGCAGCGTCAGCAAGATCGCGATCGTCGAACTCGGCGACGTGCGGGTGGGGTTGCGGTTCGACACCACCGGCGAAATCCTGCGCGTGCCGGCGGCGCAGAAGATCGCCTTCGACCGCGCGGATCCGGCGCAGCAGAGCCCGGCTGTGATTTGCGGTGCGCTGAAGCTCGACGGCGGCGAGCGGATCTTGCAGATCCTCTCGGCTGCTGCGCTGCTCGGGTTGCCGGACGTACCGCATCTGCATCACCGCAGCGCGGCGCCCGAGCGGCGCGCGCAGCAGGCACAGCGTCGACAGACCGTATCGTTTCGCGTCGGCGAGGCGCATCTGGCGCTGCCGATGGCGGCGATTCAGGAGATTATCCGCGTGCCCGCGATGCATCCGTCGCCCCTCGCGGATGAGATCTGCATCGGCATGCTGAACCTGCGCGGCACGACGGTCCCGGTGATCGACTTTGCCCGCTTCATGGGACTCGAGCGTGAGGACGCGGCGGCATCGGGCGTTGCCACCGCCGCGTCTACGGACGAGCGGCGCATTGTCGTGCTGAATCATCAGGAGCTGCATGTCGGCCTGATGGTCGACGAGGTGCGCAGCATCGTCGGCTATCGCGACGACGAATTGCTCGTGATGCCCGCTTATAGCCGTCGCCATGTGGCATTGTTTGCGGGCTGTCTTGGCAACGACGGGCGCGACAGCATCATCCTGTTGAATCCGGAGGCGCTCTGCAGCCACGAGCGCATTACCGCCGTGGCCCGGGGTCATCGCGATCTGTATCGCGACAGGACCCAGGCGGGCGGCGCTTCAGGTGGCGGCCATGGGAAAGGCGGAAACGCCGGACGTGGTCCGCGCGAGACCTACGTGACGTTCCGGCTCGGTCATCTGCTAGGCGTGCGCATTGGCCAGTTGCGCGAGGTGATCGATTATTCCAGCGAGGTCGTGGTGACGCCTGGCGCGCCGCCGTATGTGCGCGGTGTGCTGCATCTGCGCCGCGAACTGTTGACGGTGGTGGATGTGCGCGCGATGTACGGCATGCCGCCGTACGACGATCTCGCGCAGGCAAAGATCCTGATCGTCGAGCATCGCGGCGAGAAGTACGGCCTCGTGGTCGACGCGGTCGACAATATCGTCACCATCGAAGCCGCCAGCCGGATTCCGGTGCCGCCCATGCTGACGCGCCAGCTAGCCAACGGCTGGGGCAATGGCATGACCGAGGCGGTCGAATTGCCAGGCCGTGGCACCTTGATGCTGATCGACCTGGCGACGCTGTGCGAACGGGTCGCGGTTGAGGCGGAGGTGTGACGGGGCGCGTGGACAGTCACGCCGGCTGCGTTGACCGCGCGGTCCGGCTAATCTGACGCGAGCGACGCCGCCCCTGAACTTACTGCTGCGCCACCGGTTCTGCTGGAGACTGTTCGACCGTTGCCACGCCGCAGAACCAGTCGCCGCTGTGGGGCGGATATTGCCAGCGCGTGTCCTGCTTCAGGACGGTCGCACACTGGTCGTGCCACGTTACGCCCGGATTGGCTGCGGTGCATTGGAGCGCCAATGGGTATGCGGGTGCGTGCGCGAGCTGGCCGCCGCCTATCGGAGTGCCTGCCAGCGGCGTACTGCCCGGCTGCGTGGTGTGCCGCGGAGTGTCGCTGGGCGCGGCGGCAGCCACAGGGGTGCCGCTCGCCGCAGTGCCAGCCACGGGAACGCCGGCCGGCGCAGTGCCGCCCAAGGCAGTTTCACCCGTCTCCGCGTCCGGTTGAGCATGGGCGATCGCGCGCCGTCCCGCATCGCGCGGCCCTTCGTTCAGGCGCGGCGCCGGCGTGGCCGGTTGCGCGGACTTATCCGGCTGCCCCGACGGTTCCTGCTGCAGGCTCGTCAACAAAAGCTCCAGTTCCTGGATGCGTCCGGTGTACCAGGTTTTCAGGCATTCCTCATCGCTGCAGTTCGCTTCCCGCCAGGCCCATTTGCTGTCGCTGTCGGCGCGAAACGCCCTGGGATTGGAGACGGAGCGCCGCGCTTGCCAGTACAGCTTGCCAAGCACGTCGTCGAGCTTGGATAGATCAGCTCTGTGGCAGATCAGTTGTTCCGTGATCGAACGGCCCTTGTTGCAATCGAAGCTGGTCGCATGGGCCGGCAGGTGGGTGAGCAGCAGGCTCGCGAAAACGGTGGTTCGGAAGATCTTCATGGCAGTCCGGACAGAGCAGGGTCGGTAATGCGATGAATGATCGGCTGAGTTGGAAACGGCCAGACCTCAAAAAAAGGACGAGTTCGCAAACTTCTTACCAAATGTTGCTATCAGCCCGCGAATGACCTGCGACCTTCATCGGGATGCGGTACGCTTGCTTACACAGTGACATCCAGACGCAGCGACAATCGAAACCGCCCCGCCAGAGGAGGCCGCAATGCGAAGACAGTTGGTGCAGTGCTGTTATGCAGGATTGACCGCCCTGTTGCTCGTGCCCGCCGCCGCGTTCGCGCAGGCGCAGGCCGTCACCAATAGCTCAGTGAACCTTCGGGCCGGTCCCGCACGGGACTACCCGGTCGTCTCGCAATTGCCGGGTGGTTTGCCGGTCACGGTGATGGGGTGTGTCGCCGGCTACAGCTGGTGCGATGTCGCGACGCCCAATCTGCGCGGCTGGGTTTATGCGGGACGGCTCAACTATCCTTATCAAGGCAACCCGGTCCCCGTGCTGGGCTATGGAAACGCGATCGGCCTGCCGATCGTGACGTTCTCGATCGGGACGTATTGGGGTAACTATTATCGTGGCCGGCCGTGGTACCGGGATCAGTCGCGCTGGGCGCATCGTCCTCCGCCACGGCCGCCGCGCCCAGGTGCGGGACGTCCGCCTGGCCGGCCTCCAGGTGGCCCCGGTGGTCCCGGCGGCAGGCCGCCAGGCGGTCGCCCGCCGGGCAACGTGGGTGGCCGCCCGCCGGGCGGTCCGCCGCCGGGTGCGGGTGGACGTCCCCCGGGCGGACGGCCTCCAGGTGGACAGCCTCCGGGCGGCGGCGGTCGGCCTCCCGGCGGCGGCAAGCCACCGGGTGGCGGGGGTGGGCGCCCGCCGGGTGGTGGGGGCGGTGGACAGGGTTCACGCCCTCCAGGTGGCGGCGGACAAGGCGGACGGCCGCCAGGCGGCGGCTAGACGGGGCAGCCAGGGAGTACGCCGCCGCGTGACCACCTAAGGTGAACACGCCGGGCTGCGGGCAAGGCGAACCCGCCGCGCCGCAAGGCTCAGGCGGCATAAAGCCCGTACAGATCTCAACAAGGACAGGGAGCGATGGCAGTGGCTGAACACAAGACTTGTGGCGCATCGGCGGTGGGCCTGGCGACAGTGGCCGCCGACGGCACCGTCCTCGATAGCTGGTTTCCCGAGCCTGAACTGGCGGAAGGGCCGCTCGCAGGCGGCACGGCGCGGCTATCGCACGAGGAAGTGTCGCGGGCGATCGGCGACGCCGCCGCGAATTGCGTCGGCCCCGACGAGCGACGCGGCGTCGAGGTGATCGGCGTGCGCACGGCGATTGCTTCGCTCGCCGAGCCGCCGCTCGATGCACACGACGTCTATCTGCGCCTGCATCTGCTCAGCCACCGGCTGATCCGCCCGCATGAGGCCAATCTGAGCGGTCTGTTCGGATTGCTTGCCAATGTCGCATGGACCTCGTTTGGTCCCTGCACCGTGGAATCGGTCGCACAGGTGCGCCTGAAGGCGCGGGCCGCGCGCACCACGTTCGAAGTCACCGGCATCGACAAATTCCCGCGCATGACTGACTACGTCGTGCCCGCAGGCGTGCGTATCGCCAACGTGGACCGGGTCAGGCTCGGCGCCTATCTCGCCCCAGGCACCACGGTCATGCACGAAGGCTTCTGCAATTTCAATGCGGGCACCCTTGGCGCGTCTATGGTCGAAGGCCGCATCAGTTCAGGCGTGGTGGTCGACGATCACAGCGATATCGGCGGCGGCGCGTCGATCATGGGCACGCTCTCGGGCGGCGGCACGCAAGTCGTATCGGTGGGCAAGCGCTGCCTGCTGGGCGCCAACGCGGGGATCGGCATTTCGCTTGGCGACGACTGCGTGGTTGAAGCCGGCTGCTACATCACGGCGGGCACCCGGGTCAGCTTGCCGGACGGCGCGGTGGTCAAGGCAGCCGAGCTGTCGGGGCAGCCGGGGTGGCTGTTCCGCCGCAATTCGCAGAGCGGGGCGGTGGAGGCCATCTCGCGCACCAAGACGTGGGGACAACTGAATCCGGACTTGCACACGCATAACTAGGCGAGCGCAGCGGATACGGCGCGGCCGACGGTTTACGCCACTGTTCCTGGCGTAAACCCCAGTGCGCTAGCGGTCCCATCCTGCCGATGTCGGGTTAGGGGGCTCGATTATGACTTGCCAGGTGACACCAGGTGACACGGTTGGAGCAGAGTCTGACAGCGCCCGCTATTCGACGGGGCTGGCGGAGCGCCTGCTCGCGTCCGAGCGCAGCGTATTGCGGCTGATCACGCGCAACACGCCGCTGCCCGAACTGCTCGACGAGGTGTGCCGCCGCGCGGAAGCCTTGCTCGGCGAGGACGCATCCTGCACGATCCTGCTGCTCGATGCCGACGGCATCCACACGCGTTCAGGCGGTGCGCCGTCGCTGCCGAAGGAATACACCGAGGCGCTGAACGGGGTTGCCATCGGTCCGCAGGTGGGCTCGTGCGGCACTGCCATGTTTCTGCGGCGCCTGGTAGTGGTCGAGGACATTGAGACCGATCCGCTGTGGGTGGACTTCAAGCAGCTCGCCTTGCCGCATGGCTTGCGTTCGTGCTGGTCGATTCCGTTTGAAAACGACGCGGGCCAGGTGCTGGGCGCGTTTGCCGTCTACTACCGCACGCCGCGCCGGCCGGTTGCCGACGAGGAGGCCATGCTGCGCGATATCGGCCGCAGCGTCGGTCTTGCCGTGCATCAGGACGCGATGGCGCGGCGCCTGGCGCAAAGCGAAGAGCACCACCGCCTTGTCGTCAATCACCTGAACGAAGGCATCGTCGTGCAGACGCGCGACGGTGTGGTGCTCGCCTGCAACCCTAGCGCGCTGCGCATGCTGCACGCGGGAAGCGAGCTGATTGGCCAGGACATCCAGACAGTCATGCGGCGCAGCTTCCATGAGGACGGCACGCCGATCGCCCAGACCGACCGCCCGACGGTGCGCGTGCTGGCAAGCGGCAAACCGCTGCTCGGCCAGACGATTGGTGTGGAGCTCGCGGACGACGAAATCATCTGGATCACGGTGAACGTGGTGCCCATCGTGAAGCCTGGCGAGCGCGAGCTGGGTTCGGTGCTGATCTCGTTCACCGATATCGGCCCGGTGCGCAAGGCCCAGCAGCAACTCAAATATCTGGCGACGCGCGACTCGCTGACGGGGCTCTACAACCGCGCGTATCTAGCTGACCGGATGCGCGACCTGTTCGAGCCGGCGGGGCTGGACACCGAGCTGGCGCGCGTCGCGGTGCTGTTCGTCGACCTCGACGGTTTCAAGAAGGTCAACGACACCGCGGGCCACGAAGCGGGCGACACGCTGTTGTGCAGCGTCGCGCATCGTCTGGCGTCCTGCGTCAAGGAACAGGACACGCTGGCGCGGGTGGGCGGTGACGAGTTCGTGATCGTCGTGAGCTCGTATGAGAACACCGAGACGCTAATCGCATTCGCGCGCCGCATACTTGAAACGGTGGCCGTGCCGTTCGCGGTGGCGGGCAACGAATACTACCTGGGCGCGTCGATCGGCATCAGTCTCTTCCCTGAGGACGGCCAGGATGTGCCCACGCTGATGCGCAATGCCGACTCGGCGATGTATTCGGCCAAGCAGCGCGGCCGCAACAACTTCCAGTTCTTCACCGCCGATCTGAACAAGCACCTGCAACGGCGCTTTGCGATCGAGCAGTTGCTGCGCCGCGCGCTCGCGGCGGGCGAGCTGAGCCTCGTGTACCAGCCGATCGTCGACAGCCGGAACGGCCGCACGGTCGGCGCGGAAGCGCTGCTGCGCTGGTACAACCGCGAACTGGGCGATGTGTCGCCGGTGGAGTTCATCCCCGTCGCGGAGGATACCGGGCTGATTGTCGCGATCGGCAACTGGGTGCTCGAACATGCGTGCGAGCAGGTGGCGCAATGGCGGCGCACCCTCGCGCCGGATCTCGTGATCGCCGTGAACCTGTCGCCGCGTCAGGTGAGCGAGGGCCTGGCGGAACGCATCGAACGCTGTCTTGCGCGTTGCGGCCTTGGGCCCGATGCGCTGGAGCTGGAGATTACCGAGCGCCTGCTGATGAACGACAGCGAAACGGTGCTGCCGATTCTGACCGCGCTCAGCAATATGGGCGTGAAGATTTCCGTCGACGACTTCGGCACCGGTTATTCCTCGCTGTCGTATCTGAAGCGTTTCCCGTTGCATAACCTCAAGATCGACCGTTCGTTTGTCGCGGGCTTGCCGGACCATCGCGATTCGATTGCGATTACCCAGGCCGTGGTGGCGATGGCGCATTCTCTCGGCATGGACGTGACGGCCGAAGGGGTGGAGACGACGGCGCAGTCGTCGTTCCTGCGCTCGATCGATTGCGACAAGCAGCAAGGCTATCTGTTCAGCCGGCCGATGGCGGCCGGCGCCTATGCGCGCAGCCTGACGGACACGCGCAGGCTGGCCGGCGGGGCGAGCGCACAGCAGCAGGCGGAATAAGCGCTTGCCGGGGACCACGTAGCATCGCGGCGGCGATGCGTCGGCGGTTCGTTGTTGCCTGGTTACCGCTTGGTTACCGCTTAGTTACCTGTCACCTGCCGGTTCGTCTAAAGTCATGCATTCCTTCCATCTCTTCCCAAGAGGCGACGAATGCTATTGATTGGCGTGCTGGACTCCCCATATGTGCGTCGCGTCGCGATTTCGCTGGCCGTGCTTGGCTTGCCCTTCGAGCACCGCCACGTGTCGGTGTTTCGTCACTTCGACGAGTTTGCACAGCTCAATCCGATTGTCAAAGCACCGACCCTCTTCGAAGACGACGGCACGATGCTGATCGATTCGACGTTGATCCTCGATCACATCGACCACAAGGTCGCGCCCGCGTGCCGTCTGATGCCGGAGGAGCCCGGCGCGCGGCTGCGCGCGCTGAGCGTGATTGGGCTCGCGCTCGCTGCCACCGAAAAGACCATGCAGGAAGTCTACGAGCGCCAGCTGCGGCCCGAGGCATTGCAGCACGCGCCGTGGCTCGAGCGGGTGCAGAAGCAGATGCACGCCGCATATGGTCTGCTCGAGGCGCGCGTGGCCGGTCATGAAGGCTGGCTGCTGGGGGACCGTATGATGCAGCCGGATATCACGGTGGCGGTCGCATGGCGGTTCACGCAGTTCATGCTGCCGGGCGCTGTCGATGCGGCGCGCTATCCGGCGCTGGCCGCGTTCTCCGAACGCGCGGAAGCGTTGCCGGAGTTTATCGGCGCGCCGCTGGAATGAACTGGCGCCGCGATCCGCGCGCGCCGGTCGAATAACCTTTTGACTCGCGTGGAGGCTGGTGGGGCTATCGGCCCGATAGCCCGCATGCGCAGCATACTTCGGGCATGTCGGAAAGCGGCTGCAAGCCCCACCGGCGGCGCTTTCCGGCCGTAACGCAGATTGTTCGGTTTCCGCAACAAGTGACTTCGCTTTCCGGCTCTTTATCCACAGGTCGCCGATCCTTAGAATCCCACCATCGAAACGTAAAGTAACGTCGCGCCGAAGCGGCGAGACGCAGTGGGAGCAGATATGCGAGCCTTGATCGAAAGACAGTTGTACCACCCATCGGTGATCCTGCCGATGGTGGCGTTAATGCAAATGATGGTGGCGCAGGATTTCAACCTGAGCCAGGTGGGCCTGCTGATGGCCACGAAGGGTGCCCGCGCGGCGTTGCAACGCTCGCGTGAACTGATCTGCGCGCATCACGGTCACTGCCACTGCTGAGCGCAATTTATTGCGCCGGCGGCGCAGTTACACACGCAGCACCTCGTTTCTTCGTTTTCACGCCCCCACTTCGTCACGGCCCACGCGGCCCGGTGTTAGCCGACGGCAGTTCGCCTCCTGCGGCACCTCGAAGACCTCAGCGACTGTTTCCCACGAGCCTTGGCGTAAGATGGCACAAGCCTGCTATCAGCCCCCGGGAGACATGCCATGCCTCAGCATTTCGACGCAGTCGTGATCGGTACAGGACAGGGCGGTTCGCCGCTCGCAGTGCGTCTTGGTAAAAGCGGCCGCAAGACAGCCGTGATCGAGCGCGGCGCGTTCGGCGGCACCTGTGTGAATGTCGGATGTACACCCACCAAGAGTTACGTCGCGAGTGCCCGCGCGGCCCACGTGGCGCGTCACGCCGGCGAGTATGGCGTGCATGTCGCGGGACCGGTTACGGTCGATCTGGCGCAAGTCAAAGCGCGCAAGGACCGGATCATCGGCGAATCGCGCAGCGGCGTCGAAAAATGGCTGCGCGGCGCGGAGAATGTCACCGTGTTCAACGGGCATGCCCGGTTTACCGGGCCGCATAGCTTGAGCATCAGTGGGTCGGATGGGCAGATCGTCGATGAACTGCAGGCCGACGAGATATTTATCAACACCGGCACGCGCGCGGTGGTGCCGCCGCTCGACGGCATTGATCGAATCCGCTACTACACCAACTCCACGCTGCTCGAGTTGACCGAATTGCCGGAGCATCTGGTGATTGTCGGCGGCAGTTATATCGCGCTCGAATTCGCCCAGGTGTTTCGCCGTTTCGGCAGCCGCGTGACCGTGCTCGTGCGCGGCGAGCGCGTGCTGGCTCGCGAGGACGCTGACCTTGCAAACAACGTGCAGAAAGTGCTGGCGCGCGAAGGCATCGAGTTTCGCTTTGGCGGTGAGCCGCAGCGCGTCGAGCCGCTAGCCGGCGACGGCGTGCGCGTGGTCCTCGAGGGTTCGGGGTCTGCCGTGGAGGCGTCGCATCTGCTGTTCGCCACCGGCCGCAGGCCGAATACCGATGACCTCGGTCTCGCGGCCGCCGGCCTCGAAACCGACCGGCACGGCATGATTCCCGTGGACGGTGAGTTGCGCACCAGGGTGCCGGGGGTGTGGGCCATCGGCGACGTCAACGGCCGCGGCGCGTTCACGCACACGTCCTATGACGACTATCAGATCGTCGCGGCCAATCTGTTCGACGGCGGCTCGCGCACGGCCGATACCCGCATCATGACGTATGCGGTGTTTGTCGATCCGCCGCTTGCGAGGGTCGGTCTTTCCGAAACCGAAGTGCGCGCTTCTGGCCGCGATGCCCTGATCGCGACCATGCCGATGACGCGGGTCGGCCGCGCGCGTGAACGCGGTGAGACCGACGGCTTCATGAAGGTGCTGGTGGATGCTCAGACAAAACAGATTATCGGCGCGGCGATTCTCGGCATTGAGGGCGATGAAGCGCTGCATACATTCATCGACATCATGACGGCCGGCGCGCCGTATCCGACGTTGCAATATGCGATGCATATTCATCCGACCATCAGCGAACTGGTGCCGACGTTGCTTGATGGGCTGAAGCCGCTTAAGCCGGGGAAGTAATGCGCCTCGGACTATTGGGCTCAGTGGTGGCCGGAGTGAGGAATGACGCTTACCTCGCATCAGAGACGCGGGCCGCGGAGACTGGCCAGCAACCCGTGGCCAGGAAAGGACTGACATTGATATGACTGCGTACTCCACGCCGACTCGCATCGGCTTGATCTCCGACACGCATAACCTCGTGCGTCCGGAGGCCCTGCAGCATCTGGCCGGATGCGACGCCATCATTCATGCCGGTGATATCTGCGAGCAGGCGGTTCTCGATGCACTCGAACGCGTCGCTCCCGTCACGGCAGTACGCGGCAACAACGATATCGGCGACTGGGCTCGCGCGTTGCCGACGCACGCTACGCTCACCGTGCAGCAAGTGAAAATCCGGATCGTGCACGACATCGACGATCTCGATGGGGATATGCGCAGCGAGGGAATTGGCGTCGTCGTCACCGGGCATTCACACAAACCGCTGATCGAGGAGCGCGACGGCGTGCTGTTCGTGAACCCGGGCAGTGCCGGGCCGCGACGTTTCAAGCTACCGGTGTCGGCGGGTCTGCTGGTAGTGGAGGGCGCGAGTGCCACGGCCACGTGGCACTCGTTGCTTTAGGCTCGCGCCGTAGCTCCCGACGCGAAGTTCTCTTCGTCCATCTCCTCCGCCGCGCGTTCGCCGCGCAGCACGGCGTGCGCTTCAGCACGCGTGCCGACGCACGGACCCGAGCCGAGCAGCGGCCGGCGCGCGGTTTCGCGCAAGGCGAGCACCGAGACGATCCCGATCAGCGATGCCGCCATCAGGTAGTACGCGGGCATCATCAGATTGCCGGTGCGGTCGACGAGCCACGCGGCGACGAGCGGCGTCGTGCCGCCGAACAGCGACACCGAGATATTGAAGCCGATCGCGAGCGCACCGTAGCGGATGCGGGTGGGGAAGAGCGCCGGCAGCGCCGACGGCATCACGCCCGTGAAGCACGACAGCAGCACACCGAGAATCAGCAGGCCGCTAAACACCGGCAGCACCGCGCCCATGCGGATCAGCAGCAGGGCCGGAATCGACAGCGCGAACAGACCGACGCAGCCGAACAGCATCACCGGCTTGCGGCCGATCGTGTCGGACAGGCGGCCGGCGAACAACGTCATCGGCATCATCAACACCATTACGAGCAGCACGAGAAAGAGGCCATGCGTTTCGTTGAAATGCAGCGTCGAGGACAGATAGCTCGGCAGATACGATAGCGCCATGTAGTCGGTCACGTTGAAGATCAGCACGAGGCCGACGCACAGCAACAGCGCCTTCCATTGGCGGGCGAGCAGGTCGCGCAGGCTCTGTTTGGGCAGCGCCTTGTCTTCCGCTTCGCGTGCTTCGGCCTGCTTTTTGAATGCGGGCGTTTCTTCGAGCTTCATCCGGATGTACAAGCCCACCAGTCCCAACGGCCCTGCGATCAGGAACGGCACACGCCAGCCCCATGACAGCAGCGCTTCATGCGACAGCGTGGCGGTGAGCAATGCGACGGTCCCTGCGCCGAGCACGTAGCCGATCAGCGTGCCGAACTCGAGGAAGCTGCCCATGAAGCCACGGCGCTTGTCGGTGGAGAATTCGGCGATGAAGGTCGCCGCGCCGCCGTATTCGCCGCCGGTGGAGAAGCCCTGCACCAGCCGCGCGACGAGCAGTAACACGGGGGCGAAGATGCCGATCGACGAATAGCTCGGAATCAGACCGATCGCGAAGGTGCCGGCGGCCATCATGATCATCGTCATGGCGAGCACGCGCTGGCGGCCGATGCGGTCGCCGAGGGGGCCGAACACCATGCCGCCGATCGGACGCACGAGGAACGCTGCGGCGAACGTGCCGAAGGTCGCGATCAACTGCGCGGACGGATTGCTCGACGGGAAGAAAACTTGGCCAAGCGTGACGGCGATATAGCTGTACACACCAAAGTCGAACCACTCCATGGCGTTGCCGAGCGCCATGGCGCCGACGGCACGTTTGAGAAGGGATTTATCGACGACGGTGATGTCGTCGAGGGTGAGACGTTGTTCCTGGTTTTTGTGTCGCCAGAAGCCGTTGCTGGAAGCGGTCAAGGTGAAAACTCCAATGACTGCGACGAAACTCATGAAAATGCGCATGAATGTTCCGCCACGGGTGCTGGGGAAAGTGCAGTTTCGCGAGCTGGGCAAGGGCGCCGGTGACGGCCTTGACGGGTGGGCAAGGGCGTGAAAACGGAGACGCCGGTGCCACGCATGGCCCTTACGCGCATGTCGCGAAATTGCACTGCTCTAGTGCTGCTGATTGTTTTGCATCTGCGTGGCCGTGGAAGGGGGGCAGATGCATGAGGACGCTCGCGCGGTTCGAAACCGGCGGGGCGCCGCTGAAAGGCCTGGCACGAAAAAGGCCGGTGATGACCGCGAAAATCCCGCGACGTGACCGACAAGCCTTCTTGTATAAAAACTGCTCAATCCGGAGTGCGAGGCGCACGGCGCCGCACGGTAGATTGAATGCGAATGATGGTGAATTGCTGTTGGAACGACGCACATAATAGCACGATGACAGAGGATCGTGCAAACGGCGTAGCCGGCGGGAGGGTGTCCGAGGGCGCCGAATCCCTTGCGGGACGGGGGATTCGGGCGAGTGTGAGAAGTTGAAACGGGGGCTTAAAAGCAGCTCGTTTCGGGCTCGGATCGTGGCCCGATAAGTGGCCGGTTTCGAGTCGAATGGGCGAAAAAAATCCGCACACGCGGCGCGGATTTTTCTTCAAACGGTGTCAGCGAGGGCGGTCGATTCGCGACCCTGCGAGCGCCGAACAGGTCAGATCAGATCGGACCAGCTCAGCTTTGCGACGGCGGCACGTAGCCCGTAGCCTGATCGGCGCCTTCGCCGAAAAAGAACTTCTCGGTCTGCTTCATCAGATACTGGCGCGCACGCGGATCGGCCATGTTCAGGCGGTTTTCGTTGATCAGCATGGTTTGCTGCTTGAGCCACGCCTGCCACGCTTCTTTCGAAATGCTTTCGTAGATCCGCTTGCCGAGTTCGCCCGGCAGCGGCGGGAAATCGAGGCCTTCGGCTTCCTTGCCGAGCTTCGCGCATTGAACCATACGAGCCATGCTGTGCTTCTCCTTTAATCGGTGGGGACGCTATTGCGCGCTGTTGCGTTTTTGGGCAGTCGCTTTATATGGGGCCGCTCAGAGCTGTTTCATCAGCACGAGCGACTTGCGCTGCCAGTTATAAAGGCGGCGGCGATCTTCCGGCAGGTCGTCGACCGTTGCCTTCACAAAGCCGCGTTTCAGGAACCAGTGTTCGGTGCGCGTCGTCAGCACGAAAATGCGCGTGAGACCGCGCGCGCGAGCGCGCTGCTCGATGCGCTTCAGAAGCCGCTCGCCGTCGCCGGTGCCTTGCGCTTCCGGTGCGACTGTGAGGCACGCCATTTCGCCGATGCGTTCCTGCGTGTAGGGATAAAGCGCCGCGCAGCCGAACAGCACGCCATCGTGCTCGATCACCGAGAAATGGTCGATGTCGCGTTCGATCTGGTGGCGGTCGCGCCGCACGAGCGTGCCGTCCGACTCCAGCGGCTCGATCAGCGCCAGAATGCCGCCGACGTCGTCCGGCGTCGCTTCGCGCAGGCTTTCGAGGTTCTCGTACGAGATCATCGTGCCCACACCATCGTGCAGGAACAGTTCGAGCAGCAGACTGCCGTCGAGCGCGTAGGGGATGATGTGCGCCCGCGCCACGCCGCCACGGCAGGCGCGGATGCAGTGCTTCAGATAGAAGCCGGCGTCGCCGGTGACTTCGCCGCTTTCATGCAGCTTGTAGGCGTCGTCGAGCGACAGTTCGCGCATCAGTTCGGTGCCGTCTTCGCCATCCTGCATCAGGCCCGGCGTCTCGGTCAGGAACACGATCTTGTCGGCGCGCAGCGCGATGGCGGCCGCCGAGGCCACATCTTCCATGGCCAGATTGAACGCCTCGCCGGTGGGCGAGAAGCCGAGCGGCGAGAGCAGCACGAGCTTGCGGCTGGCGAGAGAATGGCGGATCGAATCCGCGTCGATCTTGCGCACCACGCCTGTGTGGGCGAAGTCCACCCCGTCCAGAATGCCGACCGGCCGCGCCGTCACGAAGTTGCCGGACACCACGCTGATGTGCGCGTGCGCCATCGGCGTGTTCGGCAAGCCCTGGCTGATCGCCGCCTCGATGTCCAGACGCACTTCGCCGGCCGCTTCCTTCGCGGATTCGAGCGCGCGCGCGTCCGTGATGCGCATGCCGTGCGAAAACTCGGACTCCACGCCGTGCAGGCTCATCTGCTCTTCGACCTGCGGTCGCGAGCCGTGGACGAGCACGATCTGGATGCCCATGGCCTGCAGCAGCGCGATGTCCGACACCAGCGCGTTCAGTAGCCCTTGATGCACCACTTCGCCGCCGAACCCGACGACGAACGTCTTGTTGCGGAACGCGTGAATGTACGGGGCAACCGAACGCATCCAGTCGACGAATTGCGCGTGTTGCGAGTCGGATTCCGTGGCGCCGGACGTGGCCGGAGCGCTGGCGGGCGTGGGGACGAGGTCGGTTTGGGAATTCATGCCCGGGATTATAATGCGCCCCCATGTCGAATGTACCCAAAAGTCCCGCTTCGGCGAACGAGAAAACGGCGCAAGGCGCCGGATCAGACCCATCGCGCGAGTCGCACGGCGAGGGAGGGGCGCGCGCGCGGCCTGCTGGCGGCGTGAAGCAGCAACCGCAGGCGACGCAAAAGTCGCCGCAGGCAGGGCAGCAGTCACGTGAGCCGCGTCGCGAGCACGGCGTTGACCCGAAAGCGTCATCGAAGCCGGCTCAAGGGCAACGCCCGCGTGATGACGCTCGCCGTCAAGCGGGTGCAGGCCAGGGGCCGGATCAGCGGGGGCGCAATACGCCTCGGGATGCGCAAAACACGGCCGGCCCTACGCGTGGCGCTGATGGCGAGCGCGAACCGCGGGCGCCACGTCCGCCGCGCGCCGCGCGGATAGTCGAGCCCAATCCGATTCCGCCTATCACCTTCCCCGAAGCGCTGCCGGTTTCCGGCCGACGCGAGGAAATCGCGCGGGCGATTGCCAATAATCAGGTGGTGATCGTTTGCGGCGAGACCGGCTCGGGTAAGACCACGCAGTTGCCGAAAATCTGTCTCGAGCTCGGGCGTGGGCTCGGTGCGGGCGGCTCGGGCCTGATCGGCCATACGCAGCCGCGCCGGATTGCGGCATCGGCGACGGGCCGGCGCATTGCCGAAGAGCTCGGCACGCCGTTTGGCGAAGTGGTCGGATACAAGGTGCGGTTCACCGACAATCTCTCGCCGGGCGCGTCGGTCAAGCTGATGACGGACGGCATCCTGCTGGCGGAGACGCAGACCGATCCGCTGCTCAAGGCCTACGACACGCTGATCATCGACGAAGCGCACGAGCGCAGCCTGAACATCGATTTTCTGCTTGGCTATTTGCGTGAAGTTTTGCCGAAGCGGCCGGATCTGAAGCTGATCGTCACCTCGGCCACCATCGATGCGGATCGTTTTGCGCGCCACTTCGGCACGGAAGACAAGCCCGCGCCGGTGATCGAGGTGAGCGGGCGGCTCTATCCGGTCGAGGTGCGCTATCGCGCGGTGGCGGAAGACAGTCCGGCCGTGAAGTCCGCGGAAGGCTCCTCGTCGTCATCGTCTTCTTCATCGCGCGAGCGGCCCAAAACGCAGCGCGAGACCGATCGCGATCTGATGGACGCCATCATCGACGCCGTGGATGAACTGTGCCGCGAAGGTCCCGGCGACGTGCTGGTGTTCCTGCCAGGCGAGCGCGAAATTCGCGACGCCGCCGAGGCGCTGCGCAAGCATCATCCGCCGCATACGGAAATTTTGCCGCTGTTCGCGCGGTTGTCGGCGGCGGAGCAGGAGCGCGTGTTCCGGTCATCGAACGCGCGGCGCATCGTGCTGGCCACCAACGTCGCGGAAACTTCGCTGACCGTGCCGGGGATTCGCTACGTCGTCGATACGGGTTTGGCTCGCGTGAAGCGCTACTCGTACCGTAACAAGGTCGAGCAGTTGCAGGTGGAGTCGATCTCGCAGGCGGCGGCCAATCAGCGGGCCGGTCGTTGCGGCCGGGTCGCGGATGGCGTGTGCATCCGCCTCTACGAGGAGACCGATTTCCAGTCGCGCGTGCGCTTCACCGATCCGGAGATTTTGCGGTCGTCGCTGGCGTCCGTGATTCTGCGGATGAAGTCGCTGCACCTCACCGCGATCGAAACCTTTCCGTTCATCGAACCGCCGCCTGGCCGCGCGATTGCCGATGGGTATCAACTGCTGAACGAACTCGGCGCGGTCGACGACGATAACGAGCTCACACCGCTCGGCCGCGAACTCGCGCGCTTGCCGCTCGATCCGCGCGTCGGGCGCATGATTCTCGCTGCGCGTGATCAGCAGGCGCTGCGCGAAGTGCTGATCATCGCGAGCGCGTTGTCGGTGCAGGATCCGCGCGACCGGCCGATCGAAGCGCAGGAGCAGGCCGATCAGGCTCACCGTCGCTTTGCTGACGAGCGTTCTGAGTTTCTGCAATGGCTCAAGATCTGGAACTGGTTCGACGAGGCCATCGCGCACAAGAAGTCGAACCGGCAGTTGCATGACGAGTGTCGCGCTAATTTCTTGTCGCAACTGCGGTTGCGCGAATGGCGCGACGTTCATTCGCAATTGCTGACGGTGGTGCGCGAGCACGGCTGGCGCATCAATGAAGCCGAGGCCACTTTCGAGCAGATTCACCTCGCGCTGTTGACGGGGCTGCTCGGCAATATCGGTCTGAAGGCGGACGACGAGCCTTACTACCTCGGCGCACGCACCATCAAGTTTTATCTGTGGCCGGGTTCGGCGCTTGTGAAAAAAGCCGGGCGCTGGGTGATGGCCGCGGAACTGGTCGAAACGAGCCGGCTTTACGCGCGTTGTATCGCGAAGATCGAGCCGGAGTGGATCGAGCAGATCGGCGCGCATTTGCTAAAGAAGTCGCTCTCCGAGCCGCATTGGGAAAAGCGCGCGGCGCAGGTATCGGCCTTTGAGCGCGCCGTGCTTTACGGTCTGCCGATTTATCACCGGCGGCGGGTGAGTTTCGGCAAGCAGGACCCGGCGCGGGCGCGTGAATTGTTCATTCGCGGGGCGTTGGTGGAAGGCGAGTTCGATACCAAGCTCGCGTTTTTCGCGCACAACCGAAAGCTGCTTGCCGATATCGAGCAGCTCGAACACAAGTCGCGCCGCCAGGATGTGCTGGTCGACGATGAACTGATTTACGCGTTCTACGATCAGGCGTTGCCGCGGGGCATCTACACGGGCGCGTCATTCGAACGCTGGTATCGCGATGAAGTGAAGAAGAGCGGGCAGCCGGAAGACAAGCTTCGCCTGCTGTATCTGTCGCGTGACGATCTGATGCGTCACGAGGCGGCTGGAGTGACGACGGACCTGTTCCCGAAGCGGATGACGATGTCGGGCGTCGAGATGGCGCTGACCTATCACTTCGAGCCCGGTTCGCCGCGCGATGGCGTGACGCTTGCCGTGCCGCTCTACGCGCTGAACCAGGTGGATGCGCGGCGCTGCGAATGGCTCGTGCCCGGCATGCTGAAGGAAAAGACGCAACTGCTGCTGAAGTCGCTCCCGCAAAAGTTGCGGCGACATTGCGTGCCGCTGCCGGAATACGCCGCGGGGTTTGTGGATCGCAACGGTGGGCCGCGTTTCGGAGCGGGTGGTTTGTTGGAGTCGCTGATTGCGGATGTTCGCGAACAGACGCAGGTCGCGATGAAGCAGTCTGATTTCAAGCTCGAGACTCTGGCTGCGCATCTGTTCATGAACTTCAAGGTCGTGGATGAGCACGGGCGGCAGCTCGCGATGGGACGCAATCTCGCGCAACTGCGCGCGGAGCTCGGTGGTCAGGCGCAGCAGCATTTTCAGAAGATTGCTTCCGGGGCAGCGGGTGTGGCGCTGGCCGGGGCGAGTGGCGTAGGAGGTGGAGCGGCCGCTGATAGCGGTGATGGACGGGGACGAGAGGCGGGACCAGGATTCGGGCAAGGCGGTCATGCGCGCGGGCCGGGCGGTGCGGCAGGTATTGTGGGTGGCGCGGGTGTCGCGGGTGCAACGTCACGCGAGAGAGCGGGTCGAGCTTCGCGCGGGCCAGGTGGCGTACCGGTGCCGCAGACCGCTTCGTCAGAAACGCCGACGACGACCGCGCTCTACGAGAACCTGACGACCTGGAACTTCGGCAAGCTTCCCGAGTTGCTGGAAATCCGCCGCGGCGGGCAGACGTTGTTTGGTTATCCGGCGCTTGTCGATCGCGGGACGCATTGCGATGTCGAGGTGTTCGA
The DNA here is from genome assembly GCF_050436285.1 of Paraburkholderia sp. GAS82. NCBI lineage: Bacteria > Pseudomonadati > Pseudomonadota > Betaproteobacteria > Burkholderiales > Burkholderiaceae > Paraburkholderia > Paraburkholderia sp. GAS82. The sequence continues at coordinate 486,729 of NZ_JBNDLX010000001.1, forward strand.
TTCGCCGGACGAAGCCGCGCGAATTCACCGCGCGGGATTGCGGCGATTGTTCGCGCTGCAATTGAAGGAGCCGATCAAGTATCTGGAGAAGAACCTCCCGGGTCTGCGTGAGATGGCGATGCAGTTCATGCCGCGCGGCACGCAGGAAGAGTTGCGCGACCAGTTGGTGGATACCGCGCTCGATCGCGCCTGTCTGCAGGACCCATTGCCCGCCGACGATGTCGCATTCCATACGCGACGCGATGAAGGACGCAGCCGCCTGACCCTGCTCGCGCAGGAAATTGCCCGGCTGGTGGGGCAAATTCTTAGTGAATACGCGAGCGTTACCAAGAAGCTGGTGCAGGCGAAGCCGTTTGCGGCGGCCCATGCGGACATACTAGGCCAACTCGATGCGCTGATCGGCAAACGCTTCGTGATTGATACGCCATATGCGCAGCTTGCGCACTTTCCGCGCTACCTGAAGGGGATCGTGCTGCGTATCGACAAGCTCAAAGCCGACCCGGCCCGCGACGCGCGGCAGTTTGCCGAGTTTCATCCGCTGCTGCAGAACTATCAGCGCGCGCTCGCGCAGCGCGGTGGTGTCATGGACGCGCGATTGCTGGAATTCCGCTGGTTGCTGGAGGAGTTGCGGATCTCGCTGTTTGCGCAGGAGCTGCGTACACCGATGCCGGTGTCGGTGAAGCGGCTGTACAAGGTGTGGGAATCGATGCAGCGCTAAGGGGTTTGAGCTGCGGATGCTTGACCCACGGACGATTCTTTTATCGCTCGCACGGAGTGCCGTTGTGCCGTTGCGCCGTTCGCTGTGAGCACAAAAAAGCGCGACATCGATTCCTTGGGAATCGGTGTCGCGCAAAAGATGCAGATCGCCCAGACCTGCATCCACTCGCTGCTCGTATTACCGGGCACCTGCGATGACTGTTGCCATTGTCCGGCGCGATGGCGAAGTGTCGGTATAAGTAAATTCTTAAAAAAATGTTTGATGGATCGAACGTTGGCCTTCCAGGATGAAAAAAGGCGGGTTGCTAAATTCAGCAACCCGCCTTTTAAATTTAGTAGTCCGATGCAGGGGAATCGCTATTACTGCCGGCGTTTTCCCTGCATCCTGCCAACGTCTACATTTAGAACTCGTAGCCTACTTGAGCGCGCACACCTGCATCACCCGTCGAGGTGGCCGACACTGCGCCGTTCACGAGCCATTTGCCGTTCATCGAACGGTGGGTGACACCGACAGCCAGTGCCGAGCCGTTCTTGTACGCACCAGCTCCGCCAGCCACAATCGTCTTGCCCGGACCCGACGGCGTCATGTTCGGCATGGCCATTGCTGCGGCGATACCGGCGTAGGCGTTCTTCGCGACCTGATTCACCGAGTCTTGCACCGCGTTCACTTGCTGGTCGGTATAGTCCTTCGCCGACATGCCTGCGGGCAGATCCCCGACGGCAGCGTGCAGTGCCGAGTTCATCTGACCGAGGTTGACGGCGTCGGTATCTTCCGTGCCGGCGGCGACGTTGGTGATCTGACGCTCGTGACCTGCTGAGCCCATGGACACCGTGTTATCGCGGTCTGCGACAGAGTCGGCGCCGATCGCTACGGAGTTGTTGCCCGTTGCCTTGGCGTGATGACCCATCGCCGTGCTGTTGTCGCCCGAGGCGATGGAGCCTGCGCCGTCGGCGGTGCTGTTGTTGCCGGAGGCGGTGGAGTTCGCGCCGGTTGCGGTGCTGTCGCTGCCCGAGGCTGTCGAGTTTGCACCGGTTGCCGTGCTGTTGTCGCCTGTCGCCGAGCCGTTGCTTGCGTTGTTCACGGTAATCTCTGTGACGCGAGAATCGATGCTCGTCATTTGCGTGGTGATGCCGCTGATCTGTTGCTGGAGGTTATCCTGCACCGCGTACAGCTGGCTACCGTTGACCGCATCGAGGCTCGTGCTGTTGACCGCGCCGTTGGCCACACCGGTCAGCACTCGCGCGCCCTGGGTGCCGGTGAAGTTCACCAGTTGGCCGTTGGTTGCGCTGGCAACCGTAATGTTGCCGGTCGCGCTGTCCTGCTGCACCAGGCCGAGGGTGCCGTTGTTGATCTCGTTGGTGATGCTGTCCATGCGGCCAGCAACGTTCGTCACTTCGGTGTCGAGATTCGAGATCGCATCGCCGGCGTTGTGCACGGTTTGACCGTTGACCACGTATGACGGAGCGGTGATCGTGCCATCGGGGTTGACGGTCGAGCCGCCGCCCATCGCGCTGGCTGTTGAGGCGCTTGCATTGAACAGTTGCGAGCCGTTGACTGCGTCGACGCTCGTTGCGTTGACCGCACCTGCTGATACGCCGGTCAGAACACGCGAGCTGCCTTGCGCATTCGTGAAGTCGACGGTGTTGCCGTTCAGACCCTTGGCCACCGTGATGTTGCCAGTCGACGCATCTTGTTGCACGAGGCCGACTTCGCCATTGTTCAACTGGTTCGTGATGTTGCTTACGTTGGTGTTCAGCGTGGCGATGTCTTTCGTGTTGCCCGCTACGCGGCTGTCGAGGTTGCTGACTGCGTCGCCGACGGTGTTGACCGTGCTGGTTGTGCCGTCTGCGTTGGTGACGGTGTAGGTTGGGGCGATTACTGCGCCGGTGGTCGGATCGACTGCTGCGCCGCCGCCCAGTGCTGTGGTCACGCCCTTGAGTTGCGAGACGTTGACTGCGTCTGTATCGGCCGTGCCGTTCGACACGCTTTTCAGCTGGCGTGTACCTGCTGTGCCGGCGAAGTCTACTGCTGCACCGTCGGTGGTTTTGCCTACCGTCAGGTTTGCGCCTGCGGATGCTTGCTGGACCAGACCTGCTGTGCCGTTGTTCATGTTGTTGACTGTATTTTGCAGGTTCGACACGCTCTGGTTCGTTGCGTACAGCTGCGAGCCGTTCACGGCGTCCATGCTTGATGCGCTCAGCGCACCAGCCTTCACGTTCGTGATGGTCGTGCCGCTCGCGCCGCCGGCCAGCGTTACCTTGCCTTTGCTGGTGTCGTCATACGCCACGAATGCGTTGGTCGCATTGCCCGAGGTGTCCACATTCAGGCCTGCGGCCTTCAGCTGCGCCACGTTCACTGCATCCGTGTTCGCTGTACCGGCCGAGACACCCTTCAGCTGACGCGTGCCTGCCGTGCCGGTGAAGTCCACCGTCGTGCCTGCCGTTGCGCTTGCCACCGTGATGGCATTCGTTGTGGCGTTCTGCTGCACCAGACCTGCCGTGCCGCTGGTGATGTTGTTGACCGTGGTGTTCAGCGTCGAGATGTCGCCGGTGTTCTTGGTGGTCGCGCCGTCAAGCTTGGTGAGCGCCGAACCCACGTCGCTGAATGTGCCGCTTTGCACCACGTACGTTGGGGCCTTGATCGTGCCCGTGCTTGCGTTATAGCTCGCACCGCCGCCCAGTGCCGCTGCGGTTGCCGTACCGTCGGCATTCACCTTCGCGTCTTCCGATTTCAGCTGGCTCACGTTCACTGCATCGGTGGCTGCCGCGCCGGCTGCCACGTTCGTGACACGACGTTCCTTGCCCGATGAGCCTACCGACACTTCGCCGTTCGCTGTCGAAGCCGTGCCCGACAGCGTGCTGTTGCCCGGGTTGTAACCCGCTGCCGTCAGATCCGCCGTGGTCGTCGAGTTCGCGCCCAGTGCCACCGAGTTTGTCGCCGAGCTATTCGCACCATAACCGAGCGCCATGGAGTTCGCCTGTGATGCTACGGAATTCACACCGACCGCAACCGAGTTGGTACCTTGAGCCCAGGAGCTTTGGCCGAACGCTGCTGAATAGTCGCCCGATGCTTCCGACTGAGGGCCAACAGCTGTGGACCTATAACCCGACGAAACAGCTCCCGCACCCAATGCGACAGCACCATTACCGCTTGCAGTCGCCGCTGTACCGATAGCCGTCGAAACGTTAGAACTAGCCGTGGCTGAATCCCCGATCGCCACACCTCCCGCGCCTCCTGTGCTTGCGGTATCCGCGTTGGCGTTGTACCCCAACGCGACGGAGCCGTAGTTTGTATAAGCTGCGGCCGATCCATCCGGACGAACAGAAGATCCCCAATTCGCGCCACCTCCCGTCTTGGCCACTGAGCCATCGCCAACCGCCGTATCCCGGCTGGAGGTAACGGTCGCGCCAGTTCCAGCGCTATAGGCGAAGGTCTGCCCAGTTGCACCCAGAGCTACAACCGCAATCGCAAGAGCGATCGTGCTCTTTCTACCTTTTCCCCGGCCCTTCGCCAGTTCCGATGTGACAGCCCAGCCACCCGTGACGGAGCTTTTAACGATGCGATAAACGTGATTCATGATATTCCCAGAAATATGATTACGAAAAATGCGTTGCTAATCTCCGTAGACATTTTGGTTGTCTCGGGATCACTTTCGCTAAGAGGTGATGGTTGGTTCAACAAAATAAATTGTAGGTGTCGTCATGTAGGGCGGCTATAGGAAAAATCTCAAGATAAAAATATAAAAGAGATTGGATCGAGTGTTGGCGCGAGCAGTATGTGTGAGCAGCGAACGTCAATCAGTTTCTAGACCTAAACGCTGAGGTTTTTCCGAACGTGACTATTGAGGATGCCTTTGTCGCCGTACCCACATTTTGCCGCCTCGAATTTGACGATACGGTACCGGTTTCGCCACATCATCTTTTGCGCGTCACTTCAATAAGAAAAATCCTAAAAATTTGTCTGGCTGCAAGGGATTGGGGCTTACAGATTTGTTACGTTCTCAAGCAGTTGCGACCTTGGTGTATAGGCAGGTCCCTGCATTTTTGTCATCGGTCTGTGGGGAGTGACATGCGATTCAGAATGCTCTTATTCAGTCCTGGCGGTGAGTCTTATAAATTAAAGACAAGTGGTCGTACGCAATTTATGTTGGGGCGACAGACTGAAAGAATGAGTTCGACTCGAAATCACACATGGACAACGAAAATTCCCCGATTGGGATTTGACTGCCACTTTAAGTCTCTCGTTTTCCGCTCTGACCGCTGGCTAGAAAGCGCTTTGGTCGAAATGCTCAACGAAAACGGTTGTGCTTCAACAATGATCGCAGATCATTTTTATTTTTTAAGGATTCAAAATGAACAAGACATATCGCTCCGTCTGGAATGATGCAAAAGGGGCGTGGGTCGCCGCTTCGGAAAACGCAAAAGGGCGCAGGAAGGGCGGTGCGAAGGCTCTTGCGATTGCGGTTGTAGCTCTGGGTGCAACTGGGCAGACCTTCGCCTATAGCGCTGGAACTGGCGCGACCGTTACCTCCAGCCGGGATACAGCGGTTGGCGATGGCTCAGTGGCCAAGACGACAGGTCTCTCGTATTGGGCATCTTCTGTTCGTCCGGATGGATCGGCCGCAGCTTATACAAACTACGGCTCCGTCGCGTTGGGGTACAACGCCAACGCGGATACCGCAAGCACAGGAGGCGTGGGAGGTGTGGCGATCGGGGATTCAGCCACGGCTAGTTCTAACGTTTCGACGGCTATCGGTACAGCGGCGACTGCAAGCGGTAATGGTGCTGTCGCATTGGGTGCGGGAGCTGTTTCGTCGGGTTATAGGTCCACAGCTGTTGGCCCTCAGTCGGAAGCATCGGGCGACTATTCAGCAGCGTTCGGCCAAAGCTCCTGGGCTCAAGGTACCAACTCGGTTGCGGTCGGTGTGAATTCCGTAGCATCACAGGCGAACTCCATGGCGCTCGGTTATGGTGCGAATAGCTCGGCGACAAACTCGGTGGCACTGGGCGCGAACTCGACGACCACGGCGGATCTGACGGCAGCGGGTTACAACCCGGGCAACAGCGCGCTTTCGGGTACGGCTTCGACAGCGAACGGCGAAGTGTCGGTCGGTTCGGCAGGTAAGGAGCGTCGCGTGACGAACGTGGCAGCCGGCTCGGCCGCCACGGACGCAGTGAACGTGAGCCAGCTGAAATCGGAAGACGCGAAGGTCAATGCCGACGGTACCGCAACGGCGGCAGCACTGGGCGGCGGCGCGAGCTACGATGCAAGCACGGGCAAGATCAAGGCACCGACGTACGTGGTGCAAAGCGGCACGTTCAACGACGTAGGCTCAGCGCTGACGAAGCTCGACGGCGCAACCACCAAGAACGCCGGCGACATCTCGACCCAGAACGGCATCGACGGCATCAACGCCGACATGACCAACGTCGTGAAGTACGACGACGCGAGCCACGCCCAGATCACGCTGGACGGTGCAAACGGCACGACGATCTCGAACGTGAAGGCAGGTGTTGCCGACATGGACGCAGTGAACGTAGCACAGTTGAAAGCAGCAGGCTTGAACACGGACGCCTCGGGCAACGTGACCAACGCCTTCGTTGCCTATGATGACGCAACGAAAGACAAGGTAACGCTTGGTGGCGGCAACCTGGGTACGACGATCACCAACGTGAAGATCGGCACCCTGTCTGCTGACAGCACGGACGCAGTGAACGGTTCGCAACTGTTCGCGACGAACCAGCAGGTCGCTCAAAACACCGGCGACATCTCGAACGTCGATGCCCGCGTAACCAACGTTGAAGGCTCGGTGACCAACATCACCAACCAGATCAACAACGGTGAACTGGGTCTCGTGCAGCAGGACCAGACTTCGCATGACATCACCGTCGCGAAGAACCTGGACGGCACGCACGTTGACTTTACGGGTACGGCGGGTGCACGCGAACTGATCGGCGTCGCAAACGGCACGACTGACACTTCGGCGGTCAACCTGAGCCAGCTCAAGCCGGTGGTCGCCTCGCTCGGCGGCGGTGCAACGGTCAACGCCAACGGTTCGATCACTGGGCCGACATACCACGTGCAAGGCGGTACGCAAACCACGGTGGGCGGAGCACTGGACGCGCTCGATACCAACCTGTCGTCGCTGCAAAACCAGATGGCCGACAGTGGCATCGGTCTTGTGACGCAAGATGCAGTTTCGCGTGACATCAATGTCGCCGCGGCAACTGACGGTCTGCGCGTCAACATGGCCGGCACAGCGGGCAACCGTGTGGTGACGGGCGTGGCAGCGGGTGCAGTCAACGCGAAAAGCGTGGACGCAGTGAACGGCTCGCAGTTGTACGCAAATGCAGCCAGCACGGCGGCAGCACTGGGCGGTGGTTCGACCGTCAATGCGGACGGCACGATCTCGGCTCCGACGTACAACGTCGGTGGCACGACCGTGAACAACGTCGGTGATGCAATCACCAACCTCGACGGCCGCACGACGCAGAACACGACTGACATCAGCAACATCCAGACGACCATCAACTCGATGAGCGGCTCGGTGACGAACGCGGTTCAGTACGACTCGTCTGCGCATGACAAGGTAACGTTGGGCGGTTCGACGAACGCGGCCAAGGTGAAGCTGACCAACCTGCAGGATGCGGATCTGTCCGCGACCAGCACGGACGCTGTAACCGGTGCCCAGCTGTGGAACACGAACCAGCAGGTGTCGAGTCTGTCCCAGGCAGTCCAGAACCAGCAGACGAGCGGCAACACGAACATCGCCATCAACACGACGAGTGGCCCCGCTTCGGCAACGGGTACCAACTCGGCAGCGATCGGCGGTGGTTCGCAGGCTAGCGGTGCTAACTCGGTTGCGATCGGCGATGGTTCGATTGCCGATCAGGACAACACGGTGTCGATGGGTTCGCAGGGCAACGAGCGTCGGATTACGAACGTGGCCGACGGTCAAGGTCCGACGGACGCAGTGAACATGCGTCAGTTCGAATCGGGTATGGCGGGTGTGGCGCGCAACGCATATAGCGGTGTTGCGGCAGCTACGGCACTGTCGATGATTCCGGATGTCGATCCGAACAAGACCATCGCGGTTGGTGTTGGCACGGGCAACTACAAGGGCTATCAAGCCACGGCACTCGGCGCTTCGGTTCGTATCACGCAGAACCTGAAGATGAAGATCGGCGGCAGCGTCAGCTCCGGCGGTACCACGGTTGGTGCAGGTGCATCGTACCAATGGTAAGCGCCTGATTGCGGGGCGAGGCGGGGTGGCTGGATCGCCTTGCTTCGCCCCCGCACTGTTCTCTTGCTAACCCAACATCATTTTTTTAGATCCGTCTCCCACGGACCTGTACTCCATGAAACAATTTCTGATTAAACATTTTGGCGCGTCCTTCCTTGGCGCGCTCGTGGTCGGCCTCGCGGGATGCACGACGCAATCGGGACCGACCTATACGGTCAACGCAGTGCGCATCTCTGGCCTGCAAACCCAGGCATATCGTGTGACGTGTCACGGTCTGCTGGAAAGCGGCGAGTCGTGCATGAAGGTCGCCAATGAAATCTGCCACGACAAGGGCGTCACAAAGCTCGAGTTGGTCGATGGGTTGCATTCCGGCGCCGACGATAACGATCCGCGCGAAATGACCTTCGCCTGTGGTGGTTCACCTGTCCGGCAAGCGGTTCCTGAAGCGCAACCCGAGCCGGTGGCCAAGCCGGTCGTTGCTCCTGTAGTCATTCCCTCTACGCCGCGTCAGGTGCTGTTGCAAGGCGATGCGAACTTTGATCACGACAGCGCGGAACTGAAGGATGCCGCGAAGCAGCAGCTCGACGGCTTCGTTCGTGCAAACCAGGGCGTGAATTTCAAGCGCCTCGTTGCGACGGGCTATACCGATTCGACCGGCTCTGCTGCGCACAACGACGTGTTGTCGCGTGAGCGTGCGGCGGCGGTTGTGAACTATCTTCGCCAGCGCGGCGTGCGGGCCGACAACTTCGCGTACGAAGGCCGCGGCGCAGCGGATCCGGTTGCGTCGAACGCTACGGCTGTCGGCCGGGCGCTTAATCGCCGGGTCGAGGTACGTGTCCTCGCGCAATAAGTTTTGAGATGCGCCAATGAAATCATAAGAATGTGATTTCAGAGTGTGCTTCAGGCTTCCTTCGGGAAGCCTTTTTTATTGCCCCGGTGTCAATGGCGGCCGCGCCAGCAATGCGGACTACCGCGACATCGCGCTTGCATTTCATCGCCAACACCCCATCCAGATCAATCGCTCACCCTGACAAACGCTTTACAATGCCGGTTGTTCTCGGAAGTGAGTCCCCATGCGTAAATTTCTTCTACGTGGCCTGCGCGCCGCGTTCGCCACCAGCACGGCGCTGGCCGCGGCCACCGGCCTGTTGACCGGTCTCTTCTCGCCGGCCGCGCACGCCAACAACGTGATCGTGCTCAACTCCGGCGAGGCCACCCTCAGCCTGATCGACGAAGCCACCCATCAGGTGGTCGGCACGGTGCCGACCGGCAAGGAACCGCATCACCTGATGGCGACGCCGGACAACAGTTCGCTCATCGTCGCCAATTCGGTTTCCAACAACCTGATGCTCGTCGACCCGAAAAGCGGCAAGGTGCAGCGCTGGGTCGAGAACATCGAAGATCCGTATCAGATCGGCTTTTCGCCTGACAAAAAGTGGGTGGTGACGACGGGCCTGCGGCTCGACCGTCTTGACATCTATCACTACGACGGTCACGACATGACGCTCGCCAAGCGCCTGCCGCTCGCGGTGATGCCGAGCCATATGGCCTTCTCGAACGACAGCAAAACCGTGTTCGTCACGCTGCAGGTTTCGGGCGAACTGGCCGCGGTCGATCTTGCGACCCAGCAGGTCAAGTGGAAGATGAAAGTCGGCAAGGTGCCGGCTGGCCTGTGGATGACACCGGGCGACAAATATCTGCTGATCGGCATGACCGGCGCGGATTATGTCGCAGTGCTCGACTGGCGCAACCAGAAGATCGTCAAGACGATCCAGACCGGCAATGGCGCGCATAACTTTCGCTCACTCGCCGACGGCAAGCACGTTGCGGTGTCGAACCGCGTCGCCAGCACCATCAGCATCATCGACGAGGATACGCTCACCAATGTCGGCGACATCACAGGCCTGATGCCCGGACCCGACGACATGGAGTTATCGGCGGACAAGCGCTATCTGTGGGTCACGTTCCGCTTTGCGAAGCACGTCGGTATCATCGATCTGACTACCCGCAAACTGATCCAGACGATCGCGGTGGGCCGCTCACCGCACGGCATCTATTTCTACGACCGCGCGCCGGTGACGGCGCCCAACGGCGCCTAATTGAGCACACAAGCGGAAGCGCGTGCGGCCACAGCGTGCGGCCGTATACACCACCACACAAGCGTCGGCACACAAGCGCCAGCACACAAGCCGCGACATAAGCGCCACCAAATCCGCGACCATACAAACACCATCCTTTCTCCCCATCCGTGCCGCCGAACCTACCGGCGGCACCTCCCGTGGTTTATCCTGTCCAGATTCCGCGAAATGTCCGCCGGATCTTTCGCCTCAACCCCTTGTCCCATCGTTTCATTCACTCGTACAGACTCGCATGAATGATCTGTTGCGCTCGTTCGGACGCGCGCTCGCAAGTGCGCTCCACCCGCGCATGCTCTGGCTGACCTTCCTGCCGTTTTTTGCGGCGACGGTCGTATGGGGCGTGATTTTGTGGTTTTCCTGGCAGACGCTGACTGGCGCCACACGCGTCTGGCTGGAGGGCTGGTCTTTCACGACCACCCTTTACCGCATGTTCGACTGGGTCGGTTTTTCCGCGCTGCATGCAGCGCTCGCGCCTTTCATCGTGCTGGCGATGGCGATTCCGCTGATCGTCGTGACGATCCTGCTTCTGATCGCCACGCTGTCGATGCCCGGCGTCATCCGCCATCTGTCGGCACGGCAGTTTGCGGGCCTTGAAATGCGGCGCGGCGGAACGTGGTACGGTAGCCTCATGCACGCGGTATGGACGACGCTGGTCTGTCTCGTGTTGCTGGCCGTCACCTTGCCACTGTGGCTGATTCCACCGTTTTTCGCGCTGATTCCGCCGTTACTGTGGGGTTGGCTCACCTATCGCGTCATGACCTACGACGCGTTGGCCTTGCATGCGAGCCGCGACGAACGGCGTGCGCTGGTGCGACGCTACCGTCTACCGTTGCTGCTGATCGGTGTGGCGAGCGGTCTGCTCGGCTCGCTGCCGACGCTGATATGGGCTTCGTCGGTCTGGCTGATTGTGCTGTTCCCGGTAATCACGGCGGTGACGATCTGGATCTATGCGTTCATCCTCGTGTTTTCGGCGCTATGGTTCGGTTATTACTGTCTGCGTGCGTTGCAGCGCATGCGCGCGGAGGAGCAGGGCGCGCGTCACGCGGCGCCGGTGGTTCCCTATTGAATCTATTTGAGAGGCCGCAATGGCATTTGGCGTCATCATCATCGGCGACGAAATCCTGTCGGGCAGGCGGGTCGACAAGCACCTGCCGAAGGTCATCGAACTGCTGACCGCGCGCGGTCTGTCGCTCGGCTGGGCAGAGTACATCGGCGACGAGCCTGAGCGGATCACGGCCACGCTGCGGCGCAGCTTTGCCTCGGGCGACGTCGTGTTCTCGACGGGCGGCATCGGCGCGACGCCCGACGATCACACACGTCAGTGCGCGGCCGCTGCGCTGGGTGTGCCGCTCGCGCTGCATCCGGAGGCGGCCGAACTGATCCGCGAGCGGATTCGCGACACCCATCCGGCCAATTCGCCTAATCCCGTGGATCTCGAGTCGCCGGAGAACCGCCATCGCCTCAACATGGGCACGTATCCGCAGGGCGCGTCGATCATCCCGAACGGCTACAACAAGATTCCTGGCTTTTCGGTAGGCGATCATCACTTCGTGCCGGGCTTCCCGGTGATGGCGTGGCCGATGATCGAGTGGGTGCTGGATACGAAGTACGCGCATCTGCATCACGCCATGCCGCACGCGGAAAAGTCTTTGCTGGTGTTCGAGTTGCCGGAATCGACGCTCACGCCGCTGATGGAGAAGATCGAACATGATTTCCCAGGCGTGCGCGTGTTCAGTCTGCCGAGCGTCGGCGATGCCGAGCGCGGCGGCATCTATGCACGGCGCCATATCGATCTCGGCGTGAAGGGCGAGCCGGAGGCCGTGGCCGCAGCGTTCGTGAAGCTGCGCGAAGGCGTGCATCTGCTGGGTGGAGATATCGTCGAGCCGGAAGCGGCGGCAGCAGCAGCGGCCGCGGGCAAGCCGCGTAGTTAAGGGGCGGCTCTGTCCGGGCTGCTGTGCTGCACAACCGCCACGTGAACAGATCACGGGCACAACGCGCGGTCCGCGGCGCACGGTACTTACCGTGCGCACGCCGCTTCGCCGCGCCTACATCGTGCGTGCCGTGCGGACCCACCTGGCCGGGGTGCGCCGCATCCCTATCCGATAAACTGCGCGCAGCCGCGTAACCCGGATCCGCTTCCCCAGTAATGCCACGGGAATAGCCGCTGCTTAATGCGGATTTCCGTCAATTCAATTTATTCGCCGCATTGCATCAATTTCTGGTGCTCGTTAAATAGAATGCTTCCTGCATAAATCCCGTCAGCACCCGTCAATCCAGTGTATTCGATTAACCTCATTAATGAGTATTTCGTAAGCCTTTTAGTTTGTTTACTAAATTCCAATAAACACCAACCAGCCATGGATAATCAGTTGACGCCATTCGAATCCCTCGGATAGCATGGCTTTCAGTCATTCGGTCCATTGTCAAATGTACGATTCGGATGACTAAACAAAAGTAGAAAATACTCAACAATACTCAGGAGATAGCCATGATAGATTTACGCCGTCTAACGGCCGCTTTGATCATCATTGGTTCTTTGACGGGTTGTGGAGGAGATAGTCCGGGCAGTCAGTCTGTTGGCGTGGCGGCGGACCAGCTTCATGGGACGTCCCAGAGTGACGCAAACGCCGGTTCCAGCAATTCAAGTCCAACCGCTGCAAACGATGCCGCGCAAACACCCGTAGCCGATCACAGCACCCTGCGGTTGACCCAGTACGTCAATCCGCTCATCGGCACGTTGGCCAGCAACTCTCCGAATCCGGTGCCCGCAGGCCAGGCCGGCAGCGTGGTGCCCGCAGCGGGCCTGCCGAACGGCATGGTGCAATGGGCTCCTGACACGAACACCACCTCCGCTCCGTCGAACAGCGCGGAGCCCGGCTCTCCGGCCGGTTACTACTACGACATCGGTTCGATCCAGAGCTTCAGCCTCACGCATATGAGCGGCGCGGGTTGCTCCGGCAACGACGGCGAATTCCCGGTCATGCCGACGCTCGATGCCACCAAGCCGCTCGCGCAGACCTTTAGCCATGCCAACGAGAAGTCGGTGGCAGGCGCTTATTCCGTGCTGCTCGACAACCAGGTCAAGGTCGAGTTGACGGCGACGCTGCGCACGGGCTTCGGCCGCTTCACCTATCCGGATCAGCAGCCGTCGACGCTCGTGCTCAACACGACCTACACGAATACGGAAACGAGCGTGGCCGGCTCCGTCACCCAGGTGGACGCCCGGACGATTTCCGGCAGTACCACTGGTGGCCATTTTTGCGGCAATGCAACGAATGTTCCGGTGTACTTTTATGCGGAGTTTAATCGCCCCTTTGCAACCACATCTTCCTTTACCAATGGCGTCGCTACAATGAATTTCGGTAAAGGCGGGACTGTTCTGATGAAAATCGGTATTTCATACGTCAGCGTCGCCAATGCCCGAAACAATCTTGAGAAGGAAAATCCGTTCTGGGATTTTGACGGCGTGAAGGCAGTGGCCGACGCGATATGGAATCAGCGCCTCAATACCATTCAGGTGAGTAGCCGCGATACCACCGCGCTGACCAAGTTTTATACGGCGTTCTACCACGCGTCATGGGCGCCGAGCGTATTCAGCGATATTAATGGTCAATACATCGGCTTCGACCAGAAGGTCCACACGGTCAGCGCCGGCCACGCCGCGCAGTACACCGCATTTTCGGGCTGGGACATCTACCGCTCGCTGATTCCGCTTAAAGCCACGCTGTTTCCGCAGGAGACCAGCGACATGGCGCAGTCGCTCGTCAACGATGCCGACCAGTGCGGCGCGATCCCGCACTGGGTCAACGACAACGTCGAAGACGGCGTGATGCCGGGCGATGCCGGCTCGATAATCGTGGCGGGCGCGTACGCCTTCGGCGCGCGCTCGTTCGATACCTCGGGCGCCCTGAGCCATATGATCCAGATGGCCAACATCCCCGGCACCGCGTGCAACGGTGTGACGACGAATGGCGGCCGTGCCAGTTATCTGCAGTTCGGCTATATCACAAGCGGCGAATGGGGGCAGGCATCGTCGACGCTGGAGTACGGCAGCAGCGATTTCGCCATTTCGCAGTTCGCCGGCGAACTGGGCAATACCAACGTCCAGAAGATGCTGCGCAGCCGTTCGGCCTACTGGCAGAACGTGCTCAACACGTCATTGACGCCGCCGCTGAATTCTGGACGCAATTCGGACGGCAGCTGGATTCCGGAGACGCCAAGCAGCACCGACAACTATGTGGAAGGCAACGCGGAGCAGTACACGTGGATGGTGCCGTTCAATCCGACTGGACTGTTTGCCGAACTGGGCGGAAACGCGACGGTGGTGTCGCGGCTGAACACATTCTTCACGGTCTTGAACGCGGGGACGAGCCTGCCCAATTTCTATATGGGCAACGAACCGACCTTCGAGGTGCCCTGGCTGTATAACTGGGCGGGTTCGCCGTCGGGCACACAGAATGTCGTCCAGCAGATCATGGCGAGCGCCTTCAGCACCGCCCCGAACGGCTTGCCTGGCAATGACGACCTGGGCGCCGTGTCGGGTTGGTATGTGTGGGGCGCACTGGGTCTCTATCCGGAGATTCCAGGTGTCGGCGGCTTTGCGATCGGCAGCCCGCAGTTCTCGTCGATCACCGTTCACCTCGGCAACGGCAAGACGCTGCGCATCAATGCAACTGGCGCACCCGATGCGAAGTACGTGCAAAGCCTGACGGTCAATGGCGCTGCCCACAAGAGTTCGTGGCTCGACGTCGACGCGCTGGCCAACGGCGCGACGCTGAACTTCGCAATGGGTTCGTCGCCTTCGCAGTGGGGCACGGAACCTGCCGACACGCCTCCGTCTTATGGCGTGCCGGTCGCACGTAACGTGGCGGATGCATTCAACAACCACGGCATCAGCACGGACGGCAGCACTGATACGGATGGCCTCGGTGCGGACTTCGACGGCTCGCTCTACAGCTACTCGTCGCAGGCGTTGACGACGGCGGGCGCGGCGCCCGGCAAACCGTTTGTCTTCGATGGCGCGAGTTTCATCCTGTCCGGCGGGCCGCTGGATAACGCCGTGGCGGTTGGGCAGACCATCGCCATGCCGCCTGGCACGCGAGGCCGTACGCTGGTTCTGCTGGGATCGGCCAACAACGGACCGGGCTCGGGTGCCGCACTCGTGACCTACACCGACGGCACGACCACGCCGTTCACGCTCGCCTTCGACGACTGGACGCTCAATGGCGGTAGCGCGGCACCGGTGGACCCCATTGCGTTGACGACGACGTACCGCAATGCAGGCGACGGCACCAACAACGCCGTCAAGACCTATCTGTTTGCGCAGATGGTGCCGCTGACACCGGGCAAGCAGGTGGCGAGCGTCACCTTGCCGAGGCAGGTGAGCGAGGGCAAGTTGCACGTCTTTGGTATCGCCGCCGCGCCTTGAATTTGCGCGCTTTGAGATCATTGGACGCCGCTTCGGCGGCGCCCGATGATCGAGCGGCCCTGATTCGCCACCCGGGCAGGGCCGCAGTCACGACATCGCAGTGTCACACCCCGCGCCGACGATGCACTCAATGCGTCGCCGGCGCGTTCTGTTTTCAGGACGCGTGCCTTAAGCGCCAATCCACGGCAAGCCGCGAAAACACCATCCTGAGACCGTCTTCCGATGCCCCTGGCCGTCCTTGTCGCCTTCGAAGCCTTCCAGCAGATCGAACGCCTTGGTGAAACCGGCCTGAGTCGCGGCGATCGCAGCGAGCTTCGAACGGGCGGCGCTACGGCACAGGAGCAGCACCGGCGTATCGTTCGCGGCCACCTGACCCAGTTGCTCGAGGAATTCCTGATTCGGCACGGCGCCCGGATAACGGGTCCATTCGACATGTGCGTACTGGCCGTCGCCGATCACCGGCCGGCCAACCCAGTCCAGTTCTGCGCGCGTACGCACGTCGACGAGCCGGGTGCGCGGATCGAGTTGAAGAAGCTCGAAGGCCTCGGCGGGCGACAGCGCGCCCGCGTAGGGCAACTGGTTGTCGAGGCGGCGCTTTTCGGCCTGGGCATACAACTGTTCGAGCGTACTCATGACAGCAAGTCTCCTTCGGACCAAATGACCATTCTAGCGCGGCGGTCGGCTCGGCGGATTCATGGTACTTGCTGCGCGGCCTCGCTGCAGAGCAACGCGCAGTCGAAGATGTATTGCTCCAAAGTGGTGCAAAATACGGCGAACGCCCCAAAGCGGGGATTCTACCTTGGAGGCATTTCGAGATTGCCCCATGATGGTGCGAAGGTTTAAAGATTCGGGGCTCGTTCACCCTCTCCGGGGTGCGACGATTCCCCGCGAATGCGCGTGAAGATGGCCTCTGCGCCGGCTTGGCGCATATATGGCACAGAAGCTGCTTAATTGGTGGCCGATCGATTCGATCACCGGCTTTCGGCGTCTGATTTCGCGTGAGATCAATCCGAGGTAGACGTGCCGGGACGGGTCAGCTAGATTTGGGCGGCGGCTAAATCCGCCGAATTCGTTAATCAGGAGATAGGTTATGAGTAAATCCGTGGCCGACGTCATTCAGCTCGTCAAGGACGAGGACGTCAAGTTTGTCGACTTCCGTTTTACCGACACACGCGGCAAAGAACAGCACGTATCGGTGCCGGTGTCGGCATTCAGCGAGGACAAGTTCGAGAGCGGCCATGCGTTTGACGGTTCGTCGATTGCCGGATGGAAGGGTATCGAAGCGTCGGACATGCTGCTCGTGCCGGACGCCGATACGGCCTTCATCGACCCGTTCTACGAAGAGTCGACCCTCGTGCTGACTTGCGACGTCGTCGAACCGGCTGACGGCAAGGGCTACGAACGCGATCCGCGCTCGCTGGCAAAGCGCGCTGAAGCCTATCTGAAGAGCTCGGGTCTGGGCGACACGGCTTACTTCGGTCCGGAACCTGAATTCTTCATTTTCGACTCGGTCCAGTGGAACACGGACATGTCGGGCTGCTTCGTGAAGATCGGTTCGGAAGAAGCACCGTGGTCGTCGGGCAAGGAATTCGAAGGCGGCAACACGGGTCACCGCCCGGGCACGAAGGGTGGCTATTTCCCGGTTGCGCCGGTCGATTCGTTCCAGGACATCCGCTCGGAAATGTGTCTGCTGCTCGAACAGATCGGCATTCCGGTCGAAGTGCACCACCACGAAGTCGGCGGCATGGGCCAGAACGAAATCGGCACCAAGTTCTCGACGCTGGTGCAGCGCGCTGACTGGACGCAGCAACTGAAGTATGTCGTCCACAACGTCGCGCACACGTACGGCAAAACGGCCACCTTCATGCCGAAGCCGGTAGTCGGCGACAACGGTTCGGGTATGCACGTTCACCAGTCGATCTGGAAGGACGGTCAGAACCTGTTCGCAGGCAACGGTTACGCTGGCCTGTCGGAATTCGCACTGTTCTACATCGGCGGCATCATCAAGCACGCTCGCGCGCTGAACGCCATCACGAACCCGGGCACGAACTCGTACAAGCGTCTTGTGCCGCACTTCGAAGCACCGGTCAAGCTCGCTTACTCGGCGCGTAACCGCTCGGCTTCGATCCGTATTCCGCACGTGTCGAACCCGAAAGGACGCCGTATCGAAACGCGCTTCCCGGATCCGCTGGCCAACCCGTACCTGTGCTTCTCGGCACTGATGATGGCAGGTCTGGACGGCGTGCAGAACAAGATCCATCCGGGCGAAGCCGCCGACAAGAACCTGTACGACCTGCCGCCGGAAGAGGATGCAAAGATCCCGACCGTGTGTGCCGGCCTCGATCAGGCGCTGGAAGCGCTGCACGCCGATCGCGAGTTCCTGACGCGCGGTGGCGTGTTCACAGACGCGATGATCGACGCTTACCTGGAACTGAAGGAAGGCGAACTGCAACGTGTGCGTATGACCACGCACCCGGTCGAGTTCGAACTGTACTACTCGCTGTAAGTGGCGATGGCGCTTCGCCTCAAGTATGTGGCGAAGCGCGCGCCCGACGCTCGTGACTGATCGAATGCGGGTCACAAAGGGACGGCGGCGCCGTCCCTTTTTTTGTAGGCACCAGTAAACGTTTGCGAAGCGCGGGCGGTTTGCTGTACCACCATCTCTCATCGGCCAGACTGCAAGATGGTTCTGAAGAATCTGATCAAAGCTAGAAAAGGGCATGCCGAGCCATTGTCCGAAAACGCGCAACTGGCGGATTCGGGGCTGCTGACGGGGTTCGAGGCGTTGCCGACGGTCGTGCTCGTGCTCGACAAACGCACGCTGCGGGTCGCGTATGCGAACCCATCCGCTGAAGCGATGCTCGATTTGTCGCGCCGCCAATTGACGCAGATGGCGTGGCCGGACATCTTCGCGAACTCGGACGAGTTGATCGCCACGGTGGCGTCGATTGCGGAACACCGTTTCCACGCGACGCACCTCGATGCGGTGCTCGAGCGTCAAGGCCACGAGCCGCTGCATGTGCATGCGATTGTGGGTTACCTGGACGGCGCGCCGGATTTTGTATTGCTTGAGCTGTTCGAAAACGAACGCCACCTGCGCACCGACCGCGAAGAGCGTATCAACGATCTGACCGCGGTCAACAAGCAACTGATCCGCAATCTCGCGCACGAGATCAAGAATCCGCTGGGCGGTATTCGCGGTGCGGCGCAATTACTCGAGTTCGAACTGGGTGTGCGCGAGCGCGACGAGTTGCGCGAGTACACCCAGGTCATCATCAAGGAATCGGACCGGCTGCAAACGCTGGTCGATCGGCTGCTGGAGCCGCACCGTCATCCACACATCGTAGGCGACGTGAATATTCACGAAGTATGCGAACGCGTGCGCGCGGTGATTCTCGCGGAGTTTCCGCGCGGTCTCACCATCGAGCGCGATTACGACGTGAGCGTGCCCGATCTGCGCGGCGACAAGGAACAACTGATCCAGGCCGTGCTCAACATCGTGCGCAACGCGGCTGAAGCGTTGCGCGAACGGATTTCGCAAGGCGACGCGCGCATCGAATTGCGCACGCGCGTGGCGCGCAAGATCACCATTGCGAAACGTCTATGTAAGCTGGCATTGGACTTGCATATCATCGACAACGGACCAGGCATTCCAGAAGACATCCGCGACCGCATTTTTTATCCGCTCGTTTCGGGGCGCGACGATGGAAGCGGTCTGGGTCTCACGCTCGCGCAGACTTTCGTGCAGCAGCACGATGGACTGATCGAAGTGGACAGCCGTCCGGGCCACACCGAGTTTCAGATTCTGCTGCCGCTCGACTGCTAATACCTCATGCGTCACAAGCGCACCTAAAGACTTCTGACCGACTATATGAAGCCGATCTGGATAGTAGACGACGATCAATCGATACGATGGGTACTCGAGAAGGCGCTCGCTC
The DNA here is from genome assembly GCF_050436285.1 of Paraburkholderia sp. GAS82. Lineage (NCBI taxonomy): Bacteria > Pseudomonadati > Pseudomonadota > Betaproteobacteria > Burkholderiales > Burkholderiaceae > Paraburkholderia > Paraburkholderia sp. GAS82. The sequence goes on from NZ_JBNDLX010000001.1 coordinate 506,194, forward strand.
GCGAGAACTTCGCGACGCGCAGCTTTGCTAACGTGCGCGACGCAGCAGCCGCGCTCGATCACGACAGCCCGCAAGTGCTGGTCTCCGACATCCGCATGCCCGGCGGTTCGGGCCTTGAATTGCTGCAGACGGTGCGCGAAAAGGTGCCGGGCTTGCCCGTCATCATCATGACCGCGTTCTCGGATCTCGATAGCGCCGTGGCCGCGTTTCAGGGCGGTGCCTTCGAATACCTCGCCAAACCATTCGACGTCGACAAGGCGGTGGAGTTGATTCGCCGCGCCGTCGACGAAAGCGTGCGCGGCGAACAGACGTGGGATGAACGCGTTGCCGATGCACCGGAAATGCTCGGCCAGGCGCCGGCGATGCAGGATATGTTTCGTGCCATCGGCCGCCTGTCCCATTCTGCGGCAACCGTGCTCATTACCGGCGAATCAGGCACCGGTAAGGAACTGGTCGCGCGCGCCTTGCACCGACATAGCCCACGCGCGAACGGTCCGTTCATCGCATTGAACACGGCGGCGATTCCGAAGGATCTGCTGGAGTCCGAACTATTCGGCCATGAGCGCGGCGCCTTTACCGGCGCGCAGGCGATGCGCCAGGGACGCTTCGAGCAGGCTGAGAACGGCACGCTGTTTCTCGACGAAATCGGCGACATGCCGTTTGATCTGCAGACACGTTTGCTGCGGGTGCTGTCCGATGGCCAGTTCTATCGCGTTGGGGGGCACAGCCCATTGCGCGCGAATGTGCGCGTGATTGCGGCTACGCACCAGAATCTCGAATCGCGGGTGCGTCAGGGTCTGTTCCGCGAAGACTTGTATCACCGGCTCAATGTGATCCGCTTGCGTCTGCCGGCGTTGCGCGAGCGCAGCGAAGACATTCCGCTCCTCACGCGCCATTTCTTGCAGAAAAGCGCGCGCGACCTCGGGGTCGAGCCGAAGCGGGTATCCGAGGAGGCGCTGACGTATCTTGCGTCGCTGCCCTTCCAGGGCAATGTGCGGCAACTCGAGAATCTTGCCAACTGGCTGACCGTGATGGCGCCGGCGCAGACTATCGAGATCAAGGATTTGCCGCCGGATCTGGTGCCGGCTCAGGCGGGCGCTTCGGAGATCGCAGCAGGTGGCGTGCTGGGCGGCGATCCGGCGAGTGGCATCGCGGGGCAGACGGCCGCGAACGGCGCAGCGCTGCCGTCGCATGTAGCCTCGATGCCCGGGATGCCGGTGGCGGTCGCTGTCAGTGCGTGGGAGAGCGGGTTGCGCACGGAAGTCGCCCGGATGCTGCGTGAGAACGCGCCCGATGTGATGGATGAGCTTGCACGACGCTTTGAGGCCGCAGTGATCCGCGAAGCGCTCGATTTCACCCGTGGCCGCAAGGTCGAAGCCGCCGAGCGGCTGGGCATTGGTCGCAATACCATTACGCGCAAGATTCAGGAACTCAACCTCGAACCTTGAGATGAGCTTGACTGAAGAAGGGATGGCGCCGGTTGGCGTCGTCCTTTCGGCATATAGCGTGTAGCGCGTCACAAGGCATAATCGTCGTTGTTCAGTTACGACGGTCTACCATGCCTGCTGCTTTCGCTTCGACTTCCCAGGGTTTCCCAACGTCCCCGGCATCCACTGCATCCCCGGCTTCCGTTCACTGGCCTCAGTCTCCCGATCCTTTCCTGTCGCTCGAATCGCTCGACGATCCTGCCGTGCTGGCCTGGGTCGAGCAGCAGAATGCCCGCACGCGTGCCGCATGGTGCAGCAGCGCGCGCTTCGAGACCCTCAGACAGCAACTGGCCGAGGCTTATTTGCCGCGCGAGCGGCCGGTGATCCCGGATCGCTGGCAAGACTGGGCCTACGACCTCTGGCAGGACGAACACAACCCCAAGGGCATCTGGCGGCGCACCTCATGGGCGAGCTGGCGGGCGGGTACGCCGGCGTGGCAAAACCTGCTCGATTTCGATGCACTTGGGGCGGCCGAAGGCACGCCGTGGGTGTGCGTCGAACTGGACATCCTCTATCCCGATGGTGACCGTGCGCTCGTGACGCTGTCGCCGGGCGGCTCGGACGCCGTGGTGGTGCGGGAATTCGATATCGACGCGCAGCGTTTTCTGAGCGATGGCTTTGTCGTTGCCAAGGCCGGCAAGCACACGGTTTCGTGGATCGACCGCGACAGCGTGTACCTGCGCTGGGACAAAGGCGGCAAGTCGTTGACGCGCTCGGGCTATCCGCGCGAAGTGCGGCGCTGGTCGCGCGGCACGTCGCTCGCCGAGGCACCGGTAGTGTTTCGCGGCGAGTTCGACGACATCAGTGTCGACGCGGACTACGATCCGATCGATCGGCGGCATACGGCGTCCCGCAGCGTCGACTTTTTCGATTCCGAAACCTTCTACCTCGATGCCGCCGGCGCGTGGCAGCGCTACGACGTCCCCACGCATGTGGGCGTGGGCGCGTGGGAAGGCTGGTTGCTGTTTGAGCCGCGCCTCGACTGGTCCCTGGAGGACGCACACTATCCGGGCGGCGCGCTGCTGGCGATTCGCGAGCGCGAATTTCTGGCGGGCGAACGTCGCTTCGTGCCGCTCTTCACGCCGAACGCACAGACCTCGGCATGCGACTGGACTCACACGCGACATCATCTGATCGTCTCGTATCTGGACGACGTGCAGAGCAAGACAGTTCTCTGGCAACCGCAGCAGAGCGAGGACGGTGCATGGGAGTGGCACTCGCGCGCGTTTCCGGCGCGCGCGAGCTCGCAGGTCGACGTGTCGCCCATCGAGCCGACGCTCAATGACGAGGTGTATGTCGATGTCGACGATTACCTGCTGCCGCCCGAATACTGGCTCGCCGATCTGGCGCGCGACGATCTCGCCGAATGGGAATTGCTCGACCGGTGGCCGACCCAGTTCGACGCGACGCCTTATACGGTCAAGCGAGGCCACGCGCAATCCGCCGACGGCACACGTGTGCCGTACACGGTGATCGGTCCGCGCGCGCTGCTCGAAATGGCATCGCATGCGGGCGGCTCAGCGCAGGCTCGTCCGTGTCTGTTGACTGGCTACGGCGGCTTCGCCATTCCGCTCACGCCGAGCTATCTGACCGGACCCGGGATTGGCTGGCTCGCACAGGGCGGCGTGTTTGTAGTCGCACATATTCGCGGCGGTGGCGAGTTCGGCACCGAATGGCATCGCGCGGCACAAGCGGAAAACCGGCAACGCTCCTTCGACGATTTCATCGCGGTAGGCGAGGCGCTCATCGCGGATGGCGTGACCACGGCCGCGCAACTGGGCATCAGGGGCGGCAGCAACGGCGGCTTGCTGGTGGGGGCGTGCATGGTGCAGCGCCCCGATCTTTTCGGTGCGGTGGTGTGCGAAGTGCCGCTGCTCGATATGAGCCGCTATCACCTGCTGCATGCCGGCGCATCATGGATCGACGAGTATGGCGATCCCGACGAGCCGGACGAGGCCCGCGTGCTCGCAGCCTACTCGCCGTATCACCACGTGAGCGCCGGGGTGCAGTATCCGCCGGTGCTGTTCACGACCTCGACGAGCGACGATCGGGTCCATCCGGGGCACGCGCGCAAGATGGTGGCATGCATGCAGGCGCTGGGGGCAGAGCGCGTGTGGTATCGGGAAGATACGGACGGCGGGCATGGCGGCGGCTCGGATGAACTGGAGCAGGCCGTCCACGATGCGATGGAGTATGACTTCCTGTGGACCTGTCTGGGCGGCACAGAGGCCGCCTAGACTCAGTTAATCTGCGCAACCACGGGTGCGTGGTCCGACGGCTGTTCCCACTTGCGCGGCACCTTGTCGATATCGCAGGACGTGCAGACTTCAGCAAGCGGCTGCGACAGCAGGATGTGATCGATGCGCAGCCCCGCATTGCGGCGAAACGCCATCATGCGGTAGTCCCACCACGAGAAGATTTTCTCCGGATGATCGAACTGGCGGAACGCATCGACGAGTCCCAGTCCGATCAGGCGCACGAATTCGGCGCGCTCTTCCGGCGAGACGAGGTTCTGTCCTTCCCAGGCCTTCGGGTCGTGGACGTCGCGATCTTCCGGGGCGATGTTGTAGTCGCCGAGCAGCGCGAGCTTCGGATGCTGCGCGAGTTCGCCAATGAGCCAGTCGTGCAGCGCCGCGAGCCAGCCCAGCTTGTAGGCGAACTTCTCGCTGCCCGGCGCCTGCCCGTTCGGGAAGTAGGCGGAGATGATCCGCACGCCTTCGATCGTCGCGGTGATCACGCGTTGCTGCGGGTCTTCATGGCCCGGGATATTGCGCACGATCGTGCTTTCATCGACGTTTAAACCGTCGCGCACGAGGATGCCCACGCCGTTATAGGTCTTCTGGCCGGCGAACCAGCTTCGGTAGCCTTTTGCCTCGAATTCGGCGCGCGGGAACTTGTCGTCGGTCAGCTTGAGCTCCTGCAGGCAGAGCACGTCGACCTGACTCGTTTCGAGCCAGTCCATCACGTGCTGCTGGCGGACTTTCAGTGAGTTGACGTTCCAGGTGGCGATTTTCATTGGCGATGTCGATGCTCGAAAGAGGAGTGGGGCGGCAACTGGGGCCATTTCGGTACTGTTGACCGAGATGATAACCGTCTCATTCGCAATCGGAAAATCGCAGTCGCAGCGTTGAGCCCGCCTCTTCGCTGATACTGTCGGTATCCTAATCAATTGATCGAAACGGAACGTGGGACGTTCTCTTCCACCGGGCATTTTTTCCGGCCCGCCGGTACCGCGTCGCCGTTGCAGTTTCACAACATCAATCTGCCACGCTTGACGAGGCCGCAACCCTCGCCAGGACTGGGGTTCGCGCCTGTCGCCAAACCCTCAGACCAGACACCCGATTGCGCCCAGCGATGACCTGGGTAGGATGCATCAAGCGCAGCAATCTTCGCGCGACGTGTGTTTGTGCCGCGACCTGGTCGCGGCTTTTTTTTAGCTGCCCGGCGGCTCTTCGCAGTGTTCGTCCACCCACGCCTTGGCGCACGCGCTGGCGAATTCGATGGCCTCGTGCTCGTCGACGAAACCCTGGGCGAAGATCATGTCATGTGTTTCGGGGACGCCGGCTTCGAGCCCGGGCGGTAACTCGATGCGCGCGTTGCCGACAATCTCGCCGTTTTCAATGCCGGCTGAGACGTGGATCGTGCATGACTTGTACGCGCATTCCATAGGTGTTGCTCCACAGCGAAAGTTGATCGGATCGTCGCCATCTTTTGTCCGACGTGACCAGCAAGCGTCGAGCCTGACCCCGTGAATTTTTCGTGGCGCCTGCCAACGAACGTGCGATAGAAAACCTTACGCTACCGCCGCGCACGAAGCGCCCATGAGGCGTTGCCTTTCAATCTGAATTGGCGCGCGGGCACGAGCCGAGGAATTCCCTGATCAACCCGATCAGCCGATCGTGGTCGCAAGGTTTCACGAAGTACGCATCGAAGCCGCAGCTTTCGGCCCGCTGCCATTCGGAATGGGTCGAGAATCCGGTATGGGCGATCAGCAACATCTCCTGTGCCTCGTCGCGCAACGTGGTGGCGGTGTCCCAGCCATTGCCGATACGCATCGACAGGTCGAGGATCGCCACTGCCGGCTGGGCAGCCCGCGCGAGGCGCAGCGCTTCCTGTCCGCTATAGGCCGTCAATACCTCGAAACCGGCAAGCCGGAGAACCTGCGCCGCGGACTGGCACGCGAGCTGGTCGTCGTCGGCGATCATCAATAGATGGTTCTGCAAAGACGCGGGGCGCGGCATACGCCACACCGTGACTTTCGGCGCCGGTGCAAATGGGTCCATGTGTCCTCCTCCAGATCAATTCGGCAGAGCAACGCGCGTTCCTCGCTGTTGCGTGCCGGTTGTATGCGTTGTTGCGTGGCCGGTCGCGCGCGCCGTGAGTGGATTGTGCCGCAAGAGCATGGCAGCCCGCTGACGCGCTGCCAGCGTCAAGCCGCCGCGGGGTCGGACAGGAAAATAAATACCGGGGCGCTCCCTGGCGGGGCGTATAGTGAGACGATATTCATGAACCGGGGAATTGCCATGGCTGAACTGTACCCAGCGCTCTATAAGGACTTCGAAGTGCACCCGCTGGTTTTCTCGCGGGAGTTCGACAAGTTCGACGGCCACAAGCGGCACGCCGAGGGCTACGACGTTGCGGTGCGCGTGTGTCGGCCAGGGGCAATCAGCGGTTCGAAGGCGAGCCGCGTGTTTCGTCTCGTGCGGCCTGCCACGTTCTCCGATTTCGGCATCGCCAAGCGCAGCGCGAGCCAGTACGGCGCAGACATCATTGACGGCAAAGTGGAAGGGGCGTCAGTCGCCGATCTTTGACGTTAAGAAAATAATCCACCCGATTGTTTGACGATATGCCGACATCTCTATACAATCCGTTTCCTCTGACGCGGGGTGGAGCAGTCTGGCAGCTCGTCGGGCTCATAACCCGAAGGTCGTAGGTTCAAATCCTACCCCCGCAACCAAGCATCATGGAAAGCCCGCTGGCGTAAGCCACGCGGGCTTTTTTCATTGGATAGCGGCCGTAGCGGCTGGATATCATGTTCGATCAGCGATTGAGACCAATACGGAATCCTTAGGAATTTTTATTTGCCCAGCACGCAGGTTCACAACGGACAAGGGCTGCCTGCATGCCCAATTGACCGGGGCGAATCCGTCATGGGTTCTGAAAGGAACCAAAGGTACTATTCGCCGCTTGCGGGTTGTGCGTCCGGCCAGGGTGTACGGTCCCGAGGCAACCCTGGTTTCGAGGAAGTTGAAATGGCGACATATATCCTGTTGGGCGGCGGTTTCGGGCTGGCTCTAGCAATTGCCATATGGGGCATCTGGAAGCTCCGGTAGGGCGGTTTTCGAACCCGTTTCCCCACAATCCCATCATCGCCGCATAATATTTTCATCGCGTTGTATCAAGAACCTGCTAGAAGCTAGATATTCCGCTGGTGCGAGGGCCGTATTTGCGTCAGTCGCCAATATGGTCAGGCATGCCGTTAATTTCAATTAACTTACGACACCCTATGTCCTCATCTGTCACCAGTCCCTCGTCCCATACAGCCGCCGCCGCGCCCAGTCTCGTGCTTGGCGCCATCGGCGTCGTGTTCGGCGACATCGGCACAAGCCCGCTGTACACATTGCGCGAATGTCTGAAGGCCGCAGGCGGCATCAACCAGACGAATGTGTTCGGCATCGTCTCGCTGATTCTCTGGTCGATCATCATGGTGGTCACGCTCAAGTACGTGAGCTTCGTGATGCGCGCCGACAACGACGGCGAGGGCGGCATTCTCGCCCTGACCGCGTTGGCCTCGCGTGTCGCGCCGGCGCGGCTGTCGCAGGTGCTGCTGACGCTCGGCGTATTCGGTGCCGCGATGTTCTACGGCGACTCGATGATCACGCCGGCCATTTCGGTGATCTCGGCGGTGGAAGGCGTCACGCTGGTCGACCCCAAACTGACCGCGTGGATCGTGCCGATCTCGCTGGTTATCCTGACGGGTCTTTTCAAGCTGCAAAAGCGCGGCACGGGGACGGTCGGCAAGGTATTCGGCCCGATCATGATCGTCTGGTTTGTCACGCTGGCCGCGTTGGGGCTGCTGCACATCGTGACCGGCCCGGGCATCATCAAGGCGGTTTCGCCGCTGTACGCCGTGACGTTCGTGACGCGCGCGCCCGGCACGGCGTTCGTGGTACTGGGTTCGGTGTTCCTTGCGCTGACGGGGGGCGAGGCGCTCTATGCCGACATGGGGCACTTCGGCAAGAAGCCGATTCGCCTTGCCTGGCTGTTGCTGGTGCTGCCCAGCCTGATTCTCAACTACTTCGGTCAGGGCGCGCTGGTGCTGGCGCGGCCCTCGACCATCGAGCAGCCGTTCTTCGAGTCCGCGCCCGGCTGGGCGCTCGTGCCGCTGGTTGTGCTGGCCACGTTCGCCACCATCATCGCCTCGCAGGCGGTGATTTCCGGCGCGTTCTCGATGACCAAGCAGGCGGTCCAACTCGGCTTCCTGCCGCGCATCCCCGTCGTCCATACGTCGACGCACGAAGTCGGGCAGGTCTACGTGCCGTTCATCAACGTGTCGCTGTACGCCGCGGTGGTGTTCCTCGTGGTGTTCTTCAAATCTTCGGACAACCTGGCTGCGGCGTACGGGATTGCCGTTGCCTCGACCATGCTGCTGACTACGCTGCTGATGTATTTCATCACCCACTCCCTGTGGAAGTGGAGTCCGCTCGCCACCTTCGTGGTGATCGGGCCGCTGGCGCTGGTCGATGCGGTGTTCGTCTCGAGTAACGTCAGCAAGGTCGCTGAAGGCGGTTGGTTCCCGCTGCTGGCGGGCGGCGTGCTGTTCACGGTGATGACCACCTGGCACCGCGGCCGCGAGCTGGTGGTCGAGCGCATGAAGACCGACAATATTCCGCTCGCCGGTCTGATCCAGTCGCTGTGCGGCGGCTCGCATCCGCCGCCGCGCGTCGAAGGCACGGCGGTCTTCCCGGGGGGCGTGGCCGGCATGACACCCTCTGCGTTCATGCACAACCTGAAGCACAACCGCGTTATGCATGGGACCAACATCTTCATGGCCGGCATGACCGAGAACGTTCCGCACGTGCACGACGAGGAGAAAATCACCGTCGAGAACATGGGTTATGGCTGCTATGCGGTCAACGTGCGCCATGGCTTCATGGAGATCCCGAACGTGCCGGCGGTTTTGTTGCTGGTCGCCAAGGCGATCCCCGACTGGGAATACGAGCCGGCGGACACCTCGTTCTTCCTTGCCCGCGATACGGTGCTTGCCACTGGCGAGAGCAAGGAAATGGCGCTGTGGCGCGAGAAGCTGTTTGCGTTCCTCGGCCGCAATGCGGCGCAGGCGGCTGAGTACTACAGCTTGCCGGCGAACCGCGTGGTCGAACTGGGCGGACAGATCAATCTGTAGGCTGGGACGAAGGTGGGGCAGGCCGGTTGGTCTTTCGAACCGGCGCCCTCGCTCTTGCGGAATCCTTTCCGTTTTTGACCGCCTGAAAGGCAGACGACGAGCAGTGTTGCGTCTTCTGAAGCCACTGCGCAACACAATCCTGTTGAGTTGGCATTGCCTGGCGAATCAAGTTGACTTCCAGGTCTCAAAATGTCTAGAATTCGGCCGTTATCACAAATGGGGCAAATGCCTTGGACAGTAGCAGTAGTCGATCTTCGATCGGATTTGCCGCCTGATTGGCAGGACGCCCGCGCTGTAATTCTCTAGCCGCCGTCATGCCAGCAGGCAGACGGTGCGCGCCGTAGTAAATCTCTCCGTGCACCTCAAATAGCGCCGTACGAACGCAGCGTTGTCGCGCGTTTGCATGGCACCGTGTCGCGAGCGCCGCTCGTGGCTGCGTTTGCGCGCGCCTGCTTATGGGCTCCCGCTACGCATGTTTTTGAAGGAGCACCCCGTGCCAGACCCTGACAGTTGTCCCTTATGCCGCTATGCCTTCCCTTTGTCTAAAGGAAGCGAGTAGAACTTCTGGGCCGCGCGGCTGATGCGCCGGCGCTCCGGGTCTGCTGGCTTCCATTGAATGCGTTAAGCCAACGCTCGGAGCAATACCATGAATTTCGGCCTCCTCCTGTCGCAACTCCCGCATGTCCAGGAAGCGCGCGTCCACTACGACGCCATGCTTTCGCTGCAAGCCCGCGGACCGCATAAGTTAGTCGTGCTCTGGCACAGCCTGAAGTCCCTGTTTTCCTGATTCCTTTGCTCCTGCGCCATCTGCAGGGGCGTTTCGTCGTCCGCGATGAGACGCCCCTGCGGAGGGCGCTGATGTGTGCTGTCCTTGTTCGAGACGCCAGATGAATTTCAGTTTCAATCTAAACCGCACCGCTAATGCGTCCGCCTGGCGCTTGCTGCCCAACGGCTGGGACTTCGTCGCCTTTCCGCTGATCATCTGCGTGATCGCCTTTACGGCGATTGGTTTTCACCAGACGCTCGCGCCGATGTCGACGCTCAAGACCCAGGTGATCTCGCTCGACCCGTCGAGCCTGCCCGAATACGCGCTGCGCACCACGTTGCGCATGCTGGCGGCGATGGCGGCGTCGCTGGCGTTCACGCTGATCTACGGCACGATTGCTTCCAAGAGCCGCCGCGCCGAAAAAGTGCTGGTGCCGATTCTCGACATCCTGCAGTCGGTGCCGGTGCTCGGCTTTATTTCCTTCACGGTGACGTTCTTCATAGGGCTGTTTCCGGGGCGGGTGCTGGGCGCCGAACTCGCGGCGATCTTCGCGATCTTTACGAGCCAGGCCTGGAACATGACATTCAGCTTCTACCAGTCGCTGCGCTCGGTACCGCGCGATCTGGACGAAGTCTCGCGCGGCTTTCACCTGACCGGCTGGCAGCGCTTCTGGAAGCTCGAAGTACCTTTCTCGATGCCCGGCCTCATCTGGAACATGATGATGTCGATGTCGGGCGGCTGGTTCTTCGTGGTGGCCTCGGAAGCGATCACGGTGGGCAACAACACGATCACGTTACCGGGGATCGGCGCCTACCTGGCGCAGGCGATCGCGGACAAGAACATGCATGCGATCGGTTGGGTCATTCTGACCATGACGATCGTGATCATCGCGTACGACCAGTTGCTGTTCCGTCCGCTCGTCGCGTGGGCCGACAAGTTCCGCATGGAAACGACCAGTTCGGGTAACGCGCCGGAGTCCTGGCTGCTCGACCTCGTGCGCCGCACCCGTCTGATTCACCGCGGCCTCGTGCCGATGGGCAAGCTGTTCGCCAATACGGCGCGTATGCCAATGCGTCTGCCAGGCCTGGGGCAACTCAAGTTCAGCATGCCGCGCCGCCAGAAGTCGTCGCGCCTGGGCGACATCATCTGGGGCGTCCTCGTGATTCTCCTGACGCTCTACGTCGTCTATCGCGTCGTCGCCTATGTGCGGACCGGCGTCACGCTTGATGAAGTGGGCCATGTCTTCGTGCTCGGCCTGATCACGCTGCTGCGCGTGGCGCTGCTGATCGCGATCTCGTCGGCGATCTGGGTGCCGATCGGCGTGCTGATCGGGCTGCGTCCGGCGCTGGCCGAGAAGATCCAGCCGCTCGCGCAGTTCCTCGCCGCGTTCCCGGCCAATCTGCTGTTCCCGGTGTTCGTGATCGTGATCGTGCGCTTCCATCTGAACCCGGATATCTGGCTGTCGCCGCTGATCGTGCTGGGTACCCAGTGGTACATCCTGTTCAACGTGATTGCAGGGGCGAGCGCCTATCCGAACGACTATCGCGAAGTCTCGAAGAACTTCAGCATTCGCGGCTGGCAGTGGTGGCGCAAGGCGATGCTGCCTGGAATTTTCCCGTACTACGTGACGGGCGCAATTACCGCTTCGGGTGGCGCGTGGAATGCGAGCATCGTGGCCGAGTATGTGCAGTGGGGCGATACCAAGGTGGTGGCCCACGGGCTGGGCTCGTATATCGCGCAGACCACGGCGGCGGGCGACTTCCCGAAGATCATTCTCGGCATTGCGGTGATGTCGCTGTTCGTGACGTTGTTCAACCGCACGTTGTGGCGTCCGATGTACGCCTATGCCGAATCCAAACTGCGGCTCGACTGAGCGTCCCTATAACTGACGTTTCGCCTCGGCCCTTTGAAGGGGCTTAAAAAGCAGGGCGACCCGGTGTTTTATTGTGAGAGTGACCACGATGCTAAATCCTAAAATCGTCTCGGCCGATCTGCTCCCGACGCCGCCGCAGACCCAGATCCCGGCCACGCCCGCACGCCTTGGCGCAGAAGTGCTGCGCGTCACCGACGTGAGCCGCGGCTTCGACAAGAACCAGGACGAATTGCTGGTGCTCGACGGGGTGAACCTGTCGCTGCGTGAAGGCGAGATCGTCGGCATGCTGGGCCGCTCGGGCTCGGGCAAGTCGACGCTGCTGCGTATCATCGCTGGTCTGATCGAGCCGACCAGCGGCGATGTGAACTACCTCGGCAAGCCGCTCAGCGGTCCCGCCAAGGGCGTGGCGATGGTGTTCCAGACCTTCGCGCTGTTCCCCTGGCTCACGGTTCTGCAGAACGTGGAAGCGGGTCTGGAAGCGCAGGGCGTCGGTGCTCGCGAGCGCCGCGAACGCGCGCTGGCGGCGATCGATCTGATCGGTCTGGACGGCTTCGAAAACGCTTATCCGCGCGAGCTGTCAGGCGGTATGCGTCAACGCGTGGGCTTCGCTCGTGCACTGGTGGTCGACCCGACGCTGCTGCTGATGGATGAGCCGTTCTCCGCGCTCGACGTGCTGACCGCCGAAACGCTGCGTACCGATCTACTGGATCTGTGGACCCAGGGTCGTATGCCGATCAAGTCGGTGCTGATTGTCACGCACAACATTGAAGAAGCGGTGTTCATGTGCGACCGGATTCTGGTGCTGTCGTCGAACCCGGGCAAAGTGGTGGCCGAGATCAAGGTGCCGTTTGCGCATCCGCGCAACCGGCTCGATCCGGCGTTCCGCAAGCTGGTGGACGAGATCTACGCGAAAATGACCGCGCGTCAGGCTGGTGAGTCGACCAGGAAGGGCCTGGAACTGGGAAGCCTGCTGCCGCATGTGTCGACCAACCTGATGGCCGGTCTGATCGAAATGCTCGCCATGGCGCCTTACCACGGCCGTGCGGACATGCCGGAAATTGCCCGTTCGCTGCATCTCGAAGTGGACGATCTGTTCCCGGTCGCCGAAATGCTGCAGCACCTGGGCTTCGCCGAAGTCCGCGAAGGCGACATTCTGTTGACGCCGCCTGCGCGCGTGTTCGCTGAACTCGGCACGCAGGAACGCAAGCTGATGTTCGCCGAGCATCTGCTGCGCCACGTGCCGCTTGCGAGCCGGATCAAGACCGTGCTCAACGAGCGTCCGGGGCATCGTGCGCCGCGTGTGCGCTTCGAACAGGAGCTGGAAGACTTCCTGACGGATAGCGCGGCCGAAGAGACGCTCGACGCGGTGATCAACTGGGGCCGCTATGGCGAGATCTTCTCGTACAACGACCAGACCGAACTGTTCAGTCTGGAGGACGTGGAGGCCTGAGCGCGGTTATTCGGTTATTGAAGAACGCAGCGGCATCAGCGTGCCGCTGCGCGCTGAGCGTCCGCCTCGATCGCCCAGTCGACCGCAGCCTGCGCATGCAGCGCTGTGGTATCGAACACCGGCAACGCGGCATGCTCCGGCTTGATCAGGAGCGTGATCTCCGTGCAGCCGAGAATCACCGCCTGCGCCCCGCGGGCGGCCAGGTCCTCGATCACGCGCTGATAGACGCGCCGTGATTCCTCGTGGACCACGCCATGGCATAACTCGTCGTAAATGATGCGATGCACTTCCGCGCGATCGGCTTCGTTCGGCGTCAGCGTTTCGAGTGCGTAGCGTTCGTTCAGGCGTCCCGTGTAAAACGTCTGCTCCATCGTATAGCGCGTGCCGAGCAACCCCACACGCTCGACGCCAGCCTCGCGCAAAGCGCTGCCGGTCGGGTCGGCGATATGCAGGAAGGGAATCGAGATGGCCTGTTCGATCGACTCGTACACCCGATGCATCGTGTTGGTGGCAAGGATCACGAGGTCCGCGCCGCCGCGTTCGAGTTGCTGCGCGGCGTCGGCCATCTGCGTACCGAGCGCCGCCCAGTCGCCGGCGCGCTGGAGCGCTTCCACTTCGGCGAAGTCAACGGTCAGCAAGACGCTGCGAGCATTGTGGTGGCCGCCGAGCCGCGCCTTTGCGTGGCGGTTGAGCAGCCGGTAATACTCGGTGGATGACTCCCAGCTCATGCCGCCGATGATGCCGATCGTTTTCATATCCCTGTCCTGCCGATGCGTATGGGTGAGCGACGAGTATAGGCCGGGCGGGGCGCTGGAAAGCGGTACGGATCGGCGCGCTTGCGCCGGTACGGTGGGAGTTGCGGCGGCGGATTCGTGCCTCTGGCCTGACTGATCCTAAGCCTTCGGCAAGGTGGATTTTTTGCCGCGCGACTTGCGTGGCTTCGGTTCGACGCCGATCCGCGGATCGCGGGCGAGCACGAGCGCCGTCACCTCGTCGACGGTGGTTTCGAACGCCGGATCGTCCTGGGCGACATAGAGCCACTTTCCCAGCACCGGGTGTGGCTGCAAGGCGGGCAGTTCCTCCATCAGCGCGGCGTGCCTGTCCTGCGAGGAGCACACCAGCAGGCCGTTCCACGGCCGGTCGCGATCGCCCGCGACCAGACACAACAGGCCGTCGATATAAGCGGCGTCCAGGCCGAACATCCGCTTGGTGATAAAGGTCGAATCGCGCTCGAAGGCGTCGAATATCCAGAGTAACGAGTTGCGGATGGAAGAGGGCATGGGCGTAACGATCCGTGAGCTTCTTGATAATACTACTGTATTTTTGTACAGTATATGCATCTTGAACCAGCTCGACACTCCTCCGGCGGATTCGCCCTCGCCGCCGCCCTCGCCCTTGCGCAAGATCATCCATTGCGACTGCGACTGTTTCTACGCATCGGTCGAAATGCGCGACGACCCGTCCTTGCGCGGCCGGCCGCTGGCAGTGGGCGGGCGGCCCGATCATCGCGGCGTGGTGGCCACCTGCAACTACGAGGCGCGGCGCTTCGGCGTGCATTCGGCCATGTCGTCGGCAATGGCGTTGCGCAAGTGTCCCGATTTGCTGCTCATCCCGCCCACCATGGAGAAATACCGCATCGCCTCGCGCCAGATCATGGCGATCTACCGCGATTACGCGGTCGAGGTCGAACCGCTGTCGCTCGACGAAGCCTATCTGGACGTCACCCACACCGAGCGCTGTAAAGGCAGCGCCACGCTGATGGCCAACGAGATCCGCGAGCGTGTCCGCGAGACGGTCGGCGTGACGGTGTCGGCCGGCGTGGCGCCCAACAAGTTCGTCGCCAAGATCGCCTCCGACTGGAACAAGCCCGACGGTCTTTATGTGGTGCGGCCGCACGAGGTTGACGCGTTCGTCGCCGCATTGCCGGTGCGCAAGATTTTCGGGGTGGGCAAGGTGACGGCGGCGAAGCTCGAAAAGCTTGGGCTCGTGACATGCGCCCAGTTGCGCGAGTGGCCGCTCGTCGATCTGCATCGTCAGTTCGGCGTGTTCGGCAGGCGGCTCTACGAGTTGTCGCGCGGCATCGACGACCGGCCCGTGCGCTCGGACCGGGAGCGCAAATCGGTGAGCGTGGAGACGACTTACGTCACGGATCTGCGCACGCTCGAAGAGTGCGCGGCGGAACTGCGGCGGCTGGCCGAACAACTGGACGTACGGATTGCGCGCGCCGAGGCGGCAGCGGCCGTGCGAAAGCTGTTCGTGAAGATCCGCTTCGCCGATTTTCAGCGCACTACGGTCGAATGCGTCGGCGAGGTTACCCATCTGCCTACCTTTCTCGCATTGCTGGAAAAGGGCTTTGCGCGCCGCAATCAGGCCGTGAGGCTGCTGGGTGTGGGCGTGCGGCTCGAGGAAGAGCATCTTGCCCAGCACGGGCAGTTCGAGCTGTTCGATGAAGAGCCGGCGGATGAGGTCATCGAAGCGCCGGAGCAAGCGCCTCCGCACGATTCTGCCGAATAGTCGTCCAGTTGTCGTTTAGTCGCCCCCAAGGCCTTTCTGACGCCGATAGAATCGATGGCAGTCAAAGGAGCGAGACATGGACCTGATCATCCGCCGTGCCAGCCTGCCGCGTAGTGCCTCCGAATATAGAGAGCCGGTCGATATCGGCATCGAGGCGGGGCGCATCATCGCGGTCGAACCGCATCTTGCTGCGAGCGCCCCCGAAGAAATCGACGCTGCCGGTTCGCTTGTCACGCCGCCCTTCGTCGACCCGCATTTTCATATGGACGCGACGCTGTCCTATGGCCTGCCGCGCGTCAATGCGTCCGGCACGCTGCTCGAAGGCATTGCGCTGTGGGGCGAACTCAAACCTCAGTTGACCCAGGAGGCTCTGATCGAGCGCGCGCTGCAGTACTGCGACTGGGCGGTGGCGCGCGGTCTGCTGGCAATTCGCAGCCATGTCGACGTGTGCGATCCGAGCCTGCTGGCCGTCGAAGCGTTGCTCGAGGTCAAGCGGCGCGTCGCGCCGTACCTCGACCTGCAACTGGTGGCCTTTCCGCAAGACGGGGTTTTGCGTAGCGCGGGTGCCTTCGACAATCTGAAGCGGGCAATTGCGCTCGGTGTCGATGTGGTCGGCGGCATCCCGCACTTCGAGCGGACCATGGCGGATGGCGCGGAGTCGGTGCGCATCCTGTGCGAATACGCGGCGGAGCAGGGCTTGCGCGTGGACATGCATTGCGACGAATCGGACGACCCGCTTTCGCGTCACATCGAAACGTTGGCTGCGCAGACGCACAGGCTTGGTTTGCAGGGACGCGTGACGGGTTCGCATCTGACCTCGATGCACTCGATGGACAACTACTACGTCAGCAAGCTCTTGCCGCTGATGCGCGATTCGGGCGTGGCGGCGATCGCCAATCCGCTCATCAACATCACGTTGCAGGGCCGCAGCGATACCTATCCGAAGCGCCGCGGCATGACACGCGTGCCGGAGATGATGGCTGCGGGCATCACGGTGGCATTCGGCCACGACTGCGTGATGGACCCGTGGTACAGCCTTGGTTCGGGCGATATGCTCGAGGTGGCCCACATGGGGCTGCACGTCGCACAGATGACCGGCGTCGACGCGATGCATGCGTGCTTCGATGCGGTGACGGTGAATGCAGCGCGGATTCTCGGGCTCGAAGGTTATGGCATCGCGCCTGGATGCGAGGCGAATCTCGTGTTGCTGGATGCGCGCGATCCGGTCGAAGCCATCCGTCTGCGCGCGGCGCGGCTGGCGGTGGTGCGGCGTGGCAAGGTGGTGGCCCGCTCGCCCGCTGCGCGGGCGACGCTTGCGCTCGATGGTCGACCGGGGGAGGTCGATTTCAAGCTGCGGCGTGGGTAGCGTCAACGTGAGTAGTGGTCATAACAGGTAACGCTGGCGATACGGGCAACACCCGCAATAAAAAACCGGTGCCTGCGTGAGTGAGCAGGGCACCGGTTTTTTCCAGAAGCCGCGCCAATGGGCGCGCAAAGCTCAATGCGTCGTAGCCGGCGTCATACCGTTATGACGCAACAGCGCGTCGATATTCGGCTCACGGCCGCGGAACGCCTTGAACGATTCCATCGCAGGACGGCTGCCGCCCACTTCAAGAATCTCCTTGCGATAGCGCGTGCCGGTGGCCGCATCGAGCACGCTGCCGCTCGCCGCCTGAGCCGCTTCTTCGAACGCGGCATAGGCATCGGCCGACAGCACTTCGGCCCACTTGTAGCTGTAGTAGCCCGCCGCATAACCGCCGGCGAAGATGTGGCTGAACGTGTTCGGCCAGCGCGAGAACGCCGCTTGCGGCACCACGTGGAAGCGCTCGTTGATCTCACGGGCGAGATCGTTGGCGCTCAGCGAACCGGTCGCATCGAAGTCCGTATGCAGCTTCATGTCGAACATCGAGAACACGATCTGCCGCAGCGTGCCGAGGCCACTCTGGAAGTTCTTCGCAGCCAGCATCTTGTCGAACAGATCGCGCGGCAGCGGCTTGGCGGTCTCGACATGCGAGCTCATATCGCTCAGCACGTCCCACTCCCAGCAGAAGTTTTCCATGAACTGCGACGGCAGTTCGACCGCGTCCCACTCGACGCCGTTGATGCCCGACACGGCCAGCTCATCGACCTGCGTGAGCATGTGATGCAGACCATGGCCGAACTCGTGGAACAGCGTGATCACTTCGTCATGCGTGAAGCAGGCCGGCTTGCCGCCGACCGGTGCCGAGAAGTTGCAGGTCAGATACGCGACCGGCGTTTGCACGCCGCCCTGCGCATGCTTGTGACGGGCTCGTGCATCGTCCATCCACGCGCCGCCGCGCTTGCCTTCGCGCGCATACAGGTCGAGATAGAACTGTGCGACCAGACCGCCATCCTGATTCTCGACGCGGAAAAAGCGCACATCCGGATGCCATACGGCCGCTTCATCGCGACGGATCTTCACGCCGAAGAGCGTCTCCGTGACCTTGAACAGGCCCTTGAACACGGTGTCTTCCGGGAAATACTGTTTGACCTCGTTTTCCGAGAACGAATAGCGCTTCTGACGCAGACGTTCGGCGGCGAAGGTCATATCCCACGGTTGCAGTTCGGTCAAACCAAGCTCGTTGGCGGCGAATTCGCGCAGTTCTTTCCAGTCCTGCTCGGCATGCGGACGGGCACGCGTGGCGAGGTCTTCGAGGAAGGCCATCACTTGCGCGGGGGACTCGGCCATCTTCGGCGCCAGCGAGACCTCGGCGAAGTTGTGATAGCCAAGCATGTGCGCTTCTTCGGCGCGCAGCTTCAGTTGCTCGGCGATGTTCGCCGTGTTGTCCCACTCGGCCCTGCCGCCGCCGTAGGTGCCACCCAGTTCCGAGGCGCGCGTGACGTAGGCGCGGTACATCGTCTCGCGCATCGCGCGGTTTTCCGCGTACTGCATGACCGGGAAGTACGACGGGAAATGCAACGTGAATTTCCAGCCGCTTTTGCCGTCGCGTTCGGCCGCTTCTTCTGCGCCTTCGATCACATCTTCCGGCAGACCTGCCAGTTGTGCCTTGTCGTCGACGAGGTAGGCGTAGGCGTTGGTGGCGTCCAGCACGTGATCGGAGAACGACTTCGACAGACTGGCCTGGCGCTCCTGCAATTCAGCGAAGTGCGGTTTCTGGTCTTCGGGCAGTTCCGCGCCCGACAGGCGGAAATCGCGCAGGGCGTTCTGCAGGATCTTCTTGCGTTCGCCGGTGAGCGAGCCGAAGTCGCTGCTGGCGGCGAGCGTCTTGTACTTTTCGAACAGCGCAAGGTTTTGCCCGACGCTCGACCAGAATTCCGTGACGCGCGGCAGATTCTCGCCATAGGCGGCGCGCAGCTCAGGTGTGTCCGCGACAGCGTTCAGGTGACCGATGACGCCCCAGGCGCGCGACAGCGGCTCCGTTACGCGCTCTACCGGCTCGACCACGTCGGACCAGGACGCGGGCGTGATCGGCGCGGCGGCGCGCTCGACGGCGGCAGTTGCGTTGGCAAGCAGGACGTCGAGAGCGGGGGTGACGTGTTCGGGGCGGATGTCGCCAAAGCGCGGCAGGTCGGAGAAATCGAGGAGCGGGTTGTCGTGTGTGGGTTGGTTGGTGGACATAAGGCTTCCTGTCTGACGCGAGTGAATAGGCTAGGCGCGAGTATGCGGACGCGGCTCGTGGCGGCGCCCGATATCGACATTATTGGGGCAGCAGGCTGCGATTCCAATTGGCTACGGCACAAATTATCAGAAGTTCGTCTTTCGTGTATCCGTTGCGATATTTGTGCCAGAGCGTTTGGGACGGCGGTGGCTGTCGTGCGCGGCTTGGCGGGTTTTCGTCCGCTCCACCGGTCTGTACGAAAGCGAACGGTCAGGTTTGTTGCTTTGCGGCATGGTGCGATGAAGTGGCCGACCGCGATGAAACAGCATGGGACACGAGTAAGCGCTAAAGCGCTAACTCGTGTCGACCGCGGTGAAACAGCATGGGACTGGAGAACGCCAAATGAATCCGCTTTCGCATGCCTTATCGCGTAACGAGAACAACTTCGGCCTCGTGCGTCTCCTTGCGGCCATTGCTGTCGTCTACGGGTACTCGTACCTGCTTCAGCAGCCGGACGGCAGCACCGACTGGGTCCCGAACGCGCTCGGTTTCGACGGTTTGATCGCATTCGGGATATACGCATTTTTTCTGCTGAGCGGCATGCTGGTGACGGCCAGTTTCGACCGGCAACGCTCGGCGCCGCGCTTCGCGGTCCTGCGCATCGCACGTATCTGGCCGGCTGTGGCGGCCGGTTCGCTGGTGACGGTCTTCGTCATCGGGCCGCTCTTCACCACGCTGCCGCTACGCGAATATTTCGCCTCCGGCGTGACATGGGCCAATCTCGACAACTTCTCCACGCTCGTGCTGAACGGCAGCTGGGCCGTGCCCGGCGTGTTCGAGCATAACCGCTGGCTGAACGAAGTCAGCGCGCCGCTGTGGACGCTGCCGCTCGCGGTGCGCTGCTATCTGATCGTGCTGTTCACGGGGCTCGTGGGCTTGCTGTCGAACCGTTGGGGTGTGGTGCTTGCCGCCGCGCTGGGGTTGGCCGCATTCGTGCTGCGCGTGCATCTGGTGCCGCATCTGCACCTCGAATTGCGCGACTTCTCCGCAAAGACGCCCGGCTATTCGTTCTGGCCCGAGCCGTTCTTTTTCATCGGCATGCTGCTGTACGGCTGGCGCGAGGACATCGAGCTTCATGGTCTCGCTGCGCTTGGTCTCGTGATGGTATTTCTGGTGTTCCGCGACACGGCTGCCGCGCAACCGCTGTTCTATCTGGCCTTCGTGTACGGCGTGCTGTGGGTCGGCACGACGCCGCTGCTGCGCCGCCTCACGCCACGCAACGATTACTCGTACGGCATCTATCTGTACGGCTTCATGATGCAGCAATGTGTGGCAAGTCTCGCGCCGCGTCTGAGTCATCAGACGGCAACGTTGGTTGCCGCGCCCTTCATCCTGCTTTGCGCAGTGCTTTCGTGGCGCTTTGTGGAGCGGCCGGTACTGGTGTGGTGCCACCGGCGTCTGGCACGTACACCGGGCGCGGTTGGGGCGGCGGCAGCCAATTCGGCGGCGCGTTAGATACGGGTGCGGGTAAAGGCTGCCGAGCGCGAGCTGATGATACGGCTAGCGCCCGCGCCGCAAGCACCGCGCTTGCCGCAGCGAATGCGCCGGCTTCGTTACGCTTGAACCGCCTTATGCCTGGCCAGCCGCGCGTTCGGCCGCTTCGATCGTATTGACGAGCAGCATCGTGATCGTCATCGGGCCGACACCGCCCGGCACCGGCGTGATAAAGCCGGCTACTTCCTTCACGCCAGCGAAATCGACATCGCCGCACAGCTTGCCGGCCTCGTCGCGATTCATACCCACATCGATCACCGCTGCGCCCGGCTTCACCATCTCCGCCGTCAGGATATTGCGCAGACCCGTGGCAGCCACCACCACGTCGGCGTTGCGCGTATGCGCGGCCAGATCGCGCGTCTTGCTGTGGCAGATCGTGACCGTCGCACCCGCTTCGAGCAGCAGCAACGCCATCGGCTTGCCGACGATGTTCGAGCGGCCGATCACCACCGCGTTCGCGCCCTTCAGGTCGATGCCGTAGGCCTCGAACATCTTCATCACGCCGTACGGCGTGCAGGGGCGGAACAACGGCTTGCCGGTCATCAGCGCACCTGCGTTGGCGACGTGGAAGCCGTCCACGTCTTTCTCGGGTGCGATCGCTTCGATCACCTTGTGGCTATCGATATGCTTCGGCAACGGCAGTTGCACGAGGATGCCGTGAATCTTCGGGTCGTTGTTCAAGGCGTCGATGCGCGCGAGCAGATCGGCCTCCGACAGCGTAGCGGGATAGCGGTCATACGAAGAGTGCAGGCCGTTGTCTTCACAGGCCTTGATCTTGTTGCGCACATACACTTCGCTGGCCGGGTTGTCGCCGACCAGCACGACCGCGAGGCCCGGCTGGTGGCCGCGAGCGGTGAGAGCGGCGGCGCGGGTCGCGACATCGCCGCGCAAGGTCTTGGAGAGGGCGTTGCCGTCGATCAGTTTGGCTGTCATGGTCGGTCGAGGTCGAGATAGGGTGGTGTTCGGAATGCGGGGGCGTGCGGTGCGCCTGGATGTGCAAATCGGGCGCGGCGACGAAGTACAGGATTATACCGGCGCGGCCCGGCGCTCTTTCAGCCAGGATGCACGGGACGATTGCGGAGTGGCGCGAGAAGCGCGAGGGGAGAGGATGAAGTCCTGCGGCAAGCAAGGTACGCGGCCAGCCCTAGCCGCGCACCTCTACTGCCTTTGCAACGACGCCGGCTTACTGCGCCGGTTGCGGCTTGTTCGACAGCGCCAGTCGCAGCAGATCGGCGACCGTGTTGACGTTGAGCTTTTCCATGATGTTGGCCCGGTGCGCTTCCACTGTCTTGATGCTGATGCCGAGGTCGTCGGCGATCTGCTTGTTCAGACGGCCGGCGATGATGCGCTCGAGCACCTGATGCTCACGCGCGGTCAGCTTGCCCAGCCGCTCGGCAGCGGCACGTTGCTGCTGCACGCTGGTGCTTTCGCTGCGCGCCTTATCGAGCATGCGCTCGACCAGCTTGCGCAGTTCGGCTTCGTCGAACGGCTTTTCGATAAAGTCCATCGCGCCTTTCTTCATCGTCGACACGGCCATGGGCACGTCGCCGTGGCCCGTCACGAAGATGATCGGCAGCGAGGCGTTGTCGGCGATCAGGCGTTCCTGCAACTCGAGACCGCTCATGCCGGACATCCGCACGTCGAGGATCAGACACGCGATCTGCCCCGGGTGCGTGTGCGGCTGCCAGGCGTCGATGAACTGCTCGGCGCTGGAGAAGCACTGCACGCGGTAGCCGTTCGCCTCCAGCAGCCAGCGCAGCGAATCTCGCACGGCCTCGTCGTCGTCGACGACAAAGACTGTTTCCTGTGTGGTGACTGGGCTGTTCATAGCTCTCCCGTAACGGTTTGTGGTGTCGGCGCCTGTGCCCCGCCGTTGCTCGGGGTATCAGGCTCTCCAATAGGCAGACTGCAATGGAACGTGGCGCCTGTGATGTGGCCGTCAGATTCGACGTTGTTGACCACCCACAGACGGCCGCGATGCGATTCGATAATCGAACGGCAGATATTCAGCCCCATGCCCATGCCATCGGACTTGGTGCTGTAAAACGGTTCAAACAGACGCTCGGCCGTCGCTTCGTCGACGCCCGGCCCCTGGTCGACGACGCTGATGCAGACGAACCCGCTATCGAGCCGCACGACCACGCGGATCACCGGATCGACTGCATTAGGCCGCGCATCGTGCATGGCTTCAGCCGCATTCTTCAACAGGTTCACGAGCACCTGCTCGATCAGCACCGGGTCCACATAGATCACCGGCAGCCGCGAACGCAGGTCCGTGACGATGCGAATACGGCGCTTGCGCGCCTCGATTTCGGCAAGCCCAACCGCGTCCGCCACGATATCGGCGACACGGGTGGCCTGGCGTTTCGGCTCGCTGCGCTTCACGAATTCACGGATCCGCTTGATGATCATGCCTGCCCGCACCGCCTGCTGCGCGGTCTTTTCGAGCACGGGCAGCAGATTGTCAGGCGTTGTCCGACCTGATTTAACCAGTGCAACCGTTCCGGAGCAATAGTTATTGATTGCCGCGAGCGGCTGGTTCAGCTCGTGAGCAAGCGAAGAAGCCATTTCACCCATCGTCATCAGACGGCTGGTGAACTGCAGCTTCTCGTCCTGCTGGCGCGCGAGTTCCTGGGCCTGCTTGCGAGTGGTGATGTCGGTTGCAATCTGCATCTGCGCCAGATGGCCGTCTACCCACTGGATGTATTGGCGGCGCACTTCGAACCATTTCTGGATGCCCTGGACATAGACTTCCTGGGCGTCCGCGGTGCTTTCGGTCAGTGCGGCGGCGGGCAAGCCCGCATAGGCATCGACCATATCGATCGAATCCGACGACGCCTGTGCGCTATCGAACCCGCCGCCCGCTAATTCCAGGTGGCCGTCCGGGCGGATGCCAAAGAGATGGCGGTAGTAGCGGTTAGCGAACAGAAGCTCGGCTTCGTCGGCGGCGAGCACGGACACAGCGGCATCGAGACTTTCGAGCACGGTGGTGAAGCGCTCGTGCGCGGCGGCGAGTTCTTCGCGGGCGCGTTTCGGTTCGGTGATGTCGGTCATCGACGACATCCAGCCAGTCTGACGGCCCGAGCTGTCGATCAGCGGCGAGACATAGAGCCGGGCATGGAAGAGCGATCCGTCCTTACGCCGCACGCGCAGCTCGAAGCCGGACGAGGGCGCCTTGCCACGCAGCGTCATGTCGAGCTGGCGCTGCATTTCGGGGTAGGCGTCACGCGGCCAGTAGGGGAACGGCGCCTGCTTGCCGACGAGGTCGCTTTCGTCCCAGCCTGTCATGCGGCAAAAGGCCGGATTGACGTGGGTGATGCGGCCATGCATGTCGAGCACGCGCATGCCGATCAGCACGGAGTTTTCCATCGCACGACGGAAGAACGCTTCTGCGTACAGCGCCTGCTGTGCTTCGAAGCGCTGCCGGGTGTGCTTCCACAGGCTCCACAAACTCCACAGCACGAAGCACGACAGACCTGCGACCAGCCACACGAGCGTGTTGTTCGTGAAGTTGGTCATCTGCGGGTACGCATAGACGCGCACCGAGACGCCCTGGCCGGGCGGGTCGAGCGGCAGGTCGTAGAACGCGTCGCGCGGCAGGCGCGGGCGCGTCGACGTGGTGGCAAGTTCGCGATTGTTCAGGTCGATGATCGAGATCTTGTACTTGGCCGACAGCTCAGGCGGGATGTCGTGCTTCAGCACACCTTCGATCGAGAACACCGCGGCGATCGAGCCGAGAAACTCGCGGTCGCGGTACACCGGCGTCTGCAACGTCAGATAGCCGTTGCCGAGGTCGTCGTAGAAGAGCGGTGAGTAGGTCTGGCGGCGCGAGTTGCGCGCATCGTTGAAGGCGGCCTTTACGGCTTCGTCCATCTGTTCGTCACTGGGTCTGGCGAGCCGCTGGCCGAGCACCGGCAGCGCGGTATTGGGCCAGCGCGGCTGTTGCTGCGCCGTGTACCAGTTCATGTAGAGGATTTCGGGATGGCCCTGCAGGATGTCCGTGGTAGACACCTGGAACGAATGCTGGTCGGCGTGGCCGGCGGCGATGTCACGTGCGAGTGCCTGGATCTGTTCCTGCGCGCCCGTCATGGACAGGCGAATCTGTTGCTGGGCCCACGCCACGTTGCGGTACAGCGTGTCTTCCTGCTGCTGTTGCTCGCGACGGTTCAGGCTCCACAGAATCAGGCTCATGACGACCAGGAACACCAGGATCGACAGGAGCGGCGTCAGCAAATAGGAGTTCGACCACCATGGTCCATGGTGCCAGCGGGACGGCGACGAATCCGCCGGCGAACCGGACGGCCGCGCCGAGCGTGCGAAAAGCCGTTCGGTCAACATGGCTGGCATTGTAGCGCAGCGTGTCGCTAGCAAATGGCGCAAAAAATCGCTGAAAGTGCCGCTAATCGGAGCAAACTAGCCGACGTATCCGTTGAAAGGCAGCCAAACCAGGGTGCGCCGCAACAATATTCCGCATTATGAGAAACGATCTCGTAATTCGAAAATTTTGTTGCGCAGACGGCGAGCGCCTTATTACAATCGGCCCGAAGCTGCCGCGGCCGGCCCTCGTCCGCGTCGTCTGTTCAAAGAGCGTTCCTTATCCCCCAGGAGACGAGCATGTCCGCTGTACCCGACGAAGTCATGAAATATGTCGCCGCCGAGAAAGACGATGATCCGCAGGAAACCGGCGAATGGCTGGAAGCGCTAGATGGCGTGATTTCTGCTGTAGGTCCCGACCGCGCCCACTACCTGATCGAGAAACAGATCGAATTTGCGCGTGTGCATGGCGAACACCTGCCGTTCTCTGCCAATACCCCCTACATCAATACGATTCCTGTGTCGCGTCAGGTGCCGATTCCCGGCGACCAGGACCTCGAACACCGGATCCGCTCGTACACGCGCTGGAACGCCATTGCGATGGTGCTGCGTGCCGGCAAGGACACCAACGTCGGCGGTCACATTGCCTCGTTCGCCTCGGCTGCCACGCTGTATGACGTCGGCTACAACCATTTCTGGCATGCACCGTCGGACAAGCACGGTGGCGATCTCGTGTTCGTGCAGGGCCATTCGTCGCCGGGTGTGTACTCGCGCGCGTTCCTGCTCGGCCGTCTGACCGAAGGCCAGCTCGACAACTTCCGTCAGGAAGTGGGCGGCGAGGGCATCTCCTCGTATCCGCACCCGTGGCTGATGCCGGACTTCTGGCAGTTCCCGACCGTCTCGATGGGCCTTGGCCCGATCATGGCGATCTATCAGGCGCGCTTCATGAAGTACCTGCAGGCGCGCGGCATCGTCAAGACCGAAGGCCGCAAGGTCTGGGCGTTCCTCGGCGACGGCGAAACGGATGAGCCGGAATCGCTCGGCGCGATCGGCATGGCCGGCCGCGAACGCCTCGACAACCTGGTGTTCGTGATCAACTGCAACCTGCAGCGCCTGGATGGACCGGTGCGCGGTAACGGCAAGATCATCCAGGAACTCGAAAGCGAATTCCGCGGTGCGGGCTGGAACGTCATCAAGGTGATCTGGGGCAGCCGCTGGGATGCGCTGTTCCAGCGCGACAAGTCGGGTGCGCTGATGCGCCGGATGATGGAAGTCGTCGACGGCGAGTATCAGACGTACAAGTCGGAGTCCGGCGCGTTCGTGCGCGAGCACTTCTTCAATACGCCGGAACTGAAGGCGTTGGTTGCCGAATGGTCCGATGAGGACATCTGGAACCTGAACCGCGGCGGCCATGATCCGCACAAGATTTACGCGGCGTTCCAGGAAGCATCGAATTCGCAGGGCCAGCCGACCGTGATCCTCGCCAAGACGATCAAGGGCTACGGCATGGGCGAAGCCGGTCAGGCGATGAACATCACCCACCAGCAGAAGAAACTGCACGTGGATCAGCTGAAGAAATTCCGCGACCAGTTCCGCCTGCCGATCTCCGACGAAGATATCGTCAACGTGCCGTATCTCAAGTTCGAAGAAGGTTCGAAGGAACTCGAGTACATGCGCGCTCGCCGCCAGGACCTCGGCGGCTATCTGCCGGCGCGTCGTCAGAAGGCGGAGTCGCTGCCGGTGCCGGCGCTCGACGTGTTCGAGCCGCTGCTGAAGGGCACGGGCGAAGGCCGCGAGATCTCCACGACGATGGCGTTCGTGCGGATTCTCAACATCCTGCTGAAGGACAAGGCGCTCGGCAAGCGCGTCGTGCCGATCGTGCCGGACGAGTCGCGTACGTTCGGTATGGAAGGCCTGTTCCGCCAGATCGGTATCTGGAATCAGGACGGCCAGAAGTACGTGCCGGAAGACTCCGACCAGCTGATGTTCTACCGCGAATCGGAAACCGGCCAGATCCTGCAGGAAGGGATCAACGAAGCCGGCGGTATGGCGGACTGGATCGCTGCCGCGACGTCGTACTCGACGCACGGCGAGATCATGATCCCGTTCTACATCTTCTATTCGATGTTCGGCTTCCAGCGTATCGGCGATCTGGCGTGGGCCGCGGGCGACATGCGTTCGCGCGGCTTCCTGCTGGGTGGCACCGCCGGCCGTACGACGCTGAACGGCGAAGGTCTGCAGCACGAAGACGGCCACTCGCTGCTGTGGGCGGCTTCGGTGCCGAACTGCATCAGCTATGACCCGACGTTCGGTTACGAACTCGCCGTCATCATGCAGGACGGTCTGCGCCGCATGGTCGCGGATCAGGAAGATGTGTACTACTACATCACCGTGATGAACGAGAACTACGAGCACCCGGCGATTCCGCAGGGCGACAGCGTAGCGTCTGACATCATCAAGGGCATGTATGCGTTCAGGAAGGCCGAGGCCGACGCCAAGGCTCCGCGCGTTCAACTGATGGGCGCGGGCACGATCTTCAATGAAGTGATCGCTGCAGCCGACCTGCTGAAGAACGACTGGGGCGTCGCTGCCGACCTCTGGAGCGTGCCGAGCTTCACGGAACTGGCCCGCGAAGGCCACGAAGTGCAGCGCTGGAACCTGCTGCATCCGACCGAAGAGAAGAAGGTCTCGCACGTCGAGAAGCTGCTGAAGGACGCACAAGGGCCGGTCATCGCATCGACCGACTATGTGCGCGCGCTGACCGAGCAGATCCGTGCGTTCGTGCCGCAGAAGTTCGTCGTGCTGGGCACGGATGGCTACGGCCGTTCGGATACCCGTGAAAAGCTGCGTCACTTCTTCGAAGTGGACCGCTACTGGGTCACGGTTGCCGCGTTGAATGCACTGGCAGATGAAGGCACGATCGAACGCAAGGTCGTCGCAGAGGCGCTCAAGAAGTACAACCTTGATCCGGCCAAACCCAACCCGATGACCGTCTAAGGCATCATTCCCCGAGTGCCATGCGTGCGCGTCTGCTCCTGATCGCCAGGGGCGGGTTGCGTGCGCGGCCCAGGAGACACCAACAATGAGTCAAGCGATCGAAGTCAAGGTGCCGGACATCGGCGATTACAAGGACATCCCTGTAATCGAGGTGCTGGTGAAGGCGGGTGATACCGTCGAGAAAGAGCAGTCGCTCGTCACGCTGGAATCCGATAAGGCGACCATGGACGTGCCGAGCTCGGCCGCCGGTACCGTCAAGGAAGTGAAGGTCAAGGTGGGCGATAACGTGTCGGAAGGCTCGTTGATCGTCGTGCTGGAAGGCGCTGATGGTGGCGCGGCTGAGAAGCCGGCTGCTGCGCAGGCGAATGGTGCTGCTGCGGCTCCCGCTCCGGCACCGGCTGCTGCACCTGCGCCTGCGCCCGCCTCGAGCGGTGGCGGCGTGCAGGAAGTGAAGGTCCCGGATATCGGCGACTACAAGGACATTCCCGTGATCGAGATCGCGGTGAAGGTCGGCGACCGTGTCGAGAAGGAACAGTCGCTCATTACGCTGGAATCCGATAAGGCGACCATGGACGTGCCGAGCACGGCCACGGGCGTCGTCAAGGAACTGAAGGTCAAGATCGGCGATACGGTGTCGGAAGGCTCCGTGATCGTGGTGATCGAAGCGGAAGGCGGCGCGGCTGCTCCGGCTCCCGCACCGGCCGCGACGCCGAAGCAGGCAGTCGAGAAGCCGTCCGACGCACCGGCTACGCCGAGTCCGGCGCCGGCAGCGCCGTCCGCGCTTGCACAGGCTCCGGTGATCCCGTCAGGCGAGGGTGGCCGTCACGCGAGTCATGCGTCGCCGTCCGTGCGCAAGTTCGCGCGCGAACTGGGTGTGGATGTTGCAAGCGTACAGGGTACGGGGCCGAAGGGCCGCATTACGCAGGACGACGTCACTGCATTCATCAAGGGTGTGATGAGCGGTCAGCGTGCGGCTCCGGCTGCTGCTGCGCCTGCTGCCGGCGGTGGCGGCGAGCTGAATCTGCTGCCGTGGCCGAAGGTCGATTTCACGAAGTTCGGTCCGGTCGATCCGAAGCCGCTCTCGCGTATCAAGAAGATTTCCGGCGCGAACCTGCATCGCAACTGGGTCATGATTCCGCACGTCACCAATAACGACGAAGCGGATATCACCGAACTCGAAGCGCTGCGCGTGCAGTTGAACAAGGAACACGAGAAGGCTGGTGTGAAGTTCACCATGCTGGCTTTTGTAATCAAGGCAGTCGTTTCCGCGTTGAAGAAGTTCCCGACGTTTAATGCAAGCCTTGATGGCGATACGCTCGTTTTCAAGCAGTACTACAACGTTGGGTTTGCTGCGGATACGCCTAATGGTCTCGTGGTGCCCGTGATTCGCGATGCGGACAAGAAGGGGCTCGTCGATATCGCCAGGGAGATGGCTGATCTGTCCAAGGCGGCTCGTGAGGGCAAGCTCAAGCCGGATCAGATGCAGGGCGGGTGCTTCTCTATCTCTTCCCTTGGCGGGATCGGTGGGACGCACTTCACGCCGATTATCAATGCGCCTGAAGTGGCCATTCTTGGGCTGTCGCGCAGCGCTATGAAGCCCGTCTGGGATGGGAAGCAGTTTGTGCCCCGGTTGACTATGCCGCTTTCGCTGTCGTATGACCATCGGGTGATTGATGGGGCTGAAGCTGCGCGGTTCAATGCGTATCTGGGTGCGATTCTTGCCGATTTTCGGCGTGTGATTCTTTGATTGTTTGACGTCGTCTTTGCGCCGAGGGATGTGGGTTTTTGGTGGTTATCCATGTCCCTCGTTGAACCTGCTTTCATGTCGGTCTATTAGTGTCGCCCCTGTGCGGGGCGGCACCTACTTTTCTTTGTCCCACAGGGACTACCTTCGGGTCGTCTTCCAAAGAAAAGTAGGCAAAAGAAAGGCGCGTCCTTGGGCGGACGGCAAAGGATGCTTCTGTCTAGCACGCTGCCAGCTTTTAGACCCTGTTGAGGCGGTTCTTGTAGCGCTTCCTCGTCAACGATCAATAAGAGAAGGGGACACTATGAGTCTCGTCGAAGTGAAAGTGCCGGACATCGGTGATTTCAAGGATGTCGATGTCATCGAAGTCAATATCAAGCCGGGCGATGTCATCGAGAACGAACAAGCTCTCTTGACGCTCGAGTCCGATAAGGCTTCCATCGAAGTGCCCAGCGATACCGCCGGCACCGTCAAGGAAGTGCGCGTCAAAACCGGTGATAAGGTCTCCCAGGGGACCATCATCGCTATCGTCGAATCGTCCGCTGAAGCTGCACCTGCCAAGGCTGCCAAAGAACCCGAGAAGGCGCCCGCTCAAGCGGAAGCTAAACCTCAGGCGGCGCCCGCTCCGACGCCTGCTGCCGCTCCCAAGCAACCGGCCGCCGCGCCTCAAGCGGGGAGCTACTCCGGTAACGCTGACATCGAATGCGATATGGTCGTGCTCGGTTCGGGGCCTGGCGGCTATTCCGCTGCGTTCCGCTCCGCCGATCTGGGCATGAAGACCGTGCTCGTCGAACGTTATTCCACGCTCGGTGGCGTCTGTCTGAATGTGGGTTGTATTCCGTCCAAGGCGCTGCTGCATACGGCCCTCGTCATTGACGAGGCTGAGGCGCTTGGCTCGCACGGCATCACGTTCGGCAAGCCGCAGATCGATCTCGACAAGCTCCGCGATTTCAAGTCCGGTGTCGTCAAGAAGCTCACCGGTGGTCTCGCTGGGATGGCCAAGATGCGCAAGGTCGAAGTCGTCACGGGCACCGGGACGTTCGTCGATCCGCATCACATGGAAGTCGTCACCGAAAGCGGCAAGAAGGTCGTCAAGTTCAAGCAGGCCATCATTGCTGCCGGTTCGGAAGCGGTCAAGCTGCCGTTCATTCCGCAAGATCCGCGGGTCGTCGATTCGACCGGCGCGCTCGAGCTGCGTCAGATTCCCCAGCGCATGCTCGTCATCGGTGGCGGCATCATCGGTCTGGAAATGGCCACGGTGTACTCCACGCTCGGCGCGAAAATCGATGTCGTCGAAATGCTCGACGGTCTCATGGCCGGCGCCGATCGCGATCTCGTCAAGGTCTGGGAGAAGTACAACAGCAAGCGTTTCGCTAACGTCATGCTGAAGACCAAGACCACCGCCGCTGAGGCCAAGGACGATGGCATCTACGTCACCTTCGAAGGCGAGAAGGCTCCGGCTGAACCGCAGCGCTACGATCTCGTGCTGGTTGCCGTGGGCCGTAGCCCGAACGGCAAAAAGATCGGTGCCGACAAGGCCGGCGTCGCTGTGACGGATCGCGGTTTCATCGACGTCGACAAGCAGATGCGCACCAATGTGCCGCACATCTTCGCGATCGGCGATATCGTCGGTCAACCGATGCTCGCCCACAAGGCGGTGCATGAAGGTCACGTCGCCGCTGAAGTTGCGCACGGTGAGAAGGCGTACTTCGACGCGCTGCAGATCCCGTCGGTGGCTTACACCGATCCGGAAGTGGCCTGGGCCGGCAAGACGGAAGATCAGTGCAAGGCCGAAGGTATCAAGTACGGCAAGGCTGTGTTCCCGTGGGCTGCTTCGGGTCGCGCTATCGCCAATGGTCGCGATGAGGGCTTCACCAAGCTCATCTTCGACGAGACCACGCATCGGGTCATCGGTGGCGGGATTGTTGGTCTGAATGCCGGTGACCTGATCAGCGAAGTGTGTCTCGCCGTCGAAATGGGTGCCGACGCAACCGATATCGGCAAGACCATCCATCCGCATCCGACGCTTGGCGAATCGGTCGGCATGGCCGCTGAGCTGTACGAAGGCGTCTGTACCGATCTGCCGCCGCAGAAAAAGAAGTAAGGCGGTAAGGGGACGCTTGTGCTCGCTGGCGAAGCGCGGGCGTCGCCGATTGGCCCACGGTTCGCGTGGTGGCGGGTTTCTATAGTTGGCTTCAGAGATGAACCGCGGACGTCAGCCGCGAAAGTCAGCGACACAAACAGAACGGCGCGCCCCGCAAAGGGCGCGCCGTTCTGTTTTCAGCGGGGCAGGGCATTCGCCACGCTTGTGTGTCACGCGCTTCGTTTGTCTGCCCCGTGTACGAGGCTAGCCACAGCCGGGGCAAAAAAATCCCGGCCTTCGCCGGGCAAACGATACGCTGTTCAACGTATCGGAGCGTTGGCCCACGCGGCACACGCATAGCATGCGAGGCCGCACGACGCTGTTGCTACGATAGGCGCGGGCCGGCTTTCGAACCGGCCCGCGCATGTTGAAGCGCGAGAAGCTAATGCGAATCAAACTTCAGGTGATGCCGTTCATGCCGGATCGACACAACGCAGTCTCACCCGAGTGAAGCCTAAGCTGAAGCTTAGACAGCCTTCTTGGCCGAGCGCGAAGCTTGAGCGGCGGCTTGCGAAGCGGCCTTCGACGCTGCCGTAGCGGCTGCGTTGAAGTTGCTTTCGGCGATTTCCACAGCTTGCTTGGTTGCCTTGTGAACCGTTTCGTACGTCGTGTTGGCGGCGGTAATAGCCGACTTGATCACGGCGACAGCGGTTTCCGAACCGGCCGGTGCGTTCTTGGCCACGTTTTCGACCAGCGATTGCACCTTGCGGTTTTGCTCTTCGTACTGTGCTTCGGCAACACGGGCGAACTCGGCTTGCGTAGCGGACACGATTTCATACACGTGACGGCCATACGACAGCGCCTTTTCCGACAGCGGCTGCGTGAGGCCCGCCTGCAGCGCGAAAAATTCCTGCGCATCCTTCACCGACAGAGCGCGTTGCGCATTTTCCTGGCTTTCCGCGAGCGTCGACTTCACGACTTGCAGGTTCAGCTCAACCAGCTTTTCCACGCCTTCGAATGCCTTGGTCGTCAGGCCGAAGAGGGTTTCAAGGTTTGCTTTCTGGGCTGCGGCGATTTGCTCGGGGGTCAGCAGAGACATGTTTACGCTCCTGGATGACGGTCCGTCTGATGCGGACCGTATTGGGTTAACGGTAAATCCGGTACATCGAAACCTGAATCACACATCACGCCACGATTCATGGTGCATCGCAGCAATAGGTCTCATTTTAGGATGGTGGCAGCGAATGTCAAGCTCTTTTTGTGCGTCGCACAATATCGAGAATATCTCGACAAAACAATGCGTTATGGAGCACATATGACATATGCCGGGAGCATGTCAGATTGGCTGCTGCACAGTGCTGGTGCGTTTTAGCACGACGGTTTTTGCCGCCAGAACGGCCAAAGGGACGTTTTTGCGACGATCCTTCGCAGGGTAGGGCGGAGCAAACTTTTTTGGGCAAGAGGTGAGAAAACAACATTCGATGTAAACCGGAATCTGTCACGGAACGTTAATCCACCATCCCGGTCGAATGCGCGATGGATCGATACGCAGCAGATGCTTAACTTCCTGCTGGTCGGCACATTGGCGGGTGCCTTGGGGAACGCCCACGGGGCACTGGCCAGCGGCGTTTTGCAGCCACGCGAAGCGACCGTAGTTCCCCTGATCAAGGTTGTCTTTAAATTGCCGTTATGCTGTGAGCATTGCCCGAAATGGGCACGTAACAGCCCCGACAAACATCCGCGGATTTGATCGTTTTTTTCGATCGAGTGCGCAAAGCTTATAGCCTCTCTGCAATCGGATCTTACAAGCCGGTTTAAGGAGCGCCGATAAGTGCTTAATATTGCTAATTTTTCGTGGTTTTACTACACTTGCGTAAAACTCCAGCCGCCCCTGACAGAACACCAATGAAAACCGACATGTTTTCGTCGCTAAAAGTGATCCATGGCGTGGCCATCAGCACCGCTATGTCGGTGGCCGCCTCGGTGGTCATCGCAGCCGCGTTTGCTGCGCCTGTCGACGCTTTCGCGGCTACAGCGGCCAAGGCCGCTACCGCCCCTGCCAAATCCGGCAAGAAAACCCTCAAAACCGCGAAATCGGCCCGCAAGGGTTCCGCCGTCGCCGCGAAGTCTTCCAAAGCCGCGAAGGTCGCGGCAGCGGACGACGACGCACCGCGCGTCGAAAGCCGCCGCCACCGTGTTTCGTACACGATGAACGGCCGCCGCCGCTCGGTGGTCCGCCAGGTTGCGTTCGAACCGCGTCAGCCGACGGTCGGCCAGGCGTTCGGCCTGCACGACACGCCTGATGCACTGGCCTTGCGCTCGAGCGTCGCGTATGTGGTCGATCAAAACACCGGCGAATCGCTGTTCGACAAAAACTCGCGCGCCGTGGTGCCAATCGCCTCGATCACCAAGCTGATGACGTCCATGGTGGTGCTGGATTCGAAGGCACCGCTGACCGAGCAGATCGAAGTCACGGACGAAGACCGCGACTACATCAAGAACACCGGTTCGCGTCTCGCGGTCGGTTCGGTGCTTTCGCGTGAAGACATGCTGCACATTGCGCTGATGGCTTCGGAAAACCGCGCGGCCGCAGCGCTGTCGCGTTACTTCCCGGGCGGCCGTCCGGCCTTTATCGCGGCGATGAACGCGAAGGCCAAGCAACTCGGCATGACGGACACGCACTTCGAAAGCCCATCGGGTCTGACGAGCGAGAACGTGTCGAGCGCGCGCGACCTGGTGAAGATGGTCAACGCGGCTTATCAGTATCCGATGATCCGCGAGTTCTCGACGGATCGTAGCTACGAGGTCTACACGGGCAAGCGTTCGATCGCCTATAACAGCACGAACGCGCTGGTGCGCAACCCAACGTGGGATATCGGTCTGCAGAAGACCGGTTTCATCAACGAAGCGGGTGAGTGCATGGTGATGCAGACGACCATTCACGGCCGTCCGATGATCGTGGTGTTGCTCGATTCGTCGGGCAAGTACACGCGCTTTGCCGATGCGACGCGTCTACGTAACTGGCTCGACAACGGTGGCGAGCAGCACATCACCAGTGCCGACGCTGGCGGCGCGGGTACCTGAAAGCCAGGAGCCGCGTATGAGGGTTGCCGCCTCGACGTGGCACCTGGTTTCGGCCTAAGGCAATCAGCAGCGCAAACAAAAAGCCCCGCATTTGCGGGGCTTTTTGCATATGGCGCATCCATTCGCAGCCACCAGGCTACACGCTCTGTTTAATCAGGCATGCTGATGATGCGCGCTGGCGGGCGGCGTCTCGGGCTGATAGCCGAGCGAGGCGGAGATCACCAGGGCAGTCT
Source organism: Paraburkholderia sp. GAS82 (assembly GCF_050436285.1). NCBI lineage: Bacteria > Pseudomonadati > Pseudomonadota > Betaproteobacteria > Burkholderiales > Burkholderiaceae > Paraburkholderia > Paraburkholderia sp. GAS82. Next base: position 541,279 of record NZ_JBNDLX010000001.1, read on the forward strand.
TGCTCAACTGCCCAAGCCACGAGTCTTGCAGGCGATCGGCCGGTGCCGACAGCGACAGGCCCGCGACCAGCTTGCCGGTGTCGTCATAGATACCCGCTGCGATGCAGCGCACGCCGAGTTCCAGTTCCTCGTTATCGCGCGCGCAGGCGTGCTGGCGCACGTGCAACAGTTCGCGTTCGAGTTTGCCGAGGTCGGTAATGCTATTCTGGGTGTGCCCCGAAAGGCCCGTGCGTGTCGCGTAAGCGCGCACACGTGTGGATTCGTCTGCGGCGAGGAACAGCTTGCCGACCGATGTCAGATGCAGCGGCGCCCGCCCGCCAATGGCACGTACGACCTGCATGCCGGAACGCTCGGAATAGGCGCGCTCGATATAGACGATCTCATCGCCCTGACGCACCGAGAGATTCACCGTTTGGCCGGTCAGGCGGTGCAGTTCGCGCATTGGCGTCAACGCAGCATCGCGCACCGACAGACGCGCCTTGACCAGATTGCCCAGCTCCAGCAGGCGCATGCCGAGCCGGTAGGTGCCCGGATCCGAACGGTCGACGAGACGGCACGTCACCATGTCGTTAAGGATGCGGTGCGCCGTGGAGGGGTGCAGCTCGGTGCCTAGCGCGAGTTCCTTCAGGCTGACCGGGTCGGTATGCGCAGCCAGGGCATCCAGCAGGCGCATCATGCGCTCGATCACCTGGATCGAAGTCTTGGGATCCGGGTTCGTATCGCTCATGGGGAGAAATCGGTTGACGCGTCAAACAGCGGAGAATTGATTGTATATCGTATTGTGAAAAAAGCGAACGTCGTTCGAGGCTGCCTTCGAATCTGCGGCGACTGTTCGCCGTCTGGCGCGTTGACCGGTTTTGGCGTTGGTATTGCTCGATAAACAGCGGATAATCAGGGACGTTTTCCCGAAGGAGCGCCTATGCGAGTCGGTTTGTTCGTCACCTGTCTGATTGACCTGATGCGTCCCGAGATCGGTTTCTCGGTGATCAAGCTGATCGAGGGCGCTGGCTTCGAGGTGATGGTGCCGCCGGCGCAAACCTGCTGCGGGCAGCCCGCCTACAATTCCGGCGATCGCCGTCTGGCGCGCGATCTGGCCCAGAAAACGCTGCGGGAATTCGAGCAGTTCGATTACATCGTGGTGCCGTCCGGTTCGTGCGGCGGCATGATCCGCGTGCACTACGGCGACCTGTTCGGCGACGATCCGGAAATGATGATCCGCTTCGGCCGCCTGCGTCCAAAGGTGTATGAGCTGACCGATTTCCTCGTCAACGTCGCCAGGGTGCAGTTGCCGCCGGGCGAGTTCGCGGGGCCGGTGACGTATCACGATTCCTGCTCGGGCTTACGCGAACTGGGCGTCAAGTCGCAGCCGCGCACGTTGCTGGCGCAGGCTGGCGTGACCGTCACCGAGATGAAGGATTGCGAGCACTGCTGCGGCTTCGGTGGCACGTTCGCGGTCAAGTATGGCGATATCTCGACGGCGATCGTCGATGAGAAATGCGCGAATATCGGCGCGAGCGACGCGGGCACGGTAGTGCTGGGCGACCTCGGCTGCATGCTCAATATAGAAGGCCGTTTGCGCCGCAAGGGCGACACCACTACGCGCGTGCTGCATATCGCGCAGGTGCTCGCCGGCGACGCTTAAGTCCCCACGCGAATCCTCCCAAAGGCCGCCATGCAAGTTCAAACGATGCAGTTCAAGGCGCGCGCAGGCGAGAAGCTCGCCGACCAGCGTCTGCAGCAGAACCTCACCAAGCTGTCGACGAAGTTCGTTTCGGCCCGGGCCACCGCGATTACGGCGATCGACTTCGCGGCGACGCGCGCCGCGCTCAAGGAGCGCCGCAACCGCGCACTGGAAAACCTCGACGTCTGGCTTGAGACCTTCGAGCGCGAGGCGACCCGGCGCGGCGTCACGGTGCTGTTTGCGGAGACCACGCGGGAAGCAGCCCAGCTCGTCGCGGACATCGCGCGTCGGCACGACGTCAGGAAGGTGATCAAGACCAAATCGATGGTCACCGAGGAAATGCGTCTGAACGAAGTGCTCGGCCAGATGGGCGTGCAGTCGATCGAGACCGATCTCGGCGAATATATCCTGCAGATCAACGACAACGAGGCGCCGAGCCATATCATCGCGCCGGTCGTCCATAAGGATAAGGACGAGATTGCCGATCTGTTTGCCAAAACCCATCAGCGGCCGCGCCTGACCGAAATCACCGAGATGACCCGCGAGGCGCGTGAGGTGCTGCGTCCGCATTTCATGACGGCTGACATGGGCGTGACCGGCGGCAATTTTCTGGTAGCGCAGACCGGTTCAGTCGCGCTCGTGACGAACGAAGGCAACGAGGGCATGTGCACAGTGATGCCGCGCGTGCACGTGGCGGTGACGGGGATCGAGAAAGTGCTGCCGACGCTCGAAGATCTCGCGACCGCGATGCGCCTGCTGCCGCGCTCGGCGACCGGCCAGTCGACCTCGAACTACTTCTCGGTGCTGACAGGGCCGCGCGGGCCGGGCGATCAGGATGGCCCGGAGCATATGTATGTGGTGCTGGTCGATGGCGGGCGCACCGGGCTGATCGGCGGCGACTTCCAGGAGATGCTGCGCTGTATCCGCTGCGGCGCTTGTATGAACCACTGCCCGGTTTATCAGAAGATCGGTGGCCACGCTTACGGCTGGGTCTATCCGGGGCCGATGGGCTCGGTGCTGACACCGAGCTACGTCGGTATCGACAACGCGCTCGATCTGCCACAGGCCGCCACGCTGTGCGGTGAATGCGATAGCGTCTGTCCGGTCGGCATTCCCCTCTCGGGCCTGCTGCGCAAGCTGCGCGAGAAGCAGGTGGAGCGGCACCTGCGACCGTGGCGCGAGCGCGCGGGGCTGGCCGTGTGGGGTTTCCTCGCGCTGCATCCGGATGCCTATGCGTTGTTTGCCAAGCTGGCGGTGCGCGTTCTGGAGATGATGGGCGGGCGTCGGCGCGCCATCAGCCGGCTGCCGCTCGCGGCCGGCTGGACCAACACCCGAGACATGCCGGCGCCGGTCGGGCGTACGTTCCGCGAGCTATACGCCGCGCAGCGCAGCCACCTCGGCTGAAGGGGACGGCCCGCGTCGCGGACTGGCACTGTTATCTCCAGAGCAACGCTCTATCTCACCAGGGTGGGTTTATACCAATTGATTAGTTCTATATGATTTCGACTGGGCATAGTGGGTCACAAGCTCCGGATGCCCCAATCGGAAGAGAACGACATCATGAAAAAGACAATATCGATGTACTGGCCATTGGCCGTGTTTGTGCCGTTCGCAGCGGCAGCCTATATGTATGTCAGCAGCGAGAGCGCTTCCCCGGTCTCGCAGTCGCCGCTCGGCGCATCGCAGCTCACGGCGGAACTGGCGCGAACTGTTTCGTATGGTTTGGTCGGCGACGATAGTGCCGCGCCGGTCAAGCCCATGCGGGCGGTCACCTCAGTGCAGGCTTCAGAAGCGTCCTGAACACCAGGCGCGCGGCGCGGTTAAGGCGGCGGTGCGCCTGCGCGGCGAGATTTTCAGCACCTTTGTATAATCGCGGCACTGTTGCCTAACCCTATCCGGATGCACTGCATCCAGAGCCTTGATGAAAACCATCTCCATCTGTTTTGTCTGCCTCGGGAACATCTGCCGTTCTCCGACCGCGGAAGGGGTGATGCGGCATCAGGTGGGTGAAGCGAAGCTGCAAGAACGCATTGCGATCGATTCGGCCGGTACCGGCGACTGGCACATCGGCGCTGCGCCTGACGAGCGGGCGCAGCGTGCCGCCGCCCAGCGCGGCTACGACCTGTCCGGGCTGCGCGGCCGGCAGATCGGTGCGGCGGATTTCGAGCATTTCGATCTGCTGGTCGCAATGGACGACGCCAACGTCGCCGCGTTGCGCCGGATCTGCCCGCCGGCCCAGCGCGACAAGATCCGTCTGCTGATGGAGTTTGTCCCCGAGGCCGACAGCCGGTGGGCGGGGGAGCGGGAAGTGACCGATCCCTATTTTGGCGGCGACGAAGGCTTCGAGCAGGTCCTCGATCAGTGCGAGGCGGCTTGCCGGGGTCTGATCGCAGCATTGCACCCGCAACTGGTGCCTTGAGGGCGTAGCACTTTAGTGCTCAAGGTGTTCGTGGTGGCTGGCTTCAGGGCCTGTCTGCAGGCTTTTCAGGCGCGCCGCCTCAATTAAGCAAATGACCCAAATCGCGATAGGGATACTTGACTAATTTGCTCATGTATTTATACTTGAGCAAACTTGTCGAGAATTGCGATCCCCAACATCATGAGACTCACCACGAAAGGCCGTTTCGCCGTCACGGCGATGATTGACCTGGCACTGCGCCAGGAGCAGGGCCCGGTGACGCTTGCGGGTATCAGCCAGCGCCAGCATATTTCCCTGTCCTACCTTGAGCAGTTGTTCGGCAAGCTGCGCCGCCACGAGATCGTGGAGTCGGTGCGCGGCCCCGGCGGTGGCTACAATCTGGCCCGCCGCGCCGAGAACGTGACCGTCGCAGACATCATCATTGCTGTCGACGAACCGCTCGATGCCACCCAATGCGGCGGCAAAGGCACCTGCGAAGGCACCAAGCAGCACGACGGCCACTGCATGACGCACGAACTGTGGTCCACGCTGAACCAGAAAATGGTCGAGTACCTCGATTCGGTATCGCTAAAGGATCTGGTCGATCAGCAGCGCTCGCGCGAGGGCGCGCCCGCCGTGCTGCGCGACCGCCGCAGCGAGGCGCCGGCGGTCGAACCCGCCCGGGTCGCGCCACGCGGACCGAATTCCGTTTTTAACATGGCCGGTTCCTAGACCCCGCGAAGCCAGCGAACTCGGAACCCAGAAGCCAGAGCAATGATGTCCCCGGAGCGATTCATGAACAACGACATTCCCCACCTGCCCATTTACATGGACTACAGCGCCACGACTCCGGTCGACCCGCGCGTGGTGGACAAGATGATTCCGTATCTGCGTGAGCAGTTCGGCAACCCTGCATCGCGTAGCCACTCGTACGGCTGGGACGCGGAACGTGCGGTCGAGGAAGCGCGCGAGAACGTCGCGGCGCTGGTGAATGCCGATCCGCGCGAAATTATCTGGACCTCGGGTGCCACGGAGTCGGACAACTTGGCCATCAAGGGTGCCGCGCACTTCTACAAGAGCAAGGGCAAGCACATCATCACGGTGAAGACCGAGCACAAGGCTGTGCTTGACACCTGCCGCGAGCTCGAGCGCGAAGGCTTCGAAGTCACGTATCTGGACGTGAAGGACGACGGTCTGATCGACCTCGACGTGTTCAAGGCTGCGCTGCGCCCCGACACGATTCTGGTCTCGGTAATGTCGGTCAACAACGAGATCGGCGTGATTCAGGACATCGAGGCGATCGGTGAGATCACCCGTGAAAAGGGCATCATTTTCCACGTCGACGCCGCTCAGGCCACCGGCAAGATCACGATCGACCTGCAAAAGCTGAAGGTCGATCTGATGTCGTTCTCGGCACACAAGACGTATGGTCCGAAGGGCATCGGCGCGCTGTATGTGCGCCGCAAGCCGCGTATCCGTATCGAAGCGCAGATGCACGGCGGCGGTCACGAGCGCGGTATGCGTTCGGGCACGCTGGCGACGCACCAGATCGTCGGCATGGGCGAAGCGTTCCGTCTTGCCCGCGAAGAAATGGCAACGGAAAACGAGCGCATTCGCATGCTGCGCGACCGTCTGCTGCGCGGTCTGCAAGACATGGAAGAAACCTACGTGAACGGCGACATGGAAAAGCGTGTGCCGCACAACCTGAACATCAGCTTCAACTTCGTCGAAGGTGAATCGCTGATCATGGCGGTGAAGGACGTGGCGGTGTCGTCGGGTTCGGCGTGCACGTCGGCGTCGCTCGAGCCGTCGTATGTGTTGCGCGCGCTTGGCCGCAACGACGAACTGGCGCACAGCTCAATCCGCTTTACGGTGGGCCGCTTCACGACGGAGCAGGACGTCGATTACGTCATCAACCTGCTGAAGACCAAGATTTCGAAGCTGCGCGATCTGTCGCCGCTGTGGGAAATGTACAAGGACGGGATCGATATTTCGACGATCCAGTGGGCGGCGCACTGAGGTTTGACTGCGACGCTACGCTGCACGAAACATCGCACCGAATGCAGGTTGAAACGAATCAAGGAGTGTAATCATGGCTTATAGCGACAAGGTTCTGGACCATTACGAAAATCCGCGCAACGTCGGTTCCTTCGCCAAGGACGACGATGCAGTCGGTACCGGCATGGTCGGCGCGCCGGCCTGCGGCGACGTGATGAAGCTGCAGATCCGCGTGGGCGCGGACGGCATCATCGAAGACGCGAAGTTCAAGACGTACGGCTGCGGTTCGGCCATCGCGTCGAGCTCGCTCGTCACTGAATGGGTGAAGGGCAAGACGCTCGATCAGGCCATGGAAATCAAGAACACCCACATCGCCGAAGAACTGGCGTTGCCGCCGGTCAAGATCCACTGCTCGATCCTCGCGGAAGACGCGATCAAGGCAGCCGTGGCTGACTACAAGCAACGTCATGGCGAAACCGCGGAAGCGGGCGAAAAGCACCAGACTGCTTAAGGCCGTTGAGAAACGCTATGGCAATTACGTTGACCGAGAAGGCAGCAAATCACGTCCAGAAATTCCTGACCCGGCGTGGCAAGGGTGTTGGGTTGCGGCTGGGCGTGCGCACGACCGGATGCTCAGGCCTCGCCTATAAGCTCGAGTATGTGGACGAACTCGCGCCGGAAGATCAGGTATTCGAGTGCAACGGCGTGAAGATCATCGTCGATCCGAAAAGCCTGGCTTACATCGACGGCACGGAACTCGACTTTGCACGCGAAGGGCTGAACGAAGGCTTCAAGTTCAACAACCCGAACGTCAAGGACGAGTGCGGCTGCGGCGAATCGTTCCGCGTCTGAGCAGGTTCAGTCCGCGTGAAGCGGAAAAAAGGCGGCGCGGGCCGCCTTTTTAATTTGTCGCACGTCGTTGTACCTTGCGTTGTGCTTTGTGTGCCTGGTTGCACCTTACGTTGCACTTGATGCCTGAAACTCAGGTGCGCTTTTTGAACGGATTACATCATTCGATGGCCTCGCTGAACGACAGCCACTTCGACCTGTTCGACCTGCCGGCCCAATACGCGCTCGACGCCAGTGCGCTCGATCATGCGTACCGTACGGTGCAGTCGCAGGTTCACCCCGACCGTTTTGCCGCTGCTGGCGACGCGCAAAAGCGCATCGCGATGCAATGGGCGACGCGCACGAACGAGGCGTATCAGACCCTGCGCGATCCGTTGAAGCGCGCCACGTATCTGTTGTCGCTGCGCGGCATCGATGTCGGCGCGGAGAACAATACGGCGATGGAGCCGGCATTCCTGATGCAGCAGATGGAATGGCGTGAAGGTATCGAGGATGCTGCGGCGGCGAAGAATGTCGACGCACTCGACGCCTTGCTCACCGAGTTGCGCGACGAAGAGCGGGTGCGCTTCACGAAACTCGGTGCACTGCTCGACAGCGGCGCGGATCAGGCGGCGGGCGAGGCGGTGCGGCAGTTGATGTTCATCGAACGCGTGGCGGCGGAAATCGGCACGCAGATCGAACGGCTCGACAACTGAAGCGAACGAAGCAGATCAGCGCAAACGCACGTAAGCGGACGCGATTGGAAACAGGCCGGATGCAAACGGGACGCCGCGACAACCAGCCGTAGCGTTCAACCCAGCAACGCGAACCATTCAGGACGGGGCCGAACGTTCCCCGAAGAAGATCTCAGATGGCTTTACTGCAAATCTCCGAACCCGGCATGGCGCCCGCGCCGCATCAGCGGCGCCTCGCGGTCGGTATCGATCTTGGCACCACCAATTCCCTTGTCGCTGCAGTGCGTAGTGGCGTTCCCGACGTGCTGCCCGACGAGGACGGCCATGTGCTGCTACCGTCGGTGGTGCGTTATCTGGAGAAGGGCGGCCGCCGCATCGGCCGTACCGCCAAGGCGGAAGCAGCGAGCGATCCGCGTAACACGATCGTCTCGGTCAAGCGCTTCATGGGCCGCGGCAAGAGCGAGGTCGAAGGCGCCGAGAATGCGCCGTACGATTTTGTGGACGCACCGGGCATGGTGCAGATCCGCACCGTCGATGGCGTGAAGAGCCCGGTCGAAGTGTCGGCGGAAATTCTCGCGACGCTGCGGCAGCGTGCGGAAGACTCGCTTGGCGACGATCTGGTCGGCGCCGTCATCACCGTGCCGGCGTATTTCGACGAAGCGCAGCGCCAGGCCACCAAGGACGCCGCGCGTCTGGCCGGTCTCAATGTTCTGCGCCTGCTCAACGAGCCGACTGCAGCGGCGATTGCCTACGGCCTCGACAACGGCTCCGAAGGCCTCTACGCCGTGTACGACCTCGGCGGCGGCACGTTCGATCTGTCGATCCTCAAGCTCACCAAAGGCGTTTTCGAAGTGCTCGCAGCGGGCGGCGACTCCGCGCTCGGCGGCGACGATTTCGATCACGCGCTGTACCGTCATGCGCTCGAGCAGGCCGGCATCGCACCGCAGACGCTCGCTGCCGAAGACGTGCGCATGCTGCTGGACAACGTACGCGTGGCCAAGGAGGCGTTGTCGGAGGCACCGCTATCAACGCTGAAGGCGACGCTCTCCAACGGCACCCAGCTCGATCTGACGATCGACGAGGCTGCTTTCGAAGCCATCACGCAGGCGCTGGTGCAGCGCACGCTCGGGCCGACCAAGAAAGCACTGCGCGACGCCAAGGTCACCACCAAGGAAATCAAGGGCGTGGTACTGGTGGGGGGCGCGACCCGCATGCCGGTGATCCGCCGCGCGGTCGAAGCGTTCTTCGGCCAGCCGCCGCTGACCAATCTCAACCCGGACGAAGTGGTCGCGCTCGGCGCGGCGATCCAGGCCGATTTGCTGGCCGGCAACCGCAGCGCCGACGGCGACGATTGGCTGCTGCTCGACGTCATCCCGCTGTCGCTTGGCGTTGAGACGATGGGTGGACTGACCGAGAAGATCATTCCGCGCAATTCGACCATTCCGGTGGCGCGTGCGCAGGATTTCACGACTTTCAAGGACGGCCAGACGGCGATGGCGATCCACGTCGTGCAGGGCGAACGCGAACTGGTAGCGGATTGCCGCTCGCTCGCGCGCTTCGAACTGCGCGGCATTCCGCCGATGGCGGCCGGCGCAGCGCGCATTCGTGTGACCTATCAGGTCGATGCCGATGGCCTGCTGTCGGTGTTTGCGCGTGAGCAGTTGTCGGGCGTGGAAGCGTCGGTGGTGGTGAAGCCGTCATACGGCCTCGCCGACGACGACATCGCCAAAATGCTCGAAGACAGCTTCAGTACCGCCGAAGTCGATATGCGAGCCCGCGCGCTGCGTGAGGCGCAAGTGGAAGCGCAACGCCTGGTCGAAGCGACGGATGCGGCGCTGGCTGCTGATGCCGACCTGCTTGACGAAGCCGAGCGCGCCGAACTCGACGGCCTGCTCACCGCTTTGCGCAACGTGGCGCAAAGCGATGACGTGGACGCGATCGAAGCGGCGACCAAGACAGTGGCCGAAGGTACCGACGAATTCGCCGCCCGCCGCATGAACAAGGGCATCCGCCGCGCGCTGGCGGGCCGCAAGCTCGACGACATCTGAACTCGACGAATCACGTGACGCGCGTCAACAAAGGTGCGCGTCACCAGTAAAATGGCACGCAGCCGGCTCGCCGGCTGCTGTGCCCCAGACTAAACGGAAATCGTATGCCTCAAATCGTTGTGCTGCCCCATGTCGAACTGTGTCCGGAAGGCGCGGTGATCGATGCTGTGCCGGGCAAGAGCATCTGCGACAATCTGCTGGAGCACGGCATTGAAATCGAGCACGCCTGCGAGAAATCGTGTGCCTGCACGACTTGCCATGTGCTCGTGCGCGAAGGCTTCAATGCGCTCACGCCGTCGGAGGAAGACGAGGACGATCTGCTCGACAAGGCCTGGGGCCTCGAGCCGGAGTCGCGTCTGTCGTGCCAGGCGATGGTGCCGGTCGACCAGGATCTGGTCGTTGAAATCCCGCGTTACTCGATCAACCACGCGAAGGAAAATCACTAACAGGAGCGCAGCCATGAAGTGGACCGACACGCAAGACATCGCGATGGCCCTCACCGACAAGCACCCGGAAGTGGACCCGCAGCAGATCCGGTTTACCGATCTGCACCGCTGGGTCACCGAACTGGACGGCTTCGACGACGATCCGAACCGTTCGAACGAGAAGATTCTCGAAGCGATCCAGACGGCCTGGATCGAGGATGCGGATTATTGAGCGGGCTGTGGGTTCAGGATTGACTCTCGATCTCGACCGGCTCTGAAAGAAAAACGGCGATTCCAGTGAAATCTGGAATCGCCGTTTTGTTTGACGCGCTTCCTGACGCGTTGTTTAGCCTGCTACGAGCGCGCCGTTCTCGATATGCACGCGCTCGCCTTGCTGGAACGGCGGCGCTTCGTGATACGTGAAGTAACGGTTCTTGCCGCTCTCCAGACGCACATGCACCGAGTAGGCAGTTGTGCTGCGGATATTTTTCTCGACCGCGTTACCCGCGAAGCCGCCGCCGACTGCGCCCAGCACCGTCATCGCGCCGCGGCCCACGCCGCCGCCGAACTGGTTGCCCACCAGACCGCCGACCACCGCACCGCCCACAGCGCCGACGCCGGTGCCATGGCCTTCCTGACGCACTGCTGAGATCGCTACGACGGTCCCGCAACTAGCGCAATAGGCGGGTTGGGGCGGCGGTTGCTGTGCGTACTGGCCCGATTGCTGTTGCTGCTGTGCGTACTGCGCTTGCGCGGGCGTAGGAGCCGCTGCGACCGGAGCCGGTTGGGGCTGCTGGGTCTGAGCATCGGCTGGTGCCTGAGCCTGTGCAGGCTGGGCGGCCTGCGGCTGCTGTTGCTGCGCGTAGGTGTTCGGATTGGCCGGGGCCGCCGAATCGACCACTTGCTGCGACGGCTGCGAAGTCACCTGTGCCGCCTGGGTTTGATCTGTCTGCGCGCCGTTGCTCGACGCTTTGGGAAACAGACCCGTGATAGCCGCTGTGGCCGCGAGGCTCGCGATGATGACTGCGCCTGCCGCGGTCGCGACAAGCGGGTGAATTCGGCGTGGTTGTGTGTTGCCAGGATTGTCCATGATGACCTCCGTCTTGAGCAGAGTCCGAGTGGTTTTTTCGAGACTTAAGTGTCTGACAGACAGACTCGCGCGGGGTTTCAATTTGTAACCAGTTCTGTAGCGTCCGCAGAGATGGTTTGAAGCGGATCGCGGAGACGGCGGCCTGGCGCCTGATTTCAAGCGCTGACATGGCCTTCCGATCCCGACGTGAGGCGCCTCCGGCCGTGAACCTTTTACCGATCGTTACAAACTGTCAGGTGGCGCGACGGGATGCTGGAGATAGGCCGATGGGCCTGCAGGCCGCTCAAATGAGAGCGCCCGGCGACGAGCCGGGCGTTGCGTCAGTCAGGACCTGCTGTCTGTCGGATCACGCCGACCGCGCAATCAGTCCTCGCGGCGCAGATGCGGGAACAGGATCACATCGCGGATGCTCGGGCTGTCGGTCAACAGCATCACCAGACGGTCGATGCCGATGCCACAACCGCCCGCCGGCGGCATACCGTATTCGAGTGCGCGGATGTAGTCGGCGTCGTAGAACATCGCTTCTTCGTCGCCGGCGTCCTTCTGGTCGACCTGCTTCTTGAAGCGCGCGGCCTGGTCTTCCGGATCGTTCAGCTCGGAGAAACCGTTGGCGATTTCACGCCCGGTGATGAACAGTTCGAAGCGCTCGGTGATGCCCGCCACCTTGTCCGACGCGCGTGCGAGCGGCGACACTTCGATCGGGTAGTCGATGATGTACGTCGGCTCCCACAGTTGCGATTCGGCGGTCTCTTCGAAGAGCGCGAGTTGCAGCGCGCCGACGCCTGCGTTCAAGAACTGCGGCTGTGACGCATCGACACCGAACTTCTTCAGCTCGGGGCGTAGGAACGCCGCGTCAGCGAGTTGTTCGTCGGTGTACTGCGGCGCGTACTTCTGGATAGCCTGCGTGATCGTCAGCCGATGGAACGGCCTGGACAGATCGAGCTCGCGACCCTGATAGCTGATCGTCGCCGTACCGAGCGCATCGATCGCGGCCTGACGGATCAACTGTTCGGTGAAGTCCATCAGCCACTGATAATCGGTGTACGCGGCATAGAACTCGATCATCGTGAATTCCGGATTGTGGCGCACGGAGACGCCCTCGTTACGGAAATTCCGGTTGATCTCGAACACACGCTCGAAGCCGCCGACCACCAGACGCTTCAGATACAGCTCCGGCGCGATGCGCAGGAACATCTGCATGTCGAGCGCGTTGTGGTGCGTCACAAACGGCTTGGCCGCCGCGCCGCCCGGGATCGGGTGCAGCATCGGCGTTTCGACTTCCATGAAGTCGGCCTCGGCCATGAACTTGCGGATCGACGACATCGCCCTGGTGCGCGCCACGAAAGTCTTGCGCGTTTCCGGCGTGACGATCAGATCGACATAGCGCTGACGGTACTTCATCTCCTGATCGGCGAGGCCGTGGAACTTGTCCGGCAGCGGACGCAGCGATTTCGACAGCAGACGCAGTTCGGTACAACGCACCGACAGCTCGCCCTTGTTGGTACGGAACAGCACGCCACGCGCGGCGACGATATCGCCCATGTCCCACTTCTTGAATGCGTCGTAGGTTTCCTGGCCGATGTCAGCCGGCGTGATGAAGAACTGGATCTGACCCGAACCGTCGCGCACGGTCGCGAAGCTCGCCTTTCCCATCACGCGCTTCAGCATCATCCGGCCGGCCACGGCAACCTGAAGCGGATTCGCTTCGAGCGTTTCCTTGTCGGTCTCGGCGTATTGCGTCTGCAGGTCTTCCGCGTGATGCGTCGGGCGGAAATCGTTCGGATAGGCGACGCCCTGTTCACGCAGCTCGCGCAGCTTTTCGCGGCGCTCGGCGATGATCTTGTTTTCGTCCCCCTCGGGCGCAGCGTTCGTCTGGTTCGGTTCGGTCATGATGGGTCGGTATTCGGGGTGGCCTGCATGCGGGTGGGCCGCACGAGGTTGCCTGACGGTCGGAAATCGGACTGCAATCGGACCAAAGCAGGCGGTCAAAAGATGCGGCGCGGCAAAGCTCGCCGCGCCGGATGCGCTTACTTTAGATGCCCTGTTTCAGGCTGGCGCTAATGAACGGATCGAGGTCGCCATCGAGCACGCTCTTGGTATTGCTGATTTCGACGTTGGTACGCAGATCCTTGATGCGGCTGTTGTCCAGCACGTACGAGCGGATCTGATGACCCCAGCCCACGTCGGTCTTGCCTGCCTCGAGCTTGTCCTGTTCGGCCTGACGTTTGCGGATTTCCGCTTCGTACAGACGCGATTTCAACATGGCCATCGCTTCGGCGCGGTTACGGTGCTGCGAGCGGTCGTTCTGGCACTGCACGACGATGCCCGACGGCATGTGCGTGATCCGCACCGCGGAGTCGGTCTTGTTGATGTGCTGACCGCCCGCGCCGGACGCGCGGTACGTGTCGATACGCAGATCGGCCGGGTTGATGTCCACTTCGATCGAATCGTCGATCTCCGGATACACGAACACCGACGAGAACGAAGTATGACGGCCGCCCGACGAGTCGAACGGCGACTTGCGCACGAGGCGGTGCACGCCGGTTTCGGTGCGCAGGAACCCGTAGGCGTACTCGCCTTCGATCTTGATGGTGGCGTTCTTGATGCCCGCGACGTCGCCGTCGGTCTGTTCCAGCACTTCGGTCTTGAAGCCCTTGCGCTCGCAGTAGCGCAGGTACTGGCGCAACAGCATCGCGGCCCAGTCGCATGCTTCGGTGCCGCCGGCGCCGGCCTGAATGTCGAGGAAGGCGTTGTTCGGGTCGGCCGCGTTCGAGAACATGCGGCGGAATTCCATATCGGCGACGCGCTGTTCGAGGCCGGCTGCATCGCTTTCGCAGGCGAGGAGGGTTTCCTCGTCATTTTCTTCGCGCGCCATGCCGAACAGGTCCTGCGCGTCGCGCAGGTCGTTGTCGAGCGCTGTGAGTTTGCCGACGACGTCGTCAAGCAGCTTCTTTTCCCGGCCGAGGGCCTGGGCATGCTTCGAGTCGTTCCAGACGTTCGGGTCTTCGAGTTCCCGGTTGACTTCGATTAGACGCAGTGCTTTGTCGTCGTAGTCAAAGATACCCCCGTAGCTCGCCCGCGCGATGGCGCAGGTCGGCCAGAGAGGCTTCGATCGCGTTGAGACGTTCCGCTTCCATGTCGATCTTTTATAGCTTCGTAAAAAGGGGAAATTATAGCCGATCGAGGCTGCCCGCCGGCGGCGAATACGCGATCCGGCGGGTGGTTGGGGCCGTTTTGCGGGGGATTTTGCGCGATTTCGGCGCCCCGGCGTGGATGACGCGAGGCCGAGGCGGACCCACTGCCGCTCAGCTTATTGCATGCTCGACGATCAGCTGCACGCGCGAGACGCCATTCCACGTATCGCTTGCGAGGCGGTAGGCGATTGTCGTGCGGTTGGGCAGCGAATCCGTGTGATTGAACCAGATCGCGTTGAAGCGCTGCCGGCCGCGCAGCAGTTGCAGCTTCAGGTGCTTGTCCTTCACCAGCGCTTGCGACGCCACCTCGAATTCTCCCGAAAAAACCGGTGCCGGAAAGCCCTGACCCCAGACCGCAGCGTCGAGCATCTCGACGAATTGCGGCGTGAAATAGGCTTCTTCGAGATCACCGTCGGTTTCGACCACACGGGCGAGCGCGTCTTCGCTGAGCCACTCGCGGCCCACTGCTTCGAAGGCAGTCGTGAAACGCGGCACATCGGCGGCGGCGAGCGTCATGCCGGCAGCCATGGCGTGGCCACCGAACTTGGCGATCAGACCGGGTTCGCGTTTCGAGATCAGGTCGAGCGCATCGCGCAGATGAAAGCCCCCGATCGAACGCCCCGAGCCTTTGACGAGCACGCCGCTTTCGTCAGCCGGTGCGAAGGTGAAGACGGGCCGGTGGAACTTCTCCTTGATGCGCCCCGCGACGATGCCGATGACGCCCTGATGCCAGCTCGGGTTGAACAGCACGATGGTGGCCGAGCCGGCCGGATCGATCGACGACAGATCTTCGAGTGCCTGCTGCTGCATGCCCGCTTCGATCTCGCGCCGCTCGCGGTTGATCGAGTCGAGTTGCTGTGCGAGTTCCCATGCGCGGCCGATGTCGTCGGTGGTCAGGCATTCGATTCCGAGCGACATATCCGAGAGCCGTCCCGCCGCGTTCAGCCGCGGGCCGAGCGCAAAGCCCAGATCGAAGCCGGAAGCGCTGCGGGCGTCGCGTGCAGCGGCGCGAAACAGCGCCGCCACACCCGGCTGCATCTTGCCTTTGCGAATCCGTTGCAGGCCTTGAGCCACCAGCACGCGATTGTTGCCGTCGAGCTTGACGACGTCGGCCACCGTGCCGAGCGCGACCAGATCGAGCAGGCCGTCCAGACGCGGTTCGGGCCGCGCGTCGTCGAAGGCGCCGCGTTTGCGCAGTTCGGCGCGCAGCGCAAGCAGCACATAGAACATTACGCCGACGCCGGCGATGCATTTGCTCGGGAAGCCGCAACCGGGCTGGTTCGGATTGACGATGGCGCGCGCGGCAGGCAGCTGGTCGCCGGGCAAGTGGTGATCGGTGACGAGTACGTCGATGCCGAGCGCGTTGGCCGCTTCTACACCGTCGACGCTGGCGATGCCGTTATCCACGGTGATCAGCAGGTCCGGCTTGCCGGATGGATTGCGTGCCGCCAGCGCGACGATTTCGGGCGTCAGGCCGTAGCCGTATTCGAAGCGGTTCGGCACCAGATAGTCGATGTTCGCGCCGAACATCCGCAGCCCGCGCACGGCAACGGCGCAAGCGGTGGCGCCGTCGCAGTCGTAGTCGGCGACCACCAGCATGCGGCGTTTGCCTTCGATCGAATCGGCGAGCAGCACGGCCGCTTCTTCGCAGCCTTTCAGTTGAGTGGGCGCGACCAGCCGCGCAAGGCCGGTTTCGAGTTCATCCGGCAGACAGACGCCGCGCGACGCGTACAGACGGGCCAGCACCGGATGCAGGCCATGACGGGTCAACACTTCGGCATCGACGGGGGAGCAGGCGCGCGTAACGATTCGAGTCATGCGGAAAGGCCGGAAAACATGCGGTGGAACGGTAGCAGGGTGATGAAGTGCGTCATTCGATAAAGAGCGATGCGAGCACGCGGCGGCGCCAGAATTTGCGCAGATCGCCGCGTGTGATGTTGAGCGTCACCGAGCCGGTGTCGCCGCATAGTGTGAGGCCCAGTTCGCCGAGTTGGCCCGACTGCAAGGCAGCGAGAGCAGGGGCGAACCAGTCGGTTTCGAGCGCGGCGAAGGCCGCATTCCAGCGGCCCCAGTCCTGCTCGATATAGGGCGCGGAAAATGGGTCGAGCTCGACGAGCGTTGTTGATGCTGTTGCCGTGGCGCCGTTGCCGGCTTGCTGGGCTCCGCTTGCACCGTTCGCACGCGGTGCCGTGGCGGCGCTGGGCGCGAGGGCTGCAAACGAAGCCGGCGGAGGCCCGATCTCGACCCCGCCAGCGGTGAGCCCGAGGCCGCGCGTCGCCGCTGCGTCCGACAGCACACGCGTGAACGGGCTTTTAACCGGTTGCGCGGCACCTTGCGCATGGAACCAGATGGAATTGACCGCGGGCAGGCCGCGCGCTTCACGCGCCTCGTTGACCGGATGCTCGAACCACGCCATCTGCACTTCGTTCTGCAGTTTCATCCAGGCGCGCGAGCGCTGGCCGGTGTGGGCTTCGTGCGGCAGCCAGATCTCGATGTTGCGGCCGCTGGCGCGCAACGGCGAAGCGCCGGCCAACGTGCCGAAGGCGTCGCTCGCCAGATACCAGCGCGATGGATGGGGCGCCTCGATGCGCACGCCCAGTTCTTCGATCAGCGGCCTGGCGACCTCGAGCAGCGTCGCGGCTTCGGCGTCCGTCAGTTCGAGCGAGGCCGGATCGATCAGGACCAGATGGTCGTGCGCGATGCGCACGTGCACCGGTTGCACGCACGCCCAGGTCGACGTGTCGGGTTCGCCGCCATCGGCGCGCAGCATGTAGGGGGCGAGCGGCGCTTCGTCCGCAGCCCCTTCGCCGCTCGCGACCGTGCCGAACTGCCGGGCCACCCAGCGTTCGTGCGGGAGCGTGCGCTGGAAGTCCTCGCCGATCACCCGTTCGACCAGCGTGGCTCTTGCGACCAGCTTGTCGAGGGCGGGACTTTCGATGTTATGCAGCGCGGTGGAGGCGTCGGCTGCAGCGGGCAGCGCGAAGGGCAGGAGGAGTTGAAGACGGTTGGCGTGCATGATGCTCGGCATTGTATGGCAAACTTCGCGCTTGACCGACGGTAGATGAGCGGCAGTGGACGGGCGGCGTCGAAGGGGCGGTATTAAGGCTCTGGTAATGTACCCGTGCGGTGCAGCATGGACAGCTCGGTGCACCGCCCCGACGCTGGAAGCGGTACCAGCCCGGCAGCCCCAGCGGTTTGCGCATCGAACCGGAACCATCCGCCCCGATCCGGCACCAATGGTCACGACCCTCGAATTGCATGGCGCGCGGGATTGCGCACCGTCATGCGCTGCACCAACGGTCGAACACCGACGCCGCAGCACGAGGCTGAAGAACGCAGAAAAGGATTCGCTTGAAATTTCCCTACGAATGGACAATTGGCTGGCGCTACACACGCGCCGGCAAACGCACGACCGGTAACGGCTTTATCTCCTTCATCGCGCTCGTCTCGATGTCGGGCATTGCGCTCGGCGTCGCGGCGCTGATCGTCGTGCTGTCGGTGATGAACGGCTTCCAGAAAGAGGTGCGCGACCGCATGCTGTCGGTGCTTGCGCACGTCGAGATCTTTTCGCCGACCGGCTCCATGCCGAACTGGCAGTTGACCGCCAAGGAAGCGAAGCAGAACAAGGAAGTGATCGGCGCGGCGCCGTATGTCGACGCCCAGGCGCTGTTGACCCGTCAGGACGCCGTGAGCGGCGTCGCGCTGCGTGGTGTCGACCCGGCGCTCGAGCCGCAGGTGTCCGATATCTACAAGGAAATGAAAGGCGGCCAACTGTCCGACCTGAAGCCCGGCGATTTCGGCATCGTGCTGGGCGCGGATCTCGCCGCCAATCTCGGTGTGATGGTCGGCGACAAGATTACGCTGGTGGCGCCCGAGGGCACCATCACGCCTGCAGGAATGCTGCCACGCCTGAAGCAGTTCACGGTGGTCGGTGTCTTCGAGTCGGGCCACTACGAATACGACAGCACGCTCGCGCTGATCAACATTCAGGACGCGCAGGTGCTGTTCCGGCTCGCTGCGCCCACCGGCGTGCGCTTACGCCTGAAGGACATGCAGCGCGCGCCGGAGGTCGCGCACCAGTTGGCGCGCACGCTTTCCGGTGACCTCTACATCCGCGACTGGACCCAGCAGAACAAGACTTGGTTTTCCGCCGTGCAGATCGAAAAGCGCATGATGTTCATCATCCTTACGCTGATCATTGCGGTGGCGGCGTTCAACCTGGTGTCGTCGCTGGTGATGACGGTGACCAACAAGCAGGCGGATATCGCGATCCTGCGCACGCTTGGCGCGCAACCCGGCTCGATCATGAAGATCTTCGTGGTGCAGGGCGTGACGATCGGCTTTATCGGCACCGCGACCGGCGTGGCGCTCGGGTGTCTGATCGCGTGGAGCATTCCGTGGCTCGTGCCCATGATCGAGCATCTGCTTGGCGTGCAGTTCCTGCCGCCGTCGGTGTACTTCATCAGCGAGTTGCCGTCCGAGCTGGTGCCTGCAGATGTGATCCGGATCGGCGTGATCGCGTTCGTGCTGGCATCGCTGGCGACGCTGTATCCGAGCTGGCGCGGTGCGAAGGTGCGCCCGGCGGAGGCGCTGCGTTATGAATGATCGTTCCATTGGCCAGGCCATGACCCCAGACAGCGCGCTGCATCCGTATGTCCTCGAAGCGACCGGCATCTCGAAGTCGTTCGTGCAGGGCGGCCTGAACGTGCAGGTGCTGAACAACACAGAACTGTCAGTGCGGCGCGGCGAGAAGCTGGCGATCGTCGGCGCGTCGGGTTCCGGCAAGAGCACACTGTTGCACGTGCTGGGCGGCCTCGACGATCCGAGCACGGGCGAAGTCTCGGTGCTGGGTAAGCCGTTCACGAAACTCTCGGAGCGTGAGCGCAATGAACTACGCAATCGCGCGCTCGGTTTTGTGTATCAGTTCCATCATCTGCTGGCGGAATTCACTGCGCTCGACAATGTCGCGATGCCGCTGCGCATCCGCCGCATGCCAACCGACGAGGCGCGTCGCACGGCATTGCAGACGCTGGAACGCGTGGGCCTCGCGCATCGCGCGAAACACCGTCCGGGCGAGCTCTCGGGCGGCGAGCGTCAGCGTGTGGCGATCGCGCGTGCGCTCGTCACGAACCCGGCCTGCGTGCTGGCTGACGAGCCCACCGGCAATCTCGATGGCGGCACCGCGGATACGGTGTTTAACCTGATGCTCGAACTGTCGCAAACCTTCGATACCAGCTTCGTGATCGTCACGCACGATCCCGATCTGGCGGCGCGCTGCGATCGCATCATGCGTCTGCGCGACGGCGTGCTGCACGAAGAGCCGCACGTTCCGGTCTAACGTCTTTTGCTGCCGGGGCGCCAGCATGTGGATCGATACGCACTGCCATCTCGACGCGTCGGAATTCGATGCGGATCGTGACGCGGTCGCTTCTGCGGCTTGCGAGGCAGGCGTAGCGCGCATCGTGATTCCGGGGGTGGCGCGCGAGAACTTCGCGCGGGTGCGTGAACTCGCGCATCGCGTGAAGGGCGGTGCGTACGCGCTCGGGATTCATCCGCTCTTTACGCCCGGTGCGCAGGACGCCGATCTCGACGTGCTCCGCATGGAGATCGAAGCAAGTCTGGACGATCCGCTGTTTGTCGGACTTGGGGAAATCGGCCTCGATTATTTCGTCGCGGGCCTCGACGATGCGCGTCAGCAGTTCTTTTACAACGAGCAGCTGAAGCTCGCGCACGAATTCGATTTGCCGGTGATTTGCCACGTGCGCAAATCGCAGGACCAGGTGCTCAAAGGCTTGCGCCGGAATAGCGTGCATCGCGGCATTGCCCATGCGTTCAACGGCAGTTTTCAGCAGGCTCAGGCGTTCATCGATCACGGCATGCACCTTGGCTTCGGCGGCAATCTGACGTTCGAGCGCGCGCTGCAGATTCGTCGTCTCGCGGCGCAATTGCCGCTCGATGCGCTGGTGGTCGAAACCGACGCGCCGGACATCGCTCCCTCCTGGCTTTATCGCCAACGCAATACGCCGGACCAGATTCCCGCCATCGGCGCGGGACTCGCGCAACTGCGCGGTATCGGCGTAGATGAGCTTTCCATAGGCACAACGGCTAACGCTCACGCCGCGCTGCCGCGGCTAGCACTTTCGTCTGCATAATCTTTCCTGGTGGTTCGCGCCGGGCGGAACACGCGTCCGGTAATTCGTCTGAAACGGCTTCTGACCTGCATGCGTTGGCTACGCCCGGTGGCATTGGGTGGCAGTCCGGCGCGGCCGGCTGGCGAGCAGGGCGGAGGGCGAATGCGGGCAGTGTGGTGTGGTTTTGCGTTGGGTGTGATTGTCTTGCAGCAGCAGGCGGCATTGCCTGTGTGGCGCGAGTGGCTTGTGCTGTTGCTGATATCTGGCGGCGCGCTCGCTTGGGCTTGCTGGTGCTTGCGAGGGCAGAGAAGCTGCACGGCCGCTCGGTGCGCGTCAGCCTGGTGGTACGGGATACGCTGGCGTGTGTACACCGGTTGGTGCGCGGTCTTGTTGACCGCTGCATGTGTCGGATTCGGTTATGCAGCCTGGCGGGCCGAAATGCGTCTTGCCCTGAGCTTGCCTACCGCGTGGGAGGGGCGCGACCTCGAAGTGCAGGGCGCCATTCGAGGTCTGCCGAGCCGTGACGAGAAGGGCGCGCGCTTTCTGTTCGACGTGGATTCTGTTGCTGAGCCGATCGAACATTTTCCTCGCACGATTCAACTGGCGTGGATCGATCAGAAGGGCCCGCCGCCGCCATTGCTCGAACCCGGCGCGCGCTGGCGTCTGACGGTACGGCTCAAGCGTCCGCACAGCAACGCCAACTACGGCGTGCGCGACGCCGAAGCGGGCTTGCTGGCACGCAATGTCCGCGCAACGGGTTATGTCAATGCGCCTGCTACGGCACGGCGTCTCGATGGTTACGCGGGCGGCCTGGGTGTCAGCGTGGACCGCTGGCGCGCGGCACTGCGTGCGCGCATCGACACCGTGCTGGCCGACGCCCCGCATCGCGGCATTGTCGTGGCGCTCGCGGTCGGCGCGCAGGACGGGGTCAGCGCTGCCGACTGGCTGCTGATGCGCGCCACCGGCACGAGCCACCTGGTGGCCATCTCCGGTCTGCACATCGGTTTCGTTGCGGGCCTCGCCGGATGGCTGGCCGGCGCGCTGTGGCGGCGGTCGGGCCTGGTTGGGCGCAACTGGCCGTTGCGAATTCCGGCGCAACTCGTCGCGGTGACTGCGGGGACGATGTTCGCTGCGCTGCATGCGGCGCTCGCCGGGTTCAATGTGCCGGCGCAACGGGCATTGTGGATGGCGGGTGTGGTGGCGTTGGCGTTTGTCAGCGGACGCAGTGTCGCGCCGTCGTGGGTGTTGGCCTGGGCGCTTGGTCTTGTGCTGTTGCTTGATCCGTGGGCGCCGGTGTCCGCGGGGTTCTGGCTGTCGTTCTGCGCGGTGGCGGCGATCCTGTATGCGATGTCGGGGCGGCCGCGTGTGCGGGCGGATGAACGCGGCGATGGAGCGGGGGGTGGGCCTGGCGTTGATCCTGATGCAGGCGGTGGTAGTGGCGGTGGCAGTGGCAGTGACAGTGCTGGCGTTGGTGCAGCTAGCGGCCAAGCGGTCACGCGTTTTCCCACCCGCATGCTCCGCGTCGTGTGCGCCCGTGGCCGGGCGCTCATCGAGCGTATGCGCAGCGCCGCACACGTCCAATTTGCGGTGACGATCGCGCTTGCCCCGCTCACTATCTACTGGTTCTCGCAGATTCCATTGATCGGGCCGCTCGCCAATGCGTTTGCGATTCCCTGGGTCAGTCTGTTAGTCACTCCCGCGGTATTGGCTGGCGTCGCATTGCCGATGCCTGTCGACGCGTATGCGTTTCGTGCCGCCCATGCTTTGCTCGAACTGCTCGTCGCGGGATTGCAGATGTTGTCCGGCCCTGGCTGGACGCTCTGGCGCTTGCCGCAGCCGAATGGCTGGGTGCTGGCCGTCGCGGCGGTCGGTGTCGTCTGGTGTCTCGCTCCGCGCGGCTGGCCGTTACGCTGGGCAGCGCCGCTAACCTTGCTGCCGCTCCTGTTGCCAACTCCTCCGGGGCCGCCGTCGGGCTCGTTCAGATTGACCGCGCTTGACATCGGCCAGGGTTCGTCGATCCTCGTCGAAACGACCCATCACGCGTTGCTGTTCGACGCGGGCCCAGGGCCGGAGTCGACCCACGCCGGCGAGCGGGTGGTGGTGCCGTATCTGCAGGCCAACGGCGTGCACACGCTCGACACGATGGTGATCAGCCATGAGGATTCCGATCACTCGGGCGGCGCGCCGGCCGTATTGCAAGGCGTCGAGGTGCGCCAGTTGCTAGGCGGTCTCGTGCCGTCGAATGCGCTTTGGGACAAAGCCCGTGCCGTCGGTGCCGACACGGTGCGCTGTGCGGCGGGGCAGCACTGGCAATGGGACGGCGTCGATTTCAGCATTCTCTGGCCCGACCCCGGGCCGTTATCAGGCAATCCGAATGCGCATTGCTGCGTGCTGCGTGTCAGTATCGCGGGCTCCGGCGAATCTCCTGGTCACGCCGCCGCACCCAGTGTCAGCGCGCTGCTGGCCGCGGATATCGAGGCACCGGTTGAGCGTATCCTGCTGGCGCGGGATCGCTCGGCGCTGCCCGCGCAGATCCTTGTCGTGCCGCATCACGGCAGCAAGACTTCGTCGACCGAGCCGTTCCTCGACTCTATCGAGCCGCTTGTCGCGGTATTTCAGGTAGGCTATCGCAACCGTTTTCATCATCCGAATCCGGGTGTCTTCGAACGCTATCTGGGACGGCACATCGAACTCACGCGCAGCGACACCGACGGCGCGGTGCAAATCATGGCGGCGGGCAACCGTGCGCAGGGCTACCTGGCGGCGGGCGTCCGTGCGCAGGGCAACCTGGCGGCGGGCGACCATGCGCAGGGCACCTTGCCTGCGGGCACTCATGCACACAGCGACCCGGTGCAAGACGCACCATCGCCGCCCGCCACACTCACGCTCGAACGGTATCGCACTGCGTATCACCGGTACTGGATGGACCGATGAAGGACGCTCGCGCCACACCCGGCCGGGCGCCTCGCGCAACATAATCAGGAACGGAGACAGCAGCACTTGAAAAACATCATTCACTTCTCCCACGCCAACGGTTTCCCGGCGTCGACCTACCGGACCATCTTTGCCGAGCTCGCCGACGACTACGAGGTCCGCTTCATCGAGCGCATCGGCCATGACACGCGCTTTCCCGTGACGCAGGACTGGCCGCATCTGGTGGAGCAGTTGCTGGACGACATCAGCCGGTCATACGAGCAACCGGTCTGGCTGGTCGGTCATTCGCTCGGCGGCTATCTTTCGCTGATGGCGGCGTTGAAGAAGCCGCAGTGGGTGAGGGGCGTCGTGATGCTCGACTCCCCGGTGATCGCTGGCTGGCGCAGCAGCATGCTACGCGTGTCGCAATGGACCGGGCTCGACGAACGTCTCTCGCCGGCGGCCGCGACCCGCACGCGCCGCACGCAGTGGGCGAGCCGCGATGAAGCGTGGCGCCACTTTCATTCGAAACCCGCCTTCGCGCGCTGGGACGAGCGGATGCTGTCCGACTATATCGACTTCGGCATTCCACAAGC
This sequence comes from Paraburkholderia sp. GAS82, assembly GCF_050436285.1. Lineage (NCBI taxonomy): Bacteria > Pseudomonadati > Pseudomonadota > Betaproteobacteria > Burkholderiales > Burkholderiaceae > Paraburkholderia > Paraburkholderia sp. GAS82. The sequence continues at coordinate 565,276 of NZ_JBNDLX010000001.1, forward strand.
CTCGCCTGACGGCAGTCGCGCGCTCGCCTTCGACCGGCGCACCGAATACAGGATCTACAAGACGTTGCCGCACACGCTCGGCTCGCGGCTGGCGCGTGGCGCGCCGGTGCCGGTCGGCTTCATCGCCGGGACCCATTCGAAGGAGATTCGCCAGGCCGGGCTGGAGGCCACGCGCCGCGCCATCGGGGGCCACCTGGAATGGATCCAGGGCAGCCATCTCTATCCGATGGAGAAACCGATCGAAACCGCGCGGGCCGTGCAGCGGATGCTGCGCGAACTCGAACGGCCGCCTGCCTGATGCACGGTGGCACGGCACCACGGAGGCTGCCGCGAACGTCGCGCGGCTCCGTTTGTCCGCTTCCACAGGCGCGCTTGACTTCCATTAACAATTGAACCTGCACAACGAACGTCGCAAGCGTTAACATGCAGGCAAGCAGTCCTGCATGTCACGCGGAAGTCCGGGCAGCAGGTCAGCCGCAAGGAAAGGGGAAAGCAGCAAGGCAACAAGATAGCAACCGCTTGACAACAACAACGTCGCTACCGCAGGGCTTCACGCGGTAGCAACAGGCGGCGCAGAAAACGGTGCAGGATCGGCGCGGATGCCGCGCATTTTGCTGGGTTGAGACCCTGCTTTACGGTATAATCCGTTTTTCCCGCGAGCATCCAGCGATGACCAAATATGTTTTCGTCACCGGCGGCGTAGTTTCTTCCCTCGGCAAGGGTATTGCCGCCGCTTCCCTCGCCGCGATCCTCGAATCGCGCGGTCTGAAAGTCACCCTCCTCAAACTCGATCCCTACATCAATGTCGACCCCGGCACGATGAGCCCGTTTCAACACGGCGAAGTGTTCGTGACGGAAGACGGAGCGGAGACCGACCTCGACCTCGGCCACTACGAGCGCTTCATCAGTACGAAGATGCGCAAGGCCAACAACTTCACCACGGGCCAGATTTACGAGTCGGTCATCCGCAAGGAACGGCGCGGCGACTATCTGGGCAAAACCGTGCAGGTAATCCCGCACATCACGAACGAAATCCAGGCCTTTATCGAGCGCGGCGCAGCGTCTGCGACGTGCGGTGAGCCGGATGTCGCGATCGTCGAAGTCGGCGGTACGGTGGGCGATATCGAATCGCTGCCGTTCCTCGAAGCCGCTCGTCAGATGAGCCTGCGTCTCGGCCGCAACAGCGCGTGCTTCGTGCACCTGACGCTGGTGCCCTGGGTCGCGACGGCCGGTGAATTGAAAACCAAGCCTACCCAGCACAGTGTGCAGAAGCTGCGCGAAATCGGTATCTCGCCGCACGTGCTGCTGTGCCGTGCCGACCGTCCGATTCCGGACGACGAGCGCGCAAAGATCTCGATGTTCTCCAACGTGCCGGAAGACGCGGTGATCTCGGTGTGGGACGCGGACAGCATCTACAAGATTCCGCAGATGCTGCATGACCAGGGCATGGACGCGATCGTCTGCGAAGAGCTCCGGCTCACGCCGAAGCCCGCTGACCTCTCCCTGTGGGCGGCAATGGTCGGCAAGCTCGAACATCCGCAGCATCAGGTCACCATCGGCATGGTCGGCAAGTATGTTGACCTGACGGAGTCGTACAAGTCGCTGATCGAAGCGCTGCGCCATGCGTCGATTCATACGTCGACCAAGGTCAACATCGAATACATCGACTCGGAAGAGATCGAAACGCAAGGCGTCGAGAGCCTCAAGCATCTCGACGCCGTGCTGGTGCCGGGCGGCTTCGGCCGGCGCGGTACCGAAGGCAAGATCGCGGCCATCCGCTATGCGCGTGAAGCGAAGGTGCCGTACCTTGGCATCTGTCTCGGCATGCAGCTCGCGGTGATCGAATTCGCTCGCGACGTGGTCGGCCTGAAGGACGCGAACAGCACCGAGTTCGATCCGGGCACACCGAACCGCGTGGTCGCGCTGATAACGGAGTGGTACGACCGTGACGGCCGCGTCGAAAAGCGCACCGAAGAGTCGGACCTCGGCGGCACGATGCGTCTCGGTTCGCAGCGTTGCCCAATCAAGCCGGGCACGATGGCTGAAGAGATCTATGGCAAGGACGTGAACGAGCGTCACCGTCACCGTTATGAAGTCAATAACCGCTTCGTGCCCCAGCTCGAAGGCGGCGGCCTTATCATCAGCGCCCGTACCCCGAGCGAAGATCTGCCGGAAATGATGGAATTGCCGCGTGACATGCACCCGTGGTTCGTCGGCGTGCAGTTCCACCCGGAATTCACGTCCACTCCGCGTGACGGTCATCCGTTGTTCAAGTCGTTCGTCGAGGCGGCGCTGGCGCATCAGCAGCACCAGCAGCCGGTCGTCGAGGAGAAAGCATGAAACTAGGCGATTTCGAAATCGGCCTGAACAAGCCGTTTTTCCTGATCGCGGGCACCTGCGTCGTCGAATCCGAACAGATGACGATCGACGTCGCCGGCAAGCTCAAGGAAATCTGCGCGAAGCTGGAGATCCCGTTCATCTACAAATCGTCGTACGACAAGGCCAATCGCAGCAGTGGCAAGTCGTTCCGCGGTCTTGGCATGGACGAGGGTCTGCGCATCCTGTCGGAAGTGAAGCGTCAGCTCGGCGTGCCGGTGTTGACCGACGTGCATGCGGAACACGAGATCGAGCAGGTTGCGTCAGTCGTCGACGTGCTGCAGACGCCGGCGTTCCTGTGCCGCCAGACCGATTTCATTCATGCGTGCGCGCGTTCGGGCAAGCCGGTCAACATCAAGAAGGGCCAGTTTCTCGCACCGCAAGACATGAAGAACGTGATTGACAAGGCACGCGACGCCGCGCGTGAAGCAGGTCTGTCGGAAGACCGCTTCATGGCTTGCGAGCGTGGCGTCTCGTTCGGTTATAACAACCTGGTGTCGGACATGCGCTCGATCGCGATCATGCGCGAAACTGGCGCGCCGGTCGTGTTCGACGCCACCCACTCGGTGCAGTTGCCGGGCGGGCAGGGCACCAGTTCTGGCGGTCAGCGCGAATTCGTGCCGGTGCTCGCGCGTGCTGCTGTGGCCACCGGTGTGGCCGGCCTCTTCATGGAGACTCATCCGAAGCCTGCGGAAGCGAAGTCCGACGGTCCGAACGCTGTGCCGCTGCATCGTATGGCTGATCTGCTCGAAACTTTGGTGACGCTCGATCGGGCTGTGAAGCGTACGCCGTTCCTCGAAAGCGATTTCAACTGATGCTGACCTGTGCACTGTGTCGACCCGCTAGCCGGCGCAGTGCGTCTGAATCCGCTTTGAACCCCGATCTGAACCCAATGGTCGTCCAAGGTGTCTGGTTAGAGGCTGTGCTTCGTACGCCGGACGCTGTTTCACCGTAAGAATCCAACGTCATTTCTTGAGGAAACCATGAGTGCTATCGTAGATATCATCGGTCGAGAGATTCTCGATTCGCGAGGCAACCCCACCGTCGAATGCGACGTGCTGCTCGAGTCGGGCACGATGGGCCGCGCTGCGGTGCCGTCGGGTGCATCGACGGGCTCGCGCGAAGCGATCGAACTGCGCGACGGTGAAACCGGCCGTTACGGCGGCAAGGGCGTGCTGAAGGCTGTCGAGCACATCAACACCGAAATCTCCGAAGCGATCATGGGCCTCGACGCTTCCGAGCAAGCTTTCCTCGACAAGACCCTGCTCGAACTCGACGGCACCGAGAACAAATCGCGTCTCGGCGCGAACGCCATGCTGGCCGTGTCCATGGCGGTGGCCAAGGCCGCCGCTGAAGAAGCCGGCCTGCCGCTGTACCGCTACTTTGGCGGCTCGGGCGCGATGCAACTGCCGGTGCCGATGATGAACATCGTCAACGGCGGCGCGCACGCCAACAACAGCCTGGACATCCAGGAATTCATGATTGTGCCGGTCAGCCAGCCGACCTTCCGCGAAGCACTGCGCTGCGGCGCCGAAGTGTTCCACGCGCTGAAGAAGATCCTGAGCGACCGTGGCATGAGCACGGCCGTGGGCGACGAAGGTGGCTTCGCGCCGAACTTCGGCAGCAACGACGAATGTCTGTCGACGATCCTGCAAGCCATCGAGAAAGCCGGCTACCGCGCGGGTGAAGATGTGCTGCTGGCACTCGACTGCGCTGCGAGCGAGTTCTACCACGACGGCAAGTACCAGTTGGCGGGCGAAGGCCTGCAACTGTCGTCCACGGAATTTGCGGACTACCTGGCGAATCTGGCCGACAAGTTCCCGATCGTCTCGATCGAAGACGGCATGCACGAAAGCGACTGGGCCGGCTGGAAGATCCTGACCGACAAGCTCGGCAAGAAGATCCAGTTGGTGGGCGACGACCTGTTCGTCACCAACACGCGCATCCTGAAGGAAGGCATTGAGAAGGGTATCGCCAACTCGATCCTGATCAAGATCAACCAGATCGGCACGCTGACGGAAACCTTCGCTGCGATCGAAATGGCCAAGCGCGCCGGCTACACGGCCGTGATCTCGCACCGCTCGGGCGAAACGGAAGATTCGACGATTGCCGATATCGCCGTTGGCCTGAACGCTGGTCAGATCAAGACCGGTTCGCTCTCGCGCAGCGACCGCATCTCGAAGTACAACCAGTTGCTGCGCATTGAAGAGGATCTCGGCGATATCGCCAGCTACCCGGGCAAGTCGGCGTTCTACAATCTGCGTTGATCGCTAGTCTTGATCATGAGGTCGAATGCAGGTTTTGACCGTTGAGCCGGTTCTCCTTCGTTTCTGATTCAGCACGCCGCCCTGCGTATAGCGCAGGGCGGCGTGTATTTATTGTGCTTACCTCATGCGGCTTGTCACTGCTGTCCTGATCGTACTGCTGGCCCTGATCCAGTACCCACTCTGGTGGGGGCATGGGGGCTGGCTGCGCGTGCATGAACTACAAGGCGAACTGGCGCAGCAGATGCAGAAGAACGCGGACGAGAAGCTGCGCAACGAACGCATTGCGGGTGAAGTGCAGGATCTGCAGAATGGTACGGCCGCAGTGGAAGAGCGCGCGCGTTACGAGATGGGTATGGTGAAGGACGGCGAAGTGTTCGTGCAGTTCGTCGCACCTAACGCGCCGTTGCCTACGCCGAATAACGCGTCGGTCACCACATCGACGCGTGGCGAAGTGTCCGCTGCGCCGGTGCGCGTGGTGCCGAATCCGGAATCGCGCGCGAAGCCGGATCGCAAGCGCGCCGGCAAGGACACGAAAGACAAGGGTTCGAAAGAGAAGAAGCCGGCGCAATAAGCCGGGTTGGCCTGCCCGCATGTGCGAGCAGGCGTTTCTGATTAATGCCGTTTAATGCCGCTGGTCCGCAGCGGGCGAGACGCCTTGCGACAGTTCGCTGGCAACAAACAGTTGCGCCACGTCGACCGGATCGAATTCGTAACGCTGATTGCAGAACTCGCAGTGAATCTCGACGTGGCCGCGTTCTTCGATCACGCTATCCACTTCCTCGCGGCCCAGCATTTTCAGCATCGCACCGACTTTCTCACGCGAGCAGCTACATTCGAAACGTGCCGGCGCGGGTTCGAAATGCTGGACGTTTTCCTGCCAGAAGAGGCGTCGGAATACGGTCTCCGGTTCTTCCTTGAGCAGTTCCTCCTGCGACAGCGTGCCGCCGAGCGTGCAGACGCGTTCCCACGTATCCACGTCGAGATCGCCGGGGTGCGGGACGATGCCGCCGTCGCCAGGCAGCTTCTGCAACAGCATGCCGACCGCGCGCTCGGTGTTGGCCGCAAGCCACAAGCGCGTATCGAGCTGCTCGGAGTGGTGCATGTAATGCTCGAGCACTTCCGCCATTGACTTGAGCGGCCCGTCGAGGCCCGACAGCGGCACGATCCCCTGGTAGGGCTGCTGGCCCGGCTGCTTGACGCGCGGGTCGAGCGTGATCACGCAGCGGCCGTGACCGCTGGCGTTGACGAGCTCGATCAGCGTCGTGTCGTCGCCGATAGTGGCGTCCGCTTCGCCAGAAAACTTGGCGGTGGCGCGCATCGACAGATCCGAGCTGCATTGCACTACCAGCATCTTGACCGGACCGTCGCCGAAAATCTGCATGATGAGCGTGCCGTCGAACTTCAGGTTCGCCGAGAGCAGCGCGCAGGCGGCCATCATTTCGCCGAGCATCGTGCGCACCGGCGCCGGATAGTCGCGGCGGGTCAGCACTTCTTGCCACGTATTGCGCAGCGAAACGATTTCGCCGCGCACGGGCGCCGCGCTGAACATGAATTTTTGCAACTGGTCGTTCACAACTTTTCCTCGGTCGAATCGCGCAGCGTGATGCGATGCTGCGCTTGCGCACTGTGCGCGAGCGGCATGGCTAGCCGATACGCACGAGTTGCGCCTTGAAATAGGCGCGCCGCTCGGCGTAATTGGCCGCGTTACGGCGCAGGCCGGCGATGTCGGCCTCCGTCAGTTCGCGCACGACCTTGGCCGGCGCGCCCAGAATCAGCGAATTGTCAGGAAATACCTTGCCCTCGGTGACGATGGCGCCTGCTCCGACCAGACAGTTGCGGCCAATTACCGCTCCATTCAAGACCACCGCCTGAATTCCGATGAGTGCGCCTTCCTTGACGGTGCAGCCGTGCAGCATGGCTTGATGGCCAATTGTCACGTTGGCTTCGATGGTCAGCGGATAGCCCGGATCGGTATGCAGGACTGCGTTTTCCTGGATGTTGCTGCCTGGGCCTACCGAGATCAGTTCGTTGTCACCGCGAATGGCTGCGCCAAACCAGACGCTCGAATTTTCTTCGAGTTCGACTTTACCGATGATGGTCGCGGTATCCGCGACGAACACGCTTTCGTGGATGGTCGGCGCTGCGTCGCCAAGCTTGTAAATTGCCACAATGTCTCCGGTCCCAGGCTTCTGCATCCATGCAAGATGGTTGCTGTTGATCGGTCGTCACACCGCCGTCGGCGGGCGTAGGGGTAGTGCAAACGGCTGCGCGAATGGTGCGCGCCGTGTGGTTGAATGGCGTATTGTAAACGGTTGTGTGGAGAGACCGCTCGGTGGGCCGGCAGCCTTGCGGCGTGCGTTTTTAATCCTTGCCAAGCCGCTTTCCCGCCCCGCCAGGACCGCCACGACCGTCACGATGAATTCCGCCGTTCCCGTTGTACCCCACCTGTCGCGTTGCGCCCGTGCCGAAGCACTCGAAGCATTGCGCCAGTTCGATCCGCAGGCGAAGGCCGCCGCGGCACAGGCCCTGTACGCTGACGTGCTGGCCCTCGCCGCGGTCTGCTCGCCGTCCCTGCTGATCGACGAACCGCCCGGCTTGCCAGGACGGCCCGGCCGCCCGGAGCTGGTGGAGCCGCGCAAACTGGGCCGCCGCAGTATGCAGTCCCCTGAAGGACGCGCCGTGCTGTTGCACGCGCTCGCCCATATCGAGTTCAACGCGATCAACCTGGCGCTCGACGCGGTCTGGCGCTTTAGCGGCATGCCCCCTGCGTTCTATACCGACTGGCTCAAGGTGGCGGCAGAGGAAGCCCATCACTTCTCGCTACTGGTCGCACGGCTTGCCGAGTTCGGTCACGCTTACGGTGATTTTGCCGCCCACGATGGCCTGTGGGATATGTGCGAACGCACGCGCGGCGACGTATTGGCGCGTATGGCGCTGGTGCCGCGCACACTGGAAGCACGCGGCCTCGACGCCTCGCCGCCGATCCGTGCCAGACTCCAGCAGGCGGGCGACCACGCTTCGGCGGCGATTCTCGACGTCATCCTGCGCGACGAGATCGGCCACGTGCTGATCGGCAACCGCTGGTTCCGCCACCTGTGCGACGAGGGCGGTCTCGACCCGCACACCACTTACGCGCAGCTCGCCGACCAGTATCACGCACCGAAATTACGTGGTCCGTTCAATTTCGAGGCCCGTCGCGACGCCGGTTTCGACGAAGCCGAACTGGCCGCGCTGGCCGGACTCGAGCCGACAGCGCCAGCCGCAGATTGAGCCGGTTGCGGCGGTCGCACATCGAGCCGGCTCTCGATACGTCGCACCTTCCGCTCGCCCGCTATCTCGCTATAATCGAACGATCATTCTTTTTTTAGGCTCGATGCGCTCATGAATATTCCAGAGTCCGACTTCATCACCGTGCGCGGCGTGCGTCTGCATGCGAGGCGCTGGGGCAATCCGGACGCCCCGACGCTGTTCATGCTGCACGGCTGGATGGACGTGGCGGCATCGTTCCAGTTCGTCGTGGATGCACTGGGCGGCAACTGGCAGGTGATCGCGCCGGATGCGCGCGGTTTCGGGCTGTCGGATTGGCCGGTGGCCGAGCGGGGCGGTGGTAGCTACTGGTTTCAGGACTATCTCTCGGACCTCGACGCACTGCTTGACCACTACGCGCCGACCGGCGAAGTGAACCTGGTGGGGCACAGCATGGGCGCGAACGTGGTCTGTCTTTATGCCGGGGCGCGTCCGGAGCGGGTTCGCCGGGTGGTGGACCTGGAGGGCTTCGGCCTTGCCGCCGCGAAACCGAGCCAGTCGCCCAGGCGTTTGCGTAGCTGGCTCGACGAATTGCGCGAGCCGCCGCAGTTGAGGCGTTACGCGTCTCTCGACGAAGTCGCTGCGCGGCTGACGAAGACCAACCCGCGTCTCGCCCCACAGCGCGCGCGTTTTCTCGCCGGGCACTGGTCGAAGCCGGACGGCGAGGGCGGTTTCATGCTGCTCGCTGACCCCGCGCATAAGCTGCGTAGCCCGCTGCTCTACCGTCTCGATGAAATCATGGCAGTCTGGGCCAATGTGCGCGCCAAAGTGCTGCACGTCGAGGCCGCCGGCTCGCCGTCCCTCGCACAGATTGCCGGCGAGGTGCCGCTCGACGAATTCAAGGCGCGGTTCAGCGCGTTTCCCGACTGGCGCGAGAAAATCATCGAGGATGCGGGCCATATGGTCCATCACGATCAGCCGGAGCAGGTGGCAGCGCTGATCGAGGCGTTCTGCGCATAAGATTTCTGACAGGTTGAGCTTTCCGCAAGGTCTTGGGCGTCGTCGAATGGTCTGCTCGGGTTACTGCGTTGCAGTAAAATGAGTGCAGAACCTTTTTAAGACACCGATGAACGCCGATCTCCACTGTCACTCCACCGTTTCCGATGGCCAGCTTGCGCCCGCCGACGTCGCGCGTCGCGCTCAGGCTAACGGCGTCACGTTGTGGGCGCTGACCGATCACGACGAGCTGGGCGGTCAGGCCGAAGCGCGCCAGACCGCCGAGGAACTCGGCATGCGTTACCTGAGCGGCGTGGAGATTTCGGTCACATGGGCATCACGCACGGTGCACATTGTCGGCCTGAACGTCGATCCGACCTGCCAGGCGCTGATAGACGGCCTTGTGCGCACCCGCGACGGCCGCGCGGCACGTGCCGAAGCGATCGGCGAGTTGCTTGCCACCCTGGGCGTGCCGAATGCCTACGAAGGCGCACTGAAGTACGTGTCCAACCCCGACATGATTTCGCGCACTCACTTCGCGCGCTTCATGGTGGAGAACGGTTACGCCGAATCGACCCAGGACGTGTTCACTCGCTATCTGGGCGACGGCAAGCCGGCATACATCGCCCATCGCTGGTCGAAGCTGGCTGACGCGGTCCGCTGGATCCAGGTGGCCGGCGGCGAAGCGGTGATTGCGCATCCGGGGCGCTATGAATACACCCAGCTCGAATTCGACGCGTTGTTCGGCGAGTTTATCGATCTCGGCGGCAAGGCGATCGAAGTCGTAACAGGCAGCCATACGCCGGACCAGTATCGCGAGTATGCGGACGTGGCGCGCCGCTTCGGTTTCGAGGCCTCGCGCGGCTCCGATTTTCATGCGGCGGGCGAGGGCCGGGTCGAACTGGGCGGTCTGCCGCCGTTGCCGTCCGATCTGACGCCGGTTTGGGAACGCTGGTTGTGACGGTGCACCGGCGGCGACGGGCTTCGCGGCCGGTCCGCCCCGGATCCCGCTTCTGCTTCGCTTCCACCCGCACATAACCATGTCCCAATTCTTTCGGCTCCACCCCGATAATCCGCAGCCGCGCCTGATCAAGCAGGCCGCGCAGATCATCAACGACGGCGGTGTGGTAGCCCTGCCGACCGATTCGAGCTATGCGCTTGCCTGCCATCTCGACGACAAGAACGCGGTCGAGCGCCTGCGCCGGATTCGTGGCCTCGACGAGCGTCAATTGCTGTCGTTGCTGGTACGCGACCTGTCCGAACTCGCGAACTTCGCGATGGTCGACAACCGCCAGTTCCGCCTGATCAAGTCAGTGACCCCGGGCCCGTACGTATTCGTGCTCGAAGCCACCAAAGAGGTGCCGCGACGCCTGTCGCATCCGTCGCGCAAGACCATCGGCCTGCGCGTGCCGGATCACGCGATCACGCTGGCGATTCTCGAAGAACTCGGCCAGCCGCTGCTCGGCACGACGCTGATCATGCCGGGCGAAACCCAGCCGCTCAACGACGCCGAAGAAATCCGCGAGCGCCTCGAAAAACAGCTGGACCTCGTGATCGACGGCGGCCCGTGTCCATGCGAGCCGTCGACTATCGTCGATCTGACGGGTCCAGAACCGGTGCTGGTGCGGGCAGGGCGCGGCAGTCTCGCGCCTTTTGGTCTCGAACAGCCGGCATGAGGGCCTCCGTGTTAGCCTGCATGAGCGAAAGCGGACAGACGCACGCAATGGCGTTGTTACAATAGCGGGTTATGGACTCTTCCCTGATACAGACCGTCGCGGTCTATGCGTTGCCCGTGATTTTTGCCATCACGCTTCACGAAGCGGCTCACGGCTACGTGGCGCGTCTCCTCGGCGACAATACTGCCTACGCGCTCGGCCGCGTTTCGTTCAATCCGATGCGTCACATCGACCCGCTCGGCACCATCGCGATTCCGCTGCTGCTCTACTTTGCGACCAGCGGAGCATTCATGTTCGGCTACGCGAAGCCGGTGCCCGTGGCCTTCGGCAATCTGCGTAATCCTCGCTGGGGCAGCCTGTGGGTCGCGTTGGCCGGTCCGATGTGCAATTTCCTGCAGGCGCTGGTCTGGGGCGTGATCGCCGTGGCGCTTGGTGTGGCGGGTATTCAGGAGCCCTTTTTCACGCGCATGGCCGCCGCAGGCGTTGGCGTCAATCTGGTGCTCGGCGTGATCAATCTGTTTCCCCTGCCGCCGCTCGATGGCGGGCGCGTGCTGACCGCGCTGCTGCCGCCGCGCCAGGCCATTGCGCTGGCGCGCCTCGAGCCGTATGGTTTCTTTATCGTGATGGCGCTGGTGATGACGGGCCTCCTGACCCGCTTCTGGCTGAGCCCGCTCGTTGGTCTCGGCTATGACGCCGTGACCGCCATCCTGACTCCTATCGCTTCGCTCTTTCAATAAAATCATGTTCCCTGACCGTATCTTCTCCGGCATGCGGCCTACCGGCTCCCTGCACCTCGGCCACTATCACGGTGTGCTGAAAAACTGGGTGCGCCTGCAGTCCGAATATCCGTGCTTTTTCTGCGTCGTCGACTGGCACGCGCTCACGACGCACTATGAGACGCCCGAGGTCATCGAAAAGAACGTCTGGGAAGTGCTGATCGACTGGCTGGCTTCCGGCATCGATCCGGCCCAGGCCACGCTGTTCATCCAGAGCAAGGTGCCGGAGCATGCCGAACTGGCGCTGCTGCTCGGTATGAGCACGCCGCTCGGTTGGCTCGAACGCGTGCCGACCTACAAAGAGCAGATGGAGAAGCTGAAGGACAAGGACTTGTCCACCTACGGCTTCCTCGGCTACCCGGTGCTGATGGCGGCGGACATTCTGCTGTATCGCGGTTCGCTCGTGCCGGTCGGCGAGGACCAGGTGCCGCACGTCGAGATGACGCGTGAAATCGCGCGGCGCTTTAACTACCTGTACGGCCGCGAGCCGGGCTTCGAAGAGAAGGCCAACGAGGCGGCCAAGAAGCTGGGCGGCAAGCGCTCGAAGCTCTATCACGAGCTGCGCAACGCCTACCAGCAGGAAGGCGACGACGAAGCGCTCGAACAGGCCCGCGCGATGCTGCAGGAGTCGCAGAGCCTGTCGATGAACGACCGCGAGCGGCTGTTCGGCTATCTCGAAGGCTCGCGCAAGATCATCCTCGTCGAGCCGCAAGCCATGCTGACCGAGGCGTCGCGCATGCCGGGCCTCGATGGTCAGAAGATGTCGAAGTCTTACGGTAATACCATCGGCCTGCGGGAAGATTCGGAAACCATCACGAAGAAAGTTCGCACGATGCCAACCGACCCGGCCCGCGTGCGCCGCACCGATCCGGGCGATCCGGACAAATGCCCGGTGTGGCAGTTGCACCAGGTCTACACAGACGAAACCACCCACGAGTGGGTGCAAAAGGGTTGCCGCTCGGCCGGAATTGGCTGTCTGGATTGCAAGCAGCCGGTGATCGAAGGCATTCTGCGCGAACAGCAGCCGATGCTCGAACGCGCGCAAAAGTACATGGACGATCCGTCGCTGCTGCGTGCGATCGCCGCCGACGGCTGCGACAAGGCCCGCAAGTTCGCCACCGAAACCATGCGCGATGTGCGTGAGGCAATGGGACTCTCGTACAATTGACGTCGCTGGCGCAACGGGTGCGTCCGGCACGAACCGCGCGCAGCGCTTTTTGCAGGCCATGAGCGAATCCGCATCCGCTGCTTCTGCCAACTCTGAGGCTTCTCCGGCCGCCGTCGCGGCTCACGCTTCGCTCGGCGAGCCGTCGCGTTGGGTGTGTCACTGGGCGCATCTCGTGGCGCCGGGCGGCGCGGTGCTCGATGTGGCCTCGGGAGCAGGTCGGCACGCGCGCTGGTTTGCCGGGCACGGCCATCCGGTGAGCGCGCTCGATCGCGATGCGGCAGCACTCGCCGCCATGCGGGACGAGCCCCGAATTACGACGCACGTGGCCGACCTCGAAGGCGCGCCCTGGCCGCTGCCCGACGATGCGAAATTTGCCGCGGTGGTGGTGACGAACTACCTGCATCGTCCGTTGTTCCCGAACCTGCTGGCGGCGCTCGCGCCGGGCGGCGTGCTGATTTACGAGACCTTCGCGCACGGCAACCAGACGGTTGGCAAGCCGTCCAACCCGGCGTTCCTGCTTGCGCCGGGCGAGCTGCTCGACGTGGTACGGCCGCGTCTGCGGGTGGTTGCGTTTCAGGACGGTTTTCTTGCGCAGCCGCGTCCGGCGTACGTCCAGCGGATCTGCGCAATTCTGGAGGCCCAGCCGGCTTCCGGCGACACTCAGGCATTACCCCAGCCTTGTTACGAACTGGCTGGCTAATCCGCTACAATCGCGGTTTACTGATTAAATTCATGGCGTTTCATGACCAACGGCATTCAAAGCGGCAGCAGTAACGGCCCTCAGATTCGCGGCAGCATTCCGGCCATCATCACCCCGATGCTCGAAGACGGCAGCCTCGACCTGCCGGCGTTCCGCAAACTGATCGACTGGCATATCGAAGAGGGTACGAACGCGCTCGTCGTAGTTGGCACGAGCGGCGAATCGGCTACCTTGTCGGTCGAAGAGCACGTGCTGATGGTCAAGACCGCGGTGGAACACACCGCTGGCCGCATTCCGGTGATCGCCGGCTCCGGCGGCAATTCCACCACTGAGGCGATCGAGCTGACGCAGCAGGCCCGTGAAGTCGGCGCGGACGCGACGCTGCAAGTCGTGCCGTACTACAACAAGCCGACCCAGGAAGGTATTTACCGCCATTTCGCCAAGATCGCCGAAACGGTCGATCTGCCGGTGATTCTGTACAACGTGCCGGGTCGCACGGTGGCGGATATGTCTAACGAAACGATCCTGCGCTGCGCGCAGGTGCCGGGCATCGTGGGCGTGAAGGAAGCGACGGGCAATATCGACCGCGCCGCTCACCTGATCAAGTCGGCACCCGCGCACTTTGGCATTTACAGCGGCGACGATCCGACGGCGATCGCGCTGATGTTGCTGGGTGGCCACGGCAATATTTCCGTGACCGCGAACGTAGCACCGCGCGACATGAGCGAGTTGTGCAAGGCCGCTCTGGCAGCCGACGCAAAGACCGCGCGTGAGATTCACCTGAAACTCCTGTCGCTGCACAAGAACCTCTTCATCGAATCGAATCCGATCCCGGCGAAGTGGGCTTTGCAGCAACTGGGGCGCGTGCAAGGCGGAATCCGCCTGCCGCTCACCCCGCTCGATGCGCGCTACCACGAAGTGGTGCGTGCGGCGCTGCGCGAAGCGGGTTTGCTCAGCTGAGTGGTTTCAGCACCGAGCAGCCCGTCACCGGCATTTTTTTAACCGACGTCGATATCGCCCGCGTTCCCGGCATTGAACCAGGCACCGCGTTCCAGCTTCACGAAGGACCTCATGAAACGTTCCGCACTTTCCCTCCACGCAACCCGCATGGCGGCGCTGGCGCTTGCCCTGGTGACGCTCGCCGGCTGTGACACGCTGAACGACTGGTTTGCGTCCGATCGCGTCAACTACAAGGGCGCAGGCACGGCCCCACCGCTGAACGTGCCGAGCGATCTGCAGGCCCAGCAGACCCAGCAGAAGTACGTCGCCCCGCCGGCCAACCTGGCGCTTGGCGGCGCACCGACGCGCGTGGCCACGAGCGCCGGCAATTCGGTCGAAGGCGTACCGAGCGCGCAGGACCCGCTCGGCATGCACATCGAGCGCGACGGCGATCACCGCTGGCTGGTTGTCGACGGCCGGACGCCGGAGCAGTTGTGGCCGCAGATCGAGGATTTCTGGCAGGAAAACGGCTTTGCGCTGAAGAGCGATACGCCGAACACCGGCATCATGTCGACCGACTGGGCCGAGAACCGCGCCAACATCCCGGACGACTGGTTCCGCAAGTCGATCGGCAAGCTGGTCGATTTCGCTTACTCGTCGGGTACCCGCGACAGCTTCCGCACCCTGGTGTCGCACGGCCCGGACGGCGCCACGGATATTTCGATCACGCATAGCGCGATGGAAGAAATGCTGACCGGACAGGACAAGACGTCGTCGCGCTGGGTGGAGCGTCCGCGCAATCCGGTGCTGGAAGCGCTGTTCCTTGCCAAGCTGATGCAGAAATTCGGCCTGACCGATGCGCAGTCGAAGCAGCTGCTGACGGACGCCCGTCCGGCTACCGCGCCGGTTACCGTGGACATGGCCGCTGGCGGTGCAACCCTCGACCTGCAGGAATCTTTCGACAGCGCGTGGCTGCGTGTGGGCCTTGCGCTTGACCGTACAAACTTCGCCGTGGACAACCGCGATCGCCAGAAGGGCATTTACTACGTGCGCTATTCAGACGCGGCGCAGGAGCTGAAGAAGGAAGGTCTCTTCGGCAAGCTGTTCAGCGGCGGTTCGAACAAGCCGGCACCGGAATTCCTCGTCAACGTGCGGCCGAAGGGCGATGCGCTGACGCAGGTGGCGGTGGTCGACGCCAACGGTCAGGTGGATACCTCGTCGGACGCGCAGCACATTGTTTCGCTGCTGCATGCGCAGCTGAACTAAGACGAACCGTGCGGTTCGCCAGCCTGGGAAGCGGCAGTGAAGGCAATGCCTTGCTGGTGGAAGTGCAAAGCGGCACAACCACCACGCGCGTATTGCTCGACTGCGGCTTCTCGGCAAAAGAACTCGAACGCCGGTTAGCGCGTCTCGGGTTGGGCGTCGAATCTCTCGACGCCATTCTGATTACTCACGAGCATAGCGACCACATCGGCAGCGCCTTGACGCTGGCCCGCAAGTGGTCGATTCCGCTGCACATGAGCTGGGGCACGGCGCGCGCTGTGGGCGCCGACGAGGCTGAGGTCGACCTGCATGTGTTGTGGGGCGACGAGGCTGTTGCGATCGGCGACCTGAGCGTGCTGCCCTATACCGTTCCGCACGATGCCCGCGAACCTTTGCAATATGTCCTGTCGGACGGCGCGAACCGGCTGGGCGTGCTGACCGACGTCGGCACGTCGACGCCGCATATCAGTGCCGTGCTGAGCGGATGCGACGCGCTGGTGCTCGAATGCAATCACGACGTGCGCATGCTGGCGGCGAGCCGCTATCCGCAATCGCTGAAGGCGCGTATTGGCGGCAACCATGGCCACCTGAACAACGAAGCGGCGGCAGAAATTCTCGCCTCGCTCGATCGCTCGCGCTTGCGTCATCTGATCGCGGCGCATCTGAGCCAGCAGAACAATACGCCGGCACTCGCGCAAGCTGCTATGGCGGGCGTGCTCGGCGCGGCGGCGGTCGAGGTAGTGGTGGCCTCGCAGGATGACGGCTTCGACTGGCTGAGCCTTTGATTCACCGATTCCGGGCCTGTGCATCGTCGCATACCTGCAAGCCAGAGCGGGCGCCCAAAAGAAAACGCCCATGACGGTCAAAGGTCATGGGCGTTTTTCATGCGACTCGTAAAACCGAGCTTTACGTCTATTACTGCTGGTTACGGCTTCTGCCTCTCAGGCTTGCGGACCACTCGTCTGGGTCGCGCTTACCGCGCCGCGCCTAGTTGCGCGTGCACGTTACGCTTAATTACGGTTGCCGCCGAAGATACCCAGCAGCGCCAGCAGATTCACGAAAACGTTATACAGGTCCAGATAAATTGCCAGCGTAGCGGTGATGTAGTTCGTCTCGCCGCCGCGCACCACGCGCTGGATGTCGAACAACATGTAGGCCGAGAAGATCACGATGGCCATGACCGACACGGTCAGCATGAGCGCCGTCAGGTGCAGAAACATGTTGGCGACCATCGCCAGCAGCAGCACGATCACACCCACGAACAGCCACTTGCCGAGACCCGAAAAGTCACGCTTGCTGACCGTGGCGACAGTTGCCATTGCTGCGAAGATCACACCCGTGCCACCAAACGCGAGCATGATCAGCGACGGGCCGTTCGAGAAGCCGAGGATGAAGCTCAGCATGCGCGAAAGCATCAGGCCCATGAAGAACGTGAAGCCGAGCAGCACGAATACGCCGGCTGCGCTGTCTTTGGTGCGCTGGATGGCGAACATGAAGCCGAAAGCAATGGCGAAGAACGCCAGCATGCTCATGGCCGGGCTAGTGGCCGCGAACAGCGAGAAACCGGTGACGACGCCAACGTACGCCCCCAGCACCGTCGGCACCATGGACAGCGCCAGCAGCCAGTAGACGTTGCGTAGCACGCGGTTGCGGGATTCAGCCGTGGCGACAGCGCCGTTGCGGCCGAAACTATAGGGATGTTCGTTCATGGTTTCTCCTTGCGTCAGGCGCATTAACTCGCCGTGGTTTTGCAGCGCCGGCCAGCAAGTTTGCGGCCGGTCGCTTGATCTGTACAACCCTAAGATTAGCGCCGTGGCAGGGAGTTTCAATAGCCCGCGCGGTCCTCTTAAGATAAATACCGACTCCCCGTTGGAGTCTTTCAATACCGTAAGGGTTCAATCGCAATCATACATGGGAACATGCTACAATAGCGGATTCATTTGAATCTGTAACCTCTTAATTTTCTGGAGTTTTTATGGCGATCGAACGCACCCTGTCGATTATCAAGCCGGACGCAGTGGCAAAGAACGTGATCGGGCAGATCTACAGCCGTTTCGAAAACGCTGGACTGAAGATCATCGCTTCGCGCATGGTCCATCTGTCGCGTGCTGATGCAGAGAAGTTCTACGCTGTGCACGCTGCACGTCCGTTCTTCAAGGACCTCGTTGACTTCATGATTTCGGGCCCGGTGGTCGTGCAGGCGCTCGAAGGCGAAAACGCTATTCTGAAGCATCGCGACCTGATGGGCGCGACGGACCCGAAGAAGGCAGAAAAGGGCACTATCCGCGCTGACTTCGCTGACAGCATCGATGCGAACGCCGTGCACGGTTCGGATGCTCCGGAGACGGCCAAGGTCGAGATCGCGTTCTTCTTCCCGGAAGTCAACGTTTACTCGCGCTAAGCGCTCCGCGAAGTAGTAAGGTAAAGCAGCAGGAACGGGCGCGAACGGCACATGCGTTCATGCAGCTTGTTGCATGAACGGAAAGTCTCGCACTGAAATGGCAGGATTCGATATGACGAGTAGTCCAACCGTCAACCTTCTCGATCTCGACGCCCAGGGGCTCGTCGCGTATTGCGACAGCCTGGGCGAGAAGCCGTTTCGCGCCAAACAATTGCAGCGCTGGATCCACCAGTACAACGCTGCAAACTTCGACGGCATGACCGATCTCGCGAAGTCGTTGCGCGAAAAGCTCAAAGGTCGTGCCACGATCGCGATGCCCGGCATCGTCAGCGACCACATCTCCAGCGACGGCACACGCAAGTGGCTGGTCGACGTCGGTAACAGCAACGCGGTCGAAACCGTCTACATCCCCGAAGAAACGCGCGGCACGCTGTGCGTGTCGTCGCAGGCCGGGTGCGCGGTCAACTGCCGGTTCTGTTCCACTGGCAAACAAGGTTTCTCACGCAATCTCACCACAGCCGAAATCATCGGCCAGCTCCGCATGGCTGAATTTGCGCTGCGCGCGTCGCGCGGCGCGGCCGGTGGCCGGGCGGTGGGAGGCGACGGCAAGGGCGAGCGGGTCGTCACGAACGTCGTGATGATGGGCATGGGCGAGCCGCTCCTGAATTACGACGCAGTGGTGCCGGCCATGCGCCTGATGCTCGACGACAACGCGTACGGCCTGTCGCGCCGGCGTGTCACGTTGTCCACCTCGGGTGTCGTGCCCATGATGGACCGGCTCGGCGCGGATCTGCCGGTGGCGCTGGCGGTTTCGCTGCATGCGCCTACGGATCCGTTGCGCGACATGCTGGTGCCGCTCAACAAGAAATATCCGCTGCGTGAACTGATGGCCGCCTGTCAGCGCTATCTGAAAGTTGCGCCGCGCGATTTCATTACGTTTGAATACTGCATGCTCGACGGCGTCAACGACAGCGAGGCGCAGGCGCGCGAGCTGCTCGCCGTGACGCGCGACGTGCCGTGCAAATTTAACCTGATTCCGTTCAATCCGTTCCCGGAGTCCGGGCTGCTTCGCTCGAAGCCGGAACAGATCAAGCGGTTTGCGCAAGTGCTGATGGATGCGGGCGTTGTTACCACGATCCGCAAGACGCGCGGTGACGACATCGACGCGGCGTGCGGTCAATTGGCGGGGGCGGTGCAGGATCGAACGCGCCTCGCTGAACGTAGCGGCAAGGCGGCCAGGGTGATCGAGGTCCGCGCAGTGTGAGCACGGCGGCGGGGAGCGCGAATCGCGAAGCTGCGAGTCGCTAAAAAACCCGCTGTGCCGCATGGAATTGAAAAGAAAGTTTGCAGAAGCGATCGGAAGCGGCACATGAGGCCGCACATTTTGTTATAAACGGTCTGCGTAACTGGCCCGAGGCATGCTGCCCGGCGGTTCTCGCACGAGTGAAAAAGAATCGACGCGAAAGGATTTGGGATGAGTGAGCCGCAGCACCCGCACCCGCAGGATACAGGGACCGACACGGGCCATCCGGCGCCGGCAGCCACGCGCGCAGCCGTGGTGCAGCCTGCTGTGCAGACGGGGTTGGACTCGCTGATGGCGGTGGGAGCGCGACTGACGCAGCTCCGCGAATCGAAGAACTGGTCGATCGACGACGTGTCGGCCAGGCTGAAGGTGTCGTCGGCGAAACTGCGCGCGCTCGAGGCGGGCGATATCAGCCAGTTGCCGGATACGACCTTCGCGCTCGGCGTGGTGCGTAGCTACGCCAAGATGCTCGGCGCCGATCCGGCACCTTTCACGCAGGCGTTGCGCCGCGAAAAGGGCGTGCCTGCGCCGGATCTGTCGATGCCCGCGTCGTCGGGACGCGATCTGCCGCGTGGCCGGGTTTCGCTGTCGCTGGGCGGCAGCAGTGGCGGTCAGAAGCATCGCTCGTGGCTGTGGGGAATCGCAGCGGTGATCGTCGCGGTCATCGCATTGGGCATGTGGCATACGAACGGCGGCGATTCGTCAGCATGGCTGGCGCGCTTGCGGGCCACGGCCAATAGCGCGGCGGGTAACAACGCAAACGGCGCGTCGGGCGCAGTGGCGCAAGGGCAGGCGGCGGGCTCCGAAGCCGTGGCGGACGAGGCGGCACCCGCCGCGTCGGCGCCGGATCAAAACCAGGCGGCAGCAACGGATAACGCAGCGTCGGCCGTGCAGATGCCGACGCCGTTGCCGATGGCTGACGGCGCGAGCGCGGCGGCGCCGGCTGTGGCGACCCCGGCGGCTCCGAAGGCAGCATCACAGGCCCAGGCCGCGACGAAGGCCGCCAGCGCACCGGTGGTAGCGACGACGGCCAACGGCGCGTCCGATGCTGTACAGGCTGCGGCGGGCGAGTCGGTTGTGGCGCTGCGCGTCACCCAGGATAGCTGGTTCAGCGTGCGGCAGAGCGACGGCAAGGAGTTGTTCTCCGGCCTCGTGCACGCAGGCGACAGCAAGGAAATTTCCGGCGTTGGACCTTTCAAGGTCACGGTCGGTAACAAGGCAGGGCTCGATTCGATGACGCTCGACGGTCAACCGGTCGACCCCGCGAAATATGCATCCGCCAAAGGCAATGTGGCGCGCATGACGCTGCCTTGATAAGGTGCGCGCCGCGGCCCTCGTGGCTCGCGGCGCTTTTTCAATTCGTGCGGCGTGCGTGTTGCGTGGCGCATGCGGCGTAAATGGGTTTTTCGATGTACTCCGAAGCTCAATCCCAAAGCAGCAGTCAGATTTCTTCGAACGAGCCGGTGTTCGGCGGTCATGCACCGCGTCGTTCGTCGCACGCGGTCGACGTCCGTTGGGCCGGCAATCTCGTGACGATCGGTGGCGACGCACCGGTGCGCGTCCAGTCGATGACCAACACCGATACCGCGGATGCGATCGGCACGGCCATTCAGGTCAAGGAACTGGCGCAGGCCGGTTCGGAACTGGTACGCATCACGGTCAATACGCCGGAGGCGGCAGCGGCCGTGCCGGCCGTGCGCGATCAGCTCGACCGCATGGGCGTGTCGGTGCCGCTCGTCGGCGACTTTCATTACAACGGTCACCTGCTGCTGCGCGATTACCCCGCGTGTGCGGAGGCACTGTCGAAGTACCGGATCAATCCGGGCAACGTCGGCCACGGCGCGAAGCGCGACACGCAGTTCGCGCAGATGATCGAAGCTGCCATCCAGTACGACAAGCCGGTGCGTATTGGCGTCAACTGGGGCAGTCTGGATCAGGACCTGCTCGCGAAGATGATGGACGAAAACGCCGCGCGTTCCACGCCGTGGGAAGCGCAGAGCGTGATGTACGAAGCGCTGATCCAGTCGGCGATCGGCTCGGCCGAGCGCGCCGTGGAACTGGGCCTGGCGCGCAACAAGATCATCTTGTCGTGCAAGGTAAGCGGCGTGCAGGATCTGATCGCCGTGTATCGCGAACTCGCGCGCCGCTGCGAATTCGCGCTGCACCTGGGCCTGACCGAAGCCGGCATGGGATCGAAGGGCATCGTGGCGTCGACGGCCGCGCTGTCGGTGCTGCTGCAACAGGGTATCGGCGACACGATCCGTATCTCGCTGACGCCGGAACCGGGTGGCCCGCGTACCGGCGAAGTGATCGTCGGCCAGGAAATCCTGCAGACCATGGGCCTGCGCTCGTTCACGCCGATGGTCATCGCCTGCCCCGGCTGCGGCCGCACCACCAGCACGCTGTTCCAGGAACTCGCCTCGCAGATCCAGACCTATCTGCGTCTGCAGATGCCGGTATGGCGCGACCAGTATCCTGGCGTCGAGAAGATGCACGTCGCGGTGATGGGCTGCATCGTGAATGGCCCGGGCGAGTCGAAGCAGGCCAACATCGGCATCAGCCTGCCGGGCTCGGGTGAGAATCCGGCTGCACCGGTGTTCATCGACGGCGAGAAAGTGAAGACGCTGCGTGGCGAGCACATCGCCGAAGAATTCCAGCAAATCGTGAGCGATTACGTCGAGCGTACTTACGGCCGCGCGACCGCGCTCAACTGAGAAGTATCAAGCGAATACAGATGACTGAACAGAAGAAAAAGCTCGAGAAATTGTCCGGTGTGAAGGGCATGAACGACATCCTCCCGCAGGAAGCAGGGTTGTGGGAGTTTTTCGAAACGACCGTCAAGTCGATGCTCCGTTCTTACGGATACCAGAACATTCGCACACCGATCGTCGAGCATACGCAACTGTTTACGCGCGGTATCGGCGAGGTGACGGACATCGTCGAGAAGGAGATGTACAGCTTTACCGATGCGCTGAACGGTGAAAATCTCACGATGCGTCCGGAAAATACCGCTGCCGTCGTGCGCGCTTCGATTGAACACAACATGCTGTACGACGGTCCAAAGCGCTTGTGGTACGTCGGTCCGATGTTTCGCCACGAGCGTCCGCAGCGCGGCCGTTATCGCCAGTTCCATCAGGTGGGTGTCGAGGCGTTGGGTTTTGCGGGTCCAGATGCCGACGCTGAAATCATCATGATGTGCCAGCGTTTGTGGGATGACCTCGGCCTGACCGGGATTCGCCTCGAAATCAATTCGCTCGGGCTCGCGGAAGAACGCGCGGCACATCGCGTCGAATTGATCGCGTACCTCGAAAAGCACATGGACGTGCTCGACGAAGAAGCGAAGCGCCGCCTCTACACGAACCCGCTGCGCGTGCTGGATACGAAGAACCCGGCCATGCAGGAAGTCGCGCAGAACGCACCGAAGCTGATCGATTTTCTCGGTGATGCGTCGCGCGCGCATTTCGAAGGACTGCAACGCATCCTGAAGTCGAACAATCTGCCGTTCAAGATCAACCCGCGTCTCGTGCGTGGTCTCGATTACTACAATCTGACCGTGTTCGAATGGGTGACGGACAAGCTTGGCGCGCAGGGCACCGTGGCCGCCGGCGGTCGCTACGATCCGCTGATCGAGCAGCTCGGCGGCAAGCCGACGGCCGCTTGCGGTTGGGCCATGGGCGTCGAGCGCATACTCGAGCTTCTGAAGGAAGAGAACCTCGTGCCGGAGGACGAAGGTTGCGATGTGTATGTGGTCCATCAGGGCGACACGGCGCGCGAGCAGGCCTTCATCATCGCCGAGCGGCTGCGCGACACCGGTCTCGACGTCATCCTGCACTGCAGTGCGGATGGCCAGACGGCGAGCTTCAAGTCGCAGATGAAGCGTGCCGATGCAAGCGGCGCGGCCTTCGCAGTGATTCTCGGCGAAGACGAGATCGCCAGCGGCACGGTAGGTGTGAAGCCGCTGCGCAATGCGGGTCAGGACGGTGGTAAGAGCGAGCAACACAACGTGCCGGCCGAAGACTTGACCGAATTTCTAATCAATGCGATGGTTGCATCCGCCGAAGACGGCGACGACTGATTGCGATGTCGTCGGCCATGCGGTTCGACACATACAAGGTAATAAAAGAGAAGGGATCGCCTGGCGATGAGTTACCACGACGAACAAGAATCAATTGAAGGTCTGAAGGCCTGGTGGGCCCAGTGGGGCAATTCCACGACGTGGATCGTGCTGGTGGCACTGCTTGCGTCCGCTGGCTGGAACGGCTGGAACTACTGGCAGCGGCATCAGGCTGCAGAAGCCGCCGTGCTGTACGACCAGGTGCAACAGGCTGTGACGGCCGGCGACAAGGCCCAGGTGGCCCGTGTGGCCGGCGACATGGAAGACAAGTTCGGCGGCACCGCATATGCGCAGATGACCGCGCTGGCCGCGGCCAAGGCGCTCTACGCAGCCGGCGACGAAGCCGGTGCGAAGGCGCAGTTGCAATGGACCGTCGACCATGCCAAGGACGACGAATTCAAGCAGATCGCGAAGCTGCGTCTGGCTTCCCTGCTGCTCGACGACAAGGCTTACGACCAGGGTCTGGCGCTGCTCGCCGAACCGCAATCCGACGCGTTCAAGGGCGTCGTGGCGAATGGCCGTGGCGACCTGCTCGCAGCTCAGGGCAAGCGTGCCGATGCACGTACGGCCTATCAGCTCGCGCTCGATTCGCTGCCGAAGTCCGATACATCCTCGCGCCAGCTGATCCAGTTCAAGCTGGACGCGCTGGGCGGTTGAACGTCGCATGACGCCCAACCAGTCCCATTTGATCAATCTCCCTAAATGCAACGTCAACCGATGAATCTGCTGAAACGCTACGCTGTGCCCGTTGCCTGTGCGATGACCGTGCTCATGATGACGGCTTGCTCATCCACAAAGGACGAGCGCCGCGTGCCGACGCCGCTCACCGAGTTCAAACCCGTGCTGAACGTGCAGCAGGTCTGGAAGGCCAGTGTCGGTAAGGCAGGGCGCTATCTGTTCTCGCCGGTGGCGGTCGGCAACTTCGTGTACGCCGCAGGCGCGAACGGCTCGGTCGCGAAGATCGACGCGCAGACCGGCAAGGATGTCTGGCGTATCAAGATCGGCAGCGACCTGTCGGCAGGTGTCGGCAGCGACGGAACGCTGACTGCGGTCGGCGCGCTCAAGGGCCAGGTGTACGTGCTCGACGAGAGCGGCAAGCAGTTGTGGAAGAACACGGCGCCGGGCGAAATCATTTCGCCGCCGCTGGTGGGTAACGGCTTTGTGGTGGTGCGCACGGTGGACGGCCAGATCACGGCGTTCAACGCGCAAACCGGTGAACAGAAGTGGGTATACCGCAACCGCGCGGTGCCGCTCAATCTGCGCGTGTCGGCAGGCATGACGTTCGCGGGTGGCCAGGCGGTGCTGGCCGGCTTCCCCGGCGGCACGTTCGCAGCGATCAATGTGCAGACGGGCGATACCTTCTGGGAAACGCCGGTGTCCTATCCGAAGGGCGTGACGGAAGTCGAGCGGATCAATGACGTGACCGGGCCGCCCACGCTGGTCGACGCGCAAACCTGTGCCGTGACGTTCCAGGGGCAGGTTGGCTGTTTCGACGCGAACTCGGGCCGTCCGTTGTGGGAAAAGGCGTTCTCGAGCACGAGCGGTATTGCGCAGGACGAATCGACGGTGGTCGGTGCAGACGACTGGTCGGTCGTCAACGCGTTCGACGCGACGAGCGGCAAGCAGTTGTGGACCAACGACAAGCTGAAGAACCGCGAACTGAGTGTGCCGTTCCTGCTGGGTCACGCCGCGGTGATGGGCGATTACCAGGGTTTCGTGCATTTCCTCTCACGTGACGACGGTACGCTCGTCGCACGGATGCCGACCGATGGCACAGCGATTACCGCCGCGCCGGTGGTGGCGGGCGAAACGCTCGTCGTCCAGACGCACGACGGCGACATCTACGGCTTCCGTCCGCGCTAAACGCGGCGAGAGGCTTACGCGGTACCGCGCGCAGGCCGGCTTAGCCGGCCGCGCGCGTTTTTAGTTGTATCCAGGGCGGTGCACGTCACCGTCCGCTTCGTGGGTTTGCGGCGGCATAGGCTTGCCGCGGGTGCGAAAGCGGAGCCGTCCGCAACACCTGGAACCCGGCGGCGCTGCGGCGCCGCCCATATAGCCAGCCCAACGTCCGCCTGGACGGGCATATTTGCCGCACGTCCGGGGCCGGCCGAATTCGTGATAATTTGCGTCAAACGCAGCCGCGACGCGGCCGCATGGCGTCGCGCGCGGGGTGATCGATCCCGGCCTCGCGTTTCACCGTGAACAACATCTGATGAAACCCGTAATTGCCCTTGTGGGGCGCCCCAATGTGGGGAAATCCACGCTATTCAACCGTCTCACGCGCTCGCGTGATGCGCTCGTTGCCGACCTGCCGGGTCTCACACGCGATCGCCACTACGGCGAAGGCCGCACCGGCGAGCGCCCGTACCTCGTGGTGGACACCGGCGGTTTCGAACCGGTCGCCAAAGACGGCATCCTCCATGAGATGGCGCGCCAGACCCGTCAGGCAGTTGAAGAATCGGACATCGTCGTGTTCATTGTTGACGGCCGCAATGGTCTCGCGCCACAGGACAAGTCGATTGCCGACTATTTGCGCAAGGTTGGCCGGCCGATTTTCCTCGTCGTCAACAAGGCCGAGGGGATGAAGTACAGCGCGGTCGCCGCGGACTTCTACGAACTCGGGCTCGGCGATCCGCGCGCCATTTCGGCGGCGCACGGCGACGGCGTGACCGAGATGATCAACGATGCGCTGGAAGTCGCATACGCGGGGCAACCGGAAGAGAGCGACGAGGAAAAGGCTGCGCGCGGCATCAAGATCGCCATCGTGGGCCGTCCGAACGTCGGCAAGTCGACGCTGATCAACGCGCTCGTCGGCGAGGAGCGCGTGATTGCGTTCGACATGCCCGGCACCACGCGCGATTCGATCTACGTGGATTTCGAGCGTCAGGGCAAGCCCTACACGCTGATCGACACCGCTGGCCTGCGCCGTCGCGGCAAGGTGTTCGAAGCCATCGAAAAGTTCTCGGTGGTGAAGACACTGCAGTCCATTTCGGACGCGAACGTCGTGATCCTGCTGCTCGACGCCCGTCAGGACATCTCCGACCAGGATGCGCACATTGCCGGTTTCGTGGTGGAGCAGGGCCGCGCGCTAGTTGTTGGCGTAAACAAATGGGATGGTCTCGACTCGCATGTGCGCGAGCGCACCAAAGCGGATCTGGAGCGCAAACTAAAATTTCTCGACTTTGCGAAATTTCACTTTATTTCAGCGGCCGAAAAGTCGGGGATTGGGCCGTTGATGCGCTCGGTTGACGACGCCTATGCGGCGGCCATGTCCAAGCTGCCGACACCGAAATTGACGCGCGCACTGATCGACGCAGTCGAATTCCAGCAGCCGCGCCGGCGGGGTCCGGTTCGTCCGAAGCTGCGTTATGCGCACCAGGGAGGCCAAAACCCGCCAATTATCGTGATTCACGGCAATGCGCTCGACGCGATCACGGAAACGTATAAACGCTACCTCGAAAATCGCTTCAGGGAAACTTTCGGGCTGACTGGGACTCCATTGCGCATAGAGTTCAGATCGTCGACGAACCCTTACGCGGACAAAGGCTGAAACCCGCGTGTGTGTTGGGTTTGGCCGGATGGCCAGGTCACTCGCGCAAAAACGAAAATCGGCTATAGTGTAGCGGTTGACGGCGGATTTCTTTTTCTTCGTCGTCAATTTAGTCAACCTGCAAAAAAATACGGAGTTTGCTATGAGCAACAAAGGGCAATTGTTACAAGACCCGTTTTTGAACGCACTGCGTAAAGAGCATGTGCCGGTGTCGATCTATCTGGTCAACGGCATCAAGCTTCAAGGGAACATCGAATCGTTCGACCAGTACGTCGTGTTGCTCCGGAATACGGTTACCCAGATGGTCTACAAGCACGCCATTTCCACTGTCGTGCCTGCCCGCCCGGTAAATTTCCACCCGGATTCCGAACAGTCCTAACCTCTCGTCGCGGCCGGCGTAGTGTCGCCCGTTGGCGATCTCTCCCGGCCGCTTCATTTTGATACCCTCCAATTTGACCAACGCAGCGCTTGTCGGCATCGACTTCGGTAAGATCGATTTCGAAGCCAGTCTCGAAGAACTCAGCCTGCTCGCGCAAAGCGCGGGCGCGACTCCCCTCGTTACTCTCACCGGACGCCGCTCCAGCCCCGATGCCAAAATGTTTGTCGGCAGCGGCAAGGCGGAAGAACTGCGTCTTGCGTGCGAGGCGAACGACATTGAACTCGTCATCTTCAATCACGCGCTTGCGCCGGCCCAGCAACGTAATCTGGAGCAGGCGCTTAACAGGCGCGTGATCGACCGCACGAGTCTGATTCTCGATATTTTTGCGCAGCGCGCCCGCAGCCATGAAGGCAAGCTGCAGGTCGAGCTCGCACAATTGCAGTACCTGTCCACGCGGCTGATCCGCGCATGGACCCACCTGGAGCGGCAAAAAGGCGGTATCGGTTTGCGCGGTCCGGGTGAAACGCAGCTTGAAACCGACCGCCGGCTGATCGGCGAGCGCATCAAGGCGTTGAAGACGCGGCTCGAAAAACTGCGCCGCCAGCACGGCACGCAGCGGCGCGCCCGCGAGCGCAACCGCACGATGTCGGTGTCGCTGGTCGGCTATACGAACGCGGGCAAGTCCACGCTGTTCAATGCGCTCACGAAGGCGCAGGCGTATGCGGCGGACCAGTTGTTCGCCACGCTCGACACGACCTCGCGGCGCGTCTATCTCGGCGACGAGGTGGGGCAGGTGGTGGTGTCCGATACGGTCGGCTTTATCCGCGAGTTGCCTCACCAGCTGGTGGCAGCGTTTCGCGCCACGCTGGAAGAAACGATTCACGCCGATCTGCTGCTGCACGTCGTGGATGCATCTAGCGCCGTGCGCCTCGACCAGATCGATCAGGTCAACGAGGTGTTGCACGAAATCGGTGCCGACACGATCCGCCAGGTGCTGGTGTTCAACAAGATCGACGCCGTGCCCGAGCTGGCGGCCCGAGGCGACACGGTTGAGCGGGATGAGTATGGTAATATTTCGCGCGTCTTTTTGAGCGCGCGAACCGGGCAGGGACTGGAGACACTGCGCGCTGCCATCGCCGAAATCGCGGCTGCCGACACTCTTCCCGACGTGCAGCATGCAGAGCCAAACGCGCCACAAGCGCCGGAAGAAGGCTGGCCTGCAGAATCACGTGACGACCGCAAGGTCCCCGAACTCGGGCACTGACCCGTTCCAAATTGCACTGACCCGCTGTCTACTCTGGTGAACGAACACAGGTGAACGATTACAACGTGCGGAGTATCTGGCTGCGCCTGCGCGCCACTCTTTCGATGAACGATCCGCGCTGGGGCCGGGGTGACGGCAATGGCGACCGGCAACGTCCGAACGACCCGAAGCGTCCGCAGAACGGCAAGGATGGCGACGGTCCGCCCGATCTCGACGAGATGTGGCGCGATTTCAATCGCCGCCTGAGCAGCATGTTCGGCCGCAAGGGCACGGGTGGCGGCGCAGGCCGCCCTGACAATGGGCGCGGTGCGCGTATCGGTGTCGGTATCGTCATCGGCGTGCTGATCGCCATTTATCTCGGCAGCGGTGTGTTCGTGGTGCAGGACGGCCAGGCCGGCGTCGTAACCCAGTTCGGCAAGTATCGCTATACCGCGGCGCCGGGCGTGCACTGGCGTCTGCCGTATCCGTTCGAAGCGCACGAGCTCGTCAATGTCGGCGACGTGCGTTCGGTGGAGATTGGCCGCAACAATATCGTGCGTATGGCGAACGTCAAGGACGCCGCGATGCTCACGCATGACGCAGACATCGTCGATGTGCGTTTTGCCGTGCAGTACCAGGTGCGTAGCGCGACGGACTATCTGTTCCGCAGTGTCGACCCCGACCAGAGCGTGACGCTCGCTGCGCAGGCGGCCGTGCGCAGCATTGTCGGCGCGCGCAGCACCGACGATATTCTCTATCAGGATCGCGAAGCAATTCGCCAGCAACTCACCGATGCGATCCAGCATTCCCTGGACGAATCGCAGACCGGTCTCGTCGTGACCGGTGTGACGATTCAAGGTGTGCAGGCGCCTGAGCAGGTGCAGGCCGCATTCGACGACGCAGCGAAAGCGCATCAGGACCGTGAACGCGCCAGGGCCGATGCTCAGGCGTATGCCAACGACCTGTTGCCGCATGCGCAGGCTGACGCGGCGCGCCTCGTCGACCAGGCCAAGACCTACAGCGACCAGGTGGTGGCGCAGGCGCAAGGCGATGCCGAGCGCTTCAAGCAGGTCTACGAGCAGTATTCAAAAGCGCCGGCGGTGATCCGTGAGCGCATGTACCTGGACACCATGCAGCATATCTATTCGAATTCGACGAAGGTATTTGTCGACAGCAAAGCCGGTAACAACGTGATGTACCTGCCGCTCGACAAGCTGGTCGAGGCCACCCGTCAGCATGCTGCCGATGCTGCTGCGGCGAGCGCTGCTTCCGGCAGCTCGGCCGGTTCCGCCGTCGGCCTGAACCAGGGTGCGCAAAGTACTCAGGGAGCCCAGGGCACGCAGGATAGCCAGGCCGCGAGCAATACCCCCGCACCTGCTGCAGCGGCCTCGGCCGCCGCGGCAGCGAGCTCGGCCAGCGAGGCCGACGCTGCCAGCGATCCGCTGCGCTCGCGCGACGCGTTCCGCAGCCGCGGTCGCGAAGACGACATCCAATGAGGCGAGCGAACATGAATCGAATCATTGCGCTCATCGTCGTTATCGTCCTTCTGCTGTTTGCGGCGTCGTCGACGGTATTCGTGGTCGATCAGCGTCATATGGCGGTGCTGTCCGGACGCGGCGACGCGACTCCCGAACTGCTCGGCCCGGGGCTGCATGCAAAGCTGCCGCCCCCGCTGCAAACACTGATGCTGGTGGACAGCCGGATCCAGACGCTCGATACGCCGGATGAAGACCGCTTCGTCACGTCTGACAAAACCGACTTGCTGGTCGACTCCGTGATCAAGTATCGCGTGACCGACCCGCTCAAGCTGTTCGACCAGACCAAGGGCGACGAACAGACGTTGCCGGACCGGCTCGCCTTGTTGTCGCGCAGTGCGCTCGGCGATGCGTTTGCAAAGGTCACGCTGTCCGACGCCCTGGCCAAACAGCAGGCGCTTGCGGACGACGCGCGTGGCGCCATGTCCGCCGCGGCGGCGTCGCTAGGCGTGGAAGTGATCGACGTCCAGTTGGCCCGGATCGATTTCCCGGCTGCGATGGCTGACTCGGTCTACAAGCGCATGAGCGCCGCGCGCGAGCAGGCGGCCAGCGCAGAGCGCGCCAAGGGCGTGGCCGAGGCCGATCAGATCAAGGCCGACGCGGCCAACCGGCAGCAGGCATTGCTCGCGGACGCGTATCTGCAGGCGCAGACGATCAAGGGCGAGGGTGACGGCAAGGCCGCCTCCATTGCCGCCGACGCATATGGCCGCGATCCCCAGTTCTACCAGTTCTACCAGAGCATGCTGGCTTACCGGAACACCTTCAAGCCGAACGACGTGATTGTGGTCGATTCGAGCAGCGAGTTTTTCCGCTTCATGCGTAGCCCGGACGGTGAAATGTCACCGGACGCCGCCGCGGCAGCGCGCAAACACTGATTACTGGAGCGCCGCGGCACACGTATCGCGGCACCGCCACTCGCATGGATATAGCCGGCTCGTTATTGCTTGCGATCGCATTGATGCTGATCATCGAGGGGATGTTCCCCTTCGTTTTTCCGAGCGCCTGGCGCGACACGTTCCGTAAAATGTCGGAACGCCCGCCGCAGCAGATCCGCATTGGCGGACTGATTGTGATGGCGCTGGGGCTGATACTGCTATTTATCGTCACCTGAAGGCGCGAGCGGTTCGGGTTGCGATTTGGCGCGGGGCGCGCGTCGCCTGCCGGCGCCGCCGCCACCGCATGCATGTACGCATGCCCCGGCTGGCCATTCACTCTCAATTACCGGCGCGGCGAGGCGCCGTGTTCACCGTCGTAGGACTGTATCGATGTCGACCTGGTTACTTCCCGAGAATATTGCCGACGTGCTGCCGTCGGAAGCCCGCAAGATCGAAGAGTTGCGGCGTCATCTGCTGGACCGTTTTCGCGTCTACGGTTACGAGATGGTCATGCCGCCGCTGCTCGAGTATCTCGAGTCGCTGCTGACGGGCGGGGGCCACGACCTCAATCTGCGCACTTTCAAGCTGGTCGACCAGTTGTCGGGCCGCACGCTGGGCCTGCGCGCCGACATGACGCCGCAGGTGGCGCGCATCGACGCGCACCTGCTGAACCGTCAGGGCGTGACGCGCCTGTGTTACGCCGGCAACGTTCTGCACACGCGTCCGCGTGGCCTGCATGCCACGCGCGAACAGATCCAGATCGGCGCGGAAATCTACGGCCACGCCGGGCTCGAAGCAGACCTTGAGATCCAGCAGTTGATGCTCGACGCGCTGCGTCTGGCGGGTCTCGCGAAGGTTCGTCTGGACCTGTGCCATGCGGGCGTGCTGGCGGCCCTGATCGACGCCGAACCGGCTGCGCAGGCTTTGGGTGAATCGCTCTATGAAGCGCTCGCCGGCAAGGACGTGCCGCGTCTGGCGGAATTGACGACTGAACTTACGCCGGTAGTTCGCGATGCGCTGCGTGCGTTGCCGTCGCTCTATGGCGACGCATCCGTGCTGGAGGAAGCGCGCGAGCGTCTGCCTGGCACACCGGAAATTGCCCGCGCACTCGACGATCTCGCGTTCCTCGCCAGCCAGGTCGAGGGTGCGGAAGTGATGATCGATCTCGCTGACCTGCGTGGCTATGCGTACCACAGCGGCGTGATGTTTTCGGCCTACGTGGACGGTGTGCCGAACGCGGTCGCGCGTGGTGGCCGTTACGACCACGTCGGCCAGGCGTATGGCCGGGCCCGTGCGGCTACCGGCTTTTCGCTCGACCTGCGTGAAGTGGCGCGTATCTCGCCGGTCGAAGCGCGCAGCAGCGCGATTCTCGCGCCGTGGCAGCACGATGACGCCCTGCGCGCCAGTGTGGCCGCATTGCGCGATGCGGGCGAAGTGGTGATCCAGGCGCTGCCGGGTCACGACCACGCGCTCGATGAATTTGCCTGCGACCGCGTGTTGGTCGAGCGCAACGGCGCGTGGGTTGTCGAACCCCACGCCTGAGCGGCGAAACCTGAGCGGCAAAACGTTCGCCAGAACGAACGCAAAGCGATCGATGCGGTGAGCCGCCGCATCACTTCGATATACCTAAGATAACGTCCATACCGTTGAGCGGAAACGGAAAAATTCGGAAGCTTCCGCGAACATAGGTAGAATACGTTTTTAACCAGCATACGAAACAACATGTCTGCCAGCGCTGCGAATGTGAACCCCGGACGTAACGTCGTCGTCGTGGGAACCCAATGGGGTGATGAAGGCAAGGGCAAGATCGTCGACTGGCTGACGGACCACGCTCAAGGCGTCGTTCGCTTCCAGGGCGGTCACAATGCCGGTCACACGCTTATCATCGGCGGCAAGAAAACCATCTTGCGTCTGATTCCGTCGGGCATCATGCATCCCGGCGTGGCGTGCTACATCGGCAATGGCGTCGTGTTGTCGCCGGAAGCGCTGTTCAAGGAAATTGGCGAGCTCGAATCCGCGGGCGTTGATGTGCAAAAGCGCCTCTTCATTTCCGAAGCCACCACCCTCATCCTGCCGTATCACGTTGCCATCGACCAGGGCCGCGAAAAGCGCCGTGGCGCGGCCAAGATCGGCACCACCGGCCGTGGCATCGGCCCGGCTTACGAAGACAAGGTGGCGCGCCGCGGCTTGCGCGTGCAAGACCTGTTCGATCCGGAAAGCTTCGCCGAACGTCTGCGTGAAAATCTCGATTACCACAACTTCGTGTTGACGAAATACCTGGGCGTCGATGCGGTCGACTTCCAGCAAACGCTCGATACGATGCTGAGCTACGCCGACCGTCTGAAGCCGATGGTCACGGACGTATCGCGTCGCCTTTACGACGAAAACGCCAAGGGCAACAACCTGCTGTTCGAAGGCGCGCAAGGCACGCTGCTCGACATCGACCACGGCACGTATCCGTTCGTCACCTCGAGCAACTGCGTGGCCGGTGCGGCTGCCGCAGGCGCGGGCGTCGGTCCGCAAAAGCTGAACTACATGCTTGGCATCACCAAGGCGTATTGCACGCGTGTCGGTTCGGGCCCGTTCCCGAGCGAACTGTACGATGCGGATAACGTCGATCGTCAGGACCAGATCGGTCTGACGCTGGCTACGGTTGGCAAGGAGTTCGGCTCGGTCACCGGCCGTCCGCGCCGCACTGGCTGGCTCGACGCCGCTGCGCTGCGCCGCTCGATCCAGATCAACGGCATCTCGGGCCTGTGCATAACCAAGCTCGACGTGCTCGATGGCCTCGACGAAGTGAAGCTGTGTGTCGGCTACAAGGTCGACGGCAAGGACTGCGATATCCTGCCGCGCGGTTCGACGGAAGTGGCGCGTTGCGTGCCGGTGTACGAGACTTTCGGCGGCTGGAAGGAAAGCACGGTCGGCATCAAGGAATGGGACAAGCTGCCTGCCAACGCGCGTGCTTATCTGACGCGTGTGCAGGAAGTGGCTGGCGTGCCGATCGACATGGTTTCAACTGGCCCGGATCGTGACGAGACGATTCTGCTTCGTCATCCGTTCAAGGTTTAACTCATGACGCAGGGTGTACCGATGATTGCGATGAAAGACCCGCGCAATGACGACAAGAACCTGTGGGTTGGCTGGGACGAGTATCACCGCCTGATCGAACTGCTGGCGCTCGCTGTGCACGATTCGGGCTGGAAGTTCGACAAGATCCTGTGCCTCGCGCGCGGCGGTCTGCGCGTGGGCGATCAGCTCTCGCGTATCTACGATCTGCCGCTGGCGATCCTGGCCACCAGTTCGTACCGTGAAGCCGCGGGCACGGAGCAGGGCGAACTCGACATTGCCCAATACATCACGATGACGCGCGGCGAGCTGTCGGGCAACGTGCTGCTGGTCGACGACCTCGTCGATTCGGGCGTGACGCTGGCGCGCGTGCAGCAGCATCTGAAAGAGCGCTATCCGGCCATTACGTCGGTGCGCTCGGCGGTGCTCTGGTACAAGGGCTGCTCGAAGGTGAAGCCCGACTACCACGTGCAGTTTCTGCCCACCAATCCGTGGATTCATCAGCCGTTCGAGGAATGGGACACTGTGCGTCCGCATAATCTCGGCGCCTGGATCAAGCGCGGTACCGCGCAGGAATCCTCGGGTCAGTGATGGACGCCGGCTTGTCCGGCGTATGCGGCGAATGAGCAAGAACGGAGCCAGGTTAGGCTCCGTTTTTTTTCGCGCGCAGGTTGATGAGAAAGCGCCTGACAGCGCGATGACAAGCGGCTGACGGGTTCGTAGCACGGTGCTAAACTTCGCGGGCTGTCCACGTGGTGTACGCACAACAGGCCGGGGCGCTACCTTACAGTCAGTTTAGAATAGCGCTCGTTTTTTTCCGCTCAGGAACGGATACCTCGCGTTTATGACAGATACCCATCACGCGCACAAACAGCCTTTGCCTGCACTCGCACTGGCCGCGGTCGGCGTGGTATTCGGTGACATCGGCACGAGTCCGTTGTATTCGCTGAAAGAGGCGTTCAGCCCGGCGCATGGCATCCCGCTGACCGAACAATCCATCCTCGGTGTGATCTCGCTGCTGTTCTGGGCGATCGTGATCGTCGTCAGCATCAAGTACGTGCTGTTCGTGATGCGCGCCGATAACAACGGCGAGGGCGGTGTGCTGGCGCTGATGGCGTTGGCGTTACGCTCGGTCGATCCAAAGAAGAAGCTCGCGGGGCTGCTCGTAATGCTCGGCATCTTCGGCGCTTGCATGTTCTACGGCGATGCGGTGATCACGCCGGCCATCTCGGTGATCTCCGCGGTCGAAGGGCTGGAGATCGCAGCGCCTAACCTGGCCCATCTGGTGTTGCCGCTCACCATCCTTATCCTGATCGTGCTGTTCTGGATCCAGCGGCACGGCACGGCCATGGTGGGGCGCCTGTTCGGACCGATCATGGTGGTCTGGTTCGCGGTGATCGGTGTGCTCGGCCTTGCGCATATCGTGCAGGCGCCCGCCGTCATCCGCGCGCTCAATCCGTACTATGCCTATTCGTTCATGGCGGCGCACGTGCTGCAGGCGTATGTGGTGCTCGGCTCGGTAGTGCTGGTGCTGACCGGCGCCGAAGCGCTGTACGCCGATATGGGCCACTTCGGCGCCAAGCCGATCCGGCTGGCCTGGTACTGTCTCGTGATGCCTTCGCTGGTGATGAACTACTTCGGCCAGGGCGCGCTGCTGATGCACGACCCCAAGGCCATCGAAAACCCGTTCTTCCTGCTTGCGCCCGACTGGGCGCTGCTGCCGCTCGTGGTGCTCTCCACGGTGGCCACCGTGATCGCCTCGCAGGCGGTGATTTCCGGCGCCTATTCACTGACGAGCCAGGCCATCCAGCTTGGCTATGTGCCGCGCATGAAGATCCTGCATACGTCGGATCTCGCGATCGGACAGATCTATGTGCCAGTGGTGAACTGGATGCTGCTCTTCATCATCCTGTGCATCGTGGTGGCCTTCAAGAGCTCGGACAATCTCGCGGCGGCGTACGGTATCGCGGTGACGGCTACGATGGTGATCACCACGATCCTCGCCTGCGTGGTGATGGTGAATGTGTGGAAGTGGAACAAGCTGGCGGTCGCGCTGATTATCGGCGGCCTGATGGTGGTCGATCTCGGCTTCTTCGGTGCGAATCTGCTGAAGGTCGAGGAGGGCGGCTGGCTGCCGTTGGGCATCGGCGCGTTGCTGTTTTTCCTGCTGATGACCTGGTTCAAGGGCAGGATGATCGTCAAGGAACGCACGGCCGCCGACGGTATTCCGTTGATGCCGTTCCTGCAGGGTTTGCTCGCGCATCCGCCGCATCGCGTGTCGGGCACGGCCATCTATCTGACGGGCAGCGATGTGCTGGTGCCGGTGAGTCTGCTGCACAACCTGAAGCACAACAAGGTGCTGCATGAGCGCACCATTTTCCTGACTTTCGCGACGCTCGATATTCCTTATGTCGAAGACGCGGATCGCGTCACGGTCAAAGAGATCGGCGGGGGACTGTTCCTCGTGAAGGCGGCATACGGTTTCAACGAGACGCCCGACGTGAAAGCGGTGATGACCGATGTGGGCCGCACGCACGATATGACCTTCGAACTGATGGATACGTCGTTCTTCCTCGCGCGGGAAACGGTTGTGCCGACACAATTGCCAGGGATGTCGGTGTGGCGCGAGCGGGTGTTCGCATGGATGCATCAGAACGCGGCCAAGCCGACCGATTTCTTCAGTATCCCGGCCAATCGTGTGGTGGAGTTGGGGACGAAGATCGAGATTTGAGTTTCGATGCCGTCCTTGCCGGGGTTGTTCTGCTGGCAGGGCGGTCAATGAAAAAGCCCACGCAGATGCGATCTGCGTGGGCTTTTTGTTTAGCGGCGCTTGCGGCGCGCCGCCTTAACGCTTGAGCTTGGCGAACGCTGCAGCCATCGCGCCTGACGGTTCAGGCTCACGCGAGCGCTGTGGTGCGCCCCGTCCGCTGCTGCCCGGCCGGTTGCCGGCTCCACGGTCCTGCTGGCCGCCACTGCCGCCACCGCTGCGCTGTGCGGCGCCCGCTGCACCCGTTGCACCGAACTCGTCGGCAAGACGCATGGTCAGCGAAATGCGCTGACGCTTCGCGTCCACTTCAAGCACCTTGACCTTGACGATCTGGCCGGCCTTCACGACCTCGTGCGGGTCTTTGATGAACTTCGTCGACATCGCCGACACGTGGACGAGGCCGTCCTGGTGCACGCCGATATCGATGAACGCACCGAAGGCCGCGACGTTCGTCACGACGCCTTCCAGCACCATGCCCGGCGACAGATCGGAGATCTTCTCGACGCCTTCGCGGAACGTCGCAGTCTTGAACTCGGGACGCGGATCGCGGCCCGGCTTTTCCAGTTCGGCGAGGATGTCGCGCACGGTCGGCAGACCGAAGCGATCGTCCACGAACTCGGCGGGCGACAGGCCCGACAGCGCCTCGCGATTACCGAGCACGTCGCCGACATGCTTGTTGATCTTCGCGAGCATGCGCTCGACCACCGGATACGCTTCCGGGTGCACCGACGAACGGTCGAGCGGATTTTCGCCGTTGTTGATGCGCAGGAAGCCCGCGGCCTGTTCAAAGGTTTTATCGCCGAGACGCGGCACCTTGCGCAGATGTTCGCGCGAAGGGAACGGACCGTTGGCATCGCGGAAGTCGACGATATTGCGCGCGAGCGTTGCGTTCAATCCGGACACGCGCGCGAGCAGCGCCACCGATGCCGTATTCGCATCCACGCCCACCGCGTTCACGCAATCTTCGACCACCGCGTCGAGCGAACGCGCGAGTTCACGCTGGTTCACGTCATGCTGATACTGGCCGACACCGATGGCCTTCGGCTCGATCTTCACGAGTTCGGCGAGCGGATCCTGCAGACGCCGCGCAATCGACACCGCGCCGCGCAGCGACACGTCCATGTCGGGGAATTCCTTCGCTGCCAGTTCCGAGGCCGAATACACGGAAGCCCCGGCTTCGGACACAACGATCTTCTGCAGCTTGAACTCCGGATGGCGCGCGATCAGCTCGCTTGCCAGCTTGTCGGTTTCGCGCGAAGCCGTGCCGTTGCCGATGCTGATCAGTTCAGCCTGCGTTTGCGCGCAGATACGCGCAAGTTTGGCGATCGAACCGTCCCAGTCGCGGCGCGGCTCGTGCGGGTAAATCACGTCGGTGGCGAGCACCTTGCCGGTCCGATCGACCACCGCCACCTTCACGCCGGTGCGCATGCCCGGATCGAGACCGATCACAGCCTTCGGTCCTGCCGGCGCCGCCAGCAGCAGATCCTTCAGATTGCGGGCGAACACGCGAATCGCTTCATGCTCCGCTTCTTCGCGCAGATTGGTCAGCAGCTCGTTCTCGATGTGCGGCTGCACCTTCACGCGCCAGCACCAGCGGCACACGTCGGCGAGCCATTTATCGGCCGGGCGGTTCTGGTTGGCGATGCCGAAGTGGCGCGCAATCAGCGCTTCGCCCGGATGCGGCACCTGCGCGTCGAGTTCTTCGCCAAGCCCCAGCTTGACCATCAGCACGCCGGCATTGCGGCCGCGAAATAGCGCGAGCGCGCGATGCGACGGCACCGTCTTGATGGTTTCCGAGTAGTCGTAGTAATCGCGGAATTTTTCTTCTTCCGAGCTTTCCTTGCCTTCCACCACTTTCGACGACACCACGCCCTGGTTGAACAGGTACTCGCGCAGCTTGCCGAGCAGGTCGGCGGTTTCGCCGAATTGCTCCGAGAGGATGTCGCGCGCGCCGTCCAGTGCCGCTTTCACGTCGGCCACGCCCTTTTCGGCGTCGACGTACTGGGCGGCTTCGGTCTGCGGATCGAGCAGCGGATTGGCGAGCAGCGCGTCAGCAAGGGGCTGGAGGCCCGCTTCGCGGGCGATCTGCGCGCGCGTGCGGCGTTTCGGCTTGTAGGGCAGATAGAGGTCTTCCAGCACCTGTTTGCTGTCCGCACCTTCGATGGCGGTCCGCAACTCGTCCGTCATCTTGCCCTGTTCGTCGATGCTCGCGAGGATCGAGGCGCGCCGGTCTTCGAGTTCGCGCAGATACAGGAGACGTTCCTCGAGATTACGCAGCTGCGTGTCGTCGAGATTGTCTGTCACTTCCTTACGGTAACGCGCGATAAACGGAACAGTCGCGCCTTCGTCGAGGAGTTGCACCGCCGCCGCGACCTGGCGCGGCTGGACGGAGAGTTCGCTGGCGATGCGCTGTACGATCTTGAGTGCTACGTTTTCCGTCATAGGGTCTTGGTGTTCCTGCCGGACTCGATCTGAGGCCGCGAGTGGCGCCACGCGGAACGCGCGCGCTGCGGCCGGGTTGCTGAAGCGGGGCATTTTGCCATAAATGCAAAAGGGCTCAACCGCGGGGTGATAGAATTTCGGGCATGTTCCGTTGCCCATCTACGACGTTGCCGATCTCCCGTTTTCCACTTGCTTCGCTTTGTGCCTCGCTGGCCGCGCCGCTGTTCACCTGCGCTGCGCTAGGCGTTGCCGCCGTCTCTTTCGCCGTGTCCGCACCGGCGTTGGCACAGGATCAGCCGGTGGTATCGGCGCCCTCGGCGGCGACCGTGCCGTCCGCGGGTTCAGCCGGTTCGGCTGCTGTCGAGGGCTCCACGGCCTCCGGCACGACGCTGCGCACCGATGACGGGCAGCTGAATGGCCCGAGCGGCGCATCGGATGCCAAAGCGAGGGGAGCGGAGGGCGCCACGGGCGAGGCACCGGGCAACGGGTTCGATGCGCGGCAAGCGGACTTGAACCATCGCACCGAAGAGAACAACTATAACTACGCAGTCGACGAACACAATTGTTATAGCAAGTTTTTGGTGAACTACTGTCTCAACAAGGCGCGTGACAGAATGCGCACGGTACAGGCAGGAATCCGCAAGGAACAGCTCGCGCTCGACGAGGAACAGCGTACGGCACGTGCGCAGCAGCGCGATCAGCAGGCAGCCCTGCAGCGTGCCCAGGACGAGGCCAACGCCCCGCAGCGCGCGGCGCAGGACGCCAGCAACCAGCAACAGTACGAGGACAAGCAGCGCCAGCATCAGCTGGATCAGGCGCAGCGCGCAGCCGAGGCCCCGCAGCGCGCGGCCAACGAGCAGTCGTATCAGCAGAAGGTGCAGCAACACGCGCTGGATCAGGCGCAACGCGGTGTCAGCCCGTCGCAGGCGGCGGCGAACCAGCAGGCGTACGATCAGAAGCAGGCCAACTTCCAGACCCAGCTCGAGCAGGCTCGCGAGCAGGGCGCGCAAAAGGCACAGGAGCGTGTCGAGAAGCAGCAGAGCTTCCAGCGCAAGCAGGAGACGGCCGCCCAGCATCAGCAGGACGTCGCGGCGCGCCAGAAGCAGGCGGCCGACAAGGCGCAGCAGAAACAGCAGGAGCAGTTGCAGCAGCAACAGCAACTCGAGCAGCAGCAGAAGCAACAGCAACAACAGCAGTAACGCGTTTTTAGCCGGACAGCAACCTCAGGCGTCTGGGCTGCACGAGGCAGCCCGCGCCGCTCAGGAAGAGGGGCGAGCATGCGCGACCATCATCACGTCATCGACGCGAACGCACTTCAGGACCGTATTCTGCAGCTGGAATCGGAACATAGTGGACTGGACCGTCTGATCGACAAAATGTCGGATGAGCCCGGCTTCGACGACCTTGAATTGCAGCGCCTCAAGAAGCGCAAACTCAAGGTGAAGGACACCATCATCTTGCTGCAGTTGCAGCTCGAACCGGATACGCGCGCTTAGGCGCGCGACCTGGCAGGCGCCGGGTCGCCACGCGCGCACCGGATTTTGCAGGAAACGCTTGCCTTGAATTCACCGCTTGTTTCTTCTTCGCGCAGTTCGTCGGATGACGAAGCTTCCGCACGCGAGCCGCGCGCAGCCGGGAGTGCGCTCGCGGCCTCGCTGAACCCCCGCCGCAAATCCGAACTCGACGACATCTTCGCCGCTGATGGCCTGCTGGCGCGCCAGATTGACGGCTACCGTTCGCGTGCCTCGCAGATCGAGATGGCGCGCGCGGTCGCTGCAGCGATGGAAGCGTCGGGCAGGGCCATGCCCGAGCCGGCGATGTTCGAGGCGCAGAAGCGGCCGGCACGGCGCCTGCAGGCGCCCGCTGGGGATGCGTCAGCTGCCGCGGCTGCAGACGCTGCTACGAGCGACGCTGCCGGCGGTCTCGATGGCAGCGAGAACACGTTGATCGTCGAAGCGGGCACCGGCACCGGCAAGACCTACGCGTATCTCGTACCGGCCATGCTGTGGGGCGGCAAGGTGATCGTCTCGACCGGCACCAAGCACTTGCAGGACCAGCTGTTCCAGCGCGATATCCCCACCGTGCGCGATGCGCTCGCCGTGCCCGTCACGGTGGCGATGCTCAAGGGTCGCGCGAACTACCTGTGCCACTACTACCTGCAACGCACCGCCGACAATGGGCGTCTGCCGTCGCGCCAGGAAACCTCGTATCTGCAGGATATCGTCCGTTTTGCGAAGATCACCCGCACCGGCGACAAGGCAGAACTCGCGAGTGTGCCGGAGACGGCCGCGGTGTGGTCGATGGTGACCTCGACGCGTGAAAACTGCCTTGGCCAGGAGTGCCCGCACTACAAGGAATGCTTCGTGATGCAGGCGCGCCGAGAGGCGCAGCAGGCCGACATCGTAGTGGTCAACCATCACCTGTTCTTCGCCGACATCATGTTGCGAGACACCGGTATGGCCGAACTGCTGCCGACGGCCAATACGATCGTCTTCGACGAAGCGCATCAATTGCCGGAGACCGCCACGCTGTTCTTCGGCGAGACGCTCTCAACTGCGCAGTTTCTCGAACTGGCCCGTGACTCGGTTGCCGAAGGGCTGGGCCATGCGCGCGAGGTGGTCGACTGGGTGAAGCTCGGCGCGGCGCTCGAACGTTCGGCGCGCGACGTGCGTCTCGCCTTCAAGGAAGATTCGGTGCGGCTGTCGATCGGCCAGTTGCCGGACGGCCATCCGCTCTTTGCTGCGCTCGAAACGCTTGAGACGGAACTGGCTGCGCTCGCCAATGCCTTGTCGAGCCAGGCGGAACGCGCCGAGTCGCTGGGTGCCTGTCTGCGGCGCGCGCGCGAGTTGCAGGGGATCCTGTCCGGCTGGACGACGCCGCCGACCGAAGCCGAACGCGACGTAGCCTCAGACGCCGCCGGTGGCGATGCTGCTACGGTCGACAAGAAGGCCGTTGGCGACCCGAACGAAAAGGTGCGCTGGATCGAAGTGTTTGCGCATACCGTGCAATTGCATGAGACGCCGTTGTCGGTGGCGCCGATCTTCGCCAAGCAGCGTGCCGGCGTGCCGCGGGCGTGGATTTTCACATCGGCAACGCTTTCGGTGCGCGGCGATTTCGCGCACTATGCCGCACAGATGGGCCTGAACGCGCGCCGCTCGATGACGCTGCCGAGCCCCTTCGACTATCCGACGCAAGGCCTCCTGTACGTGCCGCGCAATCTGCCGCAGCCGTCCTCGCCGATGTTCACCGACGCGGTATTCGAAGCCGCGCTGCCGGCCATCGAAGCGTCGGGTGGCGGCGTATTCATGCTCTGCACGACATTGCGGGCCGTCGACAAGATTGCCGTGAAGCTGCGCGACGTGATCGAAGCGCGTGGCTGGAACTACCCGCTGCTGGTACAGGGTGATGCGAGTCGCACGGAACTGCTCGATCGCTTCCGCTCCTATGGCAATGCGATCCTGGTAGGCAGCCAAAGCTTCTGGGAAGGCGTCGACGTGCGTGGCGATGCGCTCTCGCTCGTCGTGATCGACAAACTGCCGTTTGCACCGCCCGACGACCCGGTGCTGGCCGCCCGGCTCGACGCACTGACCAAGAAGGGGTTAAGCCCGTTTGCGGTCCATCAATTGCCGCAGGCGGTGATTACGCTAAAGCAGGGCGCAGGGCGTCTGATTCGCGCTGAGACGGATCGCGGCGTTTTGATGATCTGCGATACCCGACTCGTCGACAAACCGTATGGGCGCCGTATATGGCAGAGCCTGCCGCCTTTCAAGCGGACCAGAGAGATCGACGTGGTTCGTGAGTTCTTCGAAGAAGCCGCAGGCGTGCGTTCTGAGTGAAAAAAAGAAGTGATGGCCGGTCGTTGAAAACGGCTGCTATAAGCAAATCGTAATTAACGACGGTAATTATCTGACGATACAAAAAGCAATAAGCGACTAAGCGCGAGTAAGAGCAACTAAGAGCAACTAAGCGGCTGCATTAAGCGAGCGCAGAATGACAAAACGCCACGGATGTAAATCCGTGGCGTTTTGCTTTACCGCACCGGAAGACCAGAGCGATCTTCCGATGTGGTTTTCGCCCAGAGGCGAACCCTGTACGACAGCTTACTGGCTTGCGCCCGAAGCTGCAGCAGCCGAAGCCGCACCAGCGTCCGAAGCAGCAGCGCCTGCGTCCGAAGCAGCAGCAGCCGGTGCCGAAGCAGCAGCGTCGCTCGCAGCAGCAGCAGCGTCCGAAGCTGCAGCGCCTGCATCCGAAGCAGCAGCAGCCGGTGCCGAAGCAGCGGATGCATCGCTAGCCGGGGCAGCTGCCTGGTCGCTGCTCTTGTTGCATGCAGCCAGTGCCACAGCTGCCAACAGGGATGCTACGAGGAGGGATTTCTTCATGATCACGTCCTTTTATGGTTAAAGGTAAGCAACAGCGCAAAATAATACCGGTAATGTGCTCCAACACCGACCTGGGCCGCTGGTGGAGACGCACTTCACAAGAGCGTGAATCTTC
Source organism: Paraburkholderia sp. GAS82 (assembly GCF_050436285.1). Classification (NCBI taxonomy): domain Bacteria; kingdom Pseudomonadati; phylum Pseudomonadota; class Betaproteobacteria; order Burkholderiales; family Burkholderiaceae; genus Paraburkholderia; species Paraburkholderia sp. GAS82. The sequence continues at coordinate 608,852 of NZ_JBNDLX010000001.1, forward strand.
CCTACGGCTTGGGCGGAAATTATATGCACTTTCGTACAGACCGTCGACAAATGCGGGGTCAATACGTTGTCTTTCTCATACAAAATTTCACGGTACTTCATAACAGGCGGACAAGCTTTAGACAAGCTCGCCCACTTGTATCCAGCCCGCACGATACCACTCGTGCAGCAATGCTGTCACCGATGAATCGCCTGAGAGTGTTACAAAGCGTTTCGCACTCAGACGCCGGCAATCAGCGAATTCAATCAACCATCTTTTATGGCCTGCAAACCGATTTTCTTCTCCATTCAGGAAGAAAAAGCGGCTGTTGTACAGCATAACCGTCTTCCGGTCGAGCCTTAGGCCCAACTCTGAAGCACGCCTGATAAAACGCGCCTCGTTGAGCGGCTGTTCCGGCGGATCGAACACTACACTCGGCTTCGGCTCGCTCAGATAGGTGCCGAGGAACGACGCGATGTCCTTTTCGCCCCATTTCACCTGAGCAAGGATCGCGCCTACCCGTTCGACCAGGGCGGCAGGCAGCTCTGCGGGATGCGCTACTGCAGGCTGTTGCGGATCCCGGTAAAGCTGGGCAGCACGCTCTGGCTGGCCGCCCGTTTCGCCACGCTCGGCGAGATGATACAGAAATTGCGCGGTCAGCTCGCTCGAGGAGGGCGCCCTGAAGCCGATCGAACAGGTCATGCACTCGCCCTCGGCCACGCCGTCGTGCGCGATGTGAGGCGGAAGATACAGCATGTCGCCGGGTTCGAGGACCCATTCCCCTTCTGGCTCGAAATTTTGTAAAACTTTCAACGGCACACCCGGACGGAGCGACAGATCGCGTTGTGCGCCGATCCGCCAGCGGCGTTTGCCGTGCACCTGCAGCAGGAACACGTCGTACGAGTCGAAATGCGGACCGACCCCGCCGCCGTCACTCGCGTACGAGATCATCAGATCGTCCAGACGTGCATCCGGCACGAAGCGAAAGCGCTCGAGCAGGGCGCGGGCGCGGTCGTTATGCAGGTCGACGCCCTGCACGAGCAGCGTCCATGCGCGTTGCTTGAGCGAGGGCAATTCGTCGGCCGCAAACGGGCCGTGTTCCAGTTGCCATTTGTTGCGAAAGTGTGTGATCAGGCGCGCTTCCACTTCGTCCTGATCGGCCAGGTCGAACAGCTCACTGCGCGAGAGCGGCGCCTCGACGTTCGGGATGGCCTGACGAATCAGCAGAGGCTTCTTTTGCCAGTACCGGCGCATGAATTGCGACGGAGTGAGATTGCCGAGCAGCGGTGTGGGTACGTCCGGCGAGGGCGGCAGAACCGGCGGAGAAATCCGCGCAGAAGCTGCATGCGCCGGGTGGTCAAGGGGCCGCTTGGGCATCGTATAATGTGAGTTGTATTCTGGAGAATCGAATGAAAATTGCAAAGAACACCGTCGTGTCGGTCGCTTACAAGCTGTCGGATGCGCAGGGCAACCTGATCGAAGAGAGCGATGAGCCGATGGTCTATCTGCACGGCGGCTATGATGGCACGTTCCCCAAGATCGAGGAAGAGCTCGACGGCCATGAGGCTGGTTTCGAGACCCAGATCCAGCTGGAACCGCAAGACGCGTTTGGCGAATACGATCCCGATCTGGTGAAGATCGAGCCGCGCACGCGCTTCCCCGAGCCGCTCGAAGTCGGTATGCAATTCGAAGGCACGCCGGAAGAAGGCGACGAGGACATCGATTCGCTGGTGTACGTCGTGACTGACGTCGCGGAAGACAAGGTCGTGCTCGACGGCAACCATCCGCTCGCCGGCATGGCGCTGCGTTTTGCGCTGACCGTCAAGGACGTGCGTCCCGCTACTGAAGACGAAATCCAGCACGAACATGCCCACGGCGCGGACGGCCTGGAAGTACTCGATGAGGATGACGACGAAGGCGATGAAGAGCCGTCGGGCCCCACGTTGCACTGAACCTGGTAGATGCGCCGCGACGGGTGTGCCTTACCTTAGGGCGTGCCCGCGGATGCTCCACCTGGGGCCGGCGCCTGTCCACCTGAGCCGGGTAGCGTGTTGAGCGGTTGCTCCGGCGGTGGCGTCGACGGTAGAAGCGGCGGCAGGTTCGAAGCCGGATTGAGCGTTTGATTCAACGTTTGACCTGGCGACTGATTGGGTAACTGATCCGGCATCTGCCCCGGCGTCTGATTGCCCGCCGCCGCCGGTGAGGAAAGCTCGGGCTCGCTTTCATCGGGAGCCTGCGCAGGCTGAACCGCTGACGCGGGTTGGAACGGCACCAGCGGCATGTTCTTCGGCACGGCGTGCACGCTGACCCGGAAAGGCGGCCTGCGCGAAAGATCGGCCTCAATCTGAAGCCACTCATCCAGACGATCATGCAGCGTGAAGGCGATGCGCGTCAGGTTCGTCACCACCTCCCCCTTGTCGTTACGCAGCGGCTGGTCGATCGCAAAGCCGCCGGCGGGGCGTCCATCGTCGTTATGGATTAGCACAATGGGGCCGTGGAAGATCTGCGCGGCCTTCACGAGGCTGCGCTTGAGTTCCAGAAAGCCATCGCGACGTGCGTTGCGTCCGAAGCGCAGCCATGCGAAACGGTCTGGCCGCTCGTAGCGTTCCGGGTCCGGGTCGCCTTGAATGAAAATTACAACTGCGCGTGCTTCGCGCCGTTTCGCATACTCGGCTGCGTGTTCGATCCAGAACGCATTGGCGATCACGCGATCTTCGAACTCGCCGTTACGGCCGCCCGCGCTCACGTAATGGTTGTTCGAGCCGGGCACATTCAAACCGATGAACACGGTGTCGCCCAGTTGCCAGCGCACATTCTCGCGATACGGTCTGAAGCGCGAGACTTCGCTTTCGCGTGTCAATGCCAGCGGATTTTGCCCCATGGACGAAGGGTCGGCAAAGATCGTCTGCCGTAGCTGGTCGAGCCGCTCGACCGGATCGAAGCCGCCGGCTTCGGCGATACCGCAATCGGTCCAGTCATGCTGGCCGGGGACGAAGATCAGTGGCGGCCGTGCTGCTTCCAGCAGAGCCTGTCGCCGATCGTATAACGTGTCCCTGCAGGCTTCTTTCGCGCCCTTCAGATTGCCGTCGTAGACGATGAACGACATGTTGCGGTCGCGGCCGATCGCGTCGATGAGTCGCTGCGTCGAGGCCTCGTCAGCGGGGCTTTGCAGCGTATCGGCGATAACTGCGAAGGTGTAGCGGATCGGCGCGGCGCGTGCCTGGGTTGACACCCCTGCTGCGAGGATCAGCGCAAATGCGAGCGCCGCGCACACCGTGCGCTGGCGCTGCGGACGACGGCGCCGGTCAATGATCTGCATCCGGCGCAGTGGCCAGGTCATGCAGTTCATAGAGCAGGTCCAGCGCCTCACGTGGGCGCAGGTCGTTCGGATCGAGCGCTCGCAGACGCCCGATGAGCGCCTGCTCGGCAGCCGTCAGTGCAGGGGCGGGCGGGGCGCTGTCGTCATGAGCGTCGTCGGCGTCCTGCAGCATCAGCGGTGCCGCAAACAGATCGAGCTGCGGTGCGGGTTGCCCGGCCGACTGCTGCTCGAGGTGCGCGAGATGCTTGCGCGCCGCACGGATCACGGCAGCAGGCACGCCGGCAAGTTGCGCCACCTGCAGGCCATAGCTCTGATTCGCCGGGCCTTCGTTCACCGCATGCAGGAAGACAATGCCGTGGCCATGCTCCACGGCGGATAAATGCACGTTGGCCGCTTGCGGAAATTCCGCGGGCAGTTGCGTCAGCTCAAAGTAATGCGTGGCGAACAACGTGTGACAGCCGTTGTGCGCGAGCAGATGCCGCGCGATTGCCCACGCCAGCGCGAGGCCGTCGAAAGTCGAAGTGCCGCGGCCGATTTCGTCCATCAGCACGAGACTTTGCGGTGTCGCGTCGTTCAGGATCGCCGCGGCTTCCGTCATTTCGACCATGAAGGTCGAACGGCCGCCGGCCAGATCGTCGGCTGCGCCAATGCGCGTGAAGATGCGGTCGATCGGGCCAAACGTCGCACGCGTTGCCGGGACATAACTGCCCACATAGGCCATCAACGCAATCAGCGCGGTCTGCCGCATGAAAGTGGATTTACCGCCCATGTTCGGGCCGGTGATCAGCAGCAGCTTGCGTTCGGGGTTGAGCGTGCAGTCGTTGGCGATGAACTGCTCGACCTGCGCCTCGACCACCGGGTGACGTCCCTGTTCGATCGCGATACCCGCGCTCGGCGTGAAGGAAGGCGCGACCCAGTCGAGCGCGCGGGCGCGCTCGGCAAACGCGGCGAGCAGATCGAGTTCCGCGAGCGCCGCGGCAACGCGCTGGCAATCGGCGAGGAACGGCAGAAGCGCCTGCAGTAATCCGTCATAGAGCGAGCGTTCACGTGCGAGCGCGCGTTCCTGTGCCGACAGCGCTTTGTCCTCAAAGGTCTTCAACTCCGGCGTGATATAGCGCTCGGCGTTTTTCAGCGTCTGGCGCCGCCGATAGTCGTCGGGCACCTTGTCCGTCTGGCCGCGCGTGACTTCGATATAGAAGCCATGCACCTTGTTGTATTCGACGCGCAGATTGTTGATGCCGGTACGCGCGCGTTCGCGCGTTTCCAGGTCGATCAGGAATTGGCCGCAGTTTTCGGAGATATCACGCAGCTCGTCGAGCTCTGCATCGTAGCCGCGAGCAATCACGCCACCGTCGCGGACCATTGCAGCCGGTTCGGGCGCCACCGCCAGCTTCAGCAGATCGACGCAAGGCGCGGGCGGTTCCAGCGCGGCGTCGATGCGCGCGAGCGAATCGGCAGCGCCCGTCACCGAGGCCAGCAGCGTGCGCAGATCGGGCAACGCAATGAACGTATCGCGCAGGCTCGACAGGTCACGTGGGCGGGCGGACAGCAACGCGAGGCGCCCGGTGATCCGCTCGATATCGGAAATTTGCCGCAGCGCGCCGCGCAACGTATCGACGCTTGCACTGACTGGCGCCTCGAGCAGCGCACCGATCGCCTGTTGACGCGCCTGCGCAATCGCCGCTTCGCGCGGCGGATGATGCAGCCAGTGGCGCAGCAGCCGGCTGCCCATGGTCGTGCAGCAGGTATCGAGCAGCGAACACAGCGTCGGGCTTTCGGTGCCCCGCAGCGTTTCCGTGAGTTCGAGATTGCGGCGCGTGGCGGGGTCGAGCCCAATATATTCGGATTCGTATTCGACCTTCAGACTGCGCACATGGCGCAGCTGCTGACCTTGGGTCGCTGCCGCGTACAGCAGCAGCGCGCCGGCTGCTCCGCAGGCGCTCGACAGCGAATGCGCGCCGAAACCGTCGAGGCTCGCCACGTCCATCTGATCGCACAGGCGCTGCGTGCCGGAGGAGACGTCGAAATGCCAGACGGGTACCCGTGTCAGTGCGCCAGAACCAGCCGGTGGCGACCACGTGTTGGTATCGACCGGCGAATCGGCGACGAGAATTTCCGCTGGACGAATGCGCTCGAGCGCGGCAGCCGCCTGATCCGGTGCAACTTCCGCGAGGCGCAACGCGCCGCTCGCGAGGTTGAGCCACGCGAGGCCTACGTTGGTGGCGACGCCGCGCCGGTTGTGACCCACACACACCGCGAGCAGGTACACGTCGCTCTTGTCCGACAGCAGCGCAGCATCGGTGAGCGTGCCGGGCGTGACCACGCGCACGACCTTGCGTTCGACCGGCCCCTTCGAAGTGGCCGGATCGCCAATCTGTTCGCAGATTGCGACCGATTCGCCCAGCTTCACCAGCTTGGCGAGATACTGTTCGACCGCGTGATGCGGCACGCCGGCCATCTTGATCGGATTACCCGCCGACGCACCACGCTGGGTCAGCGTGAGATCGAGCAGGCGTGCGGCTTTTTCGGCATCGTCGAAAAACAGTTCATAGAAGTCGCCCATCCGGTAAAACACGAGCGTGCCCGGATGCTCCCCCTTGATGCGCAGGTATTGCTGCATCATTGGAGTATGGTTTCCGAGCTCTGCGCCGCTCTTCGCTTCGTTCAAGTTTTCCGTTTCCATTCAATAGCTTGCTTGTGTTCGTGCTCGCACATTCACCGACATTTTCCGTCATTTTGCGACGCCTTCCCCGATGTCAAAGGGGACTGAGCGCGGACTGCAGGGGCGTCGTTTGGTCTACACTCCAGATTCCAGTCCCCCTTGGCAAAGGCAGGCTCGAAAGCCTTACCAGGAAAGGGTTCATAGAAATACTTCAGTCCCCATCCCAGTCCCTCAGTTGGGCCTAAAGGAATGACGGAATCTTATGAAAGCAGACCTCACGCTCGCGTTCGTTAAGCGGTTGCGCTTCGACCAAAAGCCCGTTGCTGTGGACGCGAAAGGCGGCTTGGTTTTTGAGCCGAACGATAAGCCATACATTGTATGGGATTCAAACCGTGACGCGCCCCCTGGTTTTGGCGTTCGAGTCTCGTCGAAGAAGACTTACGTCATTCGGCGCAAAGTCCGGGGCGTTTCCATCATGCCGACGGTGGGCAATGTCGCCGATTTTTTGGATTTGGGTGTTGCCCGCAAAAAGGCGGCCGAGCTCGCGTTGAAGATGGTTGAAACAGGGCGAAATCCAAATCAAGACAGCCGGGACGAATCAGCCGCTGAGATAACACTGGGGAAGGCTCTCGCTGCGTATCGCAACCACCTTGCGACGCGCGTGAAAAAGAGAGCGGCGCCCGAGACTTTGCGCGCGGCGGACCGGCACATACGAAAGTTCACGGATTGGGGCTGGGCGGGCAAGAAAGTGAGAAGCTTGGCGACAAGCGAGATTGTTTCCCGCTTTGAAGCCGGCGCCGCGCATCCGACCGCGAACGAGCAAGCCTTTCGCTTCGCCACGACCGCCATCAATTGGGTCGTCGGAGTGGAGCTCGTCGATGCGAACCACGCGGGCCGTGCGCCGGCATTGGCCGCCAATCCTTTTGCCATTCTCACATTGCACGGCCTTTACCGGACGCGAAGCCAAATTGAGCGAGAGCGTGAGGAAAAAGGCAAGAGGAACCCCTTGTCGCCGAGCGAAACGATCGGGCCGTTTCTCGAAGCTGCGTGGAGCAAGCAGCGCGAGAACGACAACAAGACCGGTGTTCATTTCCTGATCTTGATGTTGCTCCTCGGCTTTCGCAAGTCTGAGCATGTGCAATGCAAATGGGCTGAGCTTTTGACGCCCGACGAACGGAAGACGACGAGTCATGTTTGGCTGTCCGAGAAAGGCGAATACGGTCCATACGTCTTTCTGCACGACACAAAAAATGGCCGCAATCACAGACTCCCGCTTGGGCGGATGGCCGCGGAGTTGTTACGCAGGCGCCAGGAGGCAGCGGCCGACGAGACTTTGAGACGTGGATTCGGCGCGAAATCGCGAGATTTTGTTTTCCCCGCGCGGAGCCGTTTTTCTAAAAGCGGGCACTATTCAAATGCCACCGCTCTGCTGGCTACGCTGCGAAAAGAAGTCGGCATTAAAAAACTCAATCCGCATGATTTTCGACGCTCCTTTGGCGCGGTAACGACTTCGCTCGACGTGCCAGATACAATCAAGAAACGGTTTTTGAATCACGCTGACGCGCACGTCACTGATACTTATACGAAACCGGAATGGGCTCTGCTTAAAAATTGGATCGAACGAATTGAACAAGCGATTTTGAGCAAAGCACCAAACGTCTACAATGCCTTGAAACCGGTTGATTGGCCTCCGCTTCCGGCGCCTGAACCGCACGTGTGCAAGCCGCCGAAGCCTCGCTCGGGCCGACCGCCCAAGGCGAGCAAGGAGACAGTCGTGACAGACGCTGGCGCCGCAAATTGATGGGGGCGCCTGGAGCGAGCCGGAAGCACCCACGGAGAAGAGCGCATGTCGTCCCATGACGCGGCATTGAAGACCTATGAAGTGCTGGCGGCGCTCCATGCGCTCCCCGACAAAGCGGCGCTCACGACAGCCGAGGCGGCTCTGTTTTTGCGCCTTTCGCCAAAGACATTGGAGCGCATGCGTCTGGACGGAAGCGGGCCGACCTATACTCAGGGCGGAATCAGGGGCGCACGCGGCGGCAACCAGAAGTGTCTCTATCTGAAAATCGACTTGCTGACGTGGCAGCAGGCCAATCAAGTCTCCAACTCTATGGAAGCGGCTGTCCGACGAGGTCATGCGTTCAGGACTGTCTTCGATTTGATCGCCGAAACGCCCTTTTATGTCAACGCCTCGGGGGTGGTGGCAGGCGCAGCCGAGGAGGTCTCGTTGAGCATGGTGATCGGGCGCTTAGGCGTAGACACATGGGACTTGGTTTGGCTACCAGTCGTCGAGGCGGCAGGGAGGGAATGGGCGAATCTGTCAGCGCACCAAGAACTTTCGAAGGCCGTTCTGTCCGCGCTTGCCGCGTCAAAGGAGAAAATCACCGCTGCGTTGGAAGCTACGAGTATCGCAACCGCCATCCGAGACGGACAATGAGAAGTCGAAGCTCACACCAATTGAGGCGCATTCAAGCCTTGGTGCAATTTTGCACCGCTGACGAATTATGGAATGGCGTATCAGCAGACAGCGCGAGCCTGATCGCGCATAGACCCAATCGTCGGCGGAGGGGGCACAAAATTCTGTATGAAGTAAAACGGCGCACTGATAGTATCATTTCATGTTCAATGAACCGCCTTCGAGGCGGAACTATTTCAGATACCAAGATATGGATAATCAGATTTTCTACTTACTCGGGGTGGTGATTCAGTTTTTCTTTGGAATGGGGTTTCTCTACCTTGCTCGTGTAGCTTACAAATCTGCGCAGGATCTCAGCGCAAGCGGGGCCAATCGCTGGGTCATGCTGCTGAGCTGGATCCTGTTTTTGGCATTGGGTATTTGTGGAGTTGCACTGATTGTCTATGGCCTCTTGAAGCTCGGGGACGTGCCAGCGCTGAAGTTGCCGAGCCAGTAGCGTCAATACAATGCATGTAGGACTAAGTGCGCGATGAGATCCGCGACAAGCCACAGTAAGGCACCGGTCATAAGCGCTATTACAGCCCAAAATCTTCGAGCTTCGGCGGGTCCCATTTGCATGAATCCAGCACCAAGTTGTAGACCAATCGATTGAGTTGGTAAACGGGCGCGCCTCATGCAGCCGCAGATCATGATGATTATGGCAAGCAGAATGGGGCACGCCAGCAGGATGGTCAGCAGCACGGGTGAAATGGCGATGGGATGCATTCGGGAAACCTCAGCCTAACTCGGAGAGCCTTCCTCATCTCACTTTACTTGGGTGCCGTCAACACGATGGCAATTTTTCTGACTAATGGTTTGTCTCGTGAGCCACAACTTTAGCTGGCGTCACGCGTAATTGCAGTGGTCGCCCCTGACTTGGGTCCACAACCCTAGCGAAATGGCATTAGCGAACGAGCTCCCGTCGAACCGGTGGCTCGACTGGCAAATGCCGCTGTTGAAGCCCACCAAGTTCGCGATTCTGATCTTCCGCATATAGACCCGGTCGAACGCGACTACTTTCACCGCATAGAATCTGCTTTTGTCGGTCGGGAGAGAGAAATCCCCTTGAATCAGCCAACTTTTGTCGCGCGCTAGGCTGACCTAGCTAGCTGCGTAGTGCGACTCGAAATTTCGTCGCAAATTGCTTTGTGCGAAGACGGATTTTTCTCCGATTTCTCTGGCCGCGTCATGCGCTAGCCGAAAGCAAGGTGTGTTGTGGTCTACCTTTGTGCCGGCGGCGGTGAGGTGGAGAACGTTTCCGAAATTTCCCCAAAACATGTTCATCTCACCGTATATTTTGCGACAGATCTCCGAGGCTTCGGGCGCGTGGAAATCGACGATCATCAATAGCTCATCGGCGCGTTCGCACAAAGACATGTATTTGGCGTTGAAGTCGTCCACTGACATCGACGCGGTCCACATAATATTGAGTCCGGTCACGGAGAACTCTCTGGAAATGTGGCTAAGAAGTTTGTGCGCGGTGGCCAGTTGGGCGGCCCCGGTCTCCTTGGCCTTGGCTAGCAGTTCGCTCCTGGCCTTCTCTTGTGCCAGCGCGAGTTGGAATTGATTGTTGATCTTCTGATTTGCTATCTGTGTGCGGCTTGTGATTGAGACGCCAAAAAAGGTGGAAACGGCCCCGGCCAAGCCAACTAACGCGGTCAAATAGATGGGTTCCATGTTGTTTTTGAGCAAGAGAAAAGAACGACCACAACTCGGTCGAAAAGAGTATAGCGAGTGGCAGGAATGCAGTGGCGCTCCGCCCTCGCCGAGAACATAAAACAACCAGGGAAGAAAAGAGAGCATTCGAGACCATGTCAATCGACAATCATCTGCTAGGCAATCGCGGTAGCCCCGCCGCATCGCCACATCGCGCTTGGTGGGTTGAGGGCGTGTCGGTCGGCAGTAAGGAGCGCGCATGAGCGACGCGACTGCAACACTTACTCCCGCCGTTGCCACGCTAGGCGTTGGCGATCCTTCGCCGATCCGACGAGTTCGCCGCAAACGGCAACTGCCACCATTTCTCGACGGTGTGGTGTCCGAGGATCTTTACGTGCGTTGGCTCTTGCGCAAGGCGCAGGCGCACGTGAACCGCGACCGGAAGAGGGGCATGCTCGCCACTGGCGCGCAATATCGTGACGCCATCCACGCGGCCGTGATGGCGAGCGGCGGCCTAGACGATTACACCGGCGAACCACTCGATTGGCGTCTCATCTCGACCTACGCGAACACCGAGTCCCAAGAGGGCCGGCATCATTACAAGGCGGGCTTCGCGTTGCTGCCCACAGTTGATCACGTCGAGGCGTCGGCGAGCTCGGCGTCATTCAAGATATGCGCCTGGCGCACGAACGACGCAAAAAACGATCTCTCCGTCGAGGCCTTCATTGCATTGTGCGCGCGGGTTCTAATCTACGCCGGCTATCGCGTTGAGCCGCCCGAGCAGGAGCGCGCGACATAGCGTCCGGGTTGCAGCACTCAGGCGCGCGGCGGACCCTGCGAGAATGAATATCCAAGAAGCATGGTTTTCTGCCCCAAGGCGCCTCGGCCAATCATGTTCAAAGTTCAGGCTGGCGATGCGATGGCAGCACTTCATCGTGTTACATTTATTGCCGAACAAGAAAGGCCGGCGGCTGGCTGTGCGCCCACCGATCGAGTCGGAGCGTGCGCCACGAGGGGCGCCGCTGAGGCGGATTCGGACGCGGAACAGTGCGCTCGAGGAAGCCGAGAACATAAAAATATGGGGCCGAGCATGTCCAATGAGAGAATCGGATCGACATGGAAGAAGTGGGATCTCCACGTCCACACTCCCGCGTCAATAGTCAACAACTACCCCGGAAAGCTAGAGGAGGCGTGGGAAGCCTTTTTCTCCGATCTCGAAGCGCTGCCGGCTGATTTTAAGGTTATCGGCATCAACGATTACCTGTTCGTCGACGGCTATGAGCGAGTGCTTAAAGCAAAGCGTGAAGGCGGCCGGCTGAAAAATCTGGATTTGATCCTGCCTGTCGTTGAGCTCCGGCTCGACAAATTCGGCGGCGTGGTCAAGGAGGGGAAAGGTGGTTTTACTCAATCGGGGTGGAGCCGTATCAATCTGCATGTTATTTTCGATCAAGTCGAACCAGCCCTGATCCGTGAGCAATTTCTGAGCGCGATCAGCCCCGACTACAAGCTCATTGCGGACGCCGAGGCTGCTGGTGGAACGTGGGGCGGGGTCATCACCCCTGAGAATCTTGCCGCGTTGGGTCAGGCGATCATTGATTCGGTTCCCGCCGACAAACGGGATGCTTTTGGGTCACCGTTGAAAGAGGGGTTCAACAATCTAAACGTGAGTTTTGAGCGCGTGAAATTGGCCCTGTCCAAACCGCTTTTGGCCGATCGCCATCTCCTCGCCATCGGCAAGACCGAATGGGAGAACCTCAAGTGGGACGACCATACAATCGCGGAGAAGAAGAGCGTCATCAACGAGGCCGATCTTGTGTTCACGGCTGCGGAGAATCCCGAGGCATATCTGAAAGGCCGGAATAAGCTGCGAGAGTCAGGGGTAAAGGCGGCTCTGCTGGATTGCTCCGATGCCCACCATCTGCGCAACACCGAACACAAAGACAGGATCGGCAATTGCTTCACTTGGATCAAGGCAGATGCCACTTTCTCTGGTCTTGCTCAGGCGATTTACGAGTTCGATGATCGGGTTTATGTGGGCGACACCCCACCCAAGCGGCAGTTAGTCGAAAGAAATCGGACGAAATACGCTTCGGCCATCCGCATTGGCAAGAAGCCGGGCTCGACCCTAACCGACACATGGTTCGATGTCGATCTGCCGTTGAACGCCGACTTGGTGGCCATCATCGGCAACAAGGGAAGCGGAAAGAGCGCGCTTTCTGACATCATTGCGCTGGTCGGCGACACCAAGAACCACGGCGGTTTTTCGTTTCTCAACGACAACAGGTTTCGCAACCCAAAAGGGCGTTTGGCGCAGCACTTCGTCGGAACCCTAGTTTGGCAGGACGGGAACCAATCCAAGCGGGATCTTGATGAGGACCCCCAGGCGAGCAGCGTGGAGCGCGTGAAGTATCTGCCGCAAAGCTACCTCGAAACCCTTTGCAACGAGCTTGGAGGGGGCGGGTCATCGACATTCGACACTGAGCTGCGGAAGATCATCTACTCCCACGTCCCCGAAGAGGATCAGCTTGGCAAAGCATCGATGGACGAGTTGCTCGACTTCAAGGTTGCGGAAATCAACACGGCGCGGCAAAGCGTTCTTACTGAAATTTCCAAAATCAATGCTGAAATTCTTCTGACGCAGAAACGACTAACGCAGGAGTTCAAGGTTGGGCTGGAGGAGCAGCTCGCCGCCAAGAAGGCCGAGCTCGTGGCGTTGGAGGGGGCAAAGCCGGCGGAGGTTGAAGATCCCGGCGCTTCCGCGACGGCACAGGTGGAATCACAGCAGGCGGCGGCGTTGATTCAAACGCTTGAACAGCAAGCGCAAGAGATCAGCAAGGAAGAGGCGACGCTTCGCGAGCGCAAGAGTCTGGCGGCGAAGAAGCAAGCTGTGTCGAAGCGAATTGTTCAAGCTCTCTCGAACCACCGCAAGACGCACGAGCTGTTTGTGTCGGAGTTGCAGCCGCTGCTCGACGAGCTGGACTCTGGGGTTAAGGCGGAGGATTTGGTCGAGCTTCGGATTGAATCTGCGCCGATCGACAATATCGCCACGGCGGTTGGCAATGAAATTCTCGACATTGACGCCCAGCTTCAGAGCTCCGAACCCGGCAGCCTGATGAAGCGCAGGGAAGGCGTCGAGACTTCGATCGTGGCGACAAAGGGCAAACTGGATGAGAAGCAGCGGTTGTTCATCCGTTATAAGGAGGCGCTAGCCGAGTGGGAAAGAGCCAAGGTCGATCTCGTCGGCAGCAAGGACAAGGTCAACAGCATCGCTTGGTTCGAGGCGGAGCTGGAAGGGTTAAACGCGCTTCCCAATAGACTGGCAGGGCTGCGCGCCGACCGAATCGAACTAACCAAGAGGATCCACGAGCATATCGTCGCGACCGGCGACGAATACAAGCGCCTCTACGAGCCCGTGCAAGCTTTTGTGAAATCGGCAGAGAAGATGGACATGTCTCTGCCGCTAGATTTCGAGGTCAGGATCGAGGAGTCTGGGTTCCAAGATCACTTTCTTGAGCGCATCAACCGCCAGTCACGAGGCTCTTTCTCAGGGGTCGATGACAGCAATCAGCTTATGCGCGTTTTGTTGAGGGAGGCGAGCTTCGTCACTGCTGACGATGCGGTTGTGTTCGCCGAAAAAATTGATGACATGCTTCGCTATGACCGACGAGACCAACAAGGGCGCGAAACACGCTTGGCGGATCAGTTGCGCCGGGGAGTCGAAGCCCAAGAACTCCTAGACTATCTATACGGACTCGCTTACCTTTCTCCGCGCTATTCGTTAACCTACGACAATCAGGAGATTGGCCAACTCTCTCCCGGCGAGAGAGGGCTGCTGCTGTTGGTTTTCTACTTGCTGGTTGACAAGGATGACATTCCCATCGTCATCGACCAACCCGAAGAGAACTTGGACAATCAGACGATCTATCGGATTCTGGTTAAGTGCATTAAGGCAGCCAAGGAGCGTCGGCAGGTGATCATGGTCACCCACAACCCCAATCTAGCTGTAGTGTGCGACGCGGAGCAGATCATCTACGCACAGTGCAACAAAGCGGAGAGTCGCTTTACATACGACTCTGGCGGCATTGAGAATCCAACGATCCGAGCCAAGGTGGTTCAGATTCTCGAAGGGACTGAGCCAGCCTTCAAGAATCGCCGCGTTAAATATGGCCTTTGAGGAGCCGCCCCCCATGACTCGATCCGCAAAGCAAAAACAAGGCTTTGGCTCCCTCTTCGAGGAGGACTATCTCGTCAGGACGCTGGGCCGCATTGCCCGCGACCCCGAGGTAGCGCTAACGGAGCTTGTCGCCAATGCGTGGGATGCCGGGGCCTCGCAAGTGGACATCGCTATCCCGCTGGCCAAAGACGCGAACTTGGTTGTGAGGGACAACGGCCACGGGCTGACGCCAGCACAGTTCAAAGCGCGTTGGATGACGCTTGGATACGATCGCGTGAAGAACCAGGGCGAAGATGTTGAGTTCCCGCCAGAACGCAAGGATCTAAGACGCAGGGCTTATGGCCGCAACGGAGTGGGGCGTCACGGACTGCTTTGCTTCGGGGATTTCTATTCGGTGGAGACGTGGCGCGGGGGGAGGGGCTGCACGTTCGAGATCGGAACGCAGAGCAGGAAAAACCCATTCCGTATCGAGAGTGAAGCGTCTTTCATCCGGCAGGGCAGTGGCACCATCTTGTCTGTCTCAGTGGCTCGGCACCTCCCGGACCCCGATGCTATCCGGCAGATTCTCTCGGCGAGGTTTCTGCACGACCCGCAGTTTGTCGTGCGCGTCAACGGGCAGTCGGTGTCGTTGGCTGACCAGAGCGGCCTGATCGAGCGTCGTGATTTGGAGATTCCGGGTTGTGGCTCAGCGGAGGCGTTCGTCGTCGATTCGACACGGAGCGGAAAATCAACCCTTTACCAAGGCGTCGCTTTTTGGGTGAATGGCCGTTTGGTGGGGACGCCGAGTTGGGTCGTCGGCAACGAGGCTGTTACCGACCGCCGCGCGCGCTTCGCGCGGCGTTACTCCATCGTGGTCAAGGCTGAAGACGAGTGGATATCGGAGGTTGAGCCAGACTGGTCGCGCTTCAAATCGGGTGCGCACGCGGATGCGCTGTTTCACGAGGTCCGAGAATACGCCCAAGAGATGCTATTCAAGCTTTCCGTGACCATGATCGACGAGAGCTCCGAAGAGGTGTTGATTCGCAAACGCGAGCAATTCAAAGAGCTGACCCCTCTGGGGCGGATTGAGGTCGCGGGGTTCACGCAGGAACTCGTCAGGGCAGCCCCCACGATTCGCCCAGACACGCTCGCGGCGGCCGTTCAAGCCGTGATTAACCTCGAGCGAGCGAGGGGCGGGGCGGCGTTGCTTGAAAAGCTCACCAAGCTTGACGAGGCAGACATCGAAGGGCTTGATCGCCTGCTCGGTCAATGGAGCGTCCAAGACGCTTTGTCCGTTCTCGACGAGATAGACCATAGGCTCGCTGTTGTCGTGGCAATCGAGAAACTTAGCGGCGATCCGGCGACAGACGAACTCCATACTCTCCACCCGCTCGTTACGCAGGCTCGTTGGATTTTTGGTCCCGAATTTGACAGTAGCGAATACGTGTCCAACGTATCTCTCAAGACGGCGACCGAGAAAATTTTCGAAAAACGAGTCGACGCCGCGGCGTTCAAGAATGCACGAAAGCGGCCGGATATTGTCGGTCTAGCTGACGCGACGCTTTCTGTGGTTGGGACGGAGACGTTTGATGGCTCGGATGGCAACCTTTCGCGCATTAGAGATGTGCTGATTATCGAGCTCAAAAAAGGCCAATCGACGATCGGGCGAGAAGAGGTTAACCAAGCGGATGGATACGTGCAGGACTTCCTCGGAAGCGGCGCCATCGACGGGACGCCGATGTTCCGGGCCTTCGTCGTGGGGCACGAAGTTGCCGACAAAACCGCTCGCGAGAAGGAAATCAAAGAGGATGGGGTTGTGCGCGGCCGAGTTATCGCCACAAGCTACGGACAGTTAACCCGGACGGCCCACAAGCGTCTTTTCAGGCTGAAAGAGAAGATTCCGACTCGCTACGAGGACGTTTCTGGCGCCGAATTGACAGCGCGCGTCATGGGCACAGTCAGCCAAGCGACGCTAGCTCTTCCATCACCTCAGTTAAATGAAGGGGCCGAAACTCCCAGCGAAGCGTGATGATCGGCGACGCTGTTCATCGATGCCATATTCCCGCACATCTGTTTAGCCGCAGCCACATTCTTGTTTGGCGTGGCTTGCTATCGCGAGAACACCTAATGTCGTCTCGGTCGGCTATCTTTCCAACATAGCAATCGGACCCGTTCAGCTTAAAAATTTTGAGGAAACCTTCATGCCTCCAATTGAAGACCAATACCCGCCAGCGAGGGCGCTCTGGATACCGGAGATAGGTTTCCTTCTTCATGTCAAAGCGGACCGCTTAAATGAGCTTGAAGACGCTCTTCAAACACGAGAGATATGCAGTCAGGGCATACCGGAAATCTCGGTGGCGCTCCGTCGAAAATGGATGCTCTGTTTTGTCAGCACGGACGGGCGTTCGCTGTCGCACGTAGCAAGAAGCGTTGTCTACTATGCCGCAGAATCAGGTCGCGACAAATTGGATATTTGGAACCTTACCTCCCTCAAGGCTCCCGTTCGCATTTCTGCAATCAAAAGGAAGCTAGAAGGAGCGCAGATCTGGCGTGCGCGCAGAGCGCTTGATGCCGGAGGGACTATTTCGGCTAAAGCGTTCGAGCAAATGATGGATGCGCTGAAACGCGTCGATTCATCGGCGCACAAAATCGCAAGCGGACTTATTAGTCGCAAACAACCGCCGCCAGCGACCGGCCCCATCAACGCGCGGATGAACTGGGCCTACCAACGCGACGCCGCCATGACGGCCCTGGAAATCGCAGGAATTCCCAAGGAGCGATTGAAGGCTGCTGCCCAGCTCAACGGTGCGAATCTGACCGACACCACGTCGATTTTTGACGACGATCGCAGCATGCGCGCAATGGAGGACGTTCTCATTCTGCGCGATCTTGAGAAAGGCGATCGAGATTGGAACTATGTCAAGTCGCAGCAGTATCCCGCTCGCACGTTTGAAAATGGCGACACTAAGCTGACTATTGTTCTGGCAAACAAGATGGACCTGGAAAAGCAACTCGGGGTGGACCTTATCTACGTCAACGAAACTCTCGGAGCGGTTGTCTTTGTCCAATACAAAATGTTCGAAGGCGAGGACGGAAAGGATGGCTACCGCCCTGATGCCCAACTCGACAAAGAGATTGCTCGAATGGACCGTGCCGCGGCTGAGCTTGCGAAGGTCGATGTCGACGAAACTTGCGATGGCTACCGGTTTTGCCCAGATCCCTTTTTCCTAAAATTCTGCACTCGTCTTTTGGAGCACGATGAGAAAGGCCATGTGCCCGGCGCCTACGTGACGCTTGATTATTGGAAACGACTGGCTCTCGATCCACGGACGAGGGGGGAGAAGGGCGGGAAGATACTCTACCCGGAGACACTAGGTCGCCGCTACCTCACGCCAAGCACCTTTACCCATCTTGTGTCCCGAGGCTGGGTGGGCACGTCCGCGCTGCAAGCGAGGATTTTAATTCCGTTCATCAAGGACGCGATGAAGGGGAAAAAGGGCATTGTGCTAGCCGTGGAGTCAAAAGTGCCCACCGATCCAGATGACGTCGAGGCGCGGCGTCGAACTCGCATGCCGCCGAAACCACGTTACCCTGGCAAGCGAGCAAAAATCATTCAGCTCTAACAAGTCGAAGGGCTTTATCGTGCCGCCGCCAGCGGGACATCCGACTCTTCCTGCGTTCGCAAGGACTGCCGCGAAAGAGCCCCGCTGGTTCGCTTGCGGAGTCGGCGAAGCGGAGGCTTACATCGCCGAGAGACGGCTACCGAGGCAGCAGGTCCGGTGAGCCTCGGGCCAAGGTCGATCGTCTCGAAAACCTCACGCGACAGCAACGGCCCTAGTTAAATTCATGCAGCCTCGGACAAGGGGCTGCATGAATTGTGGAGTGGGTTGAGAGAGAGCAAAGCATGCGCAAAGCTTTCGTTTAGTTCGCGCATTCGGGGATGTTGGTTGACGCGGTTGAATAGCGCGCCTCCAAGATCGCCTGTTTGCACTCGGGCCGTTTGGCCCATTCAGATATCATTTTGCCTCCGGCGGTTCGATGAAGCTCGGCGTTGACTTCCTTGGCCCATATCGCCATTTGGCCGAGCATTTCGTCCGATATCGCTTGGCGAGCCCAGATTCGTTCAAAGTCGACGCAATCTCCAAGCTGCGCTGAAAATACCGATATCACGTAGGTGGTAACGTTCGCTTGAAATGCTTGGAACATTGGCCGAACCATCTTCTGTGTCGCCTTGAAGATAATCGCTTTCGCTATCATCGTTTTGAAGGCGACGACGTCGGGCAAGGGCGGCGCAACCCCTCCTTCATTGACAGTTAGTGTGGACATAAATCGGTCAAAATTTTTCTGTGATCCCATGCTCACCCAATCAGGATGCAGATCCCACGAATTTATGAACTTCGCCAAATCGGTTTTCGTGATCTTTCTAGCCGCTGGGATAGCTTCTTTGAGCTGCCTTAACCTTGCTGGCGTATTGCCTTCTCTAACCAGTAGGGTGTTGTAGCTACCCGTTGCGCGCTCGTAGAACCAACGACTCACGCCATCTGGGCAGTAGACGCTCAACGAGAGCTTCTCGACCTCCACATGGAATGGCTTGTTAGCCGAAAGGTCGGATTGCTTTACCGCATTCTGGCTATTCGCAAATCGTGAAATGTCGGAGACCAACGCTTCTTCAGTGGTCGAATCCCGTGCCCGCATGACGATGATCTTCGCGGCGACTCTTACGGCCGAGAGATCCGTCTCAGCATATTTGCGCTTTGTGAAGTAGATCGATGCGGTTGTTTGGCCACCGTTGACGATTTGCATGCCTTTGAGCCAGGCAATTCCCGGCGCGCCATCCTGCCCCCGTTCCAGCCGGATTTCGTCCGCCACCAGCACGATCCCATTGTTGAAGGCCATGAAACGCTCGGGAGAGTTCTTGAGCGTGCTCTGGATGCCAGCATTTACTCCGAGCCGCTTTACGCTAAGGAACGACCGGACGTTAGCCTCTAGAAGGCGCGCGCCGAAGCGCTCATAGATGAAACGAAGCGCATCTCCGGGGATCGCGGTGAGAGCATAGTCATACTCACCGTCGTCGCCACCCGGAATGTAGACGCAAGGAATTGGCGCTCCTGATACTTCCCGAAAATCGACAACCAGCTCGTCGCGCGGCTTTCCCTCCGACCAATGACGGTAGAGGCGCTCGATATCCATCACTTCGAGCCGGACCGCTTTTCCAGCGATTTCGCGAGTTTGGAAGCTCTTTGATTTGGCCAGCTTGTCAGTGAGAACGAAAACCCGCACCTGCTCCAAGCTGTTATAGATGCTCTGGATGGTGAGCGCCAACGATTTCACGTCGGACGAGTCGTCTAGGTCAGAGGCCATCTTCCCATCGGCGCTCCGTGCCAAGAACGCTAAGCATTGTTTCAGCGCGAGAAGCGTTTCGCTGTCTGGCACGGGGGTAATCTCGTTCACCCCTTCATACATGCTCACAAAAAGATCTAACTGGTCGGCGTCGTCTGAGATTGCGTAGCCGCTCAGCCTCAAAACTGCCCGATCGGCGCGCCCTTGGTAATGGCACACAACTGGTTCAAACGTCATGCCGATCTCCGACATGTGCTGCATGACCACTTCGGCGAACACCATCTCGTCGAAAAGACCCCCGTCTTCGAGTTGGGCTCGGACCTCACGCTGAGTCTCTGTCAGGAATTCGTTCAGGTCCATGCTTATTGCACTCCAAGTTTTCGCATTGTGTCGATCAGCATGATCGGTGGGCCTGGCGCGTGCTCGAGATCAATTTCATAGGTTGCTCGCAAGATTCCGGTTGGCGCCGAACCCGTTGTAATACGCGGGAAGCCCGCGGTGACTTCAAAGATGCGTAAATCAGCCAAGGCAAAGCGTCTGGTGTAGCGATCGGCGTGTGCGTCGATGTAACCCGCCGCCAAAAGCCTGTCCGTTAACGTGTTGGACGCAGAGAGGTCGTGGGCGACTTGGTTTTTGATTTCAGCGGCAATCTCCGGCAACGTGAGTCCGTTTTGAGATTCACGCAGACGTGTCGCGGCCATAAATATCGGAGTTCTGAACGAGTCGTCTAGCTGTTCGAGAGAGCCGATCTTCGCGCGAAATCCTGCGGCGGCTAAAGTTGACTTGACCTCAATAGCGCCAGTTCCCAATACAAAGTCTTGCGGGGCATCCAACGGACCAACCCACGCGTCGACCGCGAATGTTGCATGCACCCCGCTAGCAATGACTGCGCGCAAGAACATCAATTCGCCGACGAGGCCTGTCTCGGCTTCAGGTGCCAACGCCTGGAAGCCAGACTTCATGAACTCTTGCCATCCACGCACTCGCGCCAAAAAGGCTCGCAGCAATTCTTCCTCAGATCGGGCGGCGTTCGCATCCATCACGCCGGCCACGTCGGCTACCATCATCGCAAACAATTCTTGGCTGCCGGAGGATTGCCGTGAGAGAGCTAACCAGCCTTGAACTGCCCCTGCCTGTTCGATTCTGTCCACGGAGAACCCCTGCCCGCGGGGCAGCATCGTAGGTGGTGGAATCGTGGCGGCGGTGAAGCTTGCGAGAAGCGCTTCCTCGTCGCCTGGAGCGTGCCGGCCTGCTCGCAGTTCGCAGGCTCCCGCAGGAGCAACCGGAAAGGTCCGCCACCCACTGGTGCCCGAAAGCCCTGATAGCGCGCGCCAAGCGTCGATAAATTCCTTAGTCGGCCGCGCCATATTCCTGCTCCCAAATCAGATGGTCCACCTTATATTCAACCTTTTGTCCGGAATTGCTGCTGGGGAAGCTTGCGCCAAACGCGATCACAGGCGCCGTCCATCCGTCGAATAGGTCAGCTTCCGCCTTCGTTGGATCTAGCGGGTAGAGCAGAAGAAGGCCTCTTTCCGGCGCCGGTTTTGCCACGCCGGGTGCGCCCATGCCGCGCACTTGCCGAACGGCGACGCCGCTTGGAATTTCAGGCTTTTTAGGCGGTGAGCCATCTTTTTGGCGCGCCGGATCGGGTTTCCATGCCCGTAGAGTGATGTCTAGTGCCGCGCGCCATTCGGGTTCGTGCAAATCTATGGCTTCATCCCGAGGGGAAAGAAGGCGGCCGATGGAATAGTGATCGTTTTTGTCCCGATCAGCGGTTCGTTTCAACATGTGTTCGACGCGAATCCCGTTATCGAAGGTATAGGACGCTCCGTCGCCACCGCTGACAAGAACCACTGTCCAAGATGTCAATTCGCCTTCGCTATTCATCGACTTGATGAAGTCCGCCAGCATTGAGCTGTTTACTTTGCGCGCCAGGGGATGAGTCGAGTAGGAAGAAAAGAAGTCTGCAACGTTTTCACCTCGCACGTCAGTCCAAACGAAACTCCCAGTCCATTCTGTTGGCGCGCCGTTCCGGGTTCGCCTAGGGGATACCTCGGTCGGCGCGCCCATTTCTCGAATTAGAGTGTTCGTCGCCGCGAGATTTCGATCAAGAGCGCTCGTGGCGCTATGGAGTGCAACCGTCTCTAAAAGCTGTCCGCTAAACGAGAGTTGAAGGCTCTTCGCTGATCGCATCTTCAGCGGCGACGTCACCATTAGCACCGAATGCGACTGAACTTTCAGGCCGTAGTCTCGAGGCGTTCCGCCGCTTGCTGCCATCGCGTCAAACTCTTCGCGCAATTCCTCAGAAGCGTCCGCTATGTGCTCGAACCATTCGATTAAATCCGTCGTCGTGTAGAGCCTGCAAAGATCGACATAGCCGGGGCGGTATCCGAACCACCGCCCCATTTGCATGAGCGTGTCATACATTTTTGTCGTTCGAACAAAATAGCTGGTGCAAAGGCCCTCGAGCGTTAGACCGCGGGCCAACTTGTCTCCACCGATTGCGATCACTTTGAGGCCGACGCCTTCCTGTTCGGAGTAGTCAAGCGCATCTTTTGCCGTTCCGTTTATCATTCGCACGTCAATGTCGTTAAGGACGTTCGGAATCTCGGGCAAGATCTCATCCCACGTCGCTATCGTCGAAGACCCCATGAGATCAGGTGCGCGGTCTTGGATCTCGATGCTCTTTCGAACGAAATCCGTTTCCCAAAGCTCGCGCAGATCGGACAGAAGCTCTTCATGATCGATTTGTCGTTTCACGCGTTGTGCCATCCGGCCAATCAATCCTTGGACTTGCTGATACACCTCGTATTGAACATTGGTATAGCGCGTCACGTGAATGAGCATGGATGAATGCTCGCCCCGTTGCCCTCTGCATGCTCGACCGGCGCAGGCCAATATAAACGCATGGACGGCCTTAATCAAAGATGGTGGAACGGAATCGCGCCCGTCATGCATTGGCACGTGTTCTTTTTTGTGCTTTATGGGCATCCAACCTGCCCCGCTCTTGTCGACGTGGTCGTCGATAGAGCCTGTTAGCGGGAGGCCGCCGGACCGGCCATCGGTGCTGCGCAAACCGAACACCCTTGCTGGCCCAATGTAATTCGATGGGGCGGCGAGATTGGTGATAAAAGCTGACGGGAAAATATCAAGGCCTTCGTCTAGCGTCTCGCTTCGCCGATGGATGAAAATGTTGGCGAAGGGAGTGGCCGTGTATCCGACATAGGCCGATTTGGCGAAGGAGTGAAGTATTTTTCGAATACGGCTGTTGATGGCCTTAGGCTGGTGGTCCTCGTCTGGCATGCCTTCTGCATCAAAGAGCTGTTCTCCTGTATCGACGGACGCATGATCAGCCTCGTCGTCGATGAGCAAGAGCGGCAGGTTTGAAACGAACTTTCTGCCGGTCGAGTCCGTTGCGTCCGCCACGCGATTTTTAATCCATTTGAGGAGGCGCTCAAGAACAGTTTTGTTTTTCTTCACGACGAAGAGCCATGGCCGTTCTTCGGGCGAAATCGCGAGATGATTGGACAGCTTGGTGTTGAAATCACCGTTGTCGGAGCGGAGGGTGGCGCAGTTGGGCTGCATCTTCGCGTCGCTATCGATTTCGCCGACGCCGATGATCCGGCCCATTTCTCGAAGTCCAGATGTCTCATACCCCAAGAACCCCTCTTCGAGTCGAATTTGAGTTTGAGTTCGAAGATTGTTGTGCAAGCCCGCAAGAACGATGATGATCTTGTATCCCGCATCGGCCGCCTTGCAAACCAGGCCAGTGTAGTTGCCGGTTTTTCCGGATTGAACGTGCCCAACCACTAAGCCCCGACGATCCCATGCTCCCGTTCGCTTGGGATCTTCCAGGTTGCTCAATATTAGATTGGTGGAACGGTCGAGGGCGTCGACTGCGGCGGTGGACATTTTTCGCTCAGACCACTCTCGATACCGTTGCCAGTAACGCCAGTCTTTCTGGCGCGAAGCGTCGAGCCATGCGATATGCCCATCTTGGTTCTGAAGGGTAGAGTCCTGTCCGATCCAGGAGCTAAATCGGCGAACAAGCTCGTCCGAGGCCGCGCGTTCGTCCATTTCATCAAGGCCCTCTGGTGAAATGAGGGCCGCTGCCATCGCGACTTTCTCCGCTATCAGGGCGGTTGTTACCTTGGATTTGTCCGGCATCCGCCCGAGCACCGTTTGGGCGATCGTGATGACGCTTTGCAGGTTTTCCTTTGTGAGTGGCACGCCTTCTCCTTGGCCTTCTTTAAGCGGATGGCAATTCGTCGAGACGCAGCGCCTCGACTAGGGACGGATAATTATGGAACGGCTCCATGTTGGACAGGAGCCGTTTCGCGCTTTCTGCTGTGAGGCCCTTTCGGCTGACCATGTCTTCAAACAAGACTTGCAGCACTTCCATGACATTGGCCGGGGGTTGATCTAAGAACTGTGTTTTCGGGGTGTCCTTGTTCTCCGCGGTGTCGAGCCAGATTCGCTGAACGGGGACCGTCTCCTCGATCACTCTCAGCATCGCTTTGACGAGCGGCAAAAGCGCCCCGGCTGAGTCGAGCACGGTTTTGATCGCAGGGTGTTGATCGTCGATCCGATAGTGAGTCCCCGACTTTGTCCAGTCTGAGCGCCACGCATGCTCGACGGCGGTTCCGCCAAGTCGAGGGGTTGGGCTGCCACGGAATGCAAAGACTTTGCGGGCACGCACTCTCGTGTCTTCCGCGAGTTGGGTGAGCCACGGTTTGAGGGAAACCGGCGGACGCGCGATCGACTTGCGTATATCGATCTTCCAAAGAGCGTCGGCAGAGTTTGGAATGTCGAGCCGAATTCTGGCCAGCCTGTGCGACTCCTCCTTGTTCCAAGACCTCCCTTGTCCCAGTCCGAGCCATCCGCCGGCCACCAACAGGCGTTCATTTCGATACACATAGAATCCTTGTTGGGCTGTCCAGCCCTCTGGGCCACTCGCTTCGTCGAATTCGCTTTGGCTTAGCCGATCTTTATGCGGAAGAACGTGGCATTCCACCTCGACTTTCCCCCCGAGCGAATTTTGACGAGCGATCGGAGAGTTCCAAGGCTTCGCAGGATGTCCGAGCATGAACGGATCCCAAGGCGAGATTCGTCGCGCATTGATGGACAGTCGCATCTTGGGTTTCGGTTCCTCGATGAATCGGTGAAACACCATGGCAAGGTGGCTCTCGACTCGGTCCATAAGGTCGAGGAAATCCTCGCTTTTGTAACCGGCTGTGACAATCCGGTCCAACACTTCCCACAGCACCAGTGTCCCAGATGCTTTTTCTTCAAGTAGCGAAAACACGTCTTCGGAATCATCAGCCGGACCTTCAAACATGAACCATCCATCGTCATGTCTTGAGGCTAGGGCATCGAGATCCCAGCGAAGGCAATGCGTGTGTTCATCTCGTCTCGAGGCAACAGTCAACCTCCGACATTGAGAGAAGGACGCAGTCTTGAGACCCATTCCGAAGCGACCAAGGTCCGTTGTTGCGCGGGCGGCGAGTGGGTTCTTCTCGCCGAGACGCATCGCGCTTTCTAGTTGGGCGTCGTTCATGCCGCAACCGTTGTCCAGAACATACACGCAGCTCTTGGAATCACGCCAAGAAAAAACGATGTCTACCTCGCGAGCGCCGGCCGATATGCTGTTGTCTATGAGATCAGCCAACGCTGCCGCAGTTGAATAGCCGAGCCCGCGCAGCGCCTCAAGCATTGCGGTCGCTCTGGGTGGCGCTTGTCGTATTTTTTCGTTCATCGCCAAAAACCTCTTCCCGGCATGTGCTGGAAACCCAAGGCAATGAGCGCTCTGGCGAGTTTGCGATTTCTCGCGCCAGAAATCGCTTCGGCGTTGATCCAAACCCTCCCGCCGCCTTCAACTCTATCGTCAGTGATCGAGAGGCCGTGTGCCTTGGCAAGCCTCATTCCAATATTCAAGTCGTTGTCCGTCCGAGTATCTGAATAACTGGGAGCAGCCGGCGTCGGGGTGAATGCATCGGCCTGTGCGTATGGCTTGATTTCCGCGAAGAGATCGGCGGTGTTAATGGTTTCGGGTTCGACCTCGCCTGGTCGGAGCTCACCTAAAGCCCCTTGGTGGGTCTCTTCTGGAGAAGTCAAATCGTCGGGCGATGGGATGTCTGCCGAGGTCGATTCGTGCTGCGATGATGTTGCTGTTTGCTGGATTGGGTTCGCCTTTGAGAAGACCTTGCCGCCCCATGTCGCCAAGACCTCCTTGCGCCTCGGGTGAGTCAGCTTCGTCATCGCTTTTGTTTCGATTTGGCGTATGCGTTCACGAGTAACGCCAAATAACTTGCCTACCTCATCTAGGGTTTTGGGTTCCCCATCATCCCAGCCATGGCGGAGCCGAAGAACGGTGGCCTGCTTAGAATCGAGCTCGTCGAGCATCGAATCAAGGCTTCTGCGCAAGTGGGCGAGATCAATTCTGAGGAGAGCCTTCTCTGCTGCCTCGTCGTGAATGAATTCCGCCAACGATTCCGCATCGCTCTCCAACACCTCGTCTAAGCTGCTTGGAGCGTTTGCAATTTGCGTCCATTCGCTGGCTTTTTCGATTGATGTTGAAAGAAGCTTGGCGAGATCCGAGGGAGATGTTTTTTTGCCAGTCGCCTGCTCCGTTTCGTCCGAAATGCGCATCGCTTTTGCTAGCGTCTCCCGCCGATGAACGGGGATTCTGATGGTAAATCCGGTGTCGGCGATCGCACGCGTGATGGATTGGCGAATCCACCAAGTAGCATAGGTGGAGAACCTAAATCCGAGATGCCACTTATAACGGTCGACGGCCTTTATCAATCCGATATTGCCTTCTTGGACGAGATCCTCATAAGGCAGCCCTTGTCCGTTGTATCGTTTCGCAATGGACATCGCCAGTCTAAGGTTCGAGACGATCATTCGTTGCTTCGCCTGCGAATGCCGCTCCATGCTCGACGCAAACAACCTTCCGGCCTCAGACGGTTGCGCCGAGTTTGCGTTGCCAAGGATAGATTGCAGAAGGGGTATGGGCAACGATGCGTTCGCAAGCGCTTCTCGCATCACAATGCCCATGCGAGCATGTCCGCGATATTCATTGAACGCATCGGCAATCGCCGCCAAATTCCTCTCGAATTTTAGTTCGGTGACTGATCGGGATTCGTCCGAATCCGAATCGTCCGCGTCAGCCCAATCTTCGATCTGAACGCCGCCGATGTTGTCGGGGGAGAGGGCGGTGGAGTCGGGGTCCTGTGCCGCCTCATCTATTTCGATATGAATTTCGCCGGTTCGTATGCGTTCCGCTGCGCGCAAGAGGCTGGCTATTCCGTTGGGCCAAACGGCCAACGCGTCCAAAGCCGATCCGATCGACTCCTCCATCTCCCTGCCAAGGGCAATTTCCTGCTCCGCAGTAAGAAGACGAGTGCTGCCGTAGCGCGCGCTTCCGACATCGCGGGCATATCCGCGCATCGGAGAATTTCTTGTGCCTGATAGATCCTCGATAAAGTCCAAGGCCTCGGCTAGCTCGTCTTCTTGGGGAGCATCTGGGTCGGAGGGAGCGATGGCGTCGGCCGCACCGATCGCGGCCCGCTCATCGATTTGAACCCCTATGTCGGCCAATGCTATGCGGACAATTCCTTCGAAAGAGGAGTCTGGCGTTCCATCAGCTTGATCGCAGGCTTCCAGCAACATGCGCTCTGGAACGCTCCCGTCGCGCAATCCTTGACGTAATAGAGAATGAAGGCGTATGGGGCGGAGGTCGCTTTCAGCTATCCGCGGAGGTCTGGCGCTTTCCGGAAGATCCACGTCGAGATCGGCCCAGCTTTCAAATGTGTCGATTGCCTTGTGTTCGGACATCGAACTTCGAAGGATCTCGGCGTCGTTTGCGATGCTCGTGTCGCCCTCAGGGGGCGGAGCATCGATTTCTGCGGTCCAGCCATGAATATCGAAATCACCCCAATCAAATTCGTTGCTCGGATTGCCGATATCGCCGTTAACCGTTTGGTCGGCTCCCGAGTTTGTGATGCCATCGGATAAATTGTCGCGGCGGTGATCGACCTGGGGGACCGGGCCTGAGTCCAGAGCTAAATGCGAGTTATACGCGGGTTCAGGGTCGACGGAATTTTCTGGCGGTTGCGCAACCGGGCCGTTGAGAGAAACTTGGGGCCGGAAGGCCGCATCGGGCGTTTCGCTCGGTGCCAAACAGTTCACGGACGATTGGGGCGTCGATGTTGAGGCCAAAAGCGCAACGACGTCGGCGGAGCCACGTTCGTTGGCTATCGCCAATGCGTCTCGGCCGCTCGGATCTACAAGGGTCGTGTCGGCCCCTGCCGAAAGCAGAAGCTCGCAGATTGATGCACGGCCAAGGGCCGCCGCGATCATCAATGGTGTGAATCCGCGCTCATCCCTCGAATTCAGCGCGTCTCCCCGATTTATGTGAAGCTTAACGGCAGTCTCAACGCCAGCGACAATTGCGATCTTGAACAGCCTGCCAAGCTTGGTTTCTGTTTTTTGTTCCGCGACGTTCACGGTTCCCTCGCACTTGCCGAGGCGGATGGTCTCTCAATAGCTCACCTTCCAAATCAAACCGACAGGTCTGATTATGCGGAAAGCAATGCGGCCCTTTTTCCGTCCACACAGATTCTTGTAGCAGGCGGACTTTTTTGCGTAAAACCGTTTTAATAGCTGTTGTGGAAGGAAATTCTACCGCAATAGTTCCGCCAATAAAGCCCTGCTTTAGGAAAATTAAGCACGCCATTTCCCCGCCAAGTGGGTGGGTATATTCCAATGGTTTGCTCGTCTGTCCATTTATGTGTGGCGCAAGCTTTTACTCCGTCTACCGATTTAGTAATCGAGAGCGAAAACAGCGCTGATTTGCGCAACGCCGGCAACGATCGCGCCAGCCCCGGCGCTGCGCTTGGGCCGTTCACGCTCGCTGCCTTTTTGCGTTGCGCAACTGAAAGCAGCACCGTGTTCCGGCGCCGCAATTGGGCGACCGCCTCGCCGGCAACCGTCGCGCCCGTTCCGTCGCTGCGCTAGGACCATTCACGCCGACTGCCTTTTCGCAAGGCAGCTGAAACGGCGAAACCACGACGCAGCCCCCTTCCGATAACACGACGTGCGTCTTTTTCAAATCCCCACGTCAGGTCTCTCATTTCTTGCGAAGAGACCTGACGTGGGCATCAACCGAAAAAGCCGGCAAACGCCGGTTTTTGCATTTTCTCTTTTGCGTCTTGCCCCACCACCCCCGCCTCCTCCCTGAGGGGGAGGAGGGGCGAAGAGCTTCCGGCCGAGAGCATCACCTTCACACAAACGCCGGAGCTTATATGACCACCTTTTATGCTTGCCCTTACAACCTCAGCGTCACGGGCTTTTATTTCGAATCGCACGAGCAGTATCTGAGCCTCAGCGAGGGATGCGCCGACTCGTTTGGAAATCCGGTTGAAGAGTTTGAGATTCAGTTCATTGACGGCGACACGGAAGACGCTCAGCTCGCTGATGCATTGCGCATCGCTCAGTCAGATCTTGAAGTCTGGTTCGATTCCATCGAAGAGCTCCGCACGGGTGAGAAGGCAGCTTTGTTTTTCTTGGTGGCAAATCTCGGGCAATCCCTGGCGGACGCGTTGGAGAATATCGACGACGTTCAGCTTTTTGATGGCTCACTGATCGATGCGGCGACCGACCAATTCGACGAACTGTATCCGACGCTTCCTCAAGGTGTGCGCATGTATATTGATTGCGAGGCCTACGCCCGTGACTGCGAACTCAACGGGGACTTCGCGGAGATCGAGTTTTCTGGCGCCACTTACACCGTCCTGAACGCCAACGACCTTTAACCTTTTGCTGATCCAACCATTTGCCGGTTGGATTCCGAAAAATTCAGACAGGCGGCCCGAGACCGCGGGTCGCCTTTCGCGTAGGGGAAGCCGACACAAGGACCGACTACGAAACGACGAGCCCCAGCTCTTGCAGGCGAATCGCCATCGCGCTAATGGACAAGCCAAACTTTTCCGCGAGCGACGGAAACGGGGTGCCGGCAAAGGACCGCGCGCCGGCCACTGCGGCGGCGAAATCAAGCGAGCCGGTCGACGCGCGCATCAACTCATGCGCCTTCGCCCCTCTCAGGTAAAACGCCACATTGTCGTCGAGGACGAGGGGCGCTTTGCCGAATCGCGGCGCGAACGCTTCCTCAATAAGACGCTTCGACGCCAAGAAGCATGCCGCGAAGTAATCCGCCTCTTGCTCGCGAACAGAGCGACCGTGCCCGTCTTCGGAGACCGGTCGGTCGCGATGAAAATGCTCGCCGGGGTGCAACAAAAAATGGCCGATTTCGTGCGCGCCCGTGAACCGCATCGCCTGATCGGTGAAGCGCGTCGACAACGAGATGATCCCGCGGCCTCGATCGAGCATTCCCGCGATGGTGTATGCCGACGGACCGGCGCGAAACGTTCCCAAATCGTCTCGGTAGTCGATTTCGAGGTCAAGCACGCGCGCTGCGACATCCGGCTTGCACATGCCGACAGGCGAGGGCTCACCCAATGGGAAGAGGAGTTTGCGCTTATGCCAAATCTCGTATTGGAGGCGGCGTGCCTCCTGTTCGATTTTTTTGCGGTCCATGACATGACCTTATGTGGGGTGTGGTTACCTTTCACTCTATACCATACTTGGTGTATTTCAAGTTTTATTGATCTATATCTTGTGTTTTTTATGGGGCCTTATCAAGGTGGGCCGTGAATTAACGGTTATGGCGGTTTGTGTCTCTGGCGGCGCGACACAACATGGCGCGATTCGCCTCTGTAGTTGCGATTCCTTGAACACGGCCGGCGACGCCATGGTGAGGACTTTCGGGAGCGACCGGCATTTGCCGATCGTTGCGTGAGCGAGGACGAGCCGGACTTGTGCTATGTTTTTGCGTCGGGCGCCGAGGCCCGCTCTCCCTCAAAAATCAATAACGCGGGGCCAGCAATGAGACTAAAAACTGCGCAGGTAACGAATTTTCGGTCGGTTGAGGACAGTGAGGAATTCAAGGTCGGCGACATGACCTGCCTCGTCGGAAAGAACGAGGCAGGGAAGACCGCGCTGCTCACGGCGATCTACGGCCTGAACCCTTACGGCAATTTCAGCTTCGACAAAACTCGCGACTACCCCCGACGCTTCCTCAGCGATTTCGAAGAGAGACACCCGGATGGGCGCTCGCGCGTGGTCAGCACAGCATGGGCTTTGGACAAGGATGATGTCGCGGCAGTCGCTGCCGTGCTTGGCGACGCCGCATTGACCAGCCATGAGATTGGCCTAACCCATGGGATCGGCCACGCCACCAAACTATGGCGAGTTCCGATCGACCATGTCGCAGCGCTGGCCTTTTTGATGGACAAACATGAACTCGATGCGGTCGAGCGAGAGGTGTTGAAGGACGCGAAAAACGCCAAAGGCGCAGCGGCGGCGATTGCGGCCCAAGCCCAACAGTCCCCCCGCCTGCAAGCGCTAAGCACCGCGCTGCAAGCCATCCGTGAGCAAGATTTCATTCTGGCTGCGATCGATATTTTAGCCGGGCGAGTCCCCACGTTCTTTATGACATCCCATTTCGAGCGGATGTCTGGCGAGGTGTCGATCACTGCGCTCGCCGCCGCCAAAGCAGCAAACAAACTTGAACCGTCTGACAGGATTTTTATCGATTTTTTGGCTTATGCGGGAACCTCCGTCGAAGAGTTGGTTGCGTCGACGAAGCTTGAGGAGCTCAAAGCGAAGTGCGAGGGTGCATCGAACAAAATATCGGACGAGATATTTGATTATTGGACGCAAAACGACGCGCTCGCGGTCAAGATTGACATTGCCGCCGGCCTTCCCGACGACGAGCCTCCCATGAATTCCGGCAACGTCGCCAAGGCCTGGATCACGAACCGGCATCACCGCGCCAGCGTGCCTCTGTCTGAGCGCAGCGCAGGGTTCGTTTGGTTTTTCTCATTCTTGGCCCAGTTCAAACAATTGAAGAAGACAACGGGCAAAGCGATCATTTTATTGGATGAGCCTGGCCTGACGTTGCACGGGAGGGCGCAAGCTGATCTGTTGCGCTACATCGAAGAACGCTTGCTGCCCGACCATCAAGTGATCTTCACGACACACTCGCCGTTCATGGTCCCCAGCGACCGGCTTGCCGACGTGCTGATCGTCGAAGACGTGGTGAGATACGATCAACGCCGGCGGGCCACGGTCGAGGGCACCAAGGTTCGCGACGACGTCTTGCTTGTGAGCAAGGACACCTTGTTCCCGCTTCAAGGCGCCTTGGGTTATGACTTGACGCAAAGCCTGTTTGTGGGAAAGAACACGCTGTTGGTGGAAGGCCCGTCGGACATTCTGTATCTGCAAGCATTGTCGTCTGCGCTGACTCAGCGCAAGCGGACGGGTCTAGATCCTCGTTGGACGCTATGCCCTGGCGGTGGGATCGACAAGATCGCATCCTTTGCGTCTCTGTTCGGAGCGAACCGTTTGAACTTGGCCGTTCTTTGCGACGTGGCACTCGGCGAGAAAGCGAAGATTGAGAAGCTGCGCAAGCACCAATTGCTGGAAGCTGATCAGGTGTTCACGATCGCCGACTTCACGGATCAGGAAGAGAGCGATGTTGAGGACTTGTTCCCCCATGAAAAATACGCCGAGTTGTTGAATGAGACATATGGCCTGAAAGACAAAAACAAACTGACTGCCGAGAGGCTTGCGGCTGCTAACACAAAGACTCAGCGCGTGGTCAAGCAGGCCGAAGCGGCGTTCCGTGTCATGCCCGCCGAGGTCGATGAGTTTGATCACTTCGCGCCTTCGGGCTGGCTTATTCGACATCCCGAGTTCCTTGATGCGGAAGACGCCGACATCGCGACGGCTCTTGACCGCTCCGAGAAACTTTTCAAGACCTTGAATGCGCTGTTCGAAAAGAAATAAAGGTGTCGGGTGCCGTCAAGCCAATCCATGCTTTTTATTGAGAAGCAAAAAATCGCCGCGTTTACCCTGGTAGCGGCGCGCCCTGAGTTTTGAGATGTCACAGGGCGCCGCCGCCGACCTACGTGGATCGTTGAGTGGCAATGCAGGCTGACCACAACCAACGCGCAGGGGCACAACATGGCAAGGGTGACAACGACTTACACGCAGTGGAGTCTCAATTCGATGTATCGCCGCGACGATGTGAATCGTCTTCGGCGAATTTTCATAACCGTAAAGCAGTTGGCGGGGGAAGACACGGCCAAAGAGTGGGCTCTCAAAGCGCTCTGCGACGCGGCCAAGGCAAATGCGCTCGAGTGTTCGGACTGGCTCGCGTCATTCGTTGCGAGCGGGCGGCCGGCTCCCAATCCGCCGGCGCTGCACACGGCGGTTGAAAACAAAAATCCGCTAACGGCGAGGTTCCTTGCGAGGCATAGCCTTAAGCGCGACATCGCCTCGATAGCCGACGACGGGCTGCGATTGGCGGCGTCGGCAGACGATGCGGAGCTGGTTGAAATTTTTCGCCCCCGCGCGGATGTGAACAAAGCCTTGCTCGATGGAACGACGCCGTTGATGGCGGCAACCGCTAAAGGATCTTCAGCTCTTCAGGCGCTGCTGCCGCACGCGAATCGGGAGGAACGAGATATGAACGGCCGCAATGCGCTAATGCGCGCGATTCTGAACCGCAACGAAGACGCGATGATCCTGCTTCTTCGCGACGCGTCCGAGACAGAAATCAACGCGGAAACGGTGGCGGGAAAGAGCGCGAGAGAACTGGCAGAACAAGTTCAAGCGGACGAACAGAGATTTGGGCGGCTGGGTGTCTCCGGGCGGCCGTTCAGGCCGCTGGACATGATGAAACCGCGAATCGAATTTTTTGAACTCAGCAAAGCGGCGGAGGCAGGGCGAGCGTCAAGCGGCCAAGCCGCATCTTCTAAAGGCAGAGGACCTCGCAGACTCTGAACAATATCCATGAACCAGTCGATCTCGATTGCGTTGGCTGGTCGTTATTCTTGTTCCGAGCGCTGCCGTGCGGTTCGCGAGCGAAGACCTCGGATATGTCAATGCGTCGAGATCCCTTTTTTTCCGAGACGCCGAGGAAGAGGACGGGCGGGGAGCGCCGCCATGTCTTGACTCGTTGTGCGTTTCAATCTCTTTCTTTGCTTATACACCCGACGCACCTAAAGGTTGCACATTTGTTGCGCGCTTTTTGAGCCCGCAACATTGGGCCGCCGGCTCAACTATGGTGCTCGCCCACAAGCTCGCCTAGGCCGCCACCTTGCTTGGCGGCGAAGACGCGAACGCGCCACGCTCCGCCGACGTTGGGCTCGCACCAAAACCAAATTCCGGGCAGTTCATCTGCGCGCGCCAACGGGCTGCGCGAGTCGACCACATCCAATCTCGCCAATGGAGCGGGGCTCGCGGCCACAAGATTCGAAGGCCTCGCCCCGTCCACCGTGCTGATCTCGCATTCAAAATCGAGCGACACCAAGCCGGGGCTCACGCGGATCTTAGCTCGCCAAGTTGCCCACAAGGCCACCGATTGGGCGATGGCCAAGCCGCGCTTTCGCGTCTCGCTCGCAAGCCAATCGCGCAGCGGCAACGCGTCGCTTGCGCTGCGGCCCAAAGGCGCGTCGTCGTCGCCGGGGAGGCCCGCAGCGTCTGATATCAGCTGTCGAAGCGACTGGATTCTCCCCAAGATTTCTCGCGAAGACGATTCGATGTCGGCTGATATCAGCGCGATTTTGTTTTCGAGGCGGGCCACGTCGTCCGCCATTTGCGCGATCCTTGAGGCGTTGCGCGAGGCCCGCCGCTCGTCGGCGAGCCCTTGATCGGCGATCTCTGCCTTGGCCGCCAATATTGCGCGCTCGATCGCGTCGACCGGAGTCGCGCCATCGGGCAGCGTCTCCGCGATTTCCATCAAGTCGGCCTTTCGGCGTTTCGAAAGCCGCAGTCCGACTATTTCGCGGCTCCATGCTGAGCCGGTGTTTGTCGTTGTGCCCATGCACGCCTCGCAGTGTTTAACGCTCGATTGAAGAGATTTCGCGCGTCGGGCTCGCCGCGCTTGCGCATCGCGCGAGCAAGCCCAATGCGTTGCTCAACGCGGCCCCTTGATCTCCTTTCGCGGGGCACGGCGGCTGATCAACGCGTCATAGTGTTGGCTCGCTCCCGCGCGCGATTCCGAATTCGGCTCAACGTCAGCGCGGCGCGGTCGCGCTCAACCGTGGGATCGAGACCGTCGGCTGTCGAGTGAAATTCGGCGATCGTTGGTGCGTCGCTGGCGTGAGCGCCTGGCCTCTGGTCGTGGCTCGAAGCTCCGTTTTCGGTGCGCGGCATTCGCTTGATCCCGATGGGTTGCGACGGCTCGGCTCGCGGCATGGCATAGTCAAGCGTCGTGCCTTTTGCGTGGCTTCGGCTCATTCGATATGCCCAGCTCTCGATAATTTCTTCGCGCGTCGGCTCTTTTTCAGCGAAGTCGTGGTGATCCATAAGACCGAGATCGTCAGTTGCGGCAGCGCCCGAACTCACATGAAGCGTCGTGGCGAATCGTGCGCGGCTGGCGGCGACATACGTCCATTCGCGGTCCGCCATCGATCCCGCTAGAACGTGGGCGGAATCGAATGTTCGGCCTTGGCTCTTGTTGGCCGTCAAACAAAGCGCGTGATCAAATCGGGCGAACGAGGCGGGCGCAAGGACTGTTTGTTCGCCTCGGCTGTTCGGGTCGTCGAGGTCGACCAGAAGGGCTGGGCCGCGCGCCGTGTTCTTGATCGCTTGGATAGTCCCGGTCATTCCATTGGCCACGCCCAATGCATTGTCGTTCTGCGTGAACAGCAATCGATCGCCGGGCGCGAAACGACGGATGGCCGTCGACTCGTCGCGGCGGCTGATCTCGACATCGATTCCGCCCGAACCGACTTCGCCGCGGTTGACGAGGATGTCCCGCGCGCATCGGTTCAGCTCGTCGACTTCCGCGCGGGTGCCCGCAATCAGTGTTTTGGACGCTAGGGCGGTTTTGTCCTGCGCCCACGAATCGATCGTCGCTTCCATAGCGGCGGCCGGGTCGACGGATATCCGCAGCCGGCCCCGCTCATCCATTAGGCGCAACGCTCGCAGGGCTTGTCCCGTCGCAAAACATTCGACGGCTTCGCGCATCCACGCGTGGTCGAAACGTTCCCTCCACCGATGGAATGCGCAGGCGAGCTTCGTGTCGATCGCGCATAGGCCTTGGATCGCTTGCATGCGCGCGTCTTCGGGGATGGCGCGCAACACCTGCGCCTGCGCGCTGGAAATGCCACCGTTTGGCTTGGATTTCGCGCGAGCGTCAAGCCATTTGAGAAGCGGCGCGAAGTCGGTGCGTTGGCGTTGGATGATGGAAATCTCGGCCTTGCCATGCTCTCGAATCAGAGACGAAAAGATGCCCCCGCCTTCAATGGGCTGCAATTGCTTCGAGTCGCCCACGCAGAGCAGCTTGGCTCCGGCTTTGGCGACTTCGTCTTGGATCAAGTAAAACTCTTTTGTTCCGACAAGCCCTGCCTCGTCCAGCAGGACCACCGACTTTGCGGTCAGTTTCGCGCGGCCTTGCTGACAAGCCAAAAGGAAACTCGCGATGGTTCTTGATGGAACGTTGGTTTCACGCGCAAGGTTTTGCGACGCGGCAGCGGACTGGCAGCATCCGGCAACGGTGAATCCCGCGGCCTGATATGCCTGGGAAAGCGCCCGCAACATGGTTGTCTTGCCTGCGCCCGCCCATCCCTCGACAAACGCGTGCGAGCCGGTCTCGCATGCGACGTGCACGGCGGCTGCGCGCTGTTGTTCAAGCGACACCGCGACGCCGAGCTGAGCGCTTAGGGTCGCTTCCAGCTCGTCGAACCGATCGTCGACGATTCTGCGCTCGATCCGGTGCCGGAGATCGAGCTTGCCGTCGCGTGCCTTGCGAGAAATCTCAGCCTCTTTGTCGATCGTCTCGCGCGAGGTGAAGACAGGCGTCAGCGTTTCCGTCATCCCTAAGCGCACCACGTTTTCGGATTCAAGGAGCCGGTCCAATTCCGCCAAACACTCGGAGGCGCCCAGCTTCCCCATCGCCTTTTCGCAAATCAACGCCAGCGCTTGTTGGGGCGTCGCGCACGATTGCGAGGCCATGAGTTCGCGCAGGAGCGCGCCATGGTCGATGACCGGTTTTGACTCGCCTAGCTCGGCGATTGGCTCTTCGGCAAGCTGCGGGTCCTTCGCTCGCATCTGCGCGACCGCTTCGGGGGTAATGCCCAATTCCGCGGCCATCCGTGCAAAGCGGCCCAGCAGAACCGGCAGCGGCGGCTCGGATTTTTCCGCGCGAGAATTGAGCGCTGCGACATCGCGCGCGGCGCTTTTGTTTGCTCCGAGCGGCCCAAGGCTGGCGACCTTTTTCGCGATTTCTTTGCTGCGCGACGAGAGCGCGTCGCGCTGGACGTCGGTTATGCCTCGGACTTTGAAGTAGGGGCCATCCGCCTCAATGGCAAAGCCGATTCTCCGCATGCGAGAAGCGAGCTCGACGCGAAACAGCGCGCCCGCCGCCATCTTCCTGTCGAAGAGCGAACGCTGTTCCAGCGCGCTCCATTCGTCCGAGTTCGCTCGCTTCCCGATGCTCAGGACGAACGAATGGACATGAAGCTGAGGCTCCAAGTTTCTGTTCGAGAAATGGGTGTAGCAAGCGGTCGCTGTTGCTTCGGCGACTTGCTTGATTTTGCCGCCGCGGCCGTGGCGCGTGAGTATGGCGGATTCCGCGTAGGCCAACGCCGCGCGGGCGGACTCCTGCAAGCATTCCACCAGGGCGTCTCGCGTTTCGGGATCCGCGCCAGCGAAGATCGCGGAAACGTCTTTGGGCGCTGAAAAAGTCAGATCCAGCCCCATGACATGGTTGTCGCCGGCTCCGCGCAACAAGGGCTCGCCGGTGATGGGATGAAATCCTCGGGCTAGCCGCTCGACATGGTGGGCTTCCGCGAGGGGCCCCAAACCCAAGAGGGCGGGAGCATTGCCAGCCCAGAATGGCAGGGGGCCAAGGTCGCCTTCACGCCCGCGGGCATAGTCGTCAAAATCCCCGCGTTGTCGATTCGACGGAGCTCCCAGATAGAAAGCGTATCCGTTGTCGCCGCCACCGAATTTCTGCGCTTGGTTTTTGGCTGAATTGATCTTTGTTATTGATAGCATCGTTCGCGCCTCCGTCAAGCCGCGTTCGGGTCAGCCGCATCGGAGGGCGGCAGGATTTTGTGAATGGCTTCCAGTAGATCGCGGGATGCGACGGCGCCGCTTGTGAATTGCGAAGAGACGGCCCCGAGCAGAGGAGGCAAGCAGATTCGCAGCAAAGCCGATCGGCTCATGCCAAGCGCCGCGCAAAGCGCGTCGAGTTCAATCGTTTCAGATTTGCCGAGTCTTAACAGGACATGAGTGTCGCGGCTTTTGCTCGCATAGTAGTTCGCTCGATTCTGCCTTCTTTTGCGCTCTCGGCGCGCCGCGAGGCTGGATGCTGTGTTCATAAGAAATGCCCTCCGCCACGTATGCGGCGGCGAAGGGCCATTCGGACGTCGCGGCGAAAAACGGTCGCCGAGCGGTCTTTCTTCACTCACGCGCGCGGCGATCGGGCTTTGATTTTTGCCATCGCAGCTTCGGCGATGCGGTCAGCAACCTCATCCGGCACCGTGGCCTGGACGCGCTGGCGGTTTGGCACCAAATCTGCCGACGCGAGAGTTGTGATCGCGCCTTTGTCGTTGGGGCTCGGGGTTAGCGGTTTGTCTGCGGCAGCGCTCATTCCGAAGGACGTTGGATTGCCGCAGATCCAGTCCGCCAGATCGTCAATGTGCACGACAGGTGAAGCGAGCATCAGACGATGGGGCAGGAAGAACCGGCCCTGCCGAATCGCCGCGTAAATGGTTGATTGCGGCAAGCCGAGAAGCCGTGAGAGATCGCGCACGCGCACGAACATCGCATCGATTCCATGCCGCGCGAGTTCAGCTCTCACAGCGGCTCGAGCTCCGTCAAGCGGGGATTGGTCCGTGTTGGTTGGTGGGTTGCCGTTGGTTTGCATCCAGTCTTCCTCGAATTGTCCCGGCGAACCCGGGGAGAGACCGGTGCGGCTAGTTCTTCGAGCCCGACGGCGCGCATTTGATTTTGCGACGAATGGTTTCGCGAATCAGCGGTGGCTGCGCCAACCAGAGTTGAATGACGAAGCGCGATAGAGCGTCGCTTCCGCCATTTTCCAACAAAAAGACGACCGCTCGTCGTGAATTTTCCGGCGACTCGCGCTGCAATACCGATTGCAGCAGCGACTATCACCGCTCCAATTGCAAGACGGTCGGCTTGTTGTCTTTCTGTTTGCCTTCATAAAATGAAAAATACACGAATTTTCTCGTAGATTCTACGTAAAGTTCGCCGGCCGCCAGCGATCAAATATAAAAAAGCAATCCTTATTAATTGATTTCAACCGCTTGCCAGAAAAGATCTTTTTGGCGATAAGGAGCGCGTCTTGATCGGAAGCGCTGCAATTTCTCTTTGCTGGCTTTTTGCAGCGCGACCTTTTGAGCATCCAAAAATCCACAGAAGCCGCACCGTGGCTTGTGGCATCTCAACCTGGCAGGAGGGAGATCATGATCAGCATTTCGAAGCGCGAGAAAAAGAATGGGGAAACAAATTATCAGGCGACAATCCGAGTCGTCGGAGCGAAAAGCATAAGCCGGACGTTCAGCGACCAGGCGTCGGCTGAAAAGTATGGCGAGGAAGTCGAGAAGGAGCTACTGGCTCAGTTGCCGGCGCCTACTCGATTGCCAAAAAGCCCCGAAGAAATAGAGAAAGAGTTTCGAGACGAGACCTTGGCTCAAATTGTCCAAGCGTTCATGAAAAGCAAACGAGCACGGCTTAGGCACCGAGGCGTCGCGCCGACTGTTCTCCGCCATGTCGGGGGAGACACCGTGGCAAGCATTTGCCACTCTTGGGTCGAATCTTATGTCGACCAAATGAGAACAACGCTCAGCAGGCAAGGTCGCCCCTTCTCATACAACTCGATTTCGTCCCAATTGATTTTGATATCTCTGGCCGTGCGTTGGCGTGCTCAGAGCTTGGACCTGACGCCTCCACCGTTTCCAACTCATGGCCACTTGGTCCCACCGGAGGCTGACCAGCCTCGTGACCGTCGCTTGGAGCAACAAGAAGAGCGGCTTCTTTTTCAGTGGCTTGAATCTCTGCCAGCGCCGGCGAATCAATTTTGGTCGTTGCTGGTCCGTTTGGCGATAGAGACCGCAGCCCGACTGCAAGAACTGATTTTCGCCGAATGGAAGGAGTTCACGTTTCAAGGCGACCGAGCGTGGTGGACGATTCCGGCTTTTCACACCAAGTGCAAGAAAACGCGCACGGTCCCGCTCGGGAAAGAGGCTCGGCTAATTTTGCGGGAGCTAACCGAGTTGCGAGATGCGGCGTCGCCAAGGGTCTTTCATTTTTTTGACTCCCCGGCATGGGTTTCGAACAACTTTGCCGCGCATATTGAAGCAGCCGGCATCGAAGGGTTTCGCTTCCACGACCTGAGGCACGAGGGCATCAGCAGAATGATGCTCGGACAAGCAAGGATGACTCCCTATCATGTCATGAGGGCGGTCGGCCACAGCTCGCTCGACATGCTCAATCGCTATGCGAATTTGCGCGGCGGCGAACTGGCCGAGTTGGTCGATTGAGTCTGTGCCATCGACCTTCTCGGATTTTAAACGCAAAAGAGCACGCCCATCGGCGTGCTCTTTCCGTGAGGCGGCGTAATCTAGACGCTCGGCTTCGCGATCGGCGGCGTGGCCACCGCGTCAGACCCACTCCGCGCCGAATCATGCTCTCGCTCAATATTGCTAGCTTGCCTCCATGCGTCTAAGTCGCCGCGGCGCATTTTGCGGACGGTCGAGTCGAATTTCAAGAAGCGGAGATTTTCTTGTCCGACTTCCACCGCTTTTCCCGCTTCTCGAAGTCGACGGGCCGCGCGATGCCGCGCCGCATCGAATTCGGACTCGTCCATCAGGAAAGCGGCGCGCGCTTCTCGCGGCGCGAACCCCACAATCAGCGCGTCAATCGCGCGTTGCGCGTGTTCGTCGACGCGCAACGCCGCTCGCGCCAACTCCACAGCGCGCGACGCTTGCCAGAGTCGTTCGTAAGCGATCAAACGATCTTCGATTGAGTATGTTTCCTGTTGAAGCAGGCTAGGCCGATCGACAAACTCGTCAGCTGAAACAGGGACGGTGAACTTGTTTTCATTGCGGCTTCGGTCGCCTTCCGCGACAGATTTCATCGTGAGACACATAAATAGTCTGAAATGCACATGCTTTGGCCAGCGCCGTGTTCCTTCCAACGCTCTTGTTATCGTCTCCTGGACAAGGTCTTTGGGTTCAGCGAAAGACGTCCCTCCTATTTGCTGGGCAGCGTAATTTTCAAGGATGGCATGCTCGTCTGGGGAAAGGGCGGCAAACGCTTTGCCGGTTTCGTGGATGGAGAAATGAAATGACATGAGGCCTCTTGTTGTTTGCCTAAGGGCCAGCCGCGCCTGTTGTTAGCACGAGCTGGGGTTTTCCCGATACGGCAAAGGCAAGAAACCGCGCGCAAAAACGCAACGAGCGGACGCGCGGTTAATAAGAAGCCGGTTTGAAAGAGAAGAAGAGGCGGCTTGTTTATTGTCCCAACGAGAAGATACGAAAACACGCTTGCGCAAAGAGGCATGCCCATGTCCGGCGTATAGCTTGCGTTGATCAGCGCGCGTCAATCGCGATGCGCCAAACTGCTTCGCTACGGGGCAACGACAGAGCGCGCGAACGTGGTTGCGCTTGCGTTTGGCGCGCAGACCGACCTCGCCTGATCGACGGCGGCCACCCGCGCATCCAGCCTTATCTATTTGGCCGCACCTCTTTGTTTC
Source organism: Paraburkholderia sp. GAS82 (assembly GCF_050436285.1). Taxonomy (NCBI): domain Bacteria; kingdom Pseudomonadati; phylum Pseudomonadota; class Betaproteobacteria; order Burkholderiales; family Burkholderiaceae; genus Paraburkholderia; species Paraburkholderia sp. GAS82. Next base: position 650,269 of record NZ_JBNDLX010000001.1, read on the forward strand.
GAGGGCGGTCACATGAACCACAGCACGAGAACAGCCGGAGGCGAGTTTGCTCCGTCCATTCCTAGGCGAGACCCAAAGCGCTGGTTGATGACCGCGGCAATCGCCGGATGCGCGGCAGGATGCGTCGCGCTTTGGGCGCTCTGGCGCCAGCTTCCATGGCTCCCCATTCCATCGGGCTCCTTGGCCCAGCACGCGGGATATTGGGCGAAGCTGGCCACGCGCCATTTTGTCCGAGGGGCGTTCGATCAAGACGCGCGCCTTTATGCCGAATACTGGCACGCAATCGGATCAACTGGACGAACGCAAATTGTGTGGAGAGCGGCCGCTGCGGCGTGCGCCGCATGCGTGCCTCTCGTGTTGTTGGCCCCGAAATTTTTGACGCGCAAAGACGGGCTAACGTTCTTGCGAGGAAGCGCTCGGCATGAAGGAAGAAAGGCTGTTCGTCGGCTGCGCGCGAAGATGGCCAAACTCGGTCGCCCCGACCACGAGATAGCTCCTGGCGTCCCGTTTGCGAGCGCAATGTGGACACGACACGCTCTTGTGGTGGGTGGAACCGGCGCGGGAAAATCCACGATGCTGCGCCCATTGATTAAGAAAATCATCGACGCGGACGAACAATTGCTTCTTTTCGACCCGAAGGGCGAGTTCACTTCCGGCTTCGAAAAGCCGTCGATAGTTGCGCCGTGGGACGCTCGCAGTCTGGCTTGGGATCTGGCCAAAGACTTGCGGAATTTGCTGGACATGCGTCGTTTCGCGGCCGCCATGGTGCGAGACAGCCATGACCCGATGTGGTCCAACGCCTCGCGGCAACTGATCGTTGGGTTGCTTGCTCACTTGAAAGCTGAGCGGGGAATTGAATGGGGTTGGCGAGAACTCGCGGAACTCATTGTGTTGCCGCAGAGCGGGCTGCTCGCGATCATGCGAAGACACCATCCGGAAGCGATCCGCGCCGTGGAAACGGCGTCGGTCACCACCGCCGGCGTGCTGATAAATTTGTCGGCTTTTTGCTCTCCCATCTTCGATCTAGCGATGGCTTGGGGCGCTTGGGGCGATGCGCCCAAGGAAAGCCGAGTCAGCATGATCGAATGGACGGAGGGGCGGTCGCCTCATCGACAACTGGTGATCCAAGGACATGGAGCTTATTCAGATCTCACCAAGAGTTTTGTTGAGGGCATGGTTGGGGTGTTCGCCGCGCGGATAAACAGCGTGGAGACTGACGACGATTCGAATCGCAAGCTGTGGTTCGTCGCGGATGAATTCGGGCAGGCCGGCAAGCTTCCCGTTCGGCCACTGTTTGAAGTGGGGCGATCCCGCGGGGTTAGATGCGTGATTGCATGCCAAGACTTCGCCCAGCTCGAAGAGCTCTATGGAGACAAGGCAATTCGCGCGTTGCTTGCCATGTGCGGCACGCTGGTTGTCGGAGAACTGATGCCGGGCGAAACGGCTGAGTCGATATGCAAAACTTTCGGAAGCAGGGAGGTTGAGCGGAGAAACGTTTCCGTGTCGCAAGGCCGTGGTGAAAATCGCACCATCAGTGTGTCATACAGCCGAGACGACATAGCGCTTTATAAACCGGCTGAGCTTGCCTCTCGCTTGGGCAAAACGGGCGACGGAACAGGGGTGAAAATGATTCTGTTCACGCGGGGCGAGGCGTATGAGCTTGTTTGGCCCTATTGCGAGCTTCCAATAAAGCGTCCGGCCCATGAGCCTGCTCCGTGGACATTGGGCGCCCAGAGTCCGCCAAACATGTCGCCGTTTGTCTCAAACGGCGCTCCCGTTGTCGGCCCTGCGGAAGCGCAGCCGCACGGATCAATCGGCTAACAAGCCACCGCAACGCGAATCGGCACTCGGGCCACCGACGCCAACTAGGAGGGGAAATGACAGAACGCGAAGAAAAACTCGAACCGCATGACGGTGTCGCCAAAGAGGCCAATCGGCTGACGACGCCGTTGGACAACCACGAGCCAAAGACCAAGAACCCAACCCAGATAATTCGCGGAGTCCTGCGAAAATGGGAAAACGTTTCCGACGAAAGTCAGGTCGCCGAGGACGCGTATATCGTCGAGCAAGAGGAGCAAGCGAGACTGAACGACGCTTATGGGTCTTCCGCCTGCTCTGACGACGACGGAGCAGACTTTTGGCGGGAAGCGGCGCAAAAGCGCAAGCAAGCGCGCTGGCGGGAGCGGGGCAAGCGGGTGCGTGACGCCTTCCGGTGGTTGTTGAAAGGGCGTTTTCGACAATAGCGGGCCATTGCATGATCGTGCCGACAATCATGCCGTCGGCGCGATCGCCCGCTAAGTTTCAGGATGCGGCTTGGCCTGGAGCTGAGTCGGCTTGAAACAAGTGCCACAGCCGCCCGCCGAGAATGAACCAGCCCACCAGCACATTGAGAACGACTCCCCAGAACCAATCGGTCGCATAGCTCGTGCGAAGGTGATCGGTGAAAGCCGGGATCAGCATGCCGCCAAAGCAGATGACAGAGCCGACAAAAAGCCAGAAAAAATCGATGCCGCGTTGCGCGCTGCGCGCGAAAATTGCCATGCCGAGCCAAAGGACGCATCCCATGCCGAACAGCATGCCCAAAATTGGGATAGACGTGAGCATCACAAACGCCACGACCAGCGCGACTTTCGAAAAAGCGGCACCTCGTTGAGCTTGAGTGCCAACGCTTGCGAGTTTTGGATTTGCCATAAATACCTCTGTGTTGATGCGCCGTCGCGCAACGGTTGGTGATTTAACTCAATGAATGTCGGCGATGGACGAATCGTTTTGGTCGGCGACATGCACGGCGACGACTTTCGCCACAATGTCTTTGCGGGCAGCATATGACACGGTGTCCGCAGCTCTGACGTAGATGTCGACGTTGATCGGCAACGCGTTGGTGCCGGTTGCCGCGACCTTCGCTTCGAGCGCCCGAGCCTCAGTTTCGCTCGCGGGGACGACGATTTCGAATCGTCGGTCTCCGCGCGGCACGACGCCATACGTGGGCGAGTCGTTCATCGTCAACCGCGAGTTGCCGTCCACTCCGAGATTGAGAATCGGGAATGTCTTGCTTTGCGCGTCGTAGTGCCCGAGCGACGCCCCCGCCTTAATCACGAAATAGGGCGAAGCAAGCTCTTGTCGCTGTTGCGCTTCATATTTAGCTTGGATGCTCTTGGCCAGGTCTTGCTTCTTGAACGAATCGCTCGTCGATTGATAGTCCGCGTCGAAGCTTTGCGCGAGATCGTCCACCGGCAGAGTGGCTTTTTGAAAGCCGTAGTAGAGCAAGCCTATTTGCAGGCCGCTTTGCATCACGGCGTAGGATGAGAGCGGAATCGACGGGTCAACCGCGGCATTTGCTAGGCTTGCCGTGCAAGGCCCGATTTGAAGCGAATGGTTGGTCGCTTCGAGCATGATCGAGTGGGCCTTGTCGGCGCTTGACGCTTCGACAGATTCTTCATTCATCGAAACTTTCTTCATGCCGAGATCAGGCTGATCCGAGGCGCGAACATTCGTGCCTCGCTGCAATGCGTCCGGATAGATGAAGACGCAAACATAGGTTTGCTTTGACCCGCTGTCGGCGGCGAGCGCGGCTTTGCCCGCGGCTGGATTCCAGTCTGTCGGTCCGGGGGCGCGGGAGTTGTCCGAGGCAGGCGCCGCCGAGACTGCGTCGGGCTCTTTCTTGGAGCAAGCGGCGAGAAATGAGAGGGCGACGAGAGCGCACGCGGCGATCGGTTTCATTTGATGTTTCATGGGATGTGCTTGTTTCGTAAGTGGAGAATCGGCTGGTCACTGCGCGTTTTGATCCGTCGGTGCTGGCGTGTGCCGAATCAAGACAAGATGCGCCGATGTTCGAGCAAGATTTCGGTTGTTCGGCATGGCCTCGGAGTCTTGTTTGACGATGCGCCCGACCCCAGGCGCATACCAGTCCACCGAATAAGAGCGCCCAGCCCCGGACGATACGGCGGCGCCGCTGTATCCAGTGCGGCTCTCGACGCGGAACGCGTCGAATGTCCCCGCTGGCGTGCTGACGCGTTCGACCGCCACAACTTTCGATTCGCGATCGCAATGGGAAGTCCAATCTCCCGACGTGTATGTGTATTCCGCGTTCCAGCTTTTGCCGACAAACAGAGGAAAGCGCAGCGTCTCGGCGCTGGGCGTAAAGCTCTCGACAGCAGATCGAACGAAGTTGCCGTTGCGGTCCAGATCGACGAACCGCGGGCCGCCAGAGGACGGGATGGCGAGGCGCACGCCTTCGGGGCTGACGCTTGCGACGCGCTGCACGTAAGTCTTGTTCTTTGACGAATCGAGGTCGTTTGTGTAGGCGAATTGCCATTCTTCGCCGACACGAAACACTGGCGCCTCGGCTTGGGTCAGGGGAACCGCGACTGGTGGCGGCAAGGACGCCCCGCCAATCGCAGCCGAAGCGGCAATTGCGGCGGACGCGGCGAGGGCAGTGATTGGCATGCTGGCCTCGCGTCGTTTAGTTAAGAATCAATGGAAGCTTCAAACCTGATCCAGACGGAAGCTGGCGCGCTTGCACGGCCGCAGTTCCTGTTGTGAACGACCACGACACGGAGAATGCTTGGGCCGTCGGGATGGACGTGTTTGTCAGCGAGCCCGTCACGGTGACCTTGTAGGTCGCGTTTGCGGTGAGCGGCGAGAACGGCACGCACATAGCAAGGCGAGTCGCTTCGGAATTGTTCGAGTTGTCCGTCTCTTCGCACGACACTGAGTTGCCCGACGCGTCGGTGATCATGAAGCTGATGTTCGAGAACGCGCCGTTGCCAGCCGCGCTCAGCGTCACCGGGTAGCCGACGGTCTGCCCTTCATATTGCGGCGCTGCGGCGAAGGGATTGGGCGACTCGTTTGCGACCCACGAGGGGCTGACGCCTGTTTGCCCGTCATACGGATAGGCCACAAGCTTGTAATCCGGCGTTTGCTGCACATAGTCGACGAAGTCGCCCACGAGCGTCGAAAACTTCGCCGTGTCCGTGTTCGTCGGTCCTTGGCCGAAGCCGACGCCGGTTGTGTCGAACAGGAAAATCGCGCGGTGAAACGGCGCGTCGAACAGCGCGCTTATGGCTTCGGTTGAGGACGTGAACGCCCCGCCTATGCCGGCAGCGATTTCGCCGACCGAGTTTGTCGTGTATCCCGCTGCCGCGACGCGATCCGACGGAGCGTAGCCCGTGTAGCCCGGCAGGCCCGCCGTTTCGTAGTGGCCGACATACTGATTGTCATACATATAGGCCGCATGGTTCGCAGCCGCAGTGTCCACCGCAGAGACTTCTTTGAGCGCGGACAAGCCGAGTTGCGCACGCTTGTTGTTGGCGAAAGCCAACGAATCCGCGATAACGTCGCCGGTCGCTGTGAACGTGCCCGCTGCCGTCCCTGTGGCGGCGAGCAGAGAAATTGGCTGCGTCGTCGCCGTCGCGCCGGACTGCGCGGTCGAACTCGAGCCGCTTCCCCCTCCACCCCCGCAGGCCGACAGCGCCGCGAGAGCGATGGACGAGATTGCGAGCGTTGTTGCTTTTCCCTTGTATTTCATGGTTTCCCCCGGTGCGTCGGCGCGATGGCACTGGCTCGCGCCGATGTTGTTGGCACATATGTTGATGTATTGCGTTCTCATAATAACTCTAGACGTCAATTTGAAGGCGTCGCAGCATCCGAAAATGACGTTTCGCGTCGTTTTTTGCTGACGCTAGGAGACGACATGAAGTCCGCCCCCAGCGGTGGCGATGCGCTGGCAAAGCGGGTGGGCGCGGCGATCGCTTTTCACAGAAAGCAAGCAGGGTTCACGCAAATACGCGTGGCGGACTCGCTCGGGCTTGAGAAGGAAACCGTTTCACGCATCGAGAACGGAGTCATTTCGCCGACCCTCAACCGCCTGGCGCAATTTGCAGATCTGTTCAGATGTCCCGTGAGCGCTCTGTTTGGCGAATATCGCGGGAAGCCGATCGAGGACGCCGCTGAAATCGCCGAGGCCTTGTCTGGCCTTTCCTTGGAGGACCGGCGCGTGATTCTGCGGATCGTGGCCGACATCGCGTCGATGGCCAGGGAACGCGCGATCCTGCGTGAGCGCGAGGCGCTTGAGAAGGCCGTTCCGATGCCAGAAGGGAAAGCGAAACGCCGCAAGCTTTAGCCGCTAAACGGCTTATAGCTCGACAGCGCGCAAATCGTCCTGATCCATCGCCCTCCCGTCTGCTCTCAACAGGTTCGTTGACACAGTGCGCCAACTGTCTGTCTGTTATGAGATGTCCTTCTATTGTCATCGCAGCCCCGGTTTGACTCTAATTTTTTTGCGCCGATTGTTCGCTCGGCACAGGCGAATCATCCGGCAAGGCGATTTTCGCCGCCGCTCATTCCGTCCGCGTTTTTCAACCATTTTGTCCGACGCCGCATTTTTGCCCCTTGAATTAATCTGAAAGACCCGATTCGCGATTAACATGCGGAAAAAAGTGAGAGGGACCGGGGAAATGCCGAAGCCGTTGAGATTTGACAGCGCTCAAATGAATCGCCGCGACGCCGAAGAGTTGTGGCGGGAAGCGTTGCGCCCAATGTATGAATTGGAGCGATCAAACAGCGAATTCAACGCTAAGTTGGAAACATGGGATCTTGGCGGGGCAATGCTTCTGACAAAGCACTACACGCGCGACGAGGTTCAGTTTCAAAGGACGCGCCGGCGCATCGCGACATCGGGCGTTGATCAATATCTCATTCACTGCCTTCTTGCTGGGCAGCTCACTTCCGAATCAGAGGATGGACAACATCGCGTTCCACTCAATTCAGTGTCGGTGCGCGACATGTCGGTGGAAAACATCGGGTTCGCAAAGGATGCCCCGATGCTGACGCTCAGTGTCCCGCGCGCCGCGCTTGACCGACTCTTGCCGGAGGGCGCTCGCTTGCACGGGGCCACCTTCGCGACTGGAGATCCGGTTGGCGCGCTTGTCTCTTCGCACATCGTTACCCTCGCTGGCGTTCTGACCGACATGAGCGTCGAGCAGTCGAAAATTGCGGCGGAGGCCACCTTGGGCTTGCTGGCGGCGTGCTTGTTGCCGCAGGCGAAGATGGACTCGGGCAAAGACGATCCGCGCCTTGCGCCCATGCTGCGGGCGCATGCGCTTTCACACATTGAGCGGCGGTTGCTTGACCCGGGCCTCGACGCCGATTCGCTCTGCGAGGCGCTCAAAGTGTCCCGAACAGTTCTCTACGGATTGTTCAGCGAGGCTGGCGGAGTGGCTCGGCTGATTCGCGGGAAGAGGCTCGACGAAGCGATGCGGAGACTGGTCGACCCAAGGCGGGCTCGGGAGCGAATTGGAGAAATTGCCTACGCCGTGGGTTTTTCGAGCGAGTCGACCTTCAACCGCGCGTTCCGCGAGCGATTTGGATGCTCCCCGAGCGAAGCGCGGGGCGACGCCGGGGCGCCAAGCGCGCCACCGAAAGAGGATTCGCCCGAGGCGTTGGCGGCGAAATATGAGGCGGCGGTTCGAAATCTGCGAGGCTGAATGGAAACGACGGGGCGCGGCCATCGGCGCGTGGCGCAGCGCCGGTTAAGCCGTGGACAAAAGGCCGGGCGCCGCGTCCGCTCAGGCTCTAGCGACCGCTTAGCGACGACTTGAGGGTTCGCGCGCATGACCTTCGGCCCTTTGCTCGCCATCTGTATCCGGCATTGCGATTCACAATCGACTACAGGCATCGCGGGAAGAAACGCCCCGTCTGCCCGAGGAGCGTTCTGCGCATTCCGCGGGCGAGCAGACGCCATTTACATCGCCTTTGGCCTGCCGATTTGCTCACGTTGGCATGCGGTCGCGGCGATCGAAGATGTTTTCTCGGTGCCATTTGAGAAAGAACCGTTGCTTCCCTGCCGGCGGCTTGCGAAGGGGCATGGGTAGCGACAGCAAGCGGCGATGCTCTGCATCGACGTGCCGAGAGACGATCATTTCGCCCGACTCTTCGAAGGCGATGAGCCCGGCGTCGAACAGGGCGTCAAGTGTGGCGACAAGCGGCAGGCCGTTGTGTGGATGAAGGCGCTCGGTGTTGTCGCTGAGCCGCCAAGGCTTCGCGTGCGAGGCTCGCAATGCCTCTTGCACCGCGCAACCGGTAACCGCGCAGCGATTGCCCCAAAGCTCCATCATCGCGGCCTTGTAAGCCCCTTGGCCGAGACGCGCTTTGGTCAGCGCGGACTTCTCCGTTCGGCTGAGCTCAGGGTCGTTCTCGATGCGCTCGATGTCCGTCTGTTCGCTATGCGCCGAGGGCAGAGAAGCCAGATAATCGGGGACTGCCACCGTCCCCAAGACTTTCATGTGCCAAACGCCATCCTCGCCCTTGGAGATTGGCCCCAACGCCAAGAGGGACTCCCGGTCGAAGAACGCAATCGACGTGGGTTCAGTCCCGGTGGATGCCTGATCGCGATCGCAGATGACGCCGAATGCTCGCGCTCCGTGTTCGATGATTTCGAGATGACGCACGCGCTCTTTTTGTCCCAAGTCGTCCGAGCGCCTTTCGCGAAAAACCTCGATGTCGCCTTCGCGCTCGCGAATCCGGTCGCGCCACAAGCGGAGGGCGACCACGCCGGTGTCGGGGTTGTGCGCACCCCATGACCAACGAATGTTCCGAAGGGGCGCTTGCAGCGTGTTTGCGAAAAAGGAGCTAATGCTTAGGCTCATGCGCACATCCGTTACGTGAGGTGGGCCGGCGGCGCTTCTTCAACAAGTCCTCAACGTCAATAGGGCTTGGCGCTAACACGGAGATTCAAGCAGGCATAAACAAGAGAAATCGCCACCAAGGTGTAGAGAAGCGCGGCGAGAATCGTCGCGCCCCGGCTTGTTTTCTCGACTTTTGCGAAGAGGACGCTGCCGACGAGCAGCAAGCCCACTCCAATGAAAAAGTCGCTCGCAACGGCGCCAATCGCGCCATCCGCCTGGCTGTCCACGAAGCTCATATAGTCGTAGCTCAGAAGGTGGCGCAACTGATCCAAACTGCGAGTCCGCGTCAGCGTTGCGCCAATAAACGCCAGTCCCATGGCCGAAAGCGCCGCAGCGACGACCGATAACGCAACTGTGGCTCGTTTTTTCATGGGTTAGCCAACCGTGTAAAAAGCTTGAGTCTGGGCAAAAATCAGGACAGCGAGGACGGCGATCGACCAGCCCAGCGCGAAAGCAAAGCTCTTGGCGTCGCGATTCGCTCTGAGCGCGAAGAAGCCCGCAGCCACGCTGATTGCGGCGAACACCAGCACGTAGAATCGGCTCGCGAGCAGTTCATCCACCGGCGTCGCCCGGTCGAAGCGATTGGCCCAGTGATAGGTAATCGCCTTGAGCGCCAGACCGTCAGAGATGACGGCGGGTTTGAGCAGCAAGGCGACGGCAGGGGCGCCAGCGCCCAGATAGCAGAGGGCGAGGGCCACCAGCGTCGCAACAGCGAATTTCAGTCTCATAGGTTGTTGAACTCGGCAAAGTTCCAGCGCACATGTTTGTTCATCGTTCCCCAGACGTCGCTGTCCCAGTTTTGATAGTTGCCGTAGTGGCGTTGATACATCCAGTTGCCGCCACGCTGCTCGTAGCTGGCATCCTGAACCGCGGCGCCGAGATAGTTCGGGCTTTCCCGATTCCCGTCGTTTGTCGAGCGCAGCCAGGGGCCGAGCTCAAGATAGCTTGTCCATTTCCGCTTCGGTGTTTCGCCGGGACCCGGGAAATTGCCTTGCATGATATCGATCTTGCCGGGCGCGACGCCAGTGACGACTTGGATGTGGCCGCCGTTGAACTCGACAAACAGGTCCCCAGGCAACAAATCGTTGTCCGCCACAGGCGAGGAGTTTTTCAGGACGTCTGGCGCGCCGCTGGCATAGGCGACATCGAGGGCAAATCCGGCAGGGGTCGGGGGCGCGGCTTTGCTTCCCGACTTGTAGTCCTTGTCGATGTTCTTGAACGTAGCCGACGCTGTTTTTATTTTTAGCGGAAGCTTGTTGCGCGACGCGAATTCGATGAGCAGCTCGAACGCGAAGTCTTCGCAGGTGAAGCGATTGGCTTCATTGCCGCCGGTGGGCGAGCCGTCGATCGGCTCGGCGTCGAGCTTGGACATGTCGACTTTGCGGGCCTGAATTTCCTTGGCCAACGAAGGAGCTGCGGCATGATACTGAGCGATCCATTGGGCATTCCATTCATGTCGGTGAATCCAGTAGACCTTGCATTGCACGGTGATCGGATTTTGATCGTTCTTTGGGGTCATCTGGCCGGTGGCTAGTTGCATTCTTGGCCCCCCGCGATGTGAAACAGAAATTGGACTTCGTGCGCGTCGGCCGCGGAAACGAGATCAGTTGCGCCGTTGGCCGATGTTGTTCCCTTCAATGCCGTTCCGTCCGCGCTTTTGAGAAGGTAGGGCAAGCCTTCCACGGGCTCTCCATCGCTGTTGATGATTCGAAAATGCTGGTCGTAGCTGTTGGCCGCATGTTGGATGGGCTCGCCATTGCCGGCGAACCCCATGCTCGCGAGGGCGCTCCCCTCGAAGCTCTCGAACATCACCGACTGCGACGCGATCATGCTCGGCGGTGGTGAGCATTTGCATGCGCAGATGTCGTTTTCCAGCGCGCGGTCTTTCCCCATCATGGAGCCTGGCCATCGGGGGCCCCGAGCGGTGATCAGACCGGTCGATTTGCAGGCGGGGCATTGGACTTTTGCGCCAACAAAGGTCAATTCAACGCCGTTATGCGCTGTGCCAGGAATTCCCTCGATGACGGTTCCCCCGGCGGACGATTTATCGCCGATTTTTAAATAACTGCGCCGCATTTTGTGTGATTGATTGTCAGTGCAGGCGATTAATTACCATGTAGTTTTTGTGCTGGCAAGAAAATAACTGTCAAATGATGGGTCGTTTGGCGATAACCTCAATTCCGAAAAATCACGGCAGGCTCAGTTTTTCTTCAATTGATGCAAATGGCATTATTTTGAGCTGAGTCCAGACGGGGAGAACAGCGAGAGTCCTTTGAGCGTCGACGACGTTTTCTCTTATTCGATCCAATGTGCAATTCGACGTATGCATGGAAATTTATGGCATGGCCGTGCAGACCGGACTGCCGTTCGGCCCCCGTGGTTTCAGCTCAAAACAGTGGAGGCTGCTGCATTGTTTGCGACTCGGCCAATCGTTGCAATGCCCGTTCAAAAAGTTGGTCTGCGTTGGCGAATCGCAGGCGGTCGCTATCGAAGATGGCTTCCAAATCCTCTCTGGTCAGAACGAGAACGCCGGTTTCCGCCGCAGCGTTCAGGTCCGCCTTGACCTCGTCCTTGGTCATCGCCGTCACGATGATCGGCAAAACACGCAAGTGTTGAAGGCCGGACGTCGCGAGCATCTTTCGCAGCGAAGCTTCGCGGGCGCTCAGTTTCGACAACTTGCTTTCCGCTCTCAAGAGCCCAAGCGTGCATTCGACGACAATGAAGTCGCCTCGCGGGCTAGCGGCCAAAATATCGAAAGCGTCGCGCGTTTTGGCGTTCATTCCAAAACTGACAGGAGCGAACCCCAAAGTCCAAAGCACCCAGGCCAAGGCCGACTCAAAATCGTCCGCCGCTTTGCCCCTCGGCGGAAGCTCGGGGAGCAGATATCCCCGCAGCAACTTGCCTGTTTGATCAACGCTGGAAAGAACGGCAGCCCGTGCGTTTTGATACGTTTTGGGGTCGGCGAACCAGCGCAAGTTGTGAGCGTGTCCGGCATAGGACGCGATGCAATGGACGACAGCGCCGAGCGGGACTTCCAGCGACAGTTGCCCGACAATGTCGCCGGATTTTTCTTCCCACTTGAGTTTGTCGCCTTCTACAGAGCCGCGACTCACGACACCCTTGTCGATCACGCGATATCCGAGCCGAGCTTTTGATCGGTCGAGGTTTTTGGCCAGCCAAAGCCCCAAGGTCGCCTTTCCGTCTTTGACGTTCGAGAGAACCGACACCTCAGCCGCCGCGAGCGCCACGACTTCTAAAGTGGTGGATGTGTTGGGAGCGGCTCCGAGACCATACTCAAGGAAGAGCTCGTTCAACGAGTCGAAGGGAATCGCAGCAGCTTTAAGCATCCAATCGGTCTGCGGTTGTTGGGCGAGCATGTCGCGCCTGACCCCGCACATTGTCAGAACCGCCAAGCGGTTTCCTTGGTCAACTCCCTCAGAATGGAGGAGGTCCGGCAACCCGACGCTGATGTTCTGGTTGTCTTCGGGGCGCAGGAAGAGCTTGCCGAACTCGGGAATCGGAAAGCCCTCGGGGGACGCAATTTGTCTAATCGCTTCGGCGAAAGCCGTAACCCCACCGGAGAGCTCCAACTGGCCTGCCACCAGATCGCCGGCTTGAAACCAACCCTTTGGAGGGTCGCGAAAAAGCGAAGTCAAATACAGGCGCGCAGCCAAGGTCTCGAGATACGCCCCACGCCTGACGGCGATGAAAGTCAGGCGAGCGTTGGCGTAGGCCGAATCCCACGGACCTATTGCCCCAAAAAAAGCACCGATCATCTTTTGGACATGCTGACTCACAAGTCCTCCGGGAGTGTTGCAGATTGGTCGGCCACGTTGGTGTTTCTCCTGACGGGCTGCTTTGCGGGGGACTGATGGGGGACTGTTGTGAGGGAGCCACGTTTTGGCGCCTTACCTGACAAGGCTTAGAAAGTCGCACGCGGGTATTGCTGCATCATCGGGGTATGTTGTGCGACGTCATTGGCCGCTGCGGTTTGAATGCCCATCCTGAGTGTCTTCTTGCGTTAGCTGTTCAGGGCGTGAGTTTAACCCGCCGCCGCGCGGATTGAACCTCGGCCGGATGGCTAATCACAGGCGAAGTCGCTGGAGCCGCGATTGGACAGATGGGGGAGGCCGTCAAGGACATCAACGACGAAGGGGGAAACGCTACCGCCGTACCGCGCCACCTCGAGGAGTTCGTGCGACGATTCAAACCGGCGCCGGTAGCCGAAATCATTCAAGTGGGTGCTGGAAACGATCCTGACGACGTCGCGAATTTCGCTGCGGGACCTCAAATTCGCCACCTGCGGCCTATACTTTCAGGATGATTTCGTTTTGCGACAAGGAGGCGCAAATCGTGTGCTGTGCACTTCGCGCGGCATCCCGCGCGGTTATTCACGTAAAGCCCATGACTACTATCGTATGAGGAGAGGATCATGACGCGCAAATACATCGATTGCCGGGAATTTCCGAGCGAAATGAACTGCTCTATCGCGCTATCCGCGGATTCCGAAAATGAGCTGCTAGAGGCGGCCGTACAGCACGCGGTCACGGTTCACAAGCATGCTGATTCTCCAGAACTGCGTTCGCAGTTGAAGACGCTGTTTCATGACGGCACGCCGCCGGTAGAAGCACCGCGTCACGCGTAATGCTCGCGCACCCGCACGCGCGACCGGTTATCGGGCAGTCACATCACGATGCCCAACCGCTCAGGAACGAACTGGATCCGAGCGTAGCTACGCATCCCGCCGTGAACAAAAAATCCTTCGCGTAGATTGGCTGCACGGACTCATCGATGTTGACGAGTCTTGTCGGCACCCCTGGATGAAGGCAAGACCTTCAGGATTTCGGCTCCCTTACCTGTTGCCTCAAATGTCGTCCGCATTCCAGGAGGTGTCTCATGGTCAATTTGTCCAGCAATACAATCGAAGAACTGAAAGTTGCGACGAGAGGGCAAGTGCTGTTACCTGCCGATCCCGGTTTCGACGAAGCGCGCAGCATATGGAATGCAATGATCGACCGTCGTCCGGCTGTCATCGTGCGTTGCGCGGGAGTGGCCGATGTTCGCCGTGCAGTGGCCTTTGCGCGCGATAACGACTTGCCGCTGGCTGTGCGCGGCGGCGCGCATAACATCGCAGGCAGCGCGGTCTGTGACGACGGACTGATGATCGACTTGTCGCCGATGAAATCGGTACGGGTCGACCCGGCTGCGCGTCGCGCCTATGTCGAACCGGGTGCCACGCTTGCCGATTTCGACCATGAAGCGCAGGCTTTCGGGCTGGCGACACCGCTCGGGATCAATTCGACGACGGGCGTGTCGGGCCTGACGCTTGGCGGCGGCTTCGGTTGGCTCAGCCGCCAGTACGGGATGACGGTCGACAATCTCGTCTCGGCGGATGTCGTCACGGCGGACGGAGAACTGGTTCGTGCCGCTGCCGATGCGCATGAAGATCTGTTCTGGGCGATTCGCGGCGGCGGCGGCAATTTCGGCGTCGTTACGATGTTCGAATTCCAGCTGCATCCAGTCGGGCCGGAGGTGTTCGGCGGGCTCGTCGTATTGCCGTTGGAACAGGCAAAAGACGCGCTCAGGAAATATCGCGCTGCAATCGACGATATGCCGGACGAACTCTCTGTATGGGCCGTGCTGCGCCTCGCGCCGCCGCTGCCGTTTCTGCCGCAGGATGTCCACGGCAAACCGATCATCGCTTTTGCAAGCTGCTACAACGGCGCAGTTGCTGATGGGCCGGGAGCGCTCGACGCGGTGCGCCACTTCGGCACCCCGTACGGAGAACATCTCGGCCCGATGCCTTATGCGATGTGGCAACAGGCTTTCGATCCGCTGCTGACGCCCGGCGCGCGCAACTACTGGAAGTCGCACAATCTGGCCGAGTTGCCGGACGGACTGCTGGACGTGCTGATTGACGCCATTGACAAGCTGCCGTCGCCGCAATGCGAGATCTTCTTCGGTCAGATCGGGGCTCAAACAACCCGTGTTCCGGTCGAGGCCACGGCCTATCCGAACCGCGACGCGACATATGTCATGAATGTGCATGGACGCTGGAGCGACGCAAGCGACGATGACCGATGCATCGCATGGGCACGCGGCTTCTTCGAGGCGGCTGCGCCTTTCGCACTGGGCAGCGTGTATGTCAACTTCCTGACGCAGGACGAGACCGGGCGTATCGGCGCGGCCTATGGTCCGAACTACGATCGTCTCGTCGCGGTGAAGACCCGGTACGATCCGCACAACCTCTTTCGCTTCAATCAGAACATCCAACCTTCTGTGTCGTAACGGGCATCCGGTGCGCGCCAGTCGTCGGGGACCTGGGGACTCCCGCGACTGTCCGCGCACAGGCCGTGACCTTCGCGAGCCGCTATTCTCCAACCAGCGCGCGCATATCGACCTTGCGCGCGTTCGCCGTGCTACGGCGTTTCGCCAGCCACATCATGAATGTAATGAAGGTGCCGAACACGACGATGATCCACGGCACCGGCAGCTTCGCCGTGAGCAGAATCGCGTACAAACCGAGCATCAGCAGCACCGCGAGATTCTGGTTGAAATTCTGCACGGCAATCGAATGGCCCGCTGAGAGCAGCGTTGCGCCGCGATGCTGCAGCAGCGCATTCATCGGCACGATAAAGAACCCCGACAGCGCGCCGAGCAGAATCATCAGCGGATAGGCGAGCACGATATAAATCGGCGCAACAAAGGGACCGACGCGAATGCCCATGCCTGGCGGAAACAGTCCCTTGCTATAGAACGCCATGCCGATTGCGACCGCGCCGGTAATGATGCCGATCGGCAGCACCTTCAGCGAACTGCGCAGCGGCACCAGCGTCGCAGCCGCCGCCGCGCCCACCGCAATACCGAGCCCCGTAATGCCTTGCATCACAGCCGCTTTCGATAGCGACAGTCCAAGGTTCACATCCGCCCACTTCAACACCAGCAACTGCAGCGTGACCGCGCCGCCCCACATCAGCGTGGTGACCCACAGCGCGATTTGCGCGAGCTTGTCGGCCCACAGCACGTTGAAGCAATGCGTGAAATCGCCCACCAGTTTCTTCGGCTCCTTGAGGCGATTCGGATAGCGCGCGCCCGTGTCGGGAATCCCCACATTGATCGCAGCCGCGATCGCATAGGTCAGCATCACTGCCAGCATTGCCAGATCGGCCGCGGAATGAATCAGTGGCAGCCGGGCATGCGTGACGAAGTTGGAGGCGTACGTGCTGATCAGCGCGCCGCCCAGCATGGTCCCGACGATCGTCGACAGTACTGTGGCCGACTCCAGCCATGCGTTTGCCGTGATCAGCCGGTCGGGGGGCAGCAGTTCAGTCAGGATGCCGTATTTGGCAGGCGAGTAAGCCGCCGCGCCGAAACCGACCACGCCGTACGCAATCATCGGATGCACGCCGGCAATCATCATCAGGCAGCCGCTGGCCTTTAACGCGTTCGAGACGAACATCACATGACGCTTTTGCAGCGCGTCCGCGAATGCACCGACGAACGGCGCCAGCAACACGTACGAAACCGTGAAGAAGATCTGCAGCAGCGGCGTCACCCACGCGGCCGAGCGGATGACCGAGAGCAGCGCGATCGCCGCGATCAGCAGCGCGTTGTCGGCGAGCGACGACACGAACTGCGCCGCGATGATCGTATAGAAGCCTTTTTTCATTAAGCAGTTCGGGATGCTGCGCGAGGGTCGTGCGCCAAAAGCACGCCGGTACGATGAAAACGATACCGGTGCGGCCTGACGCTTTGTAGCATGAAGCGGCGTCGCATGCAGGCGCAGCGTTAGCGGATACTGGCCAGTCGGACGGCCGCGCCAAGAAAAAAAGCGGCCGAAGCCGCTTTGCACATGCTGCAGCGCGTGTTACGGCCTCAGGCCGCTGGCTGCTTCGTGCGGCTGTAGCGCGACAGGATCGGCACCATTTGCGCGTACAGCTTCGGGTTGCCCGCGACGACTTCGCCGATATGCAGGAACTCCGAATCGCCCGTGTAGTTGCCCACCAGACCGCCTGCTTCGGTGATCAGCAGGCTGCCGGCGGCCATGTCCCACGCATGCAGCCCCTGTTCGAAGAAGCCGTCGAGGCGGCCCGCGGCGACGTTCGCCAGATCGAGCGCAGCCGCGCCCGGGCGGCGCAGGCCGGCGCAGGCTTCGGTCATTTCCTTGAACAGACGCCCGTACGACTCCAGGCCGTCGGTTTCGCGGAACGGGAAGCCCGTGCCGATCAGGCCGTCGGCGAGGCGGTCGCGGCGGCCCACGCGGATGCGGCGGTCGTTGAGGAACGCGCCGCGGCCGCGCGAGGCGGTGAACAGGTCGTTGCGGTTCGGATCGTAGACGACGGCTTGAGTCACGATGCCCTTATGCGCCAGAGCGATCGACACGCAGTAGTACTGGAAGCCGTGGATGAAGTTCGTGGTGCCGTCGAGCGGGTCGATGATCCACTGGTATTCGGACTCGTTGTCCGATTTGCCGGATTCTTCGGCGAGGATGGCGTGGTCGGGGTAGGCGGTCTTCAGCGTATCGATGATCGCGGCTTCCGATGCCTTGTCGACCTCCGTGACGAAATCGTTGTGCTGTTTCTTGCTGACCTGGACCAGGTCGAGATCGAGCGACGCCCGGTTGATGATCTGCGCGGCGCGGCGCGCGGCCTTGACGGCGATGTTGAGCATGGGATGCATGAGCCTGGATCCTTGTGCCGGGGCAGCGCGGCTGCTTACCGGTAATGAGCTGTAAATGCGCTGCCACTACGCAGCTGAAACAACACGGAACAACCGTTTGACCGGCGTTCCGTCGACGGAGACGAATTGAATAAGAACGAGGCGCTCGTGCAAGGACGGCGCGAATAGCCGTGATTTTACCCGAGTCCGGGGCTCTACGGCAGCGCAGCATCCGATGCGGGTAGGTTTTGCGTGCCGGTTGGCGCTACCATAGGGGCCTTTAGCCCCCTATTTTTATCGTGGCCCAACCCCACAATCCGTCTTCGTCTTCTCTGCCGTCCTCCGGGATCTGCAGCCCGGACAGCGCTGCGCCTGTGCGCGGCGGCTTCACGTCGACCCGCTTCGTGCTCGTCGAGCCCAGTCATCCCGGCAATGTCGGCGCCGCAGCGCGTGCGCTGAAAACCATGGGCTTCTCGCGTCTCGTGCTGGTGGCCCCGCGCGTGCCGCACGTGCAGTCCGATCCCGAAGCGATCGCCATGGCGAGCGGCGCGGACGATGTGCTGGCCGGCGCGCATGTGGTGCCGACGTTGGCGGATGCGCTCAATGGCGTGCACTGGTCGGTGGCGCTGACGGCGCGCTCGCGCGAATACGGCCCGCCGCAGTTCGCGCCGCGCGCGGCTGCGGGGCAGGCGCGCGAGCATGCTGTGCACGGTGATATCGCACTGGTGTTCGGCAATGAGCGCACGGGGCTGTCGAACGAGGACGTCGAGCGTTGCAGTGTGCTCGCGCATATTCCGGCCAATCCGGCATATAGCTCGCTCAATCTGGCGCAGGCCGTGCAGGTGCTGGCGTACGAGTTGCGCACCGCGTATCTCGGCGCGGGCGGGGCTGCGGGCGCCGTTGCTGGCGGTGGCGGGAGCAGGGCTGGCGCTAATGTTGGCAACGGCGTGAACACTGACTCCGAAGGGCTAGCCCAAGGTGCCGCGGCGCACGGCTCGCTCGCGCCCAGCGACGAGATCGAAGGCATGTTTGCGCACCTCGAAAGTGCGCTGGTGGCGCTCGAGTTTCTCGATCCGGATAACCCCAAGAAACTGATGTCGCGCCTGCGGCGTCTTTTTGCCCGTTCCGGGCTCGAGCGCGAAGAGGTGAATATTGTGCGCGGCATCGCAAAGCACATCCTGCTGAAGGTGAAGCAGCCGGACGACGGCGCGTCCTGAGGACGGGGCGCGCCTGTCCCACTGCGCATCCTGAGCATGCGCGCCGACCTCTCGGCGCGCATTGACGACCTTGCCGCGAACGGGGGCATCCAGCAGGTTGACGCAATCGCCCCTACAATTCCCCAAAACGTTCTAAGCAAAGCTGCCGGTCTGCTAACGGCAGCGCTCCGTCGTGCGCCGCCAGGCGGCACCCGGCCCCACGTCCCCACGAAAGCGTCACTGCCATGTTCACGAGACTTCGCGAAGACATCGCCACGATCCGCGAGCGCGATCCCGCCGCCCGCAGCGCCTGGGAAGTGCTCACGTGCTATCCCGGTCTGCATGCGCTCGTGCTGCACCGGCTCGCGCACGCCTGCTGGCGGGCGCAACGCCGCTGGCTGGCGCGTTTCGTGTCGCAGATGGCGCGCTTTCTGACCGGTATCGAGATCCATCCGGGCGCAACCGTCGGTCGCCGGGTGTTTATCGATCATGGTATGGGCGTCGTGGTCGGCGAAACGGCGGAGATCGGCGACGACTGCACGATCTATCAGGGCGTGACGCTGGGTGGCACCTCGCTCACGCGCGGCGCCAAACGGCATCCGACGCTCGAGCGCGGTGTGATCGTCGGCGCGGGCGCCAAGATACTCGGTGGCTTCACGATTGGCACGGAGGCGAAGATCGGTTCGAATGCGGTGGTCGTCAAGCCGGTGCCGGCAGGCGGTACGGCAGTGGGCAATCCGGCACGGGTGATCATGCCCGTAGCGCCCGCACGTGAGGCTGCCGGTCCTGATCGTGATTGCGACAAGAAGGCTGCGGTGCGCAGTGCATTCTGTGCCTACGGCATTACGCCGAATGCGGACGATCCGGTTTCGCTCGCCATTCACGGTCTGATCGATCATGCGGCGACGCAGTCGCAACGCATCGACGAAATCGTCGCAGCGCTGGAGCGGCTCGGTACCCGTCTCGAAGCGCTGCAGGGCGCAGACGCGGCGTTGCTCGATCTGCGTCGCCTGTCCGCAGCGATCGCGGGGCGCGTGGATGGGGTAGCCGCTGAGAGCTAGTCTCGCGCTCAATCGGAAGACTGACGCAGCGCCTAGTCCAAGGGGAGGGCTCTCAGCCCATCGGCGTCGATCCGCAAATACCCGCCTCGGGGTTCGCCGTGATCGAGGTCCCAGTCCGGCAGTACCCAGCGCGTACCACCCGGCTCGCGATGCCGTGCCGGCCGGTGCGTGTGGCCATGCACGATGGTCGCCGTCCCCGTCTCCCTGAACAACGCAGCTACACCTTCCTGCGTCACGTCGTATTTCGGCGAGACCGGCCGCGCGCGGCTCTCCTGACTCGCCGAGCGCATCCTTTTGGCCAGCGCATGGCGCCATCTGAATGGCCAGGCGAGAAACAGCATTTGCGCGAAGCGGCTGCGCGCAATGCGGCGAAAACGGATGTACGCATGATCGGCGGTGCACAGCGCGTCGCCATGCGCGAGCGTGATGCGCGCGCCGAATGCGGTGATCACGAACGGGTCGGGCAACCAGATTGCGCCGGCCGCTTTCATGAAGCGCTTGCCGAGCAGAAAGTCGCGATTGCCGTGCATGATGTAGAGCGCGATGCCGCGCTCGGACAGCGTGTGCATGAGCGTCGCCATACGCGCGACGAACGGATCGCTCAGCATGTCGTCGCCGATCCAGTATTCGAACAGGTCGCCGAGGATAAAAACCGAATCGGCTTCTTCAGCCGTGATGCGGATGAAGTGTTCGAACGCGGCGACCGTGCGAGGAATGTCCTCGCTCAAATGCAGGTCTGAGATGAGAAACAGCGGGCGTGCGCCATGCGGGCGTCTGCCCTCGCCTGGCCCGCCCGCGGCGACGCTTCGCAGCGGCGTTTCTTGCAGCATTGAAGGTTGCCTGATTTCAGTTGCAGTTAAATGCTTCGCCGAACTGCGCGCTGTGCGCCAGCGTGTTGTTGCCAAACCCAGGGCCGCAGCTGAACCCGCGACCGCATCCGCTGGCGCACGGCCCGTTGCTTATTCGACGATGACCGCTTTCTCGATGATCACGTCGTCCGCCGGCACGTCCTGATGGAAGCCCTTCGAACCCGTCTTCACCTTCTTGATTTTTTCGACGATGTCGAGACCGTCGACCACTTTGCCGAACACGGCGTAACCCCAGCCTTGCGGCGTCGGCGACGAGTGATTCAGAAAGTCGTTGTCGTTCACGTTGATGAAGAATTGCGCCGTCGCCGAATGCGGATCGTTGGTGCGCGCCATCGCGATCGAACCGTTGACGTTCTTCAGACCGTTGTTCGCTTCGTTGGTGATCGGCGCTTCGGTCGGCTTTTGCTTCATGCCGGGTTCGAAACCGCCGCCCTGAATCATGAAGCCGTCGATCACGCGATGGAACACGGTGTTGTCGTAGTGCCCGGCCTTCACGTAGTTGAGGAAGTTCTCAACCGACTTCGGTGCCTTCTCGGCGTCCAGTTCGAGTTTGATGACGCCGTGATTCGTGTGTAGTTCGACCATGATGGGATCCTTTGATGAACAGGAGGGTGAAAGGCGCGGCGCATCGCATGGTGGATGGGGCCGCGCCAGGGGCAGTGGTGTTGCAAGGGCGACCACGGACTGTATCGCCGGCGGGTGCGCTTGCTAACCTGTGTTCTTGCCTGCTTGAGTCTCTATGCCGGTCTGCTTATTTGCTGACGATCGTAGCCGATTCGATCACGATCGGCGTTTGCGGTACGTCGGACATCGGGCCGCGCGTGGTGGTCGGCGTGCCTTCGATCTTCTTCACCACATCCATGCCGGAGGTGACCTTGCCGAACACGGCGTAGCCGTTGCCGTCCTGACCGGGATAGTCGAGGCCGGCGTTATCCGCCGTGTTGATGAAGAATTGCGAGGTGGCCGAATCCGGGTCGCTGGTCCGTGCCATGGCGATCGTGCCGACGACGTTCTTCAGGCCGTTGCGGCTTTCAAGCTGGATCGGCGCGCGAGTCGGCTTTTCTGCATAGCTCTGCGTGAAGCCGCCACCCTGGATCATGAAGCCCGGAATCACGCGATGGAAAATCGTGCCGCTGTACTGGCCGGATTTCACATAGTCGAGGAAGTTCGCGACGGTCTTCGGCGCCTTCTCGGGGTACAGCTCGACGCGGATATCGCCGTCAGTGGTCTTGAAGAGCACGGACGGATGCGTCGCCGGCGTGGCGGACTGGGCAAAGGCGGGTGCGTTCGCGATCAGGGCGGCGCTACCGAGCGCCAGCATCAACCATTTCATGAAGATCCTCAGGGTGGAAAAAAGCGTTGGCGATGAGTGTGCGATACGGATAAGTTATTGCGACGGCGCCATATACGGCGGCAGGGCGAGCGAACCATTCGAGCCGCCGAACTGGAAGCTTGGCGAGTTCGTGATATTCGGCATGACGGGCGTCGCGTCCTCTTGCGGTGCGGCAACCTTCTTGACCGGCTGCGCCGCACTCTTCGGCGGCGAGACGATCTTCTGGATGTCGGCGAGGCGCTGCTTCGTCGGCCCGCTTGCCTGGCCCAGGTCCTGCGAGCGCTGGTAGGCGGAGGCCGCGAGGCGCAGGTACAGGTCGCCGAGATTTTCGTAGGCGAGACCGTAGTTGGGGTTCGCCTTGGTCGCGGTTTCGAGTGCCGCGCGTGCTTCCGAATAGCGCCCGTGCTTCGCGTACAGCGCCGCAAGGTTGTTATACGGCTCCGGCAATTCCGGATAAGTCTGCGTCAGCGCAATGAAGGCGTTGATGGCTTCGTCGTCGCGATTCAGGTGAGCCAGCACCGTGGCGCGCTTGAATTGCGCCTGAGCGTCGCGCGGATTTGCGGCGATGCGGGCGTCGAGTTGGGTGAGCGCGGCGTTCCAGTTTTGCTTTGCAATCAACGCGTCGATTTCCGGCGTGTTGTCGCGCACAGGAGCACCCTGCGGGATCATGGGGGACTTCTGCGCATAGGCAGGCGCGCCCGGCAGCAGCATGACGGCGAGGCCGCACAGGGCCGTGGCGGCGAGGGTCGCGGCGCTTCGCGCGCGGCCGCTGGAAGGTTTCATAGGCTCGGGTCTGGATGTTATACTCCGACCCATTCTAACAAAAGGTCTGCGCGTTCCGTTGAACCGCATACTGTCTTTCGCCACTCGTGGTCGTCCCGCCTTGATCGCAGCCTGACCGCCGCACCCGGTGCACCGGTTTGCTGCTGTATGCGCTACACCTGTTTTGTACTGAGCTTGTACCGGGCCGGTATCAGAAGCGGGCGCGGCGCGCACGAAAAACATTGCGGATTTCTTTCGACCCACGCATCGTCTCTATGGAATCACTGCGCATCTACAACACGCTCGCGCGTGACAAGCAAACTTTCGTGCCGCTGCAAGAGGGCGTCGTACGGATGTACGTCTGCGGGATGACGGTGTATGACTACTGTCACATTGGTCATGCACGCGTGATGGTCGTGTTCGATATCGCGCAACGGTGGTTGCGCACGCTCGGTTACAAGGTGACCTACGTGCGCAACATTACCGATATCGACGACAAGATCATCCGCCGTGCCGTCGAAAACGGCGAGACGATCAAGTCGCTGACCGATCGCTTCATTGCCGCACTGCATGAAGATGCGGATGCGCTCGGCATCGAGCGTCCCGATCTCGAACCGCGCGCAACCGACTACATTCCGCAGATGCTCGACATGATCGGCAAGCTGGAAGCAAACGGCTACGCCTATCAGGCGAGTGATGGCGATGTGAATTACGCCGTGCGAAAATTTTCTGGCTACGGCAAGCTATCGGGCAAGTCGCTCGAAGATCTGCGCGCAGGCGAGCGTGTGGCGGCCAACGACGCGAAGCAGGATCCGCTCGATTTTGTCCTGTGGAAACAGGCCAAGCCGGAGGAGCCTGTGGACACGGGTTGGGACTCGAAGTACGGCCGCGGCCGTCCCGGGTGGCACATTGAATGCTCGGCGATGGGCTGCACGCTGCTCGGCGATCATTTCGATATTCATGGCGGCGGGCAGGATCTGCAGTTTCCGCACCATGAGAACGAAATCGCGCAAAGCGAAGGCGCGACAGGTCAAACGTTTGTGAATTACTGGATGCACAACGGGTACGTTCAGATCGACAATGAGAAGATGTCGAAGTCGCTCGGCAACTTCTTCACGATCCGAGAAGTGCTCGCGCAGTACGATGCCGAGGTGGTGCGTTTTTTCATTGCGCGGGCGCACTACCGTTCGCCGCTGAACTACAGCGACACGCATATCGACGACGCGCGCAACGCCCTCACGCGTTTGTACACGTCGCTGAAAGACGTGAGCCCGGACGGCGCCGAACTCGACTGGAACGAAGCGCATGCGCAACGTTTCAGGGCGGCGATGAACGACGACTTCAACACGCCGGTTGCAGTGTCGGTGCTGTTTGAGCTGGCAAGTGAGGTAAACCGCACGCGCGACGCCGCGCTGGCCCGACAACTGCGTGCGCTTGCGCGCATCATCGGACTGCTGGGCCGTGAGCCGCGTGCATTCCTGCAGCAGGCTGCGGGTAGCGTGAGTGATGGCGCGCTCGAGCCCGCCGCGATCGAAGCGAAGATCGCAGCGCGCGTGGCCGCCAAGCAGGCGAAGGACTATGCGGCAGCAGACCGGATTCGGGCCGAATTGCTCGAGGCTGGCGTTGCACTTGAAGACAAACCCGGCGGGTTGACCGAGTGGCGGCGCGTGTGAGCGCACCTCGTACTTCCCTTTGATCGACTCGCCAGGCAGGAGGCAGGAGGCAGGATGGCAACGGCCACGAAGACGCCGTCTAAACGGGCTGCGTCTAAAACAGGCGCGGCAGCTGCAGTGAAATCGACTCGCGCGCGTAACGGCAGCGCGATCAAAGCGGTGCCCGCCGCGGCGAAGGTCGCCGCCAAGGCAGGTAGCGCCGCGAAGAACACCCCGGTGAAGCGTGCGCTCAACGGTGCGTCAGCGCATGCGCCGAAGCTCGCGAGAGGCGCAAAAGCATCGCGCACAACACGCGTGAAAAATCATGCTGGCAATGGCGCCGTGCCGGCAGAACTCGCCGGCGACGTACAGGAACTCGCGCGCGACACGCTGCATGAAGGTGAAGTCGTGCGCAAAACGCGTGCATTGGACGACGCGGAAGTCGCCGTGCCGGTGCAGGTTGGCGGTCTCACGCCGGAAGTCACACGCCCCGACTACTGGGACAAGGCGTGTGCGGATCTCGTCAAGCGCGATCGCATTCTCAAGAAACTGATTCCGAAGTTCGGCCCGGTGCATCTGTTGAGCCGCGGCGATCCGTTCGTGACGCTCGCGCGCTCGGTGGTGGGGCAGCAGATTTCGGTGGCTTCGGCGCAGGCGGCGTGGCATCGCGTCGAAAGTGCGTGTCCGAAGCTCGTGCCGCAGCAGTTCATCAAGCTGGGGCAGGACAAGCTGATGGCGTGCGGCCTGTCCAGGCGCAAGGCGGAATACATTCTCGATCTGGCCGAGCACTTCGTTTCGGGCGCCTTGCACGTCGGCAAGTGGACCACGATGGAAGACGAGGCGGTGATCGCCGAGCTCACGCAGATCCGCGGTATCGGCCGCTGGACCGCGGAGATGTTCCTGATCTTCAATCTCTCGCGTCCGGACGTCCTGCCTCTGGACGATCTCGGCCTGATCCGCGCCATCAGCCTCAATTACTTCAGTGGCGAACCCGTCACGCGCAGCGAGGCGCGCGAGGTTGCTGCGAATTGGGAGCCGTGGCGCACAGTCGCCACCTGGTATATGTGGCGTAGTCTTGATCCATTGCCGGTCGACTATTAATCTGCCACGACCTGATTTGATGTCATGTGATGCGAGGCTATCCGAGGCTATCGATTTTCGAATTCGATAGTTTCGAGGTAGTTTTGACAGCGGCGGTCGCGGTTAGAATACGCGCTGCCTGGTAAGTCCAAGGATTACAACCAATGAAGACCACTTTTCTGGATTTCGAGCAGCCGATCGCTGAACTCGAAGCGAAGATCGAAGAATTGCGCTTCGTGCAGGACGATTCGGCCGTCGATATCTCGGAAGAAATCGATCGGCTCTCCAAGAAGAGTCAGCAGCTCACCAAAGATCTGTACGCAAACCTGAGCCCGTGGCAGGTTTCGCAAATTGCCCGTCATCCGCAGCGTCCCTACACGTTTGACTATGTGAGCGAACTGTTCACCGATTTCCACGAGCTGCATGGCGACCGCGCGTTTGCGGACGATCTGGCTATTGTCGGCGGTTTTGCGCGCTTCAACGGCCAGGCTTGCATGGTGATCGGCCACCAGAAGGGTCGCGATACCAAGGAACGCTCGCTGCGTAACTTCGGCATGCCGCGTCCGGAAGGCTATCGCAAGGCCGAACGCCTGATGCGCCTCGCCGAAAAATTTGGTCTACCGCTCTTCACGTTCATCGATACACCGGGTGCTTATCCTGGCATCGGCGCGGAAGAGCGCGGCCAGTCGGAAGCCATCGGCCGTAATCTGTATGTGATGGCTGAGCTGAAAACGCCGATCATCGCGACGATCATCGGTGAAGGCGGTTCGGGCGGTGCGCTTGCCATCGCGGTGGGCGACAGTGTGCTGATGCTGCAATTCTCGACCTATTCGGTGATCTCGCCGGAAGGCTGTGCCTCCATTCTCTGGAAGAGCGCGGCGAAGGCGCCGGAAGCGGCCGAAGCTTTGGGCCTCACGGCGCATCGTCTGAAGGCACTTGGCCTGATCGACAAGATCGTCAACGAGCCGCTCGGCGGCGCGCATCGCGATCCGAAGGGCATGGCTGCCATGCTGCGCCGGGCGCTGGCCGATTCGCTGCGTCAGTTCCAGGGCATGAGCGTTCCGGACCTCCGTCAACGCCGTTTCGAACGGCTGATGGCGTACGGCAAGTTCAAGGAAACGACGCCCGGCGCATAAGCCGGCCCGTTCTTCAATCGAAGGCGCTCCGCGCCTCGTCGCCGTGACCGATACCGCTGACTCTCCCGCCGACCGCCTCGTACTCGAGGCGGTCGGCGCGGCGCTTTCCGCGCAGCCTGCACGACCTGCGCTGGCTGAAGGCGCGCGCGTTGCGGTGGCGTTTAGCGGCGGTATCGACTCCAGTGTGTTGCTCGACGCCGTGGCTCGCGTCGCGGGACCGTCGCGCTGTATCGCGCTGCATGTTCACCACGGCCTTAGTCCGCACGCAGATCAGTGGCTTGCGCATTGCGAGGCATTCGCGCGTGAGCGTGGCATCGCGTTCGCGGCAGCGCATGTCAAAGTCGCGCATGAATCCGGTGTGAGCGTCGAGGCGGCCGCGCGTGATGCGCGGTATCGTGCGCTCGATGCGCTGTGCGCGCAGCACGGCGTGACGACGTTGTGGCTCGCCCAGCACGCCGACGATCAGGCCGAAACGGTATTGCTGCAGTTACTGCGTGGCGCCGGGCTGGCGGGCCTCGCGGCGATGGCGCCTGCATACCTGCCCGCGGGCGCTACGGTGACCCGCGTGCGACCGCTTCTGCATCTGTTGCGCGCGCAACTTGAGCAGTACGCGGCGGCGAGAACGCTCGCGTGGGTCGACGACGAATCGAATACCGACACCCGCTATGCGCGCAATGCGCTGCGTCATGATGTGTTGCCCGAACTGGCCGTCCACTTTCCCGGTTATCGCGATGCGTTGGCGCGCACGGCGGCCCACGCGGCATCCTCACAGCGTCTGCTGGATCGACTGGCTCGTATCGACATGGAAGCGGCTTCGTGCAACGGCGACCGCGCGCTGTCACGCGACGCCGTGCTCACACTCGACGACGACCGTGCGCTTAACCTGCTGCGTTTCTGGATGCGTTCACTTGGCTTGCCGGCCGCGTCGACGGCGCGTCTGTCCGACGCGCTGCGGCAACTGCGCGAGGTCGGCGAGGCGCATAGCTTGCGCGTCGATCACGCCGGCCAGGCGCTGCGCAGCTATCGCGGGCAGATTTACTGGGAAGCGGGCGATAGCGCCGAGGCCGCCGACGAAACAGCGCTTGTGGCGCGCGCGGTCAGCCAATTTGCCTGGCAGGGCGAATCGATCTGGCGTCTGCCGCAATGGCGCGGTACCTTCGTGTTTGCCGAGGCGAATGCTGAAGATCCCCGCGCCGTGCCCGTCGCGCTTCTGCGTACGGCGCCGTTGTCCGCGCGCTCGCGCAGCGGCGGCGAGCGCATGCGCAACAACGCGCAGGGCCCGAGCCGTACGCTCAAGAATCTGTTCCAGGAGCAGGGCGTGCCGGCATGGAAGCGGGACGTGCCGTTGCTGTACGCGGGAGACGTGCTGCTGTTCGTACCGCTGCTCGGTGTCAACCACGCGGCTTTACCAGCGAAGGCCGATGCCGCTGACGCCCTTGCTGGCGCGCCCTCGGACGACGCTGCGTTTGCCCGTGGCCCGTACGTGCGGATCGACTGGCGCGAGGATCTCCTGATCGCCTGACCGACCGGTCGGGTGCGCTGGCCGAAGCACCGCTTTGGCGCTAAAGAACCGCCGTCGACGTGTCGAAAGCAGGCGTAACCCCTTTGCACACAAGCCTTTGCATCGCCCATTACCGGCATTTTGGCTTGTCTTTTTACGCCTGATCGGGTACGTTAACATGCTTGCCCGAAGCCGCTATTGCCGTCATTTTGATGCGCTTTTGCTGTTTTCCGGCCGTTTTCTGTGTTTCCCGGCGACCATAAGCCACCGGGGAGCCGCCAGCCAGCGGCCTTTGGCGATTCCTCGCGGGCAAATCCGCGCGTGCTGCACGTGCGCTGCATCTACGCCGCCACCCTCACACTTCGCCGTCGTTCCTGAAACGTTGAGCTCTTGTGCTTCGGTGCGGTCGTCTCCAGCGCGGCAGCGCGGTTACTTCTCCAGTTCAGAACGACAATGGCACTCATCGTACATAAATACGGCGGTACTTCGATGGGCTCGGTCGAGCGCATCAAGAACGTCGCGAAGCGCGTCGCGAAATGGCACAAGGCTGGCCACAAGATGGTCGTGGTGCCCTCGGCGATGTCCGGCGAAACTAACCGCTTGCTCGGTCTCGCGAAAGACATTTCGGCCCAGCCGAGCCCACGCGAGCTAGATCTGATTGCCGCCACCGGCGAGCAGGTCAGCTCGGGGCTGCTCGCCATTGCGCTGCAGGAAGCGGGCGTCGACGCGGTCAGCTACGCCGGTTGGCAAGTGCCGATCAAAACCGACAGCGCATTCACCAAGGCACGCATTAGCGAAATCGACGGTGAGCGCGTGATGCGCGATCTCGAAGCGGGCAAAGTGGTGGTGATCACGGGCTTCCAGGGCGTCGACCCGGACGGGCATATCACCACGCTCGGCCGCGGCGGTTCGGACACATCGGCGGTGGCCGTTGCTGCTGCGCTGAAGGCAGATGAATGTCTGATTTATACGGACGTGGACGGTGTCTACACCACCGACCCGCGCGTGGTGGAAGAAGCGCGCCGGCTCGATCGCGTGACGTTTGAAGAAATGCTGGAGATGGCGAGCCTGGGTTCGAAGGTGTTGCAGATCCGCTCGGTGGAATTCGCCGGCAAATATCAGGTGAAGACGCGCGTATTGTCGAGCCTGACTGATCCGCTGATCCCGCTCGAAGGTGAAATGACTTCGGGCACCCTGATTACTTTTGAAGAAGACGAGACCATGGAAAAAGCAGTCATCTCGGGCATCGCGTTTCAGCGCGACGAAGCACGTATCGCCGTGATGGGTGTACCCGACAAGCCCGGCATCGCTTACCAGATCCTCGGACCGGTGGCGGACGCGAATATCGACGTCGACATGATCATCCAGAACCAGAGCGTCGAGGGCAAAACGGCCTTTACGTTCACGGTGGGCCGCGGCGATTATCAGCGCGCCATGGAGATCCTCACGGGTCAGGTGAAGGACCATGTGAAGGCCGAACAGGTGCTGGGCGATCCGAAGGTGTCGAAGGTTTCGGTGGTCGGAGTCGGGATGCGTTCGCATGTGGGTATCGCGAGCACGATGTTCCGCACGCTGTCGGAAGAGGGCATCAACATTCAGATGATCTCCACCTCCGAAATCAAGATCTCGGTGCTGATCGACGAGAAGTATATGGAGCTCGCCGTGCGCGCGCTGCATAAGGCGTTCGAGCTGGATCAGGCGTAATTTGCGTTGAATGGTGGGGCGCTCTCGGGTACCCCATTTATGCTTTGTGCCATCCGCGCGACGGATGTGAAGAATTTGCGTCGTTGGTGACGAATCTGGCACAAAAAGTGTTCCCGAAACATTGACCTTCGTGGTTCGGCCCGCTATTATCTTGGCTTCGTCGCGCTGACTCCCTGCGCGACCGAAAGTTTGGGAGACGTGGCCGAGAGGTCGAAGGCACTCCCCTGCTAAGGGAGCATCTGGGCCAAAACCTGGATCGAGGGTTCGAATCCCTCCGTCTCCGCCAGCAATGGCGGCGGAACCCCAAGAGATCGCGGTCTCTTGGGGTTTTGTTTTTTCTGCGGCCGTTTTTGATCGCTTCCGATTTGAATCTTTGAATGAGCGAATCCTGCTGAGTTGTGCGTAGTTGGTGCGGTATGAAATTCAGGCCGTCCTTCAGGTGTCGAATATGCTTCGGATGCCGAATCAATAACGATTGGGTCTGTAGCCAGATCGTTAGTATTAAAAGAAGCAGGGCATAAGCGAACGCTACCTGACGCATGCTTTTAAGCATCCCGAACCCCGAAACCTGTCTGGCAGGTGTTACCGGCAGGCCCGCTTTTCACCGAATCTTCGTCGCTTGTAACGAGACGTAACGTAGCGGTTCAAGGTGCGATTTTATGCATCAGTTCTTACAAACTTGAAATACGCGCGTCCTTACCTTGCGCTATATTCCGGTCAACAACACACCACTTGTGAAAAAGGTGATTCTATGAAGTCCGCTCGTCTTGTTCCGCTTCTGGTCGGGGTTCTCGCGTTAGGTGCGTCAGGTGTAGCAATGGCTGGCGTGAGCGTTGGGGTCAACATTGGTATTCCGGCGCCGGTTTATGTCGCTCCGGCACCGGTCTACGCGCCGCCCCCGCCGCCCGTCGTTTATCAACCTGCGCCGGTGTACTACGGTGGCCCGGCCATCGTGATCGGCTGGCACGGCGACCGTTACTGGGACGGCCATCGCTACTGGGCGCGTGACGACTGGTATCGCCATCACGGCGGTTACGGCGGCGGCTACCATGACCATGGCGGTTATCACGACCACCGCTATTGATCCGGTCGCGTAGCGTTCTAGCGCCGAAAGTAAAAAACCGCCCTCTGGGGCGGTTTTTTTTGTTGTTACGCGCCAACAGCCGCGTTATTCGGCGATAGCAGCCATGCCGCCAACCACCGCGTTAAAACCGCTGTCGACGTGCAGCACTTCTGCCGTCACCCCGGCCGCCAGGTCCGACAGCAGGAACGCGGCCGAATTGCCGACCTGTTCGATCGTCACATTGCGTTTGAGCGGCGCATTGTCTTCGACGAAATCGAGAATCTTGCCGAAGCCCTTGATGCCGCTTGCCGCCAGCGTCTTGATCGGACCGGCGGAAATGCCGTTGACGCGCACACCCTTGGCGCCGAGCGAAACCGCCAGGTAACGCACGCTCGCTTCGAGCGAAGCCTTGGCGAGACCCATCGTGTTGTAGTTCGGAATCGCGCGTTCGGCGCCGAGGTACGTCAAGGTCAGCAAGGCGGCATCTTTCGACAGCATCGGCAGCGCTGCTTTGGCGAGCGCCGGGAAGCTGTAGGCGGAAATGTCGTGCGCAATGCGGAAGTTTTCGCGCGTCATGCCGTCGAGGAAGTCGCCGGCGATCGCTTCACGCGGCGCAAAGCCGATGGAGTGGACGAGGCCGTCGAGACTATCCCAGCGTTCCTTCAGCGAAGTAAAGAGCGCTTCGATCTGCGCGTCGTCACCCACGTCGCAAGGAAACACCAGGTCGCTGCCGAATTCCGTTGCGAACTCGGTGATGCGGTCCTTGAAGCGGTCGCCGACATACGTGAACGCCAGTTCTGCGCCTTCGCGCTTGCACGCCTGTGCAATGCCGTATGCGATCGAACGGTTCGACAGCAAGCCGGTCAGCAAGATTCGTTTACCAGCGAGGAAGCCCATGAATTCTCCTAATGAAGTCAACGCGCCGCGAGCTCAGATGTGCGGGATCGCGCGGGATTATTAGGTAGAATTCTCTCACATTGCAACCTCCCACTGACCAATAAGGCCCCCATGACAACTGGCTCGCCACGGATTCAAGCGCCTCGGGCACGCAGGCGCGCCATGGTGGAAAGAATCTCGCGGGTCTGTTCGCACGGTGTACGGGGAGGTTTCGCGGCGGCGCTGCTTTTGCTGGCGGGGGCTACCGCGGCGTTGTTGGGGGCGCAGCCGGCGTACGCATCGTACGGGATTGCACAGTACGGCGATCCGAAATATCAACCCGGTTTCAAGCACTTCGACTACGTCAATCCGGACGCGCCGAAGGGTGGCACACTGGTGCTGGGCAATCCGGACCGGCAAACCAGTTTCGACAAGTTCAACGCGTTCACGTTGCGCGGCAATGCGGCCCCGGGGACGGGCTTTCTGTTCGAGAGTCTGCTCGCCGGCAGTTCGGATGAAGTGGCATCGGCATATGGCCTGCTGGCCGATGACGTGCAGATTGCCCCTGATCGCCGCTCGGCCACGTTCCACATCAATCCACGCGCGCGCTTTTCGAACGGCGATCCGGTGACCGCCGCGGACGTCAAATACTCGCTCGATACGCTGAAAAGCCCGCAGGCTTCACCGGCATATGCCGCGTACTTCGCTGAGATCACGCGCGCAGTGGTGGTGGACCGCCTCACGATCCGCTTCGATTTCGATGAGCCGCACCGCGAGTTGCCGTTGTTAGCGGGCGCCATTCCGGTGTTTTCTCCCAAGTGGGGAGCGAAGCCGGACGGCAGCCATATTCCGTTCGATCAACTGACGTTTGAAAAGCCGATCGGTAGCGGTCCTTATCTGATCGAGCAATACGACAACGGCCGCACCATCACTTACCGGCGCGATCCGAATTACTGGGGCGCCGATTTGCCGGTTCGGGTGGGTACCTACAACTTCGACCGCATCGTGTACAAGCTGTATTCGGATGACACGGCGCGCCGCGAAGCATTCAAGGCCGGAGAATACGACGCGTTTGTCGAGTATGTTGCGCGTAGCTGGGTGAGACGCGACGTTGGCAAGAAATTCGATAGCGGCGAGCTGATCAAGCGCGAATTCCCGCAGCACAACGGCACCGGCATGCAAGGTTTCATTATCAACACCCGGCGGCCGCTCTTCCAGGATGTGCGCGTGCGCAAGGCGCTCGACCTCGCGCTCGATTTCCAATGGCTCAATCGCCAGCTTTTCTACAATCTTTATACACGTATCGACAGCTACTTCGTCAACACCGACCTGCAGGCAACGGGGCTGCCGTCAGCAGGCGAACTCGCTCTGCTCAACCCGTGGCGAGCCCAGCTCGATCCGGCGGTGTTCGGGCCACCGCCGAAACAGCCGGACACGGATCCGCCCAGTTCGTTGCGCGCCAACCTGCTCGAGGCACGAGCGCTGCTCGAGCAGGCCGGCTGGACCTATCGCGATGGGGCATTGCGCAATGCCAAGGGACAGCCGTTCCAGTTCGAGATCCTCGACGATTCGGCGTCGGCCACCTCGATGGAGCCGATCGTCGCTACATTGACACGCAATCTGCAGAAGCTCGGCATCACCGCGAAATTTCGCACCAGCGATTTCGCGGTCTACCAGAAGCGTCTTGATTCGTTCGACTTCGACGTAACGACTATCCGGATGCAGGACGTTCAGGTGCCGGGTACGGAGGAGGTCGACCGGTACGGCAGCAAGTCAGCCGATACCCCCGGCTCCAGTAATCTGATAGGCGTCAAATCGCCGGCAGTCGATGCCATCCTGCGCTCGCTGGTGCAGGCGCAGACGCGCGATCAACTCGTCGATGCTACCCACGCGCTCGACCGCGTGCTGCTGCATGGCTACTATGTGATTCCACAGTGGTACAGCGCGGTTCACCGGGTCGCGTTCAGACGTGAACTCGCCTGGCCGCAGACCTTGCCGCTGTACTATGCTCCGGATGACTGGATCACCTCGACGTGGTGGTTCAAACCGCAGAAGTGAAGCGGTCCGCCAGGTTCTTATGCGTCATTTCAACGTCTCACGTTAGCGCACCGGAAACGCCACCATGTGGAGCTACATCCTCAAACGCCTGCTGTTGATGATCCCGACCTTGCTCGGCGTGTTGACGCTCACGTTCGCTGTGATCCAGTTTGTGCCCGGCGGCCCGGTTGAACAGATGGTGCACGAATTGCGCAGGGGCAACGAGAACGGCGCACCGTTCGGGCTACGCGCGCATAACGGCGTCGACGCGCAGGAGGTTGCGCAGCTCAAGGCGCTCTACGGCTTCGACAAACCGCCACTCGAACGCTACGGGCTGATGCTCAAACGCTTCGCGACCTTCGATCTCGGGCAGAGCTATTTCCGTCATCAAAGCGTGTGGTCGCTGGTGGTCTCGAAGCTGCCGGTGTCCATCAGCATCGGCGTGTGGACTTTCTTGCTCACGTATCTGATCTCGGTGCCGCTCGGTATCGCCAAGGCAATCCGCAACGGCTCGCACTTCGATTTCGTCACCAGCCTGATCGTGCTGATCGGTTACGCGATTCCTGGTTTCGTGCTCGGCGTGCTGCTGCTCGTACTGTTCGGCGGCGGCTCTTTCCTGCAGCTATTTCCGCTGCGCGGTCTCACCTCCGACAACTGGGCTCAACTAAGCGTCGGCGCAAAGATACTGGATTACCTGTGGCACATCACGCTGCCGATCATTGCCTCGGTAGTAGGCAGCTTCGCGGTAATCACGATGCTGACCAAGAACGCCTTCCTCGACGAGATCCGCAAGCAGTACGTACTGACTGCACGAGCCAAGGGTCTCTCCGAGCGGCGCGTGCTATGGAAGCATGTGTTTCGCAATGCCTCGCTGCCGTTGATCGTCGGTTTTCCGGGCGCGTTTATCGGCGCGTTCTTCACCGGCAGTCTCCTGATCGAGACGCTGTTCTCGCTCGACGGCCTCGGCCTGCTGTCGTACCAATCGGTCGTGCAGCGCGACTATCCGGTGGTGCTCGGCACGCTGTATCTGTTCACGCTGATCGGGCTAGCCACCAAGCTGATCTCCGACCTCTGCTACGTCTGGGTCGATCCTCGCATTCAATTCGAACAACTGGAGCGCTGACTTGAGTCGAGCCCGTACCCGAGCCGAGCTGGCGCCGCGCAACGAGCCCGTGCGCGCGTTTATCTCGCCGTCGCCCGCGCGCCGCGTCTGGCAGCGCTTTCGCAAGCAGCGCCTCGGCTACTGGAGTCTGATCGTATTCATCGTCGCCTTTGCGGTGAGTCTCGCGGCGCCGCTATGGTCGAACGACAAGCCGCTCGTGGTCCGTTACGACGGGCATCTGTATTTCCCGTTGTTCAACACCTATTCGGAAATCACCTTCGGCGGCGATTTTCCGACCCCTGCCGATTACCTCGATCCCTACGTGCGCGACCGTTTCAGCAAGCCGGGCAATTTCGCGGTCTATCCGCCGAATCCGTATTACTACGACACGCTCAACTATTTCTCGAAGGCGCCCAATCCCGCGCCGCCTTCGCATGACAACTGGTTCGGCACCGATGACCGCGGCCGCGATCTGCTGGCGCGCCTCGTCTACGGGTTTCGCGTGTCGGTCGAATTCGCGCTGGTGCTCACGTTGATCGGCACGGTCCTCGGTATTTTCGCGGGCGCGGTGCAGGGTTTTTTCGGCGGCAAGACCGACATCATCGGGCAGCGGCTCATAGAAATCTGGAGTGCGTTGCCCGAGCTGTATCTGCTGATCATCTTCGCCTCGATTTTCGAACCAGGCTTCATCCTGCTGATCGTGCTGCTTTCGCTATTCGGCTGGATCGGGTTGTCCGATTATGTGCGCGCGGAATTCCTGCGCAATCGCACCCAGGACTATGTGCGGGCGGCGCGGGCCATGGGTTTGTCGAACTGGCAGATCATGTGGCGTCACGTTCTGCCCAATAGCCTGACACCGGTCATCACGTTTCTGCCGTTCCGCATGAGCGGTGCGATCCTCGCGCTTACCAGCCTCGATTTTCTCGGTCTCGGCGTACCGCCGCCGACTCCGAGCCTCGGCGAACTGCTCGCCCAGGGCAAGGACAATCTCGACGCATGGTGGATTTCGTTGTCGACCTTCGGCGTGCTGGTTGCGATGTTGCTGCTGCTGACCTTCATGGGCGATGCGCTGCGCAATGCACTCGACACCCGCATCTCCGATGCCATGCGCGCTGGAGGTAACCAGTGAGCGAACAGACGATGCAAGGCATGCCAGGGCCGTTGCTGGAGCTCGATCATCTGCACGTGACATTCGGCGACACCGTCGCAGTGAACGACGTCACGCTCGCAATCGAACGTGGCGAGCGCGTAGCGCTGGTCGGTGAATCGGGATCGGGCAAGAGCGTCACGGCGCTGTCGATCCTGCGCTTGCTGAACGATGCCGAGGTGAGCGGAGCGATCCGCTTTAACGGCGAGGATCTGCTCGCAAAGAGCGAACGCGAGATGCGTGGTCTGCGCGGCTCGGCTATCGCGATGATCTTCCAGGAGCCGATGTCGGCGCTCAACCCGCTCTATACCGTGGGCGAGCAGATCGCAGAGACGATCGTGATCCACGATGGCGTACCGGCGAAGGAGGCGCGCAAGCGTGCTGTTGCTCTGCTCGCGCGTACCGGTGTCGCGGAGCCCGGCAAGCGGGTCAACAGTTATCCGCATCAGCTCTCCGGCGGACAGCGCCAGCGCGCGATGATTGCGATGGCGCTCGCGTGCCGTCCGCGTCTGTTGCTCGCCGACGAGCCGACCACCGCGCTCGACGTGACGATCCGCGCGCAGATCGTCGAGCTGCTGCTCGAACTGCAACGCGACGAAGCGGAAAAACGCGGCATGGCAGTGCTGCTGATCACGCACGATCTGAACCTCGTGCGTCATTTCGCGCAGCGCGTGGCGGTGATGGAGCGTGGAGTGCTGGTCGAGAGCGGGACTGTCGAGCAGGTCTTCAATTCGCCGCAGCATCCGTACACGCAACGTCTGCTGCAAAGCCGGCCTGAGCGCACCGTGGTGCCGGTATTGCCGATCTCACCGGTGCTGCTCGAGGCGCGTGACGTCTCGGTCGAATTCAAAACGAAGCTGCCGGGCCTCGGCGGCTGGTTCCGCTCGGGACGTTTCCGCGCGGTTGCCGATGCGACGGTGTCGGTGCGGCAGGGTGAGACGCTCGGCATCGTCGGTGAATCGGGCTCGGGCAAGTCGACGCTGGCGATGGCATTGCTCGGCTTGCAGCGCACCGCGCATGGCGAGATCGAGTTTCAGGGCAGGGCGCTCGCGAGTTACCGCGGACACGAGCAGACGGTCCTGCGCTCCAATATGCAGGTGGTCTTTCAGGACCCGTTCAGTTCGCTGTCGCCGCGCCAGACGATCGAACGGATCGTCGGCGAGGGGCTTGCGTTGCATCGTCCGCAGATGGACGCAGCGGCGCGGCGCGAGAAGGTGATTGCGGTGCTGCGCGAAGTCGGGCTCGACCGCACGGTGCTGTACCGTTACCCGCACGAGTTCTCCGGCGGACAGCGGCAACGCATCGCGATCGCCCGGGCGCTGGTGCTCGAACCGCGCATCCTGATCCTGGATGAACCCACCAGTGCACTCGACGTCTCCATCCAGCAGCAGGTGCTCAAGCTTCTGGCCGGGTTGCAACGCAAGTACAACCTCGGCTTCGTGTTCATCAGCCACGATCTGGCGGTAATCGGCGCGATGGCGCACCGGGTCGCGGTCATGCAGAACGGTATGATCGTGGAATCGGGGGAGGTTGAGCAGATTTTTGCGACGCCCGCCCATCCTTACACTCGAAAGCTTCTGCAAGCGGCGCTCGTGGACTGAAATTCACCAATTGGGTGCGTGTCTCGATTGTATTTTTCTATTTGTTTTGACACACGAATACTTACTGGCTAGTATCGACCAAACTTTTTTCCGTATGCTACTGATTCTCCACTGATTTTTAGGCAATAACTACCGACCAATGCAGCACCGAAACTTAACCCAGGCTTGTACGCGCGTCGTCGCCGGGATGTTCATTGGCGTACTGATGGCAGCAGCTCCCGGCGCTTTCGCCGACGAAGTAAGCAGTTTCAATCAGAATGCCTCATTTTCGACCCAGGATGGGTCGACTCCGCTGTCCGCTCCCACTTCGCAAAATTCCAGCGCAAGCACCGACACCGGCAGCAGCGCGCGGTCGTTTTTGTCCGGCATGGCAGGCAAAGCGGGTGATGTGGTGGTCGGCGCGCTCAATATGATTGGCGTGCGTTACCGTTGGGGTGGCGATACGCCGGACTCCGGCCTCGATTGCAGCGGTTTTGTGCGTTACGTGTTTCAGGATACGCTGGGCATGGCCCTGCCGCGCCGCGCTGAGGAAATGAGCCGGGTTGGTGAAAAGGTCAGCATGAGCAACCTGAAGCCGGGCGATCTGGTGTTTTTCAATACGATGCG
Organism: Paraburkholderia sp. GAS82; assembly: GCF_050436285.1. Classification (NCBI taxonomy): domain Bacteria; kingdom Pseudomonadati; phylum Pseudomonadota; class Betaproteobacteria; order Burkholderiales; family Burkholderiaceae; genus Paraburkholderia; species Paraburkholderia sp. GAS82. Next base: position 688,337 of record NZ_JBNDLX010000001.1, read on the forward strand.
GCGCACGTTCTCGCACGTTGGCATCTACATCGGCGACAACAAGTTTGTGCATTCGCCGTCTACCGGCAGCACTATCCGCGTCGACGATCTGGATGATGGCTACTGGGAAAAGCGCTTCACTGGTGCACGCCGGGTCGAAACGTCCTATCAGGGCTCGCAGGATCTGAAGCAGCGTGTCAATGCTGCGATCGGCGGCGGGAATAACTGACGCCTCGCACCAAAAAAGATCCACTGTTAAAAAAGCCTGCTTCTTGCGAAGCAGGCTTTTTTATTTTGTTCGCCGGAAAGGGCGAAAAGGGTGCAAAACGTACAAACGGCACCTTCGGCGGACGCCCGGGTGGAACCCGGTTATACCGCGACGCGGCTCGCCGCAAGCTTACGTTGCAACTCCGGCATGATCTTCGCGGCGGCTTCCTCGCCGGCCAGAATGGCCGCGTTGCGCTGCGAGAAGTCGCTCCCACTCATGGCCGCGAGATTCGGGCGGATCACGACATCCGCGTACTTGTCGAGCTCGTAGGCCTTGATGGTCTGTCCCATGATCGTGAAGGTCTGCAGCAGCACGTCGAACGAGCTGGTCGTGAGGCCCGCTTCAGGGCGCTGCGAGATGTCCACGGCAATCACGAAGTCCGCGCCCATCTTGCGGGCGAACGACGCGGGCACCGGGCTCACCAGACCGCCGTCGACGTACTCATGGCCGCCAATCGTCACCGGCTCGAAGATCGACGGCACGCTGCACGAGGCGCGCACGGCGATGCCCGTGTTGCCGCGCTGGAACAGGATCGGCTGGCCGCTGTTCAGATCGGTGGCGACCACGCCGAGCGGCTTGGCCATCTTTTCGATCGGACGGTTGTTCAGCGTCGTATTCAGGTAATTCTGCAACGCCACGCCCTGCAGGAAGCCGCGCGTGCGAAACGGCATGGCCCAGTCGCTGATCGAGGCTTCATCCATGGTCAGCGCGAGCTTGTTGAGCGCAAAGCCGTTCATGCCGGAGGCATAGAGCGCGCCCACCACCGAGCCGGCACTGGTGCCCGCCACCAGATCCACCTGAATGTTGCGCGCCTCGAGCGCCTTGATCACGCCGATATGCGCGAACCCGCGCGCCGCGCCGCCACCCAGGGCCAGGCCGATGCGAATGGGCCGCTGCGGTCGGGCGAGCGGCGGGACGACAGATGGCGTGGCCGGCGGATTGGTCGACGCGGTATTGAGCGGCGGCTGCGAGGCGGTCTCCGGCCGGCTGCCAGCCGTTGTACAGGCGGTCAGGACAGCGGACGCCGCGGCAATCGAGAAGCTGCGGCGGGTAAGGCGTGGGGTGGACTGTGTCAACGATTTCTCCAGCAACGGCGCCGGTCCCACAGAGGGTTCCAGAGCGGCCGCGTTTCAAGCGAACAGGATCGCCCGTGGCGTTCTTTTTACGGCGCCGCAATCGAGGTGAATCACGGCGCGCGCACATCATAAATCAAAGCCTGATGACGGCGCGTTACGCGTGAAAAAACGTTACAGATGCGTCGACAGGACTCGCGCAAACCTCTGTCACGACGCCGCGCTTCGCGCGCGCGAGGGCTGGGAACAGGCCGTCGGAAGGTATAATTCGGCTCTTGCATTTTTCATCCGCCTCCGTGCGCGGCGACTGTTGCCGCATGGACGCGTTCCGCTGCCGCGCCTGCTGGTGTTTCACTGCCGCGCGCCGGCGCCTGCCTTCCGAGTAACCGCTTATGACCACCTCCGTTCGCACCCGCTTCGCACCGAGCCCCACTGGCTACATCCATCTCGGCAACATCCGTTCTGCGCTGTATCCGTGGGCGTTCGCGCGCAAAACGAAGGGCGCTTTCGTGTTGCGGGTCGAGGACACCGATGTGGAGCGTTCCACGGAAGCGTCCGTCGATGCCATCCTCGAAGGCATGGAGTGGCTCGGGCTCGATTACGACGAAGGCCCGTTCTACCAGATGCAGCGCATGGACCGCTATCGCGAAGTGGTCAAGCAGATGGTCGAGCAGGGGCTGGCTTACCCGTGCTACATGTCGACCGAAGAACTCGACGCATTGCGCGAGCGTCAGCGTGCGGCCGGCGAAAAGCCGCGCTACGACGGCACCTGGCGCCCGGAACCCGGCAAGGTGCTGCCGACGCCGCCGGCAGGCGTACAGCCCGTGATGCGCTTTCGCAATCCGCTCACGGGCGTCGTGGCGTGGGACGACGCGGTGAAAGGCCCTATCGAGATCTCGAACGAAGAGCTCGACGATCTCGTGATCGCACGTCCGGACGGCACGCCGACCTACAACTTCTGCGTGGTGGTGGACGACCTCGACATGCGTATCACTCACGTGATTCGTGGCGACGATCACGTCAACAACACGCCGCGCCAGATCAACATCCTGCGCGCGCTGGGGGGCGAGCCGCCGGTCTACGCGCACTTGCCGACCGTGCTGAACGAGCAGGGCGAAAAGATGAGCAAGCGTCATGGCGCGATGAGCGTGATGGGCTATCGCGATGCCGGTTTTCTGCCGGAAGCCGTGCTGAATTACCTCGCGCGACTGGGCTGGTCGCACGGCGATGCGGAGATTTTTTCGCGCGAACAGTTCGTCGAATGGTTCGACCTCGAGCACCTCGGCAAGTCGCCGGCTCAGTACGATCACGACAAGCTCAAGTGGCTCAACGCGCACTACATCAAGGAAGCAGACAACGCACGTCTGGCTGAACTGACGCGACCGTTCTTCGCGGAGCTGGGCATCGAGGAAGCAACGATTGCTCAAGGCGCAGATCTCGTCGCCGTCGTGGGCCTGCTGAAGGATCGCGCTACGACGGTCAAGGAGATCGCGGAGAACGCCGCGATGTTCTATCGCACGCCTGCGCCCGAAGCGGAAGCGCTCACACAGCATGTGACCGATGCGGTGCGGCCGGCCATCGCCGAACTCGCGGTTGCGTTGAAGAGCGCGGAGTGGACCAAGGAGAGCATCTCGGCCACATTCAAGGCCACGCTCGGCGCCCACAAGCTGAAGATGCCGCAGCTTGCCATGCCGGTGCGTCTGCTCGTAGCAGGTACGACGCACACACCATCGATCGATGCGGTGTTGATGTTGTTTGGCCGCGATGTGGTGGTGAGCCGCCTCGAAAAAGCGTCGGCCTGAGCGGCGTGAGAGGGATTGCATGCGACTCCTGAAAAAAGTCGCATGGAATCACTCAGAGGGTATTTACAAAGCGAGGTTTGCTCTCTAAAATCTCGTTTCTGTTCTGCAAGGGGGTATAGCTCAGCTGGGAGAGCGCTTGCATGGCATGCAAGAGGTCAGCGGTTCGATCCCGCTTACCTCCACCATCAGAGCAGATTGAAGTCTTTTCCGGTGTCCGGATGCGGTAGCAAAAAAGACTTCACAAGCAGTAACAATGTAGTTAGAATATTGGTCTTCGCTGCTTACTGGCTGAATTTAACGTCAATTAGCAGCAAGATAAAGACAGATCTGAAAAGATTATGTCCCCTTCGTCTAGAGGCCTAGGACATCACCCTTTCACGGTGAGTACAGGGGTTCGAATCCCCTAGGGGACGCCAAACATCAGCGTCGCTTTAATGTTCGAATGAAGCAGGTTCGACGGCAAAAAAAGCGGTGCAGCTTGCAGAGAAATAACCGACGCTCGCAAGCCTGGGTGTAAAGACTGGAGTGGTAGTTCAGTCGGTTAGAATACCGGCCTGTCACGCCGGGGGTCGCGGGTTCGAGTCCCGTCCACTCCGCCAGACAAAGCCCGTTCATGTGAACTTGAACGGGCTTTTTCATTAAAGGTGTAAGCGTACGTTGTCCCCTTCGTCTAGAGGCCTAGGACATCACCCTTTCACGGTGAGTACAGGGGTTCGAATCCCCTAGGGGACGCCAAAGACGGCGTACAAAATCTGGAGCGGTAGTTCAGTTGGTTAGAATACCGGCCTGTCACGCCGGGGGTCGCGGGTTCGAGTCCCGTCCGCTCCGCCAGATTGCTCAAAACGTTCCGTTCGGAACTGTTCAAACAGATAGCGCAGGGCCTTGTGAATAGGGGTTCTGCGCTCATCGTCCGAAGTAACTTTCCAGTTCGTCGTGTGGTTTGTCCGGCTGAGTCTCAACGTTGTTGATGGGCTTGATGGCCGGCACAATTCGCTTGTACGAATTACCAGGTAATCCTAACAGTAAGCAAACTACACTTCGCTTTCCTTCAGCACATCGGTCGCCGCTTCACAGGCGCCACGCAACTGTTCGCGCATCAGGTCCTGAACGATCGGATCGCCCGAGACGATCGCGTTCTTGATCTTTACTGCCAGCTCGCACGACACGCGCATGCGGCCACCACGCGACATCGCGATGCGCCGCAAACGCCGCACGGGGCCAATCAGGCTCGCGTGGGTCGCCTGCAGCGTACGGTTGTCGGCGAGCGTCATGACGATCGCGTAGAAGCGGTCGAGACCATCGACATAGCTTGCGGGATCGTTTGCCGCGAGACTTGCCTGCATGGCGTCCGTTACATCCTCGAGTTGCGCGCGGCCGAGCGCCGTGATCCGCTCAGCGGCAAGCTGCACCGCCAGGCATTCGAGCGCCATACGCACCCGGTAAATCTCTGCCACGTCACGCAGCGACACCGACCGAACAAACGCACCAACCCGCGCCACCACCGTAACCAGCCCTTCACGCTCGAGCTGCGCAAACGCTTCGCGCATAGGCGTGCGGCTCACGTTCAGCTGCTTCGCGACCTGCACCTCGGAAAGCCTGCTGCCAGGCGCGAGCACGCCTTCAACGATCGCCTCGCGCAACGCCGGCACGACGACGCCGTCGCTCAATGAATCGCTTGGCGCATCCACGGTGCGCATGCGCGAGTGATATTTACGGCCGATCGCATCGAGCGCTTGCTCCGGTGTCGCTACCGCTGATTCCCGCAATTTACTTTTCGTCGACGAAGTCATTGACATCCCGGTATAGGCTGAATACGCTGTATACAGATTATACAGCAAGCTAGTCGCGAGGAGACTATTTTGGATAACGCATCTCTGCCGCAGCCGGTCCTGATCGATCGGACGGGGCCGGTTCTTACCTTTACGCTGAACAATCCGGAAGCGGGCAATGAAGTCACGGCGCCGATGTTCGACGCGATGATTGCCGTCTTGCGGGCAGAAGCCGTCATGCCGGCCGCCCGGGTGTTGCGCATTCGCGCGCGTGGCGAGGTCTTTTGCACCGGCCGCGAGCGGGCCGGACGCGATGCGGTGTCAATCCATCAGGAAGTCTCGCGACTGATCGAGTTGAAGCGTCTGCTGCGGGCGTCGTCGCTGATCACCATTGCCGAAGTGCAGGGCAATGCCTTCGGTTTTGGCCTGGGCCTCGCCATCCTGTGCGATTTCACGCTGGTATCGAGCAGCGCGAGTCTCGCGTTTCCTGAGATGAGGAAAGGTCTGCCGCCCGCCGCGATCATGGCCTATCTCGGCAGCTACTCGTTACCCAAGCACGTGTTCCCGATGGTCCTGTTCGGCGATGAAATCACACCCGAAGCTGCGCTTACCGCAGGCCTCGTCACCCGCGTGGTCCCCGGAGAATTGCTGCAGGCCGAAGCCGAAGCGCTCGCCGAGCGTGTCCTCGCACTCGACGACACGGGCGCCCGCCAGTGCAAGGCGTTCTTCCAGTCCGCACAGGAAAGTACGATCGAACACAACTTCCGCTGCGCCACCGAAACGTTGACGGTCGCAGCGCTGCGTCTGCAGGGCAAGTAGGCCGTTGCGCCAACCCATTCGACAGGCCAGGCAGGTCTGCAGGAGACGGAAATGAGTGTGAACGCAGGGGCGCGGCTCGACCGCTTGCCGATGTCGGGTTTTCATCGCCGCATCATGTGGCTGATCGGCATCGGCATGTTTTTCGACGGCTTCGATATCTATGTGGCGTCGACGGTGCTGGGCGCCACGCTGAAAAGCGGCTTTTCGACGCTCGGACAGAACGCGCTGTTCGTGTCGCTGACCTTCCTTGGCATGATGCTCGGCTCATTGGCAACGGGCTTTCTAGGCGATCGGTACGGCCGGCGCTTCACCTACCAGACCAACCTGATGGTGTTCGGCGTGGCATCGCTTGGCGCCGCGCTCGCGCCGAACATGATCGTGCTGATCGCCTGCCGCTTCGTGATGGGGCTCGGTCTCGGCGCGGAAAACGTGGTCGGCTATTCGACGCTCACGGAGTTCGCTCCGCCCGCATCGCGGGGCAAGCTGCAGGGCTTGATGGCCGTCTTCGTGGTATCCGGACTGCCAGTCGCAGGGTTGATCGGACTCCTGCTGATTCCCGTGCTCGGCTGGCGCGGCATGTTCGTGCTCGGCGGGATCGGTGCGATCGGCGTATGGTATGCGCGCAAGTCGTTACCGGAGTCGCCGCGTTGGCTCGAGTCCGCTGGACATGATAAGGAAGCCGAAGCGATTCTGTCGGCAATCGAAGCCGAGGTGAAAGCCGAGCACTGCAACGCGCCACTGCCTGTGCCGGTGCAGAGGCCGCTCATCGCACCGTCGCGCGAACTCGGCTCGCTGTTCAGCGGCGTCATGCTCCCGCGGATGATCGTCGGCTGCGTGACGCTGATCGTCATCAACACGCTGCTGTACGGCTTCGTGACGTGGCTGCCGACCTTCTTCGTGCATCAGGGCTTCAGCATCGCAAAGTCGTTCGGGTTCGCGCTCGTGATGTCGCTGGGTGCGCCGCTCGGTTCGGGTTTCGGCGCGTTGACCGCCGACCGGCTGGGCCGCAAGAAAACCATTATCGGCGCGTCGCTATTCGCCATCGTGTTCGGCTCGATCTATCCGTTCGTGAGCAATGAAGTGCTACTGCCTATCGTCGGATTGCTGCTCGTGATTCCCATCTATGTGCTGGTCGCGCTACTGTTTGCCATCTACGTTCCGGAGCTCTTTCCGACCGAAGTCCGGCTGCGCGCGTCCGGTATTTGCAACACCCTTGGCCGCGGGGCGACGATCATCACGCCATTCATCGTGGTCGCCCTGTTCGCGCACTACGGTGTGATCGGCGTATTGGCCTTGATGATCGGCTTGCTGGCGATTCAGATCGTGGTGGTGGGAGCGCTTGGCGTCGAGTCGACGGGCCAGCGCCTCGAAGATATTCAGCCGAGCGGCGCGACTGCGCGCCACGAGGTCGGTGCGGATGCGCGGGTGTCCCCGCTTAAGTAAATACGGAGAATCTGGAATGGATGCAGTGAACAAGCAATACCTGAACGCACAGCTGTTCATCGACGGCAAGTTCGTCGATGCGGCTTCGGGCAAGACCATGGATATCATCAACCCGGCCAACGGCGCGGTGATCGGGCAGCTCGCAGCGGCATCGGCAGAAGACGTGGATCGCGCGGTGCAAGGCGCACACACGGCCTTCGAAAGTGGCGTATGGCGCGATCTTTCGGTCCAGCAACGTGCCCGCGTGCTGAACCGCTTTGCAGATCTGTTCGAAGCGGATCTGGGGAATTTCTACAAGCTCGAAACGCTCAACAACGGGCGTCCGCTCGTCGAAACGCGTGCGCAGATTTCGCGCTTGCCGCAGTTCTACCGCTATTTCGCGGCACTTGCGTTGACGCGTCGCAGCGACGTGATCCCTATCGAAGGCCCGTATCTCTGCTATACCCAGCGCGTGCCGCTCGGCGTGTGTGCGTTGATGACGTCGTTCAACCATCCGTTGATGATTCTGTCGAAGAGTCTCGCCCCAGCGCTTGCGACCGGCAATAGCGTGGTCATCAAGGCCTCGGAACAGACCCCGCTCACGACCGTGCGGCTCGTCGAACTGTTGCAGCAGGCCGGCGTTCCGGACGGCGTGGTGAATGTGGTGAACGGCGAGGGCAAGGAAGCGGGCGCGGCGCTGGCGCGTCATCCGCTGATTGCCAAGGTGGTGTTCACCGGCGGTACGGAAGTGGGGCGTTCTATCGGTGAAGCGGCTGCGCAGACTTTCGCTTTGACGACGCTCGAGCTGGGCGGCAAGGGGGCGGTCATGCTGTTCGACGACATGGACCTCGATCGCGCGGTGAATGGCGCCGCGTTCGCGGCGTTTATCGGTGCGGGACAGACCTGCGTATGCGGCGCGCGCATTCTGGTTCAGGAAACGATCTATGCAGCGTTCCTCGAGAAATTCAAGGCGAAGGTCGCATCGATCCGCGTCGGCGATCCGGCCGACATCAACACACAACTCGGTCCGGTGATCTCGGCGCGTTCGCGCACGCGCATCCTTGCGATGCTGGAGCGAGGAATCGCGGAAGGCGCGAAAGTGCTGAGCGGCGGCGGTATTCCGGCGCACCTGCGCGACGAGGGCTTCTATCTCGAGCCCACCGCGTTCTATGACGTCGACCCGAAGTCTGAACTCGGTCAAGGCGAAGTGTTCGGGCCGGTCACGGTGATCATGCCGTTCAAGGACGAGGCGGACGCACTGCGCATCGCCAACGACACGCAGTTCGGACTCGCTGCTTCGGTTTGGACACAGGATGTGGCACGTGCTCACCGTGTGGCGAGCAAGCTCATCTTCGGCATGGTCTGGATCAACGATCACCATCGTCTGGACCCAGCTTCGCCGTGGGGCGGCTTCAAGAACAGTGGGGTAGGGCGCGAGACCGGCATCGAATCGTTCGACCAGTTCAGCGAACCGCGGGCCGTGACGGTCAACACAAGCGGTACGACAGTCGACTGGTATGCGGACGATGGCCAGCTGAAGCGGCTCAATTGATGAATATGCAAAGTAGTGCTTAGGTTTCAGGCTAGATAATCGACAATTGATCCCTTGATCAAATGCCGCGCGGCGCCCTCGAGCACCGCGCGGCATTTTGCATGTATACCAGGTCGCCTGGCGGCGGCCCCAGCTTGCTTACGATCCTTCCGCCTCTCTTTCACCGCGATCGATCGTGCACAAAAGTGGGCACACATACTTAAGAAATGATTAAGCACATCCATTGTGTGCACATAATTGGCGCGACGTTTTTTACCCATCTGCGAGACCAGGAGAACAGATTACCGTTTCGTCGATATGCGCCAGTGTCTTGACGTTTACTGCCTGGCGTACGCGGTTGCATTGACCGGGTTAGCAACCGAGTATGGTCGGGTGTGGGTAAATGGAGTGTGAAATATGTCGGAAGCGCAAACAGTGCTCAAGGACGATGTAGCGGAACCCGTTTCCGTCGATCTGGCCGAACCGGCCCCCATCGATCGTGAAACATTCCATTACTGGCTGTCCGGAGAGCAAAACGCATTTGAGGGAATCGATTTTGCGCTCAGGATCACCAGCTTTCTCGACTGTCACGACGCACTGATGGTGGGCTGCGGTCAGCAACTCGGTTATGTAGACGACTCGCCGCAACGGCGCCCTGATCTGCACGCCTTCGGCCGCGAACTATATGGTTCACCGGAATTCGGCGGCCGCCGCTATGTCCGCTCCATCCGCTTGCTCGAAGCGGGCTCGCTCGACACCTTGACCGTTATGGATACGTGTGACCATCTCAGCGAACTGGAGTGCGGTTGTCTGTTCGCCGAGGCAAATCGGGTGCTGAAACCGAACGGATATTTCATCGTGCGCGTGCCCGTCGGTTACGGGCGCGCAACCGTCTCGCGCAAACGCATGGCAGAAGCGCGCCGGGCCGACGAGCCGGGCGTAAGAGAGTCCGGCCGGGTCGCGAAGCTCTCGCGCCAGACAGGCGGAGTGCGTTTCAGATTCAAGGCGTTTCGCCGTTCGCTTGCCGAAAGCTTCGATATAGAACAAGCGGTGAATCAACCCTGGCCGGGTTTGCCCCGCTGGTTCAATTCCCGCCGCATCATGCTGTGCCGGAAGCGCGAAGCGCAATAAGGCGCGCGGGCACGCTAACTGCTGGTCTACGGCCATCCCACGGCTATCGCTATCAGTGGATGAATTTCATGCGCCGAGGGACTACAGTAGCAATGTTGCGCGCTCGTCAGAACACAATCTGTCGCGATGTCGACGACGGGTTCGGAGTTTATCGCCATGGCCAAGCATACCGGACCACCAGAATCGGGGGCGGATAGCCCTGCGGAGCGTCCCGTGGATAGTCGCGCGGACGGTCCCCCTGGAGATTCTGGGCAAGACTTCAGTCAACGCTTCGATCCTGACCTCGATCCCATGTACGCCATGCCGCCTGCGCGGTTTGGGCGCCTCGCGCTCTGGGCTGCGTCGGCGAGTGCGCTGACGGTGGGCGTTGCGGCCACGGTCGCGTATGGCGTCTGGTTCGATCAGGATCAGCGCGCCTATACGCGAGCGATGGCTACGGCGCAACAGGCGCTCTCGACGCGTGTCGCGGCCACGGTCCCAGCCACGCTCACAGCCGCACCTCCGGAACAGATGCTATCGGCCGCCGCTGCTTTCGTGCCGGACCCGCCGCTTTCGGCGACCCCGACGACCGCCATGACCACCACAACAGCCGCACCAGTGCAGACGCCAACAACGTGGTCAGGTCGGGTAGGCGCAGCTGCACCGTCCGCGGACTCTCAGACCACGCTAGCCGACGCGGATGAAACAGCGCCACCCCCTTCGGCTTTACCCGCCCAGCCCGATTCAAGCGACACGCCTTCCTCCGATGCCCTCGCGCCGCATGCAAGCAGCGCACGGCCCACGATGACGAGCGGTAGTGTGAAGCAGATCCGGCATCGTCCGCTGGTGCGCGCCAAGCCGAATACCGGCTTGCTAGCACGCATGGAATCGTATTTTCATCGTGGAAACTATCGGCAGCATGGCAACGGAAGCCAGCAGGACCAGGACCTCTACGCCCACTCGTGAGCCGCGCCTTGCAGCGCCTGCCGCAAGCAAGCCGGCCTTTACGGTTCGCTTCGGCTGGGGGCCGGCTGCGCTGGCGGGGATTGCCTTGCTGTGCCTGCTGGCCGGGCTCCTCCTGCTTGCGGTGCAGATCAAGGCCATCTTCTCCGATCAGTTGAAGCAGGAATATACGGGGCTGGTTCTCGACGCTCTCGGACGCGCCGAAAGCGCGCGCGATCTCGCCACTGCTCGCCAGCCGCTAACCGGAGATAGTGGAGACAGCAACGCGGAGCCGCAGGACTATCGAAATGCGCGTATCGGTCTTGCAGCCCGTCTCGCGTCCGTCGCTGCGATCGTGAACGTGGATCCGGCGGGCGCGCCGCACATCTCTCAGAGGGCACTCTCGCCCGACGCCAACTTCGACGATACGGATGCCTTGTTGCGCTCGCAGTCGGCCTACTGGCGCACGCGGCGCGATCTCGTCAGCGCGGATCTGCACACGCGGATCTCGCATGTCGCGAGAACACTGATGGTGTTGTCGGCGCTGATCTTCAGCGCGCTGGTCACGGCGCTCGGCATGTACGCGAAGCGCACGCGGCAACTGGCACGCGAGTCGCACCGTTTCGAGTTCGCCGCATTGCACGATCCGCTGACCGGGCTGCCAAACCGGCGTCATCTGTTTGACACGCTTGCGCGAACCCCGCCGGTAGCGAGGAGTGATCCACTCGGGCACACGCTTGCCGTTCTATATATCGATCTGGACGGCTTCAAACAGGTCAACGATTCGCGCGGTCACCGCACCGGCGATGAATTCCTGATCGCCGTAGCACGGCGCTTTCGCAAGTCGGTTCGTCCGGTCGATGTGGTGGCGAGAATCGGCGGTGACGAGTTCGCCGTGCTGGTGCGCGGCTTTTCCATGGACGCTGAACTCGGCTCGATTGCGGAGCGCCTGATCGCCTGTGTCATCGATACGGGCGAGCAGATGCGGATCGGCTTTGTCAGCGCCAGCATCGGCATCGCAAGCTTTCCGCAACCTGTCGAAGACTACCGTCATCTGCTCGCCGCTGCGGACGAGACGATGTATCAGGTCAAACGCAACGGCAAGAACGGCTACGCTTTCGCGCTGCCCGTCGAGCGTTCCGAGGCACTTTGATCCACGCGGCATCGGCTGCGCGAATCTGTCCGAAGGTATCGAGAGGGTGACGCTGCCGATCGGCGAGAGGCCCGTGGTGCGGCCACCGTGCGGAATCACAAATTTCGCGTGAAATTGACAGACACCGGCGCTTTCACCGCCTAGACTGATTACGGTCATTCCGCTTGCGATGCGGGTACGTTCCATGTCGACCTTGTGACAAGCCCCACTCTGACAGTGCAACCTCAGCGCAACCCGGATGGACTGCAGCCAGACTGTCGTTGCTGATCCCATCGCTTCCCAGGAGATTTGCCATGCCCCAGGTATCGACGACCGAGGCGGACGCCGCGTCCCTCGACACTTCGCGTTCCGGTTATGAACTGCTCGCCGACCCGCTGTTGAACAAGGGCACCGCGTTCAGCGAGGCGGAGCGGGACAGCTTCGATCTGCACGGACTCTTGCCGCCCACTATCGGCACCCTCGAAGAGCAGGTGTCGCGACGTCTGCAGGTGTTGCGTGCATTTGGGACGGACCTTGAGCGCTACGCGTTCCTGCGCGATCTGCAGGATACCAACGAAACGCTGTTTTTCGCGTTGCTGGTGCAGAACCTCGAAGAGATGTTGCCCGTCGTTTACACGCCGACGGTCGGCGCCGGTTGCCAGCAATTCAGCCGTCTGTTCCGCAAGCCTCGTGGCCTGTTTTTGAGCATGCCGCACAAGAACCGCATCGAGGAGATCCTTGCCCACCCGCGCTTCGACAAGGTCGAGGCCATCGTCGTAACGGATGGCGAGCGCATTCTCGGTCTCGGCGATCAGGGCGCGGGCGGCATGGGCATCCCGATCGGCAAACTGGCGCTCTATACCGGCTGCGGCGGTCTTCATCCTGCGACGACGCTGCCCATCATGCTCGACGTCGGCACGGACAATCCCGACTGCCTGAATGATCCGCTGTACATCGGCTGGCGTCACGAGCGCGTCCGCGGTGAGGAGTACGATGATTTTATCGAGGCCTTCGTGAGCGCCGTCGCAAAGCGCTGGCCGCATGTGCTGCTGCAATGGGAAGACTTCGCTAAGAACAACGCAACGCGCATGCTCGAACGCTACCGCGATCGTCTGTGTACGTTCAATGACGACGTGCAGGGCACTGCGGCAGTGGCGACCGGCACACTGCTCGCGGCGGTCAATGTCACCGGCGTGCCGTTGACGGAACAACGCATTGCCGTGATGGGCGCGGGCTCGGCCGGTTGCGGCATTGCGAGTCTGATCCGCAAGGCGATGACCGATGCCGGCCTGTCGGATAGCGAGGCCGGCAAACGCTTTTTCATGGTCGATCGCGATGGCCTGCTGGTTGAAGGCATGGACGGCATCGCGTCGTTCCAGCAACCGTTTCTGCAGGACAAGGCGGCGATTGCCGACTGGAAGCTCGATCATCCGGACCGCGTCGCCTTGCTCGACGTGGTGCGCAATGCGAAGCCGACGGTGCTGATCGGCGTGTCGGGGCAGGCTGGGGCGTTCTCCGAACCGGTGGTCCGGGCGATGGCCGAAATCAACAAGCGTCCCGTGATCTTTCCGCTCTCGAATCCCACCTCGCGCGCGGAAGCGACGCCGGAAGATCTGCAGACCTGGACCGATGGCCGGGCCGTCATCGGCACGGGCAGTCCGTTCCCGCCGATCGAGCGCAATGGCGCCAAGTTCAAGGTCGATCAGACCAACAACTCCTATATCTTCCCGGGCGTCGGTCTGGGCGCTATCGCGGTCAAGGCTTCACGTGTGAGCGACCAGATGTTCATGGCGGCGGCGAAAGCGCTTGCTGCGGCTTCGCCGGCCCGTAACGATCCCAACAAAAACCTGCTGCCGCCGGTGACCTCTTTGCGCGAAGTGTCGATCACGGTTGCGCTTGCAGTGGCGCTACAGGCGCACAAGGAAGGGCTGACCCAGGGCGTCGAAACGGATCAGATAGACGGTCTGATCCGTAACAAGGTATGGACACCTCACTACGTGCCTTATAACCGTATCGACGGCAGTACGCCGTAAGCCGGCTGCGTGGGTGTCCACAAGGCGGCTCTGAAGCTTCCGCGAGGTAGACACCTGGCCGCTCGGTGCAGCAAGGTGTGCCGAAGAGCGTGCCCCTACACGGGGCCGCCCGGTGGATGTCTGCGTGTGTGCTTTGGCGTAACCGCGAGGCACGCGGCGCGAGTCGCACAACGGACCATAACCCTGATCGAATAACCAGGCCGTACAACAGGCCACACAACAACAGGAGCCACGCTGTGGTCGACACGATTCTCAATGGCTTGCTGCCGGTTGCATTTGTCATCATGCTAGGCTGGCTCTCGGCCCGGATCCGTCTGCTGAAGCATGACGATGCCGGCGTGCTGGCGACACTCGTGATCCGCTTCGCGCTACCGTTCGCGCTGTTTGAAGGCGCCGTGAAGACATCGCCCGAAAAGCTGCACAACGTGGGTTTTGCGCTGTGTCTGACGCTAGGTTTGATGGGCACCTACCTGATCGCTCTTGCGGTGGGGCGCTTCGTGTTCAAACACGACCTGCGTACGGCAACGATGCAGGCGCTGGTGTGCGCCTTCCCCGATATGGCGTATTTCGGGGCGCCGATTCTGGCCGCGGTGTTCGGGCCCGAAGGATTTCTGGCGGTGCTGGTCGGCAATCTCATCACCAGCATCTTCATGCTGCCGCTGACCATCGTCCTTACGAACCTCGGTGGCACTGGCGAGAATGAGGGGCAGCGGCCGGATATCCTGCGCATTTTTGGCCAGAGCATTGCGCGTGCGGTGATCAATCCGATCGTCTGGCTGCCGATCTCCGGCATGGTGCTCAGCTTCGCCCATGTCACGTTGCCCGGTCCCGTGCTCACGTCGATCGATCTGATCGCCAAGGCCGCGGGAGGCACCTCGCTCTTTGCGCTCGGACTGATGCTGTATGGCGAGCGTTTCAAGATTAACGCCAACGTCCTCGCCAATCTCGGCATCAAGAACTTCCTGCAGCCGTTGATCATGGCGCTCGGCGCGGTGCTGTTCGGCGTGGTCGGGGCGCCCGCGCACCAGGCCGTGATCACCGGCGCCGTGCCGACTGCTACCGCGGCCGCCATGTTCGCGCTCAAGAGCAATACGTATACGGCCGACGCCACTTCGACGATCCTGATCAGTACGATCCTGGGTGTCCTTATCGAAGGACTGCTGATCGCCTACTTCTTCTGAGCGACACCGCCGCGCCGGCACACCGATGCGGCCAGCAGCAAACGGCCTAAGCGCGCCGCTTCTTGCTCAGCGTGATGGTTTCGAACAGCGTGTAGTTGGCCGTAGGCGTCTGATCCGCACCCGGCGCGTGATAGTAGTTCATCGTGATGATCGTCGTGCCGCCGTGCTCGCCCGGATCGTGATCGAACACGGCAATGCCATAACCCGTTCCCGTATCGCGTTGCGCCGACCAGATCGCATCTTCCAGCGCATCGGCGGGGTTGCGCACGAACGTGTTCGCAGTCGTGCCTGGGATGGGACGGTTCGGCCTGGTGAAGACCTTCGCTTGCGGCAAACCGTTCGTGTTGTCTTCGCCATAGACATCGAGTGGTGCGCTCGTGCCGCCGCCGCCGAGGATCAGGTGGATCGTGCCATGGCTGGTATCGAAAGTAGTGCTGGCCGGATCTGCCTGCGGCACGGGACGCGGTTGCAGCGTATCCACCACGGCGCCCGTGGTCGCATCCACGCCGGCGTTATGGTTGCAGCCGCGCACAGGATAGCTGCGTTCGTAGTCGTGGTCATGCCCGCATACCACGAGGTCGACACCGTAACGGTCGAATAGCGGCAGCCACGCCTCGCGAATGCCCTTGTCGGAACCATTGCCGGTCTTCGACGAAGTCAGCGCGTCCTGGTGCATCTGCACGACGATCCAGTCGATCTCGTGATCTTCCGATGCATGACGCAGCGTCTCTTCGAGCCAACGGGTCTGGATACCCTTGCTGTACCCACGCACGTAGAGCGACGTGCCCGCTTCGATCGGCGCATGACCTGTGCTGGCCACCGGCACCAGCGGATCAGGACCCGCCACGAAGGCCGCTGCGTCCTGATAGACCACGTCGTCAGCATCGAGCGAGATAAACAGTACCGAACTCACGCGAAAGCTGTACCAGTGACCGGCAAACTGCGTGCCGTTCTCCGGCAACGTGTAACGCGTCAGATACGAGGCGAGACCTTGCGGACCGTTATTGAATTCGAGTTCGTGATTGCCCGGACACGGCATCCACGGACGATTGGCCGCCGAGCTCTGGCAGTTGTTGCCGAAGTCGCGCCACACGTCGGGTTGATGCGTCGGGTTCAGGTTCGCGTAGCAGAGATCGCCGTTGAGCAGATGGAACAGCGGCTGGAAGCGTTCGACGGCCTGCACGGCAAAACGGCTTTGCGGATACGAGAGTACCCATTGGGTGTTGGGTGTGGCGAGATCCCCGTAGGTGGTCCAGCGAAACGGCGTGCGTCCGCGCGGCGCCGTCTGGAAGCTCGCGGTGAACGGTTGTGCGGCGTTGCTGTCGTTGTCGGCCGTGACCGTGTACTGATAAGTGTTCGCTGGCTTGAGGCCGCGCAGGCGGGCGTGATATGTGAACACCGTAGCGCCGTTTATGCCATCCGTATAAATGCGTTGCACGCCGTGCACGGTTTGCTGTGCCTCGCCTGCGGCGCCGAACTGCACCCGGGGGTTGGACGCCGTGGCAAGCGAGGCCCACGAGACCACCACCTCGCTCGTCGGATCGCTGCCCCAGGTCAGATGAATCTGCTCGGGCGTGCCGTCCGGATTCGTCGTGGCAGCCTTGCCCGTAGCGGCGAAGCTGCCGGTGGCGCCCGCCAGTCCGGAAGCGCCTGCGAGCTTGAGGAAGCCACGGCGCGAGACGGCCGCGAGGACATCGGCGGGGCGGGACGTGCTGGAAGCGGTGTCGGAAGCGAGATGGGCAGCGGGGGAGTTCTTGTTCGACATGTCGGTGCTCGGCCTGTGGGTTGGGAGGACAGCGCGCGGACGGCATCACTGGCCGGACTGCATAGGCAGCAGTCCAGCGCGGCTTGCCGTGACTCGAAGCGCGCAACCGCAACCACATTATTCGCAGAACTGTCTTTCCGTGTTGTGACAGCGCTGCCGGCACCACGCGTGCGACATCTGCGGATCGACCACTGATGTGCACATTGACGCCGGACATGCGGCCCGGCGCCAACCCTTCAGGCGAAGCTTTTAGTTGGCGTTAGCCTGCTTGCTGCCAAACGTCACGGTGATCGACGGCGCATACTGCGGCACCGTAATCATGGCGTCGTCGCTATCGCCATCGTCGCTGTTACCTGCTGCGAAGTGAAATTGCGGGCGCGGAATCTGCGTGGTCGCCGCCTTGATCGTCGTCGTGACGGGGTCGTAGCCTGACTTCTCGCATTTGATCTGCAGATCCGAGTCCGAGCGGCGCACGTCGACGCTATCCGGAGCGGTGACTGACCAGTCGCCCTTGCTGTTAGTCAATACGCATTTCGCATCGGCGACCGGCCCGTTGTTATCGACTACGGCGATCGACAGCGTCTCACGGTCCTTCTTCTCGCCGCCATTGTTCGAATTCGACGCGCCAGTCACGTTGACCGTGTTAGCGGACTGCAGGTTGCTGCTGGCACCGCCGACGTTGCCCGCGAAGGCGCCCAGGGAGATGAGAGAAACCGTTGCAGCAACAACGGCTTTAAGGCTCTTGTAAATTTTGGTTCTCCTTTGCTTTAACTGAAAGCGCGCAGTCAATCGCTTTGCGATGGCCGCCAGAGCGACGGCACCGCAGGACTCTATCACGCCTATTTAAAGCTTGAAATCGGCTAGCCGATCAGGAGAAACCGCTTAGACGCCGGTGCGCACGCCGACGCGATATTGCGTGACATGGCGGTATTCCATGCCGGGCCGTAGCACCACCTGTGCGTTGTCGGCCATATTGATCTGATTGGGAAAGCCGCCTGCTTCGAGGCAAAGTCCGGCGTACTTCGAATAGGTGTGGCCGCCGCGGCCTTGCTCGCCTTCGAGGTGATTGCCGGTATAAAACTGCAGGCCCCATTGATCGGTCAGGACGCTGAGCTCGCGTCCGCTCGCGGGCTCGTAGACACGTGCCACCTCGCGAACCGGCCGCGTGCTGTCTTTGACTTCAGGCAGTACGTAACAATGGTCAAAGCCAGCTGCGAGTGCGAGCTGGGTATTCGGCCAATCCAGGCGCGCACCGATCGGCGCGCTCTGGCGGAAATCGAATGCATTGCCGGCAACCTCTGCGCGGCGCGTGGGAATCATCTGCGCGTCGACCTCGAAAAAAGCTTCGGCGTCGATCGAGACCACATGACCGCGGACGTCGGCGGCGGCTTGGCCGGTCAGATTGAAATAGCCGTGGCTCGTCAGGTTGAGCGGCGTGGGTGCGTCGGTGATGGCTTCGTAGGCGATCGTCAACGTGCCCTCGTCATCGAGCGTGTAGCGGACCTGAACGCTCACGTGGCCCGGAAAGCCCGCATCGCCCTCAGGCGATTCAAGTCGCATGACGAGCGAGCCGTTGTCCTCGGCCGCCTCCCAGCACAGGCGATTGAAGCCGGTACTGCCTCCATGCAGCAGATTGTTGCCCTCGTTGCGGTCGAGCGTGTACTCGATGCCGTCCAGCGCGAAGCGTGCCGCCTCGATGCGGTTGGCCCAGCGCCCGATCAGGCCGCCCATGTAAGTTGTGGAGGCCAGGTACTCGGCGGGCGTATCGTGGCCGAGCAGGATATCGCCGAGCCGGCCGGCGCGGTCCGGCGCATGCCACGACACGAGGGTCGCGCCCAGGTCGCTGATACTGACCTTCATGCCATGCGCATTGCGCAGCGTGAAGAGCTGGACCGGGTCGCCGCCGGGCACATTGCCCCAGGGTTCGGTCGAGAAGCGTGCGTGACTGATCATATCGGCGAGAGAAAAAGATTGCGAAAGCGGGATTTCAAAAGCGCACGCAGAGCATACGCCGGTGTGACTGTGCCTAGCCTGGTGCAGCCGCGGACCTGGTACGTTCCTGATATTCCCGGGGCGTGCAGCCGAGCTCACGGCGAAACACCGCATACATGTACTGCAAGGACGTAAAGCCGCAACGGATCGCAACCTCCGCGCTCGAGGCGTCGCGTCTCGCGAGCATCGCCTTGGCGGCATCGAGCTTGTGACGCAGGATCTCCTGATGCACTGTACATTGCAATTCGCGCCGAAAATATTCTTCGAGCGACGAGCGCGACACGCCGACGTAATCGGCCACCTGTTCGGTGCGGATACCCTGGCAACCGTACTGGCGGATAAAGTGCCGCGCGCGCATCACATAAGGGCTCGTAAGCGGCTGGTGACGGGTCGATTCGAGCACGTTGATACCGACCGGCGGCACGCGGATGCGCCGGCCCGGAAAGCGCGCGCCGTGCAGCATCTGATGCAGCAGGTGAGCGGCAGTGCGACCCATTTCCTCGGTGCCCTGAATCACGGACGACAGCGGAATGCGTGTGAGAGTGCGGCTCAGCGGATCGTTGTCGATGCCGATGATCGAGACCTGTTCGGGCACGGCTATCCCGGCGGTCAGGCAGGCCTGCAGCAGTTGCCGTGCGCGGGCGTCGCTGACCGCGATGATGCCGACCGGTTTGGGCAGTTTTTCGAGCCAGCCCGTGAGCTGTTCGATGGCCTGGTTCCACGACGGTGCGCTGGTGGACAGGCCACGGTAGATCTCGTCGTCGATCTCCTCGGCGCTGCGGCCTTCGGCGGCGCGCAGGCTGACGAAGGCCAGCTCGCGCTGCTGCGCCCAGCGGTTCTCCGGCGCCTGCGGCAGGCTATAGAGCGCGAAGTGCGGCAAGCCCGCACCGATCAGATGGGTATAGGCGAGCGAGACGAGCTGGGTGTTATCCGTCGCGATGTAGGGCAGTTCGGGCGGGTAGTGCGTCTCGTCCTCGTACGACGAACCGACCGCCACCACCGGCAGCGGGCAGCCGCGCAGCGCTTCGCAGACTGCGGGGTCGTCGAAGTCCGCGATGATGCCGTCGCCGTCGAAGCGCTCGATGCCTGTCAGCCGGCAGCGAAAGTCTTCTTCGAGAAACAGGTCCCACGCAACGCGGGTGGAGAGCAGGTAATTGCCAATGCCGCTAATGATCTGGCGGTCATACACCTTGTTCGCGTTGAACAGCAGCGCGATCCGATGGGGTCTTTGCGGCGTCTGGGGGCGGGTCATCGTCGATGGCGCGGCGGCGTGGCGAGCCGGCGGGCCATTGTCTCCATATGGGGCGCGGCTAGCCTGGCCGAGCCGGTTTTTAAGTGTCCGGTTATTTTAGGCCCGGATTGCATTGCGTGTGCACGCCAATAGCGCGGGCGGTGAGAAACATTAACCATGCTGCGCAATTTCGCAATTGCGGGCACAGGCCGCGCGCGGCAGCATGGCGACAGCTTGTCGAACCCGGCCAGGCGCTGCCGCACGGGTTGCACTGCAACAATTAATGGAGACACTCATGTCCTACTTCGAACACATTCCCGCCGTTCGCTACGAAGGTCCGCAATCGGACAATCCGCTCGCTTTCCATCACTACGACCGCACTAAACGTGTGCTCGGCAAGACGCTCGAAGAGCATCTGCGCATTGCCGTGTGCTACTGGCATACGTTCGTATGGCCGGGTGTCGATATCTTCGGGCAGGGCACCTTCGTGCGTCCGTGGCAGCAGCCCGGCGACGCCATGGAGCGCGCGCATCAGAAGGCCGACGCCGCGTTCGAGTTCTTCTCGAAGCTCGGTACCCCTTACTATACATTCCATGATACCGACGTGGCTCCGGAAGGCGCGAGCATCAAGGAGTACAGCGAGAATTTCACGCGCATCAGCGACTATCTGGCGCGCAAGCAGCAGGATACCGGCGTCAAGCTTCTGTGGGGCACGGCCAACCTGTTCTCACATCCGCGCTATGCGGGCGGCGCGGCAACCAGCCCGAACCCCGATGTGTTTGCGTTTGCCGCCACCCAGGTACGCCATGCGCTCGACGCCACGCAACGGCTCGGCGGAGAGAACTATGTGCTGTGGGGCGGCCGCGAAGGCTACGACACGCTACTCAATACCGACCTGGTGCGCGAGCGCGATCAGTTTGCGCGGTTTCTCAACATGGTGGTCGAGCATAAGCACAAGATCGGCTTCAAGGGTACGCTGCTCATCGAGCCGAAGCCGCAGGAGCCGACCAAGCATCAATACGATTACGACGTCGCCGCCGTGCATGGGTTTCTCACGCAATACGGCCTGCAGAACGAGATCCGCGTCAATATCGAGGCCAATCATGCGACGCTGGCGGGGCACTCGTTCCATCACGAGATCGCCACGGCGTTTGCACTCGGCATTTTCGGCAGCGTGGATGCCAACCGCGGGGATCCGCAAAACGGCTGGGACACAGACCAGTTTCCGAATAGCGTCGAGGAACTGACGCTCGCGCTTTATGAAATCCTCCGGCACGGCGGTTTTTCGACCGGCGGGATGAACTTCGACTCCAAGGTGCGGCGTCAGAGCGTCGATGCGGAAGACTTGTTCTTCGGGCATATCGGCGCGATCGACAACCTCGCGCTCGCGGTCGAGCGGGCTGCCGTGCTGATCGAAAACGACCGGCTCGAAAAGTTCAAGCGCGAGCGTTACGCCGGCTGGGAGACGGAGTTCGGCCGCAAAATCCTTTCTGGCGGCTATTCGCTGTCGGAGCTTGCTGGCGACGCGGTCGGCCGCGGGGTCAACCCGCAGCACGCGAGCGGCCAGCAGGAGCGGCTGGAAAACATC
The DNA here is from genome assembly GCF_050436285.1 of Paraburkholderia sp. GAS82. Taxonomy (NCBI): domain Bacteria; kingdom Pseudomonadati; phylum Pseudomonadota; class Betaproteobacteria; order Burkholderiales; family Burkholderiaceae; genus Paraburkholderia; species Paraburkholderia sp. GAS82. The sequence goes on from NZ_JBNDLX010000001.1 coordinate 709,974, forward strand.
GTCAACCAGGCTGTCTACGGTCTGCGCTGAGCGCGCGACGCGGCGTGGCGCTGCGTTAAAGCGCCGTGCCGTGCGCGATGACGTGGAACACGCAGAGCCCACTCGATGGGCATGAAAAAACGTTAGGACGACTGGCCAGTTTCGCAATCGCGCAGCCGTTGGCGATTGCGCATACTGGCGCAAAACGAGGATGGAGACATGTTCATCGGTATCGACCTCGGCACGTCAGGCGTCAAGGCCGTGCTACTCGACCGCGATGGCCGCGTACGCTGCACGGCGGCGCACGCGCTGACCGTCAGCCGGCCACAGCCGCGCTGGTCTGAACAGGATCCGCACGACTGGTGGAATGCCACCAGGGCGGCGGTTGGCGATCTGCTCGAACAGGCGCGCGCCGCCGGGATTGGCGCAACGCAGATCGAGGCACTCGGTCTGACGGGCCAGATGCACGGCGCAACGCTGCTCGACGCGCAAGGCGACGTATTGCGACCGGCGATTCTATGGAACGACGGACGTTCGGATGCCGAATGCCGCGAACTCGAAACAGCCGTGCCGCAACTTCGAACGGTGGCAGGAAATCTTGCCATGCCAGGGTTCACGGCGCCCAAACTGCTCTGGGTCCGCAAACACGAACCAGAGATTTTTTCCCGCATCGCCAAGGTGCTTCTGCCGAAAGACTATCTGCGCTATTGCCTGACCGGCGGCTTCGCCACCGATCCTTCCGATGCTGCAGGTACGCTCTGGCTCGATGTGGCGCAGCGCGACTATAGCGGCGCGTTGCTGTCCGCCTGCGGACTCACGCGTGAGCAGATGCCCGAAGTGTTCGAAGGCAACCGCGTGACGGGCACGCTCAAAGCCGAACTCGCACGCGAATGGGGACTCGGTGAGATTCCCGTGATCGCAGGCGGCGGCGACAACGCGGCCGGTGCCGTGGGCGTGGGTATCGTCAAGCCGAAGCAGGCGATGCTTTCGCTCGGCACATCCGGTGTGTATTTCGCGGTCTCCGACGGCTTCCTCGCCAACCCTGCGTCAGCAGTCCATAGCTTCTGTCATGCCTTGCCGCAGACCTGGCATCTGATGTCGGTGATGCTCAACGCTGCCGGTTGCCTCGATTTCACTGCACAACTGACGGGCTACGCCGATGTGGCCGCACTGCTCGCCGATGCCGAAGCTCAGGCACGCGACCGGCGGCCGTGGTTTCTGCCGTATCTGACCGGCGAGCGCACGCCGCACAACAACGTCAACGCGAAGGGCGTGTTCTATGGCCTCGCGCCGCAGACCAGCCGTGCGGATCTGGCGAACGCCACGCTCGAAGGCGTCGGCTTTGCCTTGCTCGACGGCATGGATGCACTGCACGCTGCCGGTCTCGTGCCTGACGATATTTCGGTAATCGGTGGCGGCTCGCGCAGCGCTTACTGGACCCAGATGCTGGCGGATGTCTCCGGGCGTCCGCTGACCTTGCGTGCGGGCGGTGAGGTTGGGCCGGCGCTGGGCGCGGCACGGCTTGCGCATCTGGCGCTCGAACCTGGTGCGCCGCTTGAGGCTATCTGCCCGACGCCGGAAATTCTCGCCGTACGTGAACCTGACATGGTGCGTCACGCGTGGTATCGCAATGAACGTCGTCCGACGTTTCATGCGCTGTACCGGGCACTTGAGCCTGTGTTTGCCGCAGACGCGTAGTGCGGAGCGCCTGAGTCTCATGTCTGATGCCTGGTCGCGGCGAGACGTCGCGCGGTGAGGTGTTGCCCGGTGAGATCTCGCGGAGGGAAGCGTCGCCTTGGTGAAAACGTCGCCCGCCAGGACGTCGAATAGAAGAGCTTAAAGCAATGCGCAGCCGCAATGGCCGCGCCGGTAAGGGGTACTAAGGGGTAGTCCATCGTTAGTCGTGTATCCGGCCGCGCGGTTCGCCGCGCAGGCCGTTAGCCCGGTGTTGCCGGTTATAAAAGAGAGGAGTGAGACATGAAATTTTCAACGCGTCGTTCCGTTTTGAGTTCACTGGTGTGCGGAGCCGTGCTCGCCAGTTTGTCGCTCGCTGCACCGCTGGCGCATGCAAGCAAGGATCATCCGGAAATCGGTTTCTGTATCGACGACCTGCGCGTCGAACGCTGGTCGCGCGACCGCGATTATTTCGTGGCCGCAGCCGAAAAACTCGGCGCCAAGGTCTCGGTTCAGTCAGCCGATGCGAGTGAAGAGCGGCAGATCTCGCAGATCGAAAACCTGATCTCGCGCGGCGTCGATGTGATCGTGATCGTGCCGTTCAATTCGAAGACGCTCGGCAATGTGGTGGCCGAAGCGAAGAAGGCAGGCATCAAGGTCGTGTCGTACGACCGGCTGATTCTCGATGCCGATATCGACGCCTACATCTCGTTCGACAACGAGAAGGTCGGCGAATTGCAGGCCCAGGGCGTCTACAACGCGCAACCGAAGGGCAACTACTTCATGCTCGGAGGTGCGCCCACGGACAACAACGCCAAGATGCTGCGTGAAGGTCAGATGAAGATCCTCAAACCTGCTATCGACCGCGGCGATATCAAGGTGGTCGGTCAGCAGTGGGTGCCGGAGTGGAGTGCGTCCACGGCCCTGCGCATCATGGAAGATGCGCTGACCGCGAACAACAACAAGATCGATGCCGTGGTGGCGTCGAACGACGGCACGGCGGGCGGTGCGATCCAGGCGCTGGCAGCGCAGCACATGGCTGGCAAGGTGCCGGTATCGGGCCAGGACGCGGACCTCGCAGCCGTCAGGCGTCTGATTGACGGCACGCAGACGATGACCGTCTACAAGCCGCTCAAGCTGATCGCCAGCCAGGCCGCGAACCTTGCCGTGCAACTCGCGAAGGGCGACAAGCCTGCCTACAACGCGCAGTACGACAACGGCAAGAAGAAGGTCGACACCATTCTGCTACAGCCGACGCTGTTGACCAAGAGCAATGTGGATGTCGTCATAAAGGACGGCTTCTACACTCAGGCGCAGCTCGCGAGCCAGTAAGCAGGTCAATGAGTGGGCCAATGAATGGGCCCATAAGCGGGACCGCGCGCGATGGCGCCTGTTGCGTGTTGAGCGCAACCGCGTCGTCGCGCGCTTTGCAGCGAGGCAAAAGCGAATGACGCAATCTTTGCTGGCGATGCACGGCATCGTCAAAGCGTTTTCCGGCGTGAAGGCTCTGGACGGTATCGATCTGGCCGTGTCGCCGGGCGAATGCGTCGGCCTGTGCGGCGAGAACGGCGCGGGCAAATCGACGCTGATGAAGGTGCTGTCCGGGGTCTATCCGTACGGCACTTGGGATGGCGAGATCCTCTGGGAAGGGCAGCCGCTGAAGGCCATGAACGTGCGCGACACGGAGCGCGCCGGGATCGTGATCATCCACCAGGAGTTGATGCTGGTGCCGGAGCTCTCGGTGGCGGAGAACATCTTTCTTGGCAATGAGATCACGTTGCCGGGCGGCCGCATGAACTACGCCGCGATGTTCCAGCGCGCCGACGAACTGCTGCGCGAGCTGCATATCGAAGGCATCAATGTGGCGCAGCCGGTGATGAACTACGGCGGCGGCCATCAACAGCTGATCGAGATCGCCAAGGCGCTCAACAAGCGTGCGAAGCTGCTGATTCTCGACGAACCGTCGTCGTCTCTCACCAGTTCGGAAACGCAGATTCTGCTGGACATCGTGCGCGATCTGAAGCGGCGCGGTGTGGCCTGCGTGTATATCTCGCACAAGCTCGACGAAGTGGAAGCCGTCTGCGACACCATTACCGTGATCCGCGATGGCCGGCATGTCGCCACCGAACCGATGCGCGCGCTGACCACCGACCGCATCATCGCGATGATGGTGGGCCGCGAGATTACCAATCTGTTTCCGCGCGAGCCGCGGCCACTCGGCGACGTGATCTTCGAGGCACGCCACGTGACGTGTTTCGACGTGACCAATCCGCGCCGCAAACGGGTCGACGATGTGTCGTTCACCTTAAGACGCGGCGAGATACTCGGCGTGGCGGGCCTGGTGGGAGCGGGGCGCACGGAGCTGATGCAGGCGATCTTCGGCGCCTATCCCGGCGTGAGCGAGGCAACGGTGCTGCTCGACGGTAAGCCCCTGAAAATACGCGCACCGGCCGATGCGATTCGCGCCGGCATCGGCATGGTGCCCGAGGATCGCAAGCGCCACGGCATCGTGCCGCACCTGAGCGTGGGGCACAACATCACGCTGTCGGTGTTGCAGCGCTTTGCCAGGGGCGCGCGAATCGATTCGGCGGCCGAGCTCGACACCATTCATACGGAGATGAAGCGGCTCTCGGTGCGCGCGGCGCATCCGATGCTGTCGATTGCGAGCCTCTCTGGCGGCAACCAGCAGAAGGCCGTGCTTACCCGCATGCTGCTAACCGATCCGAAGGTGCTGATCCTCGACGAGCCGACCCGCGGCGTCGACGTCGGTGCCAAATACGAAATCTACAAACTGATCGTGCAACTCGCGCACCGCGGCATGTCGATCGTGATGGTGTCGTCGGAGATGCCCGAGGTACTGGGCATCAGCGATCGCGTGCTGGTGATCGGCGAGGGCGAATTGCGAGGCGATTTCATCAACGACGGCCTCACGCAAGAAGATATTCTCACGGCGGCGATCCGTCCGGTGCAGCGAACCACGAACCCAACCGAAGCGAGCGCAGCATGACTCCCGACGTCACTTCCCAACCTCCCAAAGACGCTGCGGCGAACGCTTCGTTCGGCGGCGCGCAGCGCGTGCAGCAACTGTTCGCACGCTACAAGATTCTCGCGCTGCTGTTCGCGGTAGCAGCAATCTGGATCTTTTTCTCGTTCCTCACCAGCGGCGCGTTCATCACGCCGCGCAATCTGTCGAATCTGCTGCGGCAGATGTCGATCACCGGGATGCTGGCGTGCGGCATGGTGTTCGTCATCATTGCGGGCGAGATCGATTTGTCGGTGGGCTCGCTGCTCGGTCTGCTCGGCGGCGTCGCGGCGATTCTCGACGTCAACCGGCATTGGCCAATCGGTGTCACCGCGCCGGTGGTGATGGTGCTCGGTGTGCTGGTGGGACTCTTCAACGGCTGGTGGTCGACGTACCGGCGCGTGCCGTCGTTTATCGTGGGCCTTGGCGGCATGCTGGCGTATCGCGGCATTCTGCTCGGCGTGACGGGCGGTTCCACCATCGCACCGGTGTCCGACAGCTTTGTGTTCGTCGGACAGGGCTATTTGCCGCAGTTTGCGGGCGATACGCTTGCGGTCGTGCTGTTTGCGTTGCTGGCGCTCCTGACCGTGCGGCAGCGGCGCAACCGTCAACGCTACCAGTTGCCAGTCGTACCCGTCTGGCAGGACGCGGCGAAGATCGTAGGCGCCGGGGTGATCCTGCTGGCGTTCGTGGCGACGCTCGACCGCTACGGCGGCATTCCCGTGCCGGTGCTGTTGCTGCTGGCGTTGCTCGGCATCTTTACGTGGATCGCCACGCAAACCGTGTTCGGCCGACGCATTTATGCCGTCGGTTCGAACCTCGAGGCGACGCGGCTATCAGGCGTGAACACGAACCGGGTGAAGCTGGCGATTTTCGCGCTGATGGGGCTGATGTGCGCGTTCGGCGGCATCGTCAATACGGCGCGCCTGGCGGCGGGCTCGCCCTCGGCGGGATCGATGGGCGAGCTCGATGCGATTGCGGCGTGCTTTATCGGCGGTACGTCGATGCGTGGCGGCTCCGGGACGGTGTACGGGGCCTTGATCGGCGCGCTGGTGATGGCGAGTCTCGACAACGGCATGTCCATGCTCGACGTGGATGCCTATTGGCAGATGATCGTCAAAGGCAGCATCCTCGTGCTGGCGGTGTGGATCGATGTGGTGTCGGGATCGAACCGGCGGTGATACGCGCATGAGGCATAGCGAGTGCGCGTAGCATGATGCGGTGCAACGGATTGTCGAACGGCACGCGCCGGGCGTCTGCATGGCGTGCCGCGCGAACGCCGGTGATACGCGTGTAAGCATAACGTCAACTTCTGCACCTGCCGCTCACGCAATCACTGCGCCTCAAGCGGTCTTAGTGGCCTTTCATGGCGGCTTTTTGCGTCATTTCGCCGGTCTTCCCCGTTCTCGGGACAAACAGCCATTGCCAGCGCGCGCGGCGTGTTTTACCTTTGTGCGGATCATCATTTGCCCGCCGCGTCATGTTCGTCCCTACCGAAGCTCCGTCGCCGTTCCAGTTGCGCAAGGCCAGCATGGACGACTTCGCGTTCGCCGAAGCGCTGACGCGCAACAACATGGGCGGCTACTACAAACGGCACCACCTCGTCTGGCGCAGCGATCTGTTTCTTGGAAGCTGGCGCGAGTCGGAAAACTACATTCTCGAAATGGACGGTCACGCAGCCGGCGTGCTGCGTATCACGGAGGAGGGCGACTCGCTGCATATCCGTGACGTGCAGATCGCCGATGGCTACCGGCGCCGAGGCGCGGGCACCTATATGCTGGAGATCTCGCATCAATGGGCGCGTGAGCGAGGTTTGCGCGAGCTGCAACTGCGAGTGTTCGTCGACAATCCCGCTGCGCGGCTTTATCTGCGCATGGGTTACAAGCTTGCCGGGCCGCGCCTGGCGCAACTGGGCGCGATTCGCCACCTGGCGAGGCGCGTTTAGCGTGTAGCGGGCGGCGTTGCCGCTCGCGCCGGTTGGGGTACCGCTCAAAGTCCCGCTTGCCTGGTTTCTGTAGCAAGTCGTTTATTCAGCGCCAGTCAACGGTCGAACTCCGGCGCATCCGCCATCTGCGCGCCATCCGGCAAGTCATCCTCACTGGCTTCTGCACCGCGCTCGCTCTCGACGCGTTCCGCACCCCGCTCCATGAACGCGCGTGGACTCCTGCCGAACGCGCGCCGGAACATCGCCGAAAACGCGCTCTGGCTCTGATAACCCAGCTCCTGCGCGACGTGCGCAAGTGGCCTGCCTTGGCTCAACAGCGGAATCGCGCGGGCGAGCAGCGCCTGCTGACGCCACTGCGAAAAGCTGACGCCCAGCTCCTGACGGAACAGCCGCGCAATCGTGCGGGTACTCGCGCCGACACTCGCGGCCCACTGTTCGAGCGAATCCGTATTGGCGGGGTTGGCAATCACCGCTTCGCACAGCGCGCGCAGGCGCTTTTCGTTGGGCATCGGCACAGACAGCGGCAGCGGCTCGGAGCGGGTCAGCTCGTCGAGCGCCAGCGCTCCGAGCACCTGTTCGCGGGTCGCCGAGAGGCCGGGTTCATCGAGCGCGGCGATGACTTCGCGCAACAGATTCGATACTTCGACGACGCGGCATGCGTCGAGTCCCGGCGGCGCCGCGTGTTCGTCGATATACAGCGTCCGCAAGAACGCCTCCTCGACGATGACCACCTCATGCGTCACGTGCGGCGGCATCCAGATCGCGCGCGACGGCGGCACCATCCACGTGGTGCCCTGCGTGCCGACGCGCAGCACGCCGCGCGATGCATACGCAACCTGGGCCCAGGCATGGGTGTGACGGGCGATGTGCACGCCGGCCGCCATGGGCCGTGAGCGCACGCGGATCGGATGGGTACGGGTTGGCGCGAACTCCGGCGGAATATCGGAGAACTCGACCTGAGTCGAAAGCGGGAGAGCGTCTGATGCATTCATGACGGCGACACCGGGCGGAACCCGGAACGGTTTGTTGGCTCCCATTGTAGGGCGTTGCGCGGCAAGACTCTTAAGCGGTGATTTTTTCGCGGACCGCTGGCGATGATGGCGCAGGCATAATGCATCCGATCCGTTTCGCCGGGCGAGAAGAGGCATCAGTGGCCCCGGCTTAATTCAAGCGAGAGGATTCCCTACGATGCAGAAGGTTTTCGTGTACGGCACCTTGCGGGCCGGCGAGATCAACGACATCAGCCAGGCCGCTGCCCGGCACGACATTGCTGAGCCCACGCTGCTCGGTACGGCCACGGTGCGCGGCCGTCTGTTCGACTTCGGCGCCTACCCCGGGCTCGTGCCCAGCGAGGCGGGTTCGCCCGTGCATGGCGATGTCTATGAAATCGATCCGGATCTGGTCGCCGTGCTCGATGAAATCGAGGAGATTTATCCGGGTGTCGAAGGCCTGTTTCTGGCCCGTGAGGTGACGGTCGACGTGGACGGCGTACCGCTTGCCTGCCGCTTCTACCCGGTCACGGAACGAGCGGTGGAGGGCTTGCCCGAGATTCGTTCGGGCGACTGGGTTGCGTATCGCCGCTCGCGTTAGAACGCTCGCACGAGTCGCACTCGCCGCCATAAAAAAACGGCCCGGCAAGCCTGAGCCTGCTGGGCCGTCCGGTCGGTCAGCCTTGCGAACCGCGCTGCTGCATTGGGCAGCAGCGCGGCATGGAAACGTACTTCAGATCTCTTCGTACAGCGGCAGCGTCAGGAAGTCGGTGAACTGCTCCGAGGTCGACATCTCCTCAAAGATTTCCGCCGCGCGGTCATACGGTTGCGTATCGCCGCCCACCGCCTGCTTCACCTTCCCGAGTTCCTGCTTCGACAGTTCGCGCACCAGTTCTGCGGTGACCTTGCGGCCGTCGTCGAGCGCGCCCTTCGGCGAGCGAATCCATTGCCACACCTGCGAGCGCGAAATTTCCGCGGTAGCGGCGTCTTCCATCAGGTTGTGGATCGGCACGCAGCCATTGCCCGCGAGCCACGAGCCGAGGTAGTGAATCCCCACGTTGATGTTGTTGCGCAGACCCGCTTCGGTGATCGGCGCTTCCGGACGGAAGTCGGTCAGATCCCTGGCGCTTACTTCGACATCGGTGCGTTGCTTGCCGATCTGGTTCGGCTGGTCGCCCAATACCTTGACGAACTCTTCCATCGCGATCGGCACGAGACCCGGGTGCGCGACCCAGCCGCCGTCGTAACCGTCGCCGGCATCGCGCGCCTTGTCCGAGCGCACACCGCCCATAGCCTTGTCGTTTGCGGCCGGATCGTTCTTGATCGGAATCAGCGCGCTCATGCCGCCGATGGCCGGCGCATTGCGACGATGGCACGTCTTCAGCAACAACAGCGCATAAGCACGCATGAACGGCGACGTCATGGTGATCTGCGAGCGGTCGGCGAGGCAGAAATCGCGGTCGCTCTTGAACTTCTTGATGGCTGAAAATATGTAGTCCCAACGGCCGGCGTTCAGCCCCGAGCTGTGCTCGCGCAGTTCGTACAGGATCTCGTCCATTTCGAACGCGGCGAGGATCGTTTCGATCAGCACCGTTGCGCGGATCGTGCCGCGCGGCACGCCGACCGCTTCCTGTGCGGCAACGAAGATCTCGTTCCACAGACGCGCTTCGAGATGGCTCTCCATCTTCGGCAGATAGAAGTAAGGCCCTGAGCCGCGTGCGACCAGTTCCTTCGCGTTGTGGAACAGGAACAGTGCGAAATCGAAAATGCCGCCCGAGACGCGCTGACCGTCGACCTTCACATGCTTCTCGTCGAGGTGCCAGCCGCGCGGACGCACGATCAGCGTCGCAACCTTGTCGTTGAGCCTGTACGACTTGCCGTTCTGTTCGAGCGAGATGGTCCGGCGCACGGCGTCCTTCAGATTGATGTGGCCGGTGATCTGGTTGTCCCAGCTCGGTGCGTTCGAATCTTCGAAGTCGGTCATGTACGAATCCGCGCCGGAATTCAGCGCGTTGATGATCATCTTGCGCTCGACCGGCCCGGTGATTTCCACGCGGCGGCATTGCAGGTCTTGCGGCAGCGGCGCGATCTTCCAGTCGCCTTCGCGGATGCTCTTCGTTTCGGCGAGGAAGTCCGGACGCTCGCCGGCATCGAGCCGTTTGGTGCGTTCGACGCGAGCTTTCAGCAGCGCCTGGCGACGCGGCTCGAACGTGCGATGCAGCGCGGCGACGAGTTCGAGCGCGTCGCGGGTGAGGATCGCTTCATAGCCGGGCTTGATCTCGCCGGTAATTTCCATGCCCTGCGGCAACTGCGATGAAAGCGGATTCGCCATGTTTTCTCCTTGGTCGGTCAGATTGCAAAGCTGCAAATTTTCAAATGCGGTTAAACAGCGATTGAGATGCGCGAGGTTGGGTGGAACTGCGTTGCAGGCATCCGGTACGGTTGCGGTTGCCGTCATGCGCCAGGGCTGTGGCGCGTGCGGCTGCGGCTCTCGTCGGGTGCTGTGAGGGTGTGCAAAAAAGCGAGCAGATCGTTCATGCTCCCGCCCGTGCCATGGGGCGTGACGCCTAGCTCTTCAGCGGGGACGCCTTGCCGGTTGAGCCAGAACGTGGTGTAGCCGAACCAGTTCGCGCCGGCCGCGTCCCAGCCGTTCGACGAGACGAACACGATCTCGTCCGGCTCGACGCCGAATGCCTGCGTGCCGAGTGTGTAGGCGGCGGGTGCTGGCTTGTAGGCGCGGACCGTGTCGACTGAAAGGACGTGATCGAACAGTCCGCTCATGCCGGCGCTCTTGACGGCGATGTCGAGCATTTGCGGATTGCCGTTGGACAGAATGGCCAGGCCGAGCGCGGCTGACTGAGATTGCGCGCCCAGAGTGCCTTGAACGTCTGCAACTGCTTGTGGCGCCTTTGCCGCTTCGGCATGCCGCTCGCGCGGCTCACGCAACCGGCGCAGCGCGGGCACTGCATCCGGGAACGCCGACAGGCACGCGTATTCATCCATCAGACGCTTTTCCGCCGAGCGATTGAGCGTGAGGCCGAGCTTGTGCGCGGCGAAGCGCAGAGCATCGCGCGTGATGTTCCAGAACGGTTGATAGCGTGCGCCGGTGGGATCGGCAAGCGTGCGCAACTGGCTGTATTCGATCTGCTTCTGCCGCCATAGCTGCGAGAGCGCATCGCCGTGGCCGGGGAACATTTGCTCCGCCGCAGCGACGACCGAATGCACGTCGAACAGCGTGCCGTAGGCGTCGAAAATGACTGCTTTAGGGGAGAGTGTCGTTGTGGCCGACATTGCCGTGCGCTCCAATTCGAGGTCAAACTGATTGTATTAGTGATACTTCACGCTTAAAAAGAGGCTAAACATCACTTGATCTTTTACTTTCACCCACCTAATCTGGATCCCGTTCCTACTTTCGGTGCGGACGCCGGGGCTCTTGCCCGCATCCGGCGTCCCGCTTCAGCGACTTCATGGACCGTTTCAAGCAGATCGAGACTTTTGTCACCGTCGCGGCCAAGGGTAGCCTGTCGGCGGCGGCGCAGGCCGAAGGCGTAGCGCCTGCCATCATCGGCCGCCGCATCGATGCGCTCGAAGAGCGGCTGGGCGTGAAACTGCTGGTGCGCACCACGCGCAAGATCACGCTGACCTTCGAGGGCTCGGCGTTCCTCGAAGACTGCCAGCGAGTCATCAACGATATGCAGAACGCCGAGGCGAGCGTCTCGGCGGGCGGCGTGAAGGCGAGTGGCCACCTGCGCGTATCGGCGCCGGCCGGTTTCGGGCGGCGCCATGTCGCGCCGCTGGTGCCGGCATTTACCGTGGCACATCCCGACGTCTCGATCACACTCGATCTGTCCGACCGGCTGGTGGACCTGGTCAACGAGGGCTTCGATTGCGCAGTGCGGCTGGGGGAATTGCCGGATTCGTCGCTGGTGTCGCTGCGGCTCGGTGAAAACCGCCGAGTCTGCGTGGCGTCGCCGGCCTATCTGACACGCTGCGGCGCGCCGCAAAGCCTCGCCGACCTGGTCCATCACAACTGTCTTGCACTCGGCGCCAGCGCCAACCAGCAGCGCGGCTGGGTGTTCCAGCAGGGCGACAAGGTCGTCTCGATCAAGGTGTCCGGCACGATGGAATGCTCCGACGGCGCGGTGCTGCACGAGTGGTGTCTCGAGGGTTATGGGCTGGCGTGGCGTTCGTGGTGGGAAGTGGGCACCGATATCGCGGCCGGACGGCTCGTCAGCGTACTCGATGAGTTCGCCGCACCGCCCATCGGTATTCACGCCGTTTTTCCGCAGCGCCGCCATCTGCCGTTGCGGGTGCGGCTGTTCCTGGACTTTCTTAAACATACCTACGGTCATCCCGGTTATTGGGGGTGAGGGCGGGGCCGCCATAGACCGGATCGAAGCCCCGCGCGGGTTTCCGATATGCGGACAGACCCGCAAGCGGGCGTCGTGTCGACTCAGGCGCACTACAATCGATTGGGGCGGCGCGTTTTCCGTTTCGTAAGGTTCGGGTTCGGCCCGGCTTTCGCTGTCCTGAAGACCTGCTTGGCGGTGGCCGATGCGATGCAATACATTGCCGCCGCTTTGCAGGTCCAGCCGCAGTCGACGACGGAGGCACCATGTTCAGACACATCCTGGTTCCGACGGATGGTTCAGACTTGTCACGAAAAGCGATCGAAGGCGCAATCGATCTTGCTCAGGCGATCGGCGCGGATGTCACCGCGTATGCCTGCTTGCCGCAATATCCCTACTCGCCGTTCTCCGAAGTGGTGATCGAGCCGCCCGGCGATTTCCTGGAGCGCAGCGAGCGCGAAGCGCGCGTGCATCTGCGGGAGGTCGAGTGGGCTGGGCGCAACGTTGGGGTGATCGTCAGAAGCCTCACCAGCGTGCATCCGGCGCCGTATCTCGGCATCATCGAGGCGGCCGAAAAGGGTGGTTGCGACGTGATCTTCATGGCCTCGCATGGACGCCGCGGACTCGGCAGCCTGTTGATCGGCAGCGAGACGCAGCGGGTGCTCACGCACACGAAGATTCCGGTGATCGTGTATCGGTAAATGAACGCGGCCTGGAAAAAACGCGCCGGCGGGATGAAGCCGGCGCGCTGCCTGCGGCATATCATAGTTAGCTGTGCCATCTACTTTTCTCTCAGATTCCGCGGTCCGCCCGGGCCCGTCTGGAGACCTTGTGGGTCTCGCTTGCAGGCCTTCTCCGGCTTGACTGTCTCCTCCCTGATTGCGGTCCTCTGGCGGGACCACTTTTCGGTCTGTCTGCCTGCCTGTCGATTCGCCTGGGCTTTTACTTTCAAGCCCCCGTTTCAAGTTGTTAGCCGGCACAGACCTGGTTTGAACCATGGTTTGTGCCGACCAACGCCTTACGCCACCTTCTTGTCGAAAAACTGTTCGTCTTCCGTCGAGCCATGCAGCGCAGTCGTCGAGGCCTCGCGTTCGACCGTTTGCGTCACGGCGTCGAAGTAGCCCGTGCCCACTTCGCGCTGGTGCTTGACCGCGGTGAAGCCCTTTTCGGCCGCTGCGAATTCCGCCTGCTGCATTTCGACGAACGCGGTCATCTGGTTGCGGGCATAACCGTGCGCGAGATTGAACATCGAGTAGTTGAGCGCGTGGAAGCCAGCCAGCGTGATGAACTGGAACTTGTAGCCCATCGCACCGAGTTCCTTCTGGAACCTCGCGATCGTCGCGTCATCGAGGTTCTTCTTCCAGTTGAACGACGGCGAGCAGTTGTACGCGAGCATCTTGCCCGGGAATTCCTTGTGGATCGCCTCGGCGAATTTTTTCGCGAATGCGAGGTCAGGCTTGCCGGTTTCGCACCAGATCATGTCGGCGTACGGCGCGTATGCGAGGCCGCGCGAGATGGCCTGTTCGATGCCCGGGCGCGTGCGGTAGAAGCCTTCGACGGTGCGCTCGCCGGTCAGGAACGGCTTGTCGTTGTCGTCGATGTCCGAGGTGACCAGGTCGGCGGCTTCCGCGTCGGTGCGGGCGAGCAGGACGGTCGGCGTGCCGGAGACGTCCGCGGCCAGACGCGCCGCGGTCAGCTTGGCGATGTTTTCGCGGGTCGGCACGAGCACCTTGCCGCCCATGTGGCCGCACTTCTTCACCGAGGCGAGCTGGTCTTCGAAGTGCACGCCAGCAGCGCCCGCTTCGATCATGGCCTTCATCAGTTCGAACGCGTTCAGCACGCCGCCGAAACCGGCTTCAGCGTCGGCCACGATCGGCGCGAAGAAGTCGACATAGCCTTCGTCGCCGGGGTTCTTGCCTTCGGACCACTGGATCTGGTCGGCGCGCGTCAGCGTGTTGTTGATGCGCTTGACCACGAGCGGCACCGAGTTGGCCGGATACAGCGACTGGTCCGGGTACATTTCGCCGGCGACGTTGGCATCGCCCGCCACCTGCCAGCCCGACAGATAGATCGCCTTGAGGCCGGCCTTCACCTGCTGCATGGCCTGGTTGCCGGTCAGGGCGCCGAGCGAGTTCACGAACGGCTCGTTGTTGACGCTTTCCCACAGTTTTTCCGCGCCACGTCTGGCGAGCGTGTGCTCAACCGGCACCGAGCCACGCAGGCGCACCACGTCATCTGCGCTATAGGTGCGTTTGATGCCCTTCCAGCGCGGATCGGTTTCCCATTGCTGCTGGAGTTGCTGTGCTTGCTGTTGGCGTGACGTCATGGTTTTGCTCCTTGGATTGCCTGGATAGTGGATCGGTGAACTCTTTCTTCTCGAAGCGCCGTGCCGCGAAGGCGTTTCGTTTCGGGAAGTCTTGTATAAGAGTCTAGGCAAATCGAAGTGCGCGCAATAGATACACGTCACATGTTCTGTGAGATTTTTAATTGTTTAAAATCAATTACTTATTAAATTTGTTTCGCATTGAGAAACGTGATTTTCCCTGCTGCAATAGTCTCGTTGTGCCACGCAGCACGATTTTTTACGAGGCAAAAAAATTTTCCACATCGTGAAATTTTGTGTGCGACCAAAATCCGGACGAAAAAAAACCGGTGCACGAGCACCGGTTTCGTCTGGGTTGAGGGCGGCGCATGGCCGTCCATCGCCCATTTAACTACTTATTCAGCTACCACGGCGCGCCGTACGCGGACCGTCGCTGCGGCGTGCGCCGTAGCCACCGTCGCGCGAACCGCCGAAGCCTTCGCGCGAACCGCCGCCGGCCGATTTGCCGGCCCAGCCGCCGCCATTGCCGCCACCGTTGCCGGTGCGGGCGCCGCCGCCATTACCGGCCGGCTTGCCAGCACCGCTGCCGCTGCCGAAGCGACGGCCACCGCCGTTGCCACCGCCCGGACGGCCACGGCCGCCAAAGCCAGGACGGCCATTGCCCGACGGAGCCGACTTGCGCGGCTCGAAGCCTTCGACGACGTTGACCGCCAGCGGCGTACGCACGAAACGCTCGATGCGCTTCAACGCGCCTTGTTCCGCGTGATGCACGAGGCTCACGGCGATACCCGAGCGGCCAGCACGGCCGGTACGGCCGATACGGTGCACGTAGTCTTCAGCAAACTTCGGCAGGTCGTAGTTGAACACGTGCGTGATGCCGGGGATGTCGATACCGCGAGCTGCGACGTCAGTTGCGACCAGCACGCGCACACGACGCTCGCGCAGGGCTTTGATCGTGCGGTTACGTGCGCCTTGCGGCAGATCGCCGTGCAGTGCAGCCGATTCGAAGCCAGCGTCGGCAAGACGGCCAGCCAGTTGATCGGCGTCCATCTTGGTTGCCGTGAAAACGATAGCCTGGTCGAGGCCGGAGTCGCGCAGCAGATGGTCGAGCAGACGGTCCTTGTGATCGCGGTCGTCGACGTAGTGAACGGTTTGCGCGATGTTGGTGCGCTGCTCCATACGCTGGACGATCTCGATACGCTCCGGGTCCTTCAGCAGACGGCCGGTCAGCGAAGTGATCTTGCCGTCGAGCGTGGCCGAGAACAGCATGGTCTGGCGCGAAGCCGGCGTAGCGGCAACGATCGTTTCGATGTCTTCGATGAAGCCCATGTCGAGCATGCGGTCAGCTTCGTCGAGCACGAGGATCTGCAGTTGCGACAGATCGATACGGCCGCGTTCCAGGTGGTCGATCAGACGGCCCGGCGTAGCAACCAGAATTTCCGGGTTCTTCGCAAGCAGCATCAGCTGCTGGCCATAAGCGACGCCACCGAGAATGCTGACGGTGCGCAGGCGCTTCAGGTGCTTGCCATACGTGGCAGCGGCGGTGGTGACCTGCATTGCGAGTTCGCGGGTCGGCGTCAGAACGAGCATGGTCGGACGGGCAACCGGCTGCGGGCGGCGCGTGCGGGCGCCGTCAGCGGGACGCGGTTCACGCGGCTGGCTGGCTTGCGCCTTTTGCAGTTGCGAGAAACGCTCGATGGCGGGCAGCATGAACGCGGCGGTCTTGCCCGAGCCGGTCGGGCTCGAGACCATCAGATCGCGGCCGGCGATGCCAGCGGGGATCGCGCGTTGCTGAACCGGGGTCGGGTTTTGGTAGCCAGCGGCGGTCAGTGCGGAGACGACGTCCGGGGACAGACCGAGCGACGCGAACGACGGGCCGGCCGGTGCTGCGGTTTCGGCTGCGACGGCTTCCGGCGCTGCAGCAACGGCTGCGGCTTGTGCGGGTGCTGCGTCACTGGCGGCGAGACCGAGGGCTTGGTCGGCGATGGCGTTCAACGGGCTGCTGGGGGTATTGCTCGAAGTCATGAGAATCCTTGAAACGATCCTGGGTGATGCACGGAATAAATACGTCGGCGCCAATCGGCATACCCAAGTCGTCGGATTCAGCGAGCAAAGAAGCAGCGAGCAAATCGAAAAACGGGGGCAGCTCGCGACAATGAAGGCGAGCTTTTCGTTAGAAGCTGTATCGGTTGCGACATGCCAACACGGCGTGCCGCCAGCCTGGTACATGATCGCCCGTAGGGGGCTAGGCAGGAGGGGACAGGTTCTAAACTGGATTGGAGCAAAACGCTACGAGGCGCTGCGCCGCAAAGGCCGCTGGAGAAAGCCGGGCAAAGCAGTGAAGCGCAGGCAGGATTGTAACGGCTTTTGCTGCACTGCGCCACATGTTTAAGACATTTCCGTGAAGGAAAGCGGCGGTTCTACCTAAACTGGCGACCGCTCTCAGGCCGAGGCGCCGCTTTTCAGCGATTCGACCAGTTCGACGTACTGCTGCTTGGCGGTGTCCTGTGCCGTGCCTTTCAGCGCGGCCCATGCGTCGTACTTGTATTTGCCGACGATATCGGTGAAGCCCGGCTTGTCGCCCTGCACATCGCCCTTGGTGGCCTGCTTGTAGAGCGCGTACAGGCGCAGCAGCGTCAGGTTGCCCGGACGTTCCGGCAGTTGTTGCACTTCTTCGTGGGCTTTCGCGAATTGCGCGTCGACGTCGCTCATGTGTTTCTCCGTGGCAAATTCAAGATGGGCCGACGATCATAACAAGCGACCTCGCCCGGTGCATCGAACGAAGCTCGAACGATTACTCCAAACGGCGTGGCGAGCGGGGCGCTTCGCGCAAGCCTATGCGCCGTTCTGCGCGGCTGCGTGCACGCTGCCTGTCCGGCAACTGGGGACGTCGCATTACAATAGCGGTCATGACCCGAACTGTGCTGCTTGCCCTCGATACGTCGACCGAATTCTGCTCGGTCGCGCTTCTGTCCGCCGCCGTCGACGCGGCGGGCGCCTCCGCCTCCGAACCGCGCACGTGGGTGCGTCATGAGGCGACCGGTGCGGTGTCCAGCACGCGCCTGTTGCCCGCAATCCGCGAACTGTTCGACGAAGCCGGCCTCAAGCTCGCTGATTGCGACGCGATTGCCTTCGGGGCGGGGCCTGGATCGTTCACGGGCCTGCGGACTGCGACCGGTGTTGCCCAGGGGCTCGCTTTCGGCCTGAATTGCCCGGTGGTGCCAATCGGTACGCTGCTCGCCTGCGCCGAGAGCGCGCGTTTGCGCGATCCGTCCGTCAAGCGGGTGCTGGCGGCGCTCGACGCCCGCATGGACGAGGTGTATTGGGCCGATTACGCATGGGATGACGCACAAGGCGAATGGCGCACCGTCCAGCCGGCGTCACTTGATGCGCCGGACCGCCTGAGCTTGCCCGATGAGCCGTTTACGCTGGCGGGTAACGCTGCTGCAGCGTTCGGCGCGCGCCTTGTGGCCACAACGGTGGCGCAGGTGATCGACGGTGACGCGCTCCCGCATGCGTTGCCGCTCGCGTTTGCGGCGCTGCGTGCGCTACGCGCAGGCCGTACGGTTCCGGCAGAGCTTGCCGCGCCCGAGTATGTGCGAAACAAGGTTGCGCAGACTACGGCAGAACGGATGGCGGATAAGGCTGAGAAAGCGGCAAAGGCGGAACAGGCTGCGAAACATGTGGCGCCTCAGGTAGCGAATCAATCAGCGAACCAGGCATCGTCGCACCCAACATCGCAAGGCGAGGGCGGACGATGAGCGGCGTGTTGCTGGCGGACCGCTACATGTCGCCAATGACCGAAGGCGATCTCGACGAGGTCGCTATCATCGAAAAAGCGGCGTACGAATTTCCATGGAGCCGCGGCAATTTTGAAGATTCGCTGCGCAACGGCTATTTCGGCGTGTGCCTACGTCATGTCACGGGTAGCCTGATCGGCTACTGCGTGCTGATGCCGGTGGTCGACGAGATGCATCTGCTGAATCTGTGCGTGGCGCCCGCCGCGCAAGGTGTGGGCGCGGGCCTGTCGCTGCTGCGCGAAGCGGTGCGTATCACGCGCAACGAAAAACTTGACGGGCTGCTGCTCGAAGTCCGGCCTTCGAACCACCGGGCTATCCGGCTCTATGAACGCTTCGGCTTCGCTTCGATCGGCCGTCGCAAGAACTATTATCCGGCGCGGCATCGCAGCCGGGAGGATGCCATCGTGATGCGTTTTTCTTTTGTCAGGGAGGGCGCAGATGGCGCTGCATGAATCCGCTTTGGAAGAGTTCGGCCTTGCACCGATGTGGGTGCGTCGCGGAATGGGGCAGGCGAGTGACGGCGAGGCTGCGCCAGCGGCCGCGGCACCTGAAACTGCAGTTGCAGCGCCTGCTGCAGGCGTCAGTCGTGTGCCGCAAAGCCTCAGACAGGAGACCGTGCCTGCCGAGCGTGTCGAAGCTGATCCGCGTTCTTCGGTGCGCCAGGACGACCTGCCGCCGCGAGCGCCCGAACGCGGCACGTCCGCCACGACGCCGCGTGCACCCGCTGCGCGTCCCGAACAGACTGTAGATACCGCCCGCTCCGGCGCTGCCTCATCGTCCGCCCCGCCTGACGACGATTTCGCCTGGTTCGACGACCTGCCGACCCAGCCGCCGTCCGGGGCGCCCCTGGTACCCGCCGAGGCGCGCGCGAAGCCGTCGTCGGTCGACTCCCTCGACTGGGATGCGCTCGCCGAACGCGTGGCTGGCTGCCAGCAATGCCGCTTGTGCGAGAAGCGCACCAACACGGTATTTGGCGTCGGCGATCGCAACGCCGACTGGATGCTGATCGGCGAAGCGCCAGGCGAAAACGAGGATCGTCAGGGCGAGCCGTTCGTTGGCCAGGCCGGCAAGCTGCTCGACAACATGCTGCGTTCGCTGACGCTCGCGCGTGACACCAACGTCTACATCGCCAACGTGATCAAATGCCGGCCGCCCGGCAACCGCAATCCCGAGCCAGACGAGGTCATGCGTTGCGAGCCGTATCTGCAGCGTCAGGTCGCGCTCGTCAAGCCGAAGCTGATCGTTGCGCTCGGCCGTTTCGCAGCACAGAGTCTTCTGAAGACCGATGCGAGTATTTCGTCGCTGCGCGGCCGCGTGCATACCTATGAGGGCGTGCCGGTCATCGTGAGCTATCACCCGGCCTATCTGCTGCGCAGCCTGGCCGACAAGTCGAAGGCGTGGGCGGATCTTTGTCTCGCCCGCGACACGTGGCTCAAGGCGGCCGAAACGACTGCCGGAACAACGGCCGACTGATGAACGCGATCCGGCCGGCCGCGCTTCCGGCCGCTGTGCCTGCGGCGCAATGGGATGCGCTGTGCCAGCCGGTAGTGCGCGATCTCGCCTGGCTACTGTTCAGCGCGGATCTGTTGCGCGAGCAACCACCAGTGGGGATGCTCGCCAGCGCCTTCGAAACCTCCGACGAGCTCGCTGCCACAATCGCCTGGTTGCACGCGCTCGATGCCGATCCGACCGGGTTGCAACGCGACATCGCAGCGGCCCGCCTCACCCGTCTTGGCCGTTACGCGGAGTGTCTGCTCGCATGGTTCCTGCAGCATGGCCCCACCGCGCGTCTCATCGCGGCGAACGTACCTCTGCGGCGCGCGGGTCTGACCTTAGGTGAATGTGACTTTCTGGTGCAGACGCAAGCGGGTCGGCGTCTGCACTGGGAACTGGCCGTCAAGTGTTATCTGCACGCGGGAGACTCGCGCGCGCAACTGGCGGACTATGTCGGCCCGAATCTGCAGGACCGCTTCGATCTGAAACTGAGCCACCTGCTCGATCATCAGTTGCCGCTCAGCGCGCGCGTCGAGTTCGCCTCACTGGGGCACGTGGGTCCGTGGGAACCGCAGATGTTTATCAAGGGCTGGCTGTTCTACCCGCTAGGGCAATGGCAACGGCATGAACGGGACGAGCCGGCCGGCGAGCCCGCGGAAATCGATCCGGCCCATGCACGAGGCTGGTGGACGACGCGCACGGACTGGCCGGCTTTCGCGGCCGGCCATGCGCAGGCGTGGCGGGTTTTGCCGCGGCTAGAGTGGCTCGCGCCGCGCAGGCATGAGCCGGGGGCGGCGGAAGCGGAAGGTATTGCATTTGTCGATGCACTTGCCCTGAACGAGCGCGTGGCGCATCAAAACGGCCCGACCATGGTCGCGGCCTTCTGGATCGACGACGCGGGCCGTTGGGTCGAGCGCTCCCGTGGTTTTATCGTGCCGGACGACTGGCCGCAGAAAGCGCAGGCATTCGCGCGGCAGTGAACCTCAGCGGGTGCCGCTCGCAGCGACACCGGCCGGCTCAACTCACCACCAGCGATAAAAATGATGCACGGGCCCGACGCCACGGCCGACGTCGAGTTGATCGCTGGCCTCAAGCGCGCCGGTCAGATACGCCTTCGCATCCGCTACAGCACCCGCGAGGTCGTCGCGCTGCGGGATCAGCGCCGCAATCGCCGATGACAGCGTGCAGCCGGTCCCATGCGTGTTCGTCACCGGCACGCGCCGCGCGCCGAGTCGCAGCGTGCCCGACTCCTGCACGAGCCAGTCCGGGCTGTCGGAAGCCGCGAGATGGCCGCCTTTCATCAGCACTGCGCGGGCGCCGAGCGCCCGCAACGCTTCGCCTTGTTCGATCATGCCTGCTTCGTCGATGGCAGCGGTAAGGCCCAGTAAGGCAGCCGCTTCCGGCAGATTCGGCGTCAGCAGGTCGGCGAGCGGCAGCAACTCGTCGCGCACCACGGCCACCGCGTCGGGTAACAGCAGCGCGTGATTGCTCTTGGAGATCATCACGGTATCGAGCACGACGTGCTTCGGCCGATGCCGCCGTAGCGCCTCGGCGACAGCCCGCGCCACCTGGGCGTTCGCTAGCATGCCGATCTTCACCGCGTCGATGCGGATATCGTCGAAGACCGCGTCGAGTTGCGCCGTGACGAATGCCGGCTCGGGCGTATGAATCGCCGTCACGCCGCGTGTGTTTTGCGCCGTCAGCGCGGTAATCACGCTCGCGCCGTAGGCACCGAGCGCCGAAAAGGCTTTGAGGTCGGCCTGAATGCCGGCGCCGCCGCCGGAGTCGGAGCCGGCGATCGTCAGGACGTTGGGAATCCGTTGAGTCATGAAAGTGCTGCTGCGTCAGTGTTTCACTTCGCCGATCAGCGCGACCGAGTCGAACGCGCGCTGGTTCGCCTGGTGGCGCCGCATCACGAACCACATCATCACGCACACGAAGGTGCCGAACAGCACGATAACCGCCGACACCGGCACGTCGAGCCACACCAGCACCGCGTACAGGCACAGCATTACGAGCACCGAGAGGTTTTCGTTGAAGTTTTGCACAGCGATAGAGTGACCCGCGGAAAGCAGCACGTGGCCGCGATGCTGCAACAGCGCATTCATCGGTACCACGAAAAATCCCGACAGGCCGCCAACGATCATCAGGAAAATATACGCAAGGATCAGATAGCCCGACACGTGCATATGGCCGAAGTAAAAGCCCCAATGAGCGGGAAACAGGTTGCGCGTATAGAAGGCCATCATCATCACCGCGATGCCCATCGCGATGCCGACCGGCAATACCGAAAGGGACTTCTTGAGCGGCACGCGCGAGGCCGCGAAGATCGCGCCCGCTGCCACGCCGACGGCCACGACCGCCTGCAGGATCGCGCCTTCGGACAACGACATGCCGAGCGACACTTCGGCCCACTTCAGCACGATGAACTGCAGCGTCGCGCCGGCACCCCAGAACAGCGTGGTGACCGCGAGCGATATCTGTCCCAGCTTGTCGTGCCAGAGAATCAGGAAGCAGTCCGCAAAATCGGTGACGAGCTTGACTGGGCCTCTCTCCTGTTTCGGATAGCGGGCACCGGTGTCGGGAATGCGCAGATTGAAGAGTGCGGCGACCACGTAGATCGCCATGATCACCAGCATGGCCGCTTCGGCTGGCGTGTCGACGGTCGGAATGTGGTGCTTGAGAATGTGCGAGGCGATATGCGGGCTGATCAACGCACCGCCTAATACGGTGCCAAGAATGATCGAACCGACCGTGGTGCCTTCAATCCAGCCGTTGGCGGCGACGAGGCGGTCAGGCGGCAGCAGTTCGGTGAGGATGCCGTATTTGGCGGGCGAGTAGGCCGCTGCTCCAAAGCCGACGATACCGTACGCAATCAATGGATGCGCGCCGATCAGCATCGTGAAGCAGCCGACCACCTTGATGGTATTGGTGACGAACATGACACGCCCTTTCGGACGCGAATCGGCGAAGGCGCCGACGAAGGCAGCGAGGACGACGTACGACAGCACAAAGAACAACTTGAGCAGCGGCGTCATCCAGTTTGGGGCGTGAAGATCTTTCAGCAGTGCAATTGCAGCGATCAGAAGCGCATTGTCGGCCAGCGACGAAAAAAACTGCGCGGCCATGATGGTGTAAAAACCTTTTTTCATCTGATGCGATGCTGTCCTCGCTGCGGTCTGTCCGCCCCGGCCGTGTGCAAGGCGTCCGGGCTTATGCCGTTCGAAATGGGTTGTGCGCACGGCTTTATATCACGAAAATAGCTGGATTCGGACTAGCAGAATCCTTGATCGCACCGCCCAGCGGGCTCCTGAGCGCTGAAAACGCACTGTAAGCTCCTGATTCGCAAGCGTCTTTACGAAAACATCCCATGCCGCGCCCCCTCTCAGCCACGATTCACACCGCAGCGCTCGCCAATAACCTCGCCGTCGTCCGTCGTTATGCCCCAAATTCGAAAATCTGGGCTGTCGTCAAAGCCAATGCGTACGGACATGGCCTCGCAAGAGCCTTTCCCGGTTTACGCGCAACGGACGGCTTTGGATTGCTCGACCTCGAAGAAGCCGTGAAGTTGCGTGAATTGGGCTGGGCCGGGCCAATTCTTTTGCTCGAAGGCTTTTTTCGCCCCACCGACATTGATGTGATCGATCGTTACAGCCTCAGCACGGCGCTGCATTCGGACGAACAGTTGCGCATGCTGGAAATGGCGCGCCTGTCTAAACCCGTCAATATCCAGCTGAAAATGAATAGCGGCATGAATCGCCTCGGCTATACGCCGGAGCGGTTCCGGGCGGCGTGGGAGAGGGCGCGTGCGTGTCAGGGAGTGGGTCAGATTACGCTGATGACGCATTTCTCGGACGCTGACAGCGACCGCGGCGTCGCCCATCAGATGGACACGTTCGAGCGCGGCGCGCAGGGCATCGCGGGGGCTCGCAGCCTCGCCAACTCGGCGGCCACGCTATGGCACCCGTCGTCGCATTTCGACTGGGTGCGCCCGGGCATCATTCTGTACGGTGCTTCACCGTCGGGCTTCACCGCTGCGATCGAGGGTACGGGACTGCAACCCGCCATGACGCTCGCCTCGGAGCTGATCGCGGTGCAGAACGTCGCCGAGGGCCAGACCGTCGGTTATGGCTCGATTTTCAAGGCGCGCAGCCCGATGCGCATCGGCGTGGTGGCGTGCGGTTATGCGGACGGCTATCCGCGAGTTGCGCCGGATGGCACGCCGGTGATCGTCGATGGGATACGGACACGGGTCGTCGGCCGGGTGTCGATGGATATGCTGACCGTCGACCTGACGCCGTGCCCGACGGCCGGTGTCGGTTCGCGCGTCGAGTTGTGGGGCAACGCACTGCCGATCGACGACGTCGCCAAGGCGTGCGGCACGATTGGCTACGAGCTGATGTGTGCGGTGGCGCCGCGCGTGCCGGTGCGAGCGGAATAGGCGGGCGCGTGGCTAAACCGAAGACGATGTACACCTGCACCGAATGTGGCGGGCAGGCGCCCAAGTGGCAGGGCCAGTGCCCGGCATGTCATGCATGGAATACGCTGGTGGAGACGGTGGCCGAGTCGCCGTCCGCGCACCGTTTCCAGTCGCTCGCCAAAAGTGCCCCAGTGCAGCGCCTCGCGGATATCGAGGCGTCGGACGTGCCGCGCTTTTCGACCGGCGTCAGCGAATTCGATCGCGTGCTGGGCGGCGGCCTGGTGCCGGGCGGGGTGGTGCTGATCGGTGGCGATCCTGGAATCGGCAAATCGACCTTGTTGCTGCAGTCGCTCGGGGAAATCGCCCACGAGCGGCGCGCGCTTTATATCAGCGGCGAAGAATCGGCTGCGCAGATTGCGTTGCGGGCGCAACGGCTTTCGCTGCTCGATCCCGGCTCCAAGGCCAGTGAACTCAGACTGCTCGCCGAGATCCAGCTCGAAAAAATCCAGGCGACCATCGAAAGCGAACGGCCTGAGGTCGCCGTGATCGATTCTATCCAGACGGTCTACTCCGAGGCGCTCACGTCGGCACCAGGCTCGGTCGCGCAGGTGCGCGAATGCGCGGCGCAATTGACGCGGATTGCCAAACAATCCGGCACCGCGATCATCATGGTCGGCCACGTGACCAAGGAAGGCAATCTGGCGGGCCCGCGAGTGCTCGAGCATATCGTCGACACCGTGCTGTATTTCGAAGGCGATACGCATTCGTCGTTCCGCCTCGTGCGCGCGTTCAAGAACCGCTTCGGCGCAGTCAACGAACTCGGTGTGTTCGCCATGACCGAGCGCGGACTGCGCGGCGTGGCAAATCCGTCGGCGCTGTTTCTCTCGCAGCACGAGCAGGTCGTGCCGGGCTCGTGCGTGCTGGTGACGCAGGAAGGCTCGCGGCCGCTGCTCGTCGAAGTGCAGGCGCTGGTGGATGCGGCCAATGTGCCGAACCCACGCCGCCTCGCGGTGGGGCTGGAACAGAACCGTCTGGCGATGCTGCTGGCGGTGCTGCATCGGCACGCCGGGATTGCCTGCTTCGATCAGGACGTCTTTCTGAACGCCGTGGGCGGCGTCAAGATCACGGAGCCAGCGGCGGACCTCGCGGTGCTGCTGGCGATTCATTCGTCGATGCGTAACAAACCGCTACCCAAGGGTTTGATCGTGTTCGGCGAAGTGGGGCTCGCCGGAGAGATCCGGCCCTCGCCGCGCGGCCAGGACCGCCTCAAGGAAGCGGCCAAGCTGGGCTTCTCGATCGCGTTGATTCCTAAGGCGAATGCGCCGAAACAGCCGATCGACGGCTTACAGGTTATTGCGGTAGACCGGCTCGAACAGGCTATCGACCGTATCAGAACGCTAGAGTAGGCGTCGTTTGCGGAGCATTTTTGCAGCAGGCGCCGCGTAATGCTCCGTAAATAACCGCGTATTGGATGTAACCCACGCAACACTCGTATTCCCTAAGCTGGTCAGGTCTGCCATCCCTCTTGAGCGGAAAAGGATCGCGCCTTGAAACAGTCTCACGAAACAGTGCCCGAGCGTCCCATGCAAGTCCGCGGTTGCCGCGTGTCTGCGCCCATCCGCCAGCCTTGGGGTGGCGCGTGCCGGATCGTCGAATGGATCGACACCACGGGCCAGATTTCGCGCCGCGTCGTGGCTGAAAACGTCACCGCGGATGAAGTGCGTGCCACCATCGACCGTCACGTCGAGGGACGGAAATACATGTTGTACGACGACGAACGGGCGCCACGTCAGACTTTGCCGCGGCGTTAGATGCGGCGGGGCGGGGGCGGGAGCTGGGTGCTGCCTGAGCTGGACCTGTGCCTGAGGCCCGCGATTTGATTCGCCTTTAGCCTGACAGCCCGTCTCCGTCATCGGCCGCCTCACTGGCTTCTTCGTCCGCGCTCGGTTCCGCTTCGGGATTGAATAGCGGATGTTGGGCTGCCTCCGCTGGCGTCAGCACCGGTGACACACAGCAATCGAGCGGCTCCAGCAAGCGCACCCAATCTTCCAGCGGGCGGCCAGCGATCAGGGTGGTCATGTCCTGTATCAACGCGAGCGCATCGGGTCCGCCGATGGCCTGCCCCACGCTCCAATGCCGATACGCCCATTCCGGACGATCAAGCGCGTGGCACAGCGTTTCCCAGAACTTGAGTTCGAGCGCTCCAACCGCGAGCCAGCGGCCGTCCTGCGTCCGATACAGGTTGTAGCAGGCCACACCACCGTTGAGCAGACCACCGCCGGCTGGCGGCGCGGCGCCGTCGTTGGCGAGCGAGACACGGGCGAGGAAGTTGTTCGCGTGGGTGGCGTGTGTCATCGATACGTCGACGAAGCGGCCGTTGCCGCCACGCGCCACCTGCCACAGCGCCGCGAGAATCTGCTCGACCGCGCTTGCGGCACCGCCCAGCAGATCGGCAATCTGGAAGTTCGGCAGGATCGGTACGCCGTCGCGGGCCGCCAGTTGCTCGAGGACGCCTGCGTAGCTGACGTAATTCAGATCGTGGCCGGCCTGACGGGCGAATGGGCCCGTCGAACCGTAGCCGGTGATAGCGCAGTAGACGAGCTTCGGATTGAGCACGCTCAGATTGTCGTAGCCGATGTCCAGCCGGTCCATCACGCCCGGCCGGAAGCTCTCGATCAGCACGTCGGCTTCCCGGGCCAGCGCGCGCAGTACGGTGCGTCCCGCTTCCGACTTGAGGTCGAGACGCGTCTCGCGCTTGCCGCGGTTGACCATGCGATAGAAGGCACCGGGACGGCCGGCGACCCGGTCGCTCGAGGCCTGCAGCATCGTGCGCGTCGGGTCTCCGGCGCCCGGGGCTTCGATCTTCAGCACATCCGCGCCCATTTCCGCCAGACGCAGAGCCGCGACCGGGCCGGGCAGCAGGCGCGTCAGGTCAAGGACGCGCAGGCCATGCAATGCAGCGGGAGACGTCAATGCCAACCTCCTCTCTCTGGAAAACGCCAGACCACCCAAAGTTTGCCGCCCCGCAGTAAGTCCCCTTAGGGAGCGCGCCCCCGGGGACTAGCGCGAAGCGACAGGGCGGGGCGCTTATTCTGAAGCCGGCGCGCCCAGCGCAGCGTCCTCATCCGATCTGTTCAAGTTCCTCGTGAGTATCGAGCCATTCGGCTTCGAGCGCTTCGAGGCGCGCATTCACATCCGCCTGACGGCGGATCGCCTCCGTCAGCCTGGTCTTCTGTTCAGGATCGTAACTCGCCGGATCCGCGACGAACGCATCCAGCGTCGCTTTTTCGGCGTTCAGCGCGTCCATTTCCTTTTCGATCTTGCCAATGCGATTCTGCAGCGGCTTTTTCAGCTGCGAGAGCTTCTGGCGCGTTTCGGCGTCCTGACGGCGCTGCTCCTTGCGGTTTGCAGCGTTGTCTTCGCCATTGCCGCTATTGCTGCCACTGCCGCTATTCGCTGCGCCTGCCGCGTTGCCGGCACTCCCGGCCTTCAGCGCGGCGCGCTGTTCGGCAGCATGCTGCAGCAGCCAGTCGCGGTAATCGTCGAGGTCGCCGTCGAACGGTTGCAGCCGGTGTTTCGCCACCAGCATGAATTGATCGGTGGTAGCGCGCAACAGGTGGCGATCGTGCGAGACGAGGATTAGCGTGCCTTCGAACTGGGCAAGCGCCATGGTCAACGCGTGACGCGTTTCCAGATCCAGGTGATTGGTCGGTTCGTCGAGCAGCAGCAGATTCGGCTTTTGCCAGATAACCAACGCCAGCGCGAGACGCGCTTTCTCGCCGCCCGAAAACGGTGCGATCGCGGCAGTCGCCATTTCCCCGGAGAAGTTGAAGCCGCCGAGGTAGTCGCGCAACTCCTGCTCTCGCGTGTCGGGCGCAAGCCGGGCCAGATGCTGCAGCGCCGAGTCTTGCGGGCGCAGCGTTTCGAGTTGATGCTGCGCGAAGTAGCCGATGCGCAGCCCCTTGCCTTCGCGAACGTCGCCGCCGAGCGCTTCGAGCGTGCCCGCGAGCGTCTTGATGAGCGTCGATTTACCCTGGCCGTTCGCGCCGAGCAGGCCGATGCGCTGGCCGTTCTGGATCGACAGCGTGACGTGCTCGACAATCGGAATCTCGCCGCTTTCGTTGCGATAGCCGCAGCGCACGCTCTCCATCACCATCATCGGGTTGGGGGCGGAGTCAGGTGTACGGAACTCGAACGTGAACGGCGATGAAGCATGGGCCGGCGCGATCAGTTCCATCTTTTCAAGTGCCTTCACCCGGCTCTGCGCCTGGCGTGCCTTGGTAGCCTGCGCCTTGAAGCGGTTGATGTAGCTCTGCAGATGTTCGACTGTGCGCCGCTGCTTCTCATACGCGCTTTGCTGCAGGGCGATCTGCTGGGCGCGCAGGATTTCGAACTGCGAATAGTTGCCGCCGTAGCGCTTGATCTGCTGTTGCTCCAGATGCAGCGTGACATTGCAGACCGAATCGAGAAATTCCCGGTCGTGCGAAATCACGATCAGCGTGCCCGGATAGCGATGCAGCCAGTCTTCGAGCCAGACGATGGCGTCGAGGTCCAGGTGGTTGGTCGGCTCGTCGAGCAGCAGCAGGTCGGAGCGGCACATCAGCGCCTGAGCCAGGTTCAGGCGCATGCGCCAGCCGCCGGAGAAGCTTGTCACCGGCAAGCGCGTCTGCTCGAGCGTGAAGCCCAGGCCAAGCAGCAGCGCTTCGGCGCGCGCCGGGGCGGTATAGCCGTCGGCGTCGGCAAAGGCCGCGTGTGCTTCGCCTTCCGCGGCCCCGTCGTGTGCGGCCGAGGCGGCAGCAATCGCTGCCTCGATGGCGCGCAGCGCGGCGTCGCCGTCCAGCGTGTAGGCGAGCGCGGTCTTGTCGACGGCGGGGGTTTCCTGCGCCACATGGGCGATCTGCCAGGCGGGTGGCATGGAAAAGTCGCCGCCGTCCGCGTGCAGTTCGCCGAGCAGCACGGCAAACAGGGTCGACTTGCCCGCGCCGTTCGCCCCGACCAGCCCGGCTTTCTCGCCGGGGTTCAGGGTGAAGGTGGTTTGTTCGAAGAGCGGCTTGGTGCCGCGCGCGAGACTGAACTGGTTAAAGCGGATCACTAAGAGGGGCCGGCTTGGAAAAAACGCTATTTTAGACCGCCGGAGGCGAGCCAGGCATCGGCCATTCGGCTAACTGTGCCAGTGGGGGTTTTAGCTTAGACTGACGCCTTTCACCACTATGTTGCATGGGACTGGAGTCAGCGCTTTGCATGGGACCGGAGTAGCGCGCTAAAGAGCGAACTCGGGGGGCATCTGAAGCGCTAGAATCCGGTCGACAACGGAGGGGACCATGACGTCAATTTATTCGTTCTCGGCGCGCACGCTCGGCGGCGAGGAAGTGAGCCTTGACCGATATAGCGGCAAGGTGCTGCTGATCGTCAATACGGCGAGCGAATGCGGCTTCACTCCGCAATATGCGGGACTCCAGAAACTGTACGAAACCTACGCGGGGCGCGACTTCGAGATTCTCGGCTTCCCGTGCAACCAGTTCGGCAAACAGGAGCCAGGTGACGCAACGCAGATCGGCAGCTTCTGCGAGAAGAACTACGGCGTGAGCTTCCCGATGTTCGACAAGATCGACGTGAACGGTGCCAACGCGCACCCGCTGTACCGCTATCTGACCGGTGAGGCGCCCGGTCTGCTGGGGCTAGAGGGTATCAAGTGGAATTTCACCAAGTTTCTGGTGAGCCGTGATGGCACGGTCGTCAAACGCTATGCGCCTGTGACCAAACCCGAATCGATCACCGGCGAGATCGAAAAGCTGCTTTAGGGGCGGGCGGCGGCGCCTGCGCAACACAGGCGATCCCGGCTCCTAAAGAATCGGCGAGAACAACCTTGCAACGTGCATCGTCACGCGTCTGAATGCAGGCGCCTGGCGGTACTCGTTACGGTCGATCTCGTAGGATTCGGCGAAATCGCGCGTGAGCATCGCTTCGACTTCGGTGGCGAAGCCGCGGTCCACGGTCAGCACCATGATCTCGAAGTTCAACCGGAACGAGCGGTTGTCGAGATTCGCGCTGCCGATTGCCGCGGCGACCGTATCGATCAGCACCACCTTCTGATGCAGGAAGCCAGGCCGGTAGCGGAAGATG
Organism: Paraburkholderia sp. GAS82; assembly: GCF_050436285.1. NCBI lineage: Bacteria > Pseudomonadati > Pseudomonadota > Betaproteobacteria > Burkholderiales > Burkholderiaceae > Paraburkholderia > Paraburkholderia sp. GAS82. Next base: position 740,092 of record NZ_JBNDLX010000001.1, read on the forward strand.
CGGATGCCGGCGTTGACCGAGTCGTAGGCATAGAGCTTTGATGCTTCGAACACGACGTAGTGGTCGCGCCGGCTCGGAATCAGGATGCGCACGTCCACGCCGCGCAGCACCGCGAGCCGCAGTGCTGAAAACACCGCTTCGTCTGGCACGAGATAAGGCGTGGTGATCCAGATCCGCTCGCGCGCCGCGTTGATTGCTTCGACGAAGAATAGCGAACAGGTTTCCTGCTTGTCGGCGGGACCGGTAGGCATGACGATGCAATGCATGCCCTCATCGGTCGCTTCGTAAGACGGCATATCGAGCGGCGGGAGCGTCTGGGTGGCCCAGTACCAGTCTTCCGTGAACACGAACTGGATGCTGGCGACCACCGGCCCGCGCACCTCGATATGCGTATCGCGCCACGGCGAAAGCGGTGGCTTGGCGCCGAGATATTCCACGCCGACGTTATGTCCGCCGACAAACGCTCGCTCGCCGTCCACCGAGACGATCTTGCGGTGATTGCGGAAGTTGAGCTGGAAGCGGTTGACGAAGCGCCGGTTGGTGGCGAACGGATGCACTTCGACGCCACCGGCCCGTAGCCTGGCCACATAGCTGTGCGGCAGATCGAAGCTGCCGATGCTGTCGTAGAGAAAATAGATGCGCACACCTTGTGCTGCTTTGGCGAGCAGCGCGTCCTTCAGCATCTCGCCGAGCGAATCGTCGCGCACGATGAAGAACTGCACGACGATGTAGCTGCGTGCCTGGTCGATGGCTTCGAGGATCGCGGCAAAGGTTGCCTCGCCGTTCACCAGCGTGCGCACGGAGTTGCCAGGCAGGAATGGCATGCCGCCCAGACGCGTCAGCGAGCTTACGAGCCGGGGGCCGAGCTCGTCGGTTGGCCGCCCGGCTGACGAGGCCTGCTCGTCCCACGCGTGGGGATGGGCCTGGGTGCGCAGTGACTCGTTTTCGATACGGCGCGCGTCGGCGTAACCGCGGAACTTGCTGCGTCCGAGGAACAGGTAAGGCACTACCGTCAGGTACGGCATGGCTACCAGCGATACCGCCCATGCCACCGCGCCCTGGGAGGTACGCGTGTTGAGAATGGCATGGCACGCCGCGATCACGCCCAGCAGATGGGCGAGAAGGACGAGCGGTGCGATATGAAGGAGGTCGAATTGCATAGGCGCGCGGGGAATTTTTATGCGCTTCCCGATGGTTCGGCATGAGGGCAGGGAAGTCGATCGCGCTCATCTTACCGAACCCGTTCGCCTTGCGGTCGGGTTCGGTGGATTCTTTGCTGTTCCGGGCAAATTACCCCGGCAGATCAGCCGCCTGAATCAGAAACACGTTGTCGTCTCCGGCGCTGGTCGACAGCCAGACGAGGTCGAGGCCGCCAAACGCCGCTTCCACATTCGCGCGCTCGTTGCCGATCTCGATCACCAGCACGCCATCCTCGGTCAGCCAGTTGCGTGCCTCGCCAATAATCCGGCGCACGATGTCCATGCCGTCCGCGCCGCCCGCCAGCGCCATCTCCGGTTCATGCCGGTACTCGGCCGGCAGCGTCGCCATGGACTCCGCGTTGACGTACGGCGGATTGGCGATGATCACATCGTAGCGGCGCTCAGGCAACGGTTCGAACAGGTCGCCTTCAAACAGGGCAATGCGATCGTCGAGCTTGTACTCGTCGACATTGCGCGTCGCCACTTCGAGCGCTGGCTTCGACAGATCGACGGCGTCGATATCGGCGTTCGGGAATGCATGCGCGGCGAGAATCGCGAGGCACCCGGAACCGGTGCACAACTCAAGCACCGCGCCGACCTGCTCGGGATCTTCGACATACGGCTGCAAGCCGTCCTGCAGCAGTTCTCCGATGAACGAGCGCGGCACGATCACGCGTTCGTCCACGTGGAAACGGAAACCATGCATCCACGCTTCCTGCGTGATGTAGGCGGCCGGCACGCGTTCGGCGGCACGGCGCTCGATCACGCTCAACACGGCGTCGATTTCCGCCGCGGTCAGCTTCGCATCGAGAAACGGCTCGAGCAGATCCAGCGGCAGATGCAGCGAGTGCAGCACGAGGTAGGCGGCTTCGTCGTAAGCGTTGGCCGACACGTGGCCGAACGACAGTTCGGCCTGGTTAAAGCGCGTCACTGCGAAACGCAGCAGATCGCGGACGGTGGAAAACGGGAGCGTCATCGCGGGGGTGTCCTTGGCGGGCCTGGGTTAAGCGGCTTAAGCGATCAGTTGTTCGAGTACGCGCCGGTACACGTTCTTGAGCGGCTCGATATGGGAGACGTCGATATGCTCGTCGATCTTGTGGATGGTGGCGTTCAGCGGGCCGAACTCGACCACCTGTTCGCAGATGCGGGCAATGAAACGGCCGTCGGAGGTGCCACCCGTGGTCGACAGTTCGGTGCTTACGCCGGTTTCGTCCTTGATTGCCTTGGCGAGTGCGTTCGACAGGTCGCCGCGCGGTGTCAGGAACGGCAGACCGCTCACCGACCATTGCAGATCGTATTCGAGACCGTGTTTGTCGAGGATGGCGTGCACGCGGCTTTGCAGCCCTTCAACCGTGCTCGCTGTCGAAAAACGGAAGTTGAACATTACCTCCGCGTGGCCCGGAATCACGTTGCTCGCGCCCGTGCCGCTGTGGATGTTCGACACCTGCCATGTGGTGGGCGGGAAGTATTCGTTGCCATCGTCCCAGCGCTCGGCCACGAGTTCCGCCAGCGCGGGCGCCAGCAGATGCACCGGGTTCTTCGCCAGATGCGGATAGGCGATATGCCCTTGCACACCTTTGACCGTGAGCTTGCCGGACATCGAGCCGCGCCGGCCGTTCTTCACCATGTCGCCGAACTGTGCGCTCGAAGTCGGCTCGCCCACGATGCAGTAGTCGAGTCGCTCGCCACGCTCCTTCAGCGCTTCGACGACCTTCACGGTGCCGTCGGTGGCGGGACCTTCCTCGTCGCTCGTAATCAGAAACGCGATCGAGCCGCGATGCGCCGGATGCGCCGCCACGAACTCTTCGCTTGCCACCACGAAGCCTGCAATCGAGGTCTTCATGTCAGCCGCACCGCGTCCGTAGAGCATGCCGTCGCGATGGGTCGGCTCGAAGGGCGGCGAGCTCCATTGTTCGAGAGGGCCGGTCGGCACCACGTCGGTGTGGCCGGCGAACACGAGCAGCTTGCCGCGCGTGCCGTCGACGCCGCGTTTGACAGCCCAGAGGTTCGTCACGCCATGCGATTCGATGGTCTCGCACTCGAAGCCGAGCGCCGCGAGGCGCTCGATCAGGATGCGCTGGCAATGCTGGTCGTCGGGCGTAACGGAAGCGCGCGCGATCAGTTGTTCGGTAAGGGCAAGGGTGCCGGACATGGATTCAGTACTAGCCACTTTGAAATGAAAAAATGCCGGCTGCGAGTGAACCGCCGCAGCCGGCAACAGCTTCTTGTGCATGCGGCGCCAGAGGTCACGGGCGTCCGTTCGTCAACGCTCAGGCGAAAAAACAACCTCAGCCGAACAACGTCTCGTACTCTTCCGCAGAAAAACCGAGCGTCTTGACTCGCCCGTTGACCACGACCACCGGCCGCTTGATCACCGAAGGCTTGTGGATCATCAACGCAATCGCGCCCGACTCCGTGTCCGCGGCGACCTTCATGTCGTCCGACAGACCACGCCATGTCGTACCGCGCCGGTTCAGCAAGGCGTCGAGCTTGACGTCTTTGAGCCAGTCCTGCACGAGCGGTGCGGTGACGCCGGCCTTCTTGAAATCGTGAAACTCGAACTCGACGCCGTGCTCTTCCAGCCACACGCGGGCTTTCTTCACGGTGTCGCAGTTCGGGATGCCGTAGACGACAGTCTTGTTGGCGCGTGCCATCAATCGCCTCGCAGCAACTCGTTGAGACCGACCTTGGCGCGCGTTTTCGCGTCGACCTTCTTGACGATCACCGCGCAGTAGAGGCTATGCGAGCCGTCCTTCGACGGCAGGTTGCCGGCCACCACCACCGAACCTGCCGGGATGCGGCCATACGTGACTTCGCCGGTTTCTCGGTCGTAAATCTTGGTGCTCTGGCCGAGGTACACGCCCATCGAGATCACCGAGTTTTCTTCGACGATCACGCCTTCCACGACTTCCGAGCGTGCGCCGATAAAGCAGTTGTCTTCGATGATGACCGGGTTGGCCTGCAGCGGCTCCAGCACGCCGCCGATGCCCACGCCACCCGACAGGTGAACGTTCTTGCCGATCTGCGCACACGAGCCGACGGTGGCCCACGTATCGACCATCGTCCCTTCGTCGACGTATGCGCCGATGTTGGTGTACGACGGCATCAGCACGACGTTCTTGGCGATGAACGAGCCACGGCGCGCGATGGCGGGCGGCACCACGCGGAAGCCGCCGGCGGCGAAGTCTTCAGCGGTGTAGTTCGCAAACTTCGAGGGCACCTTGTCGTAGAACTGCGAATAGCCACCAGCCGGCATCGGCGCGTTGTCTTCCAGACGGAACGATAGCAGCACCGCTTTCTTCAGCCATTGATTGACGACCCATTCGCCGTTTTTCTTTTCGGCGACGCGCAGCAGACCCTTGTCGAGTTGCTCGATGGCGTGTGCGACGGCCTCACGCACGTCGGCGGGGGCGGCCTTCGGCGACAGGTCTGCGCGGTTTTCCCAGGCGGTATCGATGATCTGCTGAAGTTGTTGCGACATATTCGTGGCTTATCGAGGATTAAAGAGTTGAAGTCTGAGGAAGAGGGGCTGCATGCCGGGCGCGTTTAGCGCGCGAACGCATGGCAAAAATCGACGATCCGCTGCGCGCCTTCCGTACACTCGTCGACATCGGCGACCAGCGCGAGGCGCACGAAATTGCGGCCGGGGTTCGTGTCGTGCGCAGTGCGCGCGAGGTACGAGCCCGGCAGAACCGTCACATTATAGTCGGCGTAGAGACGCTGGGCGAACTCGGTATCCGTCAGGCCAGTGCGCGCTACATTGCACCACAGGTAGAAGGCGGCATCGGGCAGGCGCACGTCGAGCACGTCGGCAATCATCGGCGTAACGGTGGCAAATTTCTGCACGTATTTCGCGCGGTTCTCGCGCACATGCGTCTCGTCGTTCCAGGCCGCGATACTCGCAGTCTGGTACACGGTCGACAAGGCGGCGCCGTGGTATGTCCGGTATAGCAGGAACTGCTTGAGGATCGCCGCGTCGCCGGCGACGAAGCCCGAGCGCATGCCCGGCACGTTAGAGCGCTTCGACAGGCTCGAGAGCATCACGATGCGCTCGAAGCCGCGGCCCAGCTTGTGCGCTGCCTCGAGCGCGCCAAGCGGCGGTTTGGCTTCGTCGAAATAGATTTCCGAGTAGCACTCGTCGGAGGCAATCACGAAGCCATAACGGTCGGACAGTGCAAACAGTTCGCGCCAGTCCTCGAGCGTCAGCACCGCGCCGGTCGGGTTGCCCGGCGAACAGACGTAGAGCAGTTGCGTGCGTGCCCAGATGTCGGCTGGCACGGCCGAATAATCACAGGCGAAATTGCGGGCCGGATCGCTGTTGACGAAATACGGCTGCGCGCCGGCCAGCAAAGCTGCGCCTTCGTAGATCTGGTAGAACGGGTTCGGGCAGAGTACGATCGCGGGCTCGCCCGTTGCGTTTCGCTTCGGGTCGATCACGGTCTGCGCGAGCGCAAACAAGGCCTCGCGGGAGCCGGCAACCGGCAGCACTTCAGTGGCCGGATCGACGGGCGGCAGGTTGTAGCGCTGCGTGATCCAGTTCGCAATCGACTCGCGCAACGCCGGTGAACCGAGCGTGGCCGGATACACCGCCAGGCCGCCGAGCGAAGCGATCACCGCGTCGCGGATCAGCGCCGGGGTCGGATGTTTCGGTTCGCCAATGCCGAAGCTGATGTGCGAGAGAGCGGCTGGCGGCGTGACGTCCTTGAAAAGCAGACGCAGCTTTTCGAACGGATAGGACTGGAGGGTGTCGAGTAGCGGGTTCACTTGGCGGATCGAGCCTGATCGAAAACGGGCGGAGACAGGTGAGGGGCACGCGCGGCGGCGGCAATCATCGTCGCATCGATCGGGACGGTGAAATGACGGCACAGGCGGCGGATCGGTGATTATAGCGTGGTGCGACGGGCCTGGCGCCTGGCGGGCCCCGCTGGATCACTCGGGCGCCGCGCGCGAAGACTGCAGGCGAAGCGGCCTATCTCAGACGGCCGCGCAAATAGATACCGGGAGACAGAATGCAGGTGGTAGTTCAGGCGGCAGTTCGGGTGACAGCTCAAGCGGCGGGTCAGCTAACGTACGAGGCGGCAGGTCAGGTGTCCGCCCAGGTGGCAAGGCCGCTCCCGGTTGAGGACAGATCGGGTCTTGCAGGACGTCCGGCCGCCGCCGTTCAGTGCTCGAACGGCCCACGCCAGAGCCGGAGCGCGAGCAGAAGCAGGAGCGCCGCGCGATGAGCAACTGGATTCGCACGAGTTGGCCGGCGCTCGCCATCATGCTGGGCGCGTCCGTTTGGGGCATGATCTGGTACCCGCTGCGCATGCTGGCTTCGCTGGGAGTGACCGGCACGGCCGCCAGCGCGCTCACAAGCGGCGCCGGCTGCCTGTTCGTGCTGCTGGTACGCCACCGCGCCATCCGCACAGTCCGCTGGCATTGGCTGCTGCCCGCACTAGCGCTGGCCGCCGGTGTCACGAACCTCGGTTTCGTCTGGGGTTCGATCCACGGCCAGGTCATGCGCGTGCTGCTGCTCTTCTACCTCACCCCAGCGTGGACCGCGCTGTTCGCACATTTCATCCTGCATGAACGCCTGACGTGGACCGGTGCTGCGCTTGCGGCGCTATCGCTGGCGGGCGCGATGACCATGCTGTGGTCGCCCCAACTGGGTTTGCCGGTGCCGGCGAATCTGGCCGAATGGGGTGGCCTCGCCGGCGGTATGGGCTTTGCCATGAGCAATGTGTTGATTCTCAAGACGAGCCGTGTGCTGCCCGGGATGAAGGCGGAAATGCGCACCGCGACGATTTTCGGCGGTGCTGCCATCTTCGGCGCCTGCGCGTCGTTATTCGAGGCGATGCCTGCGCCGCCCACCGGCGCGCACCTGGGCGTGGCGGCCTTGCTGGTGCTGGGCCTCGGTTTCCTGTTGGCGTCCAATAACATGCTGGTGCAATACGGCATGGCGCGCATCCCGGCGAACCGCGCATCGATCATCATGCTGTTCGAAATCGTGGTGACGGCGCTGTCTGCGTGGCTCTTTGCCGGCGAGACCCCCGGGCCGCGCGAATGGGCGGGCGGCGCGTGCATCGTGCTGGCGTCGGCGTTGTCGAGTTGGGTGCATCGCACTAAGCTCGACCCTAAGCGCCAGGACCGCTCACGCGCGATGGTATGATTGCCCCTGCTTGCCGTCGCGCGCCTTGCCGGGCGTGCGCGGCGCCCGTATCGCGGGGTTCGTGTGGGTCGTTTCGCAGTGGCTGGGAACGGCACGCGCGGCCCTTGCGATCCACCTTTATTTTCCCTTTTCAATCAGCGATATCGCCGTGCGTCTGACCTCGATCAAACTCGCTGGCTTCAAGTCATTCGTCGATCCCACGCATTTCCAGGTTCCGGGCCAGCTTGTCGGCGTGGTCGGTCCCAATGGTTGCGGCAAGTCCAACATCATCGACGCCGTGCGCTGGGTGCTCGGCGAATCGCGCGCTTCCGAACTGCGCGGCGAGTCGATGCAGGACGTGATCTTCAACGGCTCTACTGCGCGCAAGCCGGGCAGCCGCGCCAGCGTCGAACTCGTGTTCGACAACGCCGACGGCCGTGCCGCCGGCCAGTGGGGGCAGTATGCCGAAATCGCCGTCAAGCGCGTCCTGACACGCGACGGCACTTCGAGCTACTACATCAACAACCTGCCGGCGCGCCGCCGCGACATCCAGGACATCTTCCTCGGCACCGGTCTCGGGCCGCGGGCGTACGCCATCATCGGGCAGGGCATGATTGCGCGCCTGATCGAGGCGAAGCCTGAAGAGCTGCGCGTGTTCCTCGAAGAAGCCGCGGGCGTCTCGAAGTACAAGGAACGCCGCCGCGAGACTGAGAGCCGTCTGCACGACACGCGTGAGAATCTGACGCGGGTGGAGGACATCGTCCGTGAACTCGGCACGAACCTCGAAAAGCTCGAAGGCCAGGCGGTTGTCGCGACGAAGTTCAAGGAACTGCAGGCCGACGGCGAAATGAAGCAGCGCCTCTTGTGGCTGCTGCGCAAGAACGAAGCCGGCGGCGAGCAGGAACGCCAGCAACGCGCCATCGAACAGGCGCAGATCGACCTCGAAGCCCAAACCGCGAAGCTGCGCGAAGTCGAAGCGCAGCTGGAAACGCTGCGTGTGGCGCACTATTCGGCGAGCGATGCGATGCAGGGCGCGCAAGGTGCACTCTACGAGGCGAACGCCGAAGTGAGCCGGCTCGAGGCCGAGATCAAGTTCATCGTCGAATCGCGCAACCGCGTCCAGGCGCAGATCGCCGCGCTGAACGCGCAGCGCGAGCAGTGGCAGTCGCAGGCCCAGAAGGCCCAGGACGACCTCGAAGACGCTGCGGAACAACTGGCGGTGGCGGAAGAAAAGGCCGCGCTTGCCGAAGACGAAGCTGCTGCGAAGCACGACGCGATGCCCGCTCTCGAAGCCCGTTGGCGCGATGCGCAGACGCAGCTGAACGAAGAGCGCGGCGGCATTGCACAGACCGAGCAGGCGCTCAAACTGGAGGCCGCGCATCAGCGCAATGCCGACCAGCAACTGCAGCAGTTGCAGCAGCGTCATGAGCGGTTGAAGCTGGAAGCGGGCGGTCTCGACGCGCCGGACGAAACCCAGCTCGAAGAGCTGCGCATGCAGTTGGCCGAGCACGAAGAGATTCTTAACGACGCCCAGGCGCGCCTCGCCGATGCCCAGGAAACGCTGCCGCGCCTCGACGGCGAACGGCGCAGCGCCCAGGAGCGCGTGCAGTCGGAAACGGCGCAGATTCATCAGCTCGACGCGCGCCTTGCTGCGCTCAAGCAGTTGCAGGAAAACGTCCAGACCGAAGGCAAGATCCAGCCGTGGCTCGAGAAGCATGAGCTGAACGGTCTGCCGCGGCTGTGGAAGAAGCTGCACGTTGAAGCAGGCTGGGAAACGGCGCTGGAATCGGTGTTGCGCGAGCGTCTCGCTGCGCTGGAAGTGTCGAATCTCGACTGGGTCAAGGCCTTCGCGACCGATGCGCCGCCCGCCAAGCTCGCCTTTTACGCACCGCCGGCAGCTGGAGCGCCGGTCACGACGCCGCCTGCCTTGCGGCCGCTGCTGTCGCTGGTGCGCATTGACGACGCGGGTCTGCGTGCGGTGTTGAACGACTGGCTGGGTCTCGCTTTTGTTGCCGACGATCTTGCCCAGGCGCTCTCGCTGCGTTCGCAGTTGCCGGAAGGCGGCTCGTTCGTCGTCAAGGCGGGTCATGTGGTGACGCGCGTCGGCGTGCAACTCTATGCTGCCGATTCCGAGCAGGCCGGCATGCTGGCCCGTCAGCAGGAAATCGAAAATCTGACGCGCCAGGTGCGCGCCCAGGGGCTGCTCGCGGACGAAGCCAAGACGGCGGCGATTCGCGCCGAGGCGGCTCACACGCAGGCATCGCAAACCTTGACGGACGTGCGCCAGCAGGCCGAGCGCGCGACCCAGCGCGTGCACGCGCTGCAGATGGATGTGCTGAAGCTCACCCAGGCGCATGAGCGCTACATGCAGCGCAGCACGCAGATTCGCGAAGAGCTCGAAGAGATCACCGCACAGATCGACGAGCAGCGCGCCTTGCGCGGCGAGTCGGAAGCGAACTTCGAACGTCACGACGCCGAACTGGCCGAATTGCAGGCGCGCTTCGAAGACAACCAGTTGGCCTTCGAAGCACTCGATGAAGAACTGACGGCTGCGCGAGCGCAGTCTCGCGATCTTGATCGGGCTGCCACCGATGCACGCTTTGCCGCGCGCAATATGGCGAACCGCATCGACGAACTCAAGCGCAGCATTCAGGTGGCGCACGAGCAGAGCGAACGGGTTGCCGCATCGCTCGAAGACGCGCGGGCCGAGCTCGAAACGATTAATGAGCAGACCGCGCATACGGGTCTGCAAGGCGCGCTGGAGATCCGGGCGGTCAAGGAAGAGGCGCTGCATGCCGCGCGGCTTGAGTTGGACGACCTGACCGCCAAGCTGCGCGCTGCCGACGAGACGCGTCTCACGGCAGAACGGGCGCTGCAGCCGCTGCGCGACCGCATTACCGAGCTGCAGTTGAAGGAACAGGCCGCGCGCTTGAACGCCGAGCAGTTCATCGAACAGCTCGCCGCAGCAGGTGTCGACGAGGCCGAATTGCAGGCCAGGCTGACACCGGACATGAAGCCGTCCTACCTGCAAGGCGAAGTCACGCGGCTGAACAACGCGATCGCTTCGCTGGGTCCGGTGAATATGGCCGCGCTCGACGAACTGAAGGCCGCTACCGAGCGCAAGAGCTTCCTCGATGCGCAGTCGGCTGACCTGAACAGCGCAATCGAAACGCTGGAAGACGCGATTCACAAGATCGATCAGGAAACCCGCACGCTGCTGCAGGGCACCTTCGATCAGGTCAACCAGCATTTCGGCGAACTGTTCCCGCGCCTGTTCGGCGGTGGCCAGGCCAAGCTGATCATGACCGGCGACGAAATCCTCGACGCCGGCGTGCAGGTCATGGCGCAACCGCCGGGCAAGAAGAACTCGACGATTCACTTGCTGTCGGGCGGCGAGAAAGCGCTGACCGCGACGGCACTCGTGTTCGCGATGTTCCAGTTGAATCCGGCGCCGTTCTGTCTGCTCGACGAAGTGGACGCGCCGCTCGACGACGCCAACACGGAGCGCTTTGCCAATCTCGTGCGCGCGATGTCGGACAAGACCCAGTTCCTGTTCATCTCGCACAACAAGATCGCGATGGAAATGGCCCAGCAACTGATCGGCGTGACGATGCAGGAGCAGGGTGTGTCGCGGATCGTCGCGGTCGACATGGAAACGGCCGCCGGTTTCGCCCAGAATATCGTTTGATACGGACGGCGCGAGCCTGCGCCCCCGCTGCGGCAAGCTTGCCGCGCGGCGCAGGCTCAGACGCCGCGCAAACAGAAGAATTGCTGATGGAGCATGCATGGACGAGTTGACACTCGGTTTGATCGGCGCGGGTGCCGTGGTGGTCGGGGGCGTGGTGGTCTACAACGCATGGCAAGGCGCGAAGGTGCGCCGCCGGATGCCGCGGCCGATGCCGGCCGATACTGCCGAGGCCTTTGCACGCGAAGACCAGGAAGAACAAAGCCCGTTCATCGAACCGGCCCGGCCGACCACTCGCCGCGAGCCCGTGTCGGATGACGCGACCGATACCGGGTCGCGCGTCGAACCTACCTTCGGCACGGCGCCGCCGCTCGACACCCCCGCGGATATCCAGGCCGAGACGACTACGCCGAATGGTTTCCCCGAGCCGCAAAGCGAGGGCGTGCCCGCTGGTGCCGACGAGCCTGCTGAGCCGATTATGCCGGCCGCGACGACGATCTCTTCTGCACCGCCTGCGATCGTGGATCGGCGCATTGATTGCATCGTGCCGATTCGTCTCGCCGGTCCGCTGGCAGGCGACAAGGTGATTCCGCTTGCGCAACGTCTGCGCCGTGCGGGCAGCAAGCCGGTGCATATTGAGGGCAAGCCGGAAGGCGGCGGCGCATGGGAACTGCTGCAGAACGGCGTGCGCTACGAAGAACTGCGTGCAGCCGCGCAACTGGCCAACCGCAGTGGTCCGCTGAACGAACTGGAGTTTTCCGAGTTCGTCACGGGCGTGCAGCAGTTTGCCGATGCCATCGACGCGGCTCCCGAATTCCCCGACATGATGGAAACGGTGGCGATGGCCCGCGAGCTGGACGGTTTCGCCGCCCAATGCGATGCGCAACTGTCGATCAACGTGCTGTCGGACGGGGCGCCGTGGTCGGCGAACTATGTGCAGGCCGTGGCTTCGCAGGACGGCCTGCTGCTTTCGCGCGACGGCACGCGTTTCGTCAAGCTCGACGCCCGGCAAAGCCCGGTGTTCATGCTGCAGTTCGGCGATACCAACTTCCTGCGCGACGACCTCACCTACAAGGGCGGCCAGATGATCACGCTGGTGCTCGACGTGCCGGTGGCCGATGAAGACATCCTGCCGTTCCGGCTGATGTGCGACTACGCCAAGTCGCTGTCGGAGCGGATTGGCGGCCGGGTGGTGGACGATGGGCGCCGTCCGCTGCCGGAAACGTCGTTGCTGGCGATTGAGAAGCAGTTGATGACGCTGTACGCCAAGCTGGAGCAAGCTGGGATTCCGGCGGGTTCGCCGGCCACGAGGCGGTTGTTTAGCCAGTAGGCTGTTGGCGGTTGCGGCAGTTGGGTCCGCGCAATAGTAGGCGCCTCGACTGTGCTGGCGCCCCTTCGACGCCACGATAAAAGCTGCGTATGCCGATCTCGCCAGCGTCGCGCGCGCCCTGCTTCAGTCGACCTCCTTCGGCCATGCGCCGCCGCTGATCCAAGCCTTGATCGCGGCGACCACCGCTTCATCCTGTCCATTGAAACCGTGATGGCCCATTGCCTCGCATGGGTTGCCGCGTGCGTTTCCGCCGCTGACAGCGATGAAATCATGACCATCGTCCGCGATACGCTTCGCTGCACTGAACGAACAGAGATAGCAGCCGTCGTCGACGTGATGCACGAAGAGCTGGCGAGCGTGGATCTCGCCGTAGTTGAAGCCGGCCAGCGGCAGCGCCTGACCACGCGCTGGACTGCTTAGCGTCGAGGTATGGACGACAGCGTCCCAGGTATCGGGCAGCGCCCGGCCGACAAACGCCGAAGAAATCGTCCCCCGACTTGTGCCGACGAGCACGAGTTTCGCCTGCGGAAAGCGCGTGCGCAGGTCAGCCGCGACACGCGCGAGGTCCTGTGCATGGCGCGGCGACGCGCGGAAGCTGTCGGAGTAGCCGCCAGGCTGGTCGGACGGCGCATCGACCAGTGCAGTGGCAAAGCGGTCGTCGACCAGCAAGGTGCGCGCTCGCACGAGGAAGTTTTTCTTCAGACCCAGCCTGATAGTGCCGTCGCTCGCCTGCGCCAGTTGCAATGCCCCGTCGCCGCCCGCGAACATGACGAGAACCCAGTCGGGGTGACTGTCGTCCTTTTGCGTTAGCAGGTATGAGATCGTCGCGCTGTCCGCTAGTGGGACGGTGACGACCTGTTCGAGCGCGCACGCGGGCGCGGCGTGCCAGACGCATAGTGCAATGCAAAGCGACATGGCGAACGAGGCCAGCCGCCCGAGACCACGTCTGATCACAGTAAAACCCGTCATGGTTGTCCTTCGGTGGATATGCCGGAGCGGCATGTGGCTCGTGCGCTTACAGTCGCATTCCGCTCCTCGAGTGTCAATGCAACACAGCGCACGTTAGCCGTTTGGCCAGGGCTAGCCCACGATCGGTGAGGCGGCGTACGAAACTGGCCATCCGGCCAATGTCCACGACGTGCGGTTCCTGAGATAATCTGAAGTCTGAATTTCACCGGCGGATCTTCTCAAAGCATGGCCCGAACCACCGTCCCTGACCCAGCAACGAGCAGCCCGGCCAAGCGTGCTGCGTGGTTGCGCGCGGAACTCGAACGCGCGAACTACGCGTACTACGTACTCGACCAGCCGGATCTGCCGGACGCGGAATACGACAAGCTCTTCAAGGAGCTTCAACAGATCGAGACGGAGCATCCGGATCTGATCACACCGGACTCGCCTACCCAGCGCGTCGGCGGCGAGGCCGCGAGCGGCTTCGAACCGGTCCTGCACGACCAGCCGATGCTCTCGCTGAACAATGGCTTTGCCGACGAAGACATCGCGGCGTTCGACAAACGCATTGCCGATGCGCTCGGCAAAACGCCGGTCAGTTACGCCTGCGAGCTCAAGTTCGACGGCCTGGCCATTTCGCTGCGCTATGTGGACGGGCACTTCGTGCAGGCTTCCACGCGCGGTGACGGCACGACCGGCGAAGACGTGACCGGCAATGTCCGCACGATCCGGTCCATTCCGTTGACCCTCAAAGGTAAGCGTGTGCCGAAGGTGCTCGACGTGCGCGGCGAAGTGCTGATGTTCAAGCGCGATTTCGAACGTCTCAACGAGCGGCAACGTGCGGCCGGTCTCAAGGAATTTGCCAACCCGCGTAACGCCGCGGCCGGCAGTTTGCGCCAGCTCGATTCGAAGATCACGGCGCAGCGCCCGCTGTCTTTCTTCGCCTATGGAATCGGTGTGCTCGACGGCGAGCCGATGCCGGCTACCCATAGCGCGCTGCTCGATTGGTATGGCGAAATGGGCTTGCCGGTCAACAGCGAGCGAGCGGTGGTGGAGGGCGTGGAGGGGCTGCTGGGGTTCTTCCATAAGGTGGGCGAGAAGCGCGACGGGCTACCGTACGATATCGACGGCGTGGTGTACAAGGTCAACGCCCGCGACGAGCAGGACGTACTCGGCTTCGTCTCGCGCGCTCCACGCTTTGCGCTCGCGCACAAGTTTCCGGCCCAGGAAGCGCTGACGAAGCTGCTGGCGATCGACGTGCAGGTTGGCCGTACGGGAGCGATCACGCCGGTGGCACGTCTCGAGCCGGTGTTCGTCGGCGGCGCGACGGTGACGAATGCCACGTTGCACAACGAAGACGAAGTGCGCCGCAAAGATATCCGCATCGGCGATACCGTGATCGTGCGGCGCGCCGGCGACGTGATCCCGGAAGTGGTGAGCGCGCTCATGGACCGGCGTCCGGCGGACGCCACTGAGTTTGTGATGCCCACGCAGTGCCCAATTTGCGGCTCGGCCATCGAACGTTTGCCTGACGAGGCAATCGCCCGCTGCACGGGCGGCCTGTTTTGTCCGGCGCAGCGCAAGCAGGCCCTGTGGCATTTCGCGCAACGCCGCGCGCTGGATATCGACGGGCTCGGCGAGAAGATCATCGACCAACTGGTCGAACTGAAGCTCGTGCGTACGCCGGCTGATCTGTTCAATCTCGGTTTTGCGACGTTGGCCGAGCTCGACCGCTTCGCCGAAAAGTCCGCGCAGAACCTGCTCGACTCGCTCGAAAAAGCCAAGCACACCACCCTTGGACGCTTCCTTTACGCGCTCGGAATTCGTCAGGTGGGCGAATCGACGGCTAAGGATCTGGCAAAGCACTTCGGTTCGCTCGATCCAATCATGAACGCCACGGTCGAGGAACTACTGGAAGTGAATGATGTAGGACCGGTGGTGGCCGAGTCGATTCATCAGTTTTTCGCCGAAGAGCACAACCGGACGGTGATCGAGCAGTTGCGCGCGCCGGGCAAGGTGACGTGGCCGGAAGGGCCGCCGGCGCCGAAGGCGCCACAAGGCTTGCTGGCGGGCAAGACGATTGTGCTGACGGGCACTTTACCGACGCTGGCCCGTGAAGAAGCCAAGGAAATGCTTGAAGCAGCGGGCGCCAAGGTGGCCGGTTCGGTGTCGAAGAAAACCGATTACGTCGTCGCTGGCGCCGAGGCAGGCAGCAAACTTGTGAAAGCTGAGGAACTCGGCATCCCGGTCCTCGACGAAGATGGTATGCGTAAGCTCCTGGAGGGGCAGATAACATGATCCGCGAAATTCTCAAGATGGGCGATCCGCGTCTTTTGCGCATCGCCGCTCCGGTCGACCACTTCGACACGCCCGACCTGCATGCCCTCATCAAGGACATGTTCGAGACCATGCACGACGCCAATGGCGCGGGGCTCGCTGCGCCGCAGATCGGGGTCGATCTGCAGGTCGTGATTTTCGGCTTTGGACACAACGAGCGCTATCCGGATGCGCCGCCGGTGCCTGAAACGGTATTGATCAATCCGACCATTACCCCGGTGTCGCAGGATATGGAAGAGGGTTGGGAAGGCTGCCTTTCGGTACCGGGTCTGCGCGGCGCCGTCAGCCGTTTTTCGATGATCCGCTATCACGGCTTCGACCAGTTCGGCAATCCGATAGACCGTGTCGCCGAAGGCTTCCATGCCCGCGTCGTCCAGCACGAGTGCGATCACCTGATCGGCAAGCTCTACCCGATGCGGATCAACGATTTCGCGAAGTTCGGCTTCACGGAAGTGTTGTTTCCGGATCTGGATCCGAATAGCGACGACTGAGCGCGAAGGGTGGCCGTGAAGCCTCCGAGCGTTCGAACACCTTGATAGAAAAAGAAAGCCCACGCATTTGCGTGGGCTTTTTCACATCGGCCGGATGGGTGCTTACAGCGCACCTCGGCACAGCGCTCGACGCGTGCGGCGGCCGGCCCGTCACAGGGCTACACGATCAGACTCAGAACGACTCGTCGTGTGCCAGGTAGCGCCATTGCCCCGGCGGCAACGCACCGAGCGGCACGCTGCCCATACGCACGCGTTTGAGGCCGACTACTTCCAGGCCGACCAGCTCGCACATGCGCCGGATCTGACGTTTCTTGCCTTCACGCAGCACGAAGCGCAACTGTTCGCCGTTCTGCCAGCTAACTTTGGCTGGCTTGAGCGGCACGTCGTCGAGTTCCAGACCGTGACGCAGCAACTCGAGGCTTTCGAGGGGGAAGTGCTTGTCGATCTCGGTCGTCATGTCGCCGTAGGTCACGCGCACCAGATACTCCTTCTCGACCTCCGAATGCCCGCCGATCAGCCGTTTCGCGATCCGGCCGTCCTGGGTCAGTACCAGCAGGCCGGTGGAGTCGATGTCGAGCCGGCCCGCCGGAGCAAGCTGACGCAGATGCGATACCGAGAAACGGATATCCGAGTTGTCGGCTTCCCAGCGGTTTTCCGGTGTAACGAGCGTGACGGCCGGCTGGTAGCCGTCTTCCGCCTGACCCGAGACATAGCCAACCGGCTTATGGATGAGGATCGTGACGAGGCGTGCCTGAATCGCCTGCGCGGCCGGGTCGATCTCGATGCGCTGGTCCGGGCGGACCTTGGAGCCGAGCGTGTCGATTTTTTCACCATCGACGCGCACCCAGCCGTTTTCAATCCACTCGTCCGCTTCGCGGCGAGAACACAGCCCAAGCTCCGACATCAGCTTCGACAGCCGTAACGTGCCGGGCGCATCGTCGCGATCGCGGCGATGCGCGGTGGCCGGGGGCGGAGCGGATCCTTCGCTGCGCTCGGGGCGCGCTGGTTTGCCGGCGCGCGGCGGACGCTCCGAATGTTCTGCGCGTGGCGGCCGATCGCCAAACCCGCGTGCGGCAGGTGCTCGTGCTCCACGATCCTCGCGCGGCGCGCGTTCGGTGCGATCTCCGTACGCACGCTTGACGGGCGTGGCGAACGAACGCTCGCCACGCGCGGAAAGATTGCGCTCACTGGAAGCCGGGCGACCTTCGCGGCCACCTGGTGTGCTTCGGCGTGCGCTTTCGTCGCGCGGTGCCCGCTCGAACGTGCGGCGCTCGTCGGAACCGCTGCGGCCTGCGCCAAAGCGCGGGCGCTCGGACGTGCCACGTTCACGCGACTCTCCACGTTCGTTGTGTCCCGGGCGTTCTCCACGCGGACCGGTGTTGAAGCTGCCGCCGGCGCGCGGGCCGGTTGGGCGGCGGGCATCGTCTGCGCTGCGAGGGCCACGCGGTGCGCCAAATGCCGGGCGGCCGGTGCCTTCGTCGCGGGCGAAGCGTGCTGGCCGCTCGCCTTCAGCGCGGCGCGGCACGCGGTCACCCTCAGAACGGCGCGGCGCGCCGTCGGGACCTTCGCGACGAGGCGCTCGCTCGCTTCGCTCACCCGCTGCGAAACTGCGCGGTGGGCGTTCGGTGCGCTCGCCGTCGAACTTGCGCGGCGGGCGTTCGGTGCGCTCGCCGTCGAACTTGCGCGGCGGGCGTTCGGTGCGCTCGCCGTCGAACTTGCGCGGCGGGCGTTCGGTACGCTCACCGTCAAACTTGCGCGGCGGGCGTTCGGTCCGTTCACCGTCGAACTTGCGCGGCGCACGCTCTGCGCGCTCCCCGTCAAGCCGTCGCGGCGCACCCGCATCACCATCACGCCGCGGCGGCCGATCCGACGACGTACGCCGTGCAGCGCCACCAGCCCCCGCATCGCGATCTCGCGAAAAAGAGCCTTCAGCACGCGGCGGCCGCGCGCCACCTTGCGTGCGCTCAGCGCCGCCCGAAAAACCCTCAGACTTACCCGCCGGACGCTTACCGGCCCCAGCCGGTTTGGCTTCCCGCCCACCGGTGGCCGGCGTGGCGGGCCGAGGCCCGGCAGGGCGCGTCGGCTTACGCGCGGTCGTACTACCCGAGCGAACAGGGGCGCGTTCGGACGAAGCCGACCGCGGATGCTTGGCTGTCAATTTGACTCGCATGAAATCTCACACTGCGATCGCGCGCAGCAGTTCGGTCTCGACCTGAATTTGCAGGCGGTTGTCCGAGAGGCCGCGTCCATCCAGCAGGAACACGTCCTCTACGCGTTCGCCGAGCGTATTGATCCGCGCCGATTGGACGCCGACCTGGTGCTCGGCCAGCACGCGCGCGATCGAATAAAGAAGGCCTGGCCGGTCGTTCGCCGACACGGACAGGATGTAGTACTGGCCGCGTTCGTCGGCCCGAAGGTCGACCCGCGGCGTCACAGGGAAGGTCCGCGACAGGCGCGACAGGCGCCCCTTCGACGGATCCGGCAGCAGGGTGCCGTCCGCCGTGAGGCGTGCGGTCAGTTCCTGTTCCACCAGATTGGCGATGTCACGATAATGCACGTCTTCTTCGGTGTGCTGGACAATAAAATTATCCAGCGCGTAGCCGTGCCGGGTCGTGCTGACGCGAGCGTCGAGCACCGACAGGCCGTTCTTGTCGAAGTACGCGCAAATACCGGCAAAGAGGTCAGGGCGGTCCTTCACATAAACCAGCACCTGAAGGGCTTCGCCGACTGGCGACGGACGCGCGCGGACGATCGGCGTAGGCGTCTCGACATGACGGTACAGCACACGCGTTTGCCACGCGATATCCGCCGCGTCGTGACGCAGAAAATAGCCGACGTCCAGCTTGTCCCACAGCGCCTGGTGCGCGTTCTCCGGTACCGTTTCGAGCCGCAGCAGCGCAAGCGCCTCCTCCTGACGCGATTTCAGTTCGGAGTGCGCATCAGGGCGTGCGCCGCCGAGCACCGCAAGCGTGGCCCGGTACAGGTCTTCGAGCAGCTTGCCTTTCCAGCCATTCCAGACCTTCGGACTGGTGCCGCGAATATCGGCGACGGTCAGCAGGTACAGCGCCGTCAGACGCCGTTCGGTGCCCACCTGCTCCGCAAAGCGCTTGATGACTTCAGGGTCGCTCGTGTCCTGCTTCTGCGCGACCTGGCTCATCGTCAGGTGGTGCTGGACCAGCCACACCACCAGATCGCCATCGCCGTTTTCGATGCCGTGTTCGCGGCAAAAGCGCCGCGCGTCGGCCATGCCGAGCGTAGAGTGGTCGCCGCCGCGGCCCTTGGCGATGTCGTGGAACAGCGCCGCCACGTACAGCACCCACGGACGCTCGAAGTTGGCGATCAGCTGGCTGCAGAACGGGTATTCGTGAGCATGTTCCGCAATCGCGAAGCGGCGCAGGTTGCGCAGCACCATCAGGATATGCTGGTCCACCGTGTAGACGTGATACAGGTCATGCTGCATCTGCCCGACGATACGGCGGAAATTCAGCAGATAGCGCCCGAGGACGCTAGTCTGGTTCATCAACCGCAGCGCGTGCGTGATGCCGGCGGGCTGCTTCAGAATTTCCATGAACAGATGCCGGTTTTCCGGATCGCGGCGCCAGTGCTGATCCATCGCGTCGCGCGCGTTGTAGATCGCGCGCAGCGTGCGCGCCGACAGACCCTTCACCCCAGGCGTTTGCTCGTAGAGCAGAAATGCTTCGAGGATCGCGTTCGGCTCGCGTTCGAACACGTCGTCGCGGGCGATTTCGAGCATGCCCTGTTTCTCGACGAAACGCTCCGAAAGAACTCGTGTGATACCACTCGTGTTCGGGAACAGTTGCGCTTCGATATTCTGGATCAGGATCGTCGACAACTGGGTGACTGCCTTGGCAGCCCAGTAGTAGCGGCGCATCAACTGCTCGCTGGCGCGCTTGGTGGCGGTCGGTTTGTAGCCGAAGCTTTCGGCCACTGCCGTCTGCAGGTCGAACACCAGAATGTCCTGGCGCCGTCCCGCAATCACGTGCAGGCGGGCGCGTAGCGCCTTCAGAAAACCCTCGTTGCGCTCGAGTTCGCGAGCTTCGCGCTCGGTAATCAGGCCGCGCGTTTCCAGTTCCTGCCAGCTGCTGCCGAAGCCAGCCGCCTGGGTCACCCACAGGATCAGTTGCAGATCGCGCAGGCCGCCGGGGCTTTCCTTGATGTTCGGCTCGAGCGCGTAGGGCGTGTCCTGGAATTTGGCATGCCGCTGGCGCATCTCCAGCACTTTCGCCTGGAAGAACGCGCGTGGATCGAGCGCCTCCCGATAACGTTGCGCGAATTCATCGAATAGCGCGCTGCTGCCGGTAATACGGCGCGCTTCCAGCAACGAGGTGCGCACGGTGACGTCATTGGCCGCCTCTTCGAGGCACTGCGAGACGGAGCGCACGCTGCTGCCGAGTTCGAGTCCGAGATCCCACGCGAGGCTGATAAAGCGCTCGATGCGTGCTTCGAGATGCGCGATCGGCTGATCGGGCAGCAAGACAAGAATGTCGATGTCCGAATGCGGCGCCAGTTCGCCGCGTCCGTACCCGCCTACCGCCAGCAGGGCGAGGGACGGCGGCAGGTCGCAGGCGTTCCATGCGGCGCGCAGCGACTCGTCCGTGGTGCGCGCGAGGGCGGCCATCAACGATTCGACGTTGGTTGCCAGCCTGAAGCGATCCAGCAGCCTGGCTTTGGCCACCTTGTAGTCGGCTTTGAGCGATGTGGCATCGGAAGGGGCGACGGCTGGAACACTGCTCATGGGCGCGCGTGAGTGGGAACGAGGGGCGGTCAGGCCGTGGTGGCGGAGGCGACAACCGGCGGACGCGCCGGGGTGCCGGCCGATACGGTCAGCACGTCGTAACCGCTTTCGGTCACGAGCACCGTATGTTCCCACTGCGCGGACAGGCTGCGGTCCTTGGTCTTCACAGTCCACTGATCCGGCATGGTGCGGATGTCGCGGCGGCCCGCGTTGATCATCGGCTCGATCGTGAAGATCATGCCCGCCTGCAGCTCGAAGCCTGTGCCCGGACGGCCGTAGTGCAGGATCTGCGGATCTTCGTGAAACACCGTGCTGATCCCGTGGCCGCAATATTCGCGCACTACGCTGTAGCCTTGACCTTCAGCGTGCCGCTGGATCGCATAGCCAATGTCGCCGAGATGGGCGCCAGGCCGGACCTGGTCGATGCCGAGCCACATGCACTCGAAGGTGGTCTGCACGAGGCGTTTGGCCAGAATCGAACCTTCGCCGACGATAAACATGCGGCTCGTGTCGCCGAAGTAGCCTTCCTTAATGACGGTGATGTCGATATTCAGCGCGTCGCCGTTCTTCAGCGTCTTGTCGCCCGGGATGCCGTGGCAGATCACGTCGTTGACGGAAATGCAGGTGGCCTTCGGATAGGGCGGGTAGCCGGGCGGCTGATAATTCAGCGGCGCCGGAACCGTGCCCTGTTCCTTCAGCATGTATTCGTGGCACAGACGGTCGAGTTCGCCGGTGGTGATGCCGGCGGTGACGAACGGGGTAATGTAGTCGAGCACTTCGCTTGCGAGGCGGCAGGCGACGCGCATCTGCGCGATATCGTGGTCGTTTTTGAGCGTAATAGCCATGAGTCGGGCCTGAAATGCGGTTATTTAAAGATTATCGCACCATATTCCGGCTCCCGCTGGCTTTTGAGAGGGCTGGCGGCCCCGCCGCCGGGTGCAACCCGCCCGCCGTTTCGGGGCTACCGGTCGGGTTGAGTCTGCCGATAGTCACGTGCTATAATCTCTGGCTAAGTCGCTCCGCATTATTCTATTTTGTGGAAAAGACCTGCCTGTGGCGATAGTTGCCTGCGCCACAGGGGATTTCAAGGCAGCAGACTCGCAAGCCGGCAGCACCCAGGGTGTCCGCCGCGTCAGGTCCTCGCATATGGCGAAGACGGCGCGGTAGATGCAGCAGCCGGCTTAAGACCCAACCCTAGCGGAGATTTTCATGGCAGTTACCATGCGTCAAATGCTGGAAGCAGGTGTCCACTTCGGCCACCAAACGCGCTTCTGGAACCCGAAGATGGCCCCCTTCATTTTCGGCCATCGCAACAAGATTCACATCATCAACCTCGAAAAGACGCTGCCGATGTACAACGACGCACTGAAGTATGTGCGTCAGCTGGCAGCTAACCGCGGCACGATCCTGTTTGTCGGCACGAAGCGTCAATCGCGCGACACGATCGCCGAAGAGGCACAACGCGCGGGCATGCCGTTCGTCAACGCACGCTGGCTCGGCGGCATGCTGACCAACTTCAAGACGCTGAAGGTTTCGATCAAGCGCCTGAAGGACATGGAAGCAGCGCTGGAAGCCGGTGAAACGGAACGCATGAGCAAGAAGGAAGCGCTGCTGTTCGAACGCGAAATCGCCAAGCTGCAAAAGTCGATTGGCGGCGTGAAGGATATGGGCGGCATTCCGGACGCCATTTTCGTGGTTGACGTCGGCTACCACAAGATTGCTGTAACCGAAGCCAACAAGCTTGGCGTGCCGGTTATCGCCGTGGTCGACACGAACCACTCGCCGGAAGGCATCGACTACGTGATCCCGGGTAACGACGACGCCAGCAAGGCAGTCGCTCTGTACACGGCTGGCGTGGCTGACGCGATCCTCGAAGGCCGTGCAAACGCGGTCAACGAAGTGGTGCAGGCTGCTCGCGGCGGTGACGGCGACGAGTTCGTCGAGGTCAACTCGGAAGCGTAAGGCTGCCCTGTGTCCGGCAAAAAAGGGGGCTTTCTACAGGCCCCCTTTTTTTAAGTCATGACACCTGGCTACAGTACAGTGCGAGAAAAATTCGCGTTGTGCGGAAACGAATTCTTGCCGCCGGCATCGAAGTGCGGGCGGTGTGTGAAAGACAGACTCTAGGAGCAAATGATGGCGGCAATTACCGCAAGCATGGTTGCAGAACTGCGCGCGAAGACCGACGCGCCCATGATGGAATGCAAGAAGGCGCTGACGGAAGCCGACGGCGACATGGAGCGCGCTGAAGAACTGCTGCGCGTGAAGCTCGGCAACAAGGCCAGCAAGGCCGCTTCGCGCGTCACCGCTGAAGGCGTGATCGCGTCGTTCATCGGCGGCAACGTCGGTGCGATCGTCGAACTGAACTGCGAAACCGACTTCGTTTCGAAGAACGACGACTTCCTGGCGTTCTCGAAGCAGATCGCCGAACTGGTTGCTGCCAAGAACCCGGCCGACGTCGCTGCACTGGCAGCCCTGCCGCTGGAAGGCTCGACGGTCGACGCAGTGCGCCTTGCGCTGGTCGGCAAGATCGGCGAGAACCTGTCCATCCGCCGTTTCGTGCGTTTCGAAACCGCCAACAAGCTGGCTGCGTACCTGCACGGCACGCGTATCGGCGTGCTGGTCGAGTACACCGGCGCGGACGAGCAGGTCGGCAAGGACGTCGCCATGCACATCGCGGCCATGAAGCCGGTCTCGCTGTCGGCAGACGAAGTCCCGGCAGATCTGATCGCCAAGGAACGTAGCATTGCTGAACAGAAGGCTGCAGAATCGGGCAAGCCGGCTGAAATCGTCGCCAAGATGGTCGACGGCAGCGTGCAGAAGTACCTGAAGGAAGTGTCGCTGCTGAACCAGACGTTCGTTAAGAACGACAAACAGACGATCGAACAGATGCTGAAGGCCGCCGGCGCAAGCGTGCAGAAGTTCGCGCTGTTCGTGGTCGGCGAAGGCATCGAGAAGAAGCAGGACGACTTCGCAGCAGAAGTGGCCGCTCAAGTGGCTGCTGCAAAGCAACAATAAGCATCACCTAAGTTTCACGCTGTACCGTTGGATCCGCGGTGGGGCAAGACCTCGCCGCGGTCGGCAGCGCCGCAAGGCGGTGCGCGGGTTGACCCTCGCCGTGCCGCCGCCGCTGGCGAACCCCAGGGTTCGTCAATTTGGCGGCGCTTGCCCGAATCAGCATTTCACCCCTACAGTTAGTTCCTTGTTGTTGCCCTGTTCTGCGCGATCTGGATACCCCTATGCCCACTGCCTATAAACGCGTCCTGCTCAAACTCTCCGGTGAAGCTCTGATGGGCGATGATGCCTTTGGCATCAATCGCGCAACGATCGAAAGAATGGTGGCGGACGTGGCCGAGGTCGTGCGGCTCGGTACGCAGCTGGCCGTGGTGATCGGCGGCGGCAATATTTTCCGTGGCGTGGCAGGCGGCGCGGCCGGTATGGACCGTGCGACGGCTGACTACATGGGGATGCTGGCCACCATGATGAACGCGCTGGCGCTGCAGGACGCGATGCGCCATGCGGGTATCGAGGCGCGCGTGCAATCCGCGCTGCGCATGGATCAGGTGGTCGAGCCGTACATTCGCCCCCGGGCGATCCGCCAGCTGGAAGAGGGCAAGGTCGTTATCTTCGCGGCCGGTACCGGCAACCCGTTCTTCACGACAGATACCGCAGCGGCGCTGCGCGGTTCGGAAGTGGGCGCGGAAGTCGTGCTGAAGGCCACCAAGGTGGACGGCGTCTATTCGGCCGATCCGAAGAAAGACCCGACGGCAACGCGCTACACGACGATCAGCTTCGACGAGGCGATCGGCCGCAATCTGCAGGTCATGGACGCCACGGCTTTTGCGCTGTGCCGCGACCAGAAACTGCCGATCCGCGTGTTCTCGATTGTCAAGCCGGGTGCGCTAAAGCGCATTGTGCAAGGCGAGGACGAGGGTACGCTCGTCCACGTGTAAACTCTCGTTCACATAACGTGGGCTTTAACGCGGGCCCGGGCCGCCGTTACTCGCGCGCTGGCCGGCTCGCACCGTTTTGAAGGTTCGGAGGTTTAAAAATGTCTGTGGCTGATATCAGGAAGGGCGTCGAGCAGAAAATGCAGCGCTCGATCGACGCGTTCAAGAACGATCTGTCGAAGATCCGCACGGGCCGTGCACACACGGGCCTGCTCGATCACATCCAGGTCGATTATTATGGCTCGCCGGTGCCGATCTCGCAGGTCGCGAACATGACGCTGATCGACGCGCGTACGATCGGCGTGCAGCCGTGGGAAAAGAAGATGGTGCCGGTCGTCGAAAAGGCGATTCGCGACTCCGATCTGGGCCTGAACCCGGCTACGCAAGGCGACGTGATCCGCGTGCCGATGCCCGCGCTGACCGAAGAACGCCGTCGCGAGCTGACCAAGGTGGCGCGTAGCGAAGCCGAAACGGCCAAGATCGCGGTGCGCAACCTGCGCCGTGATGCCAACGAGCAACTGAAGAAGCTCGTGAAAGACAAGGAAATCTCCGAAGACGACGAGCGTCGTGCCGGTGACGACGTCCAGAAGCTCACGGACAAGTTCGTCACTGAAATCGACAAGCTCGTGACGACCAAAGAAGCCGAGATCATGACGGTTTGAGGCCGTCGGGCTTCAGCATCTTCAGGTCTTTACTTCTTTTTTTGCAGTCACTGTCCCGACGGCCATGACCTATACCAGCTCAACCGTTCGCGTGCCTGATGTCGCGGCGGTGCCGCGACATATCGCGATCATCATGGACGGCAATGGCCGTTGGGCAACGCAACGCCGTCTGCCGCGTGTGGCCGGCCATACGCGCGGCGTCGACGCGGTGCGCGCCGCCGTCGAGGCGTGTGCACGCTCTGGCGTCGAATACCTGACGCTGTTCGCCTTCAGCTCCGAAAACTGGCGCCGTCCGAACGACGAAGTGTCGTTCCTGATGCGCCTGTTCGTGACCGCGCTCGAGCGTGAAGTCGGCAAGCTGCACGCCAACGGCATTCGCCTGCGCGTGGTCGGCGATCTGTCGATGTTCGACAAGCGCATCCAGGATCTGATCCGCCGCGCCGAGACCAAAACCGCCCGCAACACGCGTCTTACTCTCACCATCGCCGCCAACTACGGTGGCCGCTGGGACATCATGCAGGCCACCCGCAAGCTTGCCGAGCAATCGGCGCTGGCGGGCGTGGCCGTCGAAGTGACCGAGGAAACGTTCGCCGAGCATCTCGCCATGGCGTACGCACCGGAGCCCGACCTCTTCATCCGCACCGGCGGCGAACAGCGCATCAGCAACTTCCTGCTGTGGCAGCTCGCCTATACCGAGTTCTATTTCACCGACACCTTCTGGCCGGATTTCGACGCCGAGGCGCTGCGCCACGCGATCGATTCTTATGCGGAGCGCGAACGCCGCTTCGGCCGGACGAGCGCCCAGCTCGAGCCGCAATCGCAAAACGTCGATTCGCTTCCATGCTAAAAACCCGTGTTATCACGGCGATCGTTCTGCTGGCTGTGTTTTTGCCGGTCACGCTGTTCGCGCCGGTGGGCGCGTTTGGCGCGCTGATCGCGTTCGTGCTTGTGTTTGCCGCCTGGGAATGGGCGCGTCTTCTGAAAGTGGAGGGCACGGGTCCCGTCATTTATGCGCTGGTCGCGGCGGCCGCGCTCGTCGCGAGCACGCGCTTGGGCACCGGCGTGACTCTGCCTCGACCGCTGTTTCAGGCTGCCGCGGTGTTCTGGGTGCTGGCCGGTCCGTACGTGCTGCTGCGCAAGCCGACCTTGGCGCAGGGCGCCTGGCGTCTGTTCCTCTTTATCGCGGGGATCGTCGTGTTCGTGGCCTGCTGGCACGCGCTGGTCGCGGCCAGGATGAGGAGCGTGCCGTTTGTTCTGTCCCTGTTGCTGGTCGTCTGGCTGGCCGATATCGGTGCATACTTTGCGGGTAAGGCGTTCGGGCGGCACAAGCTGGCGCCGGCCATCAGCCCTGGTAAGACCTGGGAAGGGGCGATCGGCGGCTGGCTGGCGGTCCTGGTCGTCGCGACGGTAGCCATCCTGGTGCACGCATTCGAGCCGACACTGTATTCTGCGCTGCTGGAGCGCCTTGGCGCGATCCGTACGCTGGTTGCGCTGACGATTCTGGTGGCCTTCAGCGTCGTGGGCGACCTGTTCGAGTCGATGTTAAAACGTCAGGCCGGCGTGAAGGATTCCAGCGGCCTGCTACCGGGCCATGGTGGCGTCCTTGACCGCATCGACGCATTGTTGCCGGTGCTGCCGCTCGCCATGCTGCTGCTCGGCTAGAGAAAGAGATATGCAAAAAAGACTGACACTGCTCGGTTCCACGGGCTCAATCGGAGACAGCACGCTCGACGTCGTCGCGCGTCATCCGGAGCGCTTCTCGGTATATGCGCTCACCGCGCATCGCAACGGCGACAAGCTCGTCGAACAATGCCTGCGTTTCAGGCCCGAAGTGGCCGTGGTCGGCGACGGCGACACGGCGGCGCAAGTCGCCGCGAAGCTGCGCGAAGCCGGCTGCAAGACCGAGGTAACGTACGGCCCGCAGGCGCTCGTCGAGGTTTCGAAGAGCGACGGTTGCGACACGGTTGTTGCGGCCATCGTCGGCGCGGCGGGACTTGCGCCGGGCCTGGCGGCTGCGCGCGCCGGCAAGCGCATCCTGCTCGCCAACAAGGAAGCGCTGGTAATGTCCGGCGCGATCTTCATGGACGCGGTGCGCGACCACGGCGCTGTCCTGCTGCCGGTCGACAGCGAACACAACGCGATTTTCCAGTGCCTGCCGCGCGAAGCCGCGCTGCATGGCGGGGTGTCGAAGATCATCCTGACCGCGTCGGGCGGCCCGTTTCGCACGCGCGAGCCGGCCAGTCTGGTCAACGTGACGCCCGATGAAGCCTGCAAGCACCCGAACTGGGTAATGGGCCGCAAGATCTCGGTCGACTCGGCAACGATGATGAACAAAGGCCTCGAAGTAATCGAAGCGCACTGGCTGTTCGCGCTGCCGGGCGAGCGCATCGAGGTGCTGATTCATCCGCAGAGCGTGATCCATTCGATGGTCTCGTACGCCGACGGTTCGGTGCTCGCACAACTTGGCAATCCCGACATGCGCACGCCGATCGCGCACGCACTCGCGTTCCCCGAGCGGGTCGATTCAGGTGTGGCGCAGCTCGACCTGGTGCAGGTCGCCTCGCTGTCGTTCGAAAAGCCGGATTACGCCCGTTTCCCGTGTCTGGCGCTGGCCATGAAGGCCCTCGCCGAAGGTGGTCTCGCCAGTGCGGCTTTGAACGCCGCCAACGAGGTTGCCGTGGATGCATTCCTGTCGCGCAAGATCGGCTTTATGGCGATCGCGCAAGTGGTCGACGCGGTGCTGAACGCGCTGCCCAATCGCAGCGCCCACGCGCTCGACGACGTGATCGAAGCCGACGCAGCCGCGCGCCGGGCGGCGGCGGATTTTATCCAGCGTTTGCCGCAAGACGCCCTTCGCGCGGAACGTGCCGTCCAGTGAGGCGAATATGAACGTGCTGATCGAGGTGCTCGCCTTCGCGGTCGCGATAGGCGTGCTGGTGGTGGTACATGAGTACGGCCATTACAGCGTGGCGCGCCTGTGCGGTGTGAAAGTGCTGCGCTTTTCGATCGGCTTCGGCAAGCCGCTGGTTCAGTGGGTGAGCCCAAAGACGGGCACCGAATGGACGATCGCCGCGTTGCCGTTGGGCGGCTACGTGAAGATGCTCGACGAGCGTGAAGTGGGCGCGCCGATTGATGCCGCCGACCTGCCGCACGCGTTCAACCGTCAGCATGTCGCGAAGCGGTTTGCGATTGTCGCGGCTGGCCCGATCGCCAATTTCATTCTTGCCATTGTGCTGTTCGCCGCCGTGTTTGGCACGGGCGTGAGCGAACCGGCTGCCATCGTTGCTGCGCCGACTCCGAACACACCTGCTGCGCTCGCCGGTTTCGACGGTGGCGAGACGGTGATCGCAGTGCGCAACGCAGATGGCGACGCCGGCTCCAGCGAACCGGTTCGTTCGTGGTCGGACCTGCGCTGGAAGATGCTGGGTGCGGCGTTCGATCATCGCCGCATCATTCTGAGCGCCAAAGACAGCCATGGGACCTTCGATTTCCCGCTGGATCTGCGCGATGTGTCCGAGAAGGATGTCGACGACGATTTCATGTCGCATCTGGGCTTCGAGCCGGGCGGCGGCAAGCTGATCGTGGCGGGCGTGCAGGCCGGCAGTGCGGCGCAGCGCGCGGGCCTCGCCGCCGGTGACCGTCTGCTGTCGATCGACGGCACGCCTACCGATAACGCCACGTCGTTCATCGCCTACATCAAGACGCACGCGGGCAAGAGCGTCACGTTGCGGGTCGCGCGGGGTGGCGATGCACAGCAGGGCGGCAAGACCGAGGACATCCATGTGGTCCCGCTCGCGCAGCACGACGACGCGAGCGGCGCGGAGGTCGGCCGGATCGGTGCGGAACTCGCGACCCAGGTGCCGTCCATCACGGTGCGTTACGGTCCGATCGAAAGTCTGCAGCTGGGCGCGCGCCGCACCTGGGATCTGGCGGCTTACTCGGTGCGCATGTTCGGCCGGATGATTACCGGCGAAGCATCGTTGAAAAACCTGTCGGGTCCGGTCACGATCGCCGACTACGCAGGTAAAAGCGCAAGGTTGGGTCCCTCAGCATTCCTGTCATTTCTGGCGCTGGTTAGCATCAGTCTCGGCGTACTTAACCTGCTCCCGATTCCGGTATTGGACGGGGGGCATCTGTTATATTATTTGGTTGAAGCTGCAACTGGCAAGGCGGTCTCCGACCGCTGGCAGCTCGTTCTGCAGAGAGCTGGACTGGCCTGCATCGTCGCCTTGTCGGCGATCGCGCTTTTCAACGATCTGGCCCGGCTGATCCATTTTTGACGTGTCCGGCGGCGCCCGCGAGGAGCGGCCGCCCAGCATGATTGAGCTTTACATTGGGGAAGTACGTTGTCGAAACCTCGTCGCCTTGTACCTAAATCGGTCGCCGCTGCTGCTTTAGCCGCGCATGGGTTAGCTGCCCATGCTACGTCGCCGTTTGTGGTGCAAGACATCCGCATCGATGGGCTGCAGCGCATCGAGCCCGGCACGGTGTTCGCCTACCTGCCGATCCAGCGAGGGGATATTTTTTCTGACGACAAGGCCTCCGAAGCGATTCGCGCGCTGTATGCGACCGGCTTCTTCAATGACGTGAAGATCCTCACCGAGGGCGCAGTCGTGATCGTGCAGGTGACGGAGCGCCCGGCGATCGGCACAATCGACTTCTCCGGGCTGCGCGAATTCGACAAGGACAATCTGAGCAAGGCGCTTCGCGCGGTCGGGCTGTCGCAAGGCCGTTTCTACGACATGGCGCTCGCCCAAAAGGCCGAGCAGGAACTGAAGCGTCAATACCTCACGCACGGCTACTACGCGGCTGAAGTCAAGACAACGGTCACGCCGATCGACCAGGACCGCGTGGCACTGCTGTTCTCGGTGGACGAAGGTCCGAGCGCAAAGATTCGCCAGATCAACTTCATCGGCAACAAGGCGTTCACCGACAGCGCGCTGTCCGATGAGATGCAGCAGGCCACGCCGAACTGGTTCTCGTGGTACACGAAGAACGACCTGTACTCGAAAGACACGCTAACCAGCGATCTCGAGAAGGTTCGCTCGTTCTACCTGAATCGCGGCTACCTCGAGTTCTCGTTCGACTCGACGCAGGTCTCGCTATCGCCGGACAGGAAAGACATGTACCTCACGCTCACCCTGCATGAGGGCGAGCCGTACACAATTTCCGGCATCCACCTGGCCGGTGATCTGCTGGACCGTGAAGCTGAACTCGACTCGCTAGTGAAGATCAGGTCCGGCGAGGTTTTTTCGGCTGAGAAGCTGCAGGCCACTACCAAAGCGCTCATCGACAAGCTCGGTGAATATGGCTATGCCTTCGCCACGGTGAACGCCCAGCCGCTGATCGACCAGCAACATCACACGGTCGGCCTGACGCTGCAAGTGGACCCGAGCCGGCGCGTCTATGTGCGCCGCGTCAACATCGTCGGCAACGTTCGCACGCGCGACGAAGCGGTGCGCCGTGAAATGCGCCAGTTCGAGAGTTCGTGGTTCGATGCGAATCGCCTCGCGTTGTCCAAGGATCGATTGAACCGCCTCGGCTACTTCTCGGACGTGGACGTGACCACGGTGCCCGTCGAAGGCACGACAGACCAGGTGGACGTGAACGTCAAGGTCACAGAAAAGCCGACCGGCTCGATCACGCTCGGCGTCGGTTACGGCTCGGGCGAAGGCCCGATCCTCTCGGCGGGCATTTCGCAGGACAACGTGTTTGGCTCCGGCACGAGCCTCGGGGTGAACATCAACACGGCGAAGACCTACCGCACGCTGACTGTCACTCAGGTCGATCCATACTTCACGGTGGACGGCATCAGGCGCATTAGCGACGTCTACTATCGCACGCAGCAACCGTTGTACTACTCCGCGGATTCGAGCTTCAAGATCGTCACCTTGGGCGGTGATGTCAGGTTCGGTATCCCGTTCTCGGAAGTCGATACGGTCTATTTCGGCGCCGGTGTTGAGCAAAATACGCTCGATGTGGACGCTGCCACGCCGCAAACCTATATCGACTACGTGAACCAATTCGGCCGGGTGTCGAACAACGTGCCGATAACAGCGGGCTGGACACGAGATGCGCGCGACAGCGCACTGGTGCCGAGTCGTGGCTACTTTACTCAGGCGAATGCCGAACTCGGCACGCCGGCGGGCGGCACGCAGTATTACAAGGCCGACATCAGCGCGCAGTACTATTATTCGTTTGCGCGTGGTTTCGTCCTGGGTTTCAATCTCCAGGGCGGTTACGGCAGTGGCGTCGGCGGCAAGCCTTTTCCGATCTTCAAGAATTACTACGCGGGCGGTATCGGGACGGTGCGCGGCTATGAGCCGAGCTCTCTGGGACCGCGCGACGCAACGACAGGCGACCCGATCGGCGGCTCGAAGCTGCTGGTGGGTAACGTCGAATTGACGTTCCCCTTGCCGGGCACAGGCTATGATCGCACCCTGCGAGTGTTTACGTTTCTCGACGCAGGCAACGTCTGGGGCGATGAAGGCAACAGCGTGGGGGCGAACGGCTTGCGTTACGGTTACGGCGTCGGTCTTGCGTGGATCTCGCCGATCGGACCGCTCAAACTGAGTCTGGGTTTCCCGCTCACCAGGCACAACGGCGACCAGTACCAGAAATTCCAGTTCCAGCTCGGAACGGCATTCTGATTGGATGGTCCGGGATAACCCGGACCTCTTTTACAGTATCGAGAGGATGACTTTGCGAACCGGTATGTTTTCGAAACGTGTGACGTGCGCCTTTGCGACGTGCGCCTTTGCGCTGTCAATGACTTTGAGCGCGGGTGTGGCGCACGGACAGGAAGCCAGGATTGCCGCCGTCAACTCGGATCGCATCCTGCGCGAGTCGGCTGCCGCGAAGGCGGCGCAGACCAAACTCGAGGCCGAATTCGCAAAACGCGACAAGGATCTGCAGGATATGGCGCAGAAGCTGAAGTCGATGTCGGATGCGCTGGACAAGAACGGCGCGTCGATGGCGCCGGCCGATCGCGCGGAAAAGCAGCGCGACCTGTCGCAACTGGACACCGATTTTCAGCGCAAGCAGCGTGAGTTCCGCGAAGACCTGAACCAGCGCCGCAATGAGGAACTGGCAGCCGTGCTCGACCGCGCCAACAAGGTGATCAAGCAGATCGCCGAGCAGCAGCACTACGACCTGATCGTGCAGGAAGCGGTGTATGTGAGCCCGCGCATCGACATTACCGACCAGGTCCTCAAAGCCTTGGCGGCGTCTGCGAATGGCGCGTCGGCCCCGGCCGGCAACTGAAGCGGTAACCGAACCGGCAACTGAAAAGCAGGAGCAGTACACGCATGGCATTTACGCTCGAGGACATCGTCCAGCAGTTCGGCGGTGAAGTAGTCGGAGATCGCTCGCACCGCGTGGGCGGCCTGGCCCCGTTGGACCAGGCGGGCCCGAATCAGCTGGCGTTCCTCGCCAATCCGAAATATCTGTCGCAGGTCGAGACTACCCGCGCGGGTGCGGTGTTGATCAACGCTGAAGATCTCGCCAAACTAGGCGGCGCGCCCGAAGCGGGCGCCGACGGCGCCCGCTTGCACGGCGCCCGTTTGCACGGCGCCCGTTTGCACGGCGCCCGTTTGCACGGCGCCCGCAATTTCATCGTCACGCCCAACCCCTACGCTTACTTCGCGCGAGTCGCGCAGACGTTCATCGACATGGCCTCACCGAAGCCCGTGCCGGGCGTGCATGCCAGCGCGACGATCGATCCGTCGGCGCAGATCGCTGCAAGCGCGGTGATCGGCCCGCACGTCACAGTGGAAGCCGGCGCGGTGATCGGTGAGCACGTGCGGCTGGACGCGAACGTGGCGATCGGCCGCGACACGCAGATCGGTGCCGGCTCGCACCTGTATCCGAACGTCAGCGTGTACTACGGCTGCAAGATTGGCGAGCGTGTCATCATTCACGCCGGTGCCGTGATCGGTTCCGACGGCTTCGGCTTTGCGCCGGACTTCGTCGGCGAAGGCGAATCCCGTACCGGCAGCTGGGTCAAGATTCCGCAGGTCGGCGCTGTATCGATTGGCCCCGATGTCGAAATCGGCGCCAATACAACGATCGACCGCGGCGCCATGGCCGATACCGTGATCGAAGAATCCGTGAAGATCGACAACCTGGTGCAGATCGGTCATAACTGCAGGATTGGCGCGTACACGGTCATTGCCGGCTGCGCGGGCATTGCCGGCAGCACCACGATTGGCCGTCATTGCATGATCGGTGGCGCGGTGGGTATCGCCGGACACGTTACACTGGCCGATCATGTGATCGTCACCGCCAAGTCGGGCGTGTCGAAATCGTTGCTGAAACCGGGCATGTACACGAGTGCATTCCCGGCCGTGAACCACGCCGACTGGAACAAGAGCGCAGCATTGTTGCGCAACCTCGATAAACTGCGTGACCGTATCAAGGCGCTGGAAGCGGCTGCGGCCGCCGACGCGCCAGGCAACAAGGCGTGAGCGCGGGCCGGGTCGGCCATCAGCAACGGCCCGGTTTCAAGCACGTCAAGCTGGTCAAGCAGGAAGCGTCGCGAAGGGTGACCGGGCAGGATGGGCTGCCGGGTCATAGAAAGCGGCGGCAGCACGCGTTACCAACCCACCTGAACCGTATCCGCAGTCATCATCGCGCAGTCAATGCGTGAGCAGAAACACCATGAGCACCGAAAAAATCAATCTCGACATTCATAAGATTCTCACGCTGCTGCCGCATCGTTATCCGATCCTGCTCGTTGACCGGGTGCTCGAACTCGAACCGCACAAGAGCATCAAAGCGCTGAAGAACGTGTCGATCAATGAACCGTACTTCATGGGTCACTTCCCGAGCCGTCCGGTCATGCCGGGTGTGCTGATCCTCGAGGCGCTTGCGCAGACCGCGGCGCTTTTGACGTTCTCGGAAGAGCCGCATGATCCGGCCAACACGCTGTATCTGTTCGTCGGCATCGACAATGCGCGTTTCAAGCGCGTGGTGGAGCCCGGCGATCAGCTGATCCTGAACGCAACGTTTGAGCGGCATATGCGCGGCATCTGGAAGTTCAAGGCGCGCGCCGAGGTGGATGGCGCGGTTGCCGCGGAAGCCGACCTGATGTGCGCAGTCCGTCATACGGATACGAACGGCCAGTAAGGCATGGCTGGTAACGCTGGACCGCTGACGCACGTGCATGCAACAGGCATCCGTGGGAGCGGCCAGCAATGGATAGCCGGTAGGGCGACTGACGCCCGCCTGGCCTCCGGATAACGCAACGGAATCAGAAGCGAGGGCGCATGAGCAGGATTCATCCCACTGCAATCATCGAGCCGGGCGCACAGCTCGACGAAACGGTTGAAATCGGGCCGTATGCCATTGTTGGTCCGAACGTCACGATTGGCGCGGGCACGACGATCGGCTCGCACAGTGTGATCGAAGGTCACACGACGATTGGCGAAGATAACCGCATTGGCCACTATGCATCGGTCGGTGGCCGGCCGCAGGACATGAAGTACAAGGACGAGCCGACCCGGCTCGTGATCGGCAATCGCAACACGATTCGCGAGTTCACCACGATCCACACCGGCACGATTCAGGACGCGGGCGTGACCACGCTCGGCGACGACAACTGGATCATGGCGTACGTGCACATCGGCCACGACTGCCATGTGGGCAGCAACGTGATCCTGTCGAGCAACGCGCAGATGGCCGGTCACGTGCTGATCGGCGACTATGCGATCGTCGGCGGCATGTCGGGTGTGCACCAGTACGTGCGCATCGGTGCGCATTCGATGCTGGGCGGCGCGTCGGCACTTGTGCAGGACATCCCGCCGTTCGTCATCGCGGCCGGCAACAAGGCCGAGCCGCATGGCATCAACGTCGAGGGTCTGCGCCGGCGCGGTTTTTCCGCGGATGCGATTTCGGCGCTGCGTGCCGCGTACCGCCTGCTGTACAAGAACGGCCTGTCGCTTGAAGAAGCGAAGGTGCAACTGCGCGATCTGGCCTCGGCCGGCGGGGAAGGCGACGCGCCGGTGCAGGCGCTGCTCGACTTCGTGGTCGCATCGCAACGCGGCATCATCCGCTAACCGATGGTCCTGCAACCGAGTCCGCTACGGCTTGCGATGGTCGCCGGAGAACCGTCCGGCGACCTGCTTGCTGCCTCCCTGCTGGAAGGTCTCGGCAGCCACTTGCCGGCCGATACGCAGTATTACGGCATTGGCGGCCCGCGTATGATCGCCGCGGGTTTCGACGCCCATTGGCCGATTGAAAAGCTGTCGGTGCGTGGCTATGTCGAAGTGCTGCGTCACATTCCCGAGATTCTAGGCATCCGCAACGAGCTGAAACGTCAGTTGCTGGCTGAACCGCCAACTGTGTTTGTCGGCGTCGACGCGCCTGATTTCAACTTTGCCCTCG
Source organism: Paraburkholderia sp. GAS82 (assembly GCF_050436285.1). Taxonomy (NCBI): domain Bacteria; kingdom Pseudomonadati; phylum Pseudomonadota; class Betaproteobacteria; order Burkholderiales; family Burkholderiaceae; genus Paraburkholderia; species Paraburkholderia sp. GAS82. The sequence continues at coordinate 775,960 of NZ_JBNDLX010000001.1, forward strand.
AGCACGCGCTGCGCGACGCCGGCATTCCGACCGTTCACTTCGTATGCCCGTCCATCTGGGCATGGCGCGGCGGCCGGATCAAGAAGATCGCCAAAGCCGTCGACCATATGCTGTGCGTGTTTCCGTTTGAAACCGCGCTGCTTGAAAAAGCCGGCGTGGCGGCCTCGTATGTCGGCCATCCGCTCGCGGACGAGATTCCGCTTGTACCCGACACGCTGGGCGCACGCCGCAAGCTGGGCCTGCCGGAAAGCGGCCCGGTGATCGCCGTGCTGCCAGGCAGCCGCCGCTCGGAAATCAATCTGATCGGCCCGACGTTTTTCGCTGCGATGGAGTTGATGCAGCACCGCGAGCCGGGCGTGCGCTTCGTGATGCCGGTGGCGACGCCGGCGTTGCGCGAATTGCTGCAGCCGCTCGTGGACGCCAGTCCGGGCCTCGCGCTGACGCTGGTGGAAGGGCAGGCGCAGGTGGCGATGACGGCGGCTGACGCGATCCTTGTCAAGAGCGGCACGGTGACGCTGGAAGCCGCGTTGCTGAAGAAACCGATGGTGATTTCCTACAAGGTGCCGTGGCTGACCGGTCAGATCATGCGGCGGCAAGGCTATTTGCCGTACGTCGGACTGCCGAACATTCTGGCCGGACGCTTCGTGGTGCCGGAAATCCTGCAGCACTTCGCGACGCCTGAAGCGCTCGCCGATGCCACCCTGAAACAGTTGCGCGACGAGGCCAACCGGCGCACGCTGACGGAAATTTTCACGGAAATGCATCACGTGCTGAAGCAGAACACTGCCCTGCGCGCCGCGGAAGTGGTGGCGAATGTGGTCGAAACGCGCAAGGGGCGTCGATGACAGGTGAGCGCGCGCCCCGGCGCAAGTCCGCTGCGGTGGCAGCGCAGCCGGGTTTTGACTTCAACGCGGCGGACGAGATTGTCTGCGGCGTCGATGAAGCGGGGCGTGGGCCGTTGGCTGGGCCGGTGGTGGCCGCCGCGGTGATTTTCGATCCGTCGAAGCCGATGATCCGCGGGCTCGACGATTCGAAGGCGCTCACTGCCAAAAAGCGCGATGAACTGTATGACAAGATCGTCGACCGGGCGCTGGCTTTTTGTGTCGCTTCGGGGTCGGTCGAAGAGATCGATACGCTCAATATCCTGCATGCGACGATGCTGGCGATGAAGCGCGCCGTCGAGGGCCTCGCGGTTGCGCCGACGCTCGTAAAGATCGACGGCAACCGCTGTCCGGTGCTCAGTATTCGGAGCGAGGCGATTATCGGCGGCGACGCGCTGGTAAAGTCCATTTCCGCAGCGTCGATTCTCGCCAAAGTCACGCGTGACCGTATGCTGCTGGAGTTGCATCAGACGTTTCCCGTATATGGCTTCGACGCGCATTCCGGTTACGGTACGCCACAGCATCTGGCGGCCTTGCGTGAGCACGGGCCATGCGAACATCACCGCCGCTCGTTCGCGCCGGTGCGCGAGGCGCATCTGCGCCTGGGCAACGTGTCGGTGAGCGTGCCGGGCGCTGAGCTGATTCTTCGCTGCCTGTGAAAGCCATCACCTCGCGGGACAATCCGCTCTACAAGCGCCTCAAGGCACTGGCCGGTTCGACGCACCAGCAGCGACGCAGCGGCCACGCGCTGCTCGAAGGGTTCCATCTCGCGAGCGCGTATCTGGACGTTGCTGGCCAACCTGAAACCTGTGTCGTCACCGAAGGCGCCTTGCTTCACGACGAGGCGCAGACCATCGTTTCGCGGATCGACGAGCACCGTATCGTGACGCTGCCGGACGCGTTGTTCGGCCAGCTATCGAATGTGGTCAACGGGGTGGGGATTCTGCTGCTGGTCGAGAAACTTGCGCCGCCGTTACCGGAACGGGTCGCGCAGACCTGTGTCGTGCTCGATGGTGTGCAGGACGCGGGCAATGTCGGTTCGATTCTGCGCAGCGCCGCCGCTGCAGGGATTCAGCAGGTGTTTTGCGCGCCGGGGACGGCCTACGCGTGGTCTTCGAAAGTGCTGCGCTCGGGGATGGGCGCGCACTTTCTGCTGGAGATTCACGAAGACGTCGAACCGCAGACGCTGATCGAACGCCTTGGCGTACCGGTGGTGATTACAGACTCGCATGGCGCCGAAGCGATCTACGATTGCGACCTGTCCGGCCACCTAGCCTGGGTGATGGGCAACGAAGGCGCGGGCGTGTCGCAGACGTGGCGCGACGCGGTCACGTTGCGCGTGACGATTCCGCAGCCAGGCGGGATGGAATCGTTGAATGTGGCGGCTGCCGCCGCCGTGTGCCTGTTCGAGCAGTGCCGCCAGCAGCGCTCGGCGCGCTGACTGACCTCATGCCTCGCTCGGGGCACGCTCACGGCGCGAGCCTGAAGCCGCAGCTCTGCCTGCGCCGTCCTCAATACCCCGGCCGGTCGAGCTTGATCTCCTGCAGGATCGTCGTCGCGATTTCTTCAATCGACTTGTGCGTCGACGACAGCCACTTGATCCCCTCACGCCGCATCATCGCTTCCGCTTCGTTGATCTCGTAACGGCAGTTTTCCGGCGCCGCGTACTTGCTGCCCGGACGGCGCTCGTTGCGGATCTCCGAGAGCCGCTGCGGATCGATCGACAGCCCGAACATCTTGTTGCGATGTTCGAGCAACGGCGTCGGCAGCTTGCCGCGTTCGAAGTCTTCCGGAATCAGCGGATAGTTGGCCGCCTTCACACCGTACTGCATCGCCAGATACAGGCTCGTCGGCGTCTTGCCGCTGCGCGACACGCCAACCAGGATCACATCGGCATCGGCCAGATTGCGGTTTGACTGACCGTCGTCATGGGCAAGCGAGAAATTGATCGCCTCGATGCGGTTCTTATACTCCTCGGTGTCCGCGTTCTGGTGGCCGCGGCCCATCGCGTGACTCGACTTCAGTTCCAGTTCCTGTTCGAGCGGTTCGACGAAGGTCTGGAACATGTCCAGCACCAGCGCATTCGAGCCTTTGACAATTTTGTTCGACGAGCTGTCGACAAGCGTCGTGAAGACGATTGGCCGGCGGCCGTCCTGCTTGACCGCTTCGTTGATTTTTTCCAGCGTGGCGTAGGCTTTCTCGGTCGAATCGACAAAGGGAACCCGAACCAGGCGGAATTTCTGGTCGAACTGGGACAGGATCGAATGCGCGAAGGTTTCGGCAGTGATCCCGGTACCGTCGGAGACGATGAATACGGTAGGCGGCATCAGTGGGGCAGTAGGCAGGGAACGTGAGCGGGAAATTACGCTCGAATCTAACATCGCTGCGTCGGCGCCCAGTGTACGGTGGCTAACCGGAAACTACAGGGGCATCGGTGCGGCGCGCAGTTCGAGGCGCAATTCTCGTCCGACTGTCACATTTTGAGAGTCGGCACGGTAGAATAGCGGCAACCTGTTGGATAAGCAATTGCAGGCGAACCGCGGCTAACTCGCATTTATCGCCCGGTCAACGCCCCGCTTTTTGCTGATAACTTGCGGCGAATTTGAATAATTTCGTCAAACCGTTGGCTTCGTCGTGCTTTTGGTGCGCTTCGTGGTCCGGCTGCAAGGTTCTGCAAATCGTGTGCGCTATTAAGCGATTGTTTATCTAACAGGTTGTGCAAGACGCGAGATTGCCGGCTTATCAGGTACTCAGCGGTTCTTATGACCGCTTCGCGTCCAAGCCCACTTGCACAGTCGTGTATTTCTTCCACACTTAGGGGCTTGTATGACTAACGCAGTTAACGTCGCAAAGGATCAGGCGTATGTAGTTCCGTTCGAGCAGTTGCGGATGACCGATGTGGAGATTGTGGGCGGCAAGAACGCGTCCCTGGGCGAGATGATCAGTCAACTCGCTCAGGCAGGCGTTCGGGTGCCGACCGGCTTCGCCACCACGGCGCTGGCATTCCGCGATTTCCTCCATCACAGCAACCTCACCGAGCGCATCGCCAAACGTCTGGAGACGCTGGACGTCGACGACGTGAAGGCGCTCGCCGAAGCGGGCAAGGAGATCCGTCAGTGGATCGTCGATGCACCGCTGCAGCCGAAGCTCGAGGCGGATATCCGCGCGGGCTTCGACACGCTCCAGAACAGCTCGCCTGACGAGCTTTCGTTCGCCGTCCGTTCGTCCGCTACGGCAGAAGATTTGCCGGACGCGTCGTTCGCGGGCCAGCAGGAAAGCTATCTCAACGTGGTCGGCGTCGAAGACGTGCTCGATCGCATGAAGCACGTGTTCGCGTCGCTGTATAACGACCGTGCTATCTCCTATCGCGTTCATAAGGGCTTCACTCACGCTGAAGTGGCGTTGTCGGCGGGCGTGCAGCGCATGGTGCGCTCGGACGTCGGCGCGGCCGGTGTGATGTTCACGCTCGATACGGAGTCCGGTTTCAAGGACGCCGTGTTCATCACCTCGAGCTACGGCCTCGGCGAAACCGTCGTGCAGGGCGCGGTGAATCCGGACGAGTTCTACGTCTTCAAGACCACGCTCGCACAGGGCAAATATCCCATCATCCGCCGCTCGATAGGCTCGAAGCTGATCAAGATGGAGTTCACCAAGCCGGGCGAACCGGGCCGCGTGAAGACCGTCGACGTCGCGCATGAGCAGCGAAACCGCTTTTCGATCACCGACGAAGACGTGATCGAACTGGCGAAGTACGCCGTGATCATCGAGAAGCACTACGAGCGTCCGATGGACATCGAGTGGGGCAAGGACGGCCGCGACGGCAAGATCTTCATCCTGCAGGCACGTCCGGAAACGGTGAAGAGCCAGGCAAGCGGCAAGGCCGAACAACGCTTCAAGCTGAAGGGCCAGTCGCAGGTCATCGTCACGGGTCGCGCCATCGGGCAGAAGATCGGTGCGGGTCCGGTGCGCGTGATCCAGGATCCGTCGGAGATGGATCGTGTGCAGCCGGGCGACGTGCTGGTGGCTGACATGACCGACCCGAACTGGGAACCGGTGATGAAGCGCGCTTCGGCGATCGTCACGAATCGCGGCGGCCGTACCTGTCACGCGGCCATCATCGCGCGTGAACTGGGTGTGCCGGCGGTGGTGGGTTGTGGCGATGCAACCGATCTGCTGAAGGAAGGCGCGCTGGTCACCGTATCGTGCGCCGAAGGCGACGAAGGCAAGATTTACGACGGTCTGCTCGAAACGGAAGTCACCGAAGTCCAGCGCGGCGAACTGCCGCCGATTCCGGTGAAGATCATGATGAACGTCGGCAATCCGCAACTCGCCTTCGATTTCTCCCAGCTGCCGAACGCGGGTGTGGGTCTGGCGCGGCTCGAGTTCATCATCAACAACAACATCGGTGTACACCCGAAGGCGATTCTCGAGTACCCGAACGTCGATCAGGACCTGAAGAAGGCCGTCGAAAGCGTTGCACGCGGTCACGCATCGCCGCGCGCGTTCTACGTCGACAAGCTGACCGAAGGTATCGCGACGATCGCCGCTGCGTTCTATCCGAAGCCTGTCATTGTGCGTCTGTCGGACTTCAAGTCGAACGAGTACAAGAAGCTGATCGGCGGTTCGCGCTACGAGCCGGACGAAGAAAACCCGATGCTGGGTTTTCGCGGCGCCTCGCGTTATATCGCGGACGACTTCGCCGAAGCGTTCCAGATGGAATGTATCGCGCTGAAGAAGGTGCGCGAAGAGATGGGCCTCGACAACGTCGAGATCATGGTGCCGTTCGTGCGCACGCTGAAGCAGGCGGAGCGCGTGGTCGGTCTGCTCGACAAGTTCGGCCTGAAGCGTGGCGAGAAGGGTCTGCGCCTGATCATGATGTGCGAAGTGCCGTCGAACGCGATCCTTGCCGAAGAATTCCTGCAGTTCTTCGACGGTTTCTCGATCGGCTCGAACGACCTGACGCAGCTGACGCTCGGTCTCGACCGCGACTCGGGCATGGAGTTGCTGGCAGTCGATTTCGACGAACGCGATCCGGCGGTCAAGTTCATGCTCAAGCGCGCGATTGAAACGTGTCTGCGGTTGAACAAGTATGTCGGTATCTGCGGCCAGGGCCCGTCCGATCATCCGGATTTCGCACAGTGGCTGACCGATGAAGGCATTGCGTCGATCTCGCTGAACCCGGATACCATCATCGAGACGTGGCAGGCGTTGGCCAGGTCGTCGGCGAAATGAAGCGGCAAAATAAGCAACACGCATAGCCGTTTGGTGCGGTTCGTCAAAGCGGACCGCACTGCCCGGTAAAGTGCACCAGCTTCGTGCTATAAACACCTCGGTAGATCCGGGGTGTTTTTGTTTTGTCGGCCGGAGTTAGTGCTTTAGCACTTGCTCCGGCCTCGTGCAGCGCAGTGGAGGTCGACGTGGCGCCAGGTGGACTGTTCTGGTGGGTCGGGGCGGGCGTGCTTATCGTGCTGGAACTGATGAGCGGCACCTTCTATCTGTTGATGATCGCGCTGGGTTTGCTGGCCGGCGGTCTCGCGCGCGTGTCGGGCGCCAATCCCGATGTGCAATTTGCGGTCGCAGCGCTCGTCGCATTGGCTGCGGTGCTGCTGTTGCGGCGCTCGCGTTTTGGCCGGCGGGCGACCCGCAAAGCCGCTGCAAGCAATCCCGACGTGAATCTTGATATCGGTCAGACGCTCGCCGTGACCGGATGGCGTGACCGGCGCGCGCGCGTGAACTATCGCGGTGCCGCGTGGGACGTCGAACTCGCACCCGGTGAGCCGGAGGACGCGCGCGTCTATGAGATCAGCGCACTCGACGGCAGCCGCCTGATCGTCGTGGCGGGCAAGCATTCGCACCCGGCACCATAACAACTCAAACCGGAGTCAAACCACAGATGGGAACAAGTATGGATTCGACTATCGTCGCGGTAGTGCTGCTCGTTATCGTGTTCATGATCGCGGCCAAGACCATCAAGATCGTGCCTCAGCAGCACGCGTGGGTGCTCGAGCGGCTCGGCCGCTATCACGCCACGCTCACGCCGGGTCTAAGCATCGTGGTGCCGTTCGTGGACCGCATCGCGTACAAGCACGTGCTCAAGGAAATCCCGCTCGAAGTGCCGAGCCAGGTTTGCATTACGCGCGACAACACCCAGTTGCAGGTCGATGGCGTGCTGTATTTCCAGGTCACCGATCCGATGAAGGCATCGTATGGCTCGAGCAACTTCGTGTTTGCGATTACGCAGTTGTCGCAAACCACGCTGCGCTCGGTGATCGGCAAGCTCGAACTCGACAAGACGTTCGAGGAGCGCGACTTCATCAATCACAGCATTGTTTCTTCGCTCGATGAAGCGGCGTCGAACTGGGGCGTGAAGGTGCTGCGCTATGAAATCAAGGATCTGACGCCGCCGAAGGAAATTCTTCACGCCATGCAGGCGCAGATCACCGCCGAGCGCGAGAAGCGGGCGCTGATCGCGGCTTCTGAAGGGCGCAAGCAGGAGCAGATCAATATCGCCTCGGGTGGGCGTGAGGCTTCGATCCAGAAGTCCGAGGGCGAGCGCCAGGCGGCAATCAATCAGGCGCAGGGTCAGGCTGCGGCGATTCTGGCGGTGGCCGAAGCCAATTCGCAGGCGATCCAGAAGATCGCTGCGGCGATCCAGACCACCGGCGGCATGGAAGCGGTGAACCTGAAGGTGGCCGAACAGTACGTGAACGCGTTCGCCAACGTGGCGAAGCAGGGCACGACGCTGATCGTGCCCGGTGACCTGTCGAATATGAGTTCGATGATCGCCTCGGCGCTCACCATCGTGAACAAGGGGAAGGGTGCGACTGAAGTGCGGTAGTAGCGCGCCGGGCCGTTTCCGCTATTTGGGGAACTGAGTGCCCGTTCAAGGCAAAATGGCTCGCTTGGTATGCGGGCCATTTTCTATGGGTGAGATGTCCCGTTGCCAGCCACGGTATTGCGGCCCACGCGCGACGTCAGGTGGGGTTACGCATCAAGCGGGCCTTTTCCCGTTCCCAGTCCCGTTTCTTCTCGGTTTCGCGCTTGTCGTGCTGCTTTTTACCCTTCGCGAGACCGATTTCGCATTTGACCCGGCCGCCCTTGTAATGAAAGTTTAGCGGCACGAGCGTATAACCACGTTGCTCGACCTTGCCGATCAGCTTGCTGATCTCCTCGCTATGCAGGAGCAGCTTGCGGGTGCGCACCGGGTCGGGCGTGATGTGGGTCGACGCTTCGGGCAGCGGGCTGATGTGCGTGCCGATCAGGAACAGTTCGTGATTCTTGATCACGACGTAGCCTTCCTTGATCTGGCCGCGACCGGCGCGCAAGGCCTTGACCTCCCATCCTTCGAGCACGAGTCCTGCTTCGTAGCGCTCTTCGACCGAATAGTCGTAGAAGGCTTTTCTGTTGTCTATGATGCTCATTAATGGAAAGTGCCCAACTCGTTTAAAATCACGATTTTAGCAAAGCGGGGCAAGGAAAGCCCGCGGCGCTTGTCCACCCTTGCCACGTGCTGTCCAATTTATGGCAGATGTCCAGAAAACCGTGTTGATACGCCATTCGGCGGAACAGATGTTCGACCTCGTCACCGATGTCAACGATTACCCGAACTTCCTGCCCTGGTGCGGCGGGGTCGAGATCCGTCGTCAGGACGAGAACGGCATGGAGGCGAAGATCGACATCAACTTCAAGGGCATCCGGCAGCACTTCGCTACCCGCAACAGCATGAAGCGGCCCGAGCGCATCGACATGGAGTTCGCTGACGGCCCGTTTCGCAAGTTCACTGGCTACTGGCTTTTTACGGCGCTGCGTGAGGATGCCTGCAAGATCGAATTCGCGCTGCACTACGAATTCACCAACATCTTCCTCGAAAAGATCATTGGCCCGGTGTTCAGCCATATCGCCAACACCTTCGTCGAATCGTTCGTAAAGCGTGCCAATCAGCGCTACGGTAAGGCATGAGCGGGCGGCTGTCGATAGAAGTCTGCTACGCGTTGCCCGACGGGCAGACGCTGATTCCCGTCGAATTGCCCGAAGGAGCGACCGTGCAGCAGGCGCTCGATGCCAGCGGCATCCTGCAGCGTTTTCCGCAGATCGATCTGGCGCAGCAGAAGGTGGGTGTGTTCGGCAAGCTCAAATCGCTCGATACGGTGCTCGTCGATCATGACCGCGTGGAAATTTACCGGCCGCTGATCGTCGATCCGAAGGCGGCGCGCCAGCGGCGTGTCGAAAAGACCCGCAAGGAAGGTTCGATCGAAGGGCGCAAGTGGCAGAACAGGGATTCGCGATAGGGCGGCTGGGGCGCGAACTACTGCAATCGCATCAGGGCTGCAGCAACCTGCGCCAGCCGCCGTCATCGCGCCAGGGCTCCTGGCACGGGTTAGCCAGCCCAATCAATGCGCGGACACCTGCGCCTTCTCTTCAAGCGGCGTCGCGCCCGGATCGTCGTCCGCATGTTGCCGCACCGACCAGCTCACGCCCGCCACCAGCAAGGCGATCGCGGCCATCTCCAGCGGGCGCGGCAGCCGGTGGTCGTAAATGAACGCGTAAAGCAGCGCAAACAGCGTTTCAAAGACAATCATCTGACCTGACAGCGTCAACGGCAAGCGCTTCGCCGCGGCATTCCACAGGCCGTTGCCGAGCCACGAGGCGCCGATCGCCACGCCGAGATTGAGCATCCAGAAGGTATGCCAGCGTTCGCTGCTGAGCGTGGTCTGCAGACTGCCGGACGGCAGCAGTGCGATCAGGAGCCACAGCGCCGCGCCGAGCGCCCCGGTCACGACGCCCCACAGTACCGACCACTCGTTGCCGCTGTAGTGAGCTTGGCGCCGCAGATAGCGGGAGTTCTCGACCGCGAACCAGGTCCAGCAGGCGAGGGCGCCTGCCGCGCAGGCCAACCCTGCCAGTTTGCTCAGGACGCTGCCCGCCGTGCCGGGCGCGCCATCGGCCATGGAAAACACATCCACATTGATACAGACGATGCCCGCCACGACCATCGCCAGCGGCCACACGAGGCGAGCGAGCGGCGCAGCGCCGTGATCGCGCCTGCCGAGCAGCGTGACCGTCACGGGCAGAACGCCGATGATCAGCGACGCCGGCGCCATCCCGACCAGATGCACCGCGCTTGCCAGCAGGATGTAGTAGAGCAGGTTGCCGGCGAGCGCCAGCTTGACGAGCGCCGCGAGGTCCTCGCGGGTCAGGCGGGCGGCGAGCGAGCGCGCCATCGGCAGGGCGGCCGCCAGCGAGACGATGCCGTACATCGTGTAGCGGCCCGCGCTCAGCAGCAGCGGGGAAAACTCGGGCAACATCCGCGGCACCAGAAACACCACGCCCCACAACGCCCCGGCCATTACGCCGTACGCCACGCCACGCTGCATCGACTACTCCGACATAAAGCTGAACAGTCGCGCAGGATAGCGTGACTCTCCGAGGGTGTCTTGTTCGATCCTGCACTCGTCTTGCGAAACGAAACTGGTTCGAACCCGACCCGAACGGCGAAGCGAAATTCCCTCGCCAAAAGACCCTGGAAAATCACCGGAAATTCGCTAACCTGCTGTTCGTGCAGTGAAAACCGGGGAGGTATCGCGTATAATTCGCTTTTGCGCCTATAGGATTTGCCATGCGTCTGATCCAAACAGCACTCACGTTCGATGACGTGCTCCTCGTCCCGGCTTTCTCCGATGTTCTGCCGCGCGACACCAGCCTCAAAACCCGGCTGACCCGCAACATTTCCCTGAATATGCCGCTCGTGTCCGCCGCCATGGACACCGTCACCGAAGCCCGTCTCGCCATTGCGATGGCGCAAATGGGTGGCGTGGGCATTATCCACAAGAATCTGACGCCGGCTGAGCAGGCTAGCGAAGTGGCCAAGGTGAAGCGTTTCGAATCGGGTGTGGTGCGCGATCCGATCACCGTACCGCCGCAAATGAAGGTGCGCGACGTGATTGCGCTGTCGCGCCAGCATGGCATTTCTGGTTTCCCGGTTGTCGAAGGGGCGCAACTGATCGGCATCGTCACCAACCGCGACCTGCGCTTCGAAGAGCGTCTGGACGAACCGGTGCGCAACATCATGACGCCGCGCGATCGTCTCGTCACCGTCAAGGAAGGCACGCCGCTCGCCGAAGCCAAGGCGCTGATGCACAGCCATCGTCTCGAGCGCGTGCTGGTCATCAACGATTCTTTCGAACTGCGCGGCCTGATGACGGTGAAAGACATCACCAAGCAGACCGAACACCCGGACGCCTGTAAGGACGAACACGGCAAGCTGCGCGCGGGCGCGGCGGTCGGCGTAGGCGAGGACAACGAAGAGCGCGTGGAACTGCTGGTGCAGGCGGGCGTGGACGTGATCGTCGTGGATACCGCGCACGGCCACAGCAAGGGCGTGCTCGAGCGTGTGCGCTGGGTCAAGAAGAACTTCCCGCATGTGGAAGTGATCGGCGGCAACATCGCTACGGCTGCTGCTGCCAAGGCGCTGGTCGAATACGGCGCGGACGGCGTGAAGGTCGGTATCGGCCCGGGCTCGATCTGCACCACGCGTATCGTCGCGGGTGTGGGCGTGCCGCAGGTCACGGCCATCGCCAATGTGTCGGAAGCGCTCAAGGGCACGGGCGTGCCGGTCATCGGCGACGGTGGCGTGCGTTTCTCGGGCGACGTCAGCAAGGCGCTGGCTGCGGGTGCGAGCGCGGTGATGATGGGCAGCATGTTCGCCGGCACCGAAGAATCGCCGGGCGACGTGTTCCTGTATCAGGGCCGCCAGTACAAGTCGTATCGTGGCATGGGTTCGGTCGGCGCGATGAAGGACGGCGCAGCAGACCGCTACTTCCAGGACAACTCCGCGAACATCGACAAGCTGGTGCCGGAAGGCATCGAAGGCCGCGTCGCCTACAAGGGCTCGGTCACGGCGATCCTGTTCCAGCTGATCGGCGGCGTGCGCGCCAGCATGGGCTACTGCGGCTGCCGCACCATCGCCGAGATGAACGACAAGGCTGAATTCGTGCAGATCACCGGTGCCGGCCTGCGCGAGTCGCACGTTCACGACGTGCAGATCACCAAGGAAGCGCCTAACTACCACGTGGACTAATCGCCCATGAAGCCATTGCTGCGTGCTGTACTGATCATCGATGCCTTGCTCCTGCTGGCGTTCGGCGTGCTGTTCCTGCTGACGCCGTGGACCTCGCTGTACAACGCGCTGCAACTGGTGCAGACGCAGCCCACGCTGGTTGGACAAGGCCTCGGCATTGCGCTGATCGGTCTCGCGTGGCTGGCCTTCCATGCCTCGATCGACGGCGCGCTGACCTCGACGGTCGCCAAGGTCGTTGGGCATGTCAACTGGCTGACGGGCCTGCTGATGGTGGTCTGGCTGATCGGCATGCACCGGCCTGAACTGACCGGCTTCGGTCAGCTGGTCGCGGTGCTGACGGGGGTCGTGCTGGTGGTGCTGGGGTTGGGCGGTGTGCGGCTCTCTCGCACGGTACGGCGCCGCGAACGGCTGCGTCTCGCTGAGATCGCTGCTGCCGAGCGTGCTGAAAGGCAAGCTGCGAAAGATGCAGCGAGGGGACGCGATGTGGTGGGCTATCGGGCTGAGCCTGTGGTCGAACCCGTCGCACCGCCTGTCGTGAGGCCCGCCAGCCCGATCAGTCCCGCCACCGGGCATCCGGTCGAGCCAGACTTCGCTGCGGCGAACCGTCCGGGAACGCTCTCGGCGAGCGACGCCGAAGCGCGCAGCTCCGCTGCGGATGCGCCCGGCGCGCCACGGCCTCCGTTTCATGGCTGAGGCCCGGGGCGCCACGCCACCTGCCGCAGCTTCCGGATTCCGTCTTGAATTCAACGCCGCGCCTTGTGCGCGGCTTTCCTTATCCGTCCACTTTTATTCCGTCCGCTGCCATGCATGACAAGATCCTGATTCTCGACTTCGGTTCGCAAGTCACCCAACTGATTGCACGTCGCGTCCGCGAGGCGAACGTGTACTCGGAAATCCATCCGTACGACGTCGATGCGGCCTTCATTCGCGACTTCGCGCCGAAGGGCGTGATCCTGTCGGGCGGCCCGAGCTCGGTCACCGAGACCGATACGCCGCGCGTGCCGCAAGCGGTGTTCGAACTCGGCGTGCCGGTGCTCGGCATCTGCTACGGCATGCAGGCGATGGCCGAGCAGCTCGGCGGCAAGGTCGACAATGGCCACGTGCGCGAATTCGGTTACGCCGAAGTGCGGGCACGCAACCATACGAGCCTGCTCGAGGGCATCAGCGACTTCACCACGCCGGAAGGTCACGGCATGCTGAAAGTGTGGATGAGCCACGGCGACAAGGTGCTGGAAATGCCACCGGGATTTCAGCTGATGGCCTCCACGGAGTCGTGCCCGATCGCCGCAATGGCCGACGAAGCGCGCCATTTCTACGGCCTGCAATGGCACCCAGAAGTCACGCACACGGTGCAGGGCCGCGCGATGCTCGAACGCTTCGTGCTGACGATTTGCGCCGCGCAGCCTGATTGGGAAATGGGTCATTACGTCGACGAAGCGGTTGCGAAGATTCGCGAGCAGGTCGGCAACGAGCATGTGATCCTGGGGCTGTCGGGTGGCGTGGATTCGTCGGTGGCGGCTGCGTTGCTGCATCGTGCGATTGGCGATCAACTGACCTGTGTGTTCGTCGATCACGGCCTGCTGCGTTTGAACGAGGCTGAGCAGGTGATGGCGACGTTTGCGGATCACCTCGGCGTGAAGGTCATTCACGTCGACGCGAGCGAAGTGTTCCTGGCGAAGCTCGCTGGTGTGACGGATCCGGAAGCCAAGCGCAAGATCATCGGCGCGGAATTCGTCGAAGTGTTCCAGACGGAAGCAGGGAAGTTGACGGATGCGAAGTGGCTCGCGCAGGGGACGATCTATCCGGATGTGATCGAGTCGGCTGGCAAGGGAAAGAAGGCCACGCAGACCATCAAGAGCCACCATAACGTGGGTGGCTTGCCGGAGACGCTGAATCTGAAGCTGCTTGAGCCGCTGCGTGAACTGTTCAAGGACGAAGTGCGCGAGCTTGGCGTGAAGCTCGGTTTGCCGCCGGCGATGGTTTATCGCCATCCGTTCCCGGGTCCGGGGCTGGGTGTGCGGATTCTGGGTGAGGTCAAGCGCGAGTTTGCGGATCTGCTGCGCCGTGCGGACGCGATTTTCATCGAGACCCTGCGTACCACCATCGACAAGGAAACCGGCAAGTCTTGGTACGACCTGACGAGCCAGGCGTTCGCGGTGTTTCTGCCGGTCAAAAGCGTAGGGGTGATGGGCGATGGGCGCACATATGAGTATGTTGTAGCGCTGCGCGCTGTGCAGACGCTGGACTTCATGACCGCGCATTGGGCGCATCTGCCGCATGAACTGCTCGGGCATGTGTCGAACCGGATTATTAATGAAGTAAGAGGGATTAACCGGGTTGTGTACGACATCTCGGGGAAGCCGCCGGCGACGATTGAGTGGGAGTGAGGGGGGCTTAAGTTCCATTTGACGGTATTTTCTGACGGTATGCGCGCGCAGCAAGCGTAGTGGCTCGTCAGATACCGTCTGCGCCGTCGACAAGACTCACTCGCCGTTCAGGTGAGCGGACCATTTCCCCCCATCCATCGCAAGCTGTGTCGCTGTGCACACCACAGAACAATTCCATGTTGCCACCAACACTGTATGGATGTACAGTATCAAGGGCAACGCGCCCGATCCACGAAAACGGACTTGGTAGTGTGGAACGCTGAGCCGCAATTTGGCGCGCGTACCCGGCGATCCACCGTAAGCCAGCCACTCAAAACGCCGCAATCGGCACGCCCTTCAAAGGCGCAGGAAAGCGTGGCGCACCATTGAACGGAGATTCATCGACATGCCTGCTTTATCGTCTCGGGCGCATCATGCCGGTCAACTCTGGTTGCCGGGGCTAGAGGCGCCACCTGTCGCGACAGACGGCCTGTTCTTCGCAGTCCTACCCGACGCCAATACCGCGGCCGGCATCGCGAAACTCGGGCAGCAAATGTGCGGAGAGATGCGTCCGAAGAGCAAGCCGCACGCGGCCAACCGCCTGCACGTCACGCTGCAGCACCTTGGGAATTTCGCAGGCGGCTTGCCGCAAGAGCTGGTCGACGTAGCCATCAAAGCCGCCGCGTCAATCAGAATGGAACCGTTCAGCGTCGAATTCGACCATGCTTTGACTTTCGCAAAGAAACCTCGGCCCGGAACGCTGGTGCTTGGAGGTACTGAGGGGCTGGTTGGCCTCTACACGCTCCACGACGCACTCGTAGGCGCATTGCAAAACGCAGGATTCGACCTCACGTCGGAATTCACACCACACGTGACGCTCGCCTACGGCATGCCCTGGATCGATAAACGTCCCATCGAAGCCGCCAGTTGGAACGTCCGCGAGTTCGTGTTGATGCACAGCCTGCTCGGACGTACCCGCCATATCGCGCTGGAGCGTTGGCCGCTGGCAGCATAGCTTTTGACTTGACCTAACCCGCGGACATCGACCCGCCATCACCCCAACCCCAGCGATCGATCCAGGAAAGGTATCAATCGATTCACTGTTTGGAATTTACGTGAATCGATCTTCTTTCTAAAGTCTCCATCATTCTTGATGGAGATATCACGCTGATGAGCCACTACACACCAGAGGAACTGCGCGATGCATTGAGCGCAGGCCTGCTGTCCTTCCCGGTTACCCATTTCGACCAGGATCACGGCTTCGACGAGGCTGCTTACCGCAGCAACCTCGAGTGGCTGTCCAGCTACCCGGTCGCGGGGCTGTTCGCCGCCGGCGGCACAGGCGAATTCTTTTCGCTGACACCCACCGAAACCAGCCGCGTGATCAAGGCCGCTGTCGAGCAGGTGGCGGGCAAGGTCCCCGTCGTCGCGCCGGCCGGCGGCGGCACGGCGCAAGCGATCGAGTTGGCCCAGGCGGCCGAGGCCAACGGCGCCGACGGCATCCTGCTGTTCCCGCCTTACCTCACCGAATGCGATTCCGCCGGCGTAGCGCAGCACGCTATTCGCGTCTGCCGTGCAACCTCGCTTGGGGTTACCGTCTACAGCCGCGGAAACGCCATGCTGGACGACGTCGCCGTGGCGCACATCGCGGATCAATGTCCGAACCTGATTGGCTACAAGGATGGCGTCGGCGACATCGACCGGATGACGCGCGTCTATAACCGTCTCGGCGATCGCCTCACCTACGTAGGCGGCTTACCGACAGCCGAGACCTACGCGCTCCCTTACCTCGAAATGGGCGTGACGACCTATTCATCGGCGATTTTCAATTTTCTGCCGGAGTGGGCATTGAAGTTCTACGCAGCGGTGCGTGCCCGCGATCACGCCTTCGTCCAGCGCGAACTGCGCGATTTCGTCCTGCCCTATACGCTGATCCGCAACCGCCGCGCCGGCTACGCGGTCTCCATCGTCAAGGCCGGCATGAAAGCTGTCGGCCGTCCGGCCGGCCCGGTACGTACGCCGCTGTCCGATCTGACGGACCAGGAGTTGGGCCAGCTCAAACAGCTCATCGGAGATCGCCGCTGACGAGCGGAGTGGCATGACGGGCGGCACGCCGATCGGCGCAAAACCCCCGGCCAGGTTTCGCTCTCCCGGCTCTGCCCCGCGCCATCCATAACGCGACAAAGGACGGCACGCAAAACGGACGCCGACAGGGCGCCGCTCATGCAAAGCGCAAAATATATTTTGACACTAAAATTCTTGGATGCTACATTTAACCGCGAAATACTGAACAATAAATATTCATGCCTCGGCGGGCAAGCGGCTTAGGCGCACGGTGATCCGCGCGTCCAAACCCACCCAGCCACGGGCAACCAGTATTTCCAAAATAAGAGAGGAGACAATGCGAACAGTCGAGGCTTTCGTTTCAGACACGATGGACGGAGCGCGAATCACGCCGACCCATGTCAAGGTCGTTGCACTCGTTGCTGCCGGCTATTGCATTGATGTAATCGACTACGCGATTTACGGTTCATTCATTCCGGACATGCTGAGGCAGCATTTCGCGACGCAGGCGCAGCTCGGATGGGTGGGAAGTGCGCAACTATTCGGTCTCGCGATTGGCACATTTTTGCAGGGCCAATTTACTGACCGCTTCGGACGCAAAGCGGTGTACCAGTTCAATCTGCTGCTGTTTGGCCTTGCCACGATCGCTAGCGCGCTGGCGCCGACCGTCATGTGGCTGCTGGTCACGCGCTTCATCGCAGGCCTCGGCCTTGGAGCCGAGCAACCGCTGGCATTTACCTACGCAGGCGAATACGCGCCAAAAGACATTCGCGGCCGGATCCTCGCCCTGGTGCACTTCATTGGTGGCGCGCTGGTCTGGCCATTGGCGTTTCTGGTCACGCTTTACTTCCGCGAATCCATCGGATGGCGTGGCATCTGGGGGGCGATAGGCGTCGCGGCGCTCGTTCTGTTCGTGCTTCGGTTCGCACTACCCGAGTCTCCCCGCTGGCTTGCTGCCAAAGGGCGCGGCAAGGAAGCGTTGGCGATCATCAAGAAGATGGGTCTTGGTTCACCTTCCGAGGAGCTTTCGGACGTCGCGATCACGACCACGACCGATCCGTTCGCTGTGGTGTGGAGGGACTATCGGGTCCGGCTGCTTGCGGCGATGGTCTGTTTCAGTGCGTTCTTCTGCGTCACGATTGGTCTCGGAACCTGGCTGCCGAATATCATGAGCAGCAAAGGCTTCACGATTACCAGATCGCTTTCGTACACGTTCGGCATGACGATGGCGGCGCCTTGCGCAAGTCTCTTCATGATGTACGCCCTAGACAGGTTTGGAAGACGACGCACCGCGTTCATCGCGTTCCTGTGCTCCGGCGCGTTTGCCATCGTCTTCGCGAACGCTTCGACCGATATGCAACTGATTGCGGCTGGCTTCCTGATGATCTTCTTCTACCAGGTAGGCGGCAACACGATGCAGATTTTCACGTCCGAGGTCTTCCCAACCCAGGCTCGTGCATCCGGCTTTGGAATGGCGGCGGGTATCGGGCGGTTGGCCACCGCTGGCTTTGTTCCCGCGCTCCCGATGATCCAGCATACTTACGGTCTTCCTGTCGTGTTCGGCACGATCGCGGCCTTGATGGCGATCGCCGCGTCGGGACTCCATCTGATTGGACCGGAGACTCGCCGCCGCTCGCTGGAATCGATCGCGTAACGAGGCCGCGCCGCGCTGAAGTAACTGGACAGGTTGTTGGAATTAAACCCGATGAGGTTCACGATGTACCCGATATCGCATTCTCCGAACGTGACGTTTTTAGGCCATACCGATCAGGGTAAGCGTCCGGACGGCGTCCAGATCATGGTGGACCGCGGCCATGCCTATATCGGTCACATGTTCAGCGATGGCATCTCGGTCATAGATGTTCGCAACCCGAAAGATCCAAAGCCCGTCAACTTCATTGCCTGTGCTCCGAACACCCGTGCGCATCATCTGCAGCTGCACGACAATCTTCTGCTGGCCGTCAACAGTGCGAACGTGTGGGCGCTGCAGCGCTATCAGAGCCAACAGGATTATTTTACGAACGCCATCGACGACAGCTTCAACCGTCGCGAGAAGCCATTCGTCGCGGGCCTGCGTATCTACGAGATTGGCGCTGACCCGTCGAATCCGCGGGAAATCGGCTTTTGCCCTGTCGAGGGTATTGGATTGCATCGACTGTGGTGGACGGGTGGCCGCTATGCCTACGCTTCGGCCCATTTGCACGGCTTCACCGATTTCGTTCTGGCGATCTTCGATGTAAGCGACCCTACGAAGCCGACGCTCGCAGGACATTGGGCGTTGCCCGGCATGAACCGGGAAGCGGAGGAAACGCCGACCTGGCCGAAGGGCAAGCGTTGGGCGCTGCACCATGCCATTCCTGCCGACGGCAAGTTGTTCGGCGCCTGGCGGGATGGTGGGCTGACCATCCACGACCTTACCGATCCGGTTGCGCCGAAGCTGATCAGCCACACGGTCATCTCTCCGCCTTTCGCTGGAGGCACGCATACGCCGCTGCCTTTGCCCGGGCGCCAGTTGGCCATCGTCGCGGACGAAGCGATCAGTTCCAATTGCGCTGCAGGTCTCGCGCACACCTGGGTGTTCGACGTTCGTGACACGAGCAACCCAATCTCGATCGCGACGCTGCCGCAGCCTGAAGAGCTCAACTACTGCGCGGTCGGAGGCAAGTTTGGACCTCATAACCTCCATGAGAACAGGCCCGGTGCGTTTCAGAGCGAAAATCTCATCTTTGCCACCTGGCACAATGCGGGCGTTCGTGTGTTCGACATCTCCAATGCTTTCAGGCCGCGCGAAGTCGGCCATCTCGTCCCGGGTGCACCGCAGGCACTGGTCGATATCCGGCCAGGTGCCGTTCCTGTCACGCAGTCCGCGGACGTGTTCGTTGACCGTAATGGCCTGATGTACGTGACGGACACGAACGCTGGCCTGACCATCGCGCAGTACGAGGATCTTTGATGTTGCCTTCGCAAAATACCAAGGCTGCCCCGAGCTCGACGCGCACAAGTGCGGTCTATAGGGTGCTGCGTCAAGACATCCTGTGCGGAAAACTGACGCCGGCGGCCAAACTTTTAATCGACGAGATCAGCCAACGTTATGGCGTGACCAGCACGCCGATACGTGAGGCACTCAATCAGCTGGTCACCGAAGGCTTTGTTCAGAAAGTCGACCAGAAGGGCTTCTTTGTCGCGCAGGTTTCCCGACGCGAATTGAGCGAGTTGACCAACACGCGTTGCTGGGTCGAGTCCATCGCACTGCGAGAGGCACTGGCTCACAGGACGCCTAAATGGGAAGAGGACCTGATACTCGCGGGCCATCGGCTGTCCCGTACCAACCGGTCGGCGGATCCTGAGGTGTTTCAGGAGAACGCGCCGTGGGAAGACACGCACAAGCAGTTTCACATGGCGCTGATCGCCACGTGTCCATCGCGATGGCTGCTCGATTTTTGTTCTTTGATGACCGACCACGCGGCGCGCTATCGCTACCTGTCAATGAGCCTGGCGTATCCAGAGCGCGATGTCACCAAGGAGCACAAGGCCTTGATAGACGCCGCCATCGATGGGCCGCCCGCGCGGGCGATCGAGATGCTGATGGAGCATTACCGCACGACAGCAGACATCATCATCAGGTCGAACCTGGACCTGCCGGATTAGATTGGGGAGCGGCGGGGCATGGTGCCCGAGCCGATCAACAGGACATAACACAACTTCCAAACGGGAATTCAGTATGGCGAACAGATTTGCGGTGGTCACAGGGGCCGGCAGCGGTGTGGGACGAGCGGTAGCCACGGCGCTGCTGCAGAACGGATATTCGGTGGCGCTGGCGGGGCGCCGTCAGGACGCGCTGGAAGAGACCGCGCGTCTGGCGGGCGGCAGTAGCCTGGTTGTGCCTACGGATGTTTCGAAGCCCGACGAGGTGCAAGCACTTTTCGCCAGGGTCGCAGCGGAGTTCGGCAGACTGGACGTCCTCTTCAACAATGCCGGTACGGGTTCGCCTGCAACCAATTTCGGTGACGTGACCTTCGAGCAGTGGTCGGCGGTCATCGACGTGAACATCCACGGGATGTTTCTGTGCGCCAACGCAGCATTTCGCATGATGCGGGACCAGTCTCCGCGAGGCGGCCGCATCATCAATAACGGCTCGTTGTCGGCTCACGTGCCGCGGCCTGGCTCCGCGCCTTATACGACATCGAAACACGCCGTCACGGGACTGACCAAGTGCATCGGTCTGGACGGTCGTGCGTTCGACATCGTGAGTTCTCAGGTCGACATCGGCAACGCAGCGACCCCGATGACCGCCCGCATGGCCAAGGGCGTGCTTCAGCCGAACGGAACCACGGCTGTCGAACCGACGATGGACGCTGCCAATGTAGGCAATACGGTTTTGTTGATCGCGAATATGAGCCTCGACGCCAATGTCCAGTTCGTGAGCGTGATGGCATCGCAAATGCCGTCGTTCCTCGGACGAGGCTAATGCTGCGCCGACTCAGGCCTCATCCAGGCTTGAGTCGAGTCTGAATATCCGTTGGCTGGCCGGCCAGCCAACGAAGAGGAGGGTGTTGAAGTCCGGCTGGCAGGTAATACATGTCACGCCGTTACTTTGCCAGATTGCCGGGATAAGAAGTAGATATATAAATAAGTATAACTAATTAGATAGCAGAAATCAGGAGTGAGACTTTCAGAGTAATTAGGTCATCTTATTACTATCGAAAAACGGAGACGGAAATGAGAAAGATTGTCTGGATGGCGGCAGGTGCGTCGATATTGGCCAATGTTGCACACGCTCAGAGCTCAGTAACGTTGTATGGCATTGTGGATAACGGAATTGGATATCAGAGCAGTGCAACTACGCTCGGTTCTACGAGTGGCGGCCGCTCTCTCGTCAAGATGACGACGGGCGTCTTTGCGGCAGATCGGCTTGGCTTTAAAGGCGTCGAGGATCTCGGCGGAGGAACGCAGGCCATCTTTACGTTGGAACAGGGTTTCAGTGCCGCGACCGGTGCGGAGTCGACCTCGGGGTTAGGGTTCAGCCGGCTCGCCTATGTTGGGTTGACGAATCAGACATACGGCACGTTCACGGCGGGACGCGAATACTCGGCCTATTACACCCTGCTGCAGCCATTTAGTCCGGAGCCGCGGCTGACCGGTTACTACGCCGCACACCCGGGCGATATTGATGGGACGGACACCGACTTTCACGAGAACAACGCACTCGTCTACACGTCGCCGAATTTCTACGGCTTGACCGTTAGCGGCGAATACGCCCTCGGTGGTGTCGCGGGAAGTTTCAACGCCGGCTCGTCGTGGAGCGCTGGTGTGCAGTACATCAACGGTCCGATCGGTGCCGCAGCCGCGATCTGGCGCGTCAACAACTCGACGTCGGGCGGCGGGGCATTTGGTGCGTCGTCGGTCACCTCGAATAACGGCGCCCAGATCGGCATATCGGCCATCAACGTGGGATACCAGACGGCGCAAGCGCAGCAGCGCTTCGCGGTGGCGGGTGCCTACACGTTCAGTCCGGCATGGGACTTGTCCCTGATGTATTCGAATACCCAATACATCCCGGGCATACGCTCTTCATTTACCGATACGGCCATTTTCAACACGTTCGGTGCAGTGTTGCATTACAAAGTGACCCCTGCGTTCGATCTCGCAGCGGGTTACGCCTATACGCGCGCGACCAGTGCAAACCGGATTTCGTCAGCCGCGCAATATAACCAGATCAATTTCGGTCAGGTCTACAGCCTTTCGAAAGCCACGGCCCTCTATGCCATGGAAGGCTTTCAGCGGGCAAATGGTCAAACACTCGGCATCAACGGCGGCGGAGACATCGTCAATGCCGTGGCATCGGCTGGCGACGGCGGTAACGCACAGCCTGCGTCGTCACGCAGCCAGGTCGTCGGTGGCATCGGTCTGATGCACAGATTCTAAGGAGACCTTCTCGCTGCATTGCCAGTCGGTTCGACGACGCGTGTCGATCGGGCGGCAGCATGCAACGATGCGGTCGCGGACACAACAGATTTTTTCCAGGAGATGGGCATGAAGCTCGTGAGTTTTCGCCATGCAGGCAAGGAGTCGTTTGGCG
Organism: Paraburkholderia sp. GAS82; assembly: GCF_050436285.1. Classification (NCBI taxonomy): domain Bacteria; kingdom Pseudomonadati; phylum Pseudomonadota; class Betaproteobacteria; order Burkholderiales; family Burkholderiaceae; genus Paraburkholderia; species Paraburkholderia sp. GAS82. The sequence continues at coordinate 798,427 of NZ_JBNDLX010000001.1, forward strand.
TTGTAGTGAATGAAGGCGTCGTCGATCTGGCGCCTTACGCTTCGGAAGTCGGTTCAACGCTGAAACAGGCGCTCGCGCTTGATAGCCTCGCCGCCATCCAGACAATCACCCGGTATGCGAAAGCGACTCACGCATGGGCTGATGTGGAATTCCTCCCGGTGGTGCCCGATCCGGGAAAGATCCTCTGTATCGGCATCAACTACCTGGAACACCTGAAGGAAACGGGGCGCGAAACGCCGGAAAAGCCGACGATTTTCACCCGTTTCGCCGATTCGCAAACGGCGCACAACGCGGCCATCGTACGTCCGCGCGCATCGGAAAAGCTCGATTTCGAAGGCGAACTTGCGGTCGTGATCGGCCGTAACGCGCGCCACGTGAAAGCCGCGGATGCCCTGGATTACGTGGCAGGTTATTCCTGCTACAACGACGGCAGCGTGCGCGATTGGCAACGACACACGAGCCAGTTGATACCTGGGAAGAATTTCCCGCGCACAGGCAGCTTCGGACCGTGGCTCGTCACGACCGACGAAGTGGGCGATCCCTCGCTGCTTTCCTTGACGACGCGTCTGAATGGCGAGGTCGTGCAGCACGCCACCACAGACGATCTGATCTTCGGCATTCCCGCCTTGATCGAGTACATCAGCACGTTCACCGAGTTAAGGCCGGGTGACGTGATCATCACCGGGACCACGGGTGGCGTGGGAGCGTATCGTCAGCCGCCACTCTGGATGAAGCCGGGCGATGCGGCGGAGGTCGAGATATCGAAGATCGGTGTCCTGAAGAATTCGATCGTCGACGAATAAGCATGACTCGATGCAGGTGGTGACCGGGTGTCGTGCGCGTGCACCGCCGGCGACGTGAAGGAGAATGTTCGTGTTCGATCTGAATCAATTGCGCTGTTTCGTGACGGTTGCGGAAGAACTGCACTTCGGCCGGGCGGCTGCCCGGCTGCACATGACGCAACCGCCCTTGAGCAGACAGATCCAGCTGTTCGAGCACAGCATAGGGACGTCACTCTTTAACCGGACAAACCGCATGGTGCGGCTGACGCCTGCGGGACGCAGTCTGTTGCCGGAGGCGCACGCCATTTTGCGTCTTGCCGAGAGGGCGCGCCTGTCGGCACTGAGGACTGGGCAGGGTGAGGCAGGGCGGATCGTGATTGGCTTCACGGCAGCCGCCGGCTACGAGTATCTGCCGGAGATGCTGGGGCAGTTGCGGCGAACGCTGCCAGGCGTCGACCTGGAGTTGCGCGAAATGGTTAGCCGCTCGCAGGTGGAGGCTCTGGAAAACGGCCAGCTGGACGTCGGTCTGCTGCGTCGGCTGCCGCCTGATTGCGACGATCTGGACAGTGTATGCGTGGCGCGCGAATCGCTGGTGGCCGCGCTTCCGCTCGAGGACCCGCTAGCGCGGCGCAAGACGCTGCATCTGCGGGACTTCAATGGCCGGGCGATGGTGATGTATTCGCCCGACGAAGCGCAGTACTTTCATGAACTGGTTCGGCATGTATTCGCCCGCGTCGGCGCGACGCCGAAATACGGTCAGCAGGTGAGCCAGGTCCACTCGATGCTGGCCGTGGTTCGCTCGGGCCTGGGTGCGGCGCTCGTGCCGGAGACCGCCAGCCGGCTGTGCTACGAAGGCATTGTATTTCGCGAGATCGACGGTATTGATCCCGTGAAACTCGTGGAACTGCACCTCGCGTGGAAGATCGGCAACGACAATCCGGCGCTGGCGAAGGCGTTGCCGCTACTCCAGAACATTGGCAACCGGCGCCAGCCGCTGGCTCTGACGCAATGAGGAGTGCGAGGCTCCGGAAAGAAAAGAGCCGATTTTCCTGTTCGAAGCTTCTATCGGTGAACGGAGACAACATGCGTAATCGGACAATGTCTTTCCTGCTTCTGCTGGCGCTCGCGCATGGCGCGCAGGCCCAGGTCGCAGACAGGAAGGTGCTCACGCTAGCCGGCGCGCAAGGCATAGTCGAAGCCGCGTTGGCAGCGGCGAAAGGTAACCAGTTGCGCCAGTCGATTGCGGTAGTGGACGACGGCGGTAACCTGCTGGCTTTCGTACGCATGGACGACGCGCAACTGGCAGGTGTGCAGATGGCGCTCGGCAAGGCTCGCACAGCGCTGATGTTTCAGGGCCCCAGCAAGGGCTTTGCGGATCGGATAGCCGCAGGACAACTCAATGTGCTGGCACTGCCGGACATGCTGCCCGCCGATGGTGGTCAGCCACTCGTTTATGACGGGAAGATCGTGGGGGCCGTGGGTGTCAGCGGTGCGTCGCCGGCGCAGGACGGCCAGACAGCCTTGAAAGCGGCCGCTTCGCTGCAATAGCGAATCAGGCGGTCGACCGCAACGATGTTGCATGGAACAGGAGCAATCGCCAAAGCGATAGATAGCTCCTGCCGACAACGGAGACACATATGCTGAAAAAATGGAGCCGGCTCGATCTACGCCCGGCCGCGCCACCTTGCGGCTGCGGACTCTCGCATCCGCATACCCACACACAGCATCACGCACTGCCCGCGCACGGCGCTGGGCGCCGCGGTTTTCTCGGCGCCGCCGCTGCGCTTGGGATGGGGCTCGCGATCAGCGGCGATGTGTGGGCGCAGCAGACCAGGCCAGCGGCGCGAATCGTCGACGTGCATCATCATTACACGTCGCCCGCACTGCTTGCGATGATGCTGGGGCGCCGCACCAATCAGGTCTTCAATCAGTCGTGGACGGTTCAGAAGTCGCTTGACGCGATGGACGCGGGCGGCATTGCGACCGCTGTGGTATCGACCAGCGATCCGGGTATCTTCTTCGGCGACTATGATCAGGCGAAGGCCCTCGCTCGCGATTGCAACGAGTTTCAGGCCCGCATGGTCGCGGATTACAAGGGGCGTTTCGGCATGTTCACGACGTTGCCGCTGCCCGACATCGACAGCACGCTTGCCGAGATCGCGTACGGCCTCGACACGCTGAAGGCGCAAGGCGTCGGCATGATGACGAGCTACGGTACGAAGTATCTCGGCGACCCGGCATTTGCGCCGGTGATGGAAGAACTCGAGCGCCGCAAGGCCACGGTCTTCGTTCATCCGCTGCAGCCGGCATGCTGCACGAATGTCGTGCCTAAAGTGCCTGACATCGTGGTGGAATATGGTACCGAGACCTCGCGCACCATCGCCAGTCTGCTGATGAATCACACTACGATTCGCTATCCTAACATCCGCTTTATCTTTTCTCATGGCGGTGGCGATGTGCCGTTTCTAACTTTCCGTTTCGCTCGCATGGTGTCGGGAGATCCGGATCTGATGAAAGCCGAACCGGGCGGTGGCATAGCGCTGATCCAGAAGCTGTACTTCGACACCGCACAGGCGTGGAACCAGTATTCGCTGCCGTCGCTGACGGCGCTGATGCCGCCCGAAAGGATCCTGTTCGGCTCGGATTTCCCCGCCGCATCGCCGCTGGACACCGCCAATGGGCTGCGAGCTTCCGGGATGAGTGCCGCAGCGCTCGCGAAGATCGAATGGCAGAACGCGCACGCGATTTTGCCGAATCTCGTCGTATAAGCGGACGGAAAAGAGCGGCGGCGCGCCGGCGGCCGTAGCGCGCCGCGTTTCCGCTGCTTTCCCGCCAACCCGCGCCCAGCAAGGGCCGTGGCCTCCCCGAGGCCCGCATCTACCGCCTGTCTCCCCCACCTGGTTCGCCGGCACTCCCCCATTCAGGGGGTACATCCCGTGTCCCGGCACTTGCATGATTCTCCCAACGCATTAGCACAGCAGGCCAAAAAAACAAATAGATCAATAGTCGCCTGCAATCCATTTGGGGACTCAAGGAGAGACACATGCAGGACGAAATCAAGACGCCAGACTCCACGGCCTACGCGTATCCGTTGCTGATCAAACAGCTTTTACTCACACCATTTGTTCAGTCGCAGGACGAGGAGATCGTCTATCGGGATCAGTTCCGGATGACCTATTCAACGTTGCGCGAGCGGATCGCCCGGCTGGCCAACGGACTGAGCGAGCTTGGCGTGCAGCACGGCAGCACCGTCGGCGTAATGGATTGGGATAGTCACCGCTACCTCGAATGCTATTTCGCTGTCCCGATGATGGGCGCGGTTTTGCAGACCGTGAACGTGCGTCTGTCCGCGGCGGAAATTGCCTACACGATCAATCACGCCGGTGCTGACGTCCTGCTGGTTCACACGGATTTTCTGCCTGTCGTCGAATCGATCAAGGACCAGCTGGAAACAGTGCGCACCTTTATCTGGATCAATGAGCCGGGCAGCGAAGCGTCTGCACACAGCATTTCCTTTTCAGCTGAATACGAGGCGATGCTGGCGGCGCATAGCACGAGCTATACGTTCCCGGACTTCGACGAAAACACGCGCGCAACGACGTTTTACACCACAGGTACGACCGGCCTTCCCAAGGGCGTCTACTTTACGCATCGGCAACTGGTTCTGCACACCCTCACGCTGATGGCGGCACTGGCGAGCCCAGTCTCGGGGCAGCGTTTCCATCGTGGCGACGTGTACATGCCGCTTACCCCGATGTTTCACGTCCACGCATGGGGCATGCCGTATATCGCCACAGTGCTGGGGGTGAAGCAGGTTTATCCCGGCCGCTATTTGCCGGACCGGCTCGCGCGACTCGTGCGTGAAGAGAACGTCACGTTCTCGCATTGCGTCGGCACGATCTTGCACATGCTGCTCTCGTGCGAGGAGGGCAAGGCGACGGACATGGGCCGGTGGAAGATCATCATCGGAGGTGGCGCTTTGCCGCAAGGCCTTGCCAAGGCGGCGCTGGATCGCGGAATTGACGTGTTCGTTGGATACGGGATGTCTGAAACGTGCCCGGTGCTCAGTCTGGCGCAACTTCCTCCCGGCGCCGAAAACCTCGACGAGGACGAGCAACTGCGCCTGCGCTGCAAGACCGGCCGGCCAGTGCCGCTCGTCGACCTGCGCGTCGTCGACGAGAACATGGACGAACTCGCGCACGACGGTGTAGCCACTGGCGAGATCGTTGCGCGGGCACCGTGGCTCACGCAGGGCTATCTGAACAATCCGGAGGCTTCGGCGCAGCTTTGGGCCGGCGGTTATCTGCATACCCAGGATATTGCCAATGTCGATTCGACCGGCAACGTACAGATCACCGACCGTCTCAAGGACGTAATCAAGTCGGGCGGCGAGTGGGTGTCGTCGCTGGAGATAGAAAACCTGATCTCGCGATATGACGGTGTGTCGGAAGTGGCGGTGATCGGCATCAAGGACGACAAGTGGGGCGAGCGGCCAGTAGCTCTGGTCGTGCTCAAGGAAGGCGCAGCCGTCACGGAAGACGACATCAAGCAGCACGTCCTGTCGTTTAGCACATCCGGAAAGATATCGAAATATGCGGTGCCTCAGGTCGTGAAGTTCGTCGACGCGCTGGCAAAGACGAGCGTCGGCAAGACCAACAAGAAGTGGCTGCGCGAGCAGTTCGCCTGATCGGCAAGCAAATTTCAAGGAGTGCAAAAGATGAGTCTGGAAAATTACAGCGTTGCCAATATCAACGAGTTCGTGGGCGTCGAGTTAGGCGTGTCGAACTGGGTGGTCGTCGATCAGGCGCGCATCAACGCGTTCGCCGAGTGTACGGGCGACAGGCAGTGGATCCACGTAGACGAGGAACGTGCGAAGCGCGAGAGCCCGTTCGGCGGAACGATCGCACACGGCTATCTGACCTTGTCATTGCTTGGCGGCTTCGCGATCGAAATCGGTGTCGTTCCAAAGGACGCTTCCGCGGGCCTTAACTACGGTCTCGAGAAGGTGCGTTTCATGACCCCTGTGAAGGCCGGTGCGCGTGTGCGCAGTCGCGTGACGCTCGTGTCGGCGGAGAGCAAGGGCGGCGGCCGCATCCTCATCAAGACAATGAACGAACTGCAGATCGACGGCGAAGACAAGCCGGCCCTGATTGCAGAAACCCTCGCGATGCTGATCGCGTGACCCACGACGTTCGGTGAGGCGCAAGCGCTTCCTGAAGGAGCAGCAAAATGGCGAAAACCACTGAAAGCCCGCAGAAAAACGCGAAGCAAAGCCCGCAAAACGAGACGGCCGATGAACTCGCGGCGTCAGCTGCGGAGGGCATGCTGGGTCCCAATCCCTTTGTCGGTTTGCGGGCGTGCGATATCGTCGCCACCGCGCAGAAAATCGGCACTCAGGCGCTGCGGCAACCCGCGTTGGTCATGGAGCAGGAGGCGGCTTTCGCCCGCGAGGTTTTGAAGCTTTTCTCGGGTGGCGGCGACGCTACGCCGCCGAAGGGCGACAAACGCTTTACCGACGCCGCGTGGCAGAACAACTTTATGTATCGTGCGACGTTGCAAGGCTACCTCGCATGGCGCGATGCGCTTGCGGGTTTCGTCGAGCGCTCGGCGCTGGATCCTGCCAACAAGGAGCGTGCGAAGTTTGTGATGTCGCTCTTCACGGACGCGGCATCGCCGACGAATACGTTGCTGGGCAATCCCGCGGCGCTCAAAAAGGTTGTCGATACGGGTGGCGCCAGCCTGATGGATGGCTGCAACAACCTCATGATGGACCTGCTCAAGAATCACGGCATGCCCGCGCAGGTCAACAAGACGGCTTTCGGGGTGGGCAAGAACCTCGCTACGTCCACGGGCGCGGTGGTTTTTCGTAACGAGGTGCTGGAGTTGATCCAGTACGCGCCAACGACACAGCAGGTCTATGGCCGGCCGCAACTGATCGTCCCGCCTCAGATCAACAAGTTTTATATCTTCGATCTCTCCGAGGGCAAGAGCATTGTCGACTATCTGGTCAAAAACGAGCTTCAGGTATTCGTCGTCAGCTGGCGCAATCCGACCGCGGCTCAAAGCCACTGGGATCTGGACACGTATGTCACTGCACTCGTGGAAGCCATTACGGCGGTGCGTGAGATCACCGGCTGCGACGATGTCAACCTGCACGGCGCCTGCTCGGGTGCGATGGCCATTTCGGCCTTGCTCGGACATCTCGCGAGCCGGGGCGACAAGACGGTCAACGCCGCGACGCTGATGGTGGCCGTGCTCGATAACAGCGCCGATTCGCAGCTTGGTCTGTTCGCCACTCCTGAGGCCATTGCGGCGGCCAAGCAGCACAGCACCTCGCGTGGGGTGCTGGCAGGCGAGGAAATGGGACGTGTGTTCGCCTGGATGCGGCCCAACGATCTGGTGTGGAACTACTGGGTCAACAACTACCTGCTGGGCAACGCACCGCCAGCTTTCGACATCCTTTACTGGAACAACGATGCGACCCGGCTGCCGGCGAAGATGCATGGGCAATTGCTCGACATTTTCACGCAGAACCTTTTCAGCAAGCCGGGCGCGCTGACGGTGCTGGGCACGCCGATCGACCTGTCCCAGGTCACCTGCGACAAGTACGTAGTGGCAGGCATGACGGATCACATTACGCCGTGGAAGGGCGTGTACAACACCGCGAAGACGTTTGGTGGCAACACCCGCTTCATCCTGAGTTCGAGCGGCCATATCCAGAGCCTGATCAACCCGCCCGGCAATCCGAAGTCGAAGTACTACCTCAACCCCGAGTTACCCGCGAACGCCGATGCCTGGCTCGCCGGCGCAAAGCCAGAAGCGGACACCTGGTGGGGTAACTGGAGAGACTGGCTGGTCGCCCGGTCCGGTGAAAGACGGGCAGCGCCAGCAGCCCTTGGCAGCGAACGGCATCCGGCGGGTGTGAAAGCCCCTGGAACCTATGTTTTGGAACCCTAAACGGCGTCATCGCCGGATAGTGAAATCCATTTTTTTTGTAACTACCTTAACGGAGTCATCATGACAGCAACCCATCCTAACAATCTTTTTGGCGAATATACGAAGCTCATCACGCAGTTCAAGCTGCCGGGCGTCGATGTTGCCGCCATCCTCGAATCGCGCCGTAAGGACATCGAAGCGCTTGCCGAGGCGAATATGACGGCGCTCGCCGGTGTTCAGCAGCTCGGTCAAAAGCAGGTCGATATCGCGCGTTCGACGATGAACGAACTGCAATCGCTCGTGACCCGCCTGAGGACGCCAGGCAGCGAATCCGCAACGGCCACGGGAGAGGGCGTTCAAAAGGCGCTGCAAAAGGCCTTCGTGGACATGCAGGAACTCGCGGATGCGGCATACCGCGCGCAAACCGATAGTATCGCTGTCGTCACGAAGCGCTTTGCGGAGCATGTGGAGGAACTGAAAGCACTCGTGCAGCCCACGAAGTGATCGAACGGGCTTATGCGAGCCGCCGTCGTAACATAGCCAGGCGTAACCAGGCGAACCGTCTAACCATGGAACCCACCGGATGACCAACCTACAAACAAGCCCGGAGTTTGTCGACGCCATGCAGATCCAGACGATCGACCTGGACGGCCAGTTGCTGCGTGTTGCAGTCCGGCGGGGCAGCGATGCCTCGCCGCCGCTGCTCCTGTTCAACGGCATTGGCGCGAATCTCGAACTCGTTGAGCCGTTCGTTGCGGCGCTGGATGACGTGACCGTCATCGTTTTCGATGTCCCAGGCGTTGGCGGCTCGCCCGCTCCGTTGCTGCCGTACCGGTTCTCGACGCTCGCCGTGCTGGCCGACAAGCTGCTGACGCGGCTCGGGTACACCGATCCTGTCGACGTGCTCGGCGTATCGTGGGGTGGGGCGTTGGCCCAGCAGTTTGCACACCTCTACCCCAAACGCTGCCGCAGGTTGATTCTCGCCGCCACGTCCCCCGGCGTGATCATGGTGCCGGCGCGGCTGTCGGTACTGTCAAAACTGGTCGGGCCACGGCGCTATACCGACCCGTCTTACCTGAAGCAGATCGGCGCTGAGATATACGGTGGCGCATACCGGCACGACGCTGCGCTGCTCGAGGAACACAGCCGTCATATCCAGGCGCCGCGCGGCCGCGGTTACCTCTACCAGTTGCTGGCTGCATCAGGTTGGAGCAGCCTGCCCTGGCTGGGCGGGCTTCGGCAAACGACGCTCGTCATGCATGGAAACGACGATCCGATCGTGCCGCTCGCCAACGCCAAGATCCTCGCAGCAAGGATTCGAAACGCGACGCTGCAAGTGATCGATGACGGTCATCTGTTCCTGATCACGCGGGCCAGGGAAGTTGCACCGGCGGTAAAACGATTCCTGCGTCAGGAGGCCAGTTGAACCGTGTGACTGGGAGCGACGGGAATGCCGGGCGTGCAACGGCCCAAGCCACTGCGGACGAGAAGCTCGTTCGGCTGACGCGTATGCGCACGACGGCAACCTGTCTGCTCGCGGCGATGATCGCGCTATTGATCGCCTGCGTGGCCTGGCAGACGGCGCATCCGTGGCTCGCGTGGCCGCGTGCTTTTGCCGAGGCGGGTACGGTCGGTGCGATCGCGGACTGGTATGCGGTCGTCGCGTTGTTCCGGCATCCATGCGGCATCCCGATCCCGCACACCGCCATCATCCCGAAGAACCAGCAGCGCATCGCCGAGAGTCTGGGCAGCTTCATCGAGGAAAACTTTTTGACGCCCGAAGTCATCGTCGGGCGGCTCAGTGGTTTCAACGCGGCGCAGGCGCTGGCCGGGTGGCTGGCAGTACGCGAAAACAGCGCGACGATCGCGGATGTAGTGGCAGGCTCGCTTCCGCGATTGCTCGATGATATGGACGAAGCCGACATCGAACACTTCTTCGATCGAATCGTGATCCCGCAATTGCGTACGCTCGACGTCTCGCGGTTGGCGGCGGAAGTCCTGGATATCCTCACCGACGGCAACCGTCATCAGCCGTTGCTGGACCGCGGATTGAGCGTCATGGAAAGCTGGTTGAGTAACAACGTGGGCCTGATCAAGGCGAAGTTCAGCGAGGCCTCGAAATTCACCTTGCCGACGCTGGATGCATACATCGTCAACAAGTTTGTCGAGGGTATCATCGCGCTCATGCGTGAGGTAGTGGCGAATCCGGAGCACGAGCTTCGGCGCCGGTTCGACGTGGCGGTGCAAGATCTGGCCGGCGAGATGAGGAGCTCAGCAGCCTATCGCCGCTTTGGCCGGCTGTTGCTGCGCGATTGCATTCGGCATCTTGAAGACGGCGGGTATTACGGTGTCCTGCTCGATCACGTCCGTGCATATGTGCTTGCCGATCTTGGCAGCAAACACTCGGTCGTGCGCGATATGCTTTCCAGCACCTTCGTGTCCATGGGAAAAGGCGTGTTGAGCGAGCCATCCATTCAGAAAAAGTTGAACGCCTGGTGGCTTGATATTGCCAACCTGCTCGTGCTACGCCACCGCCATCAGTTATCGGCGCTCATCACAGACGTCGTGAAAGGCTGGGACGCGAAGGAGGTGAGTGGGAAGCTCGAGGCCGAAATAGGCCGGGACCTGCAGTTCATTCGAATCAACGGCACCTTCGTGGGCGGCACAGTGGGCGTCCTGATCCACGCATGTGTGTTTCTTTTCTCGCGGTGAGCCCGGCGGTGTCCAATTCGAGCGAGCGTACCCTAGCCCTGTTTGACCAGGCCGAGCGCCTGCGCGCGCGCGACGGCCTGAGCGCGTTTGTCGACGTCCAGTTTGGTAAAGATGCTTTTGACGTGCGACTTGACCGTTTCAGGTGTGATCCCGAGCGTGCGCGCGATTTCCTTGTTCGACTGTCCCTGTGCGATCAACTCGACGATGCCGCGCTCTCGCGAACTGAGGCGCTCGGGCTCGCTGTCCCGCCTGGGCTGGCTACTGGGTTCGTGCTGGGCTCGCCACCTGTCGAGCAGTCGGTCTAGCCATGTCACGATTTCCGCTGCTCTGGCTGCGGTACGTACGCTGTCGCGCGCGAGCTTCAACAGTGGGCCGATCTCCGGCCCTTGATCGATGATGGACTGGCAAAGCCCAGCAGGCGCTGCGACTGTCGCAACGTCATGAAATATCTCTAACGCCCGCTCGCGCTCGCCTGCGTTCAGCCACGCGAGCGCGAGGAGAGTCCGCAGCCGCAGCGCAAGGTAAGTGCCGTGGAGCTGCTCGAGACGCTCCAGCGCAACGTTCAATATCCCGATCGCCTCCGCGTTTTGCTGGCGCCGAATCGCGAGGCACGCCGCGCCGAGGTCACGGTAGTTCAGGATCTCCAGCGACACCGGAGCGGACGATGCGGCGTCAGGGCTCGCCAACTGACGCAACTGCGTTACGCACGCGCCCGCTTCGGCGAGCCTGCCTTCTGCCAGATTGAGCCGGGTTCTTTCGGAGAGTGCAGCAGCCACCAGCCGGTCCCAGTGACGTGCCTGCCCCAGCGCCTGGCCGGCGTCGAGCAGCGACTGCGCGTGCGCAAAATTGGAACGCGCCACGGCGATCCGGATGAGGATGCGGTAGCTGATCAGCACGCTGTCGAGAAACACGGCAAGGTCGATAACCGGCATGTGTTCGACGAGCAGCGCTTCGGCTTCATCGAGCCGCCCCTGCTCATACAGCAATTGCGCGACCATGGGGGCGCATAGCGCTACGGCTATCGACTGCGGACCCGAATGATGCTCGGCGAGCTCCATGGCTTCGTTGAAACGGCGCGCCGCGAGTGGCAGGCGCAGTTGCTGCATCTCCACATGGCCGAGCAGGCAGAGCCGATAGACGGTGGAAAATACACTGCGCTGGTCTTCTTCGACCGAATCGGGAATCCATGGAGTGGCGTGAAGGGCCTCGAAATCGCCCGCTTTCCAGTGCGCGAAGCGCGCTACGTTCGAGACCGCATTGGTGGTCCACGAATCGCGCGAGGGCCGCTCCAGATATTGTTGCGCGAGCGTGAGCGCTGTTCGCGGGTCGTCCTGCAACGCTGCCAGCGCTGAGCGAAGGGCGACGCACTCCCAGCGGACATAGTCTTCGTCGGCGCCTCTGCCGGCGGCATCGCGTTCAATCGAATCCAGCATCGTCACCGCATCGTCGAAGCGCAGGGCGAGTACTGTGCCCCAGGCGATGGCCAGCGTGACCGTGGTCTGTGCGCGCATCAGGTCGGCTGGGAACTGACGCTGCCAGCCGACCAGCGTGAGGAGATCGCCTCCTTTGAGGAGGGACTTGGCACAGTGTTCCATAAGGCGAATCGCATCGTCGGTTGCGCCGGCCGCGATGGCATGCCTGACTGCGTCGGTCCACTGGTGCTGCCCTGCATACCATTGACATGCGCGGCGATGCAGCTCGGCGATTTCCCCCCGGTACAGAGCCTCCAGCCGGCGTTGAAGATATTCGGCCATGAGCGGGTGATAGCGGAACCAGTGTCCTTCCAGGTCCAGCGGTTCCAGCAACAACTGGCGCGCAACAATGGCATCCAGCATGGCCTGGCCCGGCTTGACGCCGGTGATTGCCTCACACAGTGGCGCGCTCAAACGATCGAGTATCGCCGTACGCAGCATGAACTCGAACATCCCGGAAGGTAAGGATTGCAGAATATCTTCGAGGTAGTCTGCCAGCGGCCTCGATGCACCGGTAGGAGCACTTGCCTGCCAACCCCGGGGGCGATCGTCCCGGGCCAGCACCGAAGCGGAGATGCGCAGCGCCGCTGCCCAGCCTTCGGTGGTCGCGAATAGCGACTTCACGTCCGCGACGATGAGCTTGCCGGGGCATTCGCGTTCAACGAAGCGGCGCGTCTCGTCGAAGTTGAATCGCAAGGTCGATGCGTCGATTTCCAGCAGGTCATTTCGTGCCCGCAGCCTGGCGGTGGGAAATGGCGGATCGGTTCGTGTGCAAAGCACCACGTGGACTTGCGAGGGCATATTGGCGATGAAGAGCGCCATCGCTTCGTGAATCGGCGCCTCGCTGATCAGATGGTAGTCGTCGATGAAAAGGTAGACCTCGTCGTCGACGTCAATGAGCTCGTTGATCAGCGTCGACGCAAGCGAATTCGCCGGCACAAACGAGGCGTCGGCGGTCAGGCCGATCACGGAGGTGCCGACGTTGCCACAGGCTTGCCGCAAAGCGTGCGCGAGGTGATTGAAGTAGCGGGCGGGCTCGTCATCGTCGGCATCGAGCGCTAGCCAGGCGATCCGCGCGCTGCTCGTTGCGAGGGCGTTGAGCCAGGTGAGCGCGAGCGAGGTCTTGCCGAATCCAGCGGGGGCCTTGATCACCGTCAGGCGCTTCGTTTCGGTCTGCGCAGCAAAAGAGGCGAGGCGCGGACGATCGATCAGGCCGGCGGGCAGGCGAGGAGGAAAAACCTTCGTTGCAAGGACGAGAGGTGGCCTGTGCGTGGGCAGCGTTTTTATCGCTTTTGTCGCTTCTGTCACGTGCATCAACTGCTCCGGGCATTCGGGTTGACCCTGGCGGCTATCCCCCATCCACGTGGTTGTGCTCCCCTTTATGGGGGATTTTGCACGGCGCTGCGCTCAGACACTATGGATTCCAGCGAGCAGACGCGCAGTTCCACAACTGGACGACGGTGCGGCAGGCCGGCCGGTCACGGGTGATAGCCCCTCGGCGGGCTTCGCGTGAACCGGTGTTTTGCTCACGAAATGATACGCCCAACCGCCCTAAGGGAGGAGACATGTATACCGCATCCCGTCGCATTGCGGCGCACAAACCGGGCCGGCGGCGCGTATCCCAGACGAACAGAACGGAACCTTGCGCGGCCGCTTCGTGTGGCCGGTGTGAGCGAATCCTTTATCCAATCGGAGCAGGCAATGAAAGTATTGGTTCCCGTCAAACGCGTCGTCGACGCGAACGTGAGAGTCCGCGTAAAGGCTGACGGCAGCGCTGTCGATATCGCGAACGTGAAGCTGTCGATGAATCCCTTCGACGAAATCAGCGTGGAGGAGGCGGTGCGGTTGAAAGAAGCCGGCGCGGCATCGGAAGTGATTGTTGTGTCGTGCGGCGTGCAGGGCTGCCAGGAAACGCTGCGTACGGCGATGGCAACAGGCGCTGACCGCGGCATCCTCGTTCAGACCGACGCGGAGTTGCAGCCGCTCGCCGTGGCGAAGCTGCTCAAGGCACTGGTGGACAAGGAACAGCCGCAACTCGTGATGCTCGGCAAGCAGGCAATCGACGACGACGCGAACCAGGTCGGCCAGATGCTCGCGGCGCTGCTCGGCTGGCCGCAAGCAACCTTCGCCTCGAAGGTGTGCGTCGAGGCAGGCAAGGCGAGCGTGACGCGCGAGATCGACGGCGGACTCGAGACGCTCGAGGTCGATCTGCCGGCTGTCGTGACCACCGATCTCCGGCTCAACACACCACGCTACGCGACGCTGCCCAACATCATGAAGGCGAAGAAGAAGCCGCTCGAGGTCGTGACGCCCGCAGCACTCGGCGTCGACATCGCGCCGCGGCTGACGACGCTTAAGCTCGCAGAGCCGGTGAAACGCGAGGCGGGCATGCGGGTCGCCGATGCCGCGGAACTCGTGGCCAAGCTGAAGAACGTTGCGCACGTCATCTGAAACGGAAGAGGGAATCATGTCCATACTCGTTCTTGCAGAACACGACAATCAGACGCTGAAGGCGGCGACCTTGAACACCGTCACCGCTGCTGCGCGTCTTGGCGAGGAGATCGATTTGCTCGTCGCCGGATCGCAATGCACGAGCGTAGCCGAACAGGCTGCACGCATCGCCGGCGTGAAGCGCGTGCGGGTCGCCGACGCGCCGCACTACGCGCATCCGCTGGCCGAGAATCTGGCCACTCTGATCGCGACGATAGCGCCTGATTACAGCCACGTGCTGGCGCCCGCCACGACCACCGCGAAGAACGCGATGCCGCGCGTGGCCGCACTGCTAGACGTTGCACAAATCTCAGACATCGTTGCGGTCGAATCCGCCGACGTATTCGTGCGTCCCATCTACGCCGGCAACGTCCTGGCTACCGTGCGAAGCGCGGACCGCATCAAGGTCATCACCGTACGCACGACCGCCTTTGCGGCGGCGCCTGCCGAAGACGGTACGGCGGTAATCGAATCGCTCGCACCAGCTGGCGAGGTTGCCGGTTCGCGTTTCGTGAGCCAGCAACTGACCCGCTCCGAGCGTCCTGAACTGACTGCGGCGCAGAGGGTGATTTCGGGCGGCCGGGGTATGGGCTCCGGCGAAAACTTCGCACTGCTGGAGGACATCGCCAACAAGCTGGGCGCGGCGGTCGGCGCGTCGCGCGCCGCAGTGGATGCCGGTTTTGTGCCGAACGACTATCAGGTGGGCCAGACCGGCAAGGTCATCGCGCCGCAACTCTATATCGCTGTCGGCATCTCGGGGGCGATCCAGCATCTGGCCGGCATGAAGGACTCGAAGGTGATCGTCGCGATCAACAAGGACGAAGAGGCGCCGATTTTTCAGGTCGCCGACTACTGGATCGTCGGCGATCTTTTCAAGGTATTGCCGGAGTTGTCCGGTGAGCTGGACAAGCTGCAACAAAACTGACTCTGGAGACGATGATGAGCATCTATCTTGCACCGCTGCGCGACATGCGCTTCGTTATGACGGAACTGGCCGGTCTCGGCGAATTGTCTTCGCTGCCGGGCTTCGAGGACGTGAGTCCCGAACTGGCCGAGGCTGTGCTCGACGAGGCGGCGAAGCTCGCGACCGAAGTGCTGGCACCGCTTAACAGGTCCGGCGACGAGCAGGGCGCGCAACTGTCGAAGGACGGCGTCGTTGCTGCGGACGGCTTCGCAAAGGCCTACCGGCAGTTTGCCGAAGGTGGCTGGAGCGGGCTCTCCGGCGACCCGGAGTTCGGCGGTCAGGGGCTGCCTGAGTTGCTGCATGCGGCGACTGTCGAGATGTGGAATTCGTCGAATATGGCGTTTGCGCTGTGTCCTTTGTTGACTGCGGGCGCTACCGAGGCGCTAAGGCAGCACGGCTCGGAAGAGCTTAAGGGACACTATTTGCCGAAGCTCATCAGCGGTGAGTGGACGGGCACCATGAATCTGACCGAGCCGCAGGCGGGCTCGGATCTCGCTGCGGTACGCACGAAGGCCGTGCCAGATGGCGATCACTATCGTCTCTACGGTCAGAAGATTTTTATCACGTGGGGCGATCACGACATGACGGATAACGTCATTCATCTCGTCCTCGCACGCACGCCGGATGCGCCTGAGGGTGTGCGCGGCATATCGCTGTTTGTCGTACCCAAGTTCCTGCTGAATGCCGATGGCTCGAGCGGCCAGCGCAACGACGCGCACTGCGTCTCTCTCGAACACAAGCTCGGCATTCACGCGAGTCCGACCTGCGTAATGAGCTTCGGCGACCAGGGAGGGGCGATCGGCTATCTGGTAGGACAGGAGAACAAAGGTCTCGCGCATATGTTCACGATGATGAACGAAGCGCGCCAGAAGGTGGGCATCCAGGGACTCGCGATCGCGGAGCGCGCTTATCAGCAGGCCCGCGAATACGCGAAGGAACGTGTGCAGGGACGGCTCGCGAGCAGCAAATCGGGTGGTGCGGTCGCCATCGTTCATCACCCTGACGTGCAGCGCATGTTGCTGACGATGAAGTCGCAGATCGAAGCGATGCGCGCTTTCGCGTATGTGATGGCCGCGGATATGGACCGTGCGCATCGGGACCCCGACGCCGGTGAGCGTGCCGGTCGCCAGGCGCGTGTCGATCTTCTGATTCCGGTGCTCAAGGCGTGGTGTACGGAGTTGGGCGTCGAGATTGCGTCGATGGGTGTGCAGGTGCATGGCGGGATGGGTTACATCGAAGAGACGGGCGCATGCCAGTTCCTGCGTGACGCACGAATCGCGCCGATCTACGAAGGCACGACAGGCATTCAGGCCGCCGACCTGGCAGGCCGCAAACTTGCCTCGGATGGCGGTGCGGCGATGGCTGCCCTGATTGCGGAGATGCGTCAGGCCGTGGCGGAACTCGCGCACAGCAAGGATACGCAAGTGGCATCCATCGGCCCTGTGCTTGCGACCGGTGTAGACGCGCTCGAGAGTGCCACCGCCTGGATGCTGCAAGCATTGGCGAGTGAACCCGATGCAGCGCTGGCCAGTTCCGTCGACTATCTGATGCTCACCGGCTACGTGTGTGGCGGATGGCAGATGGGGCGCGCAGCACTTGTTGCTTCGCGGAAAGGCACTGCAAACGAAGACCCGGACTTCCATCGTGCCAAGCTCGCCACCGCGCGCTACTACGCCGACAAGGTCTTGCCCAAAGCGAATGCGCTTCTGGAGGCGATTCGCAGCGGTTCGTCGAGCGGGACTAGTCTCCCGATCGAGCAGTTCTGAGCGACGACTGGACGGTGGCGAAAATCTTTGTGTAAAACAATTGATATGTAATCCGAAATAAAATGGAGGAGATATGCTTAAAAAAATCGCATGTGCTGCGTTAATCTCGAGCGCGATATGTTCCGGCGCGATGGCGCAAAGCGCCGGAAGCCTCATTACTAGCGTAGGCGGGGCGTGGCTCGACTTTGGTCCGTCTTCCGCCACACCGTTGCAGAGCAGTTCGGCTTTCGGCAACTTCACATCGTCGGGGACGGGTGGTCAGATACATAACACATTCACGCTAGAACTCTCGACCACTTATTTCATCACCGACAATATTGCATTCGACCTTGCGACGGGTATTCCGCCCAAGCTCCAGCTCTATGCGCAAGGCAACGCCGCGCCGTTCGGCGCCGGCGGCCCATCCCTCAATCTGGGGAATCTGGCGCCGCTCGCCACCACCCGGTCGTGGGCGCCTATCCTGTTCCTCAAGTACTACTTCTTCGACGCGCAGACGAAGCTGCGTCCGTTTGTCGGCGTCGGCGGAAACTATACCTGGTACTCGCACACCAATCTCAATTCGACATTCAGCGGCGCGTTGCAGCAGATTGCCGGGCCGGGCGGACAGGTCAAGGCTTCGCTCAGTCCGTCGTGGAACCCTGCGTTCGATGTGGGCGCGTCTTACAACATCAGCAAGAACTGGTACGCGACTGCGTCGGTGACGTATCTGTTTCTGAAGACGAACGCGACGGTCAGTGCCGTGGCCGCCAATGGTCAGACGGTGTTGTCCAACAAGACGCGCATCACGGCGGATCCGGTGATCGTTTTTCTGGGGCTGGGATACCGGTTCTAAGGACTCGATGTGCTAGATGGGGGCCGCGCTGCGTGGCCTTCGAGACACATCAAGATGCACCCCCCAGCTTTCCAGGCCTCCCTCCCGGCTTCCCTTTGCCTTTAGGCATTCCCATCACACCCTCCGAAAGCTCTCTGCAAGATTTTTCTTGCAGATGAGAATAACTCGCATTATCATTCGCGTTTTAGATTTTTGTTTCCGCTTAACAACCACCCGCTACAGGCGCTTGCGTCCCGCGCAGTCATGCTGCATGGGCGTCGGCCTGCGCCTGCGCTCGACCAATAGAACATGCAGAACCTGTCCACTGCCAGCCATCTGGCGTTTGTCCGCGGCTCGACCCGTACCACGTCGCTTCTCAGCGCCGCGCTGTTGGCGAGCGCCGGCCTTTCGCTTTCCACGCTGTCGACGCCCGGTTGGGCGCAAACCGTCGCCGCGTCGGACGCTGTCACGACGCTGCCCGCCGTCACCGTGACCGCCGCGGTCGACCCGGCCACGCAATCCGACAGCGTCAGCGCCGGCGCGCTGGGCACGCGCAAACAGGTGGACACGCCGTTCTCTACCCACGTCGTGACGAGCGAAGAGGCTGAGGACCTGATGGCAACGACAGCGAACGACCTGTTCGCGTACGATCCGGCCACATCGGTCAGCAGCAGCAACCGGATCAGCGAAAACTCGATGTTCACCGTGCGCGGTTTGCCGATCGACACGCTCAACGGCATCAAGGTGGACGGCCAGAGCTTTCCGTCCTGGGACACGGATCTTTCGCTCGAACCGTTCGAACAGGTGCAACTGCTCAAAGGTCTGTCAGGGTTCATGTATGGCTTCGGCTCGCCGGGCGGGATCGTCAACTACGTATTGAAGCGGCCGACCGACGAGCCGTATCGCAGCATTTCGGTCGGCTATGAGTCGGCCGGCGTGTTCAGCGAGAAGGTCGATCTGGGCGGCCGCTTTGGCAACGACGACCGCTTCGGTTACCGCCTGAACCTGGTGAACGAGGACGGCAACACCGCCGAGGCGAATGGTCATGTGCGCCGTCAGGTGGCGTCGCTCGCGTTCGACTTCCGTATCACCCCGGATCTGACGTGGAGCGCCGACGCGTTCTATCAGAAGCGCAAAACCAACGGCACGCTGTTCGGCCTGATGTTCGGCTCGGGGCTCGGCATTCCCGACGCCAGCACGATCACGCACGACCTCACGCAGCCGCAGAACTACTACGAGACGGAGATGGCTTCGTTTGGTACGGGCCTCGACTATCGTCTCTCCGGGAACTGGCATGCGAGCCTGAAGTATCGCTTCGCCAAGGAGAACCGTACCAACTCCGATAGCCTGCTGTACGTGACCGATGCCGCCGGCGACTATTCGAACACGCTTTATGCGGCGATGACGCGCTACTTCTACCAGAACGTCGATGCGATGGTGCAGGGCCAGTTCGACACCGGCAGCATCAAACACGATGTCGTCATCGGTGCGGGCTTCCAGTCGCAGACGAGCGAGTACAGCAACAGCACAGGCTGGAACGAAGGCTATAGCCTCGGCACGGGCAATCTGTATAGCAGCAGCTTGCTGACGAATGCCGAGGTCGGGATCGGCGAGGATCTTTACCGGCAGTCGCGCACGACTCAGGCCGCGCTGTATGCAAGTGACACCGTGCAGTTCACCTCGCGCTTTTCCGCGCTGCTCGGTTTGCGCTACACGCAGTTCCGCGAGAACGTCTACGATCCGAGCAGTGCGGTGTCATCGCAATACAGCGCCAATCCGGTCACGCCGACTGTCGCGCTGATGTTCAAAACTGATCCGTACTCCACAATTTATGCGAGCTATGTCGAGTCGCTGGAGCAGGGCGGTTCGTCGTCGAACACCAACGTCAATTATCCCGCCACGTATGGGCCGTTGCGCAGCAAGCAGTATGAAGTCGGCTTCAAGACAGATCACAAGAAATGGGGCGCCGATGTAGCACTGTTCCGTGTCGATCAAGGTTACGACTACACCAACAGCGAGAACGTCTACGTGCAGGACGGCACGAAACGCTACACCGGTGTCGATGCGAGCGGCTGGCTGGCACTCACGAACGAGTGGCGCGTGCTCGGCGGCGTGATGTGGCTCGACGCAAAGGCGGTGGATATCGACGACCCGAGTATCGAAGGCAAGCGCGTCTACGGCGCGCCGCGCTTCACGGCGACAGGCCGGATCGAATACAACCCGTCGTATCTGCGCCCGCTCACGCTTGCGTTCGGCGGCAAGTACGTCGGCAGCATGGCCGTCGACGCAGCCAATACGCAGTTCGTGCCGTCGTACGTCACGTACGACGTGAGCGGCAAGTACGAAACGCGGATCGCCGGCAAGGACGTGACGTTCCGCGCGGGGATCAACAACCTGCTCAACCGCCGCTACTGGACCACGGCGTGGGGCTATTACGTTGCGCCGTCGCCGACGCGTACCGCGGTGGCCAGCGCCACGATGCAGTTCTAGATGCGGTGGCCGGCGCCTTGCAGTGCGTGGGCATGGTGATGCCCGCGCCATGGCGGCAAGGCGCCCGCATGCATCCGACGTTACGTCTATGAGACCGATACTTGTTCGCCTGCACCGCTGGTTCGGCATCGGCACCGCGCTGTTCCTGTTCGTCTCCGGTCTTACAGGAGCCGTCATCGCATGGAACCAGGAACTCGATGCGGCGTTGAACCCCGGGTTCTTCTACGCGCGCTCCCCGGCGCCTGCGTTGTCGTCGCTTGAACTTGCGAATCGTGTCGAAGCCGCTGACCCTCGCGTGCATGTGACCTATCTGCCGCTGGGCGTGGTGCCCGGCCGAACGCTTCTGATGCGTGTCGAGGGCCGGCCCGATCCCGCAACGGGTCAGCCCTATACGCTGGGCTTCAATCAGATCGCGGTGGATCCGGCGACAGGGATCATTCAGGGCCGCCGCGACTGGGGCGCGTTGTCGCTCAGGCGGCTCAACCTGATGCCGTTCCTTTATCAGTTCCACTACACACTTTATTTACCCATCACCGGTAGCGGGATTGCCATTGGCGTATGGCTGCTGGGGGTCGTCGCCATTGTCTGGCTGTTCGATAGCGTGATTGCGTTGGTGCTCGCGTTTCCGAGCCTCAGGACGTGGCGCAAGTCGTTCGCATTTCGCGTGCGCCGCGGCGGCTATGCGCTGGTGTTCGACCTGCATCGCTCAGGTGGGGTATGGGTGTGGGGTCTGCTGGGCGTGATTGCGGTGACGTCGATTTCGATGAATCTCGAACGGCCCGTCATGCGTCCGGTGGTGTCGATTTTTTCCAGACTGACACCCGGACCGGAAACCAATCCCGAACTGCTGGCACCGCATCCGGCCAGCGCGAAGCCCCTGAGTCGCGAGCGTATTGTCGAACTGGCAAGCGCCGCCGGACACCGGATGAAGCTGAATGCCGAACCCGGTGCGACGTTTGAGATTGCTTCGCTCAACCTGTACGGGGTGGGCTATTTTAAACCCGGCGGTGATTATGCGGACGGCAGTCTCGGCAATGCCTGGCTCTACTGGGACGCGAGGACTGGACATGAAGTCGGGGGGGCGGTGCCGGGTCGTGGAACCGCTGGCGATACCTTTATGCAGGCGCAGTTCTCACTGCATTCGGGGCGCATCTTTGGACTACCGGGACGCATTCTGGTCAGCTTCATGGGTGTGATGGTGGCGTTGCTGAGTGCGACCGGCCTTGTTATCTGGTTCAAGAAGCTCATGGCTCGCCGCAGTGCTTCGCAGCGGGTGAAGACGGTCAGGCCGGCGGTGCTGCGATAGCGCGTTTGGAAGGATCGCTTTAGTCGTGTGCAGTGTGCGCGGTTGCGCCGTGCTTTGCTGCTTCAAGCCCGGTACTTCACGGTCGCGCGCACGAATTCAATGAAGCGCGTCATTACCGGATCATCCCGTTCCGCCGGCCACGCGAGGCCAACCTGCCATTGTGCTGCCGTGCCGCGTAGGGGCAGCACACGCGCATCGCGCAGCAGGTATTGCGTGCGTGAGGGTAGAAACGCCGCGCCGACTCCCGCCGCGACCGCAGCAAGAACGGTCTGGATATCGTCAGCCTGCTGGGTCACTCGCGGCACGAAGCCATGCTCGCTGCACCAGCGGTCAATCTGCGCCGCGAGTCCCGGGCCACGGCCGCGCGCAAGGCCGATAAACCCCTGCTCATTCAATTCCTCGAGATTGGCCGGGATGCGTTTCCAGCGCGCGTGTTGCGGCACCGCTAGCGCGAGCGCTTCGTCCAGCACCGGAAAGGCGTCGAGGCCACTGTCTGCCGGCAAACGCAGGAAGCCGACGTCCAGCTTGCCGGCAAGCAGCCGTCTGCCTTGCTCCGCGGACGACAGATCGTTCAATGTGACGCTGACCTTCGGATACTGCCGGCGGAATTCGGCAATCAGTTGCGGTGCGAGCGTCAAGGTCGAGAGTCCGAGGCCGACTCGCAAATAACCGCGCGTGCCGCTGCTCGATTCGCGCGCCCGGGTGAGAACCTCATCGGCATCGCGCACGAGCGACTGAGCGTCGGGTAGAAATCCGGCGCCGAAAGTGGTGAGTTCGGCGCCGTGCCGGCCGCGCTCGAAAAGCCGTGCGCCAAGGCTGTCTTCCAGCGCGACGATCTGTTTGCTAAGCGCCGGTTGGCTCACGCACAGGACCTCCGCGGCGTGGCCGAAGTGGCGCAGTTCGGCCACGGTGAGAAAGGCGCGCAGCAGTTTCAGTTCCATTCTGTAAAGTAATCGAACATATCGGAATATTCATTTTACTTATCGAATGCCCGGCGGTCCAATGGAACCGTTCTGTCTTTTCAGGTGGTGGCGATGTCATCCTCGTCTAGTCCCATGCTGCGCGTTGCATCGATTCCATTGCGGTCCCGTCGCGGAGAGCCTGCGCAGAACGTCGCGCGGATCGCTGCGTGGCTGGCGCTTGCGGCTCGTGACAAGGTTGACCTCGCCGTGTTTCCGGAGGCCTGTCTTGTGGGCTATGGCAGCCTCGCGAAGTTGCATCGCGATGAACTCGAAGCACTCGCTGAACCGCTCGACGGGCCAATGATGGGCGCAGTGGCAGATGCCGTCGAGCGCACAGGGGTGGCTGCTGGCGTGGGCTTCATCGAGCGCTCACAGGATGGCCGTCTGTTCAATAGTTACGCGGTGTGCCTGCCCGGTGGCGTCCGTCATTGCCACCGTAAGCTGCATGCATACGAACATCGACGCATTGTGAGCGGAGATCGTTTCACCGTCTTCGATACGGCGTGGGGTGTTCGCGTTGGAGTCCTGATTGGTGGCGATGCTTATCTGATCGAGAACGTGCGCATGACCGCACTGATGGGCGCTACGCTGCTCGTTGCGCCACACCGGAGTTACTCAGCGCAGCGCGGAGCGGGACGCGTCCTGCAGCCGGTGTCGGCGGAACAATGGCGGCATCGCGGGGCGCAGGCGGGTGCAGCGAGGGCCACGGGCGGCGCGATTGGTGATCGGACCGCAAGCGCTACGACTACTGATGACGTTGCAGGTGAGGCAGGTGTGCGGGCACGGCACGACGCGACGGATTGGTTACGTGCTTGGCTGCCCGCGCGGGCAGCGGATAACGGCATCTTCGCCGTCTTCTGCGATGGGCTTGAGCTGGGTAACAACGAGTTCGCACCCGGAGCTGGGATGATCGTCGATCCCTGCGGCCGCATTCTGACCGAGAGCGTCTGCGTAAGCGACGCCTGCATTAACGACACCTCTGCGGAGGGCATCATCGTCGCTGCTAACGTTGATCCAGGCCTGATTGCCACGAGCGCAGGGCAGCAATGGCTACGGGCGCGCCGGCCGGATCTTTATGCGCCTTTGGGGCGAGCGGATCGTGACACAACCGTTTTCGAATCGCGCGGAATGACCTCACGTGGCTCAATTGCGGTGAGCTTTGCACAGGTCAGCCGTCGGTAAGACACCGGCCATGCCCAAGTGAGCCTATGTGATGCCCGCGTCACCGCAAGGAGTCCGTATCACCGCAACCGGATAGCTGCCAGCCGCGGACGGTTTGCATCCGCTCGACAGCAAGCGCTGAATGCACCACTATGTCAGCCTCGTTCCTCCAGCAGCAACATACCCATGGCACTGAAAGCAGTCTTTTTCGATGTCGGCGAGACCTTGGTCGACGAGACCCGCGATTGGGGCGAATGGGCCGACTACCTTGGCGTCACCCGTCTGACATTGTTCGCGGCCTTGGGCGCCGTGATCAATCGCGGACAGCATCACCGCGAGGTCTTTCAACTGGTTCGTCCGGGCTGCGATTTCGCCACGCTGAAAGCGCAGCGTCAGGCAGAGGGACGAGCCTACGCACTTCAGGCGGTTGATCTGTATCCAGACGCCGTGCCTTGTCTAAGAGAGCTGCAGGCTCGGGGGATGCGAGTGGGCATTGCGGGGAATCAGCCGGCTGCCATCGAAGACGCGCTAGCTTCGCTTGGTGTGCCTGCCGATATCGTGGCATCGTCGCAGACGTGGGGCGTCGAGAAGCCGTCACAAGCGTTTTTCGACAAAATCATCGAGGCGGCCGAAGGCATGGCATCGCACGAAATCGCCTACGTCGGCGACCGGTTGGACAACGACGTCATCCCCGCGGTACGCGCCGGGATGGTAGGTATCTTCCTGCGGCGCGGACCGTGGGCGGTGATTCAATCGTTCGCGCAGGCTGACCTCAACATCGGGCACACCATTTCCAGCTTGAGCGAATTGCCGGACCTGCTCGCGCGGCTCCGGGAACATGCGCCCTGAGGCATCCTCAAAAACTGCGGCCGGGTCCCGCACTTGTCTATAATCTTCGTCGACTTCGACTCGGGACATCCAACCAGTGAAAACGACCATTGCCGTCGCTCTCCTTGCACTCGCCTTGACGGGCTGCGGGTCCGCCGCCGACAAAGAAGCGGCGCGCGACAACGACTTCGCCCATTCGGAACGCCGGCTCGATGCGGCGCAGACCAACGCCACCATAAACTGTCGCGATCAGGCGCAATGCGATCAGGCCTGGCAACTGACGAAGAACTACGTAACGCAGCATTCGGAAGAGCCGGTGATCCGTGCGGATGCCACCTCGATCGAGTCCGACGTGCCGGGCAGTTCGGGTCACGCGGTCTATTCGGCCGCCCGCGTGGCGAAGGGGAGCGGCGCGACGATTACCTTGTATGCGCAATGCCGCGGCATGTACGGCCCAGAGCATGCGATGGGCTCGGACTACGACGAATGCGTCAAGAAGATCACCACGACCCAGAACGGTTTCGCGTTGTACCTCGAGCAACATACGTCGGCTAACTGACAGCTGAACGAAGGTTACGGGTTGTCGGCATTCCAGAATGGCTGTCGGCAACCCGCTTCACCGCCTAACCTTCGCGGCGGCGAAACTCGCCGAGCCATTCCGACAACGCGGTGACCGCGTCGAGCGACACGGCGTTGTAGAGCGACGCGCGCAGGCCGCCGATCGAGCGGTGACCTTCGAGACCGTGAAAACCTTCGCGTCGCGCCGCTTCGAGGAAGTGGGCCTCCAGCTCCGGCGTGGGCAGGCGGAACGCCACATTCATCGTCGAACGGCAGGACCGCTCTCCATGCACGCGATAGAACCCAGGCTCCGCGTCGAGCGCACCGTACAGCGCGTGGGCTTTGGCGCGGTTGATCGCGGCCATCGCCTCCACGCCGCCGACTTCGTCGCGCAGCCAGCGCGTCACCAGCATCAGCACGTAGATCGCGAAGACGGGCGGCGTGTTGTAGACCGAACGCGCTGCGATATGCGTGCGGTAGTCGAGTAGGGTGGGCAAGCCAGTAATCGCACGCTGGGCGAATTCGTCGCGCAGGATCACCACCGTGACGCCAGCCGGCCCGAGGTTCTTCTGCGCGTGCGCATAGATCATCGCGTAGCGCTCGATGTCTATCGGCGCGGCCAGCAGGTTGGATGACATGTCGCACACCAGCGGCACTTCAGGCAAGCCTGGCGCGCCGGTGAATTCGAGGCCTTCGACGGTCTCGTTGGACACGTAATGGAGGTAGGCCGCGTCTTGCGAGAGCTGCAGTTCTTCGGCCGCAGGCAGGCGCCGATAGCCGTCGGCGCGGCCATCCCACAACACGCGCGTATCGCCCTCGAGCCGTGCTTCGACCGGCGCCTTCGCGCTCCAGTAACCGGATACGATGTACTCGGCGTGGCGGCCGCTTGCGCGCAGGAAATTCATCGGCAACATCGAGAATTGCAGGCTGCTGCCGCCTTGCATGAACAGCACGTGATAGTGCGCCGGGATGCTGAGCAGCGCGCGTAGATTGCGCTCGGCTTCGTCGAGCACGCCGCGAAACCAATCCGAGCGGTGACTCATGCCGAGTACCGAGAGACCGGTCTCCGGCAGCGCATCGATGGCATCGCGCGTCTCGCGCAGGACTGAGGCCGGCAGGGCGCCTGGCCCCCCGGAAAAATTCATTGCGTTATTCATTCAGGCCGCCGTGCGACGCTTCATCAACCGCTCGAATGCGTCGACGATATGTTGGACAAAGGGATTCTTGTGGGCCAATGCGCCGGTGCTGCGCTCATAGTGGGCGAGCATTGTCGCGTTGGCCTCGAAGACGAACACCTGGCCGCCGGGCAGCAAGGTGAAGTCGATGCCGCCGTAGTCGAGATCGAGCCGGCGGCCGATCTCCGCAATCGCTTGTAGCGCGCGTTGGCCCAATGCGGCGGAGGGGTCCTGCAGGAAGCGTCGTTCTTCGTCGAGCTTCCACGCGTGGCCTTCCATGTCTGCGGAGAAGTAGTGGACCATCCAGTTCGGTGAGATCGCCAGATGATACGGGAACGGTTCGCGATCGACGAAGATCATCCGGTATTTGCGATAGTAGCCGTCGGCCGAGCGGGTGTCGCGAAACGCGGTCAGATATTGCGGGCCCTGACTCTCGTGAAGCCGCGCCTGCAGCGTCGCGAGATCGTTGCAGCGGACCAGACCTTCGCCGCCATGCGTGGCGGTGGGCCGGACCAACACCGGCAGTGCGATGCCGTGATCTGCGAGCAGGCCGGCGAGTGCGACGTCCGAAGATGGCGCGGTGTCGATACGCGCGCACGCTGCCATCTGCACATCGGGCAGACCGCCAAGCAACGTCGGGGTTCGGTTACGAGCGGTTCGCTCGATCGCCGCGGGCGGATTGAGCAGAGGCTGGGCGACGCAAGACGTGAAGCGCTCGAGCCGCGCAGCGAGCGGTGCTGCGATATCCGCTTCGCCGATGGCATTGAACACGAGATCGAACGGCGGCAGCTGTTTGTCCTCCGAGTCGGCGGCGTAGTCGATGGCGTACTTGATCCGGCAGTTGACCGCTCCCGGCAGCAAGCCCTCGAACGGCACGTTGCCCGAGGCGCGCGCGGAGCAGAGCACCAGTACCCGGCGCACCTGACCGGGCGCTTCTTCCACGAAGACGCGCTGCATCCGATAGGCGCGTTCGCGATACGCGTCGGCCTCGGCCGTGTGTCCAGCCGAAGCGTGGATTGCGGCGAGATTCTGGCAGGCAACCGCGACGTTCGGGTCGAGCGTCAGGACAAGCTGGTACCAGGCTGCTGCGATCTCCAGATCGCCCTTCATGAAGTAACCGGTGGCGACGTCGCACAGATTCGCTGCGCTCGCCTCGGCAGAACCGCTCGCGTAGACATCCAGCGTGTGGGCGGCGATCAGATGGGCGACGGCGCCGAGCTCGTCGCCGGCTGCGCGCCTGGCGTCGGCGAGGGCGCGATGCGAAGCGGGATCGAGCGGGAAAGCAGGTGCCGGATCTGCGAGTAGTGCACCTGCACGGGGACCAGGGTGGCCGTCTGAATGTTCTGGATCTCGGGTCATATTCCTGCGAAATGAGCGTCGTGGCGATGCGCCACTGCGCGTCCGAAGGATAGAGGGCGCGCGAGTGATCCAGATTACAGCCGTTCGCGCGCTCGTTACAGAAATTTACGCAGACGATCAGAAGCGCATTCCGGTGGAGCAGGCACCCGCGAAACCGCCGCCGCTGCCGCCCCCAGCGCCGCAGAAGACGCCGCAGCCCGAGAGCGAAACGGCCAGTACGATGCCGGCTAACCTGGCGCGCAATAGGCTCGACCGGTTTCGACGGCGCTGCGAACGCTCAACTGCCATAGGATTCCATCCGGCGCGCATCGCGTCGGGAAGGGTATGTAATGAACGGATCGCACGGGATGAACTGAACAGGGTGAAGCGCATAAGAACTCTGAATGGAATGACAAGGATGGGCGTGGATACCGTCATTCGAAAGCAAGTCGTAATCTTCGAGATTGGGTAACCACGGTGCCACGACCCTAACGCAGCACCATACGCGCTTCAAATACGCTGAATCCGAAAATCAGAGGGGATTGTCAGCTTCATGGTCGACCCTTACGCCTGCCTCGCTGATAGAATGCGTGAGCCGCAACGTAGTGGACTGCAGATGAGATTGCTTGATGCATTAGTTGAACAGCGTATAGCCGCCGCGGCAGCACGCGGTGAGCTCGACGATTTGCCGGGAACGGGCGTCGTGCCTGGCCTTGGGGACGATGCTCAGGTTCCTCAGGAAGTGCACGCGGCGAATCGCATCCTGAAAAATGCGGGCTTCGCGCCGCCGGCCGTCGAACAGCTGCGGGCGCTGAGCGATCTGCAGGACGAACTGAATGCGGTCAGCGACCGCGCCACCCGTTGTCGTCTTCACGCGCGCATGCTGGCGCTGCACATGGCGCTCGAATCGCTGCGCGGTGGTCCGCTGGTTCTGCCGCGCGAATATTGCCGGCGGATTGCCGAACGCCTCTCCGAGCGAGCGGCGGGTGATGCGGCCGGTGCACTTTCCGGCGAGCCGGGGCCGCAGTGAGCGGGCCGCTCTCGAACACTGCAGCGCTTGCAGGTTCGGCGGCCTCATCCGATGCGCCCGAACCTGTTGCCAGCGCAACGTCTATACCTGCCGCGCACGATGATTCAACGAGTGCCCACGGCGCATTCCTTGAGTCCGGCCAGGCGCCGATGGCTCACGAACTCCCGGTTGCTCCCGTCTCTTTCCCGCAACGCGATCTGCATTTCATGAAGTTGGCGCAAGCTGCCGCTGAAGAAGCGCGTGCGGCCGGAGAAGTGCCGGTCGGCGCGGTGCTGGTGCGTGGCGACGAGGTCATTGCGAAGGGTTTCAATCATCCGATCGGTGCGCACGATCCATCCGCTCACGCCGAGATGGTGGCGCTGCGCGCTGCCGCGCAGGCGCTCGAGAATTACCGTTTGCCTGGCTGCGAGCTCTACGTGACGCTCGAGCCTTGCCTGATGTGTGCCGGTGCGATCATGCACGCGCGGATTGCCCGCGTGGTGTTCGGCGCCCGCGATCCGAAGACGGGCGCTTGTGGCAGCGTGGTCGATGCGTTTGCCAATCCGCAGCTCAATCATCACACGACCGTGGTGGGTGGCGCGCTGGAAGACGAATGCGCCGCCGCGCTCAAGTCCTTCTTTGCCGACCGGCGTCGCTCTTTGCGGGAAGCCCGCGAGGCTCGCGCCGCTCTCGACGCCGCGAGAATCGAACCGCCGCCTGCCGAATCGCTCTAAAATCCATCATCCCCCTCATCGGCGTCGATCATGATCGCCCATCGCACTTTCGAACTGGTCGCGCCATCAGGCTATCCACATGATCCCGACGCGATTCACCGCGCTCTGCACCGGTTGCATGCAGAGGGACATCGTGTGGAGGGCGTCAGTGCTACGGAGCGCCGTTATCAGCGTTTTGCCGGCACCGACGGCGAGCGCGCGGCCGAGTTGAACCGTTTGGCCGACCCGTCGCGCAAGCTGCCGGACATCGTGCTGGCAGTGCGCGGCGGCTACGGTGCGGTGCGTATCCTGCACGGCCTTGATTACGATGGCTTGCAGCGGCGGCTCACCGATCAGCCGGTGGCGTTGGTAGGACACAGCGATTTCACGGCCATACAGATGGCGCTGCTGGCGCGCGCCGGGCTGAAAACGTTCGGCGGTCCGATGCTGATGGGTGATTTCGGCGCACCGGACCTGAGCGAATTCACCATGCAGCACTTCTGGGCGGCGCTGACCAGGCCAAACTTCACGATAACGAGCACCGTGCCTCAAGCGCAGACGGTCGACGTCAGCGGGATGCTGTGGGGCGGCAATCTGGCGGTGTTGGCCTCGCTGGTCGGCACGCCCTATATGCCGCCGGTGGACGGTGGCATCCTGTTCGTCGAGGACGTCAACGAACAGCCGTTCCGGCTCGAGCGCACGCTTTATCAACTGCATCTGGCCGGGATTCTCGAACGGCAACAGGCCCTTATGATTGGCGATTTCTCGGGCGGCAAGCCGTTCGAATACGACAACGGCTACGATCTGAATACGATGATCGAGCATGTGCGCTCGGTGATCGGCATTCCGGTGATCACCGGCCTGGAGTTCGGCCATATCCCTAACCTGGTG
Organism: Paraburkholderia sp. GAS82; assembly: GCF_050436285.1. Taxonomy (NCBI): domain Bacteria; kingdom Pseudomonadati; phylum Pseudomonadota; class Betaproteobacteria; order Burkholderiales; family Burkholderiaceae; genus Paraburkholderia; species Paraburkholderia sp. GAS82. The sequence goes on from NZ_JBNDLX010000001.1 coordinate 828,791, forward strand.
ACGCTGCCGGTCGGCGCGGATGCGCACCTTGTCTCAGATCCGCACGGCTTCAGGATGACGGTGTCGGAGTACCCTCATCTGAGCTGACGGATGATTCATCGGGGAGTGAAGCGGGCGCTGCCCGCTTTATTTTTGCGTCAATAACGCAACTAACGGTCTGACTTTGCTTGTGACGGTGGTGGCGAAGCAGGGTTGATGGGACAGATTTTGTTGACAAAATTTTCGTCTAAAAATTTGCCCGATTTCCTCAGACAGAAGCGTGTAGCAAGCGTGGCGGGCGTTCTGGCCAGATCAAGAAGTCCGCCAACCTGAGGTCAAACCACAATCGTTGAAAATTCAATATTGAAATTGTTGACAATCATTGTGTCCATCCTATGATGAGCAACATAACGGAACGGACATCATGTCGACCCCATCCTCCGCCACTGCGAATGGTTCAAAACCCGAAGCGCTCGCCGAGCGTATTCGCGCTGCGATCCTCGAGCATCGACTCGCCCCTGGAGCCAAGCTGACAGAAGCGCAGTTGTGCGAAGTATTTGGCGTCAAGCGCGGGCCGATCCGCCAGGCGCTCGCGTTGCTGGCGACCGATCACCTCGTCGATCTCGAGCCGAACCGCGGCGCTTTTGTCGCGAGTCCGTCGTTGCAGGAAGTGCACGAGGTGTTCGAGATGCGCCGCATTATCGAACTTGCCGTGGTGGAGAAGATCTGCGCCGGTCATGGCCCGCGCCGCCTGAAGAACATTGGCAGCATGATCGGCCGAGAGCGCAAAGCGTTCGAAACGCGTGACTTTTCGGCCTGGATCCGGCTCTCAGGTGAGTTTCACACGGAGCTGGCGTCGCTCACCGGCAACACGGTGCTGTGTAACTGCCTGAACGGACTGGTTGCACGCTCGACCTTGATTTCAGCTTTGTACGAGTCGCTCGGCCGCAGTCCGTGCTCGTTCGAAGACCACGAAGCGATTCTCGCCGCGCTCGACGCCGGCGATGCGAAGGAGGCAGCGGCCTTGATGTCGCGCCACTTGCAAAGCGTCGAACTGAAGATGCTCGACAGGCCGGCACGCGGCGCAGCGGATCTGCACGAAGTGTTTGGCGCAAGGCCGGTAAAAACCGCGCCGTCCTGAGGCAGCCTGCCTGTGCGCGTCGATCGACGCGCATCACGGAGCAGGAATTGCGAGGGGCACGCGTTGCACTGAATTTGAACTGACGAATCATCGCGAACCGGCGATGTGGACAAGTACGTCCAGACGCTTTGCACGCGGCTGCCTGAACCGGGCCGCATGCACGCGAGAACGCTTCGGCGCGAGTGCGCGGTGAGTGGCGAAGCGATAACGATAAGTACTTAGTTATGCTTATTTGAACGAATAGGCATCCAGGTACAGGGACAACCGCGGGAATGTCGTACGGGCACGATCCATCCCGACAGGGAAGAGGTTGCGCGTGACAGATGCAGTGCCCGTCGACGGCAAATCGACGGCCCCCTACACCCAAGGAGAAGTCATGGCTCAGTTCAGTGCGGTACCGGGTAATCCTGCTATTCCTCCGAATTCGACCTTCGGCGACGAAGGCTCGTCGGGCGATCCCGGCGTGCCTGCAGGCTACAGCGAACGGCTGTATAACGAAGATCTGGCGCCGCTACGCCACCAAACCTGGAGCGCGTACAACATCTTCGCGTTCTGGATGTCGGATGTGCATAGCGTGGGCGGCTACGTGTTCGCCGGCAGTCTGTTCGCGCTCGGCCTCACGAGTTGGCAGGTGCTGATCGCGCTACTGGTCGGGATCACGATCGTCAACGTGTTGTGCAACCTGATCGCCAAGCCGAGCCAGCAGAACGGCGTGCCCTATCCGGTCGCCTGCCGTGCGACGTTCGGCGTGCTCGGAGCGAACATTCCTGCGGTGATTCGCGGTTTGATCGCGGTCGCCTGGTACGGCATTCAGACGTATCTTGCGTCGAGCGCGCTCGTGATCGTCGTGCTCAAATTTGTTCCGCAATGGTTGCCGTATGCGGACGTGCACCAGCATGGTTTCATGGGGTTGTCCGCGCTCGGCTGGGGCGGCTTCATGCTGCTGTGGGTGCTGCAGGCACTGGTGTTCTGGCACGGCATGGAAACGATCAAGAAGTTTATCGATTTCGCGGGTCCGGCCGTGTACGTCGTGATGTTCATCCTTGCGGGCTATATGGTGTGGCGCGCCGGCTGGCAGAACATCGGCATCAATCTGGGCGGTGTCAAATATCACGGACTTGAAGTCGTGCCGGTGATGATCACGGCAATCTCGCTGGTGGTATCGTACTTCTCGGGTCCCATGCTTAACTTTGGCGACTTCTCGCGCTACGGCAAGAGCTTTCGCAGCGTAAAAAAGGGCAATTTCTGGGGCCTGCCGGTCAACTTCCTTGCGTTCTCGCTGGTGACCGTGGTGACGACTGCCGCTACACTGCCGGTATTCGGCCAGCTGATTACGGATCCGGTGGAAACGGTCGGCCGGATCGACTATCCGACCGCGGTGATTCTCGGTGCGTTGACCTTTACGATTGCGACGATCGGGATCAATATCGTGGCAAACTTCGTCTCGCCGGCCTTCGATTTCTCGAACGTCGCGCCGCGTCTGATCAGCTGGCGCATGGGCGGGATGCTGGCAGCGGTCGCGTCGATTTTCATCACGCCGTGGAATCTGTTTAACAACCCGGCCGTGATTCACTACACACTCGACGTGCTGGGCAGTTTCATCGGGCCTTTGTATGGTGTCCTGATCGTTGACTTCTACCTGGTGAAGCGCCAGAAAATTGTCCTGGACGATCTTTACACCGTGTCCGAAACAGGTAGCTACTGGTATCGCAATGGCGTGAACTACAAGGCCGTCGCTGCATTGTTGCCCGCGGCAGTGATCGCGGTGATCTGCGTGATGGTGCCGTCGTTGAACGGTATGGCGAATTTCTCGTGGTTTATCGGTGCTGCGCTTGGCGCCGTGTTCTACCGTGCATTGACTATCCGGTAAGCGTGCTGCAACAGGAGTTCGAAATGCGTATCAAACTGATCAATCCGAACACGACCCAGCGTATGACCGACGCAATGGGGCGCTGTGCAAGGGAGGTCGTGGCGCCTGGCACCGAGGTGATCGCGGTCAGCCCGACCATGGGGCCACCGTCGATCGAAGGCTACTATGACGAAGCGATCGCCACGCCAGGCCTGCTAGCCGAGGTCGCGGCGGGCGAGCGCGACGGCTGCGACGGCTACGTGATTGCGTGCTTCGGCGATCCCGGTCTGTATGCGGCTCGCGAGCTGGCGCGTGGGCCCGTGATTGGCATTGCCGAAGCGGCCATGCACGTGGCGAGCGTGCTGGCACCGTCGTTTTCGGTCGTGACGACGCTCGCGCGTACCTGCGGCATGGCCTGGCATCTGGCCGAGCGCTACGGCATGACGCGCTTCTGCAACAACGTGCGGGCGACCGACGTGGCCGTGCTCGAACTCGATCAGCCTGGCTCGGAAGCGCGCCGCATCATCCTCGACGAATGCCGCCGGGCGCTCGATGAGGACGGCTCGTCGGCGATCGTGCTCGGCTGTGCCGGGATGGCCGAGTTGTGCGCGGAGATTCAGGGCGAACTGGGCGTGCCGGTGGTCGAAGGTGTGACCGCGGCGGTGAAATGGGTGGAGGCCCTGGTCACGCTGCGGCTGGGCACGGCCAAGCGCGGCGATTATGCCCGGCCGCTGCTGAAACGCTATGACGGTGCCTTCGAAGCGTTTAGTCCGACAGAGGTGCATCCCATCCGGCCCCCGTCACGTTTCGGGCGCTGATGCGCCCGAGGCCAGTCAGCTCCCCGTCCGCCCACATACATTCCTTCTGACACGCACTATCTGGCCGGGTGTATGGGCGCACCCGGACGTTTTCGTTACACTGGTTCCACCAGACGCTGGGCGGATCAGGCGGGCATTTTCGGCGGTTTCCGCCGGCGTCGCGGCGAGATTCAGGTGAGTTTCAAGTTCCACCACTCCCTTTTTGTCAGCACGCATTTGTCAAACCATGCCATTCGACTCGAACTATCCACGTGACCTGATCGGCTACGGCCGCCACCCGGTGCAGGCAAACTGGCCCGGACGGGCACGCGTCGCGGTGCAATTCGTGCTCAATTATGAAGAGGGCGGCGAAAACTGCGTGTTGCACGGCGACCCCGGCTCGGAGCAGTTCCTCTCGGAGATCGTCGGTGCGGCAGCCTATCCGGCGCGTCATATGAGCATGGAGTCGATCTACGAATACGGCTCGCGCGCCGGTGTCTGGCGCATCCTGCGCGAATTCGAAAAGCGCGGCCTGCCGCTGACGGTCTTCGGAGTCGGCATGGCTATCGAGCGTCATCCGGATCTCGCCCGTGCGTTTGTCGAACTGGGGCACGAGATTGCTTGCCATGGCTACCGCTGGATTCATTACCAGGACGTGTCGCCGGAGAAAGAGGCGGAACATATGCGCCTCGGCATGGAAGCGATCGAACGCGTGACGGGTGAGCGTCCGCTTGGCTGGTACACCGGCCGCGACAGTCCCAATACGCATCGCCTCGTCGCCGAATACGGCGGCTTCCTGTACGACTCGGATTACTACGGCGATGACCTGCCGTTCTGGATGGACGTCGAAGTCAGCGGCGGCGCGAAATCGCCGCAACTGATCGTGCCGTACACGCTAGACACCAACGACATGCGCTTTGCGAGCCCGCAAGGCTTCAATACCGCCGATCACTTCTTCACTTATCTGCGCGACGCTTTCGACGTGCTGTACGAAGAGGGCGACGAAGCGCCGAAGATGCTTTCAATCGGCATGCATTGCCGTCTGCTGGGCCGCCCGGGCCGCTTCCGCGCGCTGCAACGCTTCCTCGATCATATCGAACAGCACGACCGCGTCTGGGTGACGCGGCGTGTGGATATTGCACGGCACTGGCGCGAGCACCATCCTTACCAACAACATCACCGCGGGGATGCGGCATGAAGGCGATGCAATACTCTCTGAATCAACTCAACAGCATTTCCACCGACGCGTTCGTCGCGGCGCTGTCGGGCATTTTCGAGCACTCGCCCTGGGTGGCGGAACTCGCAGCGGAGCAACGGCCTTTTGCCAGCATCGACGCGCTGCATCGCACGATGTCAAACGCGGTCGAGACGGCAGGCGAAACGAAGCAGCTCGCGCTGATCAACGCCCACCCGGAGCTCGCGGGCAAAGCTGCCGTGCGCGGTGAACTGACGGCCGAATCGACCCGCGAACAGAGTGGAGCGGGCCTCTCGCAATGCACGCAGGAAGAATTCGACAGACTGGTGGCGCTCAACGCCGCGTATCGCAAGAAGTTTGGCTTCCCATTCATTCTCGCGGTGCGCGGGTACGACCGCCACGGCATCATCGCCAACTTCGAAGCGCGCGTGAACAATAGCCGCGCCGACGAATTGCGTGCGAGCCTCGACCAGATCTACCGTATCGCACGCTTCAGACTCGACGACCTGATCGACGCGTAACCGCGCGTCAGTATCAGCACGCAGCGCATGCTCTCTTAAGCGCCGCTGCAACCCGCGAACCGAAGCGTTTTTTAGCACTATTAAAGAGGAAGACAAAGATGGCACTCCCGATTCTCGATCCCAACGCACCGGACTTCACCCGCCGCTATGTGAACCTGGCGGACCCGCGTCTCGGCGCGCAAGCGCTCGAGGCTAGCGACGATTTCTTCGCGCCGAAGGAACGGATGCTGAATCCGGAACCCGCTGTCTTTATTCCTGGCAAGTACGACGATCACGGCAAGTGGATGGACGGCTGGGAAACGCGCCGCAAGCGCATCTCCGGCTACGACTGGTGCGTCGTGAAGCTCGCGCGTCCGGGCGTAATCAAAGGTCTCGACCTCGATACGAGCCATTTCACGGGTAACTTCCCGCCGGCGGCTTCGGTGGAAGCGGCGCGCGTGGTGGATGGCCAGCCGAACCAGTCGACCCAGTGGACCGAAATCGTCCCGTCGACCACACTGCAAGGCAATAGCCACCACTATCACGAAGTCAGCGACGCCAATGCGTACACGCATCTGCGCGTCAACATCTACCCGGACGGCGGGATCGCACGTCTGCGCGTCTACGGCCAGCCGCAAGTGGACTGGGCCGGCGCGAGCCGCACTGAGCAGTTCGATCTGGCTGCGATGGAAAACGGTGCCTACCTGGTCGCAGCAAACAACCAGCACTTCGGTGCAGCGTCGACTATCCTGATGCCGGGCCGTGGCGTGAACATGGGCGACGGCTGGGAAACGCGCCGCCGCCGCGAACCGGGCAACGACTGGGCGATTGTTGCCCTCGCACAACCGGGTGTGATCAGGAAAATCGAAGTGGATACTGCGCACTTCAAGGGTAACTATCCGGACCGCTGCTCGATCCAGGCGGCGTATGTGACGGGCGGCACCGACAGTTCGTTGGTCACGCAGGCCATGTTCTGGCCGGTGTTGTTGGGCGAGCAGAAGCTGAAGATGGACAACCAGCACTATTTCGAAAGCGAAGTGGCGGCGCTCGGCCCGGTGACACACGTGCGCTTTAACATCATTCCGGACGGCGGAGTTTCGCGTCTGCGTCTGTGGGGTACGCTCGCATAATGAAAACGCTCGCTATCGAACCGCTGACGAAAGAAGCGTTCGCCCCGTTCGGCGACGTGATCGAACTCGAAGGCGCGAAGCAGATTCCGATCAACCTCGGCACGACGATCCGTTATCACGATCTCGCGAAAGTGGATGTGACGGACGAGGGCGGCCGCACATTGGTGAACCTGTTTCGCGGTCAGCCGCGCGTGCTGCCGTTCGAAGTGAAGATGCTCGAGCGCCATCCGCTCGGCAGCCAGGCGTTTGTGCCTCTGAACGACAAGCCGTACCTGGTTGTGGTTGCGCCGGCCGGCGAACTCGATGCCGCACAGATTCGTGCGTTCGTGACGAGCGGCTGGCAGGGCGTGAACTACGCGAAAGGCGTGTGGCATCACCCGCTGATCGCACTTGGTGAGGTGAGCGATTTCGTCGTCGTGGATCGCGGCGGCGATGGGCTCAATCTCAACGAGCAGGATCTCACTGAGTCGCTATGGTTGACCGAGGATGCGTTGAGCGTGGCAACGGTTTGATGGGGTAGCAGATCACGCATACGGCGCGATTGCGTCAGTCGCAGAAAACATAAAACGCCCGGGGCATGAGCCTCGGGCGTTTTTGCATCGTACGTCAGCCTCTCGAGCGTCCGCGTTTAGCAAGCAACGGCGACTGACCGATAATTTCGCGTGACCTTTCCGGAGGCTCTGGCGCCGAAAAGCCGGCTGCTTCGATCACGGGCTTGAGGCTTTTAGACAGAATGCCTTTCCTCGGGGTGCGCAGCGACTCCATGCCTTCATTCCACGCGTGCAGCATCTGTTTTGCTACCCCACGCCATTGAGGCTCGTTTTTTGCCGCCTCGATCAGTTCGTAGCCGACTGATACCGCAGAGTCGCATAGTGCTTCGACCATCGCCGTATATTTGGGTGGTGCAATGCCGACGCGGGAATTAAAAAAACGCTCGAGCGCCTTGCCTGCCGCCCATGTCTTACGGCCGTCGACTGGCAGTCCAGGAGGGTTCGCCGCGAAACGCGGATAGGCTTGCGTCGTCACAATGTCGTAGACCGGCGTGAAAGCGACGTCGTCGACGGACGTATAGAAAAGAGCGATGTTCTTCGTGTGACAATCCGCGTTACGTACCACGTAGTTGCTAAGCAGATGCCAGCTTAGTTGTTCTAGCTGTTGCCGCATGCTGTTCCGGTCCAGCAAATAAGCTTTCGCGACATTCAGCACTTTCTCTGTGGTCGAGTTGTATTTCTCATGCGGCGGCAGACCGAGCAATCCACACATGTCCTCGACGCCATGCACGGGAAACCCTTCCGCGTTCACGTCAAAGCGTTCGACGACGAGTGCCCGGCCATCGTCCGACATCTGCGTGTGCGCTACAGGCGCTACACCGAGACGTTCTAGCACGCGCATCGAGTAGAACTCGTTGAACCCCAGGAACGGCGTATTTTCGTCCGAACCTTTGACAATATATCGGCTCGTTCGAATGGTGGGCTTGCCAAGCGGGGTGTCGAAAGAGGGGGTGTCAGTCGAGCTCTTTTGCGGAGCGATGAACTTTGGCACAGCGCCCGAGATGGCTGCGCGCGCGTAATCGCGAACCAGCGCGGCGAAATGCTCCGTCGTGTTGTCGCCATGAAGGATATCTTTGACATCCAATGCCTGCAACTCGGTGCCGGGTTCGATGCCCTCGGGCGTCACGGTGACACGTCCGATCCCCATTGCACCCACCACCGCAAGTAACGACAGATCGGTGCCGTCGAGCAAGGGTCCAAATTGTTCCCGAATCAGATTAAGCAAATAGCCTTCGGGCAGATTCTGACGAAAGAACGGGTGCAGGTCGCGTGGCCAGCGCCACGCCTCCTGTCGCACGGGCATCGTCAGGCTGACGAAATCGCTGGGCGCTGTATCCCGTTCGTACTGAAGGACATAGTCGTCGCGCTCGCGAAAAAGCGTTGCGACTTTCCGGCCTTGGACCTGAACGTCAAGCTTCATGGGTTAGATCCCGATGCCGCGCGCTGCTCGGCAAGGATGTCTTCAAGTGTCCGGCCATGGCCGTGTGCAACAACCTTGAGATCGTAACCTGCTGCCTCGAGTAAGCGCACGAGTACGGATACGCTCATGTCATTTTTTGCGAGCGTTTCCATTCGTGCGACGGTGGTGCGCGCAACGCCGGCGCGCTGTGCCAGTTCTTCCTGCGATAGGCTGGCTTCGCGACGCACTTCCTTTAACATGTCCGAGACATCGGCGAGCGTGGTCATTTGTAGCCCCAAGGCATCAAAATGCCGAGAATGAGCAATTATTGTAGCCCAAAAGGCACAAATCGCAACTTCTATTTTGTATCTCTTGGGCTACAAAATAGGCCAAAACCCTTGTTTTTGTAGCCCAAGGGATATAATTTCATGCCTGACTCCAGTAGGCAGCGCCATAAGAAAAAGCGGGCTTTCCGCTCCCGCGAAAAGCCCGCTGCCTAAGCTAACTGTTACCCCACCAGGCGAAACGGCCGGCCGCCGCAGCGGCCAGCCTCAACTAACCCACTACTTCTCCGCCCCAGCCTGGAACCACGCCGCAATCTTCTGACGCTCGTCGTCAGTCATATGCGTCACGTTCCCGAGCGGCATCGCCTTCAGCGTCACGGCTTGCTGATACAGGCGCTGCGCATTCTGCGAGATCTCCTCGGGCGTATCGAACATCACCCCCGCAGGCGCGGCTCCCATCAAGGTTGGATGGGCGGAGTGGCACGCGGCACAACGTTGCTGCAGGATCGGCGCAATGTCCGCGACCTTCAGCGTCGGCGCATTAGCTGCTTCCGCCTGCGGCACCACCGGCCTCGGCATCGTCCAGAAAAGGGCGCCGAACATGAACGCAATCCCGACCAGCGGCAGATACCACAGCACCTGACCACGGTGGCGCATCACGAAGAACTGACGGATCAGCGCACCGGCCATCATGATCATCGCGAGGATGAGCCAGTTGTACTGGTTTGTGTACGTCATCGCGTAGTGGTTCGACAGCATCGCGAACACCACGGGCAAAGTGAAGTACGTGTTGTGCACCGAGCGTTGCTTGCCGCGCTTGCCGTAGATCGGGTTCGGCGTGTCGCCCTTGAGCATCGCGTCGACCATCTTGCGCTGGCCCGGAATGATCACGAAGAACACGTTGGCCGACATGATGGTCGCGAGCATCGCGCCGACGATCAGGTACGCGGCACGACCAGCGAAGATATGGCACGCGAGCCATGCCGCGATCAGCACATAGATGCCGACGCAGATACCGAGCACCTTGTCCTTGTTGCCCAGCATCCGGCACAGCGAGTCGTAGACAATCCAGCCTGCGGCGAGAAAACCGAGCGCGGAGAACACGGCCACCACCGGGCCCATATCCATCACGCTCGTGTCGATCAGGTAGGTGCTCGGTGAGAACAGATACAGCACGGTGAAGAGACTCGCGCCCGACAACCAGGTGGTGTACGACGGCCACTTCGACCAATGCAGGTCGTCCGGCATTTCCGGCGGCGCGACGGTGTACTTCTGCATGTTGTAGAAGCCGCCGCCGTGCACGTGCCACAGCTCGCCGAACACGCCACGCCGGCGCTGGTTCGGATCCGTCGGTGGTTTCAGGCTGTTGTCGAGTGCGACGAAATAAAACGACTCGCCGATCCAGGCGATCGCGGCGATGACGTGAAACCAGCGCAATGCCAGGTTCAGCCAGTCAGTGATAAAGCCTTCCATGAACTCCTCCACTTCTGATTCGTTGTCTGCGCGGCGGGCGGTGGCTCGATGCCGGGTCAATGAAGATGACGGCCGGGTTATTCATCTGCCATGCGCGACTCGCGCAAACTGCTGTTAGGGGACGCGGTGCGCTCAGTTCGCACAGCGCCGTATTGCGGGTTATCGGTTCAACGACATCGGTCTCAGCGACGGGTTGCGGGCAGGGGGATCGCATTGGCTGCGCTTCGCAGGTGTCTCCAGTCATCTGCGAAATGCAGCGGTGGCGAAGTCGGTTAGGCGTGAGCCTGGCCCGCTCTCCATCCTGTGCCCGTGGCGTCGCACGTGCCCCTTAGCTGCCTCGATACGTGCTGTACGACCACGGCGATACCAGTAGCGGCACGTGATAGTGCGCACCGGCATCGGCCACGCCAAAGCGCAGCACGACACGATCGACGAAGCGAGGCTCCGGCACCTTCGTGCCGATCGAAGCGAAGTAGTCGCCCGCGCCGAACACGAGTTCGTATTCGCCTGCGACCAGAGCATCGCCTTCGAGCAGCGGCTGATCGCAGCGGCCGTCGTTATTGGTGAGGGTGGTTTTCAGCGCACGGCGTGTGTCGCCGGTGAGCGCAAAGAGTTCGACCTTGATGCCCGCGCCGGGACGGCCGTTTGCGGTGTCGAGCACGTGGGTAGTGAGCTTTCCCATTCGCAATTTTCCTTATGTGAATGTGAGGTTTCGGCGGCGGCCCGATCCAGAATACGTTGCGGCGGATCGAGGCTCCACGTCAGTGGCTACATACCCGTCGGCGAATGAAAGCGAGCGCCGTGGCAGCCATTGTAAAAAGGATGTTCCCGTCCGCGCGCGAGCGATAGGAAAGATAATACCTGGCGCATGACAGCCTGCTGTAAGACTCGTGGTGATGACCCGTAAGACCCGTGCAAACCCTTGCCCCGTGGCCACGAGACCTGGATGACCGTTTGTCCCGATCCTACCGGTGCCAAAAAAGCCCACTATATCGGCTGCGTGAGGTTGGGTATCGCAACGGCGTGAGTTGTCAGCGTTATTTTGGCCGTCGAAGGTTACGTCTGTGCGCAGCAGCAATGCCGCGCACCCCGAAGACGGCGTAGCACGCTGGGTAACCGGGCCAACGGCGTTCGAATGAACGCGGCGGCACGGTAGCGTGTGCGCCGCATCGCATTCGAACGACTTTGCACACGGTATGGCGTACCGGCACAGCCGGCATCAGCCTCGCCGTCACGGCCGGCCTGAGCGTAGGCGCACCGCGGCGGCAGCAACAGAGCGGAGAAAACGAATGACGATGACGCAACAGGCAGGCGCGCAAGCGGGCGCAAACAGGCACGGCAAGACAATGCTGGTGAAACACGCAGACGTGCTGGTCACGATGGATGGCGCAAGGCGCGAGTTGCGCGACGGCGGCCTGTATATCGAGGACAACCGGATCGTCGCAGTCGGACCGACCGCAGAGTTGCCGCAAACGGCCGATGAAGTACTGGATATGCGCGGGCACCTGGTGATACCGGGCCTGATCAACACGCATCACCACATGTATCAGAGCCTGACGCGGGCGATTCCGGCCGCGCAGGACGCCGAATTGTTCGGTTGGCTGACGAACCTGTACAAGGTGTGGGCGAACCTCACGCCGGAGATGATCGAAGTCTCGACGCTGACCGCGATGGCGGAGCTAATGCTGTCCGGCTGCACGACTTCGAGCGATCACTTGTACATCTACCCGAACGGGAGCCGGCTCGACGACAGCATTGCGGCAGCGCGCCGGATCGGCATGCGCTTTCACGCGGCGCGCGGCAGCATGAGCGTGGGACAGAAGGACGGCGGTTTGCCGCCCGACTCGGTTGTAGAGCGCGAACCGGACATATTGAAGGACACGCAGCGTCTGATCGAGACGTATCACGACGACGGGCGTTACGCGATGCTGCGCGTGGTGGTCGCGCCCTGTTCGCCGTTTTCCGTGAGTCGCGATCTGATGCGCGAGTCGGCGGTGCTGGCGCGTCAATACGGTGTGTCGCTGCACACGCATCTGGCGGAGAACGTCAACGATATTGCTTATAGCCGTGAGAAGTTTGGCATGACGCCGGCGGAGTATGCGGAGGATCTGGGCTGGGTGGGACATGACGTATGGCATGCCCACTGTGTGCAACTGGACGATGCTGGCATCGCACTGTTTGCGCGCACTGGGACGGGCGTTGCGCATTGTCCGTGTTCGAACATGCGGCTCGCCTCAGGCATCGCTCCGGTCAAGCGGATGCGGTTGGCCGGCGTGCCGGTGGGTCTCGGTGTGGACGGTTCGGCATCGAACGACAGCGCGCAGATGGTCGCCGAAGTGCGTCAGGCATTGTTGCTGCAGCGTGTCGGTTTCGGTCCCGATGCAATGACGGCGCGCGAAGCTTTGGAGATCGCGACGCTAGGCGGCGCGAAGGTGCTCAACCGTGACGATATCGGTGCATTGGCGCCGGGCATGGCAGCAGATTTTGTGTCGTTCGACCTGCGTCAGCCTTTGTTTGCTGGCGCCTTGCACGACCCGGTGGCGGCGTTGGTGTTCTGTGCGCCGTCGCAGGTATCGCATAGCGTGATTGGCGGGAAGGTCGTAGTGAAAGACGGACAGTTGACGACTGTCGAGCTGGGTCCGGTGATCGAGCAGCACAACCGGTTGGCAAAGACGTTGTATCAGGCTGCGGCCTGACAGGTTTTGTTTCGGTCAACGCAGGTCTGACGCAGAACGAAGGCAAATGCAAACGCGCACAACTGGCCCGCGTCCTGCGACGCGGGCCGGCAAGCATCAGGGTTTATCGATCAAGGTCTTGGTCGCCTCGGCAACAAGGCTTCGCAACCAACGCACTTCATCGGAGTAATGCACGCGTTCGTGCCACAACTGGTAGTACTGCATCGGCGGGAAATCGAGTGGCGCGGGCACCACAGTAAGGGGCAGAAATTTAGCGTAGTAATCGGCGAAGAGCCGCGTTGTCGTGAAGATCAGATCCGACTTGATCAGCACATACGGCGCAAGGTTGAAGTACGGCAGAGTCACGACGACATGACGCTTTAAGCGCTCCCGCGCGAGGTGCACGTCGATCGCGCCGCGTTGGCCCACCGAATAGGGAGTAGGCGCAAGATGCGGAGCATTCAGATACTGGTCGAGCGTCAACCCGCCGCGCTTGGCGAACGGATGTGCGTTGCTCATCAGGCAGACGATCTGGTCGACAAACAGGTTCGACAGATGCAGCTGCTCGGGCGGCTCCGGCCAGTTGCCGACGACGATATCGAGCTTGCCGTCCTCGAGCGCCAGTTCATAGTCGAACGCCGGCCCGAGCGAGTGAAACTCAAGCGTCGCGTTGGGCGCCGCCTGGCGGAAGCGCTCCACCACGGTCGGCACGAACAGCACGTTCAGATAATCGGGGCAGCCAATCCGGTAGCAGCGGATCGAAGTGGCCGGATCGAAATTGTGTTGCTGGAACTTGATGCGCTCGATTTCGCGCAGGGCGTTTTGCACCGGTTCGAGCAGACGCAGCCCGTACTCGGTCGGGACCATGCCGGACTTGCCGCGCACCAGCAGCGGGTCGCCGGTGATGTCGCGCAGACGCCGCAGCGCCGCGCTGATGGCGGGCTGGGACTGGTTGAGTTTGACGGCGGCGCGCGTCACGCTGCGCTCCATCAGGAGGGTGTGCAAGACGCGTAATAAATATGTGTCGATCGCCTCGCGTTGCTGGCTCATGACTTCTCCGAAATATATGTTGTGGCTGATCGAACGGGCCTTTGGGTATATGACTTTTAATATGAACAGAAAGATGCGTCAAGAGAGGGATACCCGCACAGCACGTGCTGGCGCGGGTTTGCAGGGAATTTTGGCGGCTCGACTGACAGGGTCGAATTAGGTATCGTCATTTCGATATAGCGAAGGCACGGCGCATTCGGCCGGGGCGCGCCGCCTCGTTGCAACAGACAGTCATTGGCGTATTACGGAAACTCATGGGCGACTCTTCTTCTTATAACGGCGACGCCGCGCACCCCGCAGGTGGGCCGGCCGTCGTGCCGCGCCTCGTGCTGGCAGGCATCAGCAAGCAATATCCGGCTGTGCGCGCCAACGACGACGTGACGCTGATCGTCGCGCCCGGTGAAATCCACGCTGTGCTCGGTGAGAACGGTGCGGGCAAGAGCACGCTGATGAAGATCATCTACGGCGCGGTGCGGCCTGACGCCGGTGAAATTCGCTGGGAAGGACAGACGGTCGAAATCGCGAGCCCGGCCGCAGCGCGCAAGCTCGGCATCGGCATGGTGTTCCAGCACTTCTCGTTGTTCGAGACGTTGACGGTAGGCGAGAACATCGCGCTCGCGCTCGATGAACCGTTCGACCTGAAGACGCTCGCCAAACGCATCCGCGAAGTGTCGGCGGATTACGGCCTCGATATCGATCCGCAGCGTCACGTGCACAGCCTGACAGTGGGCGAACGGCAGCGCGTTGAGATCGTGCGTTGTCTGCTGCAGAACCCGCGTCTGCTGATCATGGACGAGCCGACTTCGGTGCTCACGCCGCAGGCGGTCCGCAAGCTGTTCGAGACCTTGAGACGTCTCGCCGCTGAAGGCTGCAGCATCCTCTACATCAGCCATAAGCTCGACGAGATTCAGGAACTGTGCGACACGGCAACGGTGATGCGCGGTGGCCGCGTGACCGGTCATGTGAAGCCGCGCGAAGAGACGCACGCGTCGCTGGCGCAACTGATGGTGGGGCATTCGTTGCCCGACTACACGCGTCGCGCTCACACACCGGGCGATGTGCTACTCGACGTGAAGCATCTTTCGGCGGCGAGCGACGATCCGTTCGGTACCTCGCTCGACGACGTCTCGTTCAGCGTGCATGCCGGCGAAATCTTCGGCATTGCGGGTGTGTCGGGCAACGGCCAGGCCGAATTGCTGGCGGCGCTCTCTGGCGAGCAACGCGGCGCGCGCGCCGACGCGATCACGATTTGCGGCAAGGCCGCGGGCAGACTCGGCGCAGGCGGGCGCCGCTCGCTCGGCTTCGGCTTCGTCCCGGAGGAGCGCCTGGGGCGCGGCGCAGTGCCGGCCATGACGCTTGCCGAAAATGCGCTGCTGACGGGGCATCGCCAGAAGATGGTGCAGTCCGGCTGGATCAAGGCGGGTGCGATGCGCAGCTTCGCGAAGAAATGCATCGATGCCTTCGATGTGCGTTGTGGCGGTACCGAAGCAATCGCGCAGAGCCTGTCGGGCGGCAATCTGCAGAAGTACATCGTGGGACGCGAGATTTTGCAGGCGCCTAAGGTGCTCGTGGTCGCGCAGCCTACCTGGGGTGTCGACGTCGGCGCCGCCGCGTTCATTCGACAGCAGTTGCTCGATCTGTCGGCACGCGGCGTCGCGATTCTGGTGATCTCGGAAGAACTGGAAGAGCTGTTCGATATATGCGACCGCATCGCGGTGCTCGCGCGCGGCCGGCTGTCGCCCGTGCGCGTCACCGGCGAGACCAACGCCGAGGAGATCGGCCGATGGATGGCAGGCCTGTTCGGCGCGCGGGAAGAGGGCGCGGCGCCTTCGCCCGGACAACCGGCGCACGCCTGAGTGTGGCGTAGATCACGGCGCAACTGCGGGCCTTACGGCAGGCGTAGTCCACGTAGATTGACATCCGAAACAACACCTATAGCAGCCCCACGCCTCAACTTACGACCCCACGCAGACTTATGATTTTTCCGTATCGACTCGAAGCCCGCACTGCGCCCTCACGCTCGATGCAGCTCGCTGTGCCGCTGATCGCCGCACTGCTCACGCTTGCGCTCGGCTTCCTGATTTTCGGCCTGGTCGGCCGCGATCCGCTGGAGGCGATGCACGCGTTCTTTATCGAACCGCTGTCCGATGTGAACGGCTGGTCCGAACTGCTGCTCAAGGCGTCGCCCTTGTGCCTGATCGGACTGGGTCTCGCGATCGGCTATCGCGCCAACGTCTGGAACATTGGCGCCGAAGGGCAGATGCTGCTCGGCGGTATTGCCGCGAGCGGCGTGGCGATCTATTTCGATCAGGCGAGTGGCTGGTGGATTCTGCCGACCATGATGCTGGCGGGCATCGCCGGTGGCATGGTGTGGGCGGCGATTCCCGCGTTCCTGAAGAGCCGCTACAACACCAACGAAATCCTCACGAGCCTGATGCTCACCTACGTCGCGGCCCAGTTGCTGATCTATCTGGTGAGCGGTCCGTGGCGCGATCCGCAGGGCATGAATTTTCCGCTCTCCGAAATGTTCAGCGGCGACGCGCTGTATCCGACGTTCTCCGGCGACTGGCACTGGAAATTCCTGCGCGGCACGCGCCTGAATGCGTCGATCTTCGTCACGCTCGTCGCAATTCCGCTCGTATGGCTGTTCATGCGCAAGAGCTTTGCCGGCTTCCGTATGAACGTGGGCGGCCTCGCTCCGCTCGCCGCGCGCTACGCCGGCTTCTCCGACAAGAAAACCATCTGGACCTCGCTTCTGATCAGCGGCGGTCTCGCCGGGCTGGCGGGCATGGGCGAAATCTCCGGGCCGATTGGCCAGTTGCAGGCCACCTGGTCGCCGGGCTATGGCTTCACCGCGATCATCGTCGTGTTCGTGGGGCGCTTGCATCCTGTAGGGATCGTGCTGGCGAGCCTGCTGATGGCGTTGCTGTACCTCGGCGGTGAAGCGGTGCAGACCTCGATGCAGTTGCCGCAGGCGCTTTCCGGCGTGTTCCAGGGGCTGCTGCTGTTCTGCCTGCTGGGTGCCGACCTGTTTGTGAATTACCGCGTGCGCCGTCGCAATACGACCGCTCACGCGAACTGAAGCCCACTGATTTTCCCCGACCCGGTCTTATGGATATTCAACAAGCTAGCGCGCTCACCTCGAGCGCCGTCACCGCCGCGATTCCGCTGATGTTTGCGGGCGCCGGCGAACTCGTCACCGAGAAATCGGGGGTCCTGAATCTGGGCGTGGAAGGCATGATGCTGATGGGCGCCGTCAGCGGTTACGCAGTCACTGCCGTCACCGGTAGTCCGTGGCTCGGCGTGCTGGCGGCGATTGCGGCCGGGCTCGCCATGTCGCTGCTATTCGGCTTTCTCACGCTGACGATGCTGGCCAATCAGGTTGCCACCGGTCTTTCGCTGACGATCTTCGGCATTGGCTTGTCGGCTTATGTCGGCAAGCCGTACACGTCGGCGGCGGTGCGCGCGTCGATCGATACGTGGACGATTCCTCTGCTCTCGAAGATTCCTGTGCTTGGGCCCGCATTCTTCAGTCTGACGCCGCTCGATTACCTCGCCTTCATCATGTTCGCCGTGGTGGGCTGGTTTCTCTACCGCACGCGTGCCGGCCTCGTGCTGCGCTCGGTGGGTGAGTCGCCGCAGGTGGCGCATTCGGTGGGCTTTCCCGTGATCGGTGTGCGTTACGGCGCGGTTGCATTCGGCGGCGGCATGGCGGGTCTGGCCGGCGGCTACTACTCGATCGTCAATCTGCACCTCTGGCAGGAGCAGCTCACTTCCGGCCGCGGCTGGATCGCGCTTGCGCTGGTGGTGTTCTCGACGTGGCGCCCGGGGCGTCTCCTGATCGGCGCGTTGCTGTTCGGCGCAGTGACCGGCCTGCAGTTTTATGCGCAGGCGATTGGCGTGCCGGTTCCAACCCAGTTCCTCGCGATGCTGCCCTATGTCGCCACGATCGTGGTGCTGGTGCTGATCTCGCGCAATCCGAACACGATCCGCCTGAACGCGCCAGCCTCGCTCGGCAAGCCGTTCTTTGCGGCGGGCTAGGGATCAGCGCGCCACGCGCGCTCGAGTTTCAAATCAGGTTTCAGATTCACTCCATATGCAGTATGTACAAACCCGCTTCACGGCTTGAACGAATCAATCACACGACAGGAGAAAACATGAAGAGAAGAAATCTGCTGACCGCCGCGGCGCTGGGTACGCTTTCGCTCAGTCTCGGCGTCACGCTGACGCAACCGGCACAGGCGGCCGATGTGCCCGGCGTCGCATTCGTCTACCTCGGCAACCCAGGGGATGCCGGCTGGACCTATGCGCACGATCAGGGCTCGAAGGAAGTCGAGGCCAAGTTCGGCAGCAAGATCAAGGTCACCCGCGTCGAGAACGTGCCGGAATCGGCCGACTCGGAGCGCGTGTTCCGCGATCTGGCGAACAAGGGCAACAAGATCATCATCGGTTCGAGCTTCGGCTATCAGGATTTCGAACTGAAGGTTGCGAAGGATTTCCCGGACACCGTGTTCCTGCACGCCACCGGCTACAAGAAGGCGCCTAACTTCGGCACCTATGACGTGCGCATGTATCAGGGCGCGTACCTCGCCGGCGTCGCCGCAGGCTACGTGACGAAGACCAACACGCTCGGCTTCGTGGCCTCGGTGCCGATTCCCGAAGTGATCCGCAACATCAACGCGTACACGCTCGGCGCGCGTTCGGTCAATCCGAAGGTCCACACCAAGGTCATCTGGATCAATAGCTGGTTCGATCCGGGCAAGGAAAAGCAGGCCGCGGAAACGCTGATCGGCCAGGGCGCCGACGTGCTGCTGCAGAACACCGATTCGAGCGCCACGCTGGCCACGGCTTCGGAAAAGCACGTGCATGCATTCGGCTGGGATTCGGACATGAAGAAGTTCGGTCCTGACGCTCACCTGGGTTCGGTGGTCGGCAACTGGGGCGTGTACTACACGGCGGTGGTCCAGCAGGTGCTGGATGGCAAGTGGAAGAACGATCCGGTGTGGTGGGGCATTCCGCAGAAGGCCGTCAGCCTGGATGACCTGAACACGTCGGCGATTCCGGCCAATGCGCTGAAGGATGTCGCAACGAAGCGCGACCAGATCGCAAGCGGCAAGTGGGATGTGTTCGCCGGTCCGATCAAGGATCAGTCGGGCAACGTGAAGGTGCCGGCCGGCAAGACGCTGGCCGATCCGGAACTGCAGCGTCTGAACTGGTATGTGGAAGGCGTGGACGGCGACTTGCCGAAGTAATCGCCACGCGCGTTGGCGGGTGCGACGCGGGTGACTGCCGGCGCCGCGTGCCGGTCAACGCAGACAGTCGACAAGGCGGCGGTTTAGCAACCGCTGCTTTCAAGGGCTGCGTCCTCACGGACGCAGCTTTTTTTACTTATTCGATCCGCAGACCGACCTTGATGGTCACCTGCCAGTGCACGACCTTGTCGTCTTCGATGTGACCCCGCGTCTCGGTCACTTCGAACCAATGCAGATTGCGCAGGGTTTTGGACGCTTTTGCAATGGCGGTGCGAATCGCATCGTCGCTCGATTTCTCAGACGAGCCGGTCAGTTCGATCTGCTTGTATACGTGGTCTTTCATCATCTCCTCCTTCATCTTCAGGTTAGTGAAAAAAGTATAGGCAATCGTGCCCCATTCGCATTGCTGGGTTGTTACGCACATGGCATGCCTGGGACGGAGTGGTCCCTGAAGGCGGTAAAAGCAGCTATGCGCGGGCTAACATCTTGATAACCTGCTAAAATATTGGGTTGTTCGCCGCATATTCATTCAAAGGACGCGCCGTGCTGTCTACCGCCAATATCACCATGCAATTCGGGCCGAAGCCCCTCTTCGAGAACATCTCCGTCAAATTCGGGGGAGGGAACCGCTATGGCCTGATTGGTGCAAACGGCTGCGGCAAGTCGACCTTCATGAAGATTCTTGGCGGCGATCTGGAACCGAGTTCGGGCAACGTGATGCTCGAACCGAATGTGCGTCTGGGCAAATTGCGCCAGGACCAGTTCGCATACGAAGACGTGCGCGTGCTCGACGTGGTAATGATGGGCCACGCGGAAATGTGGGCCGCCATGACCGAGCGCGACGCGATCTACGCGAATCCGGACGCTACAGATGACGACTACATGCACGCCGCCGAACTCGAAGCGAAGTTCGCCGAGTACGACGGCTACACGGCCGAAGCGCGTGCGGGCGAACTGCTGCTCGGTATCGGCATTGCGATCGAAGACCACAACGGCCCGATGAGCAACGTGGCGCCTGGCTGGAAGCTGCGCGTGCTGCTCGCCCAGGCGCTGTTCTCGAAGCCGGACGTGTTGCTGCTGGATGAGCCGACCAACAACCTGGACATCAACTCGATCCGTTGGCTGGAAGACGTGCTCAACCAGTACAACTCGACGATGATCATCATCTCGCACGATCGACACTTCCTGAACCAGGTCTGCACTCACATGGCAGACATGGACTACGGCACGCTGAAGGTTTATCCGGGCAATTACGACGACTACATGCTGGCCAGCACGCAGGCTCGCGAGCGTCAGCAGAATGCCAATGCGAAGGCGAAGGAACGTGTCGCCGATCTGCAGGACTTCGTACGCCGCTTCTCGGCCAACAAGTCGAAGGCCCGCCAGGCCACCAGCCGTCTGAAGATGATCGACAAGATCAAGATCGAGGAATTCAAGCCCTCGTCGCGGCAGAACCCGTTTATCCGCTTCGAATACGAGAAGAAGCTGCACAACATCGCCGTGGTGGCCGACAGCATCACGAAGAAGTACGAACGCACGATTTTCAGCAACTTCAGCATCAGCGTGCAGCCGGGCGAGCGCATTGCCATCATCGGCCAGAACGGCGCCGGCAAGACCACGCTGCTGCGTTCACTGCAGGGTGGCATCAAGACTGAGCACGGTACGGTTAAGTGGGCCGAAAACGCGAATGTCGGTTACATGCCGCAGGACACGTACGAAGAGTTTCCGGACGACATCACGCTGATGGACTGGATCGACGGCTACCGCCAGGAAGGCGACGACGAGCAGATGGTGCGCGGCACGCTGGGCCGGCTGCTGTTCAATGCGGACGACATCCGCAAGTCGGTGAAGGTGCTTTCGGGTGGCGAGAAGGGCCGCATGATCTGGGGCAAGCTGATGCTGGGCCGCCACAACGTGCTGCTGATGGACGAGCCGACCAACCACATGGACATGGAGTCGATCGAATCGTTGCAGATCGCGCTCGACAAATACGATGGCACGCTGATTTTCGTGTCGCACGACCGTGAGTTTGTGAGCGGGCTGGCGAACCGGATTATCGAAGTGCGCACGGATGGCACGCTGTACGACTTCGGCGGCAATTACGAGGATTTCCTGGCTAGCCAGGGCGTGCAGTAAGCAAGAGGCGCTTGCCGCTTCATGATGTAACTCGCGTTGTAGCCATCCTGATCTGATGATGGTTACAACGCGATTCCCGCAGTAACGCGATTCGATCGCGCCTCAATCTCCCCCAGTTTTCCATTCTTCTATCTCCCCACGAATGCCCGGTAGCTTGCCGGCAATCGCGTCGTTGCTCGCTGTTTTACCCGCTCGGTCCCGCGTGCCGTCCCCGCCTCCACAAAAAATGACATCCGCTCTGCGTTTTCCTTGGCGGAGATCAAATTTCGCCTGAGCTTTCACTCGTAGAATCCGGCGGCGTACGCATTTAACTGCGTGGGTTGCGTGTTGCGAAGATGCAGCGGATTTCAGGGGTGGTTCAATGAAAAGCAGGCAAATATGATGAACAAGGGAGTCCTTAACAACAGGGTATGGATACCCCTGGGGGGCGCGTTGGCTGCATGCCTTTCCGGTTGCAGCAAGCTCGATGTGCTCGATCCGAAAGGCAGCATTGGCGCGGCGGAAAAATCGCTGATCGGCACAGCGACCTACACGATGCTGATTGTCGTGGTGCCGGTCATTCTGATGACCCTCTGGTTCGCCTGGCGCTACCGGGCCAGCAACCGCGGCGCGACCTACGCGCCGAAATGGGCGCATTCCACGGCGATCGAAGTGGTGATCTGGACGGTGCCGTCCATCATCATTCTGTGTCTTGGGGTGCTGACGTGGAAGACCACGCACGAGCTCGATCCCTACAAGCCCATCGAATCGGCGGTGAAACCGATCAACGTCGAGGTCGTGGCGCTCGACTGGAAGTGGCTTTTCATCTATCCGGATCTCGGCATTGCATCGGTCAATCAACTGGCCTTCCCGGTGGGTACGCCCGTTAATTTCCTGATCACGTCGGACTCGGTCATGAACTCGTTCTTCATTCCGCGTCTGGGCAGCCAGATCTACGCCATGGCGGGCATGCAGACCCAGTTGCATCTCGTCGCTGATGAAGCGGGCGACTATGCCGGCGTGTCGGCCAACTTCAGCGGCAAGGGCTTCTCCGACATGAAGTTCCGGGCACTCGCCACCAATCCCGAGCAGTTCAACGCGTGGGTGGAGAAGGTCAAGGCGTCGTCCGGCCGGCTCGACATGAACGAATACAACACCGTGGCGCAGCCCAGCGAGAAGGCGCCCGTGCGCTACTTCTCATCGGTCGATCCGAAGCTGTTCCACAACATCATTGCGAAGTACAACAACGGCAACGTTCTCGATCTGCAGAACAGCAATTGCAGTACGAAGGGGTAACACATGTTCGGAAAACTGACACTATCGGCGATTCCGTTCGATCAGCCCATCATCATGGGCGCGGGCGCCCTGATGGCGGTCCTCGTCCTTGCCACGCTCGGCGCGTTGACGTGGTTCGGCAAATGGAAATGGCTGTGGAGCGAATGGCTCACCAGCGTCGATCACAAGCGGATCGGCGTCATGTATATCGTGGTTGCGGTATTGATGCTGCTGCGCGGCTTTGCGGACGCGGTCATGATGCGCCTGCAACTGGCGCTCGCCTATCACTCGCCGGGCTATCTGCCGCCGCATCACTACGACCAGATCTTCACGGCGCACGGCGTCATCATGATCTTCTTCATGGCGATGGCGTTGATGGTGGGTCTGTTCAACCTGATCGTGCCGCTGCAGATCGGAGCGCGTGACGTCGCGTTCCCGTTCCTGAACTCGCTCAGCTTCTGGATGACCGCGATCAGCGCGATTCTGATCAACCTGTCGCTCGTTATCGGTGAGTTTGCGCAGGTTGGCTGGCTCGCGTATCCGCCGCTTTCCGAACTGCAGTTCAGTCCGGGTGTGGGGGTGGACTACTACATCTGGAGTCTGCAACTGTCGGGCGTGGGCACGTTGATCACGGGTATCAACTTCTTTGTCACCATCATCCGGATGCGCGCACCGGGCATGTCGCTGATGAAGATGCCGGTGTTCACGTGGACCGCGTTGTGCTCGAACGTGCTGATCATGGCGACGTTCCCGATCCTGACCATTGCGCTCGCGCTGCTCGGTCTGGACCGTTACCTCGGCATGCACTTCTTCACGAATGATGGCGGCGGCAACGCGATGATGTATCTGAACCTGATCTGGGCCTGGGGTCACCCCGAGGTCTACATTCTGGTTCTGCCGGCCTTCGGCATCTATTCGGAAGTCATCGCGACCTTTGCGAAGAAGCCGCTGTTCGGCTACCGGACGATGGTTTACGCCTCGTGTGTGATCACGGTACTGGCGTTCCTCGTCTGGCTGCATCACTTCTTTACGATGGGCTCGGGTGCGGATGTCAATGCGTTCTTCGGCATTATGACCATGGTCATTGCCATCCCGACCGGCGTGAAGGTGTTCAACTGGCTGTTCACGATCTACCGTGGACGCCTCGAATTCACCGCCCCGGTGCTGTGGACGATCGGCTTCATGATTACGTTCACGATCGGCGGCATGACCGGCGTGATGATGGCCATCCCCGGGGCGGACTTTGTCCTGCACAACAGCCTGTTCCTGATCGCCCACTTCCATAACGCCATCATCGGCGGTGTGGTGTTCGGTTATCTGGCCGGTGTTCACTACTGGTTCCCGAAGGTGTTCGGCATCAAGCTGAACGAAAAACTCGGCAAGGCCGCGTTCTGGCTGTGGTTTGTCGGTTTCTACGTATCGTTCATGCCGCTCTATGTGCTCGGCTTCATGGGCATGACGCGACGTCTGAACCACTACGACAACCCGGCGTGGCATCCGTGGTTGATCGCCGCGGCTTGCGGTGTGGTGTTTATCGCGCTGGGTGTGGTTTGCCAGGTTCTGCAGGTGATCGTCAGCGTGCGCAACCGCAAGCTGCCCGAATACCGCGATGCGACGGGCGATCCGTGGGATGGCCGAACGCTCGAATGGGCCACGGCGTCGCCGCCGCCCGTCTACAACTTTGCGACGATCCCGGTGGTGCATGAACTCGATGCCTTCACGCATATGAAGGAAACCGGGCAGGGCCTCGGCAAGGTGGCGGTATACCGCGACATTCATATGCCGTCGAATACGAGCGCAGGCCTCTTTATTGGCATCTTCAGCCTGTTGCTGGGCTTCGCCGGAGTCTGGCATATCACGTGGCTCGCGGTGGCCGCGCTGGTCGCCATCATGGCGACGGTGATCGGGCGCAGCTTCGGCGATAACGACGGCTACATGATCCCCGCCGAGACGGTCCGGAGGATCGAAGAGCAGGGCGGCGGGGCAGGCGAAACGAAGCATGACGAGCGGCTTGCGGCTGCGGAGGTCAACTGATGTCACATACAACTCATCTTGCCGCACCTGGCGAGCTGGAAAGCGAGCACGCGCCGTCCCATTCGGTATTCGGGTTCTGGCTCTATCTGATGACCGACTGCGTGCTGTTCGCCTCGCTGTTCGCAGTGTTTGCCGTGATGGCGCAGCAGTTCGCAGGCGGTCCCACCGGAAAGGATCTGTTCGATATCCCGGGCGTCGCGCTGGAGACGGCGGTGCTTTTGCTGAGCAGTATCACCTACGGCTTCGCCATGCTCGGTGCGCACAAGCGCAAGTCGGGTGTCGTGCTCGGGTGGCTCGCGATCACCTTTGTGCTGGGTCTGGCGTTTCTCTGGTTCGAAGTGCAGGAGTTCTCGCACCTGATCGCTGAAGGCGCCGGGCCGAGCCGCAGCGCGTTCCTCTCGTCTTTTTTCACGCTGGTAGGCACGCACGGCTTGCACGTCACGGTGGGCCTCATCTGGATGGTGGTGCTGGCCGTGCAGATCGTCCTCAAGCCTGAGATGTCGGAGCGCGAGATTACGCGTCTCGCGTGCCTGAGTCTCTTTTGGCACTTTCTCGACATCGTGTGGATCTGCGTGTTTTCGTTTGTTTATCTTGGGAGCGTGCTCTAAATGGCTCATACCCGATCGCTTCATGAAGAAGAATCGCACGGCAGCGTATCCGGCTACGTCGCAGGTTTCGTGCTGGCGGTGCTGCTGACGGCCGCGTCGTTTGGTCTCGTCGTGCACGGCGTTCTCCCGCCGCAGATAGCAATGATCGCGCTAGCCGTATTGGCTTTGGTGCAGATCGTGGTTCATCTGGTGTTTTTCCTGCACCTGAATACGTCGTCCGGGCAACGTTGGAATGTGATGGCGTTTTGCTACACCGCGGTGGCCGCGATCATTCTGATCGGCGGCACGATGTGGGTGATGCATAACGTCAGCATGAACATGATGTCGCGGTAATTGCGCGCAGCGTTCCCCTGGAGACCTCATGCACCCATCTCATTCGTTTGCGCCGCTGATGATCCGCGGCCGCACGCTGTTACCGATCGTGCAGGGCGGCATGGGCGTTGGCGTATCCGCGCACCGGCTAGCCGGCAGCGTGGCGCGCGAGGGCGCGCTCGGCACAATCGCCAGTATCGATCTGCGTCACCATCACGCGGATCTGGTCGAGGAGTGCCGCGTCAATCCGAACCGCGCCACACTCGAGGCCGCCAACCTCACGGCGCTGGCGCGTGAGATCGGCGCAGCCCGTGCCTTGAGCGAAGGGCGCGGCATGATTGCCGTCAACGTGATGAAGGCGGTCAATGCGCACGCGGATTATGTGCGGGTGGCCTGCGAAAGCGGCGCGGATGCGATCGTCATGGGTGCCGGTCTGCCGCTCGACTTGCCCGATATGACGCGAGACCACGATATCGCCTTGATCCCGATTCTGTCCGACGCCCGTGGCATTGCACTCGTGCTCAGGAAGTGGATGAAGAAGGGGCGCTTGCCCGATGCGATCGTGATCGAACATCCCGCGTACGCCGGTGGCCATCTTGGGGTAACGAACCTGGCGGACATGCAGGACGGGCGCTTCGACTTCGCGAGAGTGTTCGAGGAACTGGAACCGGTGTTTGCGTCGCTCGGCCTGAACCGGCGGGATGTGCCGTTGATCGTCGCGGGCGGCATCAATAGCCACGAGGCCTTGCGCGCCTGCCTCACGGCGGGCGCCAACGGTGTGCAGCTTGGCACCCCGTTTGCCGTCACGGAAGAGGGTGACGCGCATCCCAACTTCAAACGTGTGCTTGCTGAAGCAGCCCCTGAAGACATCGTCGAATTCGTCAGCGTCACGGGGCTGCCGGCGCGCGCCGTTAAAACGCCTTGGTTGATGCGTTATCTGCGCAACGAGACACGCATTCGCGACAAGATCGGCACGCTCAAGAACGCGTGTCCGACGGCGCTCGAGTGTCTGAGCGTGTGCGGTCTGCGCGACGGCATCGAAAAGTTCGGACACTTCTGTATCGATACGCGACTCGCCGCAGCGCTGCGCGGTGATGTGGCCAATGGCCTGTTCTTCCGCGGCCGCGAGACATTGCCGTTTGGCACGGCCATTCGCAGCGTACGCGACCTGATCGAATTGCTGCTGACCGGTTCGGCGCGACCCGCTGTCGCAGGGCGATGGGCGTATTCGCTCGGTTGACGCTGGTCAACGCGACTGATGCTTCAAGCTTCGACAATCCCCGCAATCATCAACCAAACGGGGAACAGAATGAAGCACAGCATCAGCAATCGAATCAAAGCCGCGGTCATCGCATCGTGTCTGCTGGGCATGGGACTCGCGGCGTCTCAGGCCCGCGCTGAGAGCGGCGACGAGATGAACGGCATTCACGCGGGCGACGTGCTCGTGCGCTTGCGGGCCATCAGCATCATTCCGAACGTATCAACGAACAACACCTTGTCGGCGCTGAACGTAAACGTCAACAATGCGATCGTGCCGGAACTGGATCTGACCTACATGATCCGCGACTATCTGGGCGTCGAACTGATTCTGGGGACGTCGCGGCATCAACTGACGTCGAGCCTCGGCAATCTGGGCGGGGTGAACGTGCTGCCGCCCACGCTGCTGTTGCAATATCACTTCAACCACCAGGGGCGCATCCGGCCGTACCTCGGCGCAGGCATGAACTACACGTATTTCTACAACAACGGGCTGAACGTGAACGGCCAGCCGATTTCGATCACCAACCACAGCTTCGGGCCGGCTGTGCAGGCCGGCGTCGACGTGCAGATCACGAAGTCGTTGTTCGTCAATGCGGACATCAAGAAAATCTGGATGAGAACCGATGCCTCGCTCGGCGGGGCATCGCTGGGCCGGCTGGACATCGATCCAGTCGTGGTGGGACTCGGTGTCGGGATGCGCTTCTGATGAGGACGCCGGGGTTTCCCGGCGTTTTTTCATGCCGCGCCCGTTTCTTGCAGAACTGTCATGAACCGGGCCGTCTCGCTGTCACAGCTTGTCGTATTTGAAACGCATCGCGGTGCCTTCCTGTTCGATGCGCACCCACACCGCGCGTTTTTCCTCGTCGCTCAGGAAAACCCAGTTGGAAACCTCGGTAGCTGTGCGCCCGCAGCCCTTGCAGACTTCGTCGAAGAGCGTAGAGCAGACGCCGATGCACGGGCTGTCTGGAAGAGCGTGGAGATTCGAAGCCATTCAAAACCTTGGGACGGGAAGCAGGGAGGTACAGCTATGTTAACCGATGCTGCGGATTCCCTCTGAACGTGCCTCCATACCGTCGCCCCTGGCATCGTCATATCCCTGCGCCACACTTCCTTACAAATAGACTTCACTTCCTGTCGAAACCCGTGCATGGCAAACCACCCGCGGACGGTCTTTTTTTCCCGGTGGACAGGCGGCCATAACCCGCTAAAATTGCGCGCAATTTTGTATCGAACGAACAGGCTGGCGCGCCCGCGCGAACCGTCTGCGCTGTACCCTTTGCGCGACAGCTTCGCGGTTTTTTTGAAGCGCGCAATAATTAGTGGTAGTTTTCGGGTTTTTCAGGAGAGCCGCGGGCGGTGCGCTGCGGCACGTGGAGTGGACGGTCGGCCGAGGCTGACGGATCGGAGAACGGGATGAAAAAACTGGTAATGCGTCAACTCGCGGCGCTGATGCTGTGTGCTACGCCGTGGCTTACGGCCGGCGCAAAAGATACGCAATTGAACGTGTATAACTGGTCCGATTACATCGCCAAGGACACGATCCCGAACTTCACCAAGCAGACCGGCGTTCAGGTCAAATACGACAACTACGACAGCGACGACACGCTGCAGGCCAAATTGCTGACCGGCAATTCCGGCTATGACATCGTGGTGCCGACCAGCAACTACGCCGGCAAGCAGATTGCCGCGGGCATTTTCGCTCCGTTGGACAAATCGAAGCTGCCTAACCAGAAATACCTCGATCCTTCGCTGATGGCGCTCGTCGCCGGCGCCGATCCGGGCAACAAATACGCCGACCCGTGGGCCTACGGTACGACGGGTCTCGGTTACAACGTCACCAAAGTCCAGCAGATCCTCGGCAAGAACGTCCCGCTCGACAACTGGGACATTCTGTTCAAACCCGAAAACATTTCGAAGCTGAAGGCGTGCGGCGTCTCGGTGCTCGACGCGCCTGACCAGATGTTCGCGGCGGCGCTGCATTACATCGGCAAAGATCCGATGAGCACGAACCCGGCGGACTATCGTGCCGCGCTCGACATGATGAAGAAGATCCGCCCGTACATCACGCAGTTCAACTCGTCGGGCTACATCAACGACCTGGTCGGCGGCGACGTCTGCTTCGCCTACGGCTGGTCGGGCGACGTGGTGATCGCGAAGCACCGCGCGGTCGAGGCGAAGAAGCCGTACAAGATCGAGTATTACATTCCGAAGGGTGGCGCACCGGTCTGGTTCGACGTGATGGCGATTCCGAAGGACGCGAAGAACAAGGAAGCGGCGCTCGAATGGATCAATTACATCGAGACGCCGCAGGTCCACGCCGCGATCACCAACGAGGTCTACTACCCGAGCGCGAACCTCGAATCGCGCAAATATGTGGACAAGGACGTGGCGAACGATCCGGCCGTCTATCCGCCGCCTGAAGTCATCAAGACGCTGTTCCTGCTGAAGCCGCTGCCGCCGGAAATCCAGCGGCTGCAGACGCGGCTCTGGACTGAATTCAAGTCCGGCCGTTAAAGTCTGCGGATTGAATGGTCGATAGCAAGGCATGTCCACCAAGCCCCCGGCGTTCACCGGGGGCTTTGTTCGTCAAATGCAGGAGCGAAGTACCACATTATGAGCAGTGACCAGTCGGGTGTGCTGGCGGCGGCCGGCACGCTGCCTCCGGGCAGCTATGCCGCTGCGGGCGATGCAGCGGAAAACTTCGTGCAGATCGTCGATGTCGTCAAGAAGTTTGGCGAGACGGTTGCGGTCAAGCAGGTCAACCTGTCGGTGAAGAAGGGCGAGCTGTTCGCATTGCTGGGCAGTTCCGGTTGCGGCAAGTCCACGCTCCTGCGCATGCTGGCGGGACTCGAGACCGTGACTTCGGGCAAGATCCTGATCGACGGCGAAGACCTCGCGCAGATGCCGCCGTATCGTCGGCCGGTCAACATGATGTTCCAGTCGTATGCGCTGTTTCCGCATATGACCGTCGAGGCGAACGTGGCCTTCGGCCTGAAGCAGGAGAGCGTGCCGAAGGCCGAACTGCAGGAGCGCGTACAGGCAGTGCTCGATCTCGTGCAGATGGGGCGCTTTGCCAAGCGCAAACCGCATCAGCTTTCGGGCGGCCAGCAGCAGCGGGCGGCGCTGGCGCGCAGCCTCGTCAAGCGGCCCAAGCTGTTGCTGCTCGACGAGCCAATGTCCGCGCTCGACAAGCAGATTCGCCAGCGCACGCAGATCGAGCTGGTCAACATCCTCGACAAGGTTGGCGTCACCTGCATCATGGTCACCCACGATCAGGAAGAGGCGATGACGATGGCCGCCCGGCTCGCGGTGATGAGCGAAGGCGAGATCGTCCAGCTCGGCACGCCGCACGAAGTGTATGAGTATCCGAACAGCCGCTTTTCGGCCGAGTTTATCGGCTCGACCAATCTGTTCGACGGCACGGTAGTCGAGGACGAACCGGATCACGTGTTCGTCGAAACCGCCGATCTGCCGGTTCGCCTCTATGTGAATCACGGCATCACCGGGCCGCTTGGCATGCCGCTGACGATTTCCGTGCGGCCCGAGCGTATCGCGCTCACGCGCAAGCCACCTGAGGGCGCGTACAACTGGGGCAAGGGCGTTGTCACGAATATCGCGTACATGGGCGGCTATTCGCTGTACCACGTGAAGCTCGAGAGCGGCAAGATGGTGGTGGCGAACGTCACGAGCCTCGCGCTTTCCGAAATCGAATCGCCGACGTGGGGCGACGAAGTGTACGTACGCTGGAGCGCTTCCGCGGGAGTGGTGCTGACGTCATGAAAAGCGCGCTGAGTTCATTTGCGTCGTGGCCGGTGCGGCGCTTTGGCCTGACTGGCCGCACCGCCGTCGTGGCCGGACCGTTCATCTGGCTGCTGATGTTTTTCCTTGTCCCGTTCCTGCTGGTGGTGAAGATCAGCTTCGCCGACCTGCAGCTGGGCATTCCGCCATACACCGAGCTGACGAGTTTCCAGGACGGCGTGCTGCATATTGCGCTGGACCTGTCGCACTACGCTTTCCTGCTAACGGACAGCCTGTACTTTGCGACGTATGTGAATTCCGTGGTGGTGGCGGCAGTGTCGACGCTGCTGTGCCTGTTGCTGGGCTACCCCATGGCGTATTACATCGCTCGCTCGAACCCGGCCACGCGCAATATTCTGATGATGGCGGTGATGCTGCCGTTCTGGACGTCGTTTCTGATTCGCGTGTACGCATGGATCGGCATCCTGAAGAATAACGGCTTGCTGAATAACTTTCTGATGTCGATTGGCCTGATTCATACGCCGATCGAGTTGTATCATACGAATACCGCGGTTTATATCGGCATGGTGTATTCGTACTTGCCGTTTCTGGTGATGCCGCTGTACGCGCACCTTGTGAAAATGGACATGACGCTGCTGGAAGCGGCTTATGACCTTGGCGCAAAACCCTGGAAGGCGTTCTGGCAGATAACGTTGCCATTGTCCAAAAACGGGATTATTGCGGGCTGTCTGCTGGTGTTCATTCCGGCGGTGGGTGAGTATGTGATTCCGGAATTGCTGGGTGGGGCGAATACGCTGATGATTGGCCGGGTGATGTGGAATGAGTTCTTCGACAATGCCGACTGGCCGATGGCATCCGCGGTGACCTGCGCGATGGTATTGCTGCTGCTGGTGCCGATGGCGCTGTTTCAGTATGCGCAGGCGAAGGCGCTGGAGGAAAGGCGCTGATGAAGCCGAACAGGTTCTTGCAGATTTTCGCGCTCGGGATTGGGTTTTTGTTTCTATACATCCCGATTGTGAGCCTGGTGGTGTATTCGTTCAACGAATCGCAACTGGTGACCGTGTGGACGCATTTTTCGACGCGCTGGTATGCGGCGTTGCTGGGTGATGATGAACTAATCTCGGCGGCGTGGTTGTCGTTGCAGATTGGATTGTTGACGGCGTTTGCATCGGTGTTTATCGGCACATGGGCGGGGTTTGTGCTGGCGCGGATGGGGCGGTTTCGCGGCTTCACTTTGTACACCGGCATGATCAATGCGCCGCTGGTGATTCCCGAGGTGATTCAGGGGATTTCGCTGCTGCTGCTGTTCATCGAAATGGCTAAATGGCTGGGATGGCCTGCCGGGCGTGGGTTGCTCACGATCTGGATCGGGCATGTGATGTTGTGTATTTCTTATGTCGCGATCATTGTGCAGTCGCGGGTGAGGGAGTTGCATCCTTCGCTGGAAGAGGCGGCGCTTGATCTCGGAGCTACGCCGTTGCGGGTGTTTTTCTTTATTACATTGCCGCTGATTTCGCAGGCGCTTGTGGCTGGGTGGTTGCTGTCGTTTACTTTGTCTATTGACGATCTGGTTTTGTCGGCGTTTTTGTCGGGGCCCGGGTCGACGACTTTGCCGCTGGTGGTTTTTTCTCGCGTTCGGTTGGGGCTTAATCCTGAGATGAACGCGCTTGCTACGCTGTTTATTGCTTTTGTGACTGTTGGGGTCGTGGTTGCAAATTATTTTATGCAGCGGAGCGAGAGGAAGAGGGTGGCTTTGGCGGTTTGATTTTTTGGGTTTGTCTTGCGCGGCGTCTTTTCGTTTGGCTTAACGCTCACGCTCAATACGCTGCACACATGCAGCCAGGCGGCCCAAAAAGTACAGCGAAGGGCCGACTGGCGTCACATACTCCTTCACGTAGTGACCATAGCCAGATCGTCAGCGGTTGCGTTGGCAGAAGACGGTGCGTTGTGGCGATCCAGGAAGTCAATGACGAGGCTTTCGTCGGCGCTTATCGACAGTCGGCACTCAACCGGTAGCGAGCCTCCAGCCATCCGTGTCAGAAGCTCGCGCGAAACAGCAGGAAGGATGCGCTGGTTGAGGAACGCGTCGACATTGCGTGCGCCGGATTCGCGTGCGAGGCAAAGCTGCGCGAGCGCCCCGGTCAACGCGTCGTCGCACGTAAGCTCGATGTCGTAAAGACGGTGCAGACGTTCGGCGACCTTCTCAACCTTCAGCCGCACAATCGATGCGAGCGCTGTAGCGTCGAGCGGCCGGTAGACCAGCGTCTGGAAGCGGGCAAGCAGCGCGGGCTGGAAGTGCGCGACGAGTTGTGGGTGGATCGCGTCGTGCAGTTCTGCCTGCGAAATGCCGGGGTTCTCCGCCGTGGCCTCGTCGATCTGCGTGCTTCCGAGATTGGAGGTCATCAGGATCACGCAGTTGCGGAAGTCGATCTCGCGGCCTTCGCCGTCGCGCATCGTGCCACGATCGAACACCTGATAGAACATGTCGAGCACGTCGCGATGGGCTTTCTCCACTTCGTCGAGCAGCACGACGCTGTATGGACGCTGTCGCACAGCTTCGGTGAGGATCCCGCCACGCCCGTAACCGACATAACCGGGAGGTGAGCCCTTTAGTTGCGAAACCGTATGGGCTTCCTGATATTCCGACATGTTGATTGTCGTCAGTGCGGCTTCGCCCCCGAACAGCAGATCGGCGAGTGCGAGCGCCGTTTCTGTTTTACCTACTCCAGACGGTCCTGCGAGCAGGAACACGCCAAGCGGCGAATGCTCGTTTTTTAGACCCGCTTTCGCTGTGCGCAGGCTTTCGGCGAGTGCCGAAAGTGCGTCATCCTGAGCAACCACGCGGGTGGCCAGGCTTTCTTCAAGCGTGAGCAGTCCGGTCAGTTCGTCTTCGAGCAGGTTGCCGACCGGCACTCCGGTCCACTCGGCGACCACGCGGGCGATCGCCCGGGCGTCTACGTCCGCGAAGATCAGCGGCGCTTTGCCCTGCGCACGCGCGAGTGCCTCGCGCGTCTGGGCCAGCGATCCGGTGTCGCCGGCTGCTGCGGCATCACGCTGCTCGAGGAGCGCCTGCACAAGCCCAAGTTCGTGCCCGTAACGTTGCTGCAGAGTCTCCAACTGTGCTTTCGCATCGGTGAGCGCGGCATCGAGCGCAGCGCGACGTTCTTCCGCGCTTTCGATACCTGCGCGCGCATCGTCTTCGAGCGTGGTGCGCTCCAGCTCCAGCGCGGCAAGCGTGGCGCGTGCCCGTTGCAGTTCCGCAGGCGGTGATTCGAGACCCATGCGCACACGGGCTGCGGCCGTATCGATCAGGTCGACCGCCTTGTCTGGCAACTGCCGTGAGGGAATGTAGCGGCGCGAGAGCCTGACCGCGGCCACCAGTGCGTCGTCGCGAATGTGGACGTTGTGATACTTCGCGTAGCGTTCCTTGAGTCCCCGCAGCATCAGGCAGGCAGCCGCGTCATCGGGCTCGTCCACCTTGATCATCTGGAAGCGGCGCTCGAGCGCGGCATCGCGCTCGAAGTATTCCTTGTATTCCGACCAGGTGGTGGCGGCGATCGTGCGCAGCTCGCCGCGCGCGAGTGCGGGCTTGAGCAGGTTGGCGGCGTCGGCGCCGCCTGCTGCGTTGCCCGCACCGATCAGGGTGTGCGCCTCGTCGATGAAAAGCAGGATCGGCACGTTCGAGGCCTGCACTTCATCGATCACATTTTTGAGGCGCTGCTCGAATTCGCCCTTCACGCCCGCACCGGCCTGCAGCAGACCGAGATCGAGCGTGAGAATACGCACGTCACGGATCACGTTCGGCACGGCGCCGTCGGCTACGCGCAGCGCGAGGCCTTCGACGAGCGCGGTCTTGCCGACACCCGGCTCGCCGACGAGGATCGGGTTGTTCTTGCGCCGCCGGGCGAGCACATCGACCATCTGCTGGATCTCCCGGTCGCGTCCGAATACCGGATCGATCTTGCCGTCGCGCGCCTTCGCGGTGATGTCGATTGCAAAGCGGGCGAGTGCGTCGCCTTCCACATTGCGCGTTGCTGTCTGCGCTGTTTTCCCATCTGACGGGTGATTAACGGAATCGGCTCCGGCCGGAACGGCGGACGGGTCGGAAACGACTTCCGGCATCTCTGGCTGGTTCTCGCAGGTTCGCGGCCCGAGGCGCGGCAGCAGGCGTTCGATCTGCGCGCTGCTCACTGAGAGCAGTTGCCAGGCATTGGCCGCACGAAGGACATGCGGGGCCTCGACGATGGCCTGCAGCACATGGCCGGAACGGATGGCCGGATCACTGCCTTCAGCGTGTGTAGAGGCACGGAACCAGGCGTCCTGGATGACAACGGCCAGTTGCGGAGAGAGGCTGGGGCGGCCGCGCAGGTTACGCGGTGTGTGGTCGATGGCCCTGAGCAGTGCATCCCACACGGCATCAACGTTCAGTTCGTAATGGTTCATGATGGCCGGGATATCGCCGTCCCCGGCCTCGATCAGCTTGAGCAGCCAGTGCTCGACTGAAATCTCGTCTGCGAGCCGTGTCTGGCACAGGCTTGCCGCGGCCTCGAGCGCTTTCGCGCAGTGTGGATTGAGCCGCTGCAGAAGCTGGCTGGCGTCGCGGAAGGAAGCGTTTCGGTCGTTGTGCACGGTCATGTTTGGGCTATTCGCACATCTGAAGAGGGGCGGGCCAGCCTGGAGCGGCGCGCCCCGCGCAATAAAAAGGCCAGTCCGAAAGGGCCAGTCCGCGCAGGCAGACTGGCAAGGAAAGGCCGGTAATTCCGAAGACTACCGGGGACGGTGTACCGGCCTCCGGACTACCTGTGAATCAGGAACGCTCGTTCCAGGTGTCCTTGTGGATAATGTTGCCGTCCTTGTACGACCAGGTAATCGTCTCGTAGCGCAGCTCGACTTCCTCCAAGTGGTTATGCTTTTCGTAGTCCGGATCCTTGATGTCAAGCATCTTCGGACGCACGGCGACGATCTTCACGTTATCGAGCTTCGTGTTGAAGTACTCTTTCTCCTTGCCGGCGTCGTCGATCTTGTACCACCTGATCTCGGCAGACTTTAAGGTCTGACCGCTCGTGACCGCCTTGTAGAGGTACGGAGTCCAATACGAGTGATGCCGCCATCGAGTGCGTGTACCGCACCACGCAGGCGGTCGACCTGTATCCGCTCGCCCTCAGCGAAGCCGGCGTTTATGCACGTGAGGATGGACGCTCCGTCATCCGCTTGCGTTTCGCCATCCAGACCCAGGCCGAGCGCGAGCGGCTGCGGGTGCCGCGCCTGCGCCTGTATCTGAATGCGGACCGGCCGGTGGCGCTTGCCCTTTACGCTGCGCTCACGGCAAAACCGGTGGCGATGCAGGTCCGTGTGCCGGGCTGGCCCGAGGACCGGCCCGGTGCGCCGATGCAGATGGCGGGACTACGCGCCGCACCCGCAGGCTTCGCGGCCGACGAACGGCTCTGGCCAAAGGCCGAAAACTCGTTCGGTGGCTACCAGCTGTTACTCGAATATTTTACTTTCCCCGAGAAGTTCATGTTTGTCGATCTGCTCGGGCTCGACATCCAGGCGATTCCCGCGTCGGCGACGTCACTCGATGTCGAGATCGTCCTCGATCGCCCGTATCCGGACGACATGCGCTTCAATGCGGACAACGTGCGCCTGTACTGCACGCCTGTCATCAATCTGTTCCCGGTGAGCGCCGATCCGGTCACGGTCACGCAGCACGAAACCGAGTACCGGGTACGTGCGCGCGCCGAACATGGCTCACTCGTCGATATCTATTCGGTCGATGCCGTGCAGTATTTCGAGCGCGGCCGGCGCTACGAATATGTGCCTTTCGCGGCGTTTCGCCATCGCGGCGGCATGCTGCGTCACGACATGCCGGAACGGTACTACCACACCCGCATGCGGCGCGGGCCGTCCGGCCGGTTCGACACCTGGATCGTGCTCGGTGGCCACGCGTGGGATCAGGCGAAGACACCCGCCGCGTTGCCCACCGAGACGCTGTCCCTTTCGGTGACCGGGACCAACGGCATGCTGCCGCGCAGGGCCCTGCGCGAAGCGGGCATCACGCGCATGCGCGGCGGCTTTACCAGCATCGGCGCGGTGCGCAACCTCACGGCACCGACCCTGCCGGTCTATCCGCCCACCGGCGACCGGTTCCAGTGGCGCGTGCTGTCCCACCTCGCCCCGAACTATCTGTCGCTGCTCGACGCGGAGATCCTGCGCGGCTCGCTTGCGCTCTACGACTGGACCGATGGCGAACTCAACAGCCGGCGCATCAACGCTATTACCGATGTGCGGCACCGGCCGCTCAGCAAACTCGTCAAGGGCGGCCTGATGCGCGGCGTTGAAATCACGGTGACGCTCGATGCAGGTCGCTTTGCAGGCGACGGGGATCTCGAACTCTTCGGTAGCATGCTCAACCGGTTCCTCGGGCTGTACGCAACACTGAACCTTTACACCAGGCTCGTGCTGGTGACCCAGCCCACCGGGCAGCGCATCGAATGGCCCGAAACGAAGGGCGAAGGGGCACCGTTTTGAACGCACGCACGATGCCTGCGGCCGCAGCACGGCCGATGCTGCCGGCGATTCTCGACGACGCGCCGCGGATGAACTTCATCCGTTTCTGCGAGCTGCTTGAGCTGGCCGCGCCCGATGCGCCCCCGCTCGGGACAACGGACTCGCCGGCCGCCGATCCCATCCGGTTCCGTTCGCGCGCGCAGTTGGGCTTTCCCGGGCGCGAAATCGATGCGGTCCGGTACGACACCGACGATCCGGCCGCGCCACCCTCGGTCGTGACGACGTTCCTCGGACTCTATGGCGTCGATGCGCGCATGCCCGCGTATTTCGTCGATGAGGTGGCGCAGAACCGTGATGGGGCAGAGCGGTTGTCGGCATTTCTCGACCTGTTCCATCACCGCGTCATCACGCAGTACTACCGCGTCGCGCGCAAATACCGGTATCCCGTCGGCTTCAGGCGTGACGGTACGGACCCGGTGTCGCGCTATCTGCTCAGTTTCGCTGGCTTTGGATTCAGTACATCCGCGCGCATTGCCACCTTGGTTCCGCGCCTCCCTGCGGCCGGGGAACCGCCGGCGTCCTCCACCGCGAGTCAGCAGCTTCCGGAGGTGGCCGACAAACGCCGGCTGCTATCGATGCTAGGGCTTGCCATGCAGAAAACGCGCACTGCAGAAGGGCTGGCAGGCGTGCTGAGCCATGCCGTGCCAGACGCCTCGATTGCGGTTGAGGAGTTCCACCCGGTGTGGCGGCAAATCGACGACGTCGAGCCCGCCGCGCTTGGTGAGCAATGTCTGCTCGGCCGCGGCTTCTATGACCGGGCGAATACGGTGCGGGTCGTCATCACGCCGGCGTCGCGTGAAGCAGTGCTGGCGCTCGTGCCGGGGCAGCCCGCCCACCGTGAGGTCATGGCACTGCTGCGGTTCTATCTGGGCTACGAAAGCGAAGCGGATCTGCAGATGCATGTGCGGGCCGACCTCATGCCGAAACCCATGCTCGAGCCGCGTCAAGCGAACCTGGGTTTTACGGCGCAACTGGAAGCGCCGGCCTGGTCATCGGCAGGCGGTCCGGCGCGTATCACGCGTGTGCAGCTCGGCCGCTGGAACGGCGCCGGGGAGAGAACCGCATCAAGGACAACAACAGGAACAGGGGCATGTGCTTAATGGACGCAAACATGAAACGCGCGGCACATCGCGCAAGTCTGGCAATCGCGTTATTGTCGGCTTTGGCGACGGCTGGCTGCGGTGTGGCACAGGCAGTCGGCGACGGAACCGTCGACGCCGCCAAATGGGCCTTCACGACCCAGGTCAAGACGATGAACGTGGACCTCAAAGGTCGTACCTCACTCAATGCCGACGTCCGTGGGCAGTCGCTCTCGACGGTGGTGAGGTTCTACCAGCTTAAGGATTCGAAGACCTTCGGAGAGCTGAATTATGTGCAACTTCAGTCTGACGATCTGAACCTGCTCAAGGCGGATCTGCTCGCGACGAAGGACGTCGTGTTACGTCCGGACGCGAGCGCCAGTATTGTCGAACCTATGAACGAGGCGGCGCAATTCGTGGGGGTGGTAGCGTTCTTCCGCGAGCCGGGGCAGGACGCGGTGTGGAAGCTTGCGATTCCGAAGAAGCAGTGGAAGAAAACCGATCCGGTGAAGATCGAGGTGCGCGGCAACGAGCTGGTGCTGGACGGTGCGGATTCCCAACCCGTCAAACATAAAACTCCCCAACAGGCCGCGCCGGCAAGTCCGGCCTCAGCCGCAGCATCGGAGCCGCAATCCGGCGGCCATAAGCAGGGCTAGAAACGTTATCCGGGATTGCACCTTTTCTGCACCGGAGGGTGCGATCCGCAAAAACCATCAAACCCTATACCCCATCCGAACCCCACCCCAATGCCGCCCATTAACGTAGATGGGCGCCGATGCATCCTTCATCAGCACAAACTCCCCACCCCCCATATCGCGCCGATAAGTCTGCAACAAAAACGCCTTGGTATGAGTCGCAGCCGCAAGCCCGGTCCGATCATCGAACACCCTGCGATTCCGGCAATTCGCCGCATTCCAGACCGGATCATCGCGCTGCGGCTGAGAAAACTTCTGGTTATGCGTCGGGAGATAACCACGCGCATCCACTGCCGCACAAAACGCCACCCGTGGATCCAACCCGAGCAAAGGCTCTTGCACACCAGGCAACACCCGATCGGTGAACGCAGTAAACCGTGTCGTGAACTGCGGTGGATTCGTCCCCGGAATCGGCACATACGTACGGTCAAACAGGTCATCGAGCTTTAGCTCCCCACTCGCCACCGCGCGCTCGAACATCTTTCCGATCTTCGTCGCGGTCTGCCGCACCGCTTCAATAAACCGCGTATCCGTTGTCTCGACCCCTGTGGCGGCCGTCAACTCGATCAGCGTCTCCGAAACTCCCAGCAAGTTGCCCAGCCGGTTCTTCGCCTGCACGAAGTTTTCGCTCGAGTCCTCCACGCCGCTTGCCATCTCCACGACCTGTGCCTCCAGTCCCGTGCACCGGCTCTCGATTTCTCCCGTCAACGTCGCAATCTGCGTGGCCTCCGCATTGAGCTGCGTAATCGCCTCGCCCGTCGAATGCACCACCTCGCCAATCTTGCGTGTGCCCTCCCGCACCCGATATGCGCGCGCTGTGTTCACCGACCCCTCCGTCGTCAACTGCTCTGTCTGTTGGGTCAGTTGCGCGAGCGTGCTTTCAATCTGTCCCGTCGCCGACGCCGTCTTGGCCGACAGGTTTTTCACCTCCGCTGCGACCACCGCGAAACTCTTGCCCGACTCGCCGGCTCGTGCTGCCTCGATTGCGGCATTGAGCGCCAGCAGATGCGTCTGTCGCGCGATCAGCGAAATTTCCTCGGAGACCTTGCTCACATGTGCAATCGCAGCCCGCAGCGAACCAATGTGGCTCTCGATCACCGTCACGCCTTCGACGAGACCGTGGATGTCCGCCAGGGATGCCTCCAACGTCTGCTGCGACTCCTGCACACCGCTTGCGACCTCGGTCGTGACGTCGCGCATCTCGCGCGCGGCCGTTGCGATCCGGCGGTTGCCCGCCATCGTCTGCGCCGCAGCGTCTCGCAGCGACTGGCACACCTGCGCCTGATGCTGCACCCGCGCCGCGACTTCTTCGACGTGGCCCGAGACGTCGCAGATCTCAATGCCGAGTTTGCCCGCCTGCGCGGCAATTTCGCCCACAATCGACGGCACCTGGCTCGACCGGCGAAAACTAAAGCGCGTCATGAGTGTCTCCTTGATGGCGCGGGTCGGTGTGGACATCCAGCACGGATGCCGCGTCTTCTCCCGATAATGACGGCCCGGCGGTCCGCAACTTGATACGGGGTATCCCGGGGTCGCTATGATGTGGGTCTCGTCGCAGACTGGGCGGCTCCGCTGACTGTGCCTTGAACCTTGCCACCAATCGATTGCCTGATCCAATATGCCTGATGCCTTCGCGTGTTTTGCCGGCTGGCAGCAGCTCTATCAGTTGTGGGAGCTGATCGTGCTGGCCTGCAAGTTTCTCTGGGATGTGCTTCGCTTCCTCGGCGGCGGAGGCTGAGCGCTCTTGCCCGCCGCGCGAGCGCGAACTGAGGTAATTTAGAACTCCTTTCCCACCGGCACAGGTTTTCTCCCATGACCGATTCCACGCAGCGCTTTACCGATCGTGTCGCTGACTACGTCAAGTACCGGCCCAGTTATCCGCGGGAGGTGGTGAGCTTCCTGCATGAGACCTGCGGTGTCGCGCCGGACGCGCAGGTTGCCGATATCGGCGCGGGCACGGGAATCTCGGCGCGGCTCTTTCTCGACGCCGGTCATCCGGTGATTGCGGTCGAACCGAATCAGGCCATGCGCGAGGCCGCGAATGCATGGCTCGCACCTTACGAGAACTTTCGCAGCGTCGCCGGCACCGCGGAGGCGACCACGCTCGAGGACGCCAGTGTCGATCTGGTGATCGCCGCGCAGGCCTTTCACTGGTTCGATCCCGTCACGACACGGCGCGAGTTTGCACGGATTCTCAGGCCGCAGGGCCACGTGGCGCTGTTCTGGAACAGCCGGCTGCTCGATGGGTCGCCGTTCCTCGCGGGCTATGAGGCGCTGCTCAGGGCGTACGGCGTCGATTACACGGAAGTCGCCGAGCGTTACCCCGACGACGCGGCGATGGCCGCGTGGTTCGGCGATGCGTTTTCGCACAAGGAGAGCTTCCCGAACCTGCAGCGGCTCGATTTTGACGGGCTCAAGGGCCGCCTGATGTCGTCGTCCTATGCGCCCAAAGCGGGCCATCCGAATCACGAGCCGCTACTGGTCGCATTGCGCGATCTGTTCGATCGCACTGCGCACAACGGCATGGTCGAGTTCGGCTATACGACGCGTGTTTATGCGGGATATGCCGCGGCGAATGCGTGACGGCCTGTGTCCAGGCGCGTGGCGGTGAAGCGTGCGCCGTGTTTCCACGCGCACGCCTTTACCTGCCGGCGGGCGGCGTGCCTGGACCAGTTCAAGCGAACCTCGGTCACGCCGTGACCGGCCCGGTACGCACGGTTTGCTTTGCGAGGAATGCTCGCAAATCGTCCAGCACGCGCGCCGGGTCTTCTTCCATCGGGATATGGCCGAGTCCCGCGTACATCACCGCCTGTGCGCCGGGAATGCGCTGCGCAAATTCAGCAGCATGAGCGGGCGGGATCCAGCGGTCCTTCGCACCCCACAAGACTAGCGACGGGACGTCGAG
This sequence comes from Paraburkholderia sp. GAS82, assembly GCF_050436285.1. NCBI lineage: Bacteria > Pseudomonadati > Pseudomonadota > Betaproteobacteria > Burkholderiales > Burkholderiaceae > Paraburkholderia > Paraburkholderia sp. GAS82. The sequence continues at coordinate 870,675 of NZ_JBNDLX010000001.1, forward strand.
CGTTGTTAGCACGCCGGTGTCGAGGTCGGCGAAATCGAGCGTCGGCACCATCTTGCCGATCGCCGCGCGTGTGTCTTCTCCGTGAAAGAACTCGATATAGCGCCGCAGCACGGGCGCCGCCAGCTTGCGCGGATCGCCGTAGACATTGCGCACCGCGCTTTTGATAATCTGCTCGGGCAGCCACCGCGGTGCGCTCATGCGGACCAGTGCGTTGTTGAAGAGGCCAATGTAGATCGGCAGCTTCATCGGAAAGCCTGCTGCATCGATCAGCACGAGCCGCTCGACCGCATCGCGATGCCGCGCCGCGTAATCCCACGAGATCAGACCGCCGAGCGAGTTGCCGATCAGCGTCACGCGGCGGGTATCGAGACCGAGCGCCTGCATGAACGTATCGATGAAGCGCCTGTAAGTCGGCAGGTTCATCGTCTCGATCTCGCCGGACGGGGAGCGCAGCGGTCCTGTCACGCCAAATGGCGGCAGGTCGAGACGGATCACCCGATAGCTACGCGACAGTTCGTCCGCGACGCCATCCCAGGTGTGCAGCGAGGAGGCGAAGCCATGAATCATCACCAGCAACTCGCCGCTGCCTTCGTCGACATAATGAACGTCGGCGCCCATGATCCTGACGAACTTCGAGCCGCGCTGCGTGTAGCGCTGCCGCAGTTCGTCGCGCGGCACGCTGCTGATGCCGAGGCGTGCGGCAAGCGAGCGGGGTGCCAATGGCGTGCTCTGGGTGTGGGAAGCGGTGTCGAGGCTCGCCATGCGTATCTCCCTGATTATTTGAGTTCGAAAGCGCCGATGCAGCTCTTTGTGTGATTCTTCGTTTGATACCGACGGGAGGTGAAAATAGAAGTGCCTGTCTACACTTGTCTACATCATCTCAAGCCGCAGAGTAGACAACTGTGCACTTCACGTCAAGATCGTTTACAGTGCGGACATAGACCTCCATACCGGCGCTTTGGCACGCTCCCCGCGTGTCTTGAGCGTTTGGCGAGTTAAGCGAGTTTTCCTTCAGTCGTCCATGGAACCCACTGCCACTCCCAATCCCGATCTCGATCTCGCCCCCGGCAAGCGCCGGCTGATTGAAGCGGCCCTGCGCCTGACGGCCGGCGGCCGCAGCTTTGCGTCGCTAGGTTTGCGTGAAGTGGCGCGCGAGGCCGGTTTGAATCCCAATACGTTCTACCGGCACTTCGATACGCTCGACGATCTGGCGCGTGAAGCGGTGGAGTGGGTGAGCCGGCGTCTGCGGCCGATGCTGCGACGCGAGCGCTGGCTTGCTGCGCACGACGAGCCGCATAGCGTGCCGCGTCGTGCCTGCGCGGCGTTTTTTGCGTTCGCACTCGATAACCGCGAAGCGTTTTTGAGCGCGCTGGCGGAGTATCACGGCACTTCGCCGGCGTTACGCGATGCAGTGCGCGCGAACCTGCACGAGGTATCGGCTGAAATGGCCGACGATGTCGTGCAACTCAAGCTGATGCCAGCCCTCTCGCGGACCACGATCGACGAAATCTGCACGCAGGTCGTGCTGCAACTGTTCCATTTGTCGCATGAGTACATTTCAACAGCGGCTCATCGCGAGGCGCTGATCGATTACTCGGAACGCTTTATTGTCAGGTTGTTCGCCGGCGCGACCGTGCTCGAGCAACATCAGCAACCGCTGTCCACTGGCGCGTGAACGTCACAAGCCGCGTTCTGCGCATGTGATTGCATCGTCGCGCGCATCGCACCCAGGCGGCGCATAAAAAAACAGGCTCCATGCGTGGAGCCTGTTTTTCGTGGATGTTGCGCGTAATCGCAGCAGCGAACCGGGAAGCTGCACTGCGCTTGCGCGCGTGTCTGGATCAGGTATCAGGTGTCGTTCCAGCCGCCGGAGTCGTCGTTACCCATATCCACGCCGCCACCGCCGCTGCCGTCGTCCCAGTTGTTCGATCCCTGGCCGAAATCGAGACCGCCGTCGTTGTTGCCGTTATTGCCGTCGTCGCGGCGGCGCCGGCTTTCGTCGTCCTCGACGATCACTTCGCGCTCACGACCCGAGTTGAGCGCCTCGCCGAGCAGCACGCCGGTCAGCAGTCCGCCCATGCCGCCACCAAAGCCGCCACCTTGCTGCACGATAACCTGAGGCGGTTGCTGCTGCGGATAAGGATAGGGCGCTTGCGGCGGATTACCGAAACGATCGGCTTCACGCGCATACGCGGACTCGCCCGAACCTGCAGGCGCAGCCGCGTATGGATCGGGGCGGCCTTCTGCACGCGCCTTCAGGCTGGCAACGCGCTGTTCCAGTTCGTCGAGCTGATACGGCGGCAACGGATTCTTGCCGCTGGAGAGTCCTTCGACAACACCGCGCAACTGGTCTTCCGTGCCTTCCACTTCGCGCGCGAGCGCTTCATGTCCCGGCAACGTAGAGAGCTTCACATCGAGCTTCAGCGAGCGCACTGCGTTAAGCAGCTCCGTAGCGCGCTTGAGCTGAACGCGGCGATCGTCGTCGGCGCGCGAGTCGTCCTGCGTGCGAGCGCGGCGCAATGTCCAGCGCAACACCAGCGCAATCGCACCGATCACGACAATGATGCCGATCCATAGGCCCATGCCTGGACCATGCCGTTCAGGTACTTGCGGCGCCATGGCCGACTGCTGTACCGCCGTGTTCTGTTGTGCGAACGGATTGGTGGTGTGGCCCGTTGCAGCACCGGTACGTTCCGCGTCGCGGCGGATGCGCGCTTCGGTCTGCGCGAAGCGCGTAGGGTCGGTGAAGCGGATTTGCGGATCGAGCGTCTTGGCCTGCTGGATCTGCGCGAGAGCATCGCTCGTGCGGCCTTCGCGATCGAGCACCTGGGCGTACAGATAGTGCGCACGTGCGTTGTCCGGATGAGCCTGCAGCACTTCGGTCAGCCCTGCATCGGCCTGCTGCCAGTTGCCCTGTGACATCGCGGATTCGATCTGCTGCACTGTCGGCACGGCGAAGGCCGCCGTGGAGATCAGCAACAGCGACGCGAATGCGGCTGCGAGAAATTTTTTCATGTGTCGGACCGGATGGCTTTACACCCGTCTCCATGTCGATCGATTCTCCGGTGTGACACGCAGCGCCGCACGATTGCCGGCGCTGCGTCACATCCGGTGTACTGCTTGACGACGTGTTACTGGGCCGGCGTGTTCAACTGCTTCTTCAACGCTTCGAGGCGGTCTTCGACCGACGGGCCGCGATTGAGCTCGGCGAGCTTGTCGTCGAGCGCCTTGCCGCTCTTCACGTCAGCGGAATTCAGGCGAGCGTCGGAACGTGCATTCGACAGCGCGACCTTGTCTTCGAGCTTCTGGAAGTCTTCCGACAGGTTGCGTCCGCCGATGCCACCCAGCGCGGTTGCAGCGACATCTTTGGCCTGAGCGATTTCCTGCTTGGCCTGCAGAATGCTCGAGCGTGAAGCGAGGTCGTTGCGCCGGCCACGCATATCTTCGATCTGGCTCTTCAACTGATCGACCGACGGCTCGAGCGTCGAGAGTTCTCGCGCCAGCGCATCGCGTTCCGTTTCGGCGGTGGCCTGTGCGCCGAGCGCTTCGCGGGCGAGTGCTTCGTCACCCGATTGCAGCGCGCGCTTGGCGCCGTCTTCGTACTTCTTCGCCTTGTCGGCGGCAACGTCGCGCTTGCTTTGCTGGGTGGCCACCTGGGCCTGAATCTCGATCAGCGAGTTCTCAGCCTTGGCGATGCTCTCGTCGAGCTCACGCACGATCTGGCGCGAGTCGCGCGACGGATCCTGCACGGAATCGGCAGCGTCGTTCAGGAGACCTTTGAGCGTGCGCGAGATGCTGTCAAATAGCGACATGTATACCTCCGTAAAATGAAATCGGCGCTGGGTAGCTGGCGCGTTCGACCACTTGTGACCACTAGTTTACGCTGCCCGTCGCGGTATTGCGCGGGCAACCGCTGCGGAAGTCGGGGCACGCGTGCGAAATGCAATAGCCGCCCCGCAAATTGTTCAACCGCTGTGTTGCGCCAGTGGGGCAAAGGGCTTCGTGCAAGCCATGCAGCCTCAGCAGCTGGCAAAGATTACACCATAGGATGTCTTAAAACCGCCTTAAAAAGTCGGTTCCACACAGTTTCAGACGTCGATTCCGCGCAAAGGCCCGCGGAATATTTCAACGTTGTGTGAAGACGAAGCGAAATGCGTCCAACGGCATGGCGCCGTGCCGTTCACGCGAAGCGGCCGTCTTCCGGAGTGGGGTCGTTGCGCGGATCGTCGTCGTCGGGCGCGGTGTCGATCCGAACGCGCACGCGCGTGCGCGGCGCGCGGGGCGCAGCGACAGGCGGCAGGTCTGTCTGCCCGCTCTGCCCGCCGGGGTCGGCAGGGTGTGCAATTGCAGCGGCTTCTGCCGCGGTGACGCGCGCCACCGCCTGGGCGTCGGCCAACGCCTGTTCTTCTTCCGGCGTGCGCACCAGCGCCGCGAGCACGTCCGCCGGCAGCAGGGGCTCGCTTGCGGCTTCTGGTTCCGCGCCGGCAGGCACAGCAGCGTCTTTTTTGTCTTTCTTCAGCACGGCGGGCAGGGCAGCGCGAGCGTTGCGGGTGCCGCGCGCGACCCGTTCCAGCGCTGCATTCAGCGCGTCCGGTTCGCGCGGCGCACGCAGTCTGTCGACGATGCTTGCGGCCTTGACCTGTTCGCTGGTGGCGCCGAAGCTCAGCACGGCACGCCGCATCAGTTCGCTAACGCTGATGCCGAGTTTTTCTGCGCTGGCGGCAATGGCGCGTTTCTGGGCCGGTGTGACGAATACGACGATGCGTTCGCTGGGCTTGTTCATAGTCTGCTCGCGTACTTGTTGTGGCGTGGAACGCCTGATTTGGCGCGCGGCCGCGCTTTCCCCGCGCGACGAGTCCATCATAAGGCGAGTTGCCCCGATGCGTAACGTGCGCCGCATGAAAATCCCGTGACATCAAAGGGTTGAAACGTTTCAAGTGGCCTTGTCCACAGGGCTATGAACAATTTCTGTTGATAACCGCGCTTCCCCGCGCAGCCATACGCCAGCGCGCTTCGGAGAAGAATCCCGAAGGGAATTCTTACAAAAAAATCACCTTGGACCGCGCTTGATTTCTTTAAAATGCGCTGTTACGTTGCGCGGGGCCCCTTAGGGTCGGTCCTATCCGGGCGCGCCGTGCGGCCAGCCGGGGGCGTAAGGCCGTGCGGCGGCAATTGCCGCCCGCATAAAGGCGTGCAGTCAAGCGCCATCTATTCGAGTCATGCCAATCATCAAACGACCGCAATCCTCAAATTCTCCGGGTGGTGACGACCGGGATCCCTACCACCGCAACCCAGGACGCAATGACGCTTCGCGCGACGAGCCGCGGCGCCGTTCGCTCGTCGGGCGCATCCTGCTGACGTTCGTGGGCCTCGTTGCGACCCTGCTGGTCGTCGGTGCGTTGATCATCGGCTACGCGCTTGTCGTCATGGGGCCGCAGTTGCCGTCCCTGGAGGCACTCACCGACTACCGTCCGAAGGTGCCCCTGCGCGTCTACACCGCAGACCACGTGCTGATCGGCGAATTCGGCGAAGAGCGGCGCAACCTCGTGCGCTTCCAGGATATTCCGGATCAGATGAAAAAAGCGGTGCTCGCGATCGAAGACTATCGCTTCTACGAGCACGGCGGCGTCGACTTCGTCGGCATTCTGCGGGCCGGCTCCGCCGACCTGCTGCACGGCGGCGCGTCGCAGGGCGCAAGTACGATCACGATGCAGGTGGCGCGCAACTTCTTCCTGTCGAGCGAGAAGACTTACACCCGTAAAGTGTATGAAATGCTGCTCGCATACAAGATCGAGCGTGCGCTGACGAAGGATCAGATTCTCGAGCTGTACATGAACCAGATTTATCTGGGCGAGCGCGCGTACGGTTTCTCTGCGGCGGCGCGGGTGTATTTCGGCAAGGATCTGAAGGACCTGTCGCTCGCGGAGTGCGCAATGCTGGCTGGCTTGCCGAAGGCGCCGTCGGCGTATAACCCGGTGGTCAATCCGAAACGCGCGAAGATCCGTCAGGAATATATTCTCAAGCGGATGCTGGATCTGAAGTACATCACGCAGGAACAATACGACGCGGCCGTGAAGGAAGAGATTCGCACCAAAAATCCCGGCAATGAGTACAGCGTGCATGCCGAGTATGTCGCGGAAATGGTCCGTCAGATGATGTACGCGCAGTACAGGGACGAAACGTATACGCGCGGTCTGAACGTGATTACCACGATCGATTCTGCGGATCAGGACGCCGCTTACCACGCAGTGCGTAAGGGCGTAATGGACTATGAGCGCCGTCACGGCTATCGCGGTCCGGAAGGTAATGTCGACCTGCCACCGCCGGGCGACGACCGTGACCAGGCCATCGACGACGCGCTGACCGATCACCCGGATAACGGCGAGATCGTCGCGGCCGTGGTGACGGCGGCGAATCCGAAGGAAGTGCAGGCGCAGTTCCTCGACGGCACCGAGGCGACCATTAACGGCGACGGCCTGAAGTTCGTGGCGGCCGCGTTGGGCTCGCGCGCCACAGCGGCGCAACGCATCAAGCCGGGCTCGATCATCCGTGTTGTAGCGGACGATAAGGGCAACTGGCAGATCACGCAATTGCCGCAGGTGGAGGGCGCGCTGGTGTCGCTCACGCCGCAGGACGGGGCGATTCGCGCGCTGATCGGCGGCTTCGATTTCAACAAGAACAAGTTCAATCACATCACCCAGGCATGGCGCCAGCCGGGCTCGAGCTTCAAGCCGTTTATCTATTCGGCTTCGCTCGACAAGGGACTCGGACCGGCGACGATCATCAACGACGCGCCGCTCTATTTCCCGCCTAGCAGCCCGGGCGGCGATCCGTGGGAGCCGAAGGACGACGACCAGCCGGACGGTCCGATGCCGATGCGCATCGCGCTGGAGAAATCGAAGAACCTGGTGTCGATCCGCATTCTCTCGTTCATCGGCACGAAGTACGCGCAGGATTTCGTGACACAGCGTTTCGGCTTCGATGCCGACAAGACGCCGCCGTATCTGCCGATGGCGCTCGGTGCGGGCCTCGTCACGCCGCTGCAATCGGCCGGTGCGTATTCGGTGTTCGCGAACGGTGGCTACCGGATCAATCCGTATCTGATCAACGAGGTGACGGACCCGCGTGGCGTAACGATTTCCAAGGCACAGCCGCTCACGGCGGGCCGCGACGCACCGCGCACGATCGACCCGCGCAACGCGTACATCATGAACAGTCTGCTGCACTCGGTGGCGACCGCCGGTACCGGCGCGGGCACCAACGTGCTGAAGCGTTCGGACCTGCAGGGCAAGACCGGTACGACGAACGACGCCAAGGACGGCTGGTTCGCCGGTTACCAGCAATCGCTCGTTGCGGTGGCCTGGATGGGCTACGACCAGCCGAAGAGCCTCGGCAGCCGCGAATTCGGCGCGCAACTCGCCTTGCCGATCTGGGTCGACTACATGGGGCACGCGCTGCGCGGTGTGCCGCAGGCCGAGCCGGCCATGCCCGACACCGTCACCAGCGTCGACGGCGAACTGTTCTATACGGACATGACGCCGGGCAACGGTTTTGTCGCCAGCATCGGCCTCGACTCGGCCAATCCGCTGGCCGGCGCAAGCGACGCCGTCGGGGGCGTCGGTCCGGCGGGGATGACGCCGCCGGATGTGTCGTCGAGCGAAAAGCAGCAGATCATGAACCTGTTCGAATCGAACAAACCCTGACGGGGCGGGCGAATCCGGGCGCGAGCCGCCCGGATTCGCGAGTCTCACACACGCGCCAATTTTCCCTTCATCTTCCCCCACCGGGCCGCGCTAATACGTCGTAATGTAATTTCTACCGTGCGATGCCCTGGTCCGGTCAAATCCGGTTTAGTATTCGCGTACCCAATTTGTAAACTCTCGACTCGCGGAAACGCGTGATCTCCCGTTTTTTTACCAAAGCGCAGCGCGGTACCCGGTTTTGACGCGCGCGCATGCCACTTCGCCCCCTCCGCTCAGGCGTGCCAGGACGAAGTGTTTGCTTCACCGCTCTCAACCGGGATCCCTCTCGTGAAAAGCCGAATACTCATCTTTCTGATGACAGGACTGCTGCGCGTGTTCGCACTCCTGCCATATGGCGTGGTTGCCCGCGTGGGCAACGGACTTGGCGCGCTGCTCTATCGCATTCCGAGCACGCGCCGCCGCGTCGTGCATACCAATCTGAAACTCTGTTTTCCGGACATGAGCGACGAGGAGCGTGAGCGCCTTGCTCGCGCGCACTTTTGCCATGTGATTCGCAGTTACGTCGAGCGGGGGCCGCAGTGGTTCGGCAACGCGGCGGCGATTTCGCGGCTGGTCGAAGTGGAAAGCGCGATCGACCTGGCGGAAGCGCACTCGCGGCCGACGATTTTCCTCGGTTTTCACTTCGTGGGGATCGAGGCCGGCTGCATGATGTACTCGACACGTCATCCGGTTGCTTCGCTGTACACGCCGATGTCGAACGTGCTGTTCGATGCGATGGCCAAGCGCCAGCGCGGCCGTTTCGGCACCGAGATGATTCCACGCAGCGACAGCGTGCGCCGCGCGCTGCGCGTGCTGCGCGAAGGCAAGCCGGTGATGCTGGCAGCCGACATGGATTTCGGTCTGCGCGACTCGGTGTTCGTGCCGTTCTTCGGGGTGCCGGCGTGTACGTTGACGTCGGTGTCGCGCCTCGCCAAGGCGGGCAATGCGCGGGTCGTGCCGTTCGTCACCGAGGTATTGCCGGATTACCGTGGCTACAAGCTGACAATCTTCGAAGAACTAAGCGATTTTCCGTCAGCCGATGCGACCGTCGATGCACGTCGTATCACCGAGTTCCTCGAAACCCAGGTGCGGCGGATTCCGGCCCAATATTACTGGGTACACAAGCGTTTCAAGCACCGGCCCGTGGGAGAGCCGGCGGTGTATTGACGCTTAGCCTGGCACGGGGCCGGTAGACGGCTGCGAGCCAGAGACTGGCGAGTGCATTGGCGCTGCCGGAGCCGCAGCAGCGCCTGTGGTTCCTCCAGTCGTGCCAGACGCCCCCGTTGTTGCCGTAGACCCCACCGCGCCCGCCTCATCTACTGGCGGCGTCCCCATTGCCTGAAACAGCGCCGCGGTATCGGTCAATCGCGCACCGGTATAGCGGATCTCATCGAGCCGCGCGTTGCGAAACTGCTGCTCGCTCGAGCGTGCAGCCGACACCGGCACGGCGCCCAGACGGTAACGTGCCGCCGTCTCATCCGAAATGCCCTGGGCCGCCCGTGCTGCCACGTTTGAGGCGTCGAGTGCCTGCGCGTCATGCTCAAGCGCAGCCAGCGTATCGGCGACGTTCTGGAACGCCGTCAGCACCGTCTGCTTGTACTGCTCCGTGGCTGCGTCGTAAGTCGCCATTGCCGCGCGGCGTTGCGCGAACAGTGCGCCGCCGTGGAAGATCGGCTGGGAGAGCGAACCCGCCACGGCCCAGATGGCGCCCGCGCCGGAAAGCGCCAGCGGCCAGCTAAAGCCGCCTTGTCCCATCGACGCTGTGAGCGACAGGCTCGGATACATCTGTGCGGTAGCCACTCCCACATCCGCTGCGGCGGCCTTGACCGCAGCATCGGCGGCCTGGATGTCCGGGCGCGTGCGCAACAGCTCGGACGGCACGACCACCGGCACCTGCTCAGGCACATGCAACTGCGCCAGATCGAGATCCGGCGGCGCGGCATCGGGCGTGCGTCCGATCAGCACTGCCAGCGCATGCCGCGTGCTCACCCACTGTTGCTGCAGCCCCGGCAAACTGGCTGCCAACGATGCCGCGCTCTGTTGCGCATTGAGCATGTCCGTATGCGATACCGCGCCGAGCGCATAGCGTCGTGCTGTGTCGCGGGCGTCGTCATTCGCGAGCGCAATGAGCCGTTGGGTCGTGTCGATCTGCGCATGCAGTGCGGCCGAGGTGATGGCCGCCGTCACGATGTTGGCCGCCAGCGCGCGCCGCGCCGATTCCAGTTGAAAAACCTGCACGTTCACCCGTGAAGCGAGCGCGGCGTTGGCGAGCCGCGAAGCGCCAAACAGGTCGATCGTGTAGTGCGCCTGCAACTCGCCGACGAACGTGTTGTACAGGAACGTGTTCGGCCCGATTTCCGGAATCCCGAGCGCGCGCTGCCGGGCCGGCTGGGCTACGGCATCGACGGTGGGCAGCATCGAACTGCCGACCTGCGCACGCAACTGCTCGCGCGCGGCGGTCAGGCTCTTGTCGGTGGCGGCGAGGGTGGGGCTGTTGCGCAGACCCTCGTCGACCAGCGCGTTCAGGTCGTCCGATTGATACAGACGCCACCACGTCGGCACTGGCTTGGCACCCACTACAAACTGCTGGGTGATGCCCTGAGCGGGCACCGTTTCGGTGAGCTGCGGCTCGGCCCCGTAGTGGGCTGGCTGCGGCACCGCCGGCGGGTTGCCGTTCGGGCCGAACGAGCAGGCCGCGAGCGCGAGCGCGCTACCGCCTACCGCCAGCGTGCGGGCCTGCCTGACACGTTTGAGGACAGAATGAGTCATGGTCAATTTCCCGAATGCGACGCTTGCGTCGAGGCGGCCGGCGGCTCGCGTTCATCGCCGCGCACTCTGAACGAGGTTGCGTAGAGCGCGGGCAGATAGAACAGCGTCAGCACGGTGGCGCTCGTGATGCCGCCCATCAGCGCGGTGGCCATCGGTCCGAAGAAGTTCGAACTCAGCAACGGAATCAGCGCCAGCACGGCTGCTGCCGCAGTCAGCGTAATGGGCCGGAAACGCCGCACGGTTGCACCGACGATCGCATCGAAGCGTTTGTGACCTGCGGCGATGTCCTGCTCGATCTGATCGACCAGAATCACCGAGTTGCGCATGATGATGCCGAACATCGCGATCACCCCGAGCATCGCCACGAAGCCGAACGGCTGACCGAACAGCAACAAGGTGGCGACCACGCCGATCAGGCCGAGCGGGGCGGTCAGCACCACCATCAGCACGCGAGCGAAGCTTTGCAACTGGATCATCAGAAGCGTCAGCACGGCGATGATCATGATCGGCATTTGTGCGTTGATCGAGGTCTGGCCTTTCTCGCTTTCCTCCACCGAGCCGCCCAGTTCGATACGGTAGCCGACCGGCAGCGTCGAGCGGATCTGGCTCAGCGCCTTGTCGACGCTATTGGTCACGTCGATGCCTTGCGCGTTGCCGATGACGTCCGATTGCACCGTGATGGTCGGCTGGCGGTCGCGTTCCCAGATCACGCCGTACTCGAGGTCGTAGCGCATATGACCGAGCGTACCGAGCGGCACCGGACCATTGGGCGTGGGCATCGCCAGCGTGACGAGTTGCGCCGGATCCACGCGCTCCGTCTTCGGCGCACGCAGATCGACGCTAATCAGCTTGTCGCGCTCACGGTACTGCGTGACTGTATAGCCGGACAGCGTCATGGCGAGGAAGCTCGATACGTCGTCCGAAGTGACGCCCAGCTCACGCGCCTTCTTCTGGTCGATCTCGAAGCGCACCGAGCGCTCGGCCGGCTCGTCCCAGTCGAACTGGACGTTGGTCGTGCGATGGTCGTCGCGCATCGTCGTGGCGACGCGTTCGGCGATCGAGCGCACCGTGGCGATATCGTCGCCGCTCACGCGGAACTGCACCGGATAGCCGACCGGTGGCCCGTTTTCGAGGCGCGACAGGCGCGTACGGATAGCCGGGAACTGGTTGCGCAACTCCGGCTCCAGCCATTGCGCGAGTTTCTCACGGTCCTTGACCGACTTCGCGGTGATCACGAACTGTGCGAAATTCGGCTGCTGTAATTGCTGGTCGAGCGGCAGATAGAAGCGCGGCGCACCGCTGCCGACGAAGTCCACCGAATGATCGATCTCGGGACGGCCCTCGATCGCTTTCTCGAGCCGCTGTGCCTGGCGCAGGGTGGCCTCGAAGGAAGCGCCTTCAGGCAGGCGGACGTCGACCAGCAACTCGGGGCGATCCGAACTCGGGAAGAACTGTTGCGGGACGAGCGTAAAACCAAACAGCGAGACCACGAACAGCGCGACGGTGATCGTCAGCACGACGAAGCGCCGCTCGATGCACCAGCCAATCCAGCCGCGCAGGCGCTTGTAGAAGCGGGTGTCGTAGATGTCGTGTTCGTAGTCGTGCGCTTCGTGTGCCTGACGTTTGCGCTCCGGCAGCATGTGATAGCCGAGCATGGGGATCAGCACCACGGCGGCGAGCCACGACGCGATCAAGGCAATCGCCGACACTTCGAAGATCGACCGCGTGTATTCGCCGGTGCTCGATTTGGCCAGCGCGATCGGCAGGAAGCCAGACACCGTGACGAGTGTGCCGGTCAGCATCGGAAACGCAGTACTGGTATAAGCAAACGCAGCGGAACGGGCGCGGCTCCAGCCCTGTTCGAGCTTCACCGACATCATCTCCACGGAGATGATCGCGTCGTCGACCAGCAAGCCGAGCGCCAGCACAAGCGTGCCGAGCGAGACCTTGTGCAAGCCGATATCGAACAGATACATGCACAGCGCCGTGACCGCGAGCACGATCGGAATCGAGATCACAACTACCATGCCGGTGCGCACGCCCAGCGAGACGAGACTCACCACCAGCACGATCGCAATCGCCTCGGCAACCGCCTCCAGGAAGTCGTCTACCGATTTCGCCACCGCATTCGGCATGCTCGACACTTCGACGAGCTTGAGCCCGGCCGGCAGATAGGAGCGCAGGGTAGCGGACTGTTTGTCGAGCGCCTTGCCGAGCTGGATGACGTCGCCGCCCGGTTGCATCGTCACGCCGATGCCGAGCACGGCCTTGCCGCCGTACCGCATCTGCGTGGATACGGGATCGTCGTAGCCGCGTTTGATCGTCGCGATGTCGCCGAGGCGGAACGAGCGGTTGTTGATGCGGATCAGCGTATCGGCGAGGGCGTTGACGTCCTTGAACTGGCCGGTGGGGCGCACGAAGACGCGATCATCCAGCGTGGTCAGCGTGCCGGCCGGCGAGACGCTGTTCTGCGAGTTGATGGCCTGCGCGATCTGCTGGGGCGACACGTTCAGACGCGTCAACTGCGTGTTGGCGATCTCGATGTAGACGTGCTGGTTAGGATCGCCAAAATAATCGACCTTGGCGACGCCCGGTACGCGTAGCAGCACCGTGCGCAATTCGTCCGCGTAGTCGTGCAGTTGTGCAGCGGAGAAACCGTCGCCTTCGAGCGTGTAGATGTTGGTGTAGACGTCGCCGAATTCGTCGTTAAAAAACGGCCCTTGAATGCCTTGCGGCAGCGTGGCGGCGATGTCACCGACTTTCTTGCGCACCTGGTACCACGTTTCCGGCACATCCTTGACAGGCGCCGAGTCTTTCATCGAGAAGAACATCAACGATTCGCCAGGGCGCGAATAGCTGCGCACGAAGTCGATATACGGCGTGTCCTGCAGCTTGCGGCCGATGCGGTCGGTAACCTCTTCCTGCACCTGGCGCGCGGTTGCTCCAGGCCAGAAGGTCTGGATCACCATCACGCGGAACGTGAACGGCGGGTCTTCCGATTGCGCGAGCTTCGTATAGGCGAGGATCCCGAAAGCGGTCGCGAGCGCGATCAGGAATACGACGAGCGCCTGATGACGCAGCGCCCACGCGGACAGGTTGAAGCGTCCCTCTTCATGTTCATGTGGAGTACTCATGAAGCGAAGTCCTCGGGATGCAGCGGGGCGATCGGATGAACCGTCTCGCCAGCTGTGACCGTGTGGACACCTTGCAGCACGACACGTTCGCCGTCTTTCAGGCCGCCGGAAATGGCGACGGTGCGCTCGTCATAGCGCGTTACCTGCACGCGGCGCAGTTCCAGCACGTTGGTGCCTTCATGCACGACCCACACGGCAGGCGCCGTGCCGTCGTGGAACAGCGCAGTGGCGGGCAGTATGAACGAAGTTGCGGGCTGGGTCGCGGTATTGCCCGAAGTGAGTGCGACGTCGGCGGTCATCCCAAGTCGCACATCCGGGCCGGGATCGAGCAGCGTGAGATTCGCACGATACGTGCGGCTTTGCGGATCGGCCGCGGGCGATAGCTCGCGCACGCGGGCGCTGAAGCTGCGCCCCGGCAGTGCGGACATGGTGACCTTGGCGGTCTGGCCAACCGCGAGCGCCGCGAGCGTGCTTTCCGGCACATCGACGACCACGTCGATATCGCCGCTCCACGCGAGGTTGTAGACGGCTTGTCCGGCCGACACATTCTGTCCGGTCTGCGCCTGTTCGGCGGTAATCACGCCGGCGTGATCGGCGAGCAGGTCGGTGTATTGCAACTGGTTCTTCTGCAGCGCGGTCTGCTGCGCCGCCTGGTCGCGTTGGGACAACGCCGAGGCATACGCGTTGGTGGTCTGCTCCAGTTGCGCCGCCGAGATCAGGTTCTCGCGCGCCTGCGCCTGGTCGCGGTCCAGTTGCTGCTTCGCGTAGACGAGGCTGTGCTGTGCCGCATCGAGTTGCGCCTGCGCGCTGGCTGCGCTCTTTTGCGCGTCGGCCGGGTCGAGCCGGGCCACAACTTCGCCGACCTTCACGGTATCGCCAAGACGCACATGCCGCTCGATGATCTTGCCGGCAATCCGGAACGACAGCGGCGTCGAGTAACGAGCCTGTACTTCGCCGGGCAACGAGGCTGACAGTGAACTGCCGTCGGCATGAACGGCGAGCGCGACTACGGGACGCGGTGCGGGCGCGGCCGCCTGCTTCTGGCCGCAGGCGCCGAGCAGCAGAAGGCCGGCGAGTGCGAGCGCGGATGCCGCGCGGCGCGGCGTGGACAAGGGGGACAAGAGAGACAAACGGCGACGCGGATGACTGCGCTTGCGCATCGAATGTGATGCGCGACCACTGGGACGATTCACAATTACCCCAATCAGAAGACAGCGAACGAACAGAACAAGCCAGACGGCTGGTCAACGAAGGCACGTTTGAAACAGAGCGTGCAATAGACTGTTGCTTCAGATGATGAACTGCATTCTAATACATACCTGTATCTGAATGTGAAGCCGTATGTGAATTCTTTCCGGTGATAAACTATTCAGCATGAAACGCCAACGCCTCACACGCGAGCAGAGCAAAGACCAGACGCGCCAGCGGCTGCTCGATGCCGCGCAAGCTATTTTTATGAAGAAAGGGTTCGTCGCGACGAGTGTAGAAGACATCGCGGAGGCGGCCGGCTATACGCGCGGGGCGTTCTATTCGAACTTCAGCAGCAAGCCCGAACTGTTCCTCGAACTGCTCAGGCGCGACCATGAGGAGATGCAGGCGCAACTGGAGAGCATCTTCGAGGAAGGGGCGACGCGCGAGACCATGGAGGCGCAGGTGCTGGCGTACTACAGCAACCTGCCGCACGACAACAAATGCTTCCTGCTATGGATGGAGGCCAAGCTCGTGGCCGCGCGCGATAGCCGCTTCCGGGCGAAATTCAACGCATTCATGCATGAGAAGCGCGAGCATATGAGCGAATACATTCGCGCATTTTCGGCGCGTGCAGGCACGCCGTTGCTGTTGCCGGCGGAAACGTTGGCGATAGGCCTGATGGGGCTGTGCGAAGGCGTGCAGTTCCTGAGCACGATCGATCCGCAGAACATTTCTGCGGATGCAGCCGAGGCGGTACTGGCGGGATTCTTTGCGCGCGTCGTATTCGGGCGCGATGCGGCAGGCTGAGTGGGTCAGTCCACCGGGAAGTTCGCGCAGGCGTCGGTCACGGGCGACGCGCAGACGAACGAATACTCGCCGCTCCATTGCAGCGCGGTTTTGCCCGCATGCAGGACCTGGCGGACGTCGGGATCCGTTTCGTAGGCGATGAAGGCAGAGCAGGCGACTGCGGACAAAACGACCAACGAAAACGCGATCTTTTCAAAAATCTGGAAACGGTATGGCATGGCGATATCTTCCTTTTCGCCCGCAATGATACCTCAACCTAGGGTTTTCACCTAGTCCGGCGTACACCAAAACGCCTTCCCCTGGCACGTATTTTCCCGTGCCACGTTATTTGCCCCCGCTGCCGCCTTTGCGCTTCGAACAGCGCGCAACTCCGGTTAATTTCCTGCGCATCATTTACCTGACCGTTTTGTCATGTTCACGACAGGGTTGGGCCATGAGTGGTCGATACAATCAAACCCGTAGGGCAAGCCTTGGTGCGAGCGACTGGCGGCGTGGGAAACCACGCACGAGGTCGGCCGTCGAGGTGCGATGTCACCCGCTGGTAGTCATTGGCTTGCGCAGTCGCCGACGCTCCGTTTTTACGCCGCGTCGGTGTTCGTTGGCTTGGCTTTAACCGCGGCAGGAGTGGCCCCATGAATCATTTGCAGTCGATGCGAGTTTTCGTCAAAGTGGCCGAACTCGGCAGCTTCGCCCGTACTGCCAGCACGATGGGCATTTCCACTGCCGTCGTGACCCGTCACGTAGCCGACCTCGAAGAACGTCTCGGCACGCGCCTCCTCAACCGCACGACGCGCAGCCAGTCGCTGACCGAGTCGGGCCGGGTCTATCTCGAGCGCGTTCGTCCGATCCTCGACGACCTCGAAGGCGTCGAGCAGATGGTGGTGGCGCGCAATCACGAACCGGTCGGCACCTTGCGCATCGTGGCGCCGGTGGTGTTCGGCCTGCATAACTTCGCGCCGGTGTTGCAGTCGTACGCCGAGCGTTATCCGAACGTCATTCCCGATGTCACGCTGGTGGATCGCCATGTCGATCTGGTCGAAGAAGGTTTCGACGTGGGCGTGCTGATTGCCCGCCAGATGCGTAGCGCGAGTATTGTCACGCGGCGTCTCACCACGGGTCATATGACGGTGTGCGCGACGCCGGACTATCTGCGCAAACACGGCACGCCGACCCGTCCCGAGCAACTGCAGGATCATCCGAGCCTGTCGTTGCCATCCGAATACGGCGGCGACGAGCGCGTCTTCACGAGCATCGACGGCAAGGGCGAAGTGCGGATGCGTCCGACCAATGCGATCGTCGCGAACAACACGGAAATGCTGCGTCAGTTCGCCCTGCTCGGCATGGGCATCGCCATCCTGCCGAGTTACCTGATTGGCCGCGATCTCGAACGCGGCCGTCTGGTGCGGCTGCTGGCCGGTTATCGTCTGCCGCAGGTGGAGGTGACGATTGCGTATCCGAGCCGTCACCATCTGCCGGCCAAGGTGCGGACCTTTATCGATCATCTGGTTGAACACTTCAGCCAGATGTCGACGGGTCTGCCGGGCGACCCCGCGGCCTTGCAGGAGCCAGCACTGCGTCCGGCCCAGATGATGCAGCGTACGGTGGCGGAGATGGAAGCGAACGCGCCGGAGTTCGATGACATCGATGAAGCTGCGTCCTTGCAGCGCGGCAAGGCGGCTGCGGCACGCGCCCCGCGCAAGGCAGCGCGGTCGGCTCGCATGACCGATCAGGCGACTGCAGCGGGTTTGTGAACCGCGCAGAAAACACAGGCGCCCGGCAGACGCAGTGACGCAGAGGGACGCGTTGCTCGCCGCATCCGGATTGCGGACGCGGGGCGGTATCAGCGGAGGGACAAAGGCGCGACTCGGCGCCCTTGAGCGTGTGGCAATAATCAGGCGATACTGCGGGTTAGCAGGGAGCGGACAGTCGCCCGCGACCAATCCGCGGTGAGTCCGCGCACGCTATCCGGGGAGCATGACGAGTTGAACGTCGCCTTTGCCAACACAACCAGCGACGACGTCGAAACGCTGGTGCAAATCCGCATCGAAGCGATGCGCGAAAGTCTCGAGCGCATCGGGCGGTTTGATCCGGTTCGTGCCCGTGAACGGTTTCTGGCGTCGTTCGAACCCGCGCAGTGCCGTTTCATTCTCGTGGATGGCGTCGAGGCAGGCTTTGTGCTCGTCAGGCCTGAGCCCGGTCATCTACAACTTGCTCATTTGTATATCGTTCCTGCTCACCAGGGCAAGGGCGTCGGCGCTGTTGCGCTCGAAGCTGTGCTCGCCGATGCCGATACCCAGGGCGTGCCGGTCAGATTGGGCGCGCTGCGCCACAGCGACTCGAACCGTTTCTATCAGCGCCACGGTTTTGTCAAAACCGGTGAAGACGAGTGGGACATTTACTATGTCCGCGAGCCGCGCGCGGCCTCAAATCCATAAGTCATTCTTCGCGGTCCGCTCACTCTCTTCGCCGCCGGTATTCCTGACGCCGCGCGGTTCGATCACCAGCATCTGCACTTCCTTCTCGGCATACGGCTTGTGCTCCTTGCCGCGCGGCACGACAAACATCTCGCCGGCTGAAAGATGCACTGCGCCGTCGCGGAAATCGATTCGCAAGTGTCCGTCGAGCACGATAAAGGTCTCGTCGGTCTCCGCGTGCTCGTGCCAGACGAAATCGCCTTCGATTTTCACCACCTTGAACTGGTAGTCGTTCATCTCCGCCACGACGCGCTGTTGCCATTGGTCGTGAATGAGAGCGAGTTTTTCGGCGAAATTGATCGCGCGGTAGGGGGCATGGAGGGCCGTGCTGGCCGGGGCTGGTGCGTTCGACATCGGTTGTTCCTGTGGGTGTAAAGAGGCACAGGTAAGCGTACGGCCTGCGGCCCGCAACGTCTTGTACGAATGTGCGTGGCTTGGGTGCGTATGAGTGGCGTGTGAGTCGCGCGCGGGCGTGTGCGAACAGCTGCCCGCGCGACGCTAGCGTCGCAAGACCGTGCCAGACGCGTGGCCCGCGGTGTTTGCCTGACTCACCATCTTCAACCAGCGCGACGGCGGCACGCCCCACGTTTTGGTGAAGTGCCGTGTCATATGGCTTTGATCGGCAAAGCCGGCGGCAGCGGAGGCATCTGCCAGCGGCCGGCCCTCGCTTGCAAGCCGGCGTACCAGGTCGAGACGACGCATCGTCAGATAGCGGTGGGGGCTGGTGCCAAACAGGGCGCGGAAGTTGCGCGACAGGCTCCATTTGTCCTTGCCGCTCGCCGTAGCGAGTTCGTCCAGCGTGACGGCTTGCGCGAGCGATTCGTGCAGGTACTGGCGAGCCTGTTCCGCAGCCCGGTAGTCGGCAATGCGTATTGTCTGCGTAGCGCCGGAGGCCGCGTCGAGCGCCATGGCGAGGTCGTAAATGGCATCTTCCTGCTCGAGCGGATCAAGGGCGCGGTCGATGGCTTGCAGCAGCCCTTCGGTGGCCGAGAACAGGCGCGGATCGTCCGACAGTCCGCCTTCGATGAACGGCAACGGCTTCCCCCCAAGCACCTGTTGAAACAGCGCCGGCTCGACATAGACCATGCGGTAGCGAAAGCCTTCGTCGGTGCCGGCCTGGCCGTCGTGCGCTTCGTCGGGATGCAGCACCATCGTCATGCCCGGCACGCTGTTGCACATGCCGCGGCGGTAATGGAAGCTTTGCACGCCGGCTAGCGTGCGGCCGATCGCGTAGGTGTCGTGGCGGTGCAGGCCGTAGGCGGCGTCATGAAAGAACGCTTCGATGCGCTCGATGCCACCGGACGAAGGCGCGCGCTCGATCCAGTCGGCGCCGTCCGTGCGGCGCGTCTTCGGTGTCATGCCCATACGCTCAAGAGCTGAGTCCGGGCCCGAAATTACCACCCAGCAGCGGGGTGATGGAGGCGATGTCCGGGTAGTCCTGCTCCGGCAAGCCGTCGAGCATCGACAGCAATTCGTTGCTGGCGCCGGCTTCGCGTGCAAGGTCGACGAGTCCGTCCTTGTTGACCGGAAACTTCGCTTCACGCAGAACGTCTGCAATCTGCAGATCGATCGATTCGCCGGGGATACCCGAGCCGGACATGCGCATGCTCCTTGTCGCAGATTATGTTTGCAGATGCTGATCCTGGCCCGTGAGGCCGCGGTCCAGGCGCCGCGATTTCGGCAGCGCGATGTGTTCCCACTGCTGCGGACGGTTCGCGTCCGTGACGCCGACGTTCGGCGCAGCCGGTGCGACAGGCGCGGCATTAGCGCGTGCGACGGCAGAACCGGCCGTGCTGTCGAGCGCCGTATGAACCGGCGCTGCAAAGCACGAAGCCGACAGCGTCACCATGACCATCAGTGTCGAGGTTTTCATCGCCCGACCTCCTTTCCACATGCAGCGCAGAGACTGCAGCAAGCGCTGTGCCATTCCCGCGGCGGCAGGAATGGCGCACGCCGCGTGCGGACCGCGCCTACGACGCGCCGCACTCCTTCCATCTTAGACGGCAAATCGTGCAACCGCCGCAAAAACCGCGTGAGACCGCGCAATACCGCGAAAAGGAGCCGTCTGGGTCAGATCATGGCAGAAAACGCAATCTTGCGCCGCGGAGCGGGCTGTGCAGCGGGACGGCTAACGCAGCACGTCAAAGCGCGTCCAGGGCCATGAGGGCCGGTCCTGCATGTAGCCATTGAGCCAGTTCCACTGCGGATGGCGTTTCATGAACGCCTGCGCATCGAACGGCTGACCGCAGGGATGGCCCCAGCGGGCCTCGAAGGCCATGTCGCGGGCCATCTCGCTGTCCGCCACTTTGCCGTCATTGGCGCCCCAAGGGTTGAACGGCCCCAGCTCGGAGCCGCCGAAGCGCGCGTCGTCCAGTTCCAGGTGCCCGCAGATGGTGCGCGAGCACGGGTTGTCAGGCCGGTTCAGATACACGTCGTGATGGTCGGCAATCATTTGCCGGGCCAGTTCGACATCGATCTTGCCGCGATGCAGTTCCTCCAGCTGCATGAAGCGCAACCGCCGCGCGCCGTTCTTGCGAACGTCCGTGTAATCCTCGCCTTCGCCGACGCACTCCTGATTGCGGATCTTCAGATCGGTCGCAGTGTTGTAGCCGCTATAGAAACCGTTCCGCGTGCTTTCGAAGCCGGAGTAGTGCAGCCCCAGTTCATAGCGGGCGATCTCGCCCGTTTTGACATCCCCGAGCAGCCAGCTATTCGCGTAGCCGCCGTTGTTGGCCACGGCGAACATCTCGCACCACTCGCCGATACTGTTCGCATACTGCGTAGCACGCCGTGAGCGGTAGAACTCCGGCGCGCCGGCCGGGTTATAGCCAACGAAGTCGGAGATGGTGGTTTCGGTCACCATCAGCCCGGCGGCGCTGATCCAGAAGTCGGTGAGACTCGAGATGCAACCGGGCAGTCCTTGCATCAGGATGCGATGACCGGATTCCGGCACGATGTCGAAGATCACATTGAAGGCGTCGCCCGCGGCGTAGCGGTCCCATGAGTTGTGCGCCATGACGATGCGCCCATCGCGCGTGGCGTTTCCGGTGGCGATGAAGGCGCTGCAATGGTGGCCGCGCCTGCCGCGCCACGGCTTGACGCCGAGTCGCGGCTGCTGGGCTGCCACGTGGCTTGGCCACCAGCTTTGCAGCAGGTCCATGTAGCCGTTCCATGCGAGGACCTCGGAGAACGGCAGCCTGGCGCCGTCGGCGATGCCCTGGATCTCGTCGGTGAATTCGCTGTCAAGTTTGGGGCTGAACTGGGCCACGGCCGCGTTGACGAAAGTATCGAACTCTTCGCCGGTATCCCACTTCGCGAGGTAGCGCGCGGTGCCGATTGCATTGCGGATTTCGGTGGCGAGCAACTGACCGTGCTGCTCGCCGCGGTCGTACGGCTCGCCTTCGATATGCAAGAAGATCCAGCCGGCCTGATCGCGGCGCACCGCATCGATGGAGGGATCGCTCATGCTGACTCCGGGTCGAAGCCGCGCGGAACCCGGGGGCGTCCGTCGCGGCGTTTCAACCGCGCCGCGCGAGGCGGCGTGCTACTGGTTTTTATTGTAGAGCGTATGCCGCGCTTTGCCATGCGGCGTCGAGGCAGGGCGGGGATGACGTTCAACCGTTCGCAGGTCGGCAGGGCGGGATGCTCAGGCGGCAGCGGTTTAGAGAACCGGCATCGCAACCGCTCAGCGCGTGGGATTCATGCGGAAATAGGCATCGAGCAGCGAGGTCTTGTAGACCACCCCGGCCAGCTTGGGGTGGGCAAGGCTCTCGATCACCGGCAGACGCTCGCCCTGAAAGGCCATAAAGTGCTGCAACGCGACGCCGAGCGGCATATCGGGCGTGAGCACGTCGAAGTGCGTCTGCAGATAGTCCGAAGCGCTTTTGGACGAGGTATCGCGCTTCTCGAGCAGGTCAGACGTAATGTCCTTCAGCGCGACGACGCCGAGGAACGCGCCGGCGTCATCGGCGACATAAAGATACTTCACGGGATATTCCAGGAACACCCGCGTCATTTCCTGGACAGTCGCTGCGGGCGTCACCACCGTCTCCGCGGGGCGGATCAGCTCGCGCATCTGCGTGGCGCGCAAGCGCACCCGTTCCTGCTCTTCACGGTTGCGCACGAGCGTGATCTCATACATCGAGGTTTTGCCGATCGCGCGCGCCACGAAATAGGCGACCACGCACGACAGCATCAGCGGCAGCACGACCTGATAGCTGAGCGTCATTTCGAAGATCATCAGGATTGCCATCAACGGTGCCTGCGTGGCGCCCGCGAGGAACGCGCCCATGCCGACCATGGTGTAGGCGTAGGGCGCCGACGTGCCGTTCGGCCACAGCGCATGCATGCCGAGGCCGAACAGCGAACCGACCACCGCGCCTACGAAGAGCGTCGGCGTGAACACGCCGCCCACCGCACCCGAGCCGGCGGTGGCGGCGGTGGCGATCAGCTTGAACACCAGCACGAAGACGAGCGCCGTCCAGGTCCACGGTGAATGAAGGATCGAGTTGACGACGCTATAGCCATTGCCCCAGACCTCGGGCGACCACACTGACAGAACACCGACGATCAGGCCACCCAGCGCCAGCCTCACCGGCAGCGGCAAGGGCAACTTGCGAAAGCCTGCCTTGGAGATGTCGAGCATGCGCAAAAACTGCGGTGCCGCGGCGCCACAGAGCACGCCGAGCGCGACGAACAGCAGCACTTCGAGGCCCGCCACCGGCGGAAACGCCGGCATCTCGTAGGGGGGCCGATAGCTGGTGAACTCGCGCATCGTGATGTTGGCGACCACGGCCGCGACCACGACGGGCCCGAAGCTTTCCATCGCCATCGAGCCGAGCACGATTTCGGTCACGAAGAAGGCGCCCGCAATCGGCGCGCTATACGCGGAGGTGATGCCCGCCGCCGCGCCGCAGGCTACCAGCAGGCGCAGGCGCGGCGGGTCGAAATGCACCCAGCGGCCGATCAGCGATGCACTGAGCGCCGCCAGTTGCACCATCGGACCCTCGCGGCCGATCGAGCCGCCGCTGGAGATGGTGAACAGCGACGACACGCTGCGCCAGAAGCTCAGTCGTACCGGCACGATGCCGTCGCCGATCGCCACGGCTTCCATATAGTCGGTGTGGACGTTCTTGTCGGCGTGACGGCGTGCGATCAACAGCAGGAAGCCGGCGATGAGGCCGCCCGCGGCGGGCAGCAAGATGCGCACGGTCAGCGGCAGGCTGCGCGCCATCTGGACGAAGCTGCCCGAGTGGCCGACGAAGCCCAGTTGCAGCAGCGAAATCGCCTCGCGGAAGGCGATCGTCGCAAACGCGCCCGCGACACCCACTACCACCGACCAGACCAGCATCGTATGGGCGTCCGACAGCCGGAACATGTCTTGCGCGCGGGTGCGCAGCCTCAGCAGGAATGAAAGCACGACGGCAGCAGGATAGAGGGAGAAAGGGGGGAAACCGCGCGCAAGAATAGCACTGCGCGACGGTCGTGGGAGACGTTCGAGAGGACGGCTTTGGCTGGGCGCAAGGCGCGCTTGCGCCGTTGTACGAGATGCATCCTCCGCGCCGTCAGCATTTTCACCGGGCGGCCTTGTCGAGTTCCGGATAGTGTCGGAAGATGCCTGATTCGTTGTAGGCCAGACGCCGTTCCGAAGCGAGATAGGCGGCAATGTTTGGACGCGCGGCCACCGCGTCGTGCAGCCCGGCGAGCAACGGATAGTGCACGCCGAAACGCTTCATGGCACGCGGGAACGCGTAGTGCAGCCCGTCGATCAACTGGAACATCGACAGATCGACGTAGGTCAGCTTGTTGCCCACCAGGTGTGCATCGCTCTGCGTGTTTTGCAGGATCACGCGCTCGAAGTAGTGCATGAACTTCGGAATCCGGTTGTCGATGAAATCGTGGGCGCGGATTTTGGCGGCGTCTTTCTGGTCTTCGTAGTAGAGCTCGCTCGCGAGCGGATGATGGGTGTCGTGAACTTCAGTCACCACGTCGGCGATCGTCAGTTGCAAGCCGTTTGCGACGTAGCGCAGGCCTTCGTCGGCAGGCGCCAGACCGAGCTTCGGGCCGAGGTAGAACAGAATATTGGCGGTCTGCGAGATCAGCAGAGTGCCGTCTTTCAGGAACGGCGGCGCAAACGGCGGATGCCCCTCGCGCTTGCTGCTCATCACCTCCAGCATCCTGGCCGTGCCGAGCCCTTCGGCTTCCTCGCCGCGAGCCACTTCGATGTAATCCGCGCCTGCCTCCTCCAGCGCGAGCCGCACGAATTCCCCGCGACCCTGCAAGCCATCCCAATAGTAGAGTTCATAGCTCATCGATCGATCCTCATTCGGCTGTTCAGGCAGTCAGTATGCCGTGTGAGCGCGCCGCGTTGTGCGCAGAAATGCGCAAAGCCCCGCACGCGGCGGGGCTGGCTGCAAGGTACGAGTGGCGTTGCCAGCCGCATCAACCAAACAGACGCTGGACGGCCCAGGTAATGCCGAGGCCTCCGACGATCAGCCATACATACAGGATCAGTCCGGTCGTCAGCGCTCGCGGACCGGCTTCGCGGATCTGCGAGATGCGGGTTTCGATGCCGAGTGCCGTCATCGCCATGGTCAGCGCGAACGTATCGAGCGTGTTGAGCGTCTGGGTGGCGGCTTCGGGCAACACATGCAGCGAGTTCAGCACCACGAAGCCGAGGAAGCCAAGCGCGAACCAGGGAATTGCCAGCTTGCGCGGGGCGTGCTGGGCGAAGGACTGCGCACCGCCAGCGGCACTAGCAGCACTGGCACCGGCACGGCCCGGACGGTTGATCCACATGCCGATCGCGAGCAGCACCGGCACCAGCAGCATCACGCGTGTCATCTTGACGATGGTCGCGATATGCGTGGCCTCGGGGCTGACGTTACTGGCCGCGCCCACCACCTGTGCCACCTCATGAATCGTGCCGCCGAAGAACAGCCCCGCGCCGACGGTGTCGAGATGCAGCCAGCCGGCCTTGAACAGGATCGGGTAGAGGAACATCGACAGGGTGCCGAACAACACCACGCTGCCGACTGCCATGGCGCTCTTGTGCGGCTTCGACTGCAGCGTCGATTCGAAGGCAAGCACGGCGGCCGCACCGCAGATGGCACTGCCGGCGGCGGTGAGCAACGCCGTGTCGCGGTCGAGCTTCATCAGCTTCATGCCGGCCCATGTGCCGATGACCAGCGTACTCACCACGATCAGCACCGATTCCGCCAGTCCCGGCAAACCGACCTGGGCAATTTCCTGCAGGCTCACGCGCAGGCCGAAAAAGGCGACAGCGATGCGCAACAGTTTGCGCGCCGAGAAGTTGACGCCGGCCGCCCAACTCGCCGGCATGCCGTCGCGCATGGTGTTGCCGTACAGCGCACCGGCGACGATACCGACGATCAACGGACTCAGGCCAAGTCCGGCGATGGCGGGCAGCGCGGCAAGCCGGGTCACGGCAGCGGCGAAGAGGGCGACGAACAGGACGCCGTTGAGCTGTCCGCGGGTGGTGGAGATCGCCTGGCCGGGAGCGGCCTGAATATGAGCGGTAGACATGATTTTCGCCTTCGGGGCGTTTGGCTTGGACGAGCTAATCCTAGTTTGAATATATCAATATGAAAAATCGTCATTTATGACGTAAACTATCTGTTGAACTGATATTTAAGCGCCATGACCCCCGATCAGCTTATAACTTTCGCCGCCGTCGCCGAGCATCGCAACATCAGTCGAGCCGCGGTGGCTTTGCATCTGTCGCAGCCCGCGGTGTCGGGGCAACTGCGTCAATTGCAGGATGAGTTCGGCGAACCGCTATATCAGCGCGACGGCCGTGGCGTGCGCCTGACGCCGGCCGGCGAGCAGCTCGCCAGTTATGCGACACGCCTGCGCGACACCTGGCGGCAGGCGCATGCCTATCGTGACGCATTGCGCGGCATGGAGAGCGGCACATTGCGGGTCGGCGCGAGCACGACGCCGGCCAGCTATCTGCTGCCTTATCTGATCGCGGCGTTTCACCGGCGCTATCCGGACGTGACGCTGCATACCACGGACGGCAATACCGCTGAGATCGTCGGTGCGCTGGCCTCGCTCGATATCGCAATGGTCGAAGGGCCGGTGGGCGCCGATTTGCCGCCGGACACCGCCGTGCATTCGTGGCGGCAGGATGAGATTGTGGCGATCATGCCTCAGACCCATCCGCTTGCATTGGCTGCGGGCGTGGGAACCGCACCGGCAGCCGCGGGCGTAGCTGGAGGCACGGGCGCCGCGGCCGGTCAGATAGAGTTAGCGGCACTGGGAGCGCATTCTCTTGTGCTGCGCGAGGCGGGCTCCGGTGTGCGCCAGATCGTTGAGCGGGCGTTTGCCCGCGCGGGGGTGCCGATGCGCGTCGCGCTGGAGATCGCCGGTGTCGAGGGCGTGAAGGAGGCGGTGCGCGCGGGCATGGGGATCGGCTTCGTCTCGGCGATGTCGATGCGTCACGAGGGTGGCGCGCTGTGCCTGTTCTCGCTCAGCCCGGAACCGCTGACGCGGCATTTTTCCATTCTGATTCCCCATGCGAGCGCGCCGTCACGCGTGGTCGAGCGCTTTCTGGCACTCACCTCGGACGATGCGGATTGAATACGTGCCAACGGATGCTTTTTCGGTATAATTGGATGGAACCGGTTCCATTTCCAGGAAATCGGGACAAAGCAGGGCAACTCCGATGATTTTGCGATAGTTGCAATAGTCATCGCGGCGTCCCGGCTTTCTTAGGAAACCGCATGAATCCGACGCTTGATGTCATCACCTACGGCGAAGCCATGGCGCTCTTCGTCGCTGCTGAAACGGGTCCGCTCGCCGGAGTCGGCCAGTTCACCAAACGGATCGCCGGGGCCGATCTGAACGTGGCGATCGGTCTCGCCCGACTCGGCTTCAAGGTGGGCTGGATGAGCCGGGTCGGCAACGATTCGTTCGGTCAGTACGTGCGCGACACCTTGCATCGCGAACGCATCGACCAGCAACGCGTCGTCACGGACGATCGCTATCCCACCGGCTTTCAGCTCAAGTCGAAAAGCGACGACGGCAGCGACCCGGCTATCGAATACTTTCGCAAGGGCTCGGCGGCCAGTCATCTGTCTCCGGACGACTATGCTCCGTTCTACGTGCTGCCGGCGCGTCATCTGCATCTGACGGGCGTCGCACCGGCGATTTCCGAATCGTCGCGCGAACTGGCGTTGTTGCTGGCGCGAGAAATGCGTGGCGCAGGCAAGACGATCTCCTTCGATCCGAACCTGCGGCCGACGCTCTGGGCGTCGCGCGCGGCGATGGTCGAGGGCTTGAACGCGTTGGCTGAACTTGCGGACTGGGTGCTGCCCGGTATCGGCGAAGGTGAGATCCTTACCGGCTATTCGAAGCCGGAAGACATCGCGCGCTTCTATCTGGAGCGGGGTGCGCGCGGCGTCATCATCAAGCTCGGGGCGCGTGGCGCGTATTTCCGCACGGCGGACGAGTCTGGCGTGGTCGAGGCGCAACCGGTCGCCAAGGTGATCGACACGGTCGGCGCGGGCGATGGTTTTGCGGTCGGCGTGATCAGCGCCTTGCTTGAAGGGCGGCCGTTGCCGGAAGCCGTGGTACGCGGCAACCGGATCGGGGCGCTGGCGATTCAGGTGATTGGCGATTCCGAAGGCTTGCCGACCCGCGCCGAGCTCGACCTGCTCGAGCAGGCCGATGCCACGACACCCGGCGCCGCCTTACTGGACAACGTCTAATAGCGCCGTCTGCTTTACTGGCTTTGATCTGGAACCTGTACAAGCATTAAGACTTGTAGCGCACAACAACAAGATGCCCGGAGACGCTGCTTCACGCGCACGGCACATCCATCCAAACGGGTTAAGGTTGCAACCATGTTGCATGGGACGGGAGACATCCATGACCTCATCGCTTGCGCTTCGCCGCTGGTGGACGATCATGCCGATCGTGTTCATCACCTACAGCCTTGCCTATCTCGACCGCGCGAATTTCGGCTTCGCGTCCGCTGCCGGGATCAACCAGGATCTCGGCATCAGCAAGGGCCTGGCGTCGTTGATCGGCGCGCTGTTCTTCCTCGGCTACTTCTTCTTCCAGGTCCCCGGCGCGATCTACGCGGAGCGCCGCAGCGTCAAAAAGCTGGTGTTCTGGAGCCTGATCCTGTGGGGCACTTGCGCAGCCTTGACCGGGATCGTCAGCAATATCCCCTCGCTGATGGCGATCCGCTTCCTGCTGGGCGTAGTCGAAGCGGCGGTGATGCCGGCCATGCTGATTTTTATCAGCAACTGGTTCACCAAACGCGAGCGCTCACGGGCCAACACCTTCCTGATTCTCGGCAATCCGGTGACGGTGTTGTGGATGTCGGTCGTGTCCGGCTATCTGGTGCATTCGTTCGGCTGGCGCCCGATGTTCATCGCGGAAGGCGCGCCGGCCATCGTCTGGGCTGTGTGCTGGTGGTTTATCGTCGAGGACAGGCCGGCTCAGGTATCGTGGCTCACGCAGCAGCAAAAGGACGAGCTCGCCGAGACCCTGCGCGCCGAACAGGCCGCGATCAAACCGGTGCGCAATTACGGCGAAGCGTTCCGCTCGTCCGCGGTGATCAAGTTATCCACACAGTATTTCTGCTGGAGCATCGGCGTGTACGGCTTCGTGCTTTGGCTGCCGTCCATTCTGAAAAACGGTTCGACGCTCGGCATGGTGGAAACCGGCTGGCTGACGGCGCTTCCCTATCTCGCGGCGACCATCGCCATGCTCGCTGCATCGTGGGCATCGGATAAACTGGGCCGTCGCAAGCAGTTCGTCTGGCCGTTTCTGTTAATCGGCGCGGTGGCGTTCGCGACCTCGTACGCGGTCGGCTCGACGCATTTCTGGATCTCGTATGCTTTGCTGGTCGCCGCCGGCGCAGCCATGTATGCGCCGTACGGACCGTTCTTCGCGATCGTGCCGGAACTGCTGCCGAAGAATGTCGCCGGCGGCGCGATGGCGTTGATCAACGGCATGGGGGCGCTAGGGTCGTTCGTCGGCTCGTACGTGGTCGGTTATCTGAACGGTGCGACCGGTACGCCCGCGGCATCGTATGCATTCATGAGTGCGGCGCTCGTCGCCGCAACGATTTTGACGTTGACGGTGAAGCCACAACCGTCTGCCTCTCCCAAACTCGTCGCTAGTCCATTGCAAGGAAAATAAGCTGATGAAGAAGATCATTGCCTACAAGCCGTTGCCCGACGACGTACTCGCGTATCTGCGCAAACATGTCGAGGTCGTGCAGGTTGATGGCGCGCAGCATGATGCGTTTGTCGCAGCGCTCAAGGACGCGGACGGCGCGATTGGTGCCAGCGTGAAGATCACGCCGGCCATGATCGAAGGCGCGACGAAGCTCAAGGCGCTGTCGACCATCTCGGTTGGATTCGATGCTTTCGATGTCGCCGATCTCACGCAACGCGGTATCGTGCTCGCACACACGCCGGATGTATTGACCGAATCGACTGCAGACACGGTGTTCTCGTTGATTCTGGCGACCGCTCGCCGGGTCGTCGAGCTTGCCGACTGGGTGAAGGCCGGCCAATGGAAGACGGGTGTCGGACCCGCGCAATATGGCGTCGAGGTTCAGGGCAAGACGCTCGGCATCGTCGGCCTCGGACGGATCGGCGGCGCCGTGGCGCGCCGCGCGGCGCTCGGCTTCAACATGCCGGTGCTGTACACCAACCGCAACCCGAACCCGCAAGCCGAAGAGGCTTACGGCGCACGCCGTGTCGAACTGTCCGAGCTGCTGGCGACTTCCGATTTCGTGTGCCTCCAGGTGCCGCTCACTCCGGAGACGCAACATCTGATCGGCGCGGCCGAACTGCGCGCGATGAAGAAGAGCGCGATCCTCATCAACGCTTCACGCGGCGCGACCGTCGACGAAGCCGCGCTGATCGAGGCGCTGCGGGCCGGCACAATCCACGGCGCGGGACTCGACGTGTTCGAAACCGAGCCGATCCCCGCCGATTCGCCGCTGCTGTCGATGCCCAACGTGGTGGCGTTGCCGCACATCGGTTCGGCGACCCACGAGACGCGTCACGCAATGGCGTTGAACGCCGCCGAGAACCTCGTTGCCGCGCTCGACGGCACGTTGACGCGCAACGTCGTGAACCGCGACGTCCTGCGCAAGTGAGCGCATCTTGAGCAGCCCGCACACCATTGCACCGCGCCGCGCCACCATCAGCGACGTGGCCCGCGAGGCCGGCACCGGCAAGACCAGCATCTCGCGCTATCTGAACGGCGAGCTGAGCGTGCTGTCGCCGGAGTTGCGCGCGCGGATCGAAGCCGCGATCGAGCGGCTCGACTATCAGCCCAACCAGATGGCGCGCGGTTTGAAGCGCGGTCGCAACCGGCTGATCGGCATGCTGATCGCGGACCTCACCAATCCGTATTCGGTGGAGGTGTTGCAGGGCGTCGAGGCCGCGTGCCATGCGCTCGGCTACATGCCGTTGATCTGCCATGCTGCCAACGAAGTAGAGATGGAGCGGCGCTATCTGCAACTGCTCACCACGTATCGCGTGGAGGGCGTGATCGTCAATGCGCTTGGGGTGCGTGACGAAACTCTTCGGCCGGTCGGCGACGGCGGGATTCCCGCGGTGCTGGTCGACCGCATGGTAGACGGTCTCGTTGCCGATCTGGTCGGGCTCGACAATACGGCGGCGGTGCAACTGGGCACGCGTCATCTGCTCGAGCGCGGTTTCGACGATATCTGGTTCGTCGTGCAACCGTTCGAGCGCATCAGTTCGCGGCGCTTGCGCGAGGAGGCGTTTCGCGCGGCGATAGACGCTCAGTCGCGGGCCCGAGGCCAGACCGTTGTGCTGGAGCTCGGCGATGCGGCAGCGGTGGAGGGCGCGCTGGCCGAACTGGACAAAGAACTGGACCGTGCGCTGGCTGATGCGCCAGATCGCGCCACTTGGGCAACTCACGTCACTCAAGCCGCGGCCGCACCGGCGCCTCGCATTGCCCTGTTCGCCGCCAACGGCCCGGTCGCGCTCTGTCTCGCCCGTCATCTGAATGCACGCTACGGCATGCGCTGGCAGGAGCGCATTGCGCTGCTATCCATCGACGACCCCGAATGGGCCGAATTCGCCGGCATTACGGCGATCCGTCAGCCGACCTATCAGATCGGCTATCGTGCGGTGGAGTTTCTCCATGAACGCATCGACGGCGTGCAGACGGCCGTGCGCGACTGCCTGCTGCCAGGCGAATTGATCGTGCGCGAGTCAACTTCGCGCTGATCTGCGATCATTCGGGCTGCGGCGCGCAGCGGGTGCGCGCCGGTCATCGTAAGGAAACCCATGGTCGTTGCACCGCTCACGCTTACCTGTCTCGTACTTTCGACGCTGTTCGCCGCCGCTTTACCGATTGTCCTGTACCGCCGCCTGCGCGTACCGCTTGGGCTGAACGCCCGCGACGCGATCGCTGGCATTGCCGTGTTCGCGCTGTTCGCCAGCGTGATCGAGCGTGCGCTGAATGGCTATGTGCTGCATCAGAATGCAGCCGTCGCCGCCTGGCTATCCCATCCGCTCACGTTCGTGATCTATGGCGCGCTGGCCGCAGGCGTCTGCGAGGAAGTGGGGCGGTTCATCGCCATGAAGATGATGTGGCAGCGGGCCGTGGCTGCCAAGGCTGCCGCTGCGCCGAATTCACTCGCGAATTCGGCGAGCGAAGCGTCCGTTGCCAATGCGGCGGTTAGCAGTTCGACCACCTCCCGGCCTTCCGTGTCGGCCCGCGTGTCGATGCGCAAGAAGACCGTCGTGCCGCCCTCGACCGGCGATAGCACAGCGCTCGGTTACGGCATCGGACATGGCGGCGCCGAAGCGTGGATAGTCGGCGTGCTGGTGCAGATACAGTGGATCGTTTTCGCGGTGGTGGCGAACCGCGGCGAGCTCGACAGCTATCTGGGCAGTCTGCCGGACGAATCGCTGATGCGCATCCAGATGGTTCTCGCCAGTCTGTCGCCGCTGACGGCGGGGGTTTTCCTGCTCGAACGGGTGGCAGCGCTGGTGCTTCAGATCGGCCTGTCGGTGTTGATGTGGCGCGGTGTGCGAGCCGGCTGGTACGCGATCCTGCCGCTGGCCATCGTCGCACACGCGTTGGTCGGTTTACCTGCTGCGTTGTTCCAGGTGGGAGTCATTCCGCTTTACGCCGTGGATGGCCTGTATGCGCTGCTGGCGATCATCGTGGCGGTCGTGCTGGTCAAAATGTTCCAGCGTACGGCACGTACTGCCTGAACTCCGACGGCAACTTTCTGGCGAATTCCTAACCTTCGGTCTGCAAACATGGAAGCCTACCAATACGTCTGCACGAGCCCCGACATGGAAGAACTGGCGCGCGTCATCAGCGACCTGTTTCCCGAGCAGACGCAGTTCATCGAACGTCCGGCCGAGGATGGCACGCCGACCCTCGCGGTCCACTGGGTCGCGATGCGCTTTGGCGCAGCGGCGCGCCGCATTACGGTGAGCGTGGTGATGTCGCCCGCGGTGCTGGCGCGCTATCGGGCCATGCCGGTGCGCCAGCGCGGACGCAGTTTTGCGGTGTTGCGCGCTTATGTCGAAGCGACCATCGGCTCGCTTGAAGAACAGTATGCAAACGGCGAGGCCGTGCCGCGCGAGGTAACGATCGAACTGGATGAACAGTTCGCGTGATGGGGCGAGCGGGCGGCCAGCTCGCGCGGCCTACTCGGCCAACCGATACACCTTGGCAAAGCGTGCCGCCTGCACGACGCCGTAGTCGCCCGGCGCGTATTGCATAACCCAGTCGCCGGCCGTGCCGCGCAGCACATCGCCGCCGGCCGCGGAACGCGCCAGCGTAAACGGCCCGGTCATCTGCCGGGCCAGCACGACGGCGGGGCGATTGCGGTACGCACCCGGTTCGCCGTGAGCGAGCGAAGCCTCGGCGGGCAGATATTTCGCATCGAAACGATCGCGTGACACCACCCAGCGGTCGCCGGTCGAACCGGTGATCAGCGCATCGCCGCGCACATAGCGGTTCGGGCCTTCGAGGCTCATCAGTTCGCCATCGCCCGCGGCAAATTCGACGGAGACGGTTTCGTCCTTGACGACACGTTGAGCGGCCGCATCGGAGCGCAGGTCGAGGTTCTTGAGTTCGATCATGAAGCAGGTTGCCAAAAAGGTAAGACGCTGGATGACAGCGGTTAAAGCCGTGTGCGGACCGCCGGGCCTGGCTTGCTGCAGGTCGCACATCGCGCACACGTACGGCTCGAAAGCCCGCTTGTGGCGAGCGCAAAGCCGAATGATGCCAGAAGCATAAAACAGAAAGCCTGCCGTTCAGGGCAGGCTTTCTCTGGACCGCTACAGCGAAGCTTTACTTATGCTTCTTGCCGCCGCCCGGCGATTGATGGAAAGTCTCATCCGCCAGTTTCTTCTGATCCGGCGAGAGGCTGTTGTACAGCGGTTCGAACGCGTCGACCAGCTTCTTCATGCCGTCGGCGTGTGCCTGAGCGATTGCCGCGTATTGCTTCATGTCGTCGATAGCCGACTGGGCGCCCGCCTGCTGACGCTGCTTGAACAGATCACCCATGGTTTGCGCGTTGCTGCGCATTACATCGGCAAACGCGCTCCACTGCGGGTCCTGCGCTGGCGTGATCTTGAGCTGCGAGTGCAGGTACGCGATGCGATCTTCGACGTTGCGCTCGTGCTTGCCCGCTGATGCGGCCGCCGCGGCAGGTGCCGAGGCCGGTGCTGCGGTCTGTGCGAAGGCGCCGCTCATGGCGAGCGCGGAAGCCAGGATTACCAGTGCTTTTTTCATCGAAACTCCTGATGTTCGTTCGTATTCGGTTACAGCGCGGACAGTGCGCGGACGAGGCGCGGGTCAAGCATAGGGCGTCTTGATGATGAGCCGGTCGGAATGCCCGCTTTGCCAAGCTCGCTATTAGTATCACGATATCCCTACAATGCGACTACGTTGCGACAAACGCTTACAACCGAAACCAACAGGAAATAGCGGGTGGACAAATTTGTCAGCATGGAGATCTTCGTGGCCGTGGTCGAGGCGGGCAGCCTGACGGCGGCAGCCGAGCGTTATGAGATTTCGTCGGCGATGGTCGGCAAGCATATCCGCTCGCTCGAGACACGGCTAGCCGCCCGGCTTCTCACCCGGACCACGCGTCGTCAGAGTCTGACGGAGATTGGTCGTCAATACTACGAGCAGTGTCGACGCATTCTCGCGGATGTGAAGGATGCCGAGTCGCTCGCCGAGGCCATGACGGCGACGCCGCGCGGCGTCCTGAAGGTCACGGTGCCGCTCACTTACGGCGTGGAGGTGTTCGCGCCGGCGATGACCGACTATCTCACGGCGTGGCCCGACGTCAGTCTCGAACTCGACCTGTCGAACCGGCTGACTGACCTCGTTGAAGAGAGTTTCGATTCCGCGGTGCGGATTGGGCCTCTAGCAGATTCGAGCTTTGTGGCGCGGCCATTGAAGCCTTACCGGATGCGGGCGTGCGCCTCGCCGGAGTATCTCGCGCGGGCGGGCACGCCGCGCACGCCGGCCGATCTCGCCCAGCACGAATGTCTTGGTTTTCTGGACTGGGGACGCGACGGCGCATGGCGCTGGAACGGGGAGGCGGAGGGCGAGAATCCGTTGCGAGCGGGAAGGTTTCGAGCCAACAACGGCCAGGCGCTCAAGGTGGCGGCGTTGCGCGGCTTCGGTCTGGTGCTGCAGCCGGAAGTGCTGCTGGCGAAGGAGATTGCCAGCGGCGAACTGGTTTCGGTGCTCGAAGATTATTTGCCGCCGGGCATGCCTGTGCATCTGATTTATCCGCGCGACCGGCGCGCGACACCGAAGCTGACGAGCTTTATTGATTTTGTGATGGAACGGCTGGGCTTGTAAGCGGTGATAATCCGCAGCATGCCATTCAACGCTTTTAAACAAGACTGCCATTAATGAGACCTCCGCGCCTCGACCAACTCGACGACCTCGACCGTAACCTCGTTGCGCTGCTGCAGGCCAACGCACGCGAAAGCGTCGCGGACCTCGCGCGCCAGCTCGGCGTGGCGCGCACCACCGTGATCGCGCGGATTGCGCGGCTCGAACGCACCAACGTGATTGCGGGCTATAGCGTGCGGCTTGGCCAGGATGTGCTCGACGCGAGCATTTACGCGTACGTGGGCATCATCATCGCGCCGAGGCACGGGCCGGATGTGCAGAAACGCCTCGGCAAGATGCCGGAGGTGCAGTTGCTGTGCGCAGTGAGCGGCGAGTTCGATTATGTGGCGTGGCTGCGCGCGGATTCGCCGGACAGGCTCAACGATCTGCTCGATCAGATCGGCGCGCTCGAAGGTGTTGAGCGCACGACGACGTCGATCATTCTGGCGCGCAAGATCGATCGCGGGATGATTGGCGGGTGAGTCAGAGCGGCGCGTTTACACCGTTTTTACGTATTCTGGTCAATTTGACGTATTCAATCGTCAATTCGTCGAAATAGCTGGTCATAGCGCAGCACTTTGAGTCTATAAACTGTTTTTGCTTCTCCCTAAACTGTGTCGCAAGGGTTCAGCCCGCCGGGCGCAACGCCAGGCGCGGCGCACTTTCGAAGCTGGTAACAGCATACACAGAACAAGGAGAAGCGCATGAAAGTTGCCATCGTTGGCGCGGGTTTGATCGGCCACACCATTGCCCATATGCTGCGTGAAACCGGCGACTACGAAGTCGTCGCGTTCGACCGCGATCAGCAGGCGCTCGAC
The DNA here is from genome assembly GCF_050436285.1 of Paraburkholderia sp. GAS82. NCBI lineage: Bacteria > Pseudomonadati > Pseudomonadota > Betaproteobacteria > Burkholderiales > Burkholderiaceae > Paraburkholderia > Paraburkholderia sp. GAS82. The sequence continues at coordinate 906,512 of NZ_JBNDLX010000001.1, forward strand.
AAGCTCGCCGAGCAGGGTATCCCGACCCGTCGTGTCGATTCGGCCGACGCCGCCGCACTGCGCGCCGCCGTGCAAGGCTTCGACGCGCTGATCAACGCACTGCCGTACTACCTCGCCGTAAACGTTGCCACTGCCGCCAAGGGTGCCGGCGTCCATTACTTCGATCTGACCGAAGACGTGCGCGCCACCACCGCGATCCGCGCGATCGCCGACGAGTCCGACCACGCCTTCATGCCGCAATGCGGCCTCGCCCCTGGTTTTATCGGCATCGCCGCGCATGAACTGGCGAACCGGTTCACGGAAATTCGCGACGTCAAGATGCGCGTCGGTGCGCTGCCGGAATTCCCGACCAATGCGTTGAAGTACAACCTGACGTGGAGCGTGGACGGTCTGATCAACGAGTACTGCCAGCCGTGCGAAGCAATCCGCGACAGCCGCACGCAATGGGTGCAGCCGCTCGAAGGCCTCGAGCACTTCTCGCTCGACGGCACCGAATACGAAGCCTTCAATACGTCCGGCGGTCTCGGTACGTTGTGCGAAACGCTGGCCGGCCGCGTGGAAATGCTCGACTACAAGTCGGTCCGCTATCCGGGTCACCGCGAACTGATGAAGTTCCTGCTCGAAGACCTGCGCCTCGCAAGCGACCGCGACACGCTGAAGTCGATCATGCGCCGTTCGGTGCCGTCGACGGCACAAGACGTCGTGCTGGTCTTCATCACGGTGACAGGCATGCGCAATGGTCAACTGGTCGAAGAAGTGTTCACGCGCAAGATCTTCGCGAAGACGGTCTGCGGCGTGCCGATGAGCGCGATCCAGATCACCACGGCGGGCGCGATGTGCGCAGTGCTTGATCTGTTCCGCGAAAAGAAGCTGCCGCAAAGCGGGTTTGTGCGTCAGGAGCAGGTGTCGCTGCGCGACTTCCTGTCTAACCGCTTTGGTCAACTGTACGAAGGGCAGTCGCTCGACGCAACGGCGACGGTTTGAGGCGGAAAGGTCATAGGCCATCCGAGGGCCGTGAGCAGTAGAGGCAGTAGATAGCAAGCTCAGGATGCAAAGGCCGCACAGAAGGCCGGTGAGGGCGCCCCCAGTTCACCTGGGGGCGCCCTCCTTTTTCATTAGTTCCATCTGCGCTTGAATGAGGTGACGTGCGGTGCTATCCGCGCAGAATCCGTTCGATCAGCGCGTCGTAATCCGCTACGCCTGGCGCGGTAGCATCAAACATCAGCAGGCCCACGCAACTCTCGCCACTCGGGATGAAACGGCGTTGCCGGTATTCGTCCCAATGCGCGAGTTTGTAGGCATCGTTCGGATCGCCGCGCTCGAGGATTCGCTGACGCGCGGTCTCTTCCTCCGTGTGCACCCAGACCACGCGAATCTCGACATCCTCCCCAACTCCGAGCCAGGCCCGATCGAACAGTTTGCGCTCGCGAATTTCGCGTGACAGCGGAGCGATCACGAGTGCGCTGATGCCGAGTTCGAGATTGTCCCGCGCGGTGTCGATCAATCCGCGGTATTCCGGGTCGCGCAAATGTTGCAGGAAGAGGGGGCTGTCGCGGTCGTTGGGGTCCTGGGTGAGCAGGCTCATTGCGGCAGAACTATAGACGCCGTATAGCGTGTCTTTGTCCAGCAGGCAGAAGGCGCTGCCAGCCGCGCGCATCAACGGTGCGATCAGGCGTCTGGCAAGTGTCGTCTTGCCGGTGCCCGCATGTCCGCAGATGAAAACCAGATACGCCACTAACGCTTGTCCGTGGTCGAGGTGTCGGCGGGCGCGGCAAGCGGGTCGCCTGGCACTGCGTCGCGGCTGAACGTGTCGTTGGCTTCGAGCCACATTACGTTGATGATCCCAAAGCCCAGCGCCACGCCGATACCGAGAATCCAGCTGAAATACCACATTGCAGTCTCCTTGTTCGAGATCCCGGACGGGTGGGGTTCGTGTGGCGATAAATCACCCGTATGGCACGATCATGAACAAGAAGCGGATGGCGCGCAAGAGGGCGCGAGATCGGCCGTTCGGCCAGGCTGGCGGAATGGCGGCACGTTGTTATGATGAGGAAACAACGGCATCCACCACACGCCACAGCGACAAAAAAAGGGGAGACGCATCATGTCAAAGCACCCGCTGGTCACCTGGCGAGCCACAGGTCTTGCCCTGATGCTTGTGACCTTGCTCGCCGCATGCGCCTCCGAACCCGCCGAGCCCGTGGCCTTCAAACCGGTCCCCGCATCCCGCATCGTCAAATCTGGCTACACCGAGGCCACCCAGGGTTTTGTCGCAGTCGACGTACGGCGCGAGCGCTCGCGCGACCTCGTCGTGCGCTTTCGCGATGCTCTCGTCTACGTGGACGGCGAGCAGGTCACCGACCTGCTGAACGGCGAGCATGTCGTCTTCTATCTGAGCCCCGGCGTCCACAAGATTGCCGTGTCGACCCAGTTCGATCCGGTCGTCGAACTGCGCTTCATCGTGACCGCGGATACCCGCTACACCAACCGCGCCTCGGTCACCTTCGACGCCGACCACCGCATCGGGCTTCGCCGGGTCGCACAATGACCCTACCAATGACCCTACGATAGCTCCACGCCGCGGTGACAACTCGCTTACATGCGTGAGCGCCAAAACGGCTAACATGGCGGCTGCCAATCACCCATTCAGTCGCGCAGGTTTGCCACTTTCCTTGTGAAGCGCCGCGTCGGCGCCGCAGCCTGCCGCTGTTCTCAAGGTAATCGACATCATGCTGATCAATTGCGCGGCCTACCAGGATGGCCGCAAGCTCGCCGATATTCCGATTGAAGACATCAGCGACTATGTCGCGCGGCCCGAATGCTTCGTCTGGGTTGCCCTCAAAGACGCCTCCCCCGACGAACTTGCCGTGATGAAAGAGGAGTTCGGCCTGCACGATCTCGCAATCGAGGATGCCTTGCTGGGTCATCAGCGGCCGAAAATCGAGGAGTACGGCGAGTCGCTCTTCGCCGTCATGCACACGGTGGAGATGGATGACGACCACGAACTGTTGATCGGCGAGGTCGATGTATTCGTGGGATCGAATTACGTGCTCTCGGTGCGCAACCGGACCCGCTTCGGTTTTAGCGACGTCCGCGCGCGTTGCGAGCGCGAACCGGAGCTGCTCCGGGAAGGCTCCGGTTTCGTGCTGTACGCGCTGGCCGACGATATCGTCGACCGCTATTTCCCGATTCTCGAGGAACTCGGCGCCGAAATCGAAGAGGTCGAAGACCGGATCTTCGAAAAGAACGACGTCGCCGCATCGCGCGCGATCATCGCGGATCTGTATTCGCTCAAACGCCGTCTCGTGAGTCTGCAGCATCATGTGGCGCCGTTGCAGGAAGCCATCAGCAAACTGGCCGGCGGCCGCGTTCCGCAGATATGCTCGGGAATGGAGGCGTACTTTCGCGACATCTACGACCATCTCGAGCGGACCGTGCGGATCGTCGACGGGCGCCGCGAGATGGTCGTGACCGCGATCCAGGTGAATCTCGGCATGATCTCGCTCGCAGAGAGCGAGATCACCAAGCGTCTCGGCTCCTTTGCCGCCCTGTTCGCGGTGCCCACGATGATTGCCGGCATTTACGGCATGAACTTCCAGAGCATCCCGGAGTTGCATTACAAGTACGGTTATCCAATCTGCATCGCCGTGATGTTCACCGTCGACATGTTCCTGTGGTGGCGCTTCCGCAAGGCTGGCTGGCTTTAACGTCGAGCGGTGTGCCGGAGCGTGCCGCTAACGCTTGCATCGCATGCAATATCAGTCCAGCATAGACGACCCACCGCCCGCAGAATGTGGGCGATGGGTCACCAGCACGCGTGGACTGAGCGGGAAACTCATGCGAAACCAGACTCTGAAGACCTCCCCGGATGCGATGCGCGGCGGATGTTTAGTTTTAGTCATTGCGACAACGACGGCACAACTTTACGGCGCAATACCGCAATCCGTTGACACCATACGGCAACTCCGCTGAAAATGAGCCTCGCAAACGTTTGCGTGTAGCTAAAAACGCGGCTCGTCGCGAGCCCATAAATCCTGGAGATTTGCATGGATCACCGCATTCGCCGCCGCGTCCTGGCGGCCGCTGTCGTTCTGACCGCTTCCGTCGCGCTGCCTTTTTCGTCTGCTCATGCGCAGGCTGCCAGGAAGCCCAAAGTGGCGCTCGTCATGAAATCGCTCGCCAATGAGTTCTTCCTCACCATGGAAAACGGCGCGAAAGACTATCAGAAGCACAATCCTGGCGAATTCGATTTGATCACCAACGGGATCAAGAACGAAACGGATACGGCAGCACAGATCCAGATCGTCGAGCAGATGATCGTGTCGAAGGTCGATGCGATCGTGCTGGCGCCGGCCGATTCGAAGGCGCTGGTGCCGGTGGTCAAGAAGGCGGTAGACGCGGGCATCATCGTGGTGAATATCGACAACCGGCTCGACCCGGACGTGCTCAAGTCGAAGGATCTGAATGTGCCGTTCGTCGGTCCCGACAACGCCAAGGGCGCGCAGAAGGTCGGCGACTATCTGGCGCAGAAGCTGAAGTCTGGAGATGAAGTCGGCATCGTCGAAGGCGTTTCGACCACTACCAACGCGCAGCAGCGCACCGCGGGCTTCAAGGCGGCGATGCAGAAGGTGGGCGCGAAGATCGACTCGGTGCAGTCCGGCGAGTGGGAAATCGACAAGGGCAACGCAGTGGCGTCGGCCATGCTCAATGAGTATCCGAACATCAAGGCACTGCTGTGCGGTAACGACAACATGGCGATCGGCGCGGTCTCGGCCGTGCGCGCGGCCGGCAAGCAGGGCAAGGTGTACGTGGTCGGCTACGACGATATCGATGCCATCAGGCCAATGTTGAAGGACGGCCGTGTGCTTGCCACCGCCGATCAGTACGCGGCCAAGCAGGCCGTGTTCGGCATCGACACCGCGCTCAAGGCCTTGAGCGAGCACAAGAAGCAATCCGAATTGTCCGGGGTGGTTGAGACGCCGGTCGATCTGGTGACGAAGTAAGCCGTCAGCAGGAGCGGCTCAGCAGGCAGTGCGCCGTGGTTCGGCGCGAGTCCGCCGGACAGTTCGGACGCTGGTTTACATCAATTCAATAAACGCTCAAGAAAGCCGCGCCGCCGCCGTTATTCCAGAGATAAGCGTCATGTCGGCGGTCGCGGCGGGTCGGGGAGCGTTGGCGAGTCCAGCGCAGTACCTGCCTTGAGCCGGCATGACACGTGGTTGCCCAACGCGGGCTCCAGCCGGCTGTCGTCGTCTGAAGTCCCGTCAGGCAACCCCGGAACCAGGATCGCGATGGAATTGACTGCCCACGATGCACTGCCCGCCGTACTGTCTGTGACGGGAACCGGCAAGACCTACGCCGAGCCCGTACTCGCCGATGTTGCACTCACACTGCACGCCGGCGAGGCATTGGCGCTTACGGGCAAAAACGGCGCAGGTAAGAGCACGTCGTCGACGATCATCGGCGGCCTCGTGCTTCCGGCCACGGGCTCGATGCGCCTCGCCGGCACGCCGTATGCGTCCGCGAAGCGCACTGAAGCCGAAGCTCTAGGCGTGCGCAAGATCGGCGCGCCGTTGCTCAAAGTGGATGGGCTCACGCGCGGCAAGGCAGCAGGGAGTGTGTCATGACGAATCGACCGGCACCTCCGGGCGGCAACCAGGGCGGCGCGTCAGGCACGTCGGCAAAGCCTTCCGCGACCGACGGGTCCGCCCCGCTCGCGAGCGGCAAGCCGGCGGGCACGCGTCTCGGCTTTTCGAATTACCTGGGGCTGGCGGGCGCCTTGCTGGCGATGATCGTGCTGTTTTCGGTGCTCAGTTCGCACTTTCTGACGTACGACACGTTCAGCACGATCGCCAACCAGATTCCGGACCTTGTGGTGATGGCGGTCGGCATGACGTTCGTGCTGATCATCGCCGGCATCGACCTGTCGGTCGGCTCGGTGCTGGCGCTGGGCGCCTCGGTAGTGAGCGTGGTGGCGCTGAAATGGCACTGGCCGCCGTTGCCGGCAGCCTTGCTCGGCGTGGCGGCCGCGGCGCTGACCGGTACGTTGACGGGTGCAATAACCGTGGGCTGGCGGATTCCGTCGTTCATCGTTTCGCTGGGTGTGCTCGAAGCGGCACGCGGTGTCGCTTACCAGATGACGAACTCGCGCACCGCCTATATCGGCGACGCCTTCGACGTGCTGTCCAATCCGATCGCGTTCGGCATTTCGCCGGCCTTCCTGATTGCGGTGGCGGTGATGGTGATCGCGCATCTGGTGCTTACGCGCACGGTGTTCGGCCGCTATCTGGTGGGCATCGGTACGAATGAGGAAGCAGTCAGGCTGGCGGGCGTCAATCCGCGCCCTTACAAGGTCATCGTGTTTGCGCTGATGGGCGCGTTGTCGGGACTCGCGGCGCTGTTCCAGATTTCCCGGCTCGAAGCCGCCGATCCGAACGCGGGCGACGGCATCGAGCTGCAGGTGATCGCGGCGGTTGTGATTGGCGGTACGAGCCTGATGGGTGGCCGGGGTTCGGTGATCAGCACATTCTTCGGTGTGTTGATCATCTCGGTGCTGGCGGCGGGGCTTGCGCAGATCGGCGCGAACGAGCCGACCAAACGCATCATCACCGGCGCGGTGATCGTCGTGGCGGTTGTGCTGGATACGTATCGGAGCCGGCGCAAGCGTGCCTAGGGTTGGTGAGCGCAGCAGGTTGATCGGTTATTGAGGCAAACGCCCGGCGCGGTGCAGGTCGCACGGCCGGCGGGAAAAACAGGCAGGAGAGCAACAGGTTATGGCGACCATCAAGGATGTAGCGGCCGTGGCAGGCGTGTCGTTCACGACGGTTTCACACGTCGTGAACAACTCGCGTCCCGTGTCGGCCGATGTGCGCGCAAAAGTCGAACATGCGATCCGGCAACTCCACTATGTGCCCTCGGCAGTCGCCCGGTCACTGAAGGCGCGCGCCACTGCGACGATCGGTCTGGTGGTGCCCAACAGCACGAATCCCTACTTCGCGGAACTGGCGCGCGGCATCGAAGACGGTTGTTCGCGCAACGGCTACTGCGTGTTCTTCTGCAACTCGGACGACGATCCCGCCAAGCAGCGTAACTATTTGCGGGTGCTGCAGGAAAAACGTATCGATGGACTGATCGTGGCCTCGGCCGGCGACGACGCCGTGCTCGCGCAGGCGCTCGCCGATGCGCGCGAGCCGCTGGTGGTGGTGGACCGCAATATCGAGGGCCTTACCGCGGACCTGGTGCAGATCGACCACGAAAAGGGCGCCTATCTGGCGACGCGCCATCTGCTCGAACTCGGTCATGTGAAGATCGGTTGCATCACCGGCCCGGTTGCCACGGCTGTCAGCGCAATGCGCGTGCACGGTTTCATTCGCGCAATGGCCGAGCGCGGCATCGATATCGCGCCGGGCGCGATTGTCGAAAGTGATTTTTCGGGCACCGGCGGCTATCGCGCGTCGAGCCAGTTGTTCGACACGGTGCAGCCGACCGCGATTTTCGCCGGCAACGACATGATGGGCATCGGCGCCTTGCGCGCCGCCGCGGAGCGCGGCATCAACGTGCCGCACGATTGCTCGATCATCGGCTTCGACGATATCGAGCTGGGCCGCTTCACCTATCCCGCACTCTCGACGGTGGGACAGTCCGTGCGCGCGCTCGGCGAAATGGCGGCGCAAACGCTGATCGAGCGAATTACCGGCACTGCGGCCGGTGCCGAGGATTCTCCGGCGCGCCGGAGGGTGTTGGCGCCGCGGCTGATCTTGCGCGAATCGACCGCGGCCTGGGAAGGCGCTGGCGCCGGTGCGGGACGTGACGGTGTGACAGCCTGACGGTTCAGGCCGCGCCGTCGGCCGTCTCTGACATTTTGTAATTCATACAAATCCATCCCGCCAAATTCTTCAGACCATATAAATATTTTAAGTCTGCGGCCCAGGTGCCGTAAACGGAGAGTAGAGCGCCGTTTCCAGAAGGCGCCGGACAGGCGAAGGCGGAATACATGGTGCCGCCGACGCCCCCTCATCTTCGTTACGTCACAGGGAACAGGCATGTTGAACAAGGGCATCACCATCAAGGCGCGTATCGGCCTGACGATGGCATTTCTGGCCGCATTGCTGGTGATCATCGGCGTCCTTGGTCTGACAGGCATGAGCCGCGCCAACGACGCCGATCACGAAACTTTCGCTAACCAGATGCCGAGCGCAGTCGATATCGGCAACGCCGAACTTTATGCGGCGCGCGAACGGCTGGCGCTCGACCGGGCCGCCTTCCTGTTCGGAACGCCAGAAGTGGCGGCCACGATAGCGCGGGCGCGGGAGATGCGCACCACGTCCGACGCCTGGTGGAAGAAATATTCCGATCTGCCGCGCGGTGCGGAAGAAGACCGCGAGGCGCAGGAAGTCTCGGCGAAGCGCGAAACGCTGCATCAGTCAATGGACTTGTTTGCCTCGATCGTGGCGGGGACCGACCAGTCGAAGGTCGTGGCTGGCGCGAAGGACCTGCAAGTCAAATACAACCAGCTTGCCGTCGCCGACGACGCCCTGCGCAAGCTGCAGTTCACCCAGGCCCAGCAAGGCTTCGACGCCGCCCAGAGCACCTTTGTCATGTTTCGCATCGTCAGCATCGGCGCGGTGATCGCCGGTCTGCTGGCGGCGCTATTCTCGTATCTGACGTTGAGTCGTGCGATCGGCCGCCCGCTTGCCGAGGCACTCGGTCATTTTGACGCGATCGCTGCAGGCGACCTGCGCCGTCCGGTGGTCGTGGCGTCGCGCGATGAAATGGGCCAACTGCTCGAAGGCGTCGCGCGGATGCAGCGCAGCCTTACCGAGACGGTCCGCTCGGTGCGCGGCGGCAGCGAGTCGATCGCGACGGCCACGCGCCAGATCGCCGCGGGCAACCTCGATCTGTCCTCGCGCACGGAGGAACAGGCCTCGGCGCTGCAGGAAACCGCATCGAGCATGGATCAGCTGACCAGCACGGTGAAGCAGAACGCCGATAACGCCCGCCAGGCGAGTTCGCTGGCGGCGAACGCCTCGGAGATCGCCAATAAGGGCAGTGCGGTGGTCGGGCAGGTGGTCGGGACGATGGGCGACATCAACCAGAGCTCGAACAAGATCGCCGACATCATTTCCATCATCGAGGGTATTGCCTTCCAGACCAACATTCTGGCGCTCAACGCCGCGGTCGAGGCCGCCCGCGCCGGCGAGCAAGGGCGTGGTTTTGCGGTGGTGGCGGGCGAGGTGCGCAATCTGGCGCAGCGCTCGTCGGCGGCCGCGAAGGAAATCAAGGAACTGATCGACAACTCCGTGGAGCGCGTGCGTTCGGGCTCGGCGCTGGTCGATCAGGCCGGCCGCACGATGACCGAGATCATTGGCGCGGTGCAGCGCGTCACGGACATCATGGGCGAAATTGCGGCTGCTTCCGAAGAACAGAGCAGCGGTATCGAGCAGGTTGCGCGCGCCGTCACGCAAATGGACGAAGTGACGCAGCAAAACGCGGCGCTGGTGGAGGAGGCGGCTGCGGCGGCTCAATCGCTCGAAGATCAGGCCGGCAAGCTGCGTACGGCCGTCGCTGTGTTCCAGGTTGAAGAGAGCGATTTCAAGGCGCCAGCAGTCCAGCCGGCGTCGCGCCGGGCCGTGCCGAAGCCGGTGGTGGTCCGGAAGGCGGTTGCAGGCGGCCGGGCACGTGCGTCCGTGGCTGCGCCGGCCCCGGAGACGGCCTCGAGCTCCCCGAAGGCGGCCGTGGCTCTGGCCGCACCCGCGCCTGCGGTTACCTCAACCCCGGCGGCAGCGCGAGCACCGGCGGCAGCCAGAGCGCCTGCGCTGGCTGCCGCAGCCGGTAGCGACAAGGACTGGGAAACGTTCTAAGGGGCAAAGGCCCAGCAAATGGACAGTAAGAGCACGGTTGTGTGCGCAACCGTGCTCTTTTTTCATTGTCAGCGTACTAAGCGACCCGGTTCGACTTGTGTTCCGGTACATTGACGGGCGCGACTGCCTATTCCATTCAATGCGCCAGCCAGAAAGGACCGACATGACGCCACACGACCTCGCGCAACGCCTCGTTCAGGCGCGCAGGCAGCACCGCCTGATCGATGCCCCGCCGCCGGACAGCCTGCCGCCTGACGCAGCCACAGCCTATGCGATCCAGCAGGCTGTGATCGCCGGCCTCGGGCAATCCACCGGCGCCTGGAAAATCGGGGCGAAGGCACCGGGCGGAGCGGCGTCGGGTGCTCCGATTCCCGCGTCGCTCGTGCTCGAGTCGCCCGCCCGCATCGCCCACAGTGGTTTTTTCCGCGTGTTACTGGAACTGGAGATCGCTTTTCGCTTCAGCGAGTCCATCGCGCCGCGCCGCGAGGCCTACGCGCGCGACGAGGTGCTTGCGCGGGTCGGCGCAGTGCTGCCGGCCATCGAAATCGTCGATAGCCGCTTTAGCGAGTGGCCGGATATTGCCCCGCTCGCGCAACTGGCCGATGGGCAAAACAATGGCGCGCTCGTGACAGGACATCCCGTGGCGTATCCGGGCTTCGCGCGCACCTTCGATTTCGTCTCGCCCGAGCTGGAACTGACCTTCGACGGCAAGTCGCTGGTGCCGGAAGCGTCCGGCAATCCGGTCGGCGATCCGCGCGAATTGCTGGTGTGGTTCGTCAACCATTGCGCCGCTACGGGCGTCACGATCGAACCGGAATGGACCATTACGACCGGCTCCTATGTCGGCGCCCATCGCGTCGAGCGTGCCGGCCTCGTGCATGGCCACCTGGACGGGCTCGGCGAGGTCGAGATCGAACTGACCTGACGCGTATCGCATCGTTCATTGGCCACCTCGTGGCCGATCCTGTCACATTCCGTGCCGTGCCGGCGCCACCCCAGGGCGCATCCAGGCACTCCCCATCCCCGTATACACCTATGCACGTGGCAACACGCGCCGCCGACATCCAGTTATGTCAGCGGCCGACCATGTAGCCGATGTGGATATTGCATGTGGTCGTCGAGGACTGCGCACACAGGTGCAATTCGTTGTGAACGAAAACCGTACCGCGGTGACGAACGGTTGACGTGCTGCATGTAGCAGCAATCCGTGCGGTACATTGGCGAGGCAAACTATGTAACACAGCGTGAATCATGTGCACGGAAACGCTGCACGGCGCGTTGTGGGGAAAAGTGACCAGATAGCGGGTAGCGCAACGGCAGCAGGAACGCAGACAGATGCAAAGTTTCACACATGCATCACGATGAAATTTGTACGCGTAGACTGCAGCAGGTTCGATGCTTTAGTGTTGCGCTGGTGTGTTGGCGGTGTAACGCAGATGTAGTGACGAAGTGCAGGACGCAATGCGCAACATGGCAGTGGAGATGTCTGCAATCCTGGTGGGTGTGGCGGAAGCAGTGGTCGATGCGGTGACCGAAGCGTGGTCGAAGATTGTAGGTGACCGAATCTGCGTTTCCAAGTGAGGATTGTAGGTAGGGCAACACGGCACGATTTTCATCACGTAGTCCGTGAAAAAAAATTTAAAAGGGTTTAGGATGAATTCGAGCGATGTCGTTTCCGATTAGCGCGCCGCGCACGACATCGGTCTAGACTTTGGCGAGGAGGTAGCATGGATATCTACAGCAGTTTCGCGACCCGCTTCGAGAAAACGCGAGAAGATGAGCTCTCGCTCGAGGAGTATCTCGCGCTCTGCAAAGACAATCCCGCCGCGTACGCTACAGCTGGCGAACGCATGTTGACGGCAATCGGAGAACCCGAACAGATCGACACTCGCAACGATCCGCGCACGTCGCGTATCTTCGCGAACAAGGTCATCAAGGTATACCCCGCATTCCGTGAGTTCTACGGAATGGAAGACGTGATCGAGCAGGTGGTTGCGTACTTCCGGCACTCGGCCCAGGGGCTCGAAGAAAAGAAGCAGATTCTTTATTTGCTTGGCCCGGTTGGCGGCGGCAAGTCGTCGATCGCGGAACGTCTGAAACAACTCATGGAGCGCGTGCCGTTCTATGCAATCAAGGGCTCGCCTGTCAACGAGTCGCCGCTAGGTCTGTTCGACTACGATGAAGACGGTCCGATCCTTGAAGAGCAATACGGTATTCCACGCCGCTATCTGAAGAGCATTCTCAGCCCATGGGCGGTCAAACGGCTGCATGAATATAACGGCGACATCCGCAAGTTCCGCGTCGTGCGCCGTTACCCCTCGATCCTGCGGCAGATCGGTATCGCCAAGACCGAGCCGGGTGACGAAAACAATCAGGATATTTCGTCGCTGGTGGGTAAGGTCGACATCCGCAAGCTCGAGCAATACGCCCAGGACGACGCCGATGCGTACAGCTACTCCGGTGGCCTGTGCCTCGCGAATCAGGGCCTGCTCGAATTCGTGGAAATGTTCAAGGCGCCAATCAAGGTCTTGCACCCGTTGCTGACTGCCACCCAGGAAGGCAACTTCAAGGGCACGGAAGGTTTCGGCGCCATCCCGTTCGACGGTGTGATCCTTGCTCACTCGAACGAGTCGGAATGGAAGGCGTTCCGCAATAACCGCAACAATGAGGCCTTGCTCGACCGGATTTTCGTCGTAAAGGTACCGTATTGCTTGCGCTATGGCGAAGAGATCAAGATCTACGAGAAGCTGATCCGCAACTCGTCGCTCTCGAGCGCGGTGTGCGCGCCCGGCACCCTGAAGATGATGGCGCAGATGTCGGTATTGACGCGCCTGCACGAGCCGGAGAATTCCAGCCTCTTCTCGAAGATGCAGGTCTACGACGGCGAGAATCTGAAGGACACCGATCCGAAGGCCAAGTCGTACCAGGAGTATCGCGACTTCGCTGGCGTGGACGAAGGCATGACGGGTGTGTCGACGCGCTTCGCGTTCAAGATTCTTTCGCGCGTGTTCAACTTCGACACCACTGAAGTCGCAGCGAATCCGGTGCATCTGATGTATGTGCTGGAACAGCAGATCGAGCGCGAGCAGTTCCCACCGGAAACCGAGCAGAAGTACCTGTCCTTCATCAAGGACGTACTGGCCTCGCGCTACGCAGAGTTCATCGGCAAGGAGATTCAGACCGCTTATCTGGAATCGTATTCGGAGTACGGGCAGAACATTTTCGATCGCTATGTGACGTATGCGGACTTCTGGATCCAGGACCAGGAGTTCCGCGATCACGACACCGGCGAGAGTTTCGACCGTGCCTCGCTGAATGCGGAACTGGAGAAGATCGAGAAGCCTGCAGGGATTAGCAATCCGAAGGACTTCCGCAACGAGATCGTCAACTTCGTGCTGCGCGCGCGTGCTGCGAACGCAGGCAAGAATCCGGCGTGGATCAGCTATGAGAAGCTGCGCGTCGTGATCGAGAAGAAGATGTTCTCGAATACGGAGGAACTGTTGCCGGTGATTTCGTTCAATGCAAAAGGATCGGCAGAGGAACAGCGCAAGCACGAAGACTTCGTCAACCGGATGGTCGCAAAGGGCTATACGCCCAAGCAGGTGCGGCTGTTGTGTGACTGGTATCTGCGCGTGCGCAAGTCATCGTGATCTGCTCATGAAACTTGGCACGTGCCGCCCGCGCAGGGAGACTGCGCGGGCACCTTGCGAGGCGCAGGTTGCATGGACATAACGTTGCTACGCAACGTGCGTCTCGCGCACCCGAAATGAAATAGCGGGAGACCGGATGTGCTTCATCAAATCATCGACCGCAGGTTAGCTGGCAAGAACAAGAGTATTGCAAACCGCGAGCGCTTCTTGCGTCGCGTCAAAGGCTATATCCGTCGTGCCGTCTCGGAAGCGGTGCGCGACCGCAGTATCAAGGATATCCAGAACACCCAGAGCATTACGATTCCACGCAAGGACATTGCCGAACCGTCGTTCCGGCATGGCCCCGGCGGCAAGCGTGAAATGGTGCATCCAGGTAACGCCGACTATATCCGCGGCGACAAGATTCCACGTCCCCAGGGTGGTGGCGGCGGTGGCGGCGGCAATCAGGCCAGCAACGAAGGCGATGGTCAGGACGACTTCGTGTTCGAACTGAGCCGCGAAGAATTCATGCAGTACTTCTTCGACGATCTCGAACTGCCGCGTCTCGTCAAGACCCATCTGCTGGCGGTCCCTACCTGGAAGAGCATTCGCGCAGGCTGGGCGGCGGAAGGCACGCCTAACAACATCGACGTGGTCCGTTCGCTGCGCAGCGCGCTCGGCCGGCGCATCGCGCTGGGCGCACCGCTCGTCAACGAGTTGCACGAGATGGAGCGGCAACTCGAAGAGATGAAGGCTGACCCCGAAGATCGCCGCGACGACATCAAGGCGCTCGAAGAGGAAATCCATCATCTGCGTGGACGCATCTGGCGCATCCCCTTTATCGACCCGTTCGATCTGCGTTACGTGAACCGCGTGAAGCAGCCGCAACCATCGAGTCAGGCCGTGATGTTCTGCCTGATGGATGTGTCCGGTTCAATGGACGAGCAACGCAAGGATCTTGCGAAGCGCTTCTTCATCCTGCTGTACCTGTTTCTCAAGCGCAATTACGAACGCATCGAAGTGGTGTTCATTCGCCACCACACGCGTGCCGAAGAGGTCGATGAAGATACGTTCTTCCACTCGACGGAAAGCGGCGGCACGGTGGTATCGAGCGCGCTCGAGCTGATGAAGAAGGTCCAGGAGGAGCGTTATTCGCCTACTGAATGGAACATTTACGGCGCGCAGGCGTCCGACGGCGACAACTGGACCGACGATTCGCCCAAGTGTCGTAAGATCCTTTCAGATGACATTCTCGAGAAGGTGCGCTATTTTGCGTATATTCAGGTAACGCCCGAAGAGCAGAACCTGTGGCTCGAATATGCGCAACTCGCGCTGTCGCAGCCGCATATGGCGATGAAGAAGGTCGAAACGGCCGCCGACATCTACCCTGTTTTCCGGGAGTTGTTTGAAAAGCAGGTGGCGTCTTCATGAGCACCAAACATCTGCGGAATGAGGCGCCCGGCGATCCGCCGGCGCGCAAAAAAGGCGTGCCGAAGCAGAAGTCCGGGCATGCCGATGCCACAGTGGCCGAAACGCAGGCTGCTGATGCGGGAGCGGGTCTGGACAACGCTGTAACTGCACGGGGACACACCGGAACGCCCTCAGAGGGGCAAAGGGAAGTCCGTATGAACGTAGCCGATAGACGGCCTCTGCCGTGCCCGTCCGACTGGACCTTCGAACTGATCGAGGAATACGACACCCATATTGCCCGTGTTGCAGAGCAATATGAGCTGGACGTGTACCCGATCCAGCTCGAACTCATCAGCGCTGAACAGATGATGGATGCGTACGCATCCGTCGGCATGCCGGTGAACTACCGGCACTGGTCGTTCGGCAAACACTTCTTGTCCACCGAAAAAAGCTACCGTCGCGGACAGATGGGGCTGGCTTACGAAATCGTCATCAATTCAAACCCCTGCATCGCGTATCTGATGGAAGAGAACACGATGACGATGCAGGCTCTCGTCATCGCGCACGCGGCCTACGGACATAACTCGTTCTTCAAGGGCAACTATCTGTTCAAGCTGTGGACAGATGCGCACGCGATCATCGATTACCTCGTTTACGCGAAGAATTACATTGCGGAATGCGAGGAGCGGTTCGGCATGGACCGGGTGGAGGAACTGCTCGACTCCTGCCATGCGCTGCAAAATTACGGCGTGGACCGGTATAAGCGGCCGCAAAAGCTGTCGTTGCAGAAGGAATCGGCGGCGCGGCGCGAACGCGAAGCGTATCTGCAGTCGCAGGTAAACGAGCTGTGGCGCACGCTGCCGAACAGGCAGACGCCGGAGCCGGAGGAAACCGACGACCGCTATCCGCCCGAGCCGCAGGAAAATCTGCTGTATTTCGCGGAGAAAAATGCACCGTTACTCGAGCCGTGGGAGCGCGAGGTCATTCGCATCGTGCGCAAGATCGGCCAGTATTTCTACCCGCAGCGTCAGACGCAGGTAATGAATGAAGGCTGGGCGACGTTCTGGCATTACACGCTGCTCAACACGCTGTACAACCAGGGCAAGCTGGAAGACGGCTTCATGATGGAGTTCCTCCATTCGCACAGCAACGTCGTCTATCAGCCGCCGGTCACGAAGCCGTATTACAGCGGCATTAATCCGTATGCGCTGGGCTTTTCGATGATGAGCGATATTCGCCGCATCTGCGAAAACCCGACCGAAGAGGATCGGCGCTGGTTCCCGGAACTGGCCGGAAGCCCCTGGCTGCCGGCGCTGCACTACGCGATGCGTAACTTCAAGGACGAGAGCTTTGTGGCGCAGTATCTGTCACCGCATCTGATCCGCGAAATGCGGCTCTTCTCTGTGCTGGACGACGATATGCGCGACGCGCTGGAAGTTTCGGCGATCCACGATGACAGCGGCTATCAGTATGTGCGCCAGGCGCTGTCGCGACAGTACGATATGCATCACCGCGAGCCGAATATTCAGGTCTGGTCGGTCAATACACGCGGCGACCGCAGTCTCACGTTGCGGCATTTCATGAGCGACAACCGGCATCTGTCTGGCGACAGTGATGAGGTGCTCAAGCATATGGCGCGGCTGTGGCAGTTCGACGTGTATCTGGAAAGCGTCGACGAAAACGGTACGGTGAGGAAGCGCTATGAGTGCCGGTATGTGCCGCCGGCAGTCAGGCTCTGATTGTCGCGGGCGCTTCGCCGATGCGAGCGTTGTTCAAAAGCCAGCCTTCGGGCTGGCTTTTTATTGGCGCATGCTGCCGGCAGCACCTAACGCGTTAGCGCACCCTCTGGGGAAGAGATTCGCCTGGCATGAGGTGTATTGGCCGACTTCGGCGGTCTCGAAACAAGGGGGCTTGTAGATCTGCGGAAATCCCCAAACTTGCGTGTAAAATTAGCGCTAAACCTGAACGAAGATTTTTTACAAAACCAAATCGAATGGAGAACCCACATGACCCCGAAAGGCAAGACTGGGAATATCCATGGTGTCGAAGTGAAAGCACGAGCACGGACGCAAGAACCGACAGTGACGGTAACGACGGATACTGTGGAAGGCCGCAAAGCGGTATTGCTCGCCGTTGAAAAGGTATACGAGCAGCACCGTGAGGTGATTCAGGCGCTCGCCAATCGATGACGCTCGACCCGGAGTTGGTTGGGCTGATTCACGACTACATCCTGGGCAACGAACCAGGTATCCACGGATCTAATCGTGGCGCGTTGGAAGGCGCGCTCGGCCGGATAGAATCTCGGCGACATTACGAGGGCCTTCACGACATTTTCGAGATTGCGGGTCTGTACGCCGAAGCGATCGCGAGGGGGCATACATTCTCCGATGCCAATAAGCGGACGGCGCTCGTGTCTGCGCTGGTTTACCTGTTTCTAGAAGGGTTCTCAGTTGAACGGACGCCCGCTCTCGAAGAGATCATGGTTGACGTCGCCGAGGGCCGGCTGAATTACCTGGATCTGGCCAACATCTTTTCAACTCTGGCGGTTCGCGTCCCGCAACCGGGGTCCGAATAGTGCGAGCTCTGCGTCATCCGTGCTCATTCTTGCGGGATCGCGCTGGAACATGAAAAAAGCCCAGCGCAAGCACTGGGCCAAGCTACCAGACATTTGGCAGCGGAGGAGTCCGGGGAAATGATTTTGCAAACAGGCCCACATGGACGCCAGACGCTGGCCTGTTTCATATTCGTGAGCCGGTGCAACCCGGCTCTATCTCATGCAACCGCCCGATTAATGCGCAACGTAGACCGGCGGCGAGTACGGGCTAACCGTTAGCTCAGCGCGTTGACCCGACTGCGACGTACCGCTTGCGCTCGGACCATAACTCGTCGTTTCAGCCTGCGCCGTACCATTTTGAGCGGCGACCTTTGCTTCAGCGGCCTGGACGTCTTCCGGATAGTACGGGTCGCGGCCACGGGCCGGCGAATAGCCTGCCTGCTCGATCTGCACCAGTTCCGCACGCACTTGTGCTCGCGTCACGGGCTGGCTGTACGATTGCGCAAACGATGCCACCGGGGTAGCGAGAACAGCAGCGATAGCAACAGCTTGAATAAGGGACTTCATGATGTGTTACCTCCGAAATTTATTTATGGACTGCCTGTAGCACGTTCTTTAAACCGGTACGGCCATCTTAGTGATGGCTGAAGAACACCGAACGTGCGCCGGTCGACGGTTCACGCGAACCCGATTGCGAAGTTTGTTCAGCGACGCCGCCGTACGAGCTGTTGTCATTCGCGTTGGCACGTTCAGCTGCAACGGTTTGCGCGCTTTGGCCTTGTTGCGAAGCAGGTGCGCCAACAGTCGGACGGTAGAACGGTGCCGGCCCGTAGCCGCTCGCAAATGCGGGGGCAGCGAGGGTAGCGGAAGCAGCAACCAGCAGAGCAGCAATGATCTTGGTCTTCATGATGGGACTCCATTAACGTTTAATTTCAGTTCAGGATGGCGTCGCGACCGGGGCGGTGAGCTGTGTCTGCAACGTCGATGGAGGCAGTGTATACCCCGACTATCGAATCTTTGTATCGATAGCTCGAAATGACTGTTTTGAATCGGCCGATAATCCCGTGCAGCCCGCCAGACAAGGCGGAGCGAGGGACGGCGAGGCAGGATGAAGGTGAGGCGAGGGGCGCGGCGCTCAGCGCCCTGTTCGTTACGCTACGACGATGTTCGTTCCCAATTGATGAAGCAGATCGCGCAAGGCTTCGGCCTGCGCCATGCGCGCGTCGCCGCGCAGATGAATCTGAACGGCACGACCAGCGATCCCGTCAACCGGATGCGCCAGCCACAATTCGACTGCCAGACCAAGTCCATCGGGCTGATTGATAGCCACGGGCTCGATGACCCGCGGCTTGAACGAGGCACGCTCGGACATGGCAACACTCCTCTGATCTGACTGTGGAGCCTCGATGCTAGCCAGCGTCGCGGGTGTCGACAAACGACAAATACGCGTTTGCAAATCACGGCGCAGCTTCGAAGAAAAACCGCTTATGTCGCTTATGTCACGAGCATCAGTGAGGCGGGTTGAATCAGCAGTACGAAGCACTGCGAGAGTCCAGACTGCGGAACCCGCGCAGCGCAGGCCACCGCGCCCGCGCTCACGCGTTCCCTTTCCTTAACGTGCGCTTTGCCGGTCCTTGCAGACAGAACACCAACGTCAACGTGAAACGACAAAGCCCAACCGACCGTTCAACTCACCGAAGGCTCGCCTTCGCCTGGCTTCTTGCCAGGGTGGTCGGCCGGTGACTGTTTCCGCGACTCATCATCGCGCTCTGGCAATTTGCTCTTCTCGTTGTCGCTGTGACTGGCGGGTTGCGGATGCTTGAGATCCGGCTCTTTAGTCTCTTTCGGCTGCTTGCGCTCTTTGGTTTCGCTCATCATCGGCTCCTCGAGTGTAGATACTCAAGGAGTAGCAAAGCCCGGTCCTGCCTCCAGGATTCGCTGCGGATCGAACCGAAACAGGGGTGGTACAGACACGTTTCCCCTGAGTCGTATAGAGTAATAAATCAGCCGCAGTTGAACGCAGAGCCGTCCTCACTTTCAAGGGGCTGTTATCCAGATGAAATACAAGGACTATTACGCCACCCTGGAGGTGGAGCGCAGCGCGACCCAGGACGAGATCAAGCGTGCCTACCGCAAGCTCGCCCGCAAATATCATCCGGACGTCAGCAAACAGGCAGACGGCGAGGAGCGCTTCAAGGAAGTCGGCGAGGCGTATGAGGTGCTCAAGGATCCAGAGAAACGGGCGGCCTATGACCGGATGGGCAGCGAGTGGCAGAACGGCCAGGAATTCCAGCCGCCGCCGAACTGGGACGAGGGATTCGAGTTCCGCGGGGCGGGCAGTCAGGCGGGCGGTTATGCGGGCGACGAAGCCGGATATCAGGCGGGCGGCGAAGCCAATCTCGACGACTTCTTCGAAGCCATGTTTGGCCGCGCGCGCGGTGCGCATCAGCGGCAGGGGGCGGCGGCCGCGATGGGCGGCCAGGATCACCATGCGAAGATACTGATCGATCTCGAAGAGGCTTACCACGGGGCGCAGCGCGGCATCACGCTGCAGATGCCGGGGGTCGATCCGCAGGGGCATGTCACGCTGGAGTCGCGCACGCTGAATGTCACCATTCCCAAGGGCATTCGTGCCGGACAGCATTTGCGGCTTGCCGGGCAGGGCAGTCCCGGGATAGGCGGCGGTCCGCCGGGCGACCTGTACCTTGAGATCGCGTTTCGTGAACATCCGCGGTTTCGCGTCGATGGCCGCGACGTCTCGCTCGATTTGCCGGTCGCGCCCTGGGAAGCGGCGCTTGGCGCGCAGATCACCGTGCCGACGCCCGACGGCTCCGTCGAAATGACGGTGCCCAAGGGCTCGCAAGGAGGACGGCGCTTGCGGCTCAAGGGCAAAGGCATTCCTGGGAGCCAGCCCGGCGATCTGTACGTGGTCCTGAACATCGTCTTGCCGCCGGCCGATACCGAACGTGCCGCAGCCGCCTATGACGTGATGCGGCAGGCTTTCAATTTCGACCCTCGCGCGCATTTTTATGGATGATCGCTCATCATGAAAGAGTCCGTGACGACCTATCTGGAAGGTCAGATTGTGAATGAAGAGATGGAGTTCACGCTCGTCGAGTTGTGCCGCGTGAGCGGTGCCTCGCAAGACGAGGTGACGCTGTGGGTCGCAGAAGGTGCGTTCGAGCCGCAAGGCGCGCGCCCCGAAGAGTGGCGCTTTAGCGGCACGGCATTGCGCCGCGTGCGCACCGCCCACCGCCTCGCGCACGATCTCGAGATCAATCCGCCAGGCATCGCGCTCGTGCTCGATCTGCTCGACGAAATCGATTCGTTGCGGGCGCATCCAAGGCGCACCCGTAGCGGCTAAAGCCGGCGTTCGTCCATCGACGCCATACTGTCGCGCGCCACCGGCGCGGATTTGACAATTACCCCGCTGAGCCGCCACGGACAAGGCATCGCGGCTCGCCGGACAAACTCGCAAAAGGGCCCTATCTCCGGCTCTTTTCCGCGAATCAAAATCCCGCTCTCCCCACAATAATTGCCCCTGTGTGATGTCGTGAATGTCAATTCACGCTCCTTCGCGCGACGAATAAATACGGGGGAACCAATGAAAACCAGCGTGCTTTGCGCGGTAGCCGCCATGACGGCGCTCGCCGCCGGCATACCCGCACACGCCGAACTCGGCAGCGCACCCACCTGGCCGGCCAGCAGTTCGGGCCAGGCGACCCGGCTGGTCCAGCACGTCAGCTCGGCAGCGGTGCCTTATACCGTCAACGAAACCACGCTGACCAGCGGGACGGTCGTGCGCGAATACATCGGACAAACCGGCACCGTATTCGCTGTCGTCTGGCATGGACCGCAGATGGCGCCGCTCAACAGCCTGCTCGGCAGCTACTTTCCAACCTATCTGCAGGGCGCGAGCGCCGCGCGCGCGGCTCAAGGCGGAGGCCATGGACCCGCCACCGTGCAGGCGCCCGGCTTGATGGTGCAATCCGGCGGACATATGGGCAATTTCACGGGCCGGGCCTATCTGCCTGCAGCACTCCCACAAGGCACCAGTCCAGACGACCTGCAATGAACACGACAAACATGAAGCAAATCATGGCCCGCGCGTTCGTCGCGGCGCTTCTGGCTGGCCTTGCCGCCTGCGGCGGCGGTGGCGGCGGCTCGTCGTCGACTTCGGCGACCGGCAATACGACCAGCAATTCAACGACGACCACCCCCGCGACGAGTACGACGGCCACGACGAACACCGTCAGCTCGGCAACACCGACCGCGACGCCGACTGCGAGCACGGCTGCCAATACGGTTCCCGTGGTGGTTTCGTTCACGCAGTTCAATCGGGCGAATTCTCCGCTCGCCAGCGTCACGATCTGCACGGCGGGCACCGGCGCGACCGCTAACTGCTCGACGATCGATAACGTGCTGGTGGACACCGAATCGTTCGGCTTGCGTCTGTTTGCGTCGGCGATTCCGTCGAGCACCCTCAACACGCTGAACGCGCAGACGCAGACGTCGACGGGTGCCACCATCGCCGAGTGCGCGTTGTTCGGCAGCGGCTATACATGGGGCACCGTGCGCAACGTCGACCTCAAGATGTCCGGCGAAGTGGCCCAGAACGTGCCCATTCAGGTGGTGTCCGATTCGACGCTGGCGGCTAGCGCGCCGAGCGCTTGCCAGCAGCAGCCGGTTCTCGCCCAACCCACGGATCTGGGGGCGAACGGCATTCTCGGCGTAGGTGTGGCCCCGCAGGACTGTGGCGGCCAATGCGTGAGCAATAGCCCTGCGGGCACCTACTACGCCTGCAGCGGCACGAGCTGCGGCGTGGCCAACGAGCCGCTCGCGCAACAGGTGGGCAATCCGGTGCAGTTCTTCGCGGCCGATAACAACGGCGTGGTGCTGGAGATGCCTGCAGTCGGTTCGACGGGGGCGGTGTCGTCCACCGGCACGCTGGTCTTCGGGATCGACACGCAGGCCAACAACACGCTGGCGGGAGCCGGCGCGACCGTGCTGGGCACCGATCTGTCCGGAGACTTTACCGCGACGTACAACGGCGTCACCTATACCAGCAACGCCTTCTTCGACTCGGGATCGAGCGTCCTGTTTTTCCAGGACTCCAGCATTGGCAGCAGCGCGCTCAAGTACTACATCCCGAGCACGACACTGTCGCGTTCCGTCTCTATAGCCGGGACCAATCTCGTGACCGCGACCGTCGATTTCAACGTGGCGAATGCGAACACGCTATTTGCTACGGGGAACTATGCATTCAACGACATGGCCGCTTCCATGACCAGCGTGTTCGACATGGGCATGCCGTTCTTCTACGGACGTCACGTCTACTATGGGATCACGGGCACGGCGTCGGCCGGTGGCGGCACGGGTCCGTACGTCGCCTTCACATCGAGCTGACCGAACTGGCTGGCGTGCGGCGTTGCTTCACGCGCGCCGCTCAATTCATCGCGAGCGCATCCGCGAGCCTGGCTTGTGGGCGCGCCACGTGATAGCCCTGCACGTAGACCTTCGGACGCTGTCTGAGCCAGCGTAGCTGAGCCTCGCTTTCCACGCCTTCTACGACCACCCGCATCTCGAGCTTGTCGAGCATGTCGAGCAAACCGGTCATCACCACACAGTCACGCGGCGATGCCGGCACGCGGGTCAGAAATCCGCGTGCCAGTTTGACCGTGTCGATCTGCACCGTGCCCAGCATGGCGAGCGGCGAATAACCCGAACCAAAGTCGTTGAGCGCGAGGCGTACGCCGAGTTGCCGCAACGAGCGTGTGAATTCCTGCGTGGACAAGAGTGTCGACGCGTCTTCGGTAGCAACCAGTTCGAACTCGAGGAGTGTGGGATCGATGCCGTGACGCTGGGTTGTCGCGCGCACTGTGCTGCCCAGCGTTGCATCGAGCAATTGCGACGGCTGGATATTGATGGCGGCCGCCGGCAACGCCTGGCCGGTCCGTCGCATCTCGGCCAGTTGCAGGCACACCGATTCCAGCATGAATTCGCTGACCTCGCGCGCGGTGTCCCTGTCTTCGAAGGCCGACACGAAGCATTCGGGCAGGAGCAGGCCATACTCGGGATGCTGCCAGCGCAGCAGGCATTCGACATTGAGCAGCTTGAGGCTCTGCGCGTGCACAACCGGCTGGAACGCAACGCCGAACTCGCCCGCCCGCAGGCCTCGGCGAATCCGTTGCGCAAGTTTTTCGTCGGAGCCGGAGGGCGCCGCTTCGTTCGCGGCGCCGTGGCCCGACAGGGATAACGCGGCACTTCCGACGCGGTCCACAGGGCATTCCTTTCTAAAGTGAGCGGCAAGCTCGAATCGGCCCTCAAGGGTTGTATGGGCTACTTCCTGCAGAGCTTAGGCGAATGCCTCGCCCGTGTGTCGGTTAATTGACCGGCAAGGAGCGGTTCGACACAGAGTGCAATAACCAGATTCGCGCGCTGCGAACTGCATGTCCGGCACATCGCCTGGGCGCGGCGGCGCTTTGATGGACTCAAGCATAAAGCCGGTTGTTTCGGAAAACTGTCAAGAATCGACAGCTGGAGACGCTTAAGTTTTAAATGATGTTAAATCATGGGGATTAAATGGTGAAAATATGGAGAAATGCAGAAAAGACATAACGGTGTCTGGTCTGATTTGTGAGATAGGGAATTGGTTTTCGCGTTCGTGCTATCTCATTTTTAATCTGGTCGTGGTGATAATTTTTGCTGAGATCTGAGTCGTATTGATATGATAATTATCGAATATGGCCGAATGAATTGGCTGTAGATGTCGTTCCTTCTGCCTGAACTTTAGTTCCTCTCGGTGCGCATCGTTAATAGTCTGGCTAATTCATATTTCTAGGATTTGGCTGGCTGAGAGCCCTATGTAGTGGAGCTTTGGGTCGATCTGTTCCATTGTGTTCGCATGTCTCAAAACTAGCGCGATGCTTGCTGACATTTCCCGGTCCTTTGGATTTAAAAGATAGGAAGATTAGCTTCCTCGTATCGAGTTGACGATTTTTAACAAATGTCGCCGCTTGAATTTGCATTGCTTGTCAATCGTCCAATACCGAAGCTCATAGAATCCGCTCATCCCAATTTTATGCGCGTCGGGATTTGATCTTTGAGTCCGGATAATTTGTCTGCTGAATATCAGGGCGTCCGGTTGGTGTCGCGCGTTACCTGAGAGAGAGTTTCGAAAATGAACAGGTCATACAGAAGTATCTGGAATGAGGCACTCGGTGCGTGGGTGGCGGCATCGGAAATCTCATCCGCGCGCGGCAAGCCGAATAAATCGGGTATTGCGAAAGCTGTCACTGCCGTCTTGCTGACTACCGGCCTGGGAGTCAGCGCCGTGCATGCGCAGTACCAGGCTGGCGGGGGCAACGCCTCGGGCGCGGGTCAGGTGGCGATAGGGCCGGGTGCGTCGGCTGCCTCGACCAGTTCGGGAACTTACGGAAGTATTGCGTTGGGCAAGGGCGCCACGGCGACCGGTAACGGCGCATCGACGATTGCGATTGGCTCAAATGCCTACGCCTCGAACCCCAACGCCAACCTCGGAGATGCGTTGGCGCTCGGTACCCAGGCAACGGCTTCTGGCCAGGACTCGACCGCGGTCGGCGGCCAGACCACCGCCAGCGGGATCAACACGCTCGCGATTGGCAATAACGGCACGTCCGCCACCGCGGCGAACGCAACGGCATTCGGGGTAGGCGCCACATCATCGGCTAGCTACGCCACCGCGGCGGGCAGCTTTACTACGGCTTCGGGCGTGGGATCGGTCGCGATCGGCGCCAACGCTACAGCGCCGGCCGTGTCACAGGGGCAGAACTCCATTGCTATCGGCGGCCAGTCGGTCACGGGGACGACGGCGGCGGGCGGTGTGGCGATCGGCTATGCCGCGACGAGTTCGGCTGCAAGCGGGGTTGCCCTGGGACAGTCGGCGACCGCGGCGGGTGCATCTTCCGTGGCGTTGGGGCAGAGCGCGGTGGGCTCGGCAACCCAGGCGACCGCGGTTGGCTACAGTGCCCGTGCAGCGCAGCAGGCGGTGGCGATCGGTAATGGCGCGAGCGCGACGGCGACGTTCTCTGCCGCCATCGGCGGCAATGGTACGGTTGCCAATGCTTCGCAGGCCTCAGCATTCGGCGATGCGGCGACGGCATCGGGCGTGGCGGCCACGGCGCTCGGCACATTCGCTACGGCGAGCGCCGCGAGTGCGACCGCAATCGGCACGACATCGACTGCAACCGGTACGGGCGCTACGGCGATCGGGACGTATGCCACTGCAGGCAGCAACAATTCAACTGCGATCGGCGACGGCGCGACCTCAAGCGGGACGTCGTCGTCGGCGATCGGCTACAACTCGATCGCCGCTGGCAACGGGTCGCTTGCGCTCGGCACGGGCAGCAGCGCCAGCTACGCGAACAGCGTGGCGATCGGCGCAGGCAGCGTGACCGGGACGGCCGCGCCGACTGGCACGGGTTATCTGACGGGTACTGCAGCGCCTCTTTCCGAGGTATCGGTGGGCAGCGCCAGCGCATTGCGCCGGATCACGAATGTAGCCGACGGCTCCGCGCCGCAAGATGCGGTCACGGTGTCGCAGTTGAGCACTGGCATGAGTACCACGGCGAGCAGTATCACCCGTTTGTCGACCTCGACATCGACCGGTTTGAGCACGGCGGCGAGCAGTCTCGCTTCGTTATCCACTTCGACGTCGACGGGGATCAGCACGGCGCAAAGCGGGGTGAATTCGCTGTCGACCGGGTTAAGCACTACGAACAGCAATGTAACTACCTTGTCGACCTCGGCTTCCACGGGGATCAGCACGGCGCAAAGCGGTGTGGCCTCTTTGTCGACCGGGTTGAGCACTACCAACAGCAATGTGACGGCGCTGTCGACTTCGACCTCAACGGGGCTGAGCACGGCGGTGAGCCGCGACGCCAGTCTGTCGACGGGATTGAGCACGACGAACAGCAATGTGACCACCTTGTCGACCTCGGCTTCCACAGGGATTAGCACGGCGCAAAGCGGTGTGGCCTCTTTGTCGACCGGGTTGAGCACGACCAACAGCAGTGTGACGGCACTGTCGACTTCGACGTCGACGGGCATCAGCACCGCGCAAAGCGGCGTAGGTTCGCTGTCGACAGGTTTGAGCACGACCAACAGCAACGTGGCTTCGTTGTCGACGGGACTGAGTTCGACGACCAGCAGCGTGGGCTCGCTCTCGACCGGTTTGAGCACGACGACCAGCAACGTGACGGCATTGTCGACTTCGACCTCGACCGGGCTCGCGACTGCGAACAGCGGCATCGCCAGCTTGTCGACTGGGGTGAGCACCGTCCAGACCAACGTCAACGCCCTGGGTACCAGCACGGCGTCGGCGTTGGGCGGCGGAGCCACCTATAACCCGTCGACCGGTGCGGTCAGCCCGCCCGCGTACACGACGTACAACGCGAACGGTACGACCAGCACGGTCAACAACGTCGGTGCAGCGCTGAGCAATCTCGACAGCCAGGGCATCAAGTATTTCCACGCCAATTCGACGCTGGCGGACTCGCAGGCACTTGGGACGAATAGCGTTGCAATAGGACCGGCTGCCGTGGCTCATAATCCCGGCGATGTCGCACTGGGCTACGGTTCGGTGACGTCCGCCGCGAACCCCACCAGCAGCGCGACGGTCGGATCGACGACCTTCAGCGGTTTTGCTGGCGCGACGCCCACCAGCGTCGTGAGCGTCGGCGCATCCGGTGCGGAGCGGCAGATCACGAACGTCGCGGCGGGGCGGATTACGGCAACCAGTACCGACGCGGTGAACGGGAGCGAACTTTACTCGGTAGCGAGCCAGGTGAATTCGGTGGGGAGCACGGTGAGTTCGTTGTCCACGGGTTTGAGCACGACGAACAGCAATGTGGCTTCGCTGTCGACCTCGACTTCGACGGGCATCAGCACCGCGCAAAGTGGTGTGACTTCTCTGTCCACGGGTTTGAGCACGACGAACAGCAATGTGGCTTCGCTATCGACCTCGACTTCGACCGGCATCAGCACAGCGCAAAGTGGCGTGGGTTCGCTGTCGACGGGTTTGAGCACGACCAACAGCAACGTGGCTTCGTTGTCGACCGGGCTGAGTTCGACGACCAGTAGCGTGGGTTCCCTGTCGACAGGTTTGAGCACGACCAACAGTAACGTGGCGTCGCTGTCGACTTCGACCTCGACGGGCATCAGCACGGCGCAAAGTGGTGTGACCTCGCTGTCCACCGGCCTGAGCACGACCAACAGCAGCGTGGCGTCGCTGTCGACTTCGACCTCGACAGGCATCAGCACGGCGCAAAGTGGTGTGACCTCGCTGTCCACCGGCCTGAGCACGACCAACAGCAGCGTGGCTTCGCTGTCGACTTCGACTTCGACGGGCATCAGCACGGCACAAAGTGGTGTGACCTCGCTGTCGACGGGCCTGTCCACCACTAACAGCAATGTTGCATCGTTGTCGACGGGTGTCGGTTCGCTGTCCACGGGGCTGAGCACCACCAACAGCACGGTCGCGGTTCTTTCCACTTCGACTTCGACCGGTCTGAGCTCGTTGTCCACCGGCATCAGCACGACGAACAGCAACGTGGCCAGCCTGTCGAGCTCGACTTCAACCGGCATCACCTCGCTGTCCACCGGCCTCAGTACAACTAACAGTGCCGTAGCGAGCCTCTCGACCTCAACCTCGACCGGCATCAACTCCCTGTCGACGGGTCTGTCCACCACCAACAGCAACGTAGCCTCGCTGTCGACAGGCGTAGCAAACTCGGTCCAGTACGACGATGCAAGCCACACCAAGGTCACGTTGGGCGGTGTCGGTTCGACCACGCCGGTGACGCTGACCAACGTTGCCGCCGGCGTGAACCCGACCGACGCGGTGAACTATGGTCAGTTGAGTTCGCTCTCCACCTCGACCGCGACGAGCATCACTTCGCTGTCGACGGGCGTGAGCACGGCACAGAGCGGCGTTGTGTCCTTGTCCACTGGCCTGACCACGACGAACAGCAATGTCGCGTCGTTGTCTACCGGACTCACTACGACAAACAGCAACGTTGCCTCGCTGTCGACGGGGTTGAACACGACCAATAGCAACGTAGCGTCCCTGTCTACAGGCCTCAACACGACCAACAGCAATGTTGCTTCGCTGTCGACGGGCCTGAACACAACCAACAGTAACGTCGCGTCGTTGTCTACCGGCCTCACCACCACCACCAGCAGCGTCACCGCGCTTTCGACCGGCATCCAGAACGGCACCGTGGGCCTCGTGCAGCAGGTAGGCGGCGCGCCGGGCAACGGCGCCATCACGGTAGGCGCCAACACGGGTGGTACCAGCGTCGACTTCACGGGCACCGCGGGCGCACGCCAGCTCTCCGGCGTCGCCGCCGGCACCGCGCCGACCGATGCGGTGAACGTAAGCCAGTTGCAGGCAGTGGCCTCGGTAGCAAGCGATGCCGTGCTGTACGACAACGCTTCGCATACGAGCGTGACGCTCGGCGGTGTCGGTGCAAACTCTACGGTTGCGTTGACCAATATCGCAGCAGGGGCGATTACCGCGACCAGCACCGACGCGGTCAACGGCAGCCAGTTGTTCGCACTCGAAACGCAAATCGGCACGCTGGGCGGCCAGGTCACGCAGATCTCGCAAGGCACGACAACAGGAGGGTCGTCGTCGAATTCCAAGTATGTCGCCGTGAATTCGACGGGCAGCGCAGCAAGCGCCACAGGTACGGAGTCGGTTGCCATCGGCGGCAATTCGACGGCGAGCTCGAACAACAGCGTTGCGGTGGGTTCGGGGTCCCAGGCAACCGGCTCCGGTTCGTCCGCAGTGGGCGCCAACGCAGTAGCGTCAGCGCCGAATTCGGTGGCGATCGGCGCGGGCTCGGTGGCGAGCGAGGCGAACTCGGTATCGGTGGGCTCGCCAGGCAATGAGCGGACCATCACCAACGTGGCGCCGGGCGTCAATCCGACCGATGCGGTAAACGTTGCACAACTGCAAGGCGTTCAGCAGAATATCAACGACACGGCGCGTGCAGCGTATTCGGGCGTCGCCATGGCGGGTGCGCTGGCCGGTTTGCCTCAGGTGGAACAGGGCAAGACCTTCCAGGTCGCCGCAGGGGTGGGCAACTATGCGGGATACAGTGCCATCGCCATCGGCGCCAGTGCGCGGCTTACGCAAAACACCATCGTCAAGGTGGGAGCCAGCGCAACGGATGGCGCTCACGTGCTGGTCAACGCCGGTGTTGGATATTCCTGGTAATGCGTACGGCGGCGTTGACGCGCCGGCCTCTCCAGGGCGCCGCCGGCACGGTGAGCGAATCAACGGATCCTCGCCCACGGTGAGGGTCCGTTTCAACATGTGTTAAATGTGACTATGCGCATCGGCATCTCCGTCATTACCCATACCGGTCAGAACATCTGGCAGAACGGCCTGGGGCAGAACGTCATCTTTCTGGCGGAGCTGTTTCAGCGCTTGCCGTTCGTGCAATCGGTAGTGCTGATCGATGTCGGCGACCAGGGGGTGATGCCATCGCAGGTGGACCTGGCAGCACGCAATCTGCGCCTGATGAGGGCGCACGAGGCCAGCGACGAGGTGGATGTGATCGTCGAAATGGGCGGGGCGCTCGATATCGAATGGCTCGACCTGATGCGTGCGCGCGGCAAGAAGGTGGTCTTCTACTGCTGCGGCCAGCCTTATGTCGGCGTTGCCGAGCCCGCCATCTTTACGAAACCCACTCATGCACCGCGTCCCGATCGTTGCGACGAGGTCTGGCACCTGCCGAAAGACAGCGCATTTGCTCCGATGATGCGTCTCCTGCATCGTTGCGATGTGCACGAGGCGCCGTTCATCTGGCATCCTCAGTTTGTTCGGCAGCGAATGCGTGAAGTCGAGGCGCTCGGCATGCGCTATGGCTTCGCAGCTCGCGAGACGATGCCCAATGAACCGGCAGCCATCGAAGCGGATGGCGCCAAACGCCGCGGCCTGCGCGTGGCAATTTTCGAACCGAACATTTCGGTGGTGAAGACGTCGAGCATTCCAATGTTGATTTGCGACGAGGCTTATCGCGCGGATGCCAAAACGGTTGAGGCGATGCATGTGCTCAACACCTTGCACCTGAAAGATCATCCCACCATGCTGTATTTCGCCAACTCGCTGGATCTCGTGCGCCAGCATAAGGCTACCTTTCACGGCCGGCACGATATTGTCGGCTTCATGGTGCAGCATGCCGATGCCATCGTGTCGCATCAATGGCAGAACGAACAGAATTACAGCTACCTCGACGCGCTCTACGGCGATTATCCGCTGGTGCACAACTCGCCGTGGCTCAAGGACGCGGGGTACTACTATCGCGGCTTCGATGCGCGCGAGGGCGCGGCGCAGTTGCAGCGCGCCGCGGTTGACCACGCGGAGAGTCTCGACGATTACCGGGCCCGCTCGCAGCGTGTATTCGCAAGCGTTAATCCGTTCAGCCAGCACAACCTCGACGCGTACGCCGCCCGACTGCTGCATCTGTGCCGCGACACGGCGTTTGCCCCTCACGCGAGCCGCTCATGAATCTCGAACCCGTTCAAATTGGGTTGCCGCGCAAGCTGCGGGTCGGCGTGTCGATCTTCGTACGCAAGGGCGAGCAGTCGGTCTGGGAAAACGGCATTTACCAGAACTGCATTTTTCTCGTGATGCTATTGATGCGCTCGCCGTTGGTGGACGCGACATACCTTGTGGCGGGTGGTGGCGATGGGCGCCCCGAGGATGCGAAGAATTTTCTCGCCGATTCGCCCGTGCCGCTCATCGACATGAACGAGGCCGCCACGACGCTCGACGTGATGATCGAGATGAGTGCGCAACTGGCGCGCGAATGGGTGGTGGCGTTCCGCGAACGCGGCGGCAAGATCGTCTCGATGCGGGTGGGCAACGACTATGTGATCGACATCGAGCGCATGATCTTCGATCAGCCGCACGGTCTCCTGATTTCAGCTGCGCCGTATCACGAGGTCTGGACGCTGCCCGAGTACGAGAACACCTGTGTGCCATATTACGCCAGTACGTTTCGCTGTCCGGTGCGCGTGATGCCGCATCTGTGGAGCCCGCTAGTGCTCGAGCGCGAAGCGGCGCGCCTGCCTGAGGGTCTCAGCTTCGGTTATCGGCTAGGACGGCGGCGCTGGCGCGCGGGCATCTTCGAGCCCAACATCTGCATGGTGAAAACAAGCTTCGTGCCGCTGCTGTCCTGCGAGGCGGCGCATCGCTCCAATCCTGACATGCTCGAACATGTGTGGGCGTACAACACGTTCCATCTGAAGGAGCACGTGAGTTTCAATGGCTTCGCGCGTAGCCTCGACATCGTGAAGCACGGTTTGACTTCGTTCGAGGGGCGCTTTCCGTTTTGCCGGGTAGTGGCGGGCGATGTCGACGTAGTGGTCAGTCATCACTGGGAAAATGCACAGAACTATGTCTACTACGAGGCACTGTATGGCGGCTATCCACTGATTCACAATTCGCATCTGATCGGCGAGTGCGGATACCGCTATCACGACTTTGACTGCTTGGAAGGCGGGCACGCCTTGCAGCGGGCGTTCGCCGAGCACGATACCCATCTCAGTGCTTACCGCCAGACAGCAAACGCGTTCCTGCGCGGGTTGGATCCCGAGAACGACGACAATGTGCGCACGTACAGCAATGCGCTTGCCGCGCTTTATGCGCCCGCTTAGGATCTGGGTATCCCATCATGAGCACTCTGCGCATTGGCATCACGATTGGCTTGCACCACGAGGCGGAGACGCTGTGGAATAACGGCATCAAGCAGAATGCAGCGTTTCTTGCCGAGGCGCTACGGCATTGTCCGCAGGTCGCGCGGGTGGTGCTCGTGAACACCACAGCGGTCGCCATTACCGCTGCGCTGCCGTGGGATCAGGTCCGCTATCCCACGCTATCGTTCGAGGCGGCGAAAGACGATCTCGATGTGCTGATCGAACTCGGCGGCCAGATCGACGCCGCGCAAACCGAATACCTGAAGCAGCGCAACGTGCGGCTCGTATCGTACTGCTGCGGCTTCGAATATGTTCACGCGATGGAGTCGGTGTTGTTCCGCAAGCCGGCGTGGGGCGACACGCTGTTCGTCAATCAGCGCTACGACGACATCTGGATCATTCCGCAGGTCGCGAATATCAGCCGGTCATATTTCGAGGTATTGCGCCGGCAGTCCGGCCGGGTCGTGCCGTTTGTCTGGAGTCCGATGTTTCTGGATGAGCGCGTCGAAGGTCTGCTGCACGCAGGTCAGTACCAGCCGCACGACGGCGCGCGGCGCCTGAGTGTGATGGAGCCGAACATCAACGTAGTGAAGTTCTGCCTGTACCCGGCGTTGATTGCCGAGCTCGCCTATCGCAGGTGTCCTGAGCGGATCGCCTTGCTGCAGGTGACGAATGCCGAGCAGATCGCGCGGGAAAGCCTCGATTTCATCGCCCTCATGAATCAGCTCGATATCGTCCGCGATCACAAGGCGGTATTCCTCGGCCGGCACGACACCCCGGTGTTTCTGGCCGAAAACACCGATATCGTCATTTCCCATCAGCTCGAAAATCCGCTGAACTACTTTTACCTTGAAGTGTGCTGGCAGGGTTACCCGCTGATCCACAACGCCTCGCTATGCCGCGACCTTGGGTACTACTACGAAGGCAACGATGCCGACGAAGGCGCGCGCCGGGTGGTGGAGGCGATCGAGACACACGACGCGCACGCATCCTGGTACCGCGAACAGCAGCGCGGCCTGATTGCGCGCTATCTGCCAGACGACCGGCAACTGGTGGCGACGTACGGCGCGTTGCTTGACGATCTGCTGGCGCGGCCGGTCCGCTAAGCCTTTGAGGCGCCATTAGCGCCTCAAAGGCTTGTGCACTTGCACGATGCGGTTAGCCGATTTTGATTAGAATCGGATATCAAACGCCTGTGCCTGGCACTCCCGGCACTCTTCAGGGCGTTCGCTTTCCGCAGGAGCCGTACCGTGTGGCATCTTCCGACCGCTATTCCCCCTGCGCTGTGCGCGTGGGTGGTTTTCATGAGTGTGCTGATCACGCAACTCGGCGCGCCGGTGCCGGCCGCGCCTATGCTGATTCTCGCGGGCACCATGGCTGCCGTCGGCGAAGTGTCCTACTCCAGCGTGTTTTTCGCCGCCGTATGTGCCACCGTGCTGGCGGACGTCCTGTGGTTCACCACTGGCCGCTTGCGTGGCAGACGGATGCTGAACTCGCTGGTGCGCTTTTCACTGTCGTTCGACGCCGCAGTGCGACTTGCGCGCAACATCCTGGAGCGCCACGGCGCGCCGATTCTCGCGTTGGCTAAATTCATCCCCGGTATCGGCCTGATCGCCGCACCGTTGCTCGGCACCACCAGCATCGATGCGCGTGTTTTCCTGTTCTGGGACATCGTGGGCGCGGCGTTATGGGCGGGTGTCTGGCTGGTCGGCGGCGCGGCGCTGCACGACTGGATCGCGCAAGGCGTGCAGCTCGTGCGCCAGAACGGCGCCACGGTGTTCGACGTTTTCGCCGTGGTGGCCGTGCTGTTTGTCGGCTATCGCTGGGTGCGTCGGTTTCAGTTTCGTCGTTGGCTGGCGGAGATTCGCATCAGCCCCGAGCAGCTTGACGAACTGATGAAGTCAAGCGCGCCACCGCTTATCTTCGATGCGCGGCCTCCGGAAGTGCGGGCGAAGGAAGCGTATCGGATACCGGGCGCGCGTGCCCTCGATCTCGATTCGCCAGAGCAACTCGATGAGAAACTGCGCGGGCGTCCGATCGTGGTGTATTGTGTCTGCCCGAATGAAGCCACGGCGAAGCGGATCGTCGCGCAGCTGCGTCGAAAGAACATTCACCATGTCCAGGCGCTCAAGGGCGGTCTCGATGCCTGGGAGCGCCGCGGTTATCCGGTCGAGCCGCTGTCGGCGGATTTTCATGCGCCGCGCGACGAGAATGGCGAGTTCGATCCGGTGCTCGACAGCGAATACACAGTAAGGGCACGCATGACGAAGTGATGCGCCTGTGCCGGCGCGCTACACACAACATAACGATTTCCGGGGCCCCCATGTCCAGTACGCAACACCTCCATCTGCTCAATCAGCTTGCCGAGATGCCGGTATTTCTGGAAAAGGCGTTTGCCGGCATGTCGCGTGAGCTGCTGGTACGCATGCCTGCCGAGGATAATTCGCCGCTGATCGAGCATCTGTGGCATCTGAAAGATTGCGAAAGCGATCTGTATGGACCGCGTATCGAGCGCGTGCTGAACGAAGACCGGCCGACTCTCCTGCCCATGGACGTCAGCGGCTGGCCGGTCGAGCGCGGCTACCATTCACGCGACGGCGACCAGGCGATCCAGGAATTCAATGCGTTGCGTCACAAACTCATTGAGCAGTTGCGAGCCACCGAGCTCGCGTCGTTCGAGCGGGTCGGGGTTCGCACTGATGGTCATGAGGTCGGCGTCTACCGTCTGGCCGAGCAGCTCGCCGATCACGACCGGGACCATCGCTGGCGCATGAGCGCAATCCTGCGCGAGTATCTGGAACGCTAAGCCAGACCGTCCGACGCGCCGGACGACAGCGTCGGCGCAACTCGGGCTTTCCCAAACCGCGACACGTGTGTCACTATCTCGTACATGAGCCCACGTAACGTTCCATTCCGGTCGCACCATCATCACGGCAGCAGTCCGTTGCGCCGTGGTTCGTTACGTCTCATAGCAGCGAAGCCTGGAACCCACTGAGTTCCTCGCTCATGCGAAAACGACCAAGGCGCCTATGGCGCCTTTTTTTTATTTCATCATCCTTAGGAGTTCAGTCATGACCATGATCCGTGGAACGCGTTTTATCGTCGGTGAAGAAGCGGCGCAAGCCCGTGCGCTGGAGAACCGCTTCCGGAGCTACCTTCATTGATGCCGGCGCGGAAGAGGCCATCGTTCCTGCGTTGTGGTCGCAGGATACGTTCGTGCAGAAGGCGGGCGGCAGCGAAATCATTGGCCAGATGTGGGCCTTCCCGGACAAGAAAGGCCGGCCCTGTTGCCTGATTCCCGAGGCAACCGCGCTCTTTCAGGAGCGATGTCAGGAACTGCTCGAACGCCGCAAGGAACGCATGCTGTTTTACGTGGCTCGCTGTTACCGCTATGAACGGCCCCAGGCCGGACGGTACCGCGAATTCGTGCAACTGGGCTTCGAGTACCTGTGTTCGAACCCGCAGCGCGCGCTCGTGCGCAGCCGTGAAATAGGCGCGGGCTTTCTCGATTCGCTGGGACTCGATTACGCATTCGACATCGCTGCGAAGCGGGGCCTGAGCTACTACCTGAATGGCGAGGGCTTCGAGATCCGCTGTCCCGAACTCGGCGCGCAGCAGCAGGTGGCCGGTGGCGGCGCGTATCGGGAGGGTGCGGGCTTCGGGATCGGCGCAGAGCGTTTGCTGCTGGCGATGGGCATGCAAGGTTTGTCGGCCACCGCTATTGCCCCGTCCTAGTGCAGCCGCGCTAAAAAGGGATACAGAATCCGGGTCGCCGCGGGAGCACAGTAGGCCCACCCGCCAGACCTGCCCGTTCTGGTTACATCCGTAACGGAGCTCGAATTCGCTCGTCCTATCATGTGCGCCAGTTTGACGCACCCTCTGCGGTTGAGGAGGGTATCCCCCATTCGCGGAGACATGTGATGTACGCAGAGAGTATCGATAAATTCGCAAAGGTCGGCGCGCACAAGGCGTCGTCGATCGCGCGCTCGCCGCTCGCTTTTCTGATCGGTGCGGCCATGGCCGGGGCCTATATCGGCTTCGGCGACATCCTGATGTTTTCAGTCGGCTCGCATGTCGATCCGGCTTATGTGCATCTGATCATGGGCGCGGTGTTCGCCTGCGCGTTGACGATCGTCGTGTTCGCCGGCTCGGATCTGTTCACCGGCACGGCCATGTACATGCCGTTTGCGGTGTTGCGCGGCGAGACGGGTGTCGGCGGGATGGTGCTGGTATGGGTGGTGTGCTGGATCGGCAATCTGATCGGTGCGGTGGTGCTCGCGGCGATTCTGCATGCGGCGGGCGGCGGCGTGCTGCTGACCGATGGCTCGGAAGTCTTCTTCAAGGCGGTGTCCGCGAAGATGAGCGCGCCGGGTCTCGCGCTGTTCGCCAAGGGCCTGCTGTGCAACTGGCTCGTGTGCCTCGCTATCTGGATGGCAGCGCGCACCAATAACGATGGCGCAAAACTCGGTTTGATTTTCTGGCCCGTGTTCGCGTTCGTGGCAAGCGGCTTCGAGCACAGCGTCGCCAATATGTTTGTGTTCGCACTCGCCCTGATCGGTGAGCATCCGGACAACATCACGCTGGCCGGTGCTGTGCACAACGAAATTTTTGTCACGCTCGGCAACCTGGCGGGCGGCGCGATTTTCATGGGGCTCGGCTACTGGCTGCAGGAAGGCGGTATTGGCCATCCGTCGAAGACCCGCTTGCCGGTTTCGGCAGGCAGCGCGCAGACCCACTGACGAACTGATCCGAAGCGGCGGCTACGCCCAATGCGCGCCGACCGCGCAGCCCGCCGCCACGATCAGCAGAACCAGCACGGTAATTGCGCTGTAGCGATAGTCGCGTTGCTGCAGAAACACGCCGAGCATCAGGATCAGGCGCAGCACTGGCAGGAGAATAAACAGCGCAATGCCGGCAGTGACGAGCGGCATGCCTGGCGGCAGCGCCGACCGATGCAATGCGGTGTGGACATCCGGCAACAGCAGAAGCAAACCCGCGGCGATCGTGAGAGACGCTATCCACGTGCCGCTTTTTAGCAACGCGGCGAGCCAGCGCTCGAGCGGTGTCATCACCGAGGCGAAGGTCGCAGGGGAGGCCGTGGCCGAAGCCGGCAAACGGTCGCTCATACCGGCCCGCTCACGGCTTTGACGTGGAATGCTTCGAACAGCATCTGTACCGCAAGCACAAGCAGGATCGCGACGAACATCAGCCGCAGCTTGTCGTTCGACAGACGCATCAGCACCCGTGCGCCGAGTACCGCACCCGCTACTGAGCCGAGTGCAACCGGTCCGGCAATCGCGCTGACGATATCGCCGCGCAGAAACCAGGCGCCGGCGCTGGCAGCCGCCGTCACGCCGATCATGAAGTTGGACGTGGCCGACGAGACCTTGATCGGCAGGCGCAACGCCGTATCCATGGCGGGGATTTTCAGCACACCGCTGCCGATCCCGAGCAGCGCCGAAATCAAACCCGCGCCGTACATCAGCAGCATGCCCAGTGGCACACGTTGCACCCGATAGGCGACCTCGCGGCCGAGTGCACGATCCGGATAGCTCGAATCGAGCGCAAGGGAAGCCGTCCAGCCTGCTGTCGCCGCAGTGCCGGTTGCAGCGTCAATTGAAGAGGTAACCGAAGCGCCGGCGACCGGATCGCTGCGCCGTACCAGCATCTGGCGCGCCGATACGAGCAGAACCAGCGCAAACAATATAAACAGCGCGAACACCGGAACGATCCCGACCAGCAGCACGCCGCACAGTGCACCCAAGGTCGTGGCGGTCTCCAGCACTACCGCGAGCCGTACGTTGGTCAGACGCTCGCGCAGGAACGGCGCTGCGCCGCCACACGAGCAGGCGATCACCGAGACGATGCTCGCGCCGATCGCCACGTGAATGTCGAGATGGCCGAACATGGTCAGAACCGGCACGATAAAAATGCCGCTCGCCATGCCGAGCATCCCGCCGAGCGCACTCGCGCCGAGCGATACCGCAAAGAGCCACAGCGTGAAGCTCATATCCATCGGCGTCTCCCGCGCGTCAGCCGCGTTTGCCGCGGCGGGCAAGCCGCGTCACGAACTGGATCTGATCGCCGCGGTAATGCAGCCGTTCGTAATCGACCGGTTGATGTCCGGCACCGTACGAGGTGCGCTCGATCAGAAAGATCGGACTGCCAGGTTCGACACCTAGTGCCTGCGCCACGGTCTCGTTTGCACAGGTAGCCTCGAGCCGGTACTCGGCTTCCACGAGTGGCGTGTCGTATTTCTGCTCGAGCAGGGCGAAGATCGGTTCGGTCTCCAGATCGTTGCCGATCACTTTCTCGCCAAGGTCTTTAGGCAGCCAGGTTTCGTCGAACGAGAGGGGCACGCCGTCCGCGAGCCGCACGCGCTGGATACGCATCACCAGCGTGCCGGCCGCAAGGGCGAGGTGACGCGCCACCGTGTCGCTGGCGGGCAGCACCTGCTTGTCGAGCACGCGAGCGCTCGGGTGACGGCCAAGCGCCTGCATATCTTCGACGAAACCGCTCAGCTCCGTCAGTTCCTGGGTGATTTTGGGCTGGGTGACAAAGGTGCCTTTGCCGCGGCGGATTTCGATCAGGCCGCGTTTGATCAGGTTCTGAACCGTCTTATGGATGGTGGTGCGGCTCACGCCGAAGCGCTCGATCAGGCCGTCCTCGTTTGGTAGGCGGCTGCCGGCCGGATAGGTGCCGTCTGCGATGCTGGCCGCCAGCACCGCTTCGACCTGGGCGTACAGCGGCGTGGGGCTATCGGGATCGATTTTCATGTGCGACATAGTGACATCATGACGTCACTATGTCAATCGCCACAGTGTCAGACGAGGCTATTCAATCCTTCCTCAACCGCCTCGACCCCGGTGGGCCGCACCACACGTGCGACTTCGGCGCCATCGCGAAGAAAAATCAGGGTAG
The DNA here is from genome assembly GCF_050436285.1 of Paraburkholderia sp. GAS82. Lineage (NCBI taxonomy): Bacteria > Pseudomonadati > Pseudomonadota > Betaproteobacteria > Burkholderiales > Burkholderiaceae > Paraburkholderia > Paraburkholderia sp. GAS82. The sequence goes on from NZ_JBNDLX010000001.1 coordinate 945,631, forward strand.
GCCACAGCTTCACCCTGAACGATCGCCCGAGTGGGCGGCCGGGTCCGTCCTCGATCTTCAGATGACGCACCGCGGGATGTTCCGCGAGGGCTGCGCCGATCACCGGTTGCGCGCCCTGACAGTAGCCGCACCAGTCGGTGCCGAATTCGAGAACCGTTGCCCCCGTGAGCGTATCCACCTCGGCACGTGTCGGCGAGGTGACGGAATAGGCGGTTTGAGTGGTCATTTTTGCTCCGAAACAGATGAGGCAGGCAGCACGATTTACCTCGCGGAGTGCATCGTTCTGCGTTGCGGGACGGCTTCAATGTATCGGAAAACTTCACGCGCGGCATTGTGCGAACATGCCGTCCGCGAGCGCATCGTTTATGCGTGGTTCAAAACGTATTCTGGTGCTCAAATACGCGCTCTGCATGCGAGAATCTTGCGAAAGCATTTCTGCGTGCAGCGGGGTTGCAGCCATTGCAATTTCGCACCGCCGTGAATCGCTGGGGACCACCGATTACAGCTACAACAATCCAACCGGGCAACCGTCTCGAGGAGATTGCGTTAATGAAGCCGGACAGTTCAATGACCGACGCATTGCGCGCTGGTTTGACCACGACCTTTCTGGTCGGCGGCGGGGAGATGGGGGCACTGATCCGCGCCTACGACTGGGCCTCGACTTCGATCGGCGCGCCTGAAAACTGGCCGCAAGGCCTGAAGACCGCGATCCGCATCATGCTCACCTCGCGCCAGCCGATCTGGATCGGTTGGGGCCCCGATCTGCTGTACTTCTACAACGACCCGTACAAGTCGATTATCGGCGGCAAGCATCCAGTGGCGCTCGGCCAGCCGACCGCGGTCGTGTGGCACGAGATCTGGAGCGACATCGCGCCACTGCTCGAGACCGCGTTGACGGGCGCCGAAGGTACCTTCGTCGAACAGAAGCTGCTGATCATGGAGCGCAACGGCTTCCCGGAGGAGACCTACTACACCTTCTCGTATAGCCCGATTCCGAACGACGACGGCACGGCCGGCGGCATCATCTGCGCGAACAGCGACGATACCTCGCGCGTCATCGGCGAACGCCAGTTGATGCTGCTGCGCGAACTGGCCGCATCGACTGCGGATGCACGGCAGTGGCGCGACGCGTGCGAATTGAGCGCCCGCGCGCTGCGGAGCAATCCGCGCGATCTCCCGTTCGCCTTGCTGTACATCGCGGAACCTGGCTCAGCGGACGTGACACTGGCGGGCGCAAGCGGTATCGCGCCCGGTCATCGCGCTGCGCCGGAATCGATGAGCGCGGCCGAAGACGCGCCGTGGCCCGTTGCTGAAGCGCTGCGAACGCAAGGTGCGGTGGTGGTGCGCGACCTGGCGCGGCGCTTCGGGCCTGGATTACCCAGCGGCCCATGGAGTCTCGAGCCTACCCAGGCGGTCGCGTTGCCCATCATGCCCGGTGGCGAAACGGGACGTGCGGCAGTCCTGATTGTTGCGGTGAACCCCTGCCGCCTGCTGGACGAGGGCTATCACGCGTTTCTGAACCTGCTCGCGGGGCAAATCGGCGCTGCCATCGGGTACGCTCACGCGTACGAGGAAGAACGCCGGCGTGCCGAAGCGTTGTCCGAAATCGACCGGGCTAAAACAACGTTTTTCTCCAACATCAGCCACGAATTCCGCACGCCGCTCACCTTGATGCTGGGACCGCTCGAAGAGCTGCTCGCCAAACAGGATGCAACCAGCGAGGCCGATCGCAATCTCCTCGAGATCACGCATCGCAATGGTCTGCGGCTTCTGAAGCTCGTCAACGCACTGCTCGATTTTTCCCGTATCGAAGCGGGGCGTTTTCAGATCAACCCCCAGCCGACCGATATCGCCGCGTTCACGACTGAACTCGCCTCGCTGTTTCGCTCCGCGATCGAAACGGTCGGGCTGCAACTCGAAGTGGACCGTGGCGTGGATGTGGGTGGCGAGCCGATCATTGCGCAGATCGATCGCGACATGTGGGAAAAGGTCGTGATGAACCTGCTGTCGAACGCGTTCAAATTCACATTTTCCGGTTCGATCAAGGTCTCGCTACGGCAGGGGCGGGACGGCAGCGTCGAGATGAGCGTCGCGGATACCGGCATCGGCATTCCACCAGAAGAGATCCCACGCCTGTTCGAGCGGTTTCACCGGGTGGCGGGGTCGCCGGGCCGCTCGGTCGAAGGCAGCGGCATCGGTCTTGCGATGGTGCAGGAGCTGGTCAAACTGCACGGCGGCACGATCAGGGTCGACAGCACGCCGGGTGTGGGCAGCTGCTTTACGGTGGTCTTGCCGCCCGTCGGTGGCCCGCTTGCCGTGTCTGCGGCTGAAGCCACACCAACCTCGCCGGCCGCGCTAAGCCGGCACGCGTTTGCTTATGTCGATGCCGCGCGGCGCTGGATCCCCGAGTCGAACCAGTTGGACGAGATCGGCACCGACGAGCCGCAATCGTTGCTGGAGACCGCCGAAACGTCAGCGCCCTTGCAGGACGGACAGGTTGCCGCGCGGGTGCTGGTGGTCGACGACAACGCCGATTTGCGAGACTACATGCGCCGCATTCTCGGCCAGGCAGGGCATGAGGTTCAGGTCGCCGTCGACGGCGAGGAAGCGCTGGAAGTGGCACGCGCGGCGCTGCCGGATCTGATCGTCTCGGACGTGATGATGCCGCGGCTCGACGGCTTCGGCCTGCTGCGCGAACTGCGCAGCGACCCGGTCTTGCGCGAAACGCCGGTACTGCTGCTCTCGGCCCGTGCAGGGGAGGAAGCGCGCGTAGACGGCCTCGAGTCCGGCGCCGACGACTATCTGACCAAACCCTTCTCGGCGCGTGAACTCGTCGCGCGCGTGGCAGGCAATCTGCAGCTGGCCCGGCTGCGGCGCGAGACGGAGCGCAATCTGCGCGAAGAGTCGCGCACGCTGGAAATCCTCAACCGCGTCGGCACAGCCGTAGCGGCGGAACTCGACCTGGGCCGCGCCGTCCAGGTCGTGACCGATGCGGCGACGGAGCTCACGGGCGCCGCGTTTGGCTCGTTTTTCTATAACGTGCAGTCGCCACCCGAAGCGCAGGTTGATCAGTTCAGCCAGGCTAATCGGGACGATGACGGTGGCCGCTACATGCTGTACGCGCTCTCCGGCGCGCCGAAAGAAGCATTCGCCAGTTTGCCGATGCCGCGCATTACCGCCCTGTTCGAGACCACCTTCAAGGGCGAGGGCATCGTGCGTGTCGACGATGTGACGCAGGACCCGCGCTATGGCAGGAATGCGCCGTTTCGCGGCATGCCCGCTGGCCACCTGCCGGTGCGCAGCTACCTCGCCGCGCCGGTGATTTCGCGCACGGGTGAAGTAATCGGCGGTTTGCTGTTCGGCCATCCGGAACCCGGTGTGTTCACGACGCGCTCCGAACGCATCGTCGTGGGTATTGCGGCGCAGGCGGCTATAGCGATCGACAATGCGCGGCTCTATCAGGCGGCGCAAACGGAAATCGCCGAGCGCACCAAAGCCGAGGGTGCCTTACGCGAGTTAAACGAAACGTTGGAGCGCCGCGTGAGCGAAGCGGTCGCAGATCGCGACCGTCTGTGGGAACTGAGCGAAGATCTGCTGGTGGTGGCGAGTTTCGACGGCACGCTGCAACGCATCAGTCCGTCGTGGCAGAGTACGCTCGGCTATCCGCTGCACTGGTTAATGTCGCACTCGTACATGAATCTGCTTCACCCCGACGAAGTCGAAATGGTGACGGCGCAACTGGAGCGTTTGCGCCGCGCAGGCGTGCCGGTGCGTTACGAATCTCGCCTGAAACGCGCCGACGGCGCGTGGCGCTGGGTGGCGTGGACCTTGTCCCTCGACCCGGCTTCGGAGCGTATCCACGGCGTGGGGCGCGATGTCACCGCCGAGAGGGATAACGCCGAAGCGCTGCAGCACGCCGAAGAGGCGCTGCGCATGGCGCAGAAGATGGAGTCGATCGGCAAGCTGACCGGCGGCGTAGCGCACGATTTCAACAACCTGCTGCAGGTGATCGGCGGCAATCTGCAACTGCTGGCAAAGGATGTGGCCGGCGTCGACAAGGCCGAGCAGCGGGTGCGCAATGCGCTGGCGGGCGTGGCGCGCGGCGCCAATCTGGCCTCGCAGCTGCTGGCCTTCGGGCGGCGCCAGCCGCTCGCGCCGAAAGTCGTCAATCTCGGCCGTTTTATTCGCGGTCTCGACGATATGTTCCGCCGCGCGCTCGGCGACGGCATCGAAATCGAAACGGTGGTGTCGGGCGGTCTGTGGAATACGCTGGTCGATCCGTTCCAGGTCGAAAACGCGCTGCTCAACCTCGCTATCAACGCGCGCGATGCGATGCGCGGACACGGCAAGCTCACCATGGAAGCCGGCAACGCCTCGCTCGACGACGCCTATGCACAGCGCAATGCCGAGGTGACGCCGGGACAGTATGTGATGGTCGCGCTCACCGACACCGGTTCGGGCATGCCGCCGGAAGTGCGCGAGCGTGCCTTCGAGCCGTTCTTCACGACCAAGCCTGAAGGGCAGGGTACGGGTCTCGGGCTCAGCATGGTGTACGGCTTCGTCAAGCAGTCGGGCGGCCACGTCAAGATCTACAGCGAGCCGGGTCACGGTACGACGGTGCGCATCTATCTGCCGCGTGTGCGTCAGGAAGAAGACCTCGAAACGCAGATCGATGCGGGGCCGGCGAAGGGCGGTGCGGAAACGGTGCTGGTAGTCGAGGACGACGAAGACGTGCGGAGCACGGTGGTCGAGATGCTGAGCGACCTCGGCTATACGGTGCTCAAGGCCAAGGATGCACAGAGCGCGTTGGCGATCGTCGAGAGCGGCGTGCCGATCAATCTGCTGTTTACGGACGTGGTGATGCCGGGGCCGCTGCGCAGTACCGAACTGGCTCGCAAGGCGCGCGAGCGCTTGCCCGATATCGTGGTGCTGTTTACCTCGGGCTACACCGACAACGCAATCGTGCACGCCGGCAGACTGGACGAAGGCATCGAGTTGCTGAGCAAGCCGTACACTTACGAGGCGCTCGCTCGCAAAGTGCGTCACGTGCTGCGGAACCAGTTCTGGCAGCCGCACGACGAAGCCATTGCCGCCGTGCATGAGGCGGGAGCGGCTGCTGGTGGCGACGCCGCCGCCGACGTCACCGAGGCCGTCAATAGTTTGAACATTCTGTACGTCGAAGACGACGAACTGGTGCGCCTGAGTACCACCGAATTGCTCAGGACATTCGGACTGCAGATCGTCGAGGCCGCAAGCGATGTGGAAGCCATGCGTGTGCTGCGCGAACGGCCGTTCGACGTGCTGCTGACCGATGTCGGCCTGGCTGGCAAGTCGGGAGTCGATCTGGCGATCGATGCATGCCGCGATCATCCGCACTTGCAGGTGATCTTTCTGACCGGCTACGATCTGGTGCTGACGCCCGAACAACGGGAGCGGTTGCCCAACGCCATTCCCTTGCGCAAGCCGTATGATCCGATCGCGCTGGTCGATCTGTTGCGCCGTTGCGCGGACTGACGCAACGTCTGTGCTATATCTGAAGAACTGCTGTTTAACTGTGATTGACGAGGATGCCCCCGTATGGACCGCCTGCAGGCAATGGAAGTCTTCACCCGCGTGGTCGAGACCAACAGCTTTTCAAAGGCAGCTGAGCTGCTCGATCTGCCGCGCGGATCGGTCAGCAACCTGATCCAGGCGCTCGAGGAACACGTCGGTGTGCGGCTCTTGAACCGCACAACCCGGCAGGTCAGTGTCACCGAAGATGGTGCGTTGTACTACGAACGTTGCGTCGGCATTCTCTCGGAGATATCGGATGCGGAGTCGTCGCTGTCGAACAAGCGGCAAAGCCCGGCGGGCACCATTCGCGTCGACACCTCCGGGACGCTGGCGAAGGCGTTGCTGTTGCCGGCGCTCGGCGATTTCTACCGGCAGTATCCCGAGATCGACGTGCGCCTGGGCCTCGCGGATCGCAATATCGATCTGATTCAGGACGGCGTCGATTGCGTGATCCGTATGGGTGCGCTGGAAGAGTCGAGCCTCGTCGCGCGGCGCATCGGCAACTCGCGTATCACCACCTGCGCGTCGCCGGCCTATCTCGCCGAACATGGCATACCGACCACGCTGGAAGAACTCCAGGGGCATCGCGCCGTCAACTACGTCTCTGCGCGCAGCGGCAAGGTTTTTCCGTTCGAATACGAAGTGAATGGCGAGGTGGTCAAGGTAACGCTCGAAGGCGGGTTGGCGGTGAACGACGGCACCGTTTACATTACCGCCGGCGTGCTCGGCTACGGCATTATCCAGCCGTCGCGTTTCATGGTGGCAGAGATGATCGAGCGCGGGGAGCTGCAGGAAATACTGACCGAGTACAAGATTCCTTCGACGCCGCTTTCGCTGGTCTATCCGCATCGGCGCATGAGCTCGCGGGTGCGTGCGTTTACCGAGTGGTTCACCGAACTCACTAACCGGCATCCGGATCTGGGCCGTTGATCCGTTGATCCGTTGATCCACGGGTGCGACGCGAGGCGGAGCAGGCGAGGCGCGTCGCGAATCCGGCTACGCGCCGTCCTTGCCTGCAGAGGTCAACGAGGCGTCAACGAGAGGTCAATGAGCGGACGGCGCGGCAGCGCCCCCGCCCGCGGCTTCGATCCCATCCACGCTCGCATGGATGCGGCCACCGGCGAAGCGCACGCGCAGGTTGCGGTACTTCCTGAGGTAATGCAGTCCCACCAGCGCAGCGCCGAAACCGGAAGCCGCGCCCACCCCGAGCGCCCAGCGCGGGCCGAAGTGATCTGCCACCCAGCCGACGATCGGCGCGCCAAGCGGCGTGCCGCCCAGTGCGATAGCCAGCAGGATCGCCACCACCCGGCCACGCATGGCGGGTTCGGTCGACAGTTGCACGAGGCTATTCGTCGAGGTGGTGAAGGTTTGCGTACACATGCCGATCACGACCAGCGTGGCGCCGAACAGCCCGTAGGTGGGCATGCATGCCGCGAGCGTACAGCCAAAGCCGAACAGGCCAGCGCTGACCAGTAACAGCGCGAGGCGCGGGCGCGCGCGGCGTGCCGCCAGCAGCGCACCGGCCACCGAGCCGATTGCCATGGTGGATGTCAGGAGTCCGTACTGGCTGGCATTGGCATGAAACGCCGTGACCGACATGGTCGAGATAAAGATGGGAAAGTTAAGCCCGAAGGTGCCGATCAAAAACAGCATCGTCAACAGCGCTCTGAGGTCGGGGCGGCTCCAGACATAACGGAAGCCATCGACGAAAGCCCCACGCGCGCGGCGCGCCTTCAGCTTATGGTGCAGTTCGTGAACGCGCAGGATCTTCAGCGAGCACAGCACCGCCGCAAACGACGCCGCGTTGATGAGGAACACCCAGCCCGTCCCCACCGAGGCGATCAGCACGCCGGCGACCGCCGGCCCGATCATCCGGCCGGCGTTGAAGGAGGTGGAATTGAGCGCCACCGCGTTCGACAGATCCTCCTCTCCCACCAGTTCCGCGACGAAGGTCTGACGCGCGGGAGAGTCGAACGCAGTGACGCAGCCAAGCAGGAACGCGAACACGTACACCTGCCACAACTGCACGAGGCCGGTCAGCGTCAGCACGCCGAGCCCGAGCGCCAGCGCGGCCATCGTTGCCTGGGTGACCAGCAGCAGTTTGCGGCGATCCAGATGGTCGGCAGCATAGCCGGTCAGCGGCAGCAGGAGCAGCATGGGGCCGAACTGCAACGCCATCACGATGCCCACCGCAGTCGCATTCCTGTGCGTGAGCTCGGTGAGAACGAGCCAGTCCTGTGCGGTGCGCTGCATCCAGCTACCCACGTTGGAGATCAGTCCTCCGCTGGCCCAGACCCGGTAATTGAAGCCGCTCAGCGAGCGGAAAGTACCTTTCACCGGACTATCCCCGAAGCGCGCGTGAGCCTGGCCCGCGTGAGCGTGCACCCGCGTGCGTTATCTGCGTGGCAAGCGTGTTCATGCGCGGGTCTTGTCGAGCAGCGCGACGATTTCCGCCGTGGTGCCGGTCTCGCCGAGGCGCGGGAAAATCCGCGTGATCGCATTGTGGTGGGTCTCGGCGCTGAGGTCGGTCATGGCGTCGACGGCGAGCGTGACGTTAAAGCCCAACTCGTAGGCCTGACGCGCGGTCGATTCAACGCCGATTGAGGTCGCCACGCCGGCCATCACGACCTGGGTGACGCCCTTGTCCTTGAGATACTGCTCGAGGTCGGTGCCCACGAACGCGCCCCATGTGCGCTTGGTGACGAGATGATCTTCCGGTTGCGGGTTCAGCTCGGCGACGAGATCCGTCCAGCCGGCGGGAAACTCGCCCGTGTGGCGAGCCTGCTCGGTGCGGCCTGGTGCGCCGCCGGCCACGTTGACTAGCACGACCGGCAGCCGGTGCGCGCGGAACGCGTCGAGCAACACCCGGCTTTGCTTCACGACTTCGCCGGCCGGATGAGCGGTGGGAAGTCCGACGATGCCGTTTTGCAGATCGATGACGATGAGTGCGGTTTTCGGGTCGAGCGTAGTGATAGCCATGATGGCGTCCTGTTTGAGGGGAGGGACGATGCCTCGCCGTGAGAGCGTGCGGCGAGCGACGGGATCCGATCAGGTGTCGACGAGGCGTTTGAGCAGTTCGACTGCGCTTGCCAGTTGCGCCTGCTCGGCCGGCGCGAGCCGGGCGCGAATCTCGCGAAACAGCCAGTCTTCGCGCGCGGCCCGGCCGGTCCGGATTGCTTCCTGGCAGGCCGGGGTGAGCGACAGAACGGTTTGCCGTCCGTCGTCGGGATCGGGGGCGCCGGTGACGAAGCCTGCCGCCTTCAGCGCGGCAACCGCTTCGCCCATCGATTGCGGGCGGATGCCCTCGGCCCGCGCCAGAGCGGTGACGGTGGCAGGGCCTTCCTTCTCCAGACGGGACAGCACGCGCACCTGGGTCCAGCTCAGGTCGCCGAAATGCGACTGTTCGCGCAGCCGGCGCTTCAACCGGCCGACGACCACGCGTAACTCGCTGGCCAGCGCGAGCGCGCGGGCGGCTTCGGGGTCAGGGGAGGATTCGCTCATGTGCGGGATGGTGTGCCGGTGCGTGGATACGTTTTGTCCGGATCGGCCGCGAATTCAGCCGGGCGGATAACTGCGAAGGCTACCTTCATATGTGGTCGCAAGTCAAGTTGAAAGCGTCGGCCAGCGCGGCTGGCGGTCTCGTTACACCAGCCCAGCCAGACTTACATGACAGAGTGCGCGTTACCTGACTCCCGGCGCGAGCCGGTCATCGTTGGCGTTGTCCGCGCCGTCCGTGCGTTCGCCGTCGTCGGCCTCGGCGACGGTCCCGCGTCTGCGTGCCTCCAGCAGGTCCTGATAGTGCAGCCACGACGCGGTCTCGCCCGATTTGGCGGCGTACATCGCCGCGTCGGCGTTGAGCAGAAGGGCTGCGGCGGAGGTGCCGTCGGCCGGATAGTGGCTGATGCCGATACTTGCGCCGACCAGCATCGACTGTCCATCGATCAGCAGCCGGTCGTTCAGGGCGCGGATGATGTCGCCGGCGATGGTGGGCGCGGCGTCCGTGGAGGGCCTACCCCTGAGCAGCACAATGAACTCGTCGCCGCCCAGGCGCGCGACCATATCGCCATCGGATAACACCAGCTGGATGCGCCGCGCGACGCTGGCGAGCACGCGATCGCCGACGGCATGGCCGTACTGGTCGTTGATCTGCTTGAAGCGATCAAGGTCGACGAACAGCACCGCGAGTTGCTCGCCACTAGCGGCGGCTTCGCTGACCGCGGTCTCCAGCTTCTGGGTGAACAGCAGGCGGTTGGGCAGGCCGGTCAAGGCATCGTGACTGGCGAGATGAACAAGCTCATGCTGCTTGTTATGGAGCACATCGAGTTGCGAACGGATCTCCCGGCGCATCCGGTCGAAGCAGCGCGCGAGCACGCCGATTTCGTCGGTGCGTCTAAGCGGCAGGGCGCCCATCGTATGGTCTGCGAAGAAATGCGTGGCGGCATGCGCAAGCATCTGCAGTGGTTGGGTGAGCGCCCGTGCGAACAGGATGGCCAGCAAAAAGGCGAGCACGCTCGAGACCAGCACCATGCGCACGATGCTGTTGCCAAGCAGCGTGGCGCCTGCCAGCACGTCGGTGAGCGGCTTGGCGATGCCCAGCACGATAAAGCGGTTGCCGTCCGCCACGCCGAATGGTCTGCGGATAAAGGCATACACGTAGCCCGCTGCCTCATGCGGTTGCAGCAGACCGTTCATCGACACCCTGTTTTTCGACTGCTCGAACAGCGGTTTCGTGGCCGGGAAGTTGTCCTGCATGAGGATGCGCCGCCCGCGATCGAAACCGAAGGTCTGCGAAGCATCGGGGTGCATCAGAAAATCGCCCCACTCATTGGCGAGATACACCTCGTAGCCGCGCGGCAAGTCGACCTGCAACAGCTTGAGCAGGCTCGCGAGATCCACGTCGATTACGAGGACGCCGGTCGCCTTGCCGTCCGCGGCAACGACAGGCGTGGCGAGGCGCAACGTCGCCTTGCCTTCGGCGGAATGCGCGCCGTGCTCGTGGTTGACCGTGATCGGCGAAACATAGATGCCGCGCGCCGGCAGCGCGAGCGTGTCGAACACATAGGCAAACTGGCCTTTCTCCTGCAAGCCCTTTGCAGCGACCCGCACGGCGCTTTGCGCGTCGCGGTCGAAGCGGATCAGTTCGAGGCCATAGCGCTGACGCGCGATCAGCCGGACCTGCAGGTACTCGGGGTGATTCGCCATGATGCTGGCGAATACCGTGGCAAGGCGTTCGCGAGCATCGTTGGTGCCCGAGCCGTCGTCGGATTGCGCGACCGACGCTGCCGACGGCAAGGTCGCGAGCACGAGCGCATCCTGCGACACGTCGCCCAGCGCCACGGAAAAGCGCTGGCTCAGCAACTCGGTCGAAGTCAGGAGATTCTGCTCGGCTTCGTTTACCAGCATCGTGCGGTTGGCTCGGTACGCATAGTAGCCGGTCGCGCCGGACGCCACTACGCCGATACAGGCGAGCAGGATCGACAGTTTGAAGGTCAGGCCGGGGCGCATCATCTGAAGCCCTCCGGCAGGTCGCCCGAAACGATCTTGCTCCACAACGTTTCGCGCTGCTGAATATCGTCCACCGGGCGCAGCCAGATCAGGTGCGCATCGGCGTTGCTCTCCGGCGAAGGTGTGAGCGTATTGGCGAGGCCCTGGCGCTGCGTCAGCAACCCGCTGACGTCCGGTTCGAGCATGTAGTTGATCCACGCAAGGGCGAGCGGGCGATCGGCTGCGGTGCTCGTCATGGCCCAGCAGTCGAGCCAGGCGAGGGCGCCTTCGTCGGGAATCACATAGCCCACATCGGCGCCGGCCCGGCGCAACTGCGCGAGCTGCTGGGTGCCGTAGTTGCCGAACATCAGCGCAACCTTGTGCTGGATGAAGAATGCGGTCGCTTCTTCGGGCAGGTTGTAATACGTCAGAAGATTGCGCCGCAGATCGATCAGTTTCAGGGCGATGTCGTGAGTTTGTGCGGGCGTGAGCCGGAACGGATCGGGATAGCCGAGCGCCAGCGCCGTGAACGAGAAATTATGCTGGGCGCTATTGAAATCGAGCACCTTGCCGCGGTATTGCGGATTCCACAGTTCCGCCATGGAATGCGGTGCGACCGGGATCTGCTTGCGATCGTAAATCAGCCCCATCGACGAGTACGTGAACGGAATGGCGTAGACCTTGCCGGCCACGCTCAGGCCTTCGATACCGCCGCGCGGCTGGAAGCGCGGCAGTTGCCGCTGCGTGTTGGGAAGCTGCGCGAGGTCGAGCGGCGCGAGCATGTGCTCGTGGGTGTAGCGCTGGATTTCCGCGGTATTGGCGGCGAGCACGTCGTAGTGCGGCATGCCGCCCGCATGCATCTTGTCCCACAGCGCTTCGTCGGAATCGACCAGCGTCACTTCAACCGTCGTATGGAAGCGGGCCTCGAAGGCTTTCACGACATCGCTATCCGCGTAGCCAGGCCATGCCAGCACGCGCAACACGCTTGCAGCGGCCGTAGCAGGGGCGGCCGCCAGCAGGCAGCCGGTCAGGAACAGCACAAGCACGGTGAAGACGCGACATGCGCGCCAGATCATGCACTGTGAATTCGACGGTGTCCTAACGGCTTGTGGCGCCTGCCGCAAGCGGGATAGGGGGGCCCAGCGCATGTCATCGGTCCTTTTCAAACGCGTACACGGAATCGATACCGCCTGGCATCACGCGCTCGAATTCGAGCAACGCATGCCTGCGACGCCGGCCGCTGCGTCGTCATGTCCGACGGCGACAGGCAGGCCGCCGGGCTGACGAAGCTTGATCTGATGTTCGTGTTTTGCGAAGGTTATGCGCACCTTCGGTGTTTTCGCCGCTGGCCTTCGGCCCGATTACCTCTCGCCAAAAACACCCGAACGCGCCTCTCTGCTGCCATAACGGCCTGGCAGAGGATATCTTTAGTTGCGTCTTCCTCAGCTAATCTTTCCAAAAATAGCAGGCATAGATGTCGTACAAAAAAAAGCGGCCCCGAAGGGGCCGCCCGGTACTCCGTTTTATGCTTCGCGCTTCGTGTTGCTCTCCCGAGCTGAAGCTGAAGCCGCGTGAGTCGCTTAGGACGACATCACAGTGACCGACTTCGTCACCAGATACGCTTCGAGGGCTTCCGGACCGCCTTCGGAGCCGTAGCCCGAATCCTTCACGCCGCCGAACGGCATTTCCGGCGTCGGCGTGGCGGGCTGGTTGATCCACAGCATGCCGACTTCAAGCTGTTGCGACAGCAGATGCACGTTGGCGAACGACTTGGTGAACGCGTAGCCAGCCAGACCGTACGGCAGGCGGTTGGCTTCGGCAATGGCGTCTTCGAGCGAATCGAAGCCGCGAATCGCCGCGACCGGGCCGAACGGCTCGTTGTTGAACACATCGGCTTCGAGCGAAACGTTGGTCAGCACCGTCGGCGCAAAGAAGTTGCCTTCCGAGCCGACGCGCTCGCCGCCAGTAGCGACCGTTGCGCCGGTAGCACGGGCGTTGTCGAGCACCTTGGCCATGGCCGTGAGGCGGCGCGAGTTGGCAAGCGGGCCGAGCGTCGTGCCTTCGGCCAGACCGTCACCGAGCTTCAGGCTTTCGGCGTGCTTGATGAGCGCCTGCTCGAACTGTTCGCGGATGCTGTTGTGCACGAGGAAACGCGTCGGCGAGATGCAGACCTGCCCCGCGTTGCGGAACTTCGCCGCGCCGGCTGCCTTGACCGCCAGTTCGACGTCCGCGTCTGCCGCGATGATGACCGGTGCATGACCGCCCAGTTCCATGGTGGCGCGCTTCATGTGCTGCCCGGCGAGGGCGGCGAGTTGCTTGCCGACCGGCGTCGAACCGGTGAACGTGACCTTGCGGATCACCGGATGCGGGATCAGGTAGCTGGAAATCTCGGCCGGGTCGCCGAACACGAGACCCACGGTGCCCGGAGGCACGCCGGCTTCGACGAACGCCTGCAGCAGCGCGGCCGGCGATGCCGGGGTTTCTTCCGGCGCCTTGACGAGGAACGAGCAACCGCTCGTCAGGGCGGCGCTCAGCTTGCGCACGACCTGATTGACCGGGAAATTCCACGGCGTGAAAGCCGCTACCGGGCCGATCGGCTCCTTCAGGACCAGTTGCTGCGCCGCCAGATTGCGCGGCGGCACGACGCGGCCGTAGATGCGGCGGCCTTCATCGGCGAACCATTCGATGATGTCGGCTGCGGACAGCATTTCGATGCGGGCTTCGGCGAACGGCTTGCCTTGCTCCTGCGTCATCAGGCGGGCGATGTCCGAAGCGCGTTCGCGCACCAGTGCCGCGGCCTTGCGCATGGTGTTGGCGCGCTCGTTGGCGGGAATCTTGCGCCAGGCCGCGAAGCCTTTTTGCGCGGCCTCCAGCGCCCGGTCCAGATCGGCGATGCCAGCGTGCGCAACCTTGCCGATCGGCTTGCCGGTGGCGGGATTGATGACTTCGATAGTCTTGCCGCTCGCGGCGTCGCACCACTCGTTGTTGATCAGGAGTCGGGTGTCGGTATAGCTCGATGTAGCCATGCTGGGTTCCTCTGATGGGTGGGGCAAGCGGCCGCGACAACAGGCTGGCGGCCGAGGATGGACTGCAGATAAGCTTATCTTAGCCGATTGTGGGTAGCCTCACAGGCGGCGCGGGTAAGCGCCGGCCGGTATCGGACAGGGGTATGGCGCTTATTCTTTGGCGGATGGGGCTTTCTGATGGTTGGCGCATTCGGCCGTGAAAACCATGCTGGCCTGGTCGGGCGTCATGGACTGGCCCTCCGGGCCGTAGATGCGCTCGATGATGGCGTTGAGCGCCTGCTGGTCGGCCTTGCCCTGGTAATACTTGGCCGCCTGGTCGAGCGCCTGCGTTTTCGTTTTTTTGTGCATGCGCCACGAGGCGACTTGCCCGGCGATATCGCCGATGGCAAAACATTGGTCGTTCACTGTTTGCGCAACCGCCTGCGCGGCTGGTTGCGCGACGCACATTGCCAGCGCCGCCGTTAACACTGCTCGCTTCATCGCTACGTCCTGTTGTCCGATACGTGGCGGCCCGCAGCGCGGCCGAGGGTACGGCGAGCGGGGAACCGCAAAACAAAAGGACGTAGTTTACCGAGAAGTGAGCGGCGGCGGCATTCAGACCGGCAAATGGGCTTGCCACGCCACTACCGGCGCCTCGGATGGAGCCGTACGGCCTTAGCGCAGTCCGCCGCTGGCTACCAGCGTCTCGCCCGTGATCCATCCAGCGTCATCCGACGCCAGGAACACGGCCACCCGCGCGATATCCTCCGGCTGACCGATACGCCCGAGCGGCGTTTGCGCCACGACCGCGGTTGCCATTTCGGACGCGATGATGCCGCCGTCTTTCGTGCCCTCAGTTTCCACCATGCCCGGATTCACCGAATTGACGCGAATCTTGCGCGGTCCCAGTTCGCGAGCCAGCACGCCCGTGATCGCATCGACGGCGCCCTTGGTGGCCGTGTACACGACGCTGCCCGGCGGCGTGATGCGGCTGACGACCGAGCCGACGTTGACGATGCTGGCGCCTTCACCGAGATGCTTCGAAGCCGCCTGCGTGATCAGCAGCAGCCCGCGCACGTTGACATTAAAGTGCTTGTCGAAGTGCTCTTCAGTGATCTGTTCGACTGGCGCGAAATCATAAACGCCCGAGTTGTTGACGAGGACGTCGAGGCGTCCATACGTTTCGATGGCTGCATCGACGATGCCTTGAGCATCCGCTGCCTTCGAAACGTCGCCACGCACGGCGACTGCCTTGCCGCCGGCTTGCGTGATCGCGGCGACGACCTTGTCGGCACCCGCCTGGCTCGATGCATAGTTGACGACGACCGAGGCGCCTTCTGCCGCGAGCGCCTGGGCGATGGCGGCGCCGATACCTTTCGATGCACCGGTTACGACGGCTACTTTGCCTGTGAGTTTGGCCACGATTGCTTCCTTTGAGAGGTCCATGTAACGGCGCCCGGGCGGGACGATTCCCGCGGGTGCGAACAGGATGGGACTGGAGGCAATGTAGTGGATCGCCGGCCCGGGATCATCGGGCTCGCGGCGAATTCATTTGACGGATGGGGCGAACAATGGGGCGGTGTGGCGGGAGTTTCCCCGGCAACTTGCCGGGGAACCTGCAAGGAAATCCGCCCGGCAGGCCCGTGCGGGGCCACGCCGCGCGCGAAGCATCAATGCTCGGCCGGTTGTGCCGCCGAAGCCGGCGTATCGGTTTGCGCGAGGCGGCGCTCGAGCAGCGCCTTCGATTCCTGCACCGGTTTGCCCTGCAGTTTATTGAGCGCCTGCTGCAGCATGAAGTCGCCGCTCGAGCCGAACTCCACCGGCGCGCGATCGCGGTCGTGCTGGCGTTGCTCCGGCGTTTCCTTGTCACTCTTTTCTTCGAGCATCTGCACTTCTTCCTGGCGGTCCTGTGCGCGCGCTTCGAGTTCCTTCTTCTCGTTCGGGTCCTGGATATTGGCCAGATGATTCGGATAATCGGCTTCGCGTGTCACGAGTGCATCGTCGGGATCGCCATCCGCGAACTGGTCGACGGCAACGTCAGGACGGATGCCGATGTCCTGGATCGAGCGGCCGCTCGGCGTGTAGTAATAAGCGGTTGTGAGACGCAAGGCCGTGTCCTGGGTC
This sequence comes from Paraburkholderia sp. GAS82, assembly GCF_050436285.1. NCBI lineage: Bacteria > Pseudomonadati > Pseudomonadota > Betaproteobacteria > Burkholderiales > Burkholderiaceae > Paraburkholderia > Paraburkholderia sp. GAS82. The sequence goes on from NZ_JBNDLX010000001.1 coordinate 961,797, forward strand.
AAGGGCACGGAGGTTTGCACCGAGCCCTTGCCGAAAGTGGTCTTGCCGATAATCAGCGCGCGATGCGCATCCTGCAACGCGCCCGCCACGATCTCCGATGCCGACGCCGTGTACGCGTTGGTCAGCACGATCATCGGCACGGTCTTGAAGATCGCCGGCTCGTTTTGCAGCGGATCGCTCACGAAGGACGGCAGGCGGTAATACGTGTAGCTGTCGCGATAAGCCTGCTTCGAATACTCGACCTGGCCGTTGGTCGTCACCACCACGGAATCGCGTGGCAGAAAGGCACCCGCTACACCGACCGCGCTTTGCACGAGCCCACCACCGTTGTTGCGCAGGTCGAGTACGAGACCTTTCAGATTCGGTTGTTGCCGGGCGATCTCGGCGAGCTTCACCGCGAGGTCGGGGGTCGTGCGCTCCTGGAAGCTCGTAATGCGCACGTAAGCGTAGCCGGGCGCCGGCGTTCCCGATTTCACGCTTTGCAGATTGATGATCGCGCGCGTAATCGTGAGCGGGAATGTACGGTCTTCGCTCTTGCGGTAGAGCGTGAGCGTGACCTTGGTGCCTGGCGTGCCGCGCATCAGTGCCGCTGCCTGATCGGGCGTCATGCCGCTGACCGGCTTGTCGTCGATGTTGGTGATCAGATCGCCCGGGCGAATGCCGGCCCGAAACGCGGGCGTGTCCTCGATCGGCGAGATGACCTTGATGAGCCCGTCTTCCGCACCGCTTTCAATGCCGATGCCGGCAAAGCGTCCCGTGATCTGTTCCTGCAGGTCGCGGAAGTCGGTCTTGTCGAGATACGCCGAGTGCGGATCGAGGCTTGACACCATGCCTTTGATCGCAGCGGTCAGGAGCTTGTCGTCGTCGACCGGTTCCACGTATTCCTGCTTGATCTGCCCGAATACTTCGGCAAAGAGTCTGAGCTGATCGAGCGGCAGCGGCGCCGATGGCGGCTGCGCAGCGAACGTGGACAACGGCAGCATCGCCAGCGTGCCGAATGTCAGATTCAGGGCTAAGACACAGGACAGTTTCTGCATGATGGCGGCTCGATGTGCGTGATGGCTCATCACACATTAGCGCAGTCATTTCGCTTCCGCAATCACGATGCCAGGCGTGGCAGCCGCGGCATATTTTTGAATATGACCGCGGCGCCATCTTTCATTGAAAACGCTTTATTGCAGGGCCTTCATTGCACCGCAGGTTGAGCCCCCTGGCCAGTGGCACTACTGGTCTGCGCGGCCGGCGCCGATGCCGCCGATGCGGCAGCCGGCTGAGCCGGCGGCTTGTCCGGATTGCGTGGATCGTGCAGCTGGCTATCCGACCAGCCGCCGCCGAGGTCGCCAATCAGCGAAGCCGCATCGAGCAGACGCGACTGTTGCACGCTCAGAGCGGTTTGCTGGTCAGCCAACTGGGTCGCCTGAGCGGTGGCCACCGTCGTGTAATCCACCGTGCCCGCCTGGTATTCGTTGAAGGCGATCTCCGTACCGTGGGTCGCGTCGCGCACGGCAGTATCCAGCGCGTCGGCCTGTTCCGCGAGGATCCGCAAGCCGGACAGATCGTTCTCCACGTCTTCGAATGCAGTCAGCACCGTGCCGCGGTAGTTGGCCACGGCCGCCTGGTAGTTAGCCTTCGCCGCCGCCACTTCACCACTGCGCTCGCCGCCGTCGAAAATCGTTTCGGTAGCGCTGCCGCCGAGCGACCAGACGTAATTGGCGACGTGCAACAAGCCGCCGAGCGGCGACTGCGTAAAGCCGTCCAGCGCCGACAGCGACACCGTCGGGTAGTACGCGGCGACCGCTATCCCGATCGTGGCATTTTCGGCGGCCATCTGGCGTTCGGCGGTCGCAATATCGGGCCGGCGCTGCAGGATCGTCGAAGGGACGCCGACCGGAACCGTCGGCAAGGTGGGCATTGCGGCGCTGTGCGGAATGTTCAGCTCTTCCGGATTCTTGCCGACCAGCACGGCGATCGCGTGCGCGTTCTGGGCTCGTGCGATGCCGAGCGCAATCAGGCTCGCGCGGGCGTTTTCGAGCTGCGTGCGCGCGGTCACGACATCGGAAGGGGCGACCGTGCCGTACTTGTCCTGATTGGAGACCACTTCCAGAAAATGCTCGTAGGCTTTGACGGTGGCTTGCAGCAGATCGATATTGGCATCGCTGGTGCGCAGGTCGATCACCGCGGTGGCGAGCGCAATCTGCTCGGACAACGTGGCGTTAGCGAGCGTCGCCTCGCTCGCCTGGGCGGTCGCGGAGTTCTCTTCGATCGTGCGGCGCACCGAGCCCCACAGGTCAAGGTCCCAGCTCACGTTGCCTTCGAGCGAGCCCGAATTCACGATCTGCGCGCCGCTGCCCACACTGCGGGTGAAGCTCGAACTCGTCGAACCGGCGGAGGCACGCTGCCGGGTGCCCGACCCGGTCACGCCGATGGTCGGGAAAAGCGCCGAGCGCGCCACCTTCACTTCGGCCAGCGCCTCCTGATAATTCGCATAGTCCTGGGCCACGGTCTGGTTGGAGACCGCCACCTGCGGTTCGAGCTCGTTGAGCAGCGGGTCGTTAAAGCCCGTCCACCACGCGCCCTTCGGGGCGTCGGCGTCGGCCGGCTGGGCTTGCGTCCAGCCCGGCAGCTCGCTGTAGGTGGCGGGCACGTTGACCTGCGGCCGGTGATAGTCCGGGCCTACCATGCAGCCGCCAAGCAGCAGGGCCGCCGCAGCGGCGATCGGTTTGCAGGAAATCTTCATCTTCATGCCTTCGTATCCGTTTGCCCCGATTGCCGCGGCGGTCCCATCTGTTCAGCCTGGCGGTTCCACGGCAGTCCGGAAGACCACCTGACCAGTCTGGAGCGCAAGCGGTCCAGGTACAGGTAAATCACCGGCGTCGTGTAAAGCGTAAATACCTGGCTCAGGATCAGGCCGCCCATCACCGTGATACCGAGCGGTTGGCGCAGCGACGCGCCCTGGCCGATGCCGATCGCGAGCGGCACCGCGCCGAGCACCGCGGCGAAGGTGGTCATCATGATCGGCCGCAGACGCACGACTGCGGCATCGTGAATCGCGTCCTTGGCCGTCATGCCTTCCTTGCGCTGCAACTGGATCGCCACGTCCACCATCATGATGCCGTTTTTCTTGACGATACCGATCAGCAGGATGATGCCGATCAGCGCGATCACCGAGAACGGCGTGCCGAAGATCAGCAACGCGAGCGTGGCGCCGATGCCGGCCGAGGGCAATGTCGAGAGAATCGTGAGCGGGTGAATCGAACTCTCGTAGAGCACACCGAGCACGATGTAGACCACGCCGAGCGCCGCCACGATCAGCAACGGGATGGTGCCCGTCGATTGCGCGTACGCCTGCGCGGCGCCCGCGAATGCACCGTGGATGCTGGCCGGCATGCCGATCTCGCGCGACGCATCGTCGATCGCCTTTTGCGCCGTGCTCAACGACCCGTCGGGCGGCAGGTTGAACGAGATCGTCGCGGCTACCAGCCCGCTCTGATGGTTCACCTGGGTCGACGTATGGTTGTTGACGGAGGTCACCATGGTGGGCAGCGGCACCATCGTTTCGGCCGCGGTGCTGTCCGCGCTGCCGCTCGAACTGCCGCCCTTGCTGTTCGAGATGCTGTTGGTGGTCGCGTTGGCCTCAGCGTTCGAGTTCAGCGAGTTGGTGCTCGACGTGCTCGACGCGGAGCTGATCGCGCTCGCCTGCGTCACGCCCGTGACGGTGCCGCCCGGCATTTGCGTTTGCGCGGTGCCGGTCGCATTACCCGCGGCCGTGCTCAGGTAAATCTGGTTGAGCGTCTGCGGATATTGCCAGTACTCCGGCGCCACCTCCATCACCACGAAGTACTGATTGAGCGCGTTGTAGATGGTCGAGACGGTTCGTTGGCCAAACGCGTCATACAGCACATTGTCGATCTGGTTCGGCGCAAAACCGTAACGCGACGCCGTGGGACGGTTGAAATTGATGTAGGTCTGCAGGCCGTTTTGCTGCAGGTCCGAGTTCACGTCGAGCACTTCGCCGCGCATCTTGCTGAGTGCGGTCACGAGCTTGGGGGTCCAGGCGAACAGCGCGGTGGAGTCTTCGCTCGTCAGCGTGTACTGGTATTCCGCGGCCGACTGCCGTCCGCCGATCCGCAGATCCTGCTGGGCCTGCATGAAGAGGCGCGCGCCCGAGACCGCGTTCAGCTTGGGCCGCAGGCGGTTGACCACCTCGGTGGCGGTCGCATGGCGCTGCGCTAACGGCTTGAGCTCGACGAACACGTTAGCGGTGTTCAGCGCACGGCCGCCGGTAAAGCCGGCCACCGATTGCACCGCCGGGTCCTTCTGCACGATCTCCTGCAACTGGGCGAGCTTCTTCTCCATTGCCGAGAACGAGATGCTCTGGTCGGCGATGATCTGCCCGATCAGAATGCCGGTGTCCTGTTCGGGGAAGAAGGTGCCCGGCAGCAGCTTGAGCAGGAACACGTTAGCCACGAGCAGGCCGATCAGCAGCAGGATGACCAGCAGTGCGTGGTCCAGTGCAGCCGTGAGCGAACGCGAGTAGGCATTTTTGAAGCGGTCGAATTGCCGCTCGATCCAGACGGCCCAGCGGGCGCGCGAGTGACCGGCGTTGTTGCGGCTCAGCACGTACGCGCACATGGCCGGTGTGACCGTCAGCGAGATCACGAGCGAGATCAGGATAGCGATGGACAGCGTCACCGCGAACTCATGGAACAACAGGCCGACGATGCCCGGCATCAGCAGGATGGGCAAGAACACCGCGATCAGCGAGAGGCTCATCGAGATCACGGTGAAGCCTACTTCGCCGCTGCCTTTCAGCGCGGCTTCTTTCGGACTCAGGCCCATTTCGAGGTGGCGCGTGATGTTTTCCAGCACCACCACCGCATCGTCGACCACGAAGCCGGTGCCGATGGTGAGTGCCATCAGCGACAGGTTATCGATGCTGTAGCCGAGCAGGTACATCGGCCCGAAGGTGCCGACGATCGACAGCGGCAGCGCCACCGCCGGCACCAGCGTGGCGCGCGGCGACTGCAGGAAGATGAACACCACGCCGACCACCAGCAGCACGGCGATAAACAGCGTGCGCTCCGTATCGGCCACCGAGGACCGGACGGACTCCGAACGGTCGACGGCGACCTGCACATGGACGCTGTGCGGCAGCGTCGCTTCGATCGAGGGCAGGACGTTGCGGATCTGCGCGACGGTACTGACGATGTTGCTGCCCGGCATCGGATAAACGATCACCAGCACCGCCGACTTGCCGTTGTAGAGCCCGGCGTTGCGGATATTTTCGTTGGAGTCCCTCACCTGGGCGACGTCGCGCAGCAGCACTGGCGAGCCGTTGCGGTAGGCGACGACAAGGTCCCGGTAGGGCGCCGCCTTCGTAATCTGGTCGTTGGACAACACGACGTAACGCTGGTCGCCCTCGTCGAGGTGGCCCTTGGCGCTATCGGCGTTCGCCGCGGAAATCGCCGCGCGCACGTCTTCGAGGCCGATGCCGTAGCTATTCAGCTTGCCCGGCTGCAACTCGACCCGCACCGATGGCAACGCACCGCCGCCCAGCGTGATCTGACCCACGCCGCTGACCTGCGAGAGCTGCTGCTGGATCACCGAATCCGCGGAGTCGTAAAGCTGTGCCTTGGTGAGCGTGTTCGAGGTCAGCGCGAGCACCATGATCGGCGAATCCGCCGGGTTGTACTGGCGATAGGTCGGATTGCTGCGCAGCGTAGTAGGCAGGTCGGCACGCGCCGCCTGGATGGCCGCTTCGACGTCGCGCGCCGCACCGTTGATGTCGCGGTTGAGGCCGAACTCGACCACGATCATCGACGAGCCGACATAGCTGATCGAAGTCAGCTCTTCGACGTCGGCAATCGTGCCCAGCCGCCGCTCGAGCGGTTCGGCCACCGTCGAGGCCATGTTTTCCGGGCTCGCGCCTGCCATCTGCGCCTGCACCACGATCACCGGGAAGGCGATGTTCGGCAGCGGCGCGACCGGTAGCCGGAAATAGGCGAGTGCCCCCGCGATCAGGATCGCGATGGCCAGAAGCGTGGTCGCGACCGGCCGCTGGATGAATAACGCCGAGATGTTCAAGGCGTGTCCTCCGCCGTACCTGCAGGCGCACCGTCAGACGAATCCCCGGCTGGACCTTGCGGCTTGTTGCGGTTGCGCCAGCGCCGCGTGCGTTCGGCCATGCGGTCGAAGAACAGATAGATGACCGGCGTGGTGAAGAGCGTGAGAATCTGGCTTAAGGCGAGGCCGCCGATAATTGCCAGACCCAGCGGCCGGCGCAGCTCTGAACCCGTGCCGGTGCCGAGCAGCATCGGCAGCGCGCCGAGCATGGCGGCGAGTGTCGTCATCAGGATCGGCCGGAAGCGCAGCAGCGACGCCTGGAAGATCGCCTCGCGCGGCGGCTTGCCGTGGTTGCGCTCGGCATCGAGTGCGAAGTCCACCATCATGATGGCGTTCTTCTTGACGATACCGATCAGCAGCACGATCCCGATGATGCCGATCACGTCGAGATCGCTGCCGGCGATCATCAGGGCGAGCAGCGCACCGATCCCGGCCGAGGGCAGCGTGGAGAGAATCGTCACCGGATGGATGAAGCTCTCGTACAGCACGCCCAGCACGATATACACGGCCACCAGCGCGGCGATCAGCAGGTACACCTCGCTCGAGAGCGAATCCTGGAACGCCTGCGCCGCGCCCTGCAGCGACGAGGTGATCGACGGCGGCAGATTGACTGCCTGTTCGGCCTCGTGGATCTGTTTCACCGCCGTGCTCAACGACGCGTCCTTCGCGAGGTTGAACGAGATGGTGACGGACGGGAACTGCGCCAGATGGCTGATCACGAGCGGCGACTTGACGATCTGGATCTTCGCGATGGCCGACAACGGCACCTGGCCGCTGCTGCTGGTCTGGCTCGGCAGGTACAGGTTACCCAGCGACCCCACGTTAGGCAGCGATTCCGGTTTGGCGACGAGGATCACGCGGTACTGGTCCGACTGCTGGAAGATGGTCGAGACGATCCGTTGACCCAGCGCGTCGTAGAGCGCGTTGTCGATGGTCGCCGGCGTGATGCCGAAACGCGCGGCCAGTTGCCGGTTGACTTCGACGTTCACGCTCATGCCGTCGGTGTTCATATCGCTTTGCACATCGGCGAGCGACGGAATCTTCTGCAGGCGCGCAATCAGTTCAGGCACGTACTTCTGGAATGCCTGCTGGCTCGGTCCACGCAGCACGAAGCTGTACTGGTTCGGCGAGACCGTCGTGTCGAGCGTCAGATCCTGTTCCGGCTGCATATAGAGCTTGATGCCGGGCACATTGGCGACTTCCGTCTGCAGGCGCCGCGCGATCTCCTGCGCGGTGTCCGAGCGCTTGTCGTGGTCGCGCAGATTGATCAGGAAGCGACCGTTGTTGAGCGTGGAGTTGGTGCCGTCGATTCCCACATACGAGGTGAGGGAGACCACGTCGGGATCCTTCAGGAGCTGATCGGCGAGCGCGCGCTGGCGCGTCACCATCGCCTTGTAGGACACCGAGTTGTCGGCCACGCTGATGCCCTCGATGACGCCGACGTCCTGCACCGGGAACAGGCCCTTCGGAATCACGATGTACAGCACGGCGGTCAGCACGAGGGTGAGGACGAACACCACCAGCGTGAGCAACTGGTGATCGAGCACCCAGCGCAGGCCCTTGTCGTAGGCAGAGAGCGTCTTGTCGAAGAGGCCTTCGCTGATCCGCTCGAAGCGGCTCGGATGGCGTTCGGCCTGGGCGCGCAAGAGCCGCGCGCACAGCATCGGCACGACTGTCAGCGAGACCACGGCCGACAGCACGATGGTGACCGCGAGCGTGACCGCGAATTCGCTGAAGAGGCGCCCGATCACGCCGCCCATGAAGAGCAGCGGAATCAGCACGGCGATCAGCGAGATGGTCAGCGAGAGAATCGTGAAACCGATCTGCCCGGCGCCTTCGAGCGCGGCCTCGAGCGGGGTTTTGCCCTCCTCGAGATAGCGCACGATGTTCTCGATCATCACGATCGAATCGTCGACCACGAAGCCGGTGGCAATAATCAGCGCCATCAGCGAGAGGTTGTCGATCGAGTAGTTCAGCTGGTACATCACGGCCAGCGTGCCGATTAGCGAAACCGGCACCGACACGCTCGGGATGAGCGTGGCCGGCACGTTGCGCAGGAACACGAAAATCACCGCCACCACCAGCACGATGGCGAGTATCAGTTCGATTGCGGCGTCGGAGACCGACGAGCGGATCACGCCCGTGCTGTCGGAAACGACCGTGACCTTCATGCCCGCCGGCAGCGTCGATTCGAGCTGCGGCAACTCCTTCATGATCTGGTTGACGGTGGCGATCACGTTGGCGCCCGGCTGGCGCTGCACGTTCAGCACGATCGCGGGCGTGCCGTTGTACCAGGCGCCGCGCTCGACGTCCTGGGCGGCCGAGGTCACGCGGGCGACGTCGCGCATGAACACCGGCGCGCCGTTCTGGTAGGCGATTACCGTGTTCAGGTAGTCCTTCGGATCGGAGATCTGGTCGTTGCCGTTGATCGTGTAATCGAGGTCCGGACCGTCGAAATTGCCCTTCGGCTGGCTGACGTTGACGTAGCTGAGGAGGGTACGCAGATCGTCGATATTCAGGCCGTAAGCGGCCAGCTTCTGCGGGTCGGCTTCGACCCGGATGGCCGGCACGTTGCCGCCGCTGGTCGTCACGACACCCACGCCCGAGACTTCCGAAATCTTGGTGCCGAGGCGGTTGTTGGCGGCGTCCTCGAGTTGCGTCAGCGACATCGAACTGGAGGTGACCGCGAGCGTCAGGATCGGCTGGTCGGCCGGATTGACCTTGGCGTAGGTCGGCGGCGCGGGCAGGCCGCTTGGCAGGAAGCTGTTGGCCGCGTTGATGGCCTGCTGGACGTTCTGCTCGGCGACGTCCAGGTTCAGCGACAGGTCGAACTGCAGCGTGATGACCGAGGCGCCGTCCGAACTGTACGAGGTCATCTGCTGCAGGCCGGGAATCTCGCCCAATTGCACCTCGAGTGGCGCGGTCACCGTGGTGGCCATCACGTCCGGACTCGCGCCCGGATAGAAGGTCTGCACCTGGATGGTCGGATAGTCGACGTTAGGCAGCGAAGAGACCGGCAGCACGCGTACCGCGACGAGGCCGACCAGCACCATGGCGATCATCAGCAGCAGCGTGGCTACGGGTCTAAGAATAAACAGACGGGAGATATTCATCGGCGAGTGGATCCGCGTCTACGAAGCTGCGTCGGCGGAGGCGGCGCTCGCCCCCGAGGCACCGCCCTGGCCGTGCTTGTGATGGCCGTGCGCGCCGCTCGCGGCAGCCGCTGGCGCGGCCGAGTCTGCGTCCGTGTCTGATGCCGTTGCCGAATCCGAAGCCGCGGCGTCCGATGCTGCAGCGCCCGAAGCCGCGCTACCCGAGGCGGCTCTCGCAGGCGCAGCCTTGATCGGCGCGCCGTCGCTCAGCCGGTCGGTACCGTCCGTCACGACGATGTTGCCGGCCGACAGCCCCGCCGTGATGACCGTGTTCTTGCCGTCGCTCGGTCCGAGCGTGACCTTATGCACGGAGACGGTGTTGTTGGCATTCACGAGATACACGTAGTCGCCAGGCGCGCCGGTCTGCACGGCCGGCGTCGGCACCAGCACGGCGTTCTGCATCGTATCCACCAGCAGCTTGACGTTCACGAACTCGTTCGGGAACAGCGCTTCGTCGTCGTTGGCGAAGGTAGCCCGCAACGTGACCGTCCCGGTAGCCGTCGCCATCTGGTTGCTCGCCGCGTACAGCGTGCCGACCGCGATCTGCTTCGAGTTGTCGCTGCTGAAGGCGGTGACCGGCAGGCTGGCGCCCGACCCCATGCGTTGCAGCACCGCGGCGAGCGAGTCCTGCGGCACGGTGAACTGCACTGTGGTGGGCTTCATCGTCGTGATGACCACGATGCCCGGCGAGGACGAAGCCGTAACGTAGTTGCCCGGATCGACGAGACGCAGGCCGACGCGTCCGGAAACCGGCGCGGTGATACGGCAGTACGCGAGGTCGAGCTCGAATTGTGCGATGTTCGCCAGATCCGATTTGACCGTGGCCTCATCCTGCTGGACGAGGAACTGCTGGTCGACGAAGGTCTGCTCGGCGATCGACTTGTGCTCGTTCAACTGTTCAAAGCGCGCGAGGTCGGAGCGGGCCTGGGCGAGCGAGGCCTTGTCCTTCGCGAGCGCCGCCTGAGCCTGCTGCAGGTCGATCTCATACTGACGCGGATCGATCTGGGCGAGGAACTGGCCTTTCTTGACGTCCTGGCCTTCCTGATAGCCCACCTCCGTCAGATAGCCGCTCAGTTGCGGCAGCACGGTCACGGTTGCAGTAGGCGTTACGGTGCCCAGTTCGCTCAAGGTCACGGGCATCGAGCCGAGGGTGGCGGTTGCAACGGTCACCACTTGCGGGGCGGCGCCTCGGGCGGGTTTCTTCTGCCTGAGGATGTGCACAACCACGAGCGCGACCAGCGCCAGCACTACGACCACGAACAGGATTAACCTGACGCGCGAGCGCTTGGGCTGCGTGGACACGGCTTCGCTCATATCAATCTCCGGAAACGGGTGTTGCGTTTGATGATGGGGCTGGCCCGGCCAACGCGGGCGAGGCCGGAAAGAACTACTCGTGCCCGTTTGCGCAACCGGTCCAATTGTCCGGTTAGCGGCCGCAGGCCAAAGTGAAAAAGAGAGATTTTCCACAACTGCGGAAAAGTGCCACGTTTACTGCGCGTTGTCACCATCCAACGATCCCTTTCTTTCTGTTTGATGAAGGCGGCAGCAAAAGCCGGCGAAAAGTCCCAGCTCATGAAGACCCTGGCTGCGGCGTGCCTTCGGGCACGAACAGATAACCGCGGCCGCGCACCGTCTGAATGAAGCGCGGCGCGGAGGGATCGGCTTCGAGGATGCGGCGCAGGCGCCACACCTGCACGTCGATGCCGCGATCGGTGCCGTCGTATTCCGGGCCGTGCAGCAACTCGATCAGGCGTTCGCGGGTCAGCGCATGCATCGGATTGTCGACGAACACGCGCAATAACGCGAACACACTATCCGCCAGCATCAGCGGGCGGCCACGTTGCATCAGCGTGCGCGACTGAAAGTCGAGCGTAAAGGTGCCGAAGGCAAACGGCTCGCGCAGTTCGGGCGCCGCTGCCGAGGGCTGCGTGCGGCGCCGCAGCACGGCCTGCACGCGGGCCAGCAACTCGCGCGGATTGAACGGCTTGGCGAGAAAATCGTCCGCGCCCAGTTCGAGGCCCTTGATTCTATCCGCAGGGTCGGCCTTCGCAGTCAGGATGATGACCGGAATGTCGTCTCCGGTGGCGCGCAGCTTGCGCAGCGCGGTCAGGCCATCAATGTCCGACATCATCAGGTCGAGGACGATCAGATCGGGACGTTCGCGTTCGAGCCGACGCTCGAGCGAACTCGCGTCGTGCAGCACAGAGACCTCGAAGCCTACTTCGCCCAGATAGATGCGCAACAGGTCGCGCAGATCGGCGTCATCGTCGACAACCAGAATTTGAATAGCCATGCGCAGGAGTTTAATGTGCCGAGGCCCGCTTGCCGCGCCCTGCGGCCTACAAAGACATTGCGAGGAGTTACGAAGAAGGCGCTGTGTAAAAGGCCGTAATAGTAAAGGCTGTTAGTAAGGGCAGCAGTCATCACATTGCATAAATGTAATGTGATGAAGGCGATTTGTCGGAAATGTGGGGATGGCAGGATTGCCATGGATCGCGCATCGAAGACACGCGATCCATCGTGCAACAGCGTGGACGTCAGAACGACGTGCCGATCTGGAACTGGAACTTCTGGTACTGGTCGCCGGCGTGCTTGATGAGCGGCAAGCCGAAGTCGAGCTTGAGCGGGCCGATTGGGGAAATCCATTCGAGGCCGGTACCGTAGCTGTAGCGCAGACCGTTGGCGCCGGTGCTGTTGCCTTCGGTGCCCCAGACGTTGCCGCCGTCGAAGAACGTGAAGATGCGCAGCGTGCGGTCGTAGCCGGTGCCCGGCAGCGGGAAGGTCAGTTCGATGTTGCCGACCAGCAGCTTCGAGCCGCCGATCGGATCGCCCGTGGTCGCATCGCGTGGACCCAGCGAACTCGGCTCATAGCCACGCACCGAACCGATACCGCCGGCGTAGTAGTTCTTGAAGATCGGGTACGGCTCGCCGTCAAGGCCGTTACCGTAACCGCCCTGGAAGTTCAGGCCCAGCACGAAGCCTTTCGCAAACGAGTAGTAATACTGCGCCTGGAAATCGGTCTTGTAGTACGTGGTGCGGGCGATCGGCGTGCCGTACTCGGCGTTGAACTGCGTGAAGTAGCCGCGGCTCGGCACCAGTGCGCTGTCGCGATTGTCGCGCGACCAGCCAAGCGTCAGCGGCACGTTGTTCGACACGCGGCCGAAGTCGTTCACGTAGTCGATATAGCTTTGCGGCGTGGTGGAATCGACGTCCAGACGGTTCTGCTCGATACCGGTGCCGAAGTAGACCATGTCCGACTCGGAGAACGGCACGCCGAACTTCAGGTCGGCGCCGAGCGTAATGATCCGGAAACTCGTATCGGTGACGTTCGAGTAGTAGAGCGGTTCGCTAGTGCGGTAGTAGACGTCGGTAATGCGCTTGATGCCGTCCACCGTGAAGTATGGGTCGACCTGTGTGACCGTCAGCGTACGGAACGTCGTCGCGGTATTCACGTTCACCGCGAGGCTCGTACCCGAACCGAACACGTTGTCCTGCGACACGCCTGCCGAAATGATCGGGCCTTCGCCGGAACCGTAGCCAAGACCGAGAGTAACGGAGCCGGTCGGCTTTTCCGTCACCTTCACGGCGATGTCGACTTCGTCGGCGGTGCCTTCGACTGGCACGGTGGTGACGTCGACATCCGTGAAGTAGCCGAGACGGTTGATCCGGTCTTTCGACAGTGCAAGGCGGCTCGAATCGAACCACGAGCTTTCGAGTTGACGCATTTCGCGGCGGATCACTTCGTCGCGCGTGCGGGTGTTGCCCACGATGTTGATGTTCCGCACATATACGCGGCGGCTCGGGTCCACCTGCAGCGTCAGGTCGACTGTATGGTGTTGCTGGTCGATCTGTGGCTCCGCGTTCACGGTTGCGAACGCGTAACCGTATTCACCGAGCTTGTCGACCACGGCCTTGGTGGCAGCCTTCAGCTTGGCAGCGGAAAATCGGTCGCCCGGTTTGATCTTGACGAGTTTCGTCAGCTCTGCCTGGCGATCGAGCAGGTTGCCGGACAGACGGATGCCCGAAATCGTGTACGGCTCGCCCTCATGCAGCGTGAGCGTGAGGTACATGTCCTTCTTGTCCGGCGACAGCGAGACCTGGGTCGAATCGATATTGAACTCGAGGTAGCCGCGGTCGAGGTAATACGAGCGCAGGTTTTCGAGGTCGGTGGTCAGCTTGTCTTTTGCGTACACATCGTTCTTGGAGTACCACGAGAACCAGTTTGGCGTGGACTCCTGCATTTCGTCGTGCAGCGTGCCGTCGCTGAACACCTTGTTGCCGATGAAGTTGACCTGGCGGATCTTCGCGCTCGGACCTTCGATCACCGAGAACAGCAGACCGACGCGATCGCGGTCGATCGGCGTGACCGTGGTCGTGACTTCGGCGGCATAGAAGCCGCGGGTCAGGTACTGGCGTTTGAGCTCCTGCTCGGCGCGGTCGACCAGCGACTTGTCGTAATAGCGGCCGAGCGACAAGCCGACCGAGCTTAGTGCCTTGTTCAGGTTGTCCTTGTCGAATTCGTGGAGGCCCGAGAAATCGATCGTGCCGATAGCGGGGCGTTCCTCGACCTGCACGACGACGACATCGCCCTCGGCAGAAATCCTGACGTCATTGAAGAAGCCCGTTGCGTACAGCGCGCGGATCGCGGCGGACGCCTTGTCGTCGGTGAAAGTGTCACCCTGCTTGATGCTCAGGTAGGAGAAAACGGTGTTCGGTTCGACCCGCTTGAGGCCTTCGAGCCGGATATCGCGCACCACGAAAGGCGTGACGGCGAAGGCCGAGACGGAGGTGACGCTCAGGCCGATCAGTGTCAGCGCCCTTGCATGGCGGGCCGATAGTGTTTCAAGGTTCATACGTGCTGACAGGAGAGACAGACAATAGGAGGATCGCAGGTACATCATTAGCCGATGCCGAAGTGCGAGCGCGAACTTGCTACAAAAGGAGGAATATGGCCGCGCTACTGGAGCCGGGCATTGCGGGCGCCGTCTACTTTGGCGAGACCCGTTACGAGCGAAAGCACTTCGGTCATGTGCCGCGCGTCGGCGCGATGCATGCGAAACGAAAGCTCGGCACCGCCGGGGAGACGAAACGAGAGAAGCAGATGAGAGGACTCGCCTTTATCTTTGCCGACGGCCCAGGCTTCGCAGGGCATGGCGAACTTGACGTCGTCTTTCTTTTCGCGCACGCGCGCTGACCAGCCAATAGCATTGGAAATAGCGGCCAGCAGTTCATGCATGACGGAGTAGTGCAGGGCGATGCTGTCGGGCTGATTGCCTTTGAGCATGAGGTATTGACCATCGCCGGTCAGTTCGAAGGAATGCAGGGAATGAATTGCTAGGGCTACCGGCGGTGACATGGATGCACTCCCAAACAATATTGGAGGCCGAGTCTATGTGAGAAGCCGCGCGGCGAGGTTACTTGCGGTTTACCGATTCTTCCTTTCAGGCGGAGGGCAAACCAACGAGGGTGTAGGGGGCGTGTTAGCGGGGACGGGGGAAGAAGAAAGCAGGTGCCCCCGCAGCGATGCTCTCAACTTAAGCCCCATTGCATCAGGAGAGTTTGTACGCGGGATGGAAGTGGGCACGGCTTTTCCGGGTGTCGCTGGACAAGAGCGAAGCCTGCCGAATGGCGCCTCGACTTTCAACGACCGATTTGCAGACTTTTCCGCACGAATTGGGATGGCGTGCGGGGTAAAAACCTTCAGGAGCTAAACAAGCTCCGCGTCGCGGCCTCCTGATCTTTGCAGTCCTGCTGAATCAGGCGCAACCCGCTGCTCAACCCTGATACGGACGCCTGACCATGAAACAGCAGAGCGCTACCACGCCGCTCGCGCTCTCCTGCACGCGAAGCGCGACGCTCACCTCCCCATGGTTCGTGCAGCGCACCGAATACAACCCC
Source organism: Paraburkholderia sp. GAS82 (assembly GCF_050436285.1). NCBI lineage: Bacteria > Pseudomonadati > Pseudomonadota > Betaproteobacteria > Burkholderiales > Burkholderiaceae > Paraburkholderia > Paraburkholderia sp. GAS82. The sequence goes on from NZ_JBNDLX010000001.1 coordinate 976,970, forward strand.
GCGCTGGCCACCTACCTGCCGCTCGTGAATGGCGAGACGGCCTTCGCGGCGGTGTTCGACGCCATACGGAACGCGGAGCACAGCATCGATATCCTGTGCTGGGGTTTCCAGCCGTCGATGTATTTCAGACGGGGCAGCGACGCGGCGGGTTCGCCGTCGATCGGTGAACTGCTCGAATACAAGGGCCTCGAAAAACCTCACATCAGGATCCGGCTGCTGGTCTGGAGCGACTCACTGCACGTGGCGTCCTTCTCGGAAGACATGATGCCAGGCAACCACGGGCCAGTCGGGCTGGCGGGGGCTGCACAGGACGGCCGCACCCGCGCCCAGCGCGAATTCGACCAGCTCTGGTACTGGCGGGCCAACCGGAACAATGTCACGCGGATGTCGGCCGGGACGAGGGCCAATCCGTTCCCGGCGGCGAAATCGGTGGTGACCGCGGCATTGAACGCATTGCCGGGTGCGCCCAGGCCGCTGGCAAACATTGAATTCGCCACGCGCGATTTCGATCTGAGGGAGCGCGCCGAAATCGCCTGGCGCACGTGGATGAGCGGCCCGGCGGGCGACCCCACGCTGAGAGAGCGGAACACCGCGGCGATGACGGCGGAGCCCTCGCACCACCAGAAGATGGTGCTTGTCGACTACGAGCTTCCCGAGCGGGCCATCGGGTTCGTGATGGGGCACAACACGCTGGATGAATACTGGGACCGGGACGATCACACCTGGCTGCGGCAGGCGCCGCGAATGGGACGCAACGGCCTGCATCCGCGGCAGGACATGTCCGCGAAGGTGACGGGTCCGGTCCTCGAGTACCTGAACGAGAATTTCTGCCAGGCGTGGGACGACGCGACCGGGCAGAACCTGACCCAGGCGCGGGCGGCGCTGGCTTGCCGGCTGAAGCTGCGCGCGGATCACGGTACGCCGGTGATGGCGCAGATCCTTCGCACGCAGTCGCAGCACGGCAAGGACGGCACGAAGGACATCGCGTCGCTGTACCTGCAGGCGGTGAACAACACGACGAGATTCGTGTACATCGAAAACCAGTATTTCCGGTATATGCCGGTGGCCGACAGGCTGCGGGAGAACGTCAACGCGCAGATCAAGTGGGGGCGCAACCCGGCGAAGCATGGTGAGGTCTATCTGTTCGTGGTCACGAACTCGAACGACGACGGCATCGGCCGCGGGACAGTGAGCAGCTACCAGATGCTCGCGGCGCTCGGATATGGCGACCGGATGCCCGGGGTCGAGACACTGGAGAAGAACGACCAGCTTACGCAGCAGGAGCAGACGCTGGAGAAGCAGCTTGCTGACGAACAGGCGGCCGGCCAGCGCGCGATGATGCAGGGCGCGGGTTTCTCGCAGATGCAGGGGCTTGCGAATTACCTGCAGGGCGCACAGACCCGGCAGGCAGAAATCGGGCAGCAGCTGGAGCAGACGAGGCAGGAGAAACGGCGGGTGGCGAGCGTGAGCCCGGACGGCATGACGAAGGAGGGAGAGCTGGTGCCGCCGCAGGATATGCCGGGGATGAAGGTGCTGGTCTGCACACTGGTCGCACCGGACACGCCTGCAGGCAAGGCGTGGGATTACGTCTATGTCCACCAGAAGCTGATGATCGTCGACGACGTGTTTACGACGCACGGCTCGGCCAATGTCAACCGGCGCAGCATGGAGGTGGATAGCGAACTGAATATCTGCCATGAGCATGGCGGCCTGACGTCTGCGCTGCGCAAACAGATGTGGGCGCTGCATACGAACAATAGGGGTGCTCAGGATGATGTGTCAAAAGCGTACAAGGCGTGGAGCGACATCATTTCCCAGAACACCAAAAACCAGAGCAGGAAGCAGGCCCCGATGGCATCCCTCGTGGGCTTCCTGCGGACCTCGCCCACACGCACTTACGAGGATTGAACCATGAGACGAGGCATGCTGGTCGCCCTGGTGGCGGCCCTCGCCTGCGCCTGTACAAAGGAGACCCCCTTGGCTTCACTACCCAGCATGAGCGCCGTGCGCGCGAATCTCGCCTTTACCTGCGTACACGAGGACGACCACTTGCCGACGCTCGATCCCGATGCGGACCAGCTGTTCAGATACGGCCGCTGGCTGCAAAAGCAGGATGGCCCGAAGGACTTTAGCGATATCGCACGGTATTACCGGATCGCGGCGGCTCACGATCACTACAAGGCCAATACCAACCTTCAGGCGCTGGTGTCGACGGGGCTGGCCGATTCTCCGGATGCACCGAAAGAGACGATCGACCTGGCAGTGCAACTGGTCAAACAGGGCGTGCCGGCCGGCTACTACGACATCGCGCACTACCTCGAACTCGGGTACGGCCTGAAGCAGGATAGCGAGACCGCGTTGCGCTATTTCCGCAAGGCGGCGGACCTGGGCAGTCCGGACGCGCAGTATTACCTCGCGGAGAAACTGGATCCGATCGACGCCGCACCTGAGGTTGCGCTGCAGATGTACCGGTGCTCAGCAGACCAGGGACATGGCAAGGCCGCGACCTCCCTGGCGATTGGTCGCAAGACAGACAAGTTCTACGCTGAAGCACTCAAGGCTTTCCAGCAGGGCATCATGGCGGGAAACAGTCAGGCCGCGTCGTTTCTGGAAAACGGCTTCAAGGGTCCCCCACCCGATGATCGCCTGTATTACCTTGCTGTTCCGAACGATCCCGAACGCTCGCACCGCTATGAAGTGATTGGTAAATTCCTCGACCGCAACGAAGGTCTGAACCCGAAGGTCCCCGACGTCGACCAGATCGTGCCACTGCCGCCGGCGAAACTACCGCCGTGGGACGGCACGTTCCAGTGGGAGAAGGAACAGGCCGCAGCCGTGGCTCCGCAGAAACCCTCCGATGCGCTGGTTGAAAGGCTGGCCCGCGAGAAGAGCCTCGACCCGGCGACAGGGCTTCGGGTCAGTACCGCGCATGAAAAGGAGTTGGAGAGCCGCGTGCCGCTAGGCACGCTTGTTCGCCCTGGTGAAGTCTGCCCGCAGGACGGCGTGTGGTGTGTCCGGGGATTCGCTTCGGTCAGCTACGACGCGACGCGCCGTTTCAGGAAAGGCGAGACGATGCCGCCACTCGCCCTGAAGGATCCCCGTCCCATTCCTGGCCTGGACTGGCTGCTCGGTATGCGCGTATACCGCACCAATGAGGAATGGAGCCTCAAGGCATACGTCGACGAGGCATAAAGGCGTGAGTCCGGGCGAACAGCGACGGCACGCTCAATACGATCGAATCGTTGCGCTGGCGCGCTGGCGTGCTGCGCTCGAAGGCGATCCGGTTGCACAGGCGCAGATGGCGGATGTCTTTGACAAAATAAAAAAGCCCGCCATCGCGGCGTCATTGCGCGCGTGTGCGACTGAACAGAATCCGGATCTCACGCACTAGAGTAGATTGGCAACGAAGCCGAATTATCCATAGGTCAGTGCCGCATTTCGCGGGCTCGACGCACAGCACGGCTTGCACGACCATCGCATCCTTGCAGACTGACGTCTTGTCACATGCCGCCCGCCATTTCAGGGCAGGACAGGACGGCTAGCGTTTGCTGTCTCTTCCGGATAGAAAATGCATCTGTCCACGCAACGACGTCGGACGCGCTAAAGTAAGTGTCGCCCCGCGCAGGGGCGACACTAAAGGATCACGAACAGATCAGGGAAAGGCCAACGAAAGACCGGATAATCACGCGTTAAAACCACGCGCCATTACCAGTGCCGATGCCCATAGTAGTCATGCCGCGACCACCAGCGATGCCCGTCCCAGTACTGGCCGCTATGCCAACCGATAACCAGCGACGGCGAAACGACAACAGGTGCCGCCACAACCGGTTGATAGGCTACGACAGCAGGCGGCGGAGGCGGCGGTGCATAAACCGGAGCAGGCGCGACATAAACCGGCGCCGGCAACGCCAGGTTGATCCCGATACCGACACCCGCATTGGCGAACTGCGAGACACCGAAGATAGCTGCCCCGAGACCGAGGCTGATCAAGAGTTTGCTTTTCATGTTGACCTCCAAACGTGTGGGGATGACGGCTTAACTGTAGCGCTGCGAAAGAACCCTTGAGTTACGCAAATGCAACAAAGCGTGAAGCTTGAAATTTTCACCATTGCGCGCCAATAGACGCTTTCGGGCGCGGTGTCTGGCGCAGGCGTGAGCGGGCGCAAGCGAGCGGCAACAGATGGTAATAACCGTAAAACGCTTTGCAACAGGACGAGGGGCGCAAAACGCCCGCACCTCGCGTTGAGAAGTGCGCAATCAGTCCCGGCACCGAAGCCCCCGCAATTCAAGGTGCAACTGCACGAGCCACGGTTGTGCGCAGTCGCCGGCAATCGACGCTTCGAAAGCCGGCTTTTCATACACCTGAACCTTGCGGGCAAGATCTGCATCTTCGAACGCACGCCTTGCGTTGACGCGCACCACCAGCGTGATCATTCCTGCACCGAGCAGCATGCCGCCCAGATAGACCAGCGCCGGCGTGCCGGCCTCGCTCATGCCGAACATCAGGATCAGGCCAAGACACGGCACAGCCGCAGCGCCCATCGACACCGCGAACAGCAGGAGATTGGCACGCAGCGCGGTCGCAAGACGGGGTTTCAGGGGCATGACCGTGCCGTCGGATAGAGAAGGGGACGAGGGCATCCATGCTGCACGCACGCGACTTACCCAAGACTTACCGGCGGCTACCGGTCGTTGCGAGCGTTCGCGGACCAGCCTATGCGCCGCGGCGAGCGCGGCGCCGCATCGCACCGCATCGCATCGACGAGCCACTGATTGTTTGAGTAAGTAACGGGTAAGTCGCCCGCTCCTAAAGTCGAGACCGCCTGATCCCACTACTTTAGGAACAACCGTGAAAAGACCTTTTTGTCGAAGGTATCCTCTGCTGCTGACGTTTGCGTCCGTGGCGCTGTATTCGGCGAGCACATGGGCACAGGGCGTCCCCGACGCCCAATCCGGCCCCGACGACTCCGGCTTCACCGTCCTGAGCAACGCGACCAACGTGACGCATTGGGGCCTTGGCGTAGGAGCCGGCGTCGCCGCATCGCCGTACAAAAGCGGCGACACCAAATACACGCCGATTCCGCTGATTTCCTTCGACGACAAATGGATCCATGCCCTCGGCACCACGATCGACCTGAAGATCGGCACCTGGGACAACGTGAGCGTCGCCTTGCGCGGCGACTATGCCCTAGCCGATGGCTACAGGAACGACGACGCGCCCATCCTGAACGGCATGCAGAATCGCAATCCTACGTTCTGGTACGGCCCGGCGCTCGCCTGGAAGACCGGCTTCGGCACGCTGTCGGCCGACTATCTGCTGGGCGGCAACCGCGGCGAGCGGGCCAAGATCGACTACAGCAAGTCGTACGATTTCGGCAAGTTCTCGCTGCAACCGTATGGTGGCGTCGAATGGCTCAGCAGCGACTACGTCAACTACTATTACGGCGTGCGAGCGTCGGAAGCGCGGGCAGGACGCCCCGAGTACACTGGCACCGCCGCCTACGACGTATCGCTCGGCACGCGCGCCAACTACAGCATCACGCGTCAGCAGAAACTGGTGCTGGACGTTGGCGTCAAGCACTTCACGAGCGGTATCTCCGACAGCCCCATCGTAGGACGCAGTTACCTTCCTGCGGTGCGGCTCGCTTACCTCTATCAGTTCAAATGAGCGCACCATCATGTCCCGGGTAGCCATTGTCGAAGACCACGAGCGCCTCGCGGAGATGGTGCGCCAGGCGCTCGCGGCGGCCGGAATCGAGGCCGATCTGTTCCACACCGTCTCCGAGGCGAGCTACGGCGTGAGCCGAGCCGACTATGACGTGCTGATCGTCGACCGCGGTTTGCCGGACGGCGATGGCCTCGCCTTTCTGCGCACGTTGCGCGCAGCGGGCCAGATGATGCCCTGTCTGATGCTGACCGCACGCGATGCGCTGCACGACCGCGTCGACGGACTGGAGAGCGGAGCGGACGACTACGTGACCAAGCCGTTCGCCATGAGCGAACTGGTGGCGCGCGTGCGCACGCTGATGCGCCGGCCGCCGGCACTGTCGGCGCTGGTTGCCGAGTTTGCCGATATCACGGTCGACCCGCAGCAGCACGCCATGCGCTGCGCGCACCGCTCGGTTCAGCTCGCGCAGGCCGAATTGCAGATCATGCTGTGCCTCGTAAAAGCCGGCGGCCAGACCGTTCGCCATGCCGCGCTCGAACATGCGGCCTGGGGCCTCGGCGAAGCCGTTACGCCCAACGCCCTGGAGGTGACCGTACACCGGCTGCGCAAGAAGCTGACGACGGTGGGGACGAGGCTGCGGCTCGCCAACATCCGGGGTGCGGGCTTCGCGCTGCAGGCCACGCCCGCGTCGACCGGCGCACCATCATTGTCCTGAGGCGGCCCGCTCACCATGTTCACCTTCTTCACCATGCTCAATCGCTGGATTCGAAGTCTGTCCGCGCGCTTATGGGTGACCAGCATCGTTGCGCTGGCGCTGACGCTGACCGTGCTGGCCATGGGTGTCACCTATGCGTTCAACCACTACCCGGAACAGATGCTGGGGCGGCACGACCTGATTCAGCACACGAAGGAGCTCGCAAGCGGCGTCCGCTTCGATGGCGCTGGCCGTCCCGTCTCCGTCAATCTGCCCGCGGAGCAAGCCTGGATTTTTTCGGCGGCACCGACCGAGATTCACTACCGGGTACTCGACGAGCAGGGCCACGTGTTGTTCGCCTCGGCGAACGCGCAGAACGGTCCGGCCTGGGTTCCGGGCGACCTTGCTGCGGCTGTCGGCCATATCGAGCAGGTAAAGATGGACGGCAGATCGTTCGACATCACGACGCTCCAGCTGCGGCAGGGACCGGCGCATTTCTATGCGCAGATCGCAACGAGCGCACGTCTTCTCGATGCAATGATCGGTACGAAGGTTCGGCAGATTCCCGCCAATGTGCGAATCATCACCTCCATCGCCGCGATTATTTTCGGCCTGACGTTGACGGTCACGGTGCATCGGCTACTCAAGCCGCTGCGGGAGGCGTCGAGTGCAGCTGCGCTGATTACGCCGCGCAACCTGACGACACGGCTGTCGTTGCGAGGCATGCCGAGCGAGATCAAGCCGCTGATCGAGGCGTTCAACGGAGCGCTCGGCAGACTGGAAAACGGCTTCACCGTGCAGCAGCAGTTTCTCGCTTCGGCGGCGCATGAACTGCAGACGCCGCTCACGCTGGTCCGCGGTCAGATCGAGTTGCAGCCCGGTATCGAGGACAAGGGACTCCTGCTTCGCGAGATCGATCTGATGGCGCGCCAGGTCCGCCAGCTGTTGCATCTGGCCGAAGTCAGCGAGGCGCAGAATTTCACGTTCGGTGAGGTGAGTACGGTCGACGTGGCACGCGACGTCCTGGCGTACCTCGGGCGCAAGGCCGATACGAAGCAGGTCAAACTCGAGCTCGACTCATCGGGCGCGCCGGCCTCTGTGTGGGCGGATCGCAGTGCGCTCTTCATCCTGCTGAAAAACATTGTCGAAAACGCGATCAACGTGTCGCCGCCCAATAGCGTCGTGTGGCTTGTCATAGGCGCGGCTTCGATCGAGGTTAGCGATGCGGGGCCCGGTATCCGCGAGGAACACCTGCCTTTTCTGTTCAAGCGGTTCTGGCGGGCGCCCGGCGTCAGACACGATGGCGCTGGCCTCGGGCTCGCTATCTGCAAGGAAATCGCGGTCGCGCACGAATGGCGGCTGACCGTGAGCCGTCTGGCCGCGGGGACGCGCTTTATCGTCGGCTTCTAGATGCCGGCGCGTGCAACGGGCACGACGCTTGGCATGCGCTCAGGACGCATGCCAGAGATCGGTCGAGACGAATGCGAGCACCGTCAGCGCGAGGCCCGTGACCACCCCATAACCGGTCCACAACAGCACGCCTCGCGCCACTTGCGGCAACCAGCGACCGCCGTACACGCGCTTGAGCGCGAGAATCAGATAGATCAGGACCACGAGCATGACCCAGCCGCCAAAATTCCGCACACCGGGAATCAGGCAAAGCAGAAACACCAGGAAAATAAACGCATGCAGGTGCACCGTAAATAGCAGATGCATGCCGTAGTTCTGGCGCCTCTTCCGGTAGACGTACCCACACATCGCCGCAAACACCGGCATCAGCACGAACACCGTATACGGCAGGCGATGCAAAACGTGGTCGTTGAATGCGGCGAGTTTGCCCGGTTGAAACACCCAGTTCATGTGCCTGTCGAGGAACCCCAGCACCGCTTTGCCATTCGGATCGGTCTCCGAGGCGGCGAGGGTGGAGAAAACCTGGGTGGCGGGTACGGTGCGGTTATCGTCGAGGGTTACAACGGTGGGCGTGGGCGTCATGACGGTGGTCCAGCCCAGCAGCAGAAAAAACACAAAACTGAACGTCACATACAGCGACAGCGGCTTCACATAGCGGCGCCGGCGCCCCTGGAGATATTCGATCGTGAGCTGCCCCGGCTTGAGCAGCAGCATCCTGACGGTGGGGACGAGTTTGCCTTCCGCGGCCACGTAATGATGCAGATACTCATGCGCGAATTCGCGCAAGGTGGGCATTTCGTGCACGGTTTCCTGGCCGCATTGCGCGCAATACGGCCCATGCACCGGCGCATCGCAGTTGGGGCAGGCGTCGGGCAGTTCGTGTGCGGCATCGTGGCTATGCGTGATTTGCGACATGCGGATGCGGGGCCGGAAGCTATGACAGGCAGCATTCTGACCGCGGCGGCGAGGCACCGTCAAGGATCTGTCAATAAGCGGCGGGGAAGTAAGGGATGCGAAAGGCTTCTGCGGAAGAGCCGATCTGCCGTGTCGACCGGCGTCGTCGGCTAGCTGCTTGTGAGCGCTACGAACAGATTTCGTACATCGAAGGGTTTTTCGCAGCGCGGATAGCGCAGGTAGCCGGGATCGAGCGCATCGGCGCCATAGCCGGTGGTGAAGACGAAGCGGACGTCGCGTCCGGCCAGCCAGTCCGCAATCGGATAGGACTTCTCGCCATGCAGGTCGACGTCGAGCACGGCACTGTCGAAGGCATCCCGGTGGGCTTCGACAAACTTCAGCGCTTCGTCTGCCCAGCCGAACGGACCGACGATGGTGGCGCCCGCTTCCTCGAGCAGTGCGCACAGGCTCTGCGCGACCAGATAATCATCCTCTACCACGAGAATGCGGCGCCCCTGCAGCTCAGCGCTTTGTCCCATGGCTGTCTCCGAAAGATTCAAGTGTGACCCGTGGGCCGCTCCGGCCTCAGCGGCATGGCGATCCGGCACGAAACGCCATCCTCGCCAAAGACGAGTTCGGCTTTCGCGCGGAGCGAAAAAGGCAGGCCCTGCTCGATCAACTGCCTCCCGTATCCGCGGCGCGTCGATTCCGGGGGCTGCGGCAGACCGCTTTCCCGCCACTCCAGTACCAGCAAGGAATGGTCCTGTTGCCGATCCTCCAGACGCCAACTGATGTCGAGATAGCCCTGGCCGCTCTTCAGCGCGCCGTATTTCACGGCGTTGGTGGCGAGTTCATGAACTGCGAGAGCGATGTTCTGCACGTATTCGAGGCCGAGCGGAACCGTCGGACCGGAGATGGCGACGTTTTCGGCGGCGCTGCCGGCAATGGTCTCGATCTCCATGCGCACGATCTCACCGAGTTCGATCTGCTCGTCGCTTGCCTGGCCGAGCAGTCCCTGTAGACGCCCCAGTGCGCCCAGCCGGCTGGTAAATGCTTCCAGCGGTGCACCTTTGACGAGCGTCTGCATGGCGATCGATTCGACCACGGCCAGCAGGTTACGGGTGCGATGCTGCAGTTCGGCAACGAGGATCTTCTGGCGCTGCTCGGCGCGCGTGAGGCTCGTCACGTTCAGGAAGGTGACCACCACGCCCTCCGCCTTGTCATCGCCGTTTCGATAGGGCGCGAGGCGTACAAGGTAATGCATATGGTGATCGTCGCTGTCGACCCGGCGCTCGATAACCTCGCCGCTGGCCACAACCCTGGCGATCGCTTCGTCGAAGCCGGTGAGCCGCAGGCGGCTCGCCAGATCGGTGATGGGCCGGCCGCGGTCGGCCGCGCGGATATTGAACACCTCGGACATGGCCGGCGTGAAGCTGCGAATCACCAGCCTGTTGTCCAGAAACACCGTGGCGACCGCAGTGCTGTCGAACAGGTTCTGCAGGTCGCTCCTGGCGCGGTCGAGCGCTTCGATCTTGCCGTTCAGTTCGGTATTGACGGTGTGCAGCTCTTCGTTGAGCGACACCAGTTCTTCCTTGGACGCCTCCATCTCCTCGTTGGTCGACTGCAGTTCTTCGTTGACCGAAACGAGTTCCTCGTTCGACGACTTCAGCTCTTCGAGCGCCGTTTCATATTCCTCGATCATCGATTGCAGGCGCTCGCGCGTCTCGCGCAACTCGCGCTCCATCTGCAGCGCGGTGCCGGTGGTGGTGGCTTGCGCGCGGTTTAACGCTTCCTCGCGGCTCAGCACGGGACCCTGATCGACGAACAGGACCAGATAGAGCGGATCGGCGCCGGAGCGGGTGGCAAGCGGCTCCACAGTCAGGCTGACCACCTGCACGCGACCGTCGTCCTCCTCGACCGCAATACCGTCGCGTGTGACGGTGCGGCCCGATTCCACTGCTTCGCGAAACACCGTGCGCAGTTCAAGGCGGATGCCTTTGCGTGCCATCGTGAAAATCTGCCGGGTCGGCGCACCGGGCGCCGCTTCGAGATACTTGCCGGTGCGCGAGGAATAGTAGGCGACATCGCCTTCCCGGTTCACCACGACATGGGGCGGGGCAAATCGCTCGAGCACCTGGGTGTCGACCATCTGGCGCAACGCCGCGCCGCCGGGCTGGACGCGCCGCGGCGTGAGTTCGTGCGTTTGCCCTGGGCGCAAGGCCGACACCGTGAGCGGCAGACGCACGCGTGGCATGACATCCGAGCGGCGCTGGAAGATACGATGTTTTTTCTCGAGCGGCACGAACAGATCGTCGAACTGGCTCACGCTCTCCGAGGCGCCGAGGAACAGATAACCGTCCGGACGCAGTGCATAGTGGAAGGTCGGAATCACCTGGCTTTGCAGGTCCAGACCGAAATAGATCAGCAGGTTGCGGCAGGAGACCAGATCGATACGGGAGAAGGGCGGGTCGCGAATCACGTTGTGCGGCGAGAAAATGCACAGGTCGCGCACTTCCTTGGCCACTGCGAAGCTGCCGCCGTCGGAGATGAAAAAGCGCCGGCGCCGTGCGGGCGAGACACTGCCGAGCAACGCGGCCGGATACCTGGCGGCGCGTGCGACGGCGAGGGCCCGGTCGTCGATATCGGTGGCGAAGATCTGCACGCGCGGCACGACCGCGAGCTGATCCATATGCTCGCGCAGCAGGATGGCGAGCGAATACACTTCCTCGCCGGTGGCGCAACCGGGAACCCAGATGCGCACGATATCGTCGATGCCGCGCGCCTCGAAGAGCCTGGACACGACCAGTTCGGCAAGCGCATCGAACGCTTCGGCGTCGCGAAAAAAGTTGGTCACGTTGATCAGCAGATCGCGAAACAGCGCGTTGACTTCCTGCTGATGATCGCGCAGGTGTGCAACGTACGCTTCCAGATGACCGATCTGCACCACCTGCATACGCCGTTGCACACGTCGCATGAAGGTCTTGAGCTTGTAGCCGCTGAAGTCGTGGCTGATCTGGCCACGCAAAATGCCGTAGATCTCCGCCTGCGCCTGCTCGATCTTTTGCAGCTCTTCCTGGGCGCTGGCGCTGAACGCAATGTCGTCCAGCACGTAAGCGCTGCGGGCAAACTCCGCCAGCTTGTTGCCCATTGCCTCGACTGGCAGCGCGTAGTCGACGAGCCCGGTGGCGATGGCACTATCCGGCATGTTGGCGTGTTGCGGCCCAAAACCGTCGGCAACCTGCGCCATCGTCAGGCCGCCGCGTTCCTTGACGGCTTTGAGGCCAAGCGTGCCGTCCGAGTCGCCGCCGGACAACACCACACACACCGCCAGCTCGCCCTGGTCTTCGGCGAGCGAGCTGAAAAACACATCGATCGGTTTGCGTTCGCGGTGCAACGCGTTTTGCGGATGGAGACGCAGATGCCCCTTTTCGACGCCGAGCATGGCGTCCGAGGGCAGCACGTAGACATGATTCTTCTGGACCGGCTCGCCGTCTACCACCACATGCACCGGCATCGTGGTATAGCGCCCGACAATCTCGGACAACAGGCTGTCGCGTGCGGGACCGAGATGCGTAACGATCACGAGGGCCAGCTCCGGCTCTTCAGGCATACCGCGGAAAAACCCTTCAAGCGCTTCGATACCGCCCGCGGAGGCGCCGATGCCAACTACCGGAAATCGCGCTGGCGTGCTCATCGTGCGATTCGCGCGACGGCGTACTGGCGCGGGGATACAGTCAGCGAGACGCTGGCTGCGTGTTGGCTTGGCATGGGATTCCTGGCGGCGGGGCGGATTGAGAGTAGTCGATAATCCTACCTTGATTTGGCCTGCAGTTACCGTTAGTTGGTTTCGGGCCGGGTGGATTTTGCGTCGAGGCGCCGGCAAGCGAAGCTTCCGGCGTGTTCATCCACGTTGTCGCAGCATTCCTTGTGCCCGGTCCAGGCTGCGCTCGCTGTATTCGTCCTGGTAAAGCGGGGTGTGCTGATTGCCAGTCAGGCCATTGCGACCGCGACCGGCCTGCCGATCGTGAGGTAATGCAGCAGCGCGAGCAGCGGAAACACGCTCGCGACGATGGCGGTCAAGGTCCAGCCGCCGTGCTCATACAGCGTACTCGCGAGCGACGAGCCGAGCGCGCCGCCGATAAAAATGCTCGTCATATACAGGGCATTCAGACGGTTGCGGCTCGCCGCATGCAGGCCGTAGATCGCACGTTGGCCGATCACCATGTTCATCTGCGCGGCGAAGTCGAGCACGACACCCGTAACGACGAGACCGCCAACGCCCCACGCGGGATGAATCAGCGAGGGCGTAAAGGCGAGCGCGGCGATCACCAGCGCGACCAGTGTTGCGCTAACCGAGTGGCCCGCATCGGCAAGGCGTCCCGCAATCGGCGCGGAGGTGGCGCCAATTGCGCCGACCAGGGCGAACAGCGCAATGCCGTTCTGCGACAGCCCGTAATGACGTGTCAGCTCAATCGGCACGGTGGTCCAGAAGAGGCTGAAGGTAGCGAACATCAAGCCCTGATACAGCGCACGATGACGCAGCACCGGCAACGTAGCGACCAGTTCGCCGAGCGAATGGATCAACTGGAAGTAGGTCGCCTGGTGCGAGGGTTGGCGCGGCGGAATCGTCAGCGCGAGCACGGTTGTCACGATCGCCATCACCACAGCGGCCGCGCCGAACACGACGCGCCAGCCGAAATGCCCGGCCACCACGCTTGAGAGCGGCCGCGACAGCAGGATGCCGAGCAGCAGGCCGCTCATGATGTTGCCGACCACGCGGCCGCGCGTTTCGTCGGGCGCGAGGTGCGCCGCCAACGGAATCAGGATCTGCACCGCAACCGAACTGAACCCGACCAGTAGCGAGATCGCCAGAAACGCGCTCGGCTGACGTGTCACGGCGGCCAGCGCGAGACTGACGATGGCGACGAGCGCCGTTGTGATCATCAGCTTGCGGTTTTCCAGCAGATCGCCGAGCGGGACGAGGAAGAACAGTCCCAGGGCGTAGCCGATCTGCGTCAGCGAGACGATCAGGCTGGCCGTGCCGCCCGTCATATGGATGTCCGGTGCGATCAGTTCGGTGATCGGCTGGGCGTAGTAGATGTTGGCGACGATCGCGCCGCAGCAGAAGGCGAACATCGCGGTCAGGCCGCGAGTCATCTGGACGGTGCCGCCATTTGCGCTGGCGGCGGGTGAGTTGGAGGTCATGGCAAATCCTGATTGACGAACCCGCATAGGATATCGGTTGCGATACGTGAGTAGAATACGTCCATTGAGCAACCTGGCGTTGCGTGCAGCGCAACGCCAGGCGTCGAGTTGTACCGTTTGGGTCCGGCCTCGACGTTACCGGAGGAGGTCGGGAAGTGGACAAGCTGGTTGCCTTGAATACCTTGCTGGAAGTGGCCGAGGCGGGTGGCTTTTCCAAAGCGGCCCAGCGGCTGGGTGTTGCCACTTCGTCCGTCACACGTTTGATGGACGCGCTCGAAGCTTCGCTCGGTACCGCGTTGCTGACCCGCACGACGCGGTGCGTCAGCCTGACCGATGCCGGTACGGCCTACGTCGAGCAGATCAGCAAGGTACTCGACGATCTCGCGGTGGCCGACGACAGCATCTTCGATAGCGGGGCGTCGCCAGTCGGGGTGCTACGCATTTCCGTGCCGACCGCGTACAGCCGGCTGCAACTCGCGCCGCATCTGGCGAGCTTTCTCGCCACCTATCCGCGCATGGTGCTCGACGTCGTGGTCGGCGACTATTACGTCGATCTTGCCGCCGAGCGGATCGATGTCGCGGTCCGGATCGGCCTGCCGTCGCGTGACGAACACCTGGTCATCAGAAAACTGGCCGATAACGCGCGCTTCGTGGTCGCGAGTCCCGCGTATTTCGCGCGCTGCGGCCTGCCGTCCGAGCCGCAGGAATTGGCCGCGCACGAGTGCCTGCGCTTCGGCTATGGCGGAACCTATCGGCCCGCGCGCCAGATCTGGACTTTCCTGCGGGGCGAGACCGAGGTGCGCGTCGAAGTGGAGGGCCGCATGATTGCCAATAATCCGGACATTCTGCTGGAAGCGGTGCTTGCGGGCCGCGGCATCGCCTTGCTGCCGGAATGGCTGGTCGCAGCGGAGATTCACGCGGGCCGCCTCGTGCGCCTGTTTGCCGACGCCGAAATCAATCCGCATGCCGGCCGGTCGGCGGTCTACGCGGCTTACCTGCCGAATCGCCGCCATTCGAGCAAGGTGCGCACCTTTGTGCAGTTCCTGCAGGAACGCGTGCAAGGCGTTCGGGAGGCGTGAGCCGAGCGCTACGGCTCGCTTTGCGTCAGCTCAGGCTACTTACGGTACTTACGGTGTTGCCGGCCTCAGCGCATGGCAGCCTGCATCAACAGGCGGAATGGCAGCGCGAGCAACATTGCCCCTGCCACGCCTGCGCACCACAGGGCGACGAACCAGAGCACGCGCTTGAGCCGCGTAGGAGCAGGGCGTTTCGCCGTGCCTGGTTGCACGAGCGAAGAAGCGGTCTGCTTTTGTGTAGTCGGGGGCCAGGAAAGTCGCATTGCAGCGTACCTTGTCAAAGCTTAGTGGTACTTCGCACCCGGCGCAGACTTGCCGCGGAACACGTGATATCCGAGTGTCGTGTAGATCAGAATCACCGGCAGGATGATTACCGCACCCACCAGCGTGAAGAGCTGACTCGAGCGCGGCGCAGCGGCGTCCTGGAGCGTGATGGCGTACGGTATCGCATACGGCCAGATGCTAACGAGCAGGCCAATGTAGCCGAGCAGGATCAGCAGCAGCGTCAGCAGAAACGGCGTGTTGTCGTGCCGGCGTCTCAGCGCGCGGAGCATAAACAGCGCGGTAATCACGACGAGAAACGGCACCGGCAGCAAGCGATGCAGCAGGCCCGAATCGAACCAGCGCGCCGCGATTTTCGCGTCGGTCAGCGGCGTCCAGATCGACACCACCACCATGAAGCCGAGCAGCACGAAAGTGAGGGGACGCACGACCTCGTGCAGACGATGTTGCAGGTCGCCCTCGGTCTTCATGATGAGCCAGCAGGCGCCGAGCAATGCGTATGTCGCCATCAGGCCAAAGCCGGTGAGCAGGCTGAATGGTGTCAGCCAGAAAAACGGCGGCCCGGCGAACACGCCGTTCGTCACCGGAATACCCTGCAGGTAGGCGCCCAGAATGACGCCCTGAAAAAACGACGCGCCACCCGATCCGGCGATGAAGGCGAGGTTCCAGAGGTTTTTGGTGCGGGTTGCCTTCTCGCGGATTTCAAAGGAAACGCCGCGAAAAATCAGGCAGACGAGCATCGTGACGATCGGCAGATACAGCGCCGAGAGCACGATCGAATAGACCGCGGGAAACACCGCAAAGAGCGCTGCGCCGCCGAGCACCAGCCAGGTCTCGTTGCCGTCCCAGACTGGCGCAATGGTCGCGATCATCAGGTCGCGCTCGCCGTCGTCGGGGAAGAACGGGAAAATCATCCCGATGCCGAGATCGAAGCCATCGAGGGCGACATACATGAAGAGCCCTAAGGCGATAATCGCGGCCCAGATCGTCGTCACGTCCATGCTGTGCTCCGCTTCAGGTGAGTAGAGGTTCGCGGGATGTTGCCGTTTGCCTCGGGTGCCGGTTCCTGCTCCACCGGGCGCATCATTCGACTGCGGCGAGCGGCCGCCGGCCGCTGCTGTTCGTATCGGCGGCGCTCGCATTGCGCGGCCCTGCGTCCTCGTAGGCTGGGCCGATGCGCAGCAGCTTGAGGATGTAGTAGATGCCCGTGCAGAACACCAGGCAATACACGATCACGAAGATCATCAGCGACACGCTCACGTCCTGCTGGGTCACTGGCGACACCGCTTGCGCGGTGCGCAGCACGCCGTATACCACCCACGGCTGGCGGCCCGCTTCGGTCGTCACCCAGCCGGCAAGCAGCGTCACGAATCCGGCCGGCCCCATGGCCACCATGATGCGCTGGAACAGACGGTTTTCGTAAACACGGCCGTGGCGCCGCAGCACCAGTCCGATCAACGCGAGCAAGATCATCAGCATGCCGAGGCCCGCCATGACGCGAAAGGTCCAGAAGATGATCGACGAATTCGGCCGGTCCTCTTTCGGAAACTCTTTCAGGCCGCGAATTTCGCCGTCCCACGAGTGCGTCAGGATCAGGCTGCCGAGATGCGGAATCTGGATCGCGTAGCGGGTCACTTCGGCCTGCATGTCCGGAAAGCCGATCAGGTTGAGCGCGGTTCCGCCGTGCTCGGTTTCCCACAGACCTTCGATAGCCGCGATCTTCGCAGGCTGGTATTTGCGCGTGTTCAGGCCATGCTGATCGCCCACCAGCGCCTGGATCGGCGCGAGCACCAGCAATAGCCAGAGCGCCATCGAAAACATGGTTTTGACGGCGGGGTCGCGCCGGCCGCGCAACAGATGCCACGCGCCGGTGGCAGCAACAACCAGCGCGCCGACGATGAACGCGGCGATCGCCATATGGGCGAGCCGGTAGGGGAACGAGGGGTTGAAGATGATCTTCAGCCAGTCCTGCGGCACTACGTGACCGTCCTCGATCGTGAAGCCCTGCGGGGTCTGCATCCAGCTATTGGAGGCGAGAATCCAGAAGGTGGAAATCAGCGTGCCGGTGGCGACCAGCAGCGTCGCCCCGAAATGCGCCTTGCGTCCCACGCGATCCCAGCCGAACAGCATGATGCCGAGAAAGCCGGCCTCGAGAAAGAACGCGGTCATCACCTCGTAGGTGAGGAGCGGTCCGGTGATAGGCCCGGCGAATTTCGAAAAGCCGGCCCAGTTGGTGCCGAACTGGTACGCCATCACCACACCGGAGACGACGCCCATACCGAAACCGATCGCGAAGACCTTCGACCAGTACAGGCACAGTTCCTTGTAGTGCGGTTTGCCGCTTTTCAGCCACGCCGCTTCCAGCACGGCGATGAAGCTGGCAAGGCCGATGCTCATCGCCGGGAAGATGATGTGGAACGATACCGTGAACGCAAACTGCAATCGCGAGAGGTCCAGCGCGCTGAGGTTCATCATTGCGGTCTCCCGAAGACGAGGGCTGGCTGGGTTGGCGGAGCGACTCCGCAGGCACATGGCAACATACACTTTTTTTCGCCGCGGTGTCGCTAACCTGCGTTCGCAGAACGTGACGGAGCAGGGAAGTGCAGCTCGCCGCTATGCGTTTCCTTGAACGAGGCGCGAGCGCACGAAGCCGACATGCTCGCGTAATACGTAAAACGCATCGGCGTAGGCGAGCGGCATGCGCAGGCTGTTGAGCGAGTCTTCGATCTGGTCGAGCTCCTCGACAAGCGCATCGCGTTGGGCCTGCGACGGATCCTTCAGCGCCTCGCGCTCGATTGCGATCAGCGAACCGTAGTTGCGATAGATGCGCGAGCGGACACGCCAGCGGTACAGTGCCGGCACCAGCCGCATGGCGGGGAACAGCAGCACGGCGACTGGCAGCAGCAGAACCAGAGTGCGATCGCCGACGCTCGCCAGCCAGAACGGCAGATTGCGGTAGAGAAAGCTCTTGCCGGTCTTGTAGTAGCGCTGCGCGTCGTCGCTGATCGGATACTCGTGCTGGATCGGGCTCGGAAATTGTCCCGCGTGCTGCAGAAGGCCGGGCATGCCGTGAATCTCCTGCGCAGCTTCGATCAGCAGATCGGAGATGGCGGGGTGCAGCCTGGTACGCGCGATGATTTCCACGGTCGGGCTGATCAGATGGATGGTGTCGTTCGGGATTTTGTGGCGCAGGTCGAGCACGCCGGGCGGCAGGTCGATTTCATCCAGATACGGAAAGAGCCGCGTATAGGCGCTCGCTTCCTCGAAGTCCATCACGGAGATACCGGGCACGCGCAATAGCCGCAGCATCAGGGCGCGGGTGGCCGAATCGCCGTTGAGGATCGCGGCATCGGCGTCGCCCGAGACCAGCTTCGTGGCGGCTTCCAGCCCGTCGGCGGGCAACAGCGTCGTGTTCTGGCCAGGCACGATGCCGTTCGCGGCCAGCAGGTTAAGCGCCAGCACCCGCGTGCCGCTGCCTTCGCGGCCCACGGCGATGCGTTTGCCTTCGAGTTGCGCGAGCCGCGTAATGCCGCTGCCGCGATAGAACACCACGATCGGGTCATAGAACACGCTGCCAAGCGACATCAACGAGGAAGCCCCGAGCCCATCGGTTACGCCGCCTTGCACCAGCGCGACGTCCACATGCTGTTTTGGGTCCAGCAGCCGTTGCAGGTTCTGCAGCGAGCCGTCCGATTCCAGCACCTTCAGCGTGATGCCGTTACGGGCGAGAATCTTTTTGTATTCGTTGGCGGCCTGCAGGAACGAACTGTCGTGCGGGCCGGCGCTCATGACGATCGTACGTGGCGGCGCCGGATCCACCAGCCAGATCACCAGCGTGATCACCAGCACCACGAACACGGCGATCGGTGCGAACGTCAAGGTTAGATCGCGCAGATCGGCATGGGAATGCTCGCCTTGAAAACTCGGTGGTCGCGGGCGATGGTGTCTCATGAAAGCTCCGTACGGGTGGCGGGGCAGGTCTTATGGCGCGCGCGGCGCGCGGTGTCTGCACGTATAGCGTAGCAGCACTGGCTTTCGTCTGAGCCTGGAAAGTGTGGAAATGCGCGGTGGCGCCGCAACAGGCACCGGATAGCTAATACTGCACCAGTATCGTCACGCGCCGGTTTGCTGCGCGAGCTGCCGCGTCGTCGCCAAGCAACAGAGGGATATTGTCGGAGTGGCCGATGGCCGCCAGCCGCTGCGGTTCGATGCCTCGGTCCACCAGGAACCGCACCACGGCGCCGGCGCGTGCCGACGACAGTTCCCAGTTGGATTCGTATTTGGCGTTGGAGATCGGTGAACTGTCGGTGTGACCTTCCACCAGGATGTTGTGAGTGGAGTAGCCCTTCAACGCCGCAGCCACCTGATCGAGCACGCTGGTCGAGTCCGGCAGCAAGTGCGCATCGCCCGCGCGAAACAGGATTTTTGCATTGATGCTGATTTCCACGCTGCCCGATTCTTCGTCGATATTGATCTGGCCTCTGTCGCGCAGCGCTCTCAGGAGCGACAACAACCCGGCCCGCACCGCTTCCTGTTTGCCGTTCGCCGCGCCATGTGCAGCGATGCCGGCAGCGCTCCTGTCGTTCTTGACGCTGCGCGCGGATTCGAGAAGCTTGATTTCCAGTTCGTGGTACTTCGCCAGCTGGATCGCATACAGCGCCAGAAACAGCACCATCAGCGTGGTGACAAGATCCGAGTACGAGAGAAGCCAGCGCTCGGGGCGAGCCTCGGCGTCATCGTCCAGCTTCGGATTGGGCTTTTCGCCTGCGAGAGCCATGCGTGCTATGCCAGCAATGCTTTTGAGCGCTCGCGCACGTCGCCGGTGAGGCGCGTCTCGATGGTTTGCGGCGACTCCCGGCGCGAGATGGCAAGCAGTCCATCGAAATACAGTTTCCGGTAGCGCAGTTCGCTATCCACCTGCGCCTTGATCTTGCCGTAGATGGGCAGGAACAGTATGTTGGCGAGCGCGAGGCCGTAGAGCGTCGTCACGAAGGCGACCGCCACACCTTGGCCGAGTCTCTCGGGCTCGAGAATGTGCCCCGTCACCTGGATCAGGCCTAGCACGGCGCCGAGGATGCCGAAGGTCGGTGCGTAGCCGCCCGCTTGCAGCCAGATCCGCGCCGCGGCCATGTGGTTGCGCTCGTAGGCATCCAGTTCGCGTTGCAATGCGTCTTCGATCACAGCGGTGGAGACGCCATTGGCGATCAGCTCGAGCCCGCGTTTGGCAAACGGATGAATGCCTGCCGGGTCCATCGATTCGAACGCGAGCATGCCGTTCAGCTTGGCTTTGTGTCCCCATTCGAGCAGCACAGAGAGGTTTTCCTGATCGACCGGTTTGGCGGCGATGAAGGCGAAGCGAAGCTGCCTGACACCATCGGCAAAGCGGCCCCAACTGTTCTGAACCATCACGGCGCCGATCGTGCCGCCCAGCACGATCACGAGCGCCTCAAGCTGGAACAGCGACGCAAACCGTCCACCTTCCAGCGCAAAGCCCAGCACAATGGCCGCGATGCCCACAACCGCGCCACACAGCGTCAGGAAATCCATACAAGACCTCGACAATTCAATTGAAGGATTGTGCGTTGGACCGGTTCAATGGCACGCGGCGGGCTAGATGGGCGACCCGATCGGGACCGATGGATTCACTGAAGGCGATTTGATGCTCTTCACCAGCTCGAGAAAGCGCTGCTCGATCTCCGGGATCTCGAGCGGATCGATCTTGATGTCGCGTCGCATGATCCACGAAATCTCCTTCTGGCGCGCCTGCGTCATGACCGAGAGCAGCCGGTCGGCGATCGTCTGATCAGTCATCGTGGCAAGCAGCTTGGCGAGGTCGTAGGTGTCGAACGCACTCACGGCGTCGAACAGCGTCCGCTGGTCGACAAACTCGAGATCGCCTAGCGATTCGAGCTGGCTGGGGGTACGTATTTTTCGCTTCGAGAAATAGGCCGTGCCGTGCTCTTCGACGTAGTTCAGCACCTTGCTCTTGCGAAACGCAAAGATATCCTCAGCGATTTCCGAGTGGGAAAGCTTCTTGAGAATCAGCTGCTTTTCGACACCGATCAACGCTTCCAGATCGGACAGTTCGATCAGCTCGAGTTCACCGGTGATCGCGAGATCCAGTTCGTGATCGGCCACTTGCTGGGCGCGCTCGATGAGGCGGATCGGGTCAAAACTGACCATATGTCGGCCCGCTGCACCGTCTTCGCTCGCGACCCCGCCCTTGCCGATGTACTCGGGGCGTCCTGCATCGAAGCTCACCAGATTGAGTTTTTCCATCCGTTTGAGCATGGCCATTACGTGCAAACGGGAATGGCCTGCAATTGCGCGGCACTTCCTGATGACCTCGGCGAGCGGCACCGACACTTCTTCGCCCGGCGCGCGGCGCGCACGGCTCTGGGTATCGGCGCCGGCCATCAGAGCCAGCACGTGCGCATAGGAGAGAACACCGGGCAGGAAGTCGGCATGCGTATAGGTTGCGAGCAATTCGTCCTTGCGCCTCGTGCGGCGAATCATCGTGCGTACCAGATGGCGCAGCAGAGGCGAGACGCGCTCCATTTCCTCCTCGACGACGCTGGTTTCGATGACGGTCAAACGGCAGAAGGTGAGCGCCTTTGCGGTGGAACCACGTGGCTCGGACGGCAGTAGCGCCGATTCGCCGAAGATTTCGCCCTTGCCCAGGGTTGCGAGGATCACCCGCTTTTCGTCGCACTGTGTGGAGATTTCGACTTTGCCGTCGGCAATGACGTAGAGGGCTGAGGTCCCGACATAGCCCTCGGAGAAGATGACTTCGCCCGGAGCCGCGGTCCGCGACCTTGACGACTGTTGCTGATTCAATGTGTTCCCCTGCGGAGTGTTTGGCCCTGCTCAAGCGGTCTCTGCGGACTCGCTGACTGGCGGCATATTTTGCTGCCGCTTACCCGTGTATAACGACTTTTTTGCCGATTTCTTTAGCGCGGGGATACACTTTAATAAATGCCGCAACCTCAGACGGGGCGGGCTTGTGCGAGGACAGGAGGGCGCGCGATGCGCAGAAAATCCTTTCGGTCCCTTACGCAAACGTTTGGCGTTCGGCTCTACTCGTAGAGTGCCTGTGACGACGGCTTTGCCGGACGGTGGAGTCAACGCAGGGTGATACACAGTGCATCATACGAATGCAAAGTAATCCTGATTAATCAGGGGGATAAGCCTGATGCGCTGCATTGGCCGGATGGAATTCTTCGACCGTTGCGTCGGCGCCGCGGCGAGTGACGCGAAAACCTGCGGGCCGACAGCGCCCGCTTGCGCTCAGTCCGCGATGCGCTTGTCCGCCAGCGCATACTGGCAGTCACCCAGCACCTGGGTGACGAGCCGCGCCTGGAAGTCGAGGTCGTCGGTGTCGAGGATTTCTTCGACAGCGTCACGGGCCCACTCCGCTTCGACAAAGTGTGCGTGCCGGGCGGCGATCTCCAGCGCCATCGCGGAGAGTTTGGCGACGCTCAGCCAGTCAGCTTCCCGTAAGTGACGGTCGAGCCACTTGTGGGCCGCCTGCACGTGGAAGGAGGGTTCCGGCCAGGTCTCATTGAGGTAATAGGCGCCGAGGCTCCCGCAGGTGAGCCAGCAAAGCAGTTCCACGCGATCGCGTGGGCTCAGATGGAGGCGTACATCACTCATGGCGATACCCGCTACGACAAGTTGCGTTCGGTTCCCGACGGTGCGCGAACCGTCCTGAGATGCAACCCAACGATAGCACGCGGTGGCCGGATTCAGGAACACCTTGTGCTTATCGGCCACAACGCGGCCACGGCGATTGTGCTCAGAAGTTGTATTGCAGGTAAATTTCGCTGAAATTGACGCCAGGGTTGGGGTGCTCGAGGCCCGCGTTCGACAGATGCTGGAAGCGGAAACCGGCCTGGTATTGCTGATGGCCGCCGAACTGCGCACCCACGCCGATCATATCGGCGAACTGGAACGACGACGAGAAGGTGCGGTCCTCCGTCTCCCGTACATGGTCCAGCAGGCGCACTCCGACACCGCCTTCAATATACGGCCGGAACCATCCCGAGCTCTTGATGAAGCGAAACACCGGCGTCAGACCGAATTCCCAGATGTCGGGGTGGGCGGCATCGGATTCCCGGATGTCCCAATAGGCGACGTGCGCCTCGCCGACGACGGTGAAGTGATATCCGCCGATTTCCCACCAGGTTAAACCGGGGTCCCAGACAAAGCCGAGATCGGCTTTTTTTACATCATGGTCCGCGACGCCTCCGGAAATTTGCACACCGAATTCGTCGGCATGAGCCGCTGCTGCACCGACAGTTAGCGCGCAAAACACTAAGGCGCGGAAAAGTTTTCCTGGCAGAGGTTGCTTGCTGGTTCGCATTGGGATTTCCGACCGCTCGAGTAAATTGTTTTATCGGCAGATGCTTATTGTTTAGACACGCGCTGCAAGCTCGCCGTTAATCGTCTCATGGCTGCTGCTTGTCGACGTGTTGCCCTTTACGGGCCCTGCCTCGTGCTAATTGCGCAATCGGCCGTTTGCGCGATGAATTCGCTGTCTGAAAGACGAAGGGCATTCTAGAGCCATACGGGCGGGCTGAATATTCGCGCCGCGGCAAATCACTGTGTTCAATGTGGCAACGATCGGGATGGAGTTGTCTCTAGAATCCGTTCGCATATTCGTCAGAGCATTAATCTGGTTGCGCTAGCAAGCATCAGACCCGCGGCGGCTTGACTGAACCACCTGGGAATGAGCACTGCCGTTCTATTTGGCGATTTTTTGCAGTCTAGCCGAGCCGCGAGAATCGTGCATTTTCGGCGCGCGTTATTACTGCGCGCATGCTCGACGCCATGCTTTAAGGATGCGGCCTTTTCCGTCGCTTCAATTTGCTGAAGCTGCGCGCGCCTGACTCAGCTTGATCGCAGGAACCAGCATCACCGAGAGTACGGAAAACACGGTGATGACCAGAATGGACGTGAAAGTCAGATGCAGCGATTGATGGAGCGCGAGCCGCACGGCCGCGCCACTTGCAGTATTGCCCGGCGCCGAGTCGAGAATCTGCCGGAGCTGGTCCGCGGTCACGGCGGCGATCGTGGATGAATGCGCGAGCCCGTAATTCAGCACCGCGCCGAACATGGCAGCGCCGAGCGTGCTGCCGAGATTGCGCGAGAACAGATTCGACGCAGTCGCACTGCCGCGTTCCGACGGCTCGACGATTTCCTGGATCAGGATCAGCGAACTGACGCTGACAATCCCCATGCCGAAGCCGATTACCAGCGAGCCGATCCCCGCGAGCACCGGACTGCTGTCCGGGTTCAGCGTCGCGAAGAACACGCCCCCGAGCGGCAAAAACACACTGCCGCCGATCAGCGTGCGCCGCAAGCCGAGCCGATGAAACGAGCGGGCCGCCAGCGTTGCACCGCTCGGCCAGCCCAGCATGATCATGGTTAAGGCGAGGCCGGCGACCACTGGCGAGCGGCCCAGTACACCCTGCACGTACATTGGCAGAAAACTGGTCAGGCCCATCAGCGCCATGCCCGACAGCACGGTGGCGACATTGCAGGCGGCGATGGGCCGGTGACCCCACAAGGCAAATGAAATCATCGGGTCGGCGGCGCGGCGCTCCTGCCACACGAACAGGACCCCGCAGACGACGAACAGCGCGAATTCGAATGCCACCAGCGCGTCGCTGGAACTGCCCACGTCGGTGAGGCCCATCATCAGCGCGCCGATCGATACGGTGAAGAGGGTGGCGCCTGCGAAGTCGATGGACGGGCGCCCGTGCCTTTCATGTTCGTGCAGGAACGCAAGAAAGCCGGCCGCGGAGGCGAGTCCGATCGGAATGTTGATCCAGAAGATCCACGCCCACGACAGGTCGCGAATCAGCAGGCCACCGGCCATCGGACCGATCACGGCAGCGATGGCCCAGACGCTCGCGAGGTAGCCCTGGATCTTGCCGCGTTCGCGTGCGGGGTACAGATCGCCGACGATCGTGAGCGTGACGGGCTGGATGGCTCCGGCGCCGACGCCTTGTATCAGTCGGAACACGATCATCGCCGGCATCGACCACGCGAAGCCCGCGAGCACCGAACCCACCAGAAAGATGACGATGCCGATCAGGACAATGGGCTTGCGGCCGTACAGGTCCGCGAGTTTGCCGAACACGACCGTCATCGCGGTCTGCGCGAGCAGGAATGACGAGAAGACCCAACTGTAGAGATGCAGGCCGCCGAGCTGCGTGACGATCTGCGGCATGGCGGTGGAGACGATGGTGGCTTCGATGGCGACCATTGCCATGGAGGCCATCACCGCGGCGATGACCAGGGGCCGTACTGTCTTGGGGTGCTGTGACATGCCGTCTATATAGAAGAATGGGGATCGCGCGGCTTCTCGAGGCCGCTCGAACGCGCAGGCGGTTTGCCCGGGGTGTCAGCTTTCTGGAAGGTGCGGGCCTGAACGCTTTGACACCGGCCTTGACGCGACACTACGCAGCGTTCGCTTAAGCGCGAGTACGGATGTTACCGCTACATCGGTGCTGCTGCTTGCGCCGTGCCAGGGACTTGGACTGCACGGCGGTGCAATAAGATGGTGCGACGCACCACAACGTTGCACCAACTCAATTCATGCTGCGCCGGAAGAGCGCGCGACTCATCGCGAGAACGCAGAGCGCGGTCGCGAAGAAACCCCTGTTTTCACGCGCAAATTCACTGGTTCAGGTCCTTGGCCGGTGCGTCGCTCAGCCTTATTCCACAGCGCTTCGCCAGGATCACGCGAGCATCGGCCGCGAGCGTCGGCGCGGTTCGCATCGTCAGCCCGGCTGCGCTCATGGCATATCTATTGCATTGCAACGTAGCGAGGCCAACGACGGCCTCAACGTATCGCACACTTGAGGGGCTGCCCGTCTAAAGCGGCCCACAGGGACAACGGCGTCCCGAGTACCCAGAAGCCACCGAGATATCGGAGCGCACTGGGCACTCGGGACGCTTTTTTTTTGCACTCCATTTTTTTTGCCGCGAATTTTTCAACGCCTTCACCCTGCGAGAGAGACCCATGAAACACCTATTGGATTCGTTAAAAAGCGGCAACTGGCGTGCGTTGTTAGCGTGCTTTCTATACTTCGACACCGGGTTCACCGTGTGGGTGATGTTTGGCCCGTTGGCACCGTTCATCCACAAGGACATTGCGATGTCGCCCGCGGAACTGGGTTTCCTCGTCGCGGTGCCGGTGCTGGGTGCGGCCATTCTGCGGGTGACGCTCGGCAACCTGTACCAGGCTTACGACGGCCGCCGTATCGCCTTGCTTGGTGTGGCGCTCTCCGCGCTGCCTTCAGTTGTCCTACTGTTGTCGCCGACGCCGCCGTCCTACGTGACGCTGCTGGTGCTCGGCGTGTTCCTCGGCGTAGGCGGCGCAAGTTTTGCCGTGGCCTTGCCGATGGCAGGCAGCAACTATCCGCCGAAGGTGCAAGGCCTCGTGCTCGGCCTCGCCGCCGCGGGCAATATCGGCGCGGTGCTCGACGGCTTCATGTTCCCCAGTCTCGCGGACCACTTCGGGTGGGCCAAAGCGGCCGGCGCGGCGCTGCCGTTGCTGGCTCTCGCGGCGGTCGCGCTGTTCTTCTGGGCGAAGGACCTCGGCGCGAAAACGGGTAGCGCGCCGCGCGCTTTCCGCAGTTTCTGCGTCACCCTGGGCGGACTGATCGCGCTTGTTCTGGCCGTGCATGCGGGTGTTTTTGGCGGCGGAAAAACGGGGGTATTACTGCTGCCCGTGCTGGGTGCGCTGCTTGCCATCGCGGTGTTGCCGAAGCATTACCGCAGCGTGCTGGCTGAAGGCGACACGTGGGTCGTGATGCTCGTCTACAGCATCACCTTCGGCGGCTTCGTCGGCATGTCGTCTTACGTGACGACGCTGCTGGTGTCGCTCTATCAGTTACCCAAGCTCGAAGCGGGGCTCTTCATGTCGCTGCTCGCGTTTACTGGCGCACTGGTGCGTCCGATTGGCGGCCTGATCGCCGACCGCATCTCCGGTGTGCGCGCTCTCGTGTTGCTGCTTGCCGGTATTTCGCTGTGCGACTTCGCGTTCGCCGCATGGATGCCGCCGCTCGGAGCCGGCATCGCATTGCTGGTGGTCACCTATCTGTGCTTCGGCCTTGGCAACGGCGCCACCTTCCAGCTCGTGCCGCAACGCTGGAAGGGCAAGACCGGCCTGATGTCGGGGATCGTTGGCGCGGCCGGCGGGATCGGCGGCTTCTATCTGCCGGTCATCATGGGGATGGCCAAGGAAAGCACGGGCAGTTACCAGATGGGCTTCGCGACCTTTGGCGTGATCTCGGCGCTCGCCTTCGCGCTGGTCGTGCTGCATCGTGCCCGTTGGCTCAAATGGGCGCTACCGGCCGAGGGTCTGGTGGTGGCCAATCCGCTTTCGACACCGGCGGGTGTGCGCGCCGATAGCGGTGCGTGAGCGAGCGGGAAGTGGAACGTATGGACAGTTGTTGCCCCGAATTCAACCGCTGAACGGCTGGATGATCCACGGGACGCTTTTTTATTTGCCGGACGAAAATCATGTCGCGAACCGAGCTGGAAACTGACGAAACCCCTGTCATGAACGTTGTGGTCGTCGGCCACGGGATGGTGGGACACAAGCTCCTCGAATCTCTGGTGGATGACGCGCGTTGCGCGCTGCACATCACCGTGCTGTGCGAAGAGCCGCGCCCTGCTTACGACCGCGTGCATCTGTCCGAATTCTTCTCGGGCAAGTCCGCTGAAGACCTGTCGCTGGTCAAGCCCGGCTTCTTCGAACGCGAGAACGTACTGCTCAAGCTCAACGCGAAGGCGGTAGCGGTCGATCGCGCGGCGCGCACCGTGACAATCTCGACCGGTGAAACGCTGTCGTACGACAAACTGGTGCTCGCCACCGGTTCGACACCTTTCGTGCCGCCAATTAAAGGCAACGATCGTCAGGACTGCTTCGTCTATCGCACCATAGAAGATCTCGAAGCCATGCAGGCTTGCGGTGCGCGCGCCAGGACCGGGGTGGTGGTGGGCGGCGGCCTGCTCGGGCTCGAATGCGCCAAGGCGCTGCACGATATGGGGCTGGCGGCACACGTCGTCGAGTTTGCACCGCGCCTGATGGCGGTACAGGTGGACGACGGCGGCGGCCGGGTTCTGCGCAGCAAGATCGAGGAACTGGGCGTGCAGGTTCTCACCGGCAAGCAGACGCTCGAGATCGTCGACGGCGAAGCGGGCACGCACCGCATGCAGTTTGCCGACGGCACGCATCTCGACACCGACATGATCGTGTTTTCCGCAGGCATCCGTCCGCGCGACGAGATCGCACGCGCTTGCGGCCTCGAACTGGGCCCGCGCGGCGGCATTGCGATCGACGACACCTGCCGGACCAGCGACCCCGACATCTTCGCCATTGGCGAGTGCGCCGCGTGGAACGGCATGGTGTATGGCCTCGTCGCGCCGGGTTACGAAATGGCGCGCATCGCGGCACGGCAACTGCTCGGCGACGAGGCCGGCTTTGCAGGCGCGGACATGAGCACCAAGCTTAAGCTGATGGGCGTGGATGTGGCGAGCATCGGCGATGCGCACGGCAAGACGCCGGGTAGCCGCTCGTACCAGTTCAGCGACGAGCGCAAGCAGGTCTACAAGAAGCTGGTGGTATCCGAGTGCGGCAAGCAACTGCTCGGCGCGGTGATGGTGGGCGATGCGGCCGAATACGGCACGCTGCTGCAGATGATGCTGAACCGCATCGAGCTGCCTGAAGCACCGGAATTCCTGATTTTGCCCGCCAGCGACGGCAAGACGAAGCCAGGGCTCGGCGTTGACGCATTGCCCGAAGGCGCGCAGATCTGCTCGTGCAACAACGTCTCCAAGGGCGAAATCTGCGCGGCAGTGTGTGCCGGCGCCACCAGCATCGGCGCCCTCAAGACGGCGACCTGTGCCGGCACCTCGTGCGGCGGTTGCGTACCGCTCGTCACGCAGGTGATGAAAGCCGAAATGAAGAAGCAGGGCATGGCGGTCAACAACCACATATGCGAGCACTTCCCGTACTCGCGCCAGGAACTGCATCACATCGTGCGCGTCGAGCGCATCAGGAGCTTCGGCGCACTGCTCGAAAAGCACGGCCACGGTCTGGGCTGCGATATCTGCAAGCCCGTCGCCGCCAGCATTCTCGCCTCGTGCTGGAACGAGTTCGTGCTGAAGAAGGAACACGCGAGCCTGCAGGACTCGAACGATTACTACCTCGCCAACATCCAGCGCGACGGCACCTATTCCGTAGTGCCGCGCATGCCGGGTGGCGAGGTCACGCCAGAGGGACTCATCGCCGTTGGGCAGGTGGCGAAGAAATACGGCCTCTATACGAAGATCACCGGCGGCCAGCGCGTCGACCTGTTCGGCGCCCGTGTCGACCAGTTGCCGCTGATCTGGGAAGAACTGATCGCAGCCGGTTTCGAATCGGGTCACGCCTATGGCAAGTCGTTGCGCACGGTGAAGTCGTGTGTGGGCTCGACGTGGTGCCGCTATGGCGTCGGCGACTCGGTCGGACTCGCAGTTGCGATGGAAAACCGCTACAAGGGTCTGCGCTCGCCGCACAAGCTCAAGTTCGGCGTGTCGGGCTGCACCCGCGAATGTGCGGAGGCGCAAGGCAAGGATGTCGGCATCATCGCCACCGAGAAGGGCTGGAATCTCTACGTATGCGGCAACGGCGGCATGAAGCCGCGCCACGCGGAACTGCTGGCAGCGGATCTCGATCGCGAGACGCTCACGCGTTACATCGACCGTTTCCTGATGTTCTATGTTCGCACGGCCGACCGTCTGCAGCGCACCAGCGTATGGCGCGACAACCTCGAAGGCGGCCTCGACTATCTGATCGACGTCGTTGTCCACGACAAGCTGGGTCTCGCGGCGGAACTGGAAGCGGACATGCAGAACGTGATCGATACGTACGAATGCGAGTGGAAAAAGGCGGTGACCGATCCCGAGACACGTAAGCGCTTCCGTCATTTCGTCAACAGCGACAAGCTCGACGAGAACGTGACCTTTGTCGAGGAACGCGGCCAGATCCGTCCTGCGACACCGACAGAGCGCGAGACCGCCAGGCAGTTTCCAGTTCCCGTGGTCGTCGAGACCGTTTGAATCCAGCGTCATGCATCTCGAGGAGTCCTTGATGAACAACGATCGAAATACGCCTGACTGGGTGCCGGTTTGCGCGCTCGACGACATCGTGCCCGATACCGGCGTCTGCGCGCTGGTGGCCGGACGGCAGGTGGCGGTGTTTAACGTCGCGCGCGGCGAGGGTGGGGTGTATGCCATCGACAACTACGATCCCTGTTCGCAGGCGGCGGTGCTGTCGCGCGGACTGATTGGCAACCTCGGTGAACGCATCGTGGTGGCTTCGCCGATCTACAAGCAGCACTTCGACCTGCGCACCGGCGAGTGTCTCGAAGCGCCCGAGCATTCGGTCAGCGCCTTCGCCGCGCAGGTCAGGGATGGCCGCGTATGGGTAGCGGTCTAATCGGGCCGGGGGCGTTCACGCAATGAGCAGCGCAAGCGTCAAGACGGTGTGCCCCTACTGCGGCGTCGGCTGCGGAATGGTGCTGCAGGTCGAGGATGGCCAGGTCGTCAAGATTGCCGGCGACAAGGAACATCCCACCAATTTCGGCCGGCTGTGTACCAAGGGGTCGTCGGCCCATGTCGCGCTAAGCAAGTCCGGACGCCTCGAAAACGCCTATGAACGACGCGAGCGCAACGGCGACCCGATTCCACTGCCGGTCGACCAGGTGATTGCCGACACCGGCCGCCGTCTGCGCGAAATCCTGGACACGTATGGCCCCGATGCGCTGTCGTTCTACGTATCGGGCCAGATGTCGATCGAGGCGCAGTACCTCGCCAACAAGCTCGCGAAGGGCTTTGTCGGCACCAACAATATCGAATCGAACTCGCGTCTGTGCATGGCAAGCGCCGGCAGCGGCTACAAGCTCTCGCTGGGCGCGGATGGTCCGCCGGGCTCGTACGAGGATTTCGACAAGGCCGATCTGTTCTTCGTGATCGGCGCCAACATGGCCGACTGTCACCCGATCCTCTATCTGCGCATGATGGATCGCGTCAAAGCCGGAGCCAGACTGATCGTGGTCGATCCGCGCCGCAATACGACCGCGGACAAGGCCGATCTCTTCATGCAGATCAAACCGGGCACCGATCTCGCGTTGCTGAACGGCCTGCTGTATCTGCTGCATCAGAACGGTCATACGGACCTCGAGTTCATCGCCACCGCAACGGAAGGCTGGGAGGCGATGCCGGCCTTTCTCGACGACTACACGCCGGAAAAAGTCGCGGCAATCACCGGCATCCCCGAGGCGGATATCCGCACCGCGGCGCAATGGATAGGCGAAGCACCGGAGTGGATGAGCTGCTGGACGATGGGTCTGAACCAGAGCACGCACGGCACCTGGAACACCAACGCCGTTTGCAATCTCCATCTGGCGACGGGCAAGATCTGCCGCCCCGGTAGCGGGCCGCTTTCGCTGACGGGCCAGCCCAATGCAATGGGCGGCCGTGAGATGGGCTACATGGGGCCGGGTTTGCCGGGGCAGCGCTCCGTGCTGGTGGAAGAAGACCGGGCGTTTATCGAGGACCTGTGGCAAGTGCCGCCCGGGACGCTGAAGACGGCAGTCGGGCAGGGCACTATCGACATGTTCTCGCGCATGGCGGACGGCGATATTAAGGCGTGCTGGATTATCTGCACCAATCCGGTCGCAAGCGTCGCCAACCGGCAGACTGTGATTGCCGGATTGCAGGCCGCGGAACTGGTAATCGCCCAGGACGCGTTTCTCGACACCGAAACCAATCGCTATGCCGACGTCCTCTTGCCTGGCGCGTTGTGGGCTGAGGCGGAAGGCGTGATGATCAACTCCGAGCGCAACATGACGCTCATGCAGAAGGCGATTGACCCGCCGGGTGCGGCGCTGCCCGACTGGCAGATCATCGCTCGGGTGGCCTGCGAAATGGGTTTTGCGGACGCGTTCAGCTATGCGTCGGCAGAGGAAGTGTTCGCGGAGATCACGCGAGCCTCGAACCCGAAGACCGGTTACGACCTGCGCGGCGCGAGCCACGCGCGGCTGCGTGAGTCGCCGCTGCAATGGCCCTGTTCGCCGGATGCGTCGGGGTTGTTAAGAGACCGCAATCCCGTGCGTTATCTGAACGATGGCATCAGTCAGCCGCTCAGGGAAGTGTCCGACGGCGTTCGTCCGGCGCTGGTCTTCCCGACCGCGAGCGGCAAAGCCGTGTTCTTCGCGCGGCCGCATACCGAGCCGGCTGAGATGCCGGTGCCGGAGTTTCCGATCGTCCTGAATACGGGGCGCCTGCAGCATCAATGGCACACCATGACGAAGACCGGCAAGGTGCCCATGCTGAACAAGCTCAATCCCAGGCCCTTCGTGGAGATCAATCCGGAAGACGCAGCCGCGCTTGGCATCGAGGCCAAAGACCGCGTCGAAGTGCGTTCGCGTCGTGGCCGTGCGGTACTGCCCGCCGTAGTGACCGATCGTGTGCAGGCGGGTGCCTGCTTTGCGCCGATGCACTGGAACGACGTATTCGGCGAAGACCTCTGCATCAACGCGCTGACCAACGATGCGGTCGATCCGATCTCACAGCAACCGGAACTCAAGTTCTGCGCGGTTGCGTTGAGCCGCGTCGCACCCGAACCCAGTGCGGCGGCCGATGACGCCGACGCTATCTCCTCCGGTATGGATGCCGCGGCCCCGCAGCTGGCGGCCGATGCCGGTTCGATCAAGGAAGGGGACATGTCCCGTATCGACGCTCTCGCCGCCATGCTCGGCATGCAGGACATGCCTGTGCCGCTGCTCGACGATGCACAACGTGCCTACGTGGCCGGTTTTATCAATGGCCTGCGCGCGAGCGCGGGTCCGCAGGCTCAGACGGACGGCGTGCCCGTGATGCCCGCCAGCGCGCCGTTGCCGACCGCCACCCGGCTCTGGTTCGACGGGATGCTGGCTGGACTGTATAGCCGCGCGGCTACGACAGCGCCTGGACTTGCCGATAACTCTTCTGGCGTCTCGTCCGATGCTGCGTTCGCTGCCCCCGCTGTGCGAATCGCGCGGGCACGTCCAAAGGTGCTGCTGCTGTGGGCATCGCAGACGGGCAATATCGAGTCGTTGACGGAACGCTACGCGACACAGTTGATGGAGTCGGGCTTCGAGATCCGCACTTCCTGCATGGCCGATTACGACGTGGCGACTTTGGCGAGGGCGCAGTACGTGCTGCTGATGTCGAGCACGTTCGGCGACGGCGATGCGCCAGATAACGGCGAGAGCTTCTGGAGCGCACTCAAGGCCGCCAACGCGCCGCGCCTCGACAACGTGCGCTACGCCGTGCTGGCCTTCGGCGATCGCAACTACGACCAGTTTTGCGGTCATGGCCGCAATCTCGATGCGCGCCTCGCCGAGCAGGGCGCGCTGCGTCTGCTGCCACGCACGGACTGCGACACGGAATTCGAACCCGCCGCCGATGCATGGCTCGAGCGGATCGTCGCCCGTATCAAGGAGGAGGACGCCGCATTACACGAGGTGCCGGCCGATGGCATGATCCCCTCGGTGTTACCCGGCGTGTTGCCCACCAAGGCTCATCCCGCCGCCTCGCGCCTCGTGAAGAATTTGCGGCTCAACAAGCACGGTGCGTCGAAGGATACGCGGTATTTTTCGTTGTCGACCGGCGATTCGGGCCTCGAATACGAGGTTGGCGACGCGCTCGGTGTGTGGCCGAGCAACTGTCCCGAACTGGTAGACGAACTGATCGGTTTGAGCGGGCTGGCAGCGGATGCGCCGGTGAATGTCAGCGGTATCGGCGATATGCGTCTTGCCGATGCACTCGCCAGGCACTACGAAATTGCCCGGCCGAATTCCGAGGCACTAGCCTTCATCGCCTCGCGCAGTCGCGACGGCGCGCTCGGCGCATTGCTGGCCGAAGACCGCAAGGCCGATCTGAAGAAATGGTTGTGGGGCCAACAACTGGCCGACGTGCTGCACGAGTTTCCCGTGACACTGACGGCGCCGGAGTTGCTCGGCATGCTCAAGCGCTTGCAACCGCGGCTCTATTCGATTGCGTCGAGCCCCAAGGCGCACGGGGGCGAAGTTCATCTGACCGTGTCCGCAGTCCGTTACAGCAACGGCCGACGCCAGCGTAAAGGGGTGTCCTCGACCTTCCTCGCCGATCGCGCCGGGGACATCAGCGTGCCGGTGTACGTGCAGAAATCCGCGCATTTCCGCCCGCCGCGCGACGGCGACACGCCGATGATCATGGTTGGCCCCGGCACCGGCGTCGCACCGTTCAGGGGCTTTCTGCACGAACGGCTGGCGCACGGGGATGCCGGCCGCAACTGGTTGTTCTTCGGCGAGCAGCATGCTGCGACCGACTTCTATTACGGTGACGAACTGGAGACGATGCGCACGAAAGGGCTGCTGACGCGGCTCGATCTGGCTTTTTCGCGGGACCAGCACGAGAAGATCTATGTCCAGGATCGCATGCGCGAACACGGTGGCGAGTTGTGGGCATGGCTCGAGTCCGGCGCGCATTTCTATGTGTGCGGCGATGCGAGCCGCATGGCGAAAGATGTCGACGCGGCGTTGAAGGCGGTCGTGGTCAGCCATGGCGGTATGAGCGATGAGAAGGCGCTCGAATACGTCAACCGGCTCGCGAGAGACAAGCGCTATGTGCGGGATGTTTATTGAAGTGACTCGGTGAGACATGTCGTGCGCAGAAGGCACCTTGGCGCATACCGGATCGGACCGATATGCCACATGCATCGCATACGTTTGCTCGCTCGTTTTCTACCGCGTCGATTCCGGTTATTCTCCTTCAGGCCGTCCGCGTGATCCGCGCAGCGGCCTACTCGATGCAAGGAGACTACCAGGTGACATCGACCGCTTCGGACGTTCCTCTCATCCCCCGCGCCGATCTGTTCGGCAATCCAGAGCGCACTGATGTCGAGATCAGTCCGGACGGGCGCTTTCTCTCCTGGCTGGCGCCGGTCAACGGCGTATTGAATGTCTGGGTCGCGCCGCTCGACGACCTGTCACTCGCCCGCGCGGTGACGAACGATACAAACCGAGGTCTACGGTTTCATCTCTGGACCTACGACGGTCATATCGTCTATCTGCAGGACGTCGAGGGCAACGAGGACTTCCATGTTCATGTAGTCGATCTGGATGCTGGCACCTGCCGCAACCTGACGCCTTTCGAAAGCGTTACGGTATCGATCGAGAGGGTGAGCCGAACTATCCGCGATCGCATCCTTGTGGGTATGAACCGCCGTGACCCAAAGTTCTTCGACCTGTACACGCTGAACCTCGCAACCGGCGAACTTGTGCTCGTCGAAGAAAATCCCGGCTTTGCAGGTTTTATTGTCGACCAGCATTACCGCCCGCACTTTGCCACTCGCCTCGCGAGCGACGGCTCCCAGGAGGTGCTCAGGCGCAATGCAGACGGTAGCTGGGACGAATGGATGCGGTTTGCGCCGGAAGAGACCAGGACATCTGGCCCGGGCCATCTCAGTGCCGACGGCTCAGCACTGTTCGTACTCGACAGTCGCGGCCGCAATACGACCGCCATGACGCGGATCGATCTTGCCAGCGGCACGACCGAAGTGGTGGCGGCCGATTCGCGCGCCGACCTTTTCGATTTCATTATGGATCCCGAAACATTTGAGCCACTGGCTTACAGGCTCAATCTGGAGCGCTCCACTTATGTCGCGATTGACCAGAAAATTCAGACCGACGTTGATTTCCTGAACGGCGCAGGGCTCGGCGAATGGCGGTTGCAAGGAGATACCGAGGACAACCGGCTATGGCTTATCGATGCAATTTCCGATCTGCGGCCCGGCACGACTTATCTGTATGACCGGCAGAGCCAGTCGCTGCACGTTCTGTTCGAACATCGCCCCGTCCTCAGCGCGGCGCCGCTCGCGCCAATGCATCCGGTGGTGATCCGCTCGCGCGACGGCTTCGATCTGGTTTCGTATCTCACGCGTCCCAACGGCGTGCAGCAGCCGGGTCCACTGGTGTTGCTGGTTCACGGTGGCCCCTGGGCCCGGGATATCTTCGGCTTCGAACCCGAGCATCAATGGCTGGCTAACCGCGGCTATATCGTGCTGAGCGTGAATTTCCGCAGTTCGATGGGGTTCGGGAAGCACTTCGTCAATGCTGGAGACGGTGAATGGGGCCGACGCATGGATGACGACCTGCTCGACGCCATAGCGTGGGCCGTTGAAAGCGGTATCGCAGATCCGTCGCGTGTCGCGATCATGGGCATCAGTTACGGTGGATATGCAGTGCTCGCGAGCATGACGCGCAATCCCGAGATGTATGCATGCGGGGTCGCGATTGTCGGGCCGTCCAATCTGGAAACACTGTTGGCGAGCGTCCCGCCTTACTGGGAGTCGTTCCGCAAGGAGTTCGTGCGAGCGATTGGAGACCCTTCGACGGAGGATGGCCGGGCGCTACTGCGCGAGCGCTCGCCGGTGCATCGTGCCGGTCGCATCTGCCGGCCGCTGCTGATCGGTCAGGGTGCGAACGACCCGCGCGTCAAGCGGGCTGAGAGCGATCAGATGGTGGATGCGATGAAGGCCAATGGTATTCCGGTGACCTACGTTCTGTATCCGGATGAAGGGCATGGTTTCGCGCGACCCGAAAACAACATCTCGTTCTACGCGATCACCGAGGCGTTTCTCGAACGGCATCTGGGTGGCCGTGCGGAGCCGATGCGGCAGGACGAATGGGACGGCTCGACTGCACAGATCCTGGAAGGGGCGGCGCTACTCGATTTGCCCGCGCGCCGCGAGGGGTAGTTAGGCAGATCGCATGGCGACGCGTGCCCACGCACGGCCGGCTGCTGTCAGCGGCGACCTGCCTCTGGCGGTGCCAACACATCGAATTGATATGAGGTTGGGCCAACGCAATCAGCGCGGACATGGGCGTGCTCGAACAGTTCGGCAGATAAACCCGTCGCGCCTTGCTGAAGGTTTGTTCGCTAACACCGCGGGTGCGTCCGCCGCTGCCTCCCACTGCGCCGAATAGTGCTTCGACTTTTAACGACCAATTTGCAGACTTTTCCGCACGAATTTGGGCGGCACGCAGGGTAAAAACCCTTAGGAGCTAGATAAGCTCCGCATCGCGGCCTCCCAATCTTTGTAGTCCTGCTGAATCAGGCCGCGCCTCTCAAACAATCGCAAGGAGGCCAGGCCAATGACAGACCTGCAGGGCGCACTTCAGGTCCTACCGGGGCGACAGGCGTACCACCTTGACGTACCCGGTACGGACAGCGCGGCGGCGCTCTCTGTGGTGTCGTTCGAGGCCACCGAGAAGATGGGTGCACCGACCGAGGTGCGTATCGTATTGACCCACCCGCAACAGCTTGCGCGCTCCGAATACCTGAGCCGTGACGCGTCGTTTGCCATCGTGCCGGACGATGGGCCACCCCGGAAATTCTCCGGCTTCATCGTGCGCTTCTCAACGATCCAGAACACGAAGGACTACGTCAAGTATGAAGTCGTGTTGCAGTCGCATTTCGGGCGGCTGGCAGCAGTAACCCGAAACAGGATCTTCCAGCATGGTTCAACGCCCGAGATTCTGGCGGAGATGTTGCGCGGTCACGGAATGCTTGAGCACCAGTTCAGTTTCCGGCTACGCCGCCAGTATCCGAAGCATGCTTTTCGCATGCAGCACGGCATGAGCGACCAGAATTATGCGCATATGCAGCAGGAGAAATCGGGCATCTACAGCTATATCCAGGAGACGGAATACGGCGACCAGGTGGTGTTCGGGGACGACGTAGATCATTACATCTACGACGAACCGCAACGCGTCGTGCCGTACCGCGAAGCAACGGGACTTGAGGCGTGCGGCGTCGAGGCGGTGACGGCGATAAAGACGCACTCCGCGACGGTGCCGCAGTCGTTCATGGTCGCGGATTACAACCCGGAGCAAGCCTGGGAGCGTTTGCGCGACACGTCCAACATTGCGCCCAGCGATCCCACCACTTACGGCCAGTCCTATATTTATGGCACTCACCACCTGGACCAGGCGGGAGCGAAGTGGGAAGCGCAGCTTCGCCACGAAGCGGCCATCGCCTGGCAGGTAGTCTTTGAAGGCGACAGCAACGTGCTGAACCTGCAGCCGGGGCGCGTGCTGGAAACAGATCTTGTTCTGCCCGATGCACCCAAAGGCCAGTTGATTGTCGAGGTCACGCACAGCGGCGCGCGCGATACGCCCTACTCGAACAGCTACAAGGCAATCCCCGCTGACCGGCGCTTCCGTCTCAGGCTTGAGACGCAAACCTGGGCCAAAGTGACCGGCACGCTCAGCGCACGCGTCACCAGCCCGGACTCCTACAAATACGCATACATAACCGCAAACGGCCACTATACGGTGCGTTTTGATGCGGACTTCGAAACGTGGCCCAACGGCGGAGAAAGTGTTCCGCTACGCCTCGCAAAGCCGTTCGCGGGCAAGCTGCAAACCGGCATGCACTTTCCGGCGCTGGACGATGCCGAAGCCGTGATTACCTGCCGCGACGGCGACCCGGACAAGCCCGAAATCGTTGCGTTCCACCATCACAGCCAGGCGCGCGACCTGGTGACAAATGACCGGCGCTGGCTCTCACGGAATGTGATCCGCACCCAGGCGAACAACAAGATCCGCTTTGAGGACTGGGCGGGCCAGGAAGGCGTCAAGCTCAGCACGGAGCACTCGGGCAAATCGCAACTGAATCTCGGCTACCTGGTTGACAACAAACTGGAAAAGCGCGGCGAAGGCTATGAGCTTCGCACATCCGGTTACGGAGTGAGCCGCGCAGGTAAGGGAATGATGGTCACGGCATATGACCGTCCAGGCGCGAGCGGGAAGCAGCTCGACATGCAGGAAACCATCGCGCAACTGGAAAGCGCGCTGGCGACTGCGAAGGCGCTGGCGGCATCGGCGCAAAGCGCCAAGGCCGAGCCTGCCGACACTGATGCGCAGAAGCAGATGAAGGAAGACTTCGACGGGCTGAAGAAGCCGGGTCTGCTGATGAGCACCCCGGCATCGGCGGCTGTTGTCGCGGCCGGCGGCGTGCAGTTTGCGGTGCAGGACAGCATCAACGCTGTAGCCGGGAAGAACGCCGACTGGAGCGTGCTGAAACGCTTCACGGTCGCAGCAGGCGAAAAGATTTCCCTGTTCGCGCAGAAGTTCGGTGCCAGGATTTTTGCGGCAAAGGGTCCGGTCGAGATTCAGGCGCAAGATGGGCCGATGTCTTTCATCGCGGACAAAGATCTCGACCTTGCCAGCGTCAATGGAAAGGTCAACCTGGCGGCGGCAAAGGAGATCATCCTGGAATGCGGTGGTGCGTTCGTCCAGATGAAGGACGGTAGCATCACCCTCGGTGGTCCTGGCGATCTGTTCCTCAAGACGATCACGGTGCAGAAGAAGAGCAAGGCGTCGCTGAACATGCCGCTGGACCGGAACCACCCGGCGCTCGCCGGTCTGCCGACCATACCGCTTACCCTGGATGTGGCTGGGTCTCCGGCGGCAAGGACGGCCGTGCCAACCGGCATGCCGTACAAGCTTTTTGCTGATGGTTCATTGATGAAGCAGGGCGTGTTCGATGAAACAGGCCTGATCCAGATCGATCACCATCCCACTACGCATAAGTACACGCTGCAACAGGCTAATGGCGTGACGCATGACATCCCGGTTGCAGAGAATTATCGCGGTGATGCCGTCAACGGCGCACTGGCCAATCAGGGCATCCGTTTTCATGAAGGTCTGCCGGGCGCCAGGTCCGGTACTGTCGATCGCGCCGAACACCGCGCCAGTTACAACCCGCTGCTCAACCCTGATACGGACGCCTGACCATGAAACAGCAGAGCGCTACCACGCCGCTCGCGCTTTCCTGCACGCGAAGCGCAACGCTCACCTCCCCATGGTTCGTGCAGCGCACCGAATACAACCCCGCGCAGGCCACGTACCTGCCGCTCGTGAATGGCGAGACGGCCTTCGCGGCGGTGTTCGACGCCATACGAAACGCGGAGCACAGCATCGATATCCTGTGCTGGGGTTTCCAGCCGTCCATGTATTTCAGACGGGGCAGCGACGCGGCGGGTTCGCCGTCGATCGGTGAACTGCTCGAATACAAGGGCCTCGAAAAACCTCACATCAGGATCCGGCTGCTGGTCTGGAGCGACTCACTGCACGTGGCGTCCTTCTCGGAAGACATGATGCCAGGCAACCACGGGCCAGTCGGGCTGGCGGGGGCTGCACAGGACGGGCGCACCCGCGCCCAGCGGGAATTCGACCAGCTCTGGTACTGGCGGGCCAACCGGAACAATGTCACGCGGATGTCGGCCGGGACGAGGGCCAATCCGTTCCCCGCAGCGAAATCGGTGGTGACCGCGGCATTGAACGCATTGCCGGGTGCGCCCAGGCCGCTGGCAAACATTGAATTCGCCACGCGCGATTTCGATCTGAGGGAGCGTGCCGAAATCGCCTGGCGCACATGGATGAGCGGCCCGGCGGGCGACCCCACGCTGAGAGAGCGGAACACCGCGGCGATGACGGCGGAACCCTCGCATCACCAGAAGATGGTGCTTGTCGACTACGAGCTTCCCGAGCGGGCCATCGGGTTCGTGATGGGGCACAACACGCTGGATGAATACTGGGACCGGGACGATCACACCTGGCAGCGGCAGGCGCCGCGAATGGGACGCAACGGCCTGCATCCGCGGCAGGACATGTCCGCGAAGGTGACGGGTCCGGTCCTCGAGTACCTGAACGAGAATTTCTGCGAGGCCTGGGACGACGCGACCGGGCAGAACCTGACCCAGGCGCGGGCGGCGCTGGCTTGCCGGCTGAAGCTGCGCCCGGATCACGGTACGCCGGTGATGGCGCAGATCCTTCGCACGCAGTCGCAGCACGGCAAGGACGGCACGAAGGACATCGCGTCGCTGTACCTGCAGGCGGTGAACAACACGACGAGATTCGTGTACATCGAAAACCAGTATTTCCGTTACATGCCGGTGGCCGACAGGCTGCGGGAGAACGTCAACGCGCAGATCAAGGGGGGGCGCAACCCGGCGAAGCATGGTGAGGTGTATCTGTTCGTGGTCACGAACTCGAACGACGACGGCATCGGCCGCGGGACAGTGAGCAGCTACCAGATGCTCGCGGCGCTCGGATATGGCGACCGGATGCCGGGGGTCGAGACACTGGAGAAGAACGACCAGCTTACGCAGCAGGAGCAGACGCTGGAGAAGCAGCTTGCTGACGAACAGGCGGCCAGCCAGCGCGCGATGATGCAGGGCGCGGGTTTCTCGCAGATGCAGGGGCTCGCGAATTACCTGCAGGGCGGCCAGCTCCGGCAGGCGGAAATCGGGCAGCAGCTGGAGCAGACGAGGCAGGAGAAACGGCGGGTGGCGAGCGTGAGCCCGGACGGCATGACGAAGGAGGGAGAGCTGGTGCCGCCGCAGGATATGCCGGGGATGAAGGTGCTGGTCTGTACCCTGGTCGCACCGGACACGCCTGCAGGCAAGGCGTGGGA
The DNA here is from genome assembly GCF_050436285.1 of Paraburkholderia sp. GAS82. Taxonomy (NCBI): domain Bacteria; kingdom Pseudomonadati; phylum Pseudomonadota; class Betaproteobacteria; order Burkholderiales; family Burkholderiaceae; genus Paraburkholderia; species Paraburkholderia sp. GAS82. Next base: position 1,018,764 of record NZ_JBNDLX010000001.1, read on the forward strand.
CTACGTCTATGTCCACCAGAAGCTGATGATCGTCGACGACGTGTTTACGACGCACGGCTCGGCCAATGTCAACCGGCGCAGCATGGAGGTGGATAGCGAACTGAATATCTGCCATGAGCATGGCGGCCTGACGTCCGCGCTGCGCAAACAGATGTGGGCGCTGCATACGAACAATCTGGGTGCTCAGGATGACGTGTCGGAGGCGTATCAGCAATGGGGCAAGGTCATTGCCCAGAACACCAAAAATCAGAACAAGAAATTGGCGCCGATGGCGTCCCTTGTAGGCTTCCTGCGGACCTCACCCACACGCACTTACGAGGATTGAACCATGAGACCAGGCATGCTCGTCGCCCTGCTGGCGGCCCTCGCCTGCGCCTGTACAAAGGAGAACCCCTTGGCTTCACTACCCAGCATGAGCGCCGTGCGCGCGAATCTCGCCTTTACCTGCGTACACGAGGACGACCACCTGCCGCCGCTCGATCCTGCAGCGGACCAGCTGTTCAGATACGGCCGCTGGCTGCAGAAGCAGGACGGCCCGAAGGACTTCGACGATATCGCGCGGTATTACCGGATCGCGGCGGCGCATGATCACTACAAGGCCAACACCAACCTTCAGGCGCTGGTGTCGACGGGGCTGGCCGATTCTCCGGATGCACCGAAAGAGACGATCGACCTGGCAGTGCAACTGGTCAAACAGGGCGTGCCGGCCGGCTACTACGACATCGCGCATTACCTCGAACTCGGTTACGGGCTGAAGCAGGATAGCGAGACCGCGTTGCGCTATTTCCGCAAGGCAGCGGACCTGGGCAGTCCGGACGCGCAGTATTACCTCGCAGAGAAACTGGATCCGATTGACGCCGCACCTGAGGTTGCGCTGCAGATGTACCGGTGCTCAGCGGATCAGGGGCATGGCAAGGCCGCGACCTCCCTGGCGATTGATCGCAAGACGGACAAGTTCTATGCCGAAGCACTCAGGGCTTTCCAGCAGGGCGTCGTGGCGGGAAATAGCATGGCTGCGTCGTTTCTCGAAGACGGTTTCAAGGGTCCCCCACCGGACGATCGCCTGAACTACCTGGCTGTCCAGAGCGATCCCGAACGCTCGCATCGCTACAGACTGATCCGTAAATTCCTCGACGGCAACGAAGGTCTGAACCCGAAAGTCCCCGACGTCGACCAGATCGTGCCACTGCCGCCCGCGAAACTGCCGCCGTGGGACGGCACGTTCCAGTGGGAGAAGGAACAGGCCGCAGCCGTGCCGCCGCAGAAACCCTCGGATGCGCTGGTTGAAAGGCTGGCCCGCGAGAAGAGCCTCGACCCGGCGACAGGGCTTCGGGTCAGTACCGCGCATGAAAAGGAGCTGGAGAGCCGCGTGCCGCTAGGCACGCTCGTTCGCCCCGGCGAAGTCTGCCCGCAGGACGGCGTGTGGTGTGTCCGGGGATTTGCTTCGGTCAGCTACGACGCGACGCGCCGTTTCAGGAAAGGCGAGAAGATGCCGCCACTCGCCCTGAAGGATCCCCGTCCCATTCCTGGCCTGGACTGGCTGCTCGGTATGCGCGTCTACCGCACCAATGAGGAATGGAGCCTCAAGGCATACGTCGACGAGGCATAAAGGCGTGAGTCCGGGAGAACATGCGCCGCCCGCCATTTAGTTATCGGGCGGCGCTGACGCGTCGGATAGCCTCGAGGCAACGCGTCGTTTCAGCAAGGGCGAGACGATGCCGCACCTCGTCATGGACAATCCCCGTCTCATTCGGTGACTGGACTGGTTGCCTGGCATGCGCACCTGCACGTCCGATAGGGCATGGACCGTGGCGGCTTACCTTGATCTGGCGTAGGACATCGGGCTCGTCCGATGTCAGTGGAAACTTTTCGCGTCCGCGAATAAACGGGAGGAATTGAAAATGATGGCAATGATCCATGCGCCGATCTGGATGCAAGACCTGGTCACTTTCCTCTTTAGTATGGAAGGCTGTGTACTGCTGGCCTTTATTGCATCGATCCTGCTCGGCCCCCGCCGGTTCAGGGTCAACACGTGCCGGCTCGCGTCGGCGCTGGTCGGCGGGGCCTTGGCGGGTGGCCTGGTCGCGTTCGACGGGCTTGGCTTGCCAGTGCTCTTGGCTGTGGCGATAGGTGGAGCGGTGGCCGTCCCCTTGCTTCTGAGCGCGCGGGTGCACCGGTTCTGGTGCTGGGCCTTTGCTCGCCGTGCATAGGACGGAAGGACAGAAAGGCAGTGGGTGCGGCGCTTACGTATCAGCAATGGAGCCGGATCATTTCAGGAAACAGCAGATACCTGGGCAGTAAGCCACCCCGTCGGCGTTCCTTGCGGATTTCCTGCGCACTTCTCTCAAACACGCTTACGAGGATTGACCCATGAGACGAGGCATGCTTGTCGCCCTGCTGGCGAGTCTTGTCTGTGCCTGTACCAAGGTGAATCCATTGTCTTCGCTACCTGACCTGAGCGCCGTACGCGCGAATCTCGCCTTTACCTGCGTACACGAGGACGACCACCTGCCGCCGCTCGATCCTGCAGCGGACCAGCTGTTCAGATACGGCCGCTGGCTGCAGAAGCAGGACGGCCCAAAGGACTTCGACGATATCGCACGGTATTACCGGATCGCGGCGGCCCACGATCACTACAAGGCCAACACCAACCTTCAGGCGCTGGTGTCGACGGGGCTGGCCGATTCTCCGGATGCACCGAAAGAGACGATCGACCTGGCAGTGCAACTGGTGAAACAGGGCGTGCCAGCCGGCTACTACGACATCGCGCACTACCTCGAACTCGGTTACGGGCTGACGCAGAACAGCGAGACCGCGTTGCGCTATTTCCGCAAGGCGGCGGATCTGGGCAGTCCGGACGCTCAGTATTACCTCGCGGAGAAACTGGACCCGGTTGACGCCGCACCTGAGGTTGCGCTGCAGATGTACCGGTGTTCAGCGGATCAGGGACATGGCAAGGCCGCGACCTCCATGGCTATTGGTCGTGCGGTAGACAAGTTCTACGCCGAAGCAGTAAAGGCTTTCCAGCAAGGCGTCATGGCGGGAAACAGCATGGCTGCGTCGTTTCTTGAAGACGGCTTCAAGGGCCCCCCACCGGACGATCGCCTGAATTATCTGGCTGTCCCAAACGACCCCGAACGCTCGCGTCGCTACAGAGCGATCCGTAAATTCCTCGACAGGAACGAAGGTCTGAACCCGAAAGTCCCCGACGTCGACCAGATCGTGCCATTGCCGCCCGCGAAACTACCGTCGTGGGACGGCACGTTCCAGTGGGAGAAGGAACAGGCCGCAGCCGTACCGCCGCAGAAACCCTCCGATGCGCTGGTTGAAAAGCTGACCCGCGAGAAGAACCTCGACCCAGCGACAGGGCTTCCCGTGGCACCCGTCAAAAGTGCGAAGGCTGAGCGCGTGCCGTTGGGCACGCTTGTCAGCCGAGGCAATGTCTGTCCGCAGGACGGCGTCTGGTGTGCGGAGGCATTCGATATGTATAGCCTCGAGACTATGCGCCGTTTCAGGAAAGACGAGACGATGCCGCAACCCGCGCTTAACGATCCCCTGTCCACCCCTGCCGTGAACTGGCTCCCAGACATGCGCGTACATCGTACCGATGCGCAATGGATCCGCAAGGCTTACATCCACGATGCGTAGCGCACAGCACGCGTGACGCGTACCAGGGCACGGACAACCACACCTGGCTGCGGCTGGCACCGCGGACAGGGCGCGACGGCCTGCACCCCCGGCATGACAAGTCCGCGAAGAGCCCGCGTCACCGGCGATTTATTGCACGACAGCCTGTTCTCGACAGACCGGTTCGGGTTTATGCTGTTGGGCCATCGGGGACGTTATTTGCCTCTTTATGCGCTTCTTCATTCGCCACCCTAATTACCGTCCGGCTTCCCATGAGCGATCCCAATTCAAAAGACCCGTCCAGACCCACCGAGCAGCCCCTGGATCTGGCGGCCTTCCTGAACGCAGCAGACGAGCCCGCTGAAGCCGGCGCATTGCAGGTCACGCCCGAGCCCGCTACAGCCACTTCCAGTCTTCCCGTCGAGGTGCTGACGCCGATGGCGCCCGCAGAGCGGCTGGTCGACCTCTCCTCGCTGGCGCCGGAACAACGTGCGATCGCCCAGAAGCTGGCCGACGGCATCCGCTTCGACGACACCACGACCACGCTAAGCTTCGTCGATACGGCCTTGCAGCCGCTCGCGCTCGCGTCACGCCGCCTGCTCGCCGATACCACCGTGGGTGAAGCGGGCGAGATCGGTCGCATTGCTGCCGCTGTGATCGACGGCATCAAGATCCTGCGTATCGAGGAGCTTCAGGAAGAGGCGCGTGAAGTTGCGCCCAAAGCCGTCGGCTTCCTCAGCAAGCTGGGGCGCCTGGGCAAGGTGGCGCACAGCGCGGCCAAAACGTTCCAAGAGAACCGCAAGCAGTTTCTCGGTCTGATGGACGCGGAGGAGGCTCGCGCACGGCGCGCCAAGGCTGATCTGATGATCACGATTCAACAACTCGACGAACAGTCGAAAGCAGTGCGGCAGGGTGTCAGCAGTCTGTCGATCGGCATTGCCGCGATGCAACTGGCATTGGAGCGTGGCGTCAGCGAAGCGGAACAGCTGCGCCAGGTGGCCTTGCGCACCAATACGGCAGGCGACGCCGCCATCGCCATGGACTACCGCAACACGCTGGGCAATTTCCGCGGCAGGATCAGCGATCTTCGCGAAGCGATGATTTCCGCGGCGACGCTGATTCCCTTGATTGCGTCCAACCGCAAGGCGGCCGAGACGCGAGTGAGCAAGCTCACGACCGGCATCATGGTGACGATTCCGCGCCTGATGGCCGTGGCGGCGCAGGCCGTGGTGCAGGCCGACACGCGTCGCGCTGGTGAAGAAAGCGAAAAGCTCGACGAGGCGGCCCGCCGGATCACCGAGCTCGCGGTGCAAGGCGCACATGATGCGGCGGTCGATGCCGCGCACAGCCTGGGCGGCGACCCGCGCAACCTGGAATCGTTGGCGGCAGCGGCAACCCAGTCGATCGAAACGATGAAAGAAGTGCTCGCGATCGAGCAGCAGGTTCTCGCGCAAGATCGCGAGCGCGAGCAAAAGCTTATCGAAGTGCGCAACAAGCTGGTAGAAGGCATGCGCGGGGTGCAGGCCCAGGCGCTCGCCGCGCCGCCGGGAGCGTGACGTGTCCGAATCCAGATCCGACCTTGACGGCGGCCTCGCCGCGGGCTCGTCGCCCTTGAGCTTCGACCTTGCTGCCGCATGGCTGCGCCACGCCGAAGCCGATCGCGCCGACTTCCTCTCGCGCTTCGCGTTGATTATCTCCGAGGCGTTGCCGAACCATTCGCAGGTTCATCGCGTCCGGCACGGTTTGTTTCGGAAAACTGAGGAAATTGTCGGCGTCTCAGTGGCGTTCGACAACGAGACCTATACCATGCGCCTCAGAGATGGCCGGCACCTCGCGACCGAGATCGAAAAGAAGGTCAAAGGCGTTGTGCTGTCGACCCGCGAAATCGATCCTCACATGTGGATGGCTGGCCTGATGACGCAGGTCCACGAACGCACCGAGAAGGCGCGCGCAATGGCCGAGCTGCTGGCCGCACTCTGATCCACTCGAACAATTACGCAGGAGATGCCGATGGGTTGGCTGACTTCGCTGTTTGGTTCCAGCAATAGCTCCAATACGCCGCGCGGCCCGGCGCCGGATTTCTTCGACGCTGACGGCGTGCCGAACATGGTGCACCAGCGTCTCGCGGATTCGAAAAGCGGCACGCTGCCGTGGGTATCCACGCTGACCGCGCCAGAGATGGCCTTGGCACGCAGCCATGGCCTGAGAATGCTCGCGCCGATCGCGGCAACGTGCTGGATGCACTACGGATTTTCGTGGACGGAAGGGCACGCGCAGGGTTGGCGCACTGCCATCAAGCGCCTGCAGGCGGAAGCAGTTGCGCTGGGCGCCAACGCGGTGATCGACGTCAGGATGGTGACCGTCGACCTGTACCTTGAAAACAGCATGGATTACTCGCTGGTCGGCACGGCGGTGCGTATCGAAGGCTTGTCGCCGAGCACCGAGCCCGTCATCTCGACCGTACCGGCGCTGGAATTCATGCAGTTGCTGGAGGCGGGCATCATCCCGGTGGGCCTTGCCGTCGGCGCGCGTTTCGAGTGGAGCAACGGTCCGCTCGATACCGGTGGCGGCTGGTGGGGCAACCAGCCTTTGCTGCAGACCACGGCGTTCTGGGAACGGATCCGCCGCCACGCTCACGCCGATCTTCGCGCAGATGCGGCTCGCCAGGGTTCGGGCGTGCTTGCGCAACTGCAGTTTAGCCAGCTGATCCGTCTGGAAAGCGAGTCGAGGAATAACCCGCTGCTGGGCCGGCACATTGTGATGGGCACGGTGGTCGATTGCCCGCGCGGCGTTCCCGTACCTCAAGAAATCGAATTCGTGCTCGACTTGAGCGACAAGCGCGACAACCTGCGTTCCACTTCCGAGCACCACAACGCCTATAGCGACGGTATCTGAACCTTCTTCTCCTCAGGGAAAAACATGCCTGAAAACACGATGCAAGACGTCACCGCCCAGCTTCCCGCGAACGCCAAGGCGCGCCTTCAGGGGCTGCGCAGCGCGGCCCATCCGACCTCGGTGTTCACCTCCGACTTGTCGGTCAACGAGTTCCTGCTGGTTCGCAAGGCCGGCTTCGAGCCGATCGGCCTGTGCGTGGGCAGCAGCATCTATCACGTTGGAATCCAGTACGGCTCGTGGAACAAGAACCAGGAACTGGAAGTGCTGTCCCAGGCGATGTACCACGCTCGCGAGCTGGCGATGTCGCGCATGCGTGAGGAAGCCCGCGGCATGGGCGCGGACGGCATTGTGGGCGTGCGCCTCGAGATCAAGCACGTCGAGTGGGATGCGGACATCCTGGAGTTTGTCGCGATCGGCACAGGCGTCGTCCACAATCACGACACCAAAGGCTTTCGCGCTCACGACGGCGGTCCGTTCACCTCGGACCTGTCAGGTCAGGACTTCTACACGCTGCTGAATTCCGGCTACCGGCCTATCGAGCTCGTCATGGGCAGTTGCGTGTATCACGTCGCGCATCGCGGCATGCTGAAGGCGTTCAACCAGGCCGGCCGCAACGTCGAACTGGAGCAGTTCACCCAGGCCATTTACAGCGCACGCGAACTGGCGATCGAGCGCATGCAGATCGAAGCGCAAACCGCCAGGGCCGAAGGGGTGATCGGCACGATGATCCACGAGAAGTCGTATCGCTGGGAGAGCCATGTGATCGAGTTCTTCGCCATCGGAACGGCCGTGGCGCCGTTAAATGTGGAAATCGATGCAAAGGATATTCCTGCGCCCACGCTTGTGTTGTCAGTGAACGACTGATGGGGAATGTGACGTTTGCATGAAGCAATCTTCATGGTGATGAGTCCGCGTTTACGCGGCGCCGGGCTATTCTGAAGACATCGGGCAATCGTGGATGGACGAGTCGAAGCATCTGGATCGTTAAGACTCCTCTATCAATCGGGAAGCCTGAATCTTTTAATAGTCCGTCTTGTCCGGAGGCACCATGAAACTGCATCTTCATGCCATCGCATCCACCATTCTGATGAGCGCAAGCGTCGCTGCAATGGCGGCACCCACACTCACGCCGCAGGAATGCAACGATTATCCGTTCGTGCAACCGGCGGGCGATCTCACCCACGCGCAAGTCATGCAGAACCTCAAGGAGCTCGAGGACGTCGGCTATCGGCCCGCCCCGGCCGATCCGTACTATCCGCACAGAATCGAGCGGGCGGAGAAGAAGCTGCAGGTCGAATACCGTCGCGATTGCATGCACGGTAATCGTGGCGGCAACATCAATGGTTGATGCGACGCATAGGGCCGCGCTACGCGGCCCTATGCGTCGCCTGCAAGCCGTCTATGAGCCAAAGAACGGCTGGCAGAAGTCGGGTGGTCCCATGCAGTCGCCGGGTCCGTTAGGCGATGGATGCAGCGATGCGCATCCGCACAGCGTCGCGCCAGCCGCGACAAAAACAGCTAGCCGCACGATCTTGATGGTCAAGCTTCGTAGTTTCATGGTTCCGCCAGTTTTACAGAGAGGTGCGCGCGCACCGGCCCACCCGTTGGATGCAGCGCGATGCGTAACCGCGAGAGGACATCAGCGTCGTTAATGGTGTGCGTAGACCGTCTTGTTGAGGTAGGCGAGTTGCCCATCCTGCTCGGCATGCACGAGTTCCTGATAAACCTCGGCGCGCGTCTTGCCGGCGACCGGCTGACCGTACGGCGCCACCCATTGACCGTCTTGCGGCTGTTGCTGAGCGACCGTCATGGCGCTGCTGGAATCGCTAGCGGGAGCGCCGTTTGGCGAGGAGGTCGTTTGCGCAAACGCTGCGCTGGTTACGAATACGCCGGCTAATGCGGCGAGCGTCATGAGTTTCATCGTTTCATCTCCATGCGTATATGGCTTTAAGCGGCCCGGCGATACAACGTAGGTGTGCTGCGCCTGTTGCTGCGTTTGCTGCTGTATTTGCCGCTGCATTTGCCGCTGTATTTGCCGCTGAGTTTGCCGGTTAGATACAGAATAAAGCGGGCGATTTATCGCAGCGGGTGCATGAAAATGAAGAGATATTTAAATCACATCGTCTCGGTCTGGCCAGGAAAATCCGTGGTTATTGCGGCTCGTGCACATCGCCAGGCGCGGTGCTCAGGCTCACTGGATTGAACGGCCGGGTCTGGTCCGCAGTGGGGAGCTCAGCCGTGCTCCAGCCACCGCCCAAAGCGCCCGTGAGCGCCACCGCGGTCTGCAGACGTCGCGTCTGCACCTGCACTTCCGTAATCTGCGCGGTGAGTGCCGCGATCTGGGCCACGGTGACATTCAGGTAGTTGTCCAGACCATCCCGGTACAGGCTCATGGAGATGTTTTGCACCTTGAGGGCGGCCTGCAGGGCGGCCTGCTGTTGGGCCGCCTCGGTGGCGAGCTTGCTGGTCAGCACCAGATTGTCTTCGACCTGCCGGAACGCGGTGAGCACCGTCGACCGGTAGTTGTCGCCGGTCTGGGCAAACCTGGACCAGCTCGCCTGCACCTCAGCCTTGCGCAAACCCCCTTCGAATAGCGGCAGCATGGCGGACGCACCCACTGCCCACAGCGTATTGGGCAGCGAGGCCAGGGCGAAGCCCGTGTCCTCGAAGCCGCCCATCGCGTTGAGGCGAATGTTCGGATAGAAAGCCGCTCGCGAGACGCCGATCGCTGCATTGGCAGCCGCCATGGCGCGTTCGGCCTGAGCGATATCGGGACGCCGTTGCAGCAGAGCCGAGGGCACGCCGGCCGGCACTTCCGGTAGCGCGATATGAGCGTCGGTGCGCACCGGCAAGCTGAACGTGGTGGGGTTCGCGCCGCTCAACACTGCGATTGCATGTTCGAGAACGGCGCGTTGTGCTTCAACGTCCGTATCCATGGCTTGTGCCGAAGCGAGCTGATTCTGGGCACGTTCGACGTCAAGGCCTGAGGAAATCTTGCCGGCATAGCGCATCTGCGTAATCTTGACCGCGTCGAGATACGAAGCGATGGCCTGCTGATACGCCGCATGCTCGGTATCGAGGCCATGAGCGGCCATGTAATCGCTGGCCAGTTCCATCTCGAGGCTAAGCCGGGCTGACGCGACTTGCGCCGCCGTGGCCTGGGCGCTTTCCTTCGCCGACTTCGCGCTATTGCGGATCTCGTCCCAGAAGTCCGGCTCCCAGGTGGCTGCGGCGCCGTAGCCGTTCGACTGCTCGTGATTGAGGCCGGTGCTGTTATGAAACAGCGTGTGCGCGGATTCTCCGTTCTGGCTGACGAACGCCTGCGAGGTCAATTGCGGAAACAGGCCCGATTGAGCCTCGCCGACGACGTCCCGCGCCTGGGTATAGGTTTCCTGCGCGGCCAGCAGATCGGGATTAGCCGCATCGAGTTGAGCTTCGAGGCGATCGAGCTCGGGGTCGTTGAACATCTGCCACCATGGGCCGCGTGCGAGCTGATCCTGCGGAGTCGCTTCGACAAACGGTCCCGAGCCGCGGTAGTCGGCCGGCAGGATCATTTTGGGCGGCGTATAGGTGGGTGCGAGATCGCAGCCCGAAAGAACGGTGAGCATTGCCAGGCAGGCGATCGGCCTCACGCGGAAAATCCGATGGCCAAACAGGCGGGTAAATTGGCGGCCAGGTTGCCGGTTAGTACAGCGCATCATTTCCCCGAATCGTTACGTGCGGCTTCAATCTTGGCGCGCTGCTCAGCGCTCAGGTTGGCGGGGACAGGGGTGGCGGCGTGGAACTGCGGAGAGAGCGCGACGCCAGGCGCACCGGTGACGATTCGCACCTTCTCGCCTTCGAGAATCCCGGCTGAGGGATTGACGATCAAGCGGTCGCTGCGCGTCAGACCGGAGACCACCTGCACGGTCTGCCCGAGGTTGAGGCCGAGCTTGACGTCCTGCAGATGAACCTTGTCGTCGGCCCCAACCAGCGCGACCTGCATGCCTTCCGCGCGAAACAGCAAGGCCTGTTCGGGGATGATCAGCACGTTGGGATCGGATGGTATGACGAAATGCACGTCGGCATACGTGCCAGGCCAGATCAGATGATCGGGGTTCTTCACCAGCAACTCGGTTACGACCGTGCGTGTCTGCGGGTTGAAGGCATTCGCGGTGGTGTCGAAGGTGGCCTCGAACCTGCGGCCCGGATACTGCGGCAGCGAGAGCGTGGCGGTCAGGCCAGGCTTGAGGATCGAGGAATAGTCCTGCGGCACCGAGACGAACACACGCATCTCGTGGATATCGGAGACGCTGAATAGCTCGTCGGCCGCGCCTTGTGAGCTGACGTCGCCGCCGGCCGCATTGACGTAGTTGCCGACGTCCGTGTTGCGCGACGTCACCACGCCGTCAAACGGGGCAACGATTGCCTTGAAGCCTTCGAGCACCTTGAAACGCGCGACCTGGTGCTCTGCTGCGCGTGCCTGGGCCTTCTGTGCGGCGGCATTCGCCACCTGCACATCCACTTCCTGCTGCGAGACGGCCTCGGTTCCCTGCAGGGCGGTCCAGCGTTTGGCCGTCACCGCCGCGAGGTTGTAGTTGGTGCGGGCGACATCGAGATTCGCCTGGGCGCTTTCGTATTGTTCATCGACAGCGGGCGCGTCGATGGTCGCGAGCAGATCGCCCGCCTTGACCACCGCACCGTAGTCCTTGTACCACTTCGACACATAGCCGGACACCTGCGCATAGATCGGCGCCGAGTACCAGGCGTGGATGTTGCCGGGCAGCGTCATGGTGCGGGAGGCGGGGCCGGGCATCGGCGACATTACCTGCACGGGTGGGACCGAATCTTCGTTGGCGACGTCGCGCAGATCGGCGAGGTTGTCGTGCCGCTGGACGATGCCGAGCGCCACGAGGGCGAGCGCGACCAGCAGGCCCACGCCGGTCAGCAGCCGCACTTTCGGACGGCCGGGGAGGGAGATATCTCGAAGGGTGTTCATGCGTGCAGTTCCCTGTCTGTCTGGGTCTTCCGGTCGCGATGCAGCAGCGCGAACACGCAAGGTACGAATAGCAAGGTGGCGAAGGTGGCGACCAGCAGGCCGCCGATCACGGCGCGTCCAAGCGGGGCGTTCTGGGTATTGCTGAAGGACATCGGCAGCATGCCGATAATCATGGCGAGCGCCGTCATCAGTACTGGACGGATTCGGGCAAAGCCGGCTTCGATAGCGGCCGCGACAGGGTCGCCGTGGACTGCGAAATGTTCGCGGGCAAACGACACCACCAGAATCGAATTGGCGGTCGCCGTGCCCATGCACATGATGGCGCCCGTGAGCGCCGGCACCGACAGCGTGGTGTGCGTCAGAAACAGGCTCCAGACGATTCCCGCGAGCGCAGCGGGCAACGCGGTGATGATGATGAACGGGTCGAGCCAGGACTGGAAGTTGACGACGATGACGAGATATACGAGCAGGATCGACAGCGCGAGTCCTTCCAGCAACTGCGAATAGGCGCTGCTCATGGTCTGGGCCTGGCCGCGCAGGTGGACCGACGCGCCGTGCGGCACCTGATCGGCCATATCGGCGACCACTTTCTCGACCGCGTCGTGAACCGCACCGAGGTCGCGCCGCTGATTGCTCACGAAGATATCGATGGCAGGCAGGATGCTGAAGTGCGAGGCGAGCAACGGCGTGCCGGTCTGGCTGATGGTACTGAGTGCGCCGAGCAGTTGCACGCCGTGGTCGTTAGGATCGCCATCGCCTTTGTCGATTGGTATGGTCTCCAGATCGTTCATCGAGCTCAGCTGATCCTGTGGCGTCTGCAGGTTGACGAGGTGCGAGACGCCGCTCGAGGTGTCGAGCCAATACGTCGGCGCCGTCTGACCGCTACCCGACAAGGTGGCGAGCGTGTTGTTGGCGATATCTGCTTCCGTCAGCCCGATCCCCGAAGCGAACGAGCGCGATGCCGCGATCTTCAGCGTGGGTTCGTCGAACGCCTGCTGGATGTTGACGTCCGCGCTACCAGGAATGCGCCGGATGCGTGCGGCCAGTTCCTGCGCGTAGGCGAAGTTCGCAGCTTGCCCGCGGCCGGCAACCTGTACGTCGATCGGCGCCGGCAAGCCGAAGTTGAGAATCTTCGCAGTGATGTCGCCGGGCAGGAATGTGAAAGCGGTACCCGGATACAGTAGCGGCAACTGACGCCGCAGCTTGAACCGGTAATCGTCGACGGGCGAGCGGTCGTTTTTCAGGCTGATCGTGATGTCGCAATCCTGCGGACCGATGGTCCCCGTCGAGTTGTAGGCCTCGTTGATGCCGCTGGCGGGCAGGCCGCAATTGTCGAGGACGTTGGTGACTTCGCCGGGCAGGATCTGGCGGATCGAGGCATTCACGAGTACCGCAAGCCGCGACGCTTCCTCGAGACGGGTGCCGACCGGCGCACGCATATGCATGTCGATCTCACCCGACTTGATGCTCGGAAAGAAATCGCGGCCGAGAAAGCCGAGCAGGCCGAGCGAAGCGAACGAGCCCGCCACGAAGATCGAGATGAAGCGGCCGCGGTGCGCCACGATGCCGGTCAGCAAAACCTTGTACTGGTTGCGAAAACGCGTGAAGCGGTGTTCGAAGCCTCTTTGAAAGCGCGTGAACGGTCCCGGGTTGGGGGCATGCCCGTGCTTGTGCGCTTCCACCTGGCCGCGCAGCAGATAGGCCGCCATGGTCGGCACGAGCGTGCGCGAGAGGATGAACGAGGCGATCATCGCGAAGATGATGGCTTCGGCAAGCGGCAGGAACAGATAACCGGCCACGCCGCTCAACTGGAACAACGGCAGCCAGACGATGCAGATACACAGTGTCGCGACGAACGTGGGCACGACGATCTGGTTAGCCGCGTCGATGATGCCGGGTTCAAGCTCCGCGCCGGCCTCCAGATGCGAATCGATGTTCTCGATCATGACGGTCGCGTCGTCCACGAGAATCCCCACGGCTAGCGCCAGACCACCGAGCGTCATCACGTTGATGGTCTGACCGAGCCACGAGAGCACCAGCACCGAGCACAAAATGGCGAGCGGGATCGAGGTGGCGACAATCAGCGTCGAGCGCCAGCTGCCGAGAAACAGCAGCACCGTCAGGCCGGTCAGAATGGCCGCGGTGATCATCTCCTGCACCACTTCATCCACCGAGTCGCGCACAAATCCCGAGGCGTCGTTGAGCGTAGTGATTTTCACGCCGGGCGGCAGGGTGCGGATAATGCCTGGCAGTGCTTTCTTGATGCCGTCGACCACTGCGAGCGTCGAGGCATCGCCGCTCTTCAGGATCTGGATCAGTACCGCCTGCTTGCCTTTTACGAGCACGGCGTTGATCTGCGGTGGCGAGCCGCGGTGCACATAGGCCACGTCGCGCAGATAGACGGTGGCGCCGTCGACGGTCTTGATCGGCAGGTTGTTGAAGGTGGAAACGGCGATTGGGCTCGCGTTGGTTTCGACCATGAAGTCCAGCGCGCCGATCTTCTGGTCGCCGGCGGGCAGCACGACGTTCTGCGAGCTGAGCGCGTGCGCTACGTCGACCGCCGACAAGCCGTGTGCAAGCAGCCTGGTCTGATCGAGATCGATTTCGACGTTCAGCGAGGCGCCGCCATACGGCGTTGGAATCGCAGCACCGGGCACAGCGACCAGTTGCGGGCGGATCAGATTGGACGCCATGTCGTAGACCTGCGCCGCAGTCATGCCGGCCGCCGACACCTGCAGGTCCAGCACCGGCACTGAGGAGGCGTTATACGAAAGGATCTGCGGTGGCGTGATGCCAGCGGGCATCTGCTTGAGTACGGTCTGCGAGGCCGCGGTGATCTGCGCCTGTGCTGCGGCGACGTTGGTGCCCGGTTGCAGGAACACCTTGACGATGCCGCGCCCGTAGAGCGACTGACTCTCGATATGCTCGATGTTCTCGACGGTCGAGGTGAGCGAGCGCTCGTAGTAGTAGATCACGCGGCCGGACATGTCCTGCGGCGTCAGACCGTTGTAGGTCCAGACCACAGCCACCACCGGAATACGGATGTTCGGAAAAATATCGGTCGGGGTCCTGAGCACCGCCATACCGCCGAACAGCACGATCAGGATGCTCATCACTACAAAAGTCAAAGGTCTGCGTAACGCGACAAGGACAATGGCGTTCATTGGGTGCCGTTCAAAATGCAAGGGAGTCGAGTCGTGGGCAGCCCGTGGGCGACGCTGGGGCCTTGAACGCATGATGGGTGAGGCGACGTAACGCGGCATCGCCAGACCGATTAAGCATTTTTTATGGTTTTGACATCGGGAGACGGAGTGGAGCAGGCCGCGAATGCAATCCTATGCTGTTAGTTGTCGTACAACTGGGTGTGGCGTCTGATAGGCTTCAGCGCGTCCCCGACCTCATGCCTAGCCTTATTTCCTAGTCGTATCATGGCTTTGCGCCGAACACCGGGTAAACACCCGTGATCTCCTCCTTGATCCCGACAGGTTGACGGACATACGATGTCTACCGCGAGGCGAGCGGTACCGACGTGCGTTGGCCGCTTTTAAAAACCATATCGAGTGGAGAGAGACGCCATCATGGGAATCAAGGTACGAGGGCTACGCTGGTGGATGATCGCCTTGCTGGCACTGGGCACGGTCATGAACTATCTGGCGCGCAGTTCGCTCGCCATCGCCGCGCCGACGGTCATGCAAAGCCTGCACATCACCACCAGTCAGTACGGCTGGATTACCGGCGCGTTTCTCGTCATGTACCCCTTGGGTGGCCCGCTCACCGGTTACCTGATGGATCGCATTGGCCTGCGTTTTGGCTTTCTGCTGTGCGGCCTCGCGTGGTCCGTTATCTGCATGGCGCACGGCTTTGCCACTGGCTGGGTCGGTCTGTTTGTTTTGCGCGGCATGCTTGGCCTCGTCGAGGCGTCGTTCATTCCGGCCGGCATGCGGCTCGCAGCGTTCTGGTTCCCGCTGCGCGAACGTGCGATTGCCGCGGGCGTGTTCAACATCGGCACGTCGATTGGCGCGATTGCCGCGCCACCGCTGATCGCGTGGTCGATCCTGCGCTACAACTGGCAAGCTGCCTTCGTGATCGCAGGCGGCATCGGCTTTATCTGGGCCGTGTTGTGGATCGCCTTCTATCGTCACCCGAGCGCGCACTCTGCGCTAAGCGAGCGGGAAGCCGCATATATCGTCGACGGCAAGGCGCTTGGTCTTGCCGAAGACGGTTCGAAACCGAATCTGCGCGAAATCTTCAGCTCGCGTAATTTCTGGGGCATCGCGCTGCCGCGCTTTTTTGCCGATCCCGTGTGGGGCACCCTGGTGTTCTGGATGCCACTGTATCTGCATCAGGCGCGCGGCTTCGATCTGAAAGCGATTGCGATGACCGCGTGGCTGCCGTTCGTTGCAGCCGATGTCGGCTGCCTGATGGGCGGCTCCGTGTCGTTCTTTCTGAACCGTCACTTCAATCTCTCGATCATCAACGGCAAGCGCGTTGTCTTCACGTTCGGCGCGCTGCTGATGACGGCCATGGCAGGCGTCGGCTATGTGAAGGATCCGGCCATGGCGATCTTCCTGCTGTGCCTCGGCGGCTTCGCACATCAGACGCTATCGGTGACAGTGATTTCAATGTCCGCGGATCTGTTTCCGCGTCATGAGGTGGCGACCGTGACGGGATTCGCGGCGCTCAGCGCCGGTATCGGCAACCTCGGCTTTACCCTGGTGATGGGCGCGCTCGTCATGACCATCGGCTATGCACCGTTCTTCGTGGCGCTGGGCCTCGGCGATCTGGTGGGCGTGGCGCTGATCTGGAGTCTGGTGCCTCCTGTGCTGGCTGAGCGCCGTGCCAGCGCGCAGGTGGCGCGCGCCGCGAGCGCGTAGCGTTGTCCGTTCCCGCCCAGGCAGAGTATGCTGAGATACTCAAAAGAACGGGAGGGCATCCATGAACATCAATCCGCTCGCCGGCAAGCTCGCACCGCATGAAATGCTTGTCAATGTCCCCCGGCTTGTCACGTCGTACTATTCAGAAACGCCGGACCCGCAGATCCCCGCACAACGCGTTTCGTTCGGCACCTCGGGGCACCGTGGCTCGCCGTTCGAACGCAGCTTCAATGAATGGCATGTGCTCGCCATTACGCAGGCCATCTGTCATTACCGCAAGCAGCAGGGGATCGATGGGCCGCTGTTTCTCGGCATCGATACGCATGCGCTCTCCGAACCCGCCAACGTCAGCGCGCTAGAGGTGCTGGCCGCCAATGGCGTCGACGTCATGATCGCGCAGAACGGCGAATACACGCCTACGCCCGCGGTTTCCCACGCAATCCTCACGTATAACCGTGGCCGCACCGCGGGCCTCGCTGATGGCATCGTGGTGACGCCTTCGCACAACCCGCCCGATAGCGGCGGCTTCAAATACAACCCGCCGAATGGCGGCCCCGCTGACGGCAGTGTCACCGGCTGGATCGAAAAGGCCGCGAACGGCTTGCTCGAGGCCGGTCTCGATGGCCTGCTGCGTGTGCCGCTGGCGAAGGCACTGGCCTCGTCGCACACGCACCGGTACGACTATCTGAACACGTACGTCGCCGACCTCGTCAACGTGCTCGACATGGATGTGATCCGTGGTGCGCCGATCCGCCTCGGCGTCGATCCGCTCGGCGGCGCCGGCGTGCACTACTGGGGGCCGATTGCGGATCGCTATCACCTGAACCTCACCGTGCTCAACGATGAAGTGGATCCGACCTTTCGCTTCATGAGTCTCGATTGGGACGGGCGGATTCGCATGGACCCGTCTTCGCCTTACGCGATGCAACCGCTGCTCGCCCAGAAGGACCGCTTCGATGTGGCCTTCGCGTGCGACACGGATCATGACCGGCACGGCATCGTCACGCGCGCAGCGGGCCTGATGCCGCCCAATCAATATCTCACCGTGCTCGTCGATTACCTGTTCGCGCATCGACCGCACTGGCCAACTCGTGCAGCGGTGGGCAAAACCATCGTCAGCAGTCAGATGATCGATCGGGTCAGCGAGAAGCTTGGGCGCACGCTTTACGAAGTGCCTGTTGGCTTCAAATGGTTCGTTAGCGGCCTGCTCGATGGTTCATTGGGGTTCGGTGGCGAGGAGAGCGCGGGAGCGAGTTGCCTGCGGCTCGACGGCACGGCGTGGTCTACCGACAAGGACGGCATCGTGCCCGCGCTGCTCTCGGCCGAAATCACGACACGCACCGGCCGCGACCCTGCTGAAATCTACCGGGATCTGACCCAGCGTTTGGGTGAGCCGGTCGAACGCCGCGTGCAGGCGGCCGCCACGGCGCCGCAGCGAGCGCTGTTGGGACGGTTGTCGCCCTCGCAGTTTCCGCATACCGAACTGGCTGGCGAAAAGATCCTGCAGGTGCTCGACCGTGCGCCGGGTAACGACGCGGCCATAGGCGGCATCAAGGTAATCACGCAGAGCGGCTGGTTTGCCGCGCGTCCTTCAGGTACTGAGGATATCTACAAGATTTACGCAGAGAGTTTCCTCGGCGAGGAGCATCTGACGCGCATCGTCGAGGAAGCGCAGACGATGGTGGACAGTACGCTTGCGCAGCAGGGCGCGACGCCCTGAGGTCAGTTAGCGCTGGGTGTGGCAGGGACTGCGTTTGACGCATGCGCGTTACTGCGTCGACGCGTCCCAGTACACGTTGAACCCCATCAGCGCGGTCAGCGTCTGCGCCGCCTGCTTCATCATTTCTCCCACCTCGCTCATCGACGGTACAGGGGCGTTGTCGATCCGCTCGATATACGGCGAGGTTAGCGTTGCAATGGCGTGCCCATCCCGGCCGAATACCGGATAGGCGAGGTTCTTCACGCCTTTGACCTGGCGGCTCGGCATCCGCGCGTTACCGTGTTTGCGGATCTGCGCCAGGTCCTTCGTCAACTGCTGGGGATCCACGGCCTGCTCGCCTTCCACCGGCACGTGCAGTTCGAGCATCTCGAGGCGCTGCGGCTCTTCCTGGAACGCCAGCAGCACCTGCCCCGATGCGGTATCGGTGAGACCGATCAAGGTTCCCACCTTCAATGAGAAACCCCAGCGCTCGGGACTCTCGACGCCGGCCACGATCAACACGCGGCCCTTCTGATACACGCACAGATGAAACGACTGTCCGGCCTGCTTGGCGAGTTGCGTCATCAGCGGCAGCGCGGTCGATACGAGCGAGCGCACCGGTTGATGCCGGTGCGCCAATTGAAACAGCAGCAGCGACAGCACGTAGCGGTCGCCGGCAGCCTGCAGATAACCGCGCGTTTCCAGCGTGACCACCATGCGGAAGATCTCCGCGGTGGTGCGGCCCAGTTCCTTGGCGAGTTCCGCAAGCGATAAGCCCTCGGGGTGGCCCACCAGCAGTTCGATGATGTCGAGGCCCTTTTCCAGGGCCGGCGCCGAGTAGCGTGTCGCGTTGTCGTTCAATTTTCCTCCCGCAATGCCAACGGATGCCCGATCAGATGGCGCACATGATAACCAGAGGGATTGTAGGGCCGGAGAAGGCGAAATGAGCGATCCTGGCGGCCATTCCGCAGACGGGGAAAACACCTAGTAAATTTCATACATGAAATGCATTTTCATACCTAAAATTTAACGAGTCGCGGAACGAGCGTGTTCCGGGCCACCAGTCAGCAGGCCGCGGACATGGCAATCACGTGGAGGCGAGGGGAATGGCAGCCGTTGCATTCGAACAGGTGCGCAAGTCGTTCGGCGCCGTTCAGGTTCTCAGGCAGATCGACCTGGCTGTACCGGACGGCGAGTTTCTGGTGCTCGTCGGGCCGAGCGGCTGCGGCAAATCCACCTTGCTGCGCGCGTTGGCAGGGCTTGAGGGCGTTACGCACGGGCGCATCCTGATTGACGGGCAGATCGTCAACGCGCTGCCGCCGCGTGATCGCGATGTCGCGATGGTGTTCCAGAACTACGCGCTTTATCCGCACATGACGGTGCTCGAAAACCTGACGTTTGCGCTCAAGCTGCGTAACCACGACGCCAAGGAGATTGCGGCGCGGGCGCAAAAGGCGGCGGCGCTGCTGGGTTTGCAGGAGCTGCTCGGCAGACATCCTCGCCACCTGTCAGGCGGCCAGCGCCAGCGAGTGGCGATGGGCCGTGCCATCGTGCGCGACCCGAAGGTCTTTCTGTTCGACGAGCCGCTGTCGAATCTCGATGCGCGGCTGCGCGTGCAGATGCGCGCGGAGATCAAGGCGCTGCACCAGCGCTTGCGCGCCACCACGGTCTACGTGACTCACGACCAGATCGAGGCCATGACGATGGCTGATCGCATTGTCGTGCTCAACGGTGGCGAAATTGAACAGGTCGGCACGCCGCTCGCGCTCTATGACGATCCTGACAATCTCTTCGTGGCGGGTTTCATCGGCTCGCCGGCGATGAATATCTTCAACGGTGTGTATGAACAGCATGGCGATGGCGCATGCGTTCGCGTCGGCGAACTCGCATTGCCGGTGCCGCCTGTCAATGCCGCGCACGGCCAGCAGGTGGTGTACGGCGTGCGGCCCGAACATCTCGGCCTCGCAGGCGAGGACGGCATGCCGTTCGCGCTCGACGTGGTCGAGCCCACGGGTGCCGCAACCGAGTTGTTCGGCACGGTTGCTGGGCAGACCTGTTGCGTGATGCTCAACGGCCGTACCGATCTGCGCGCCGGCAGCCAGATTGCGCTGCGCGCCGACCTCGGCAAGGTACTCGTATTCGATCGCGCCAGCGGCAGGCGCTTGCGATGAACAGGAGTGCGAGCCGTCCCGCCGCGGGGCTCGCATGAAGTATTGGCCGCCGGCAAGCCGCGCGGTCTCACGGCGGAACTCATAAAAGAGGAGACAATGATGCGCTATCTAACCATGCCGACCATGTTCAGGCTCGCCGCTTCGGTGCTCGCGCTCGCGGGCATCGTTGCGTCCGGCCTCGCTCATGCCGACGACGAATACAAAGGCTACACACTGCGGGTCAAGCTGATCGGCGGTGTGCAGTACGAGGCGCTCTATACGCGCATTCCGCTGTGGGAAAAGCAGACTGGTGCGAAAGTCGAGATCATCTCGCGCAAGAGCCACTTCGAGCTGGATCGCGAACTGAAACAAGACATCGCATCTGGCCATATCGACTATTGCGTGTCGTCGAATCACACCAATTTTTCGGCCCAATACCCGATCTTCCGTGATCTGAAGGGACTCTTTCCTGCGAGTTATCTGGCCGCGTTTTCGCCGAGCCTGCTGAAGGCCTCGGAGATCAATGGACATCTGGTGCAGATTCCGCGCTCGGTCGATATCGAAGCGCTGTACTACGACAAGACTGCGTACGGCGATCCGGCCAACCAGGCCGCCTATAGCAAGCAGTTCGGAGAGACGCTCGCGCCACCGAAAACCTACGCGGAATTCACCCAGCAGGCCAAGTTCTTTACCAAGGCGCCGAACTTCTATGGCACGCAGTTTCCCGGCAAGGACGAAGCGATTACGGGTACGTTCTATTCGCTGCTGATCGCCAATGGCGGACAGTTGCTCGATGCAAAGAACCGTGCCGCGTTCAACTCGCCGATTGGCGTCAAGACGCTCAACTGGTTCGTGGATCTCTACAAGGCCGGTGCGGTGCCCAAGGGCGTGCCGAGCTACGTCTGGGACGACCTCGGCAATAACTTTGCCGCCGGCAAGGTGGCGCTGGATCTCGACTGGCCTGGCTTCGCGTCGTTCTACAACGATCCGAAGACCTCCAAAATCGCGGGCAATGTGGGCGTCGTGCCGGCGCCGCTCGGTGCCGCCAACAAGCGGCCTGGCTGGTCCGGATCGCATAGCTTCTCGATCACGAAGAGCTGCGATCGTCCGGAGGTCGCCGCGAGCTTCGTCCAATTCCTGACCAGTTTCGATTCGCAGATGGTGGAGGCGCGCCTCGGCACGATTCCGTCGCGCGTCGATGCGCAGCAGGCCGTTGTGAAGGAGTTCCAGGCGAAGAACGATGCGTACATGGCGAATGCCATCGCCGTGTTTAGCACGGCGGCACGTCAGGATGCCTTTACACCGCCGCGCATCCAGCAGTGGGACGAAATCTCGAATGCCTTGTGGCCTGAACTGCAGAAGGCGCTGATTGGCGACAAGTCGTCCCAGCAGGCGCTCGACGACGCGGCGAAGAAGGTCTCCGACATCATGCAGGACGCCTCCGACTAGCGATAAAGGCACCGCACGACCCGCACGATGCACGCTGCGCCGTGCGGGGCGATCTGCTTCCAGCTCCACGACACCATGCGATCCAACCTTCAAGATTCGTCTGCCGTACCCGCTCTCGTGCCGGTTTCTCATGAGGGTATTGCTTTGCCGCTCAAGCTGCTGCTGCCGGCGTTTTTCTCCGTGGCGATCGTTGTCGTGCTGCCGTTGCTGTTTTCGCTCTACACGAGCTTCACCGCCTACCGCCTGATCGAGCCTGAGACGATCTGGCATTTCATTGGCCTGCGCAACTATCTGCGTGCCTTTGCCAACGAAGATTTCTGGGCCGCATTCGGCCGCACGGTGCTGTTCCTGACGATTGCCTTGAATCTGGAACTCGTGCTGGGCCTCGGCATCGCGCTCCTGCTCAACGAGGTCACCAAAGGCCAGCGTATTTTGCGCACCATCATGATGTTCCCGATGATGTTCTCGCCGGTGCTGGTCGGCTTTCAGTTCAAGTTCATGCTCAACGACAGCACCGGGGTGGTCAATCATCTTCTGCAAACACTGTTCGGCCTGAAAAGCACGATTCCCTTTCTGGTCAATGCGAATTCGGCGCTGGCCTCGCTGGTCGCAGCCGAGGTCTGGAACTCGACACCCGTTTTCGCCGTGATCCTGCTTGCCGGGCTGATGGCGTTGCCGAAAGATCCGATCGAAGCATCCAAAGTCGACGGTTGCACGCCGCTGCAAACCTTCCGTTATGTGACGCTGCCGTATCTGATGCCGTTCGTCTACATTGCGATGACGATCCGCTCGCTCGATGTCGGCCGGGCCTACGACATTGTGCGCATCATGACGAACGGCGGTCCCGGCGGGCGCACCGAACTACTGTGGACGATGGTGGGCCGTATCGCCTACGACGACTCGCATATGGGCTACGCGAATGCAATCGGCTATGTGTCGGTGCTCGTTTCCGTGCTGTTCACGCTGTACTTCTTCCGCAAGCTAAATGCCGCACGCAGACATATGGGACCCGCCTGAACATCATGAGCACGACTATTGAACGCGATTACCGGGTTTCCTCGCCAGGGGCGCCGCTCAGGCGGGCCGCGTTGTGGTTCGCCGTCTTCATCGTGATGGCGGTGATCTGCCTGCCCGGCCTGTGGGTTGTGCTCAACGCATTTCGCTCGAACGTGGCGATCCTGTCGAACCAGCCGCTCTCCGATGCCAGCAGCTATACGCTCGACAACTTCCGCAACATGTTCGGCTTCGGTGCAATGGCCTCGCTGCCGATTCGTCAGTACTTTGTGAATTCGATGCTGATCTCGTTGGCGAGCACCTGCGCCGCGATCGTGGTCGGCGTGTTAGGCGGCTATGCGTTTGCACGCTTCGAGTTCCGCCACAAGAAGACACTGTTCGTGGTCCTGATGCTCACGCGGGCCATTCCCGGCATCGCGCTTTCGTTGCCGATCTTCATGCTGTGGGCGTGGACAGGTCTGCTCGATACGCGCATCGGCGTCATCATCGTGTATCTCGCGATGAACGTGCCGTTTACCGTCTGGCTGATCGATGGTTTCTTTCGCGAAGTGCCGGCGGAGCTCGCCGAGGCCGCCCAGATAGACGGTTGCACCCGCTGGCAGGCGTTCTGGCATATCGAGCTGCCGCTCGCGCAATCGGGCGTGGCGTCGGCGGCGATTTTCGCCTTCCTGACGAGCTGGAACGAATTCGCGCTGGCCTCGCAACTGTGCCGCAGTCCCGATACCAAAACACTCCCCGTCGGCCTGATGGACTTCACCGCGCAGTTCACGGTGGACTGGGCCGGCATGTGCGCGATGGCGGTGATCATCATCGTTCCGGCCATCGTGCTGACTTTCATTGTTCAGAAACACCTGATTGCGGGGCTTACGCTCGGCGGCGTCAAAGGATAAAACTACCATGACCGTTATCGAAAACGTCGAAATCCGGCAGGTCGACCTGCAGCCGAAAGTGCGGCGCACGGACGCCATCCAGTCGTTCGTCGTGCAGGAAACCATTCTGGTGACGATTCGCTGCAGCGACGGCAGTAGCGGAACCGGCTATACGTACACGATCGGCACCGGCGGCTCGTCGATCGTCGCGCTGCTGCACGATCATCTCGTGCCTCGGCTGATAGGCCGCAATCCCGCGGAGTACGAAGCAATCTGGCGCGATCTGTTCTTCCATACGCATGCAACCGCGGTGGGCGCGATCACCGGCCTCGCACTGGCCGCCGTCGATACGGCGCTATGGGATCGCAATACGCGCGTGGCGGGCCTGCCGCTGTGGATTGCTGCCGGCGGCGCGCAACAGCGTGTGCGCACCTACACGACCGAGGGGGGCTGGCTGCATCTGTCGCAAGACGAGCTGGTCGAGCAGACGCTGCGGGCACAAGCCGAAGGGTTCCGCGGGGCGAAACTGAAAGTAGGGCGCCCGCATGTGTCGGAGGACGCCGCCCGCCTGACTGCCGTGCGCTCGGCTGTGGGCGACGGCTTCGAACTGATGGTCGATGCCAATCAGGGATTCACGCTGGCCGAGGCGCTGCGACGGGCGCACGCGTTTGAACCGCTACGGCTCGCGTGGCTGGAGGAACCGATGCCCGCCGAAAGCCTCGACGCGCATCGGCGTCTGTGTGCTGCGACGACGGTGCCGGTTGCGGTTGGCGAATCGCTTTACCACCCGGCGCAGTTCGCCGAGTATGTGAAGGCGGATGCATGCTCGATCGTTCAGGCGGATGTTGCCCGCGTGGGCGGCATTACGCCGTGGTTAAAAGTTGCGCATATTGCCGAGGCGATGAACATTGAGATCTGTCCGCACTTTCTGATGGAGCTGCACGTAAGCTTGTGCGCGGCCGTACCCAATGCAAGCTGGCTCGAGTACATTCCTCAGCTGGACTCGTTGACTGGCACTTCGATCGTGGTGGAGCAGGGGTATGCCACACCGCCGGCGTCGCCAGGAATCGGTATCGACTGGGACTGGGACGCGATTCGCGCGCAACAGCGTCTGCACGTAGAGCTCGACACGCCGGTCAACGCCTGAGTACACGCGTAGCCTGCCGTTTGCCCCTGTTATGGAGTGTCGCATGCGCTTCTGTCTCGCCCTCGATCTTCGCGACGACCCGGCCGTGATGGCGGAGTACGACCGCTATCACCGGGAGGTCTGGCCCGAGGTGCTCGAACATCTTCGGGCTTCGGGTATTCATGACATGACCATCTGGCGGCGCGAGAACCGCCTGGTCATGCTAATCGACGCCGATCCCGGATTTGCGCCGGAGCAGCTGGTCATCGGGCCGGGCACGCATCCGCGAGTGAAAGAATGGGAGACGCTGATGGCGAGCTTCCAGCAGCCCTTGCCTCATGCCGAGAAAACCGCTTGGCAGCCGATGGAGAGTGTGTTTCGTCTGAGCGAACAGATCTGACCAGGCCGCCGCGACGGGTGTCGTACCAGCGTTCGCTTACAATCTTCCAGTGTAGCCGCTACATTTACGATTGTGATTGAACGGGACGACACCGGAACTGGAGGCATGGAGAGCCAATGAATCCATCGGAACGCATTGACGAACTGATCGCAGGGCTGACGGATTGGCGCGGTAAGACTTTTGCCAGCGTGCGCAAGAGCATCCTTGGGGCGGACCCGGAGATTATCGAGGAATGGAAGTGGATGGGCAGCCCGGTGTGGTCGCGCGACGGAATGATCGCGGTGGCAAATGCCCACAAAGGGAAGGTGAAGGTCACCTTTGCCCACGGGGCGAGTCTGGCGGATCCGGACAAGCTTTTCAACGCGGGGCTCGAAGGCAACATGAGACGGGCGATCGACTTTCTTGAGGGCGATAAGGTCAATGACCGTGCTTTGAAAGCCCTTGTACGCGCCGCGATCGAATATAACCAGACCAAACTGAAGAAGAACGCGCCTGCAAGGCCTCGGGCGAAAACGGCTGAAACTAAAAAGCCCTGAGGCGCGGCGAACCCCTGCATGGGGTTTTTGTCTGGTTGACAATTGTAGACAATCTACTTAATTTAGATGTGTCGCCTGACTGGTTGACCGTCTGGACGGGCGGTGGCGGGTCGTGCGTTTGCCTCTCAATCCCAGTGAAGTGCGCCGCGATCACTAGCGGTTTGCTTACCCAGCAAAGGATAGGACATGTCAAAAGTTAGTATGGTTGTCCGCGCGGTGGTCGCGCTTGGCCTTGCGGCGCTCATGATGCCGGGCTATGGATCGACGCTGGATTCTGTCATCCAGGCGAAGAAGCTGCGCTGCGGCGTCATGCTCGACTCACCGCCCGCGGGTTTCCGGACGCCCGATAACAAGCCCGATGGCTTCGACGTGGCGTATTGCCAGGATATGGCGAAGGCGCTCGGCGCCGAGGCCGAGATTGTCGAAACGCCGTCGCCTGACCGTATCCCGGCGCTGGTGTCGAACCGGATCGACGTGCTGATTGCGTCGACCACGAATACCGCGCAGCGCGGCATCAGCGTGGCCTTCAGCCAGCCGTACATCAATTACGTGACCGTCGTGCTGGCCCGGAAAGGCGCAGGCATTCAGTCGTATGACAGTATGAAGGGACACGCTCTGGGCGGCGTCAATGGCACCTCGACCGAGCAGTTTCTGAACAAGTCCATCGCCCAGTGGAAAAACCCGAAGACGACCTATACCGGCTTCGCCTCCGATACCGAGGCCTATCTGGCGCTCCAGCAGGGGAAGGTCGATGCGATCCTGGTCTCGGCGTCCACCGCCGACCTGCTGGTGAAGAGCGGAAAGTTTCCGACGTTCGTCGTGGGCGGAACGGCAGACCTGTCCGACATGGATTCGATCGCCGTCAAGCGTGACGACTATCAGTTTCTGCAGTGGGTGAAGCTGTTTGTCTGGAATCAGGTGGCATCGGGCCGGTACAAGGAACTGTATAACAAGTACATCGCGCCGGGCGAGCCGGCACCGCTCAATCTCAAGGGCGTCGACTACTGAACCCGCGATTGCGGCACGTCGGGACTGCGTCTGATTGGGAGTACATGTGTCTGGTTATACCTTTTACTGGTCTCTCGTGTGGGATGCATGGCCCGAACTGTTGAGCGGAGTGCGGCTGACAGTCGAGATCACGTGTCTCTCCGTCTTGTTCGGAACGCTGCTGGCCATGCCGCTGTCGGTTGCAAGACAGAATGGGCGGGGCGTCGCCGGAAAATTTTCGTCGGCATGGATCGAGGTGGCGAGAAATACACCAACGCTGTTTCAGGTGTACATGATGTACTTCGGCGTCGGCGCCCTCGGCATCAACATCTCGAGTTTCGCCTCGGTGCTGATTGCGCTGACTTTCAACAACGCGGGCTACCTCGCCGAGATCTTCCGCGGGGGCCTGGTTGCCGTTCCTCCGCAACAACTGAGAGCCGCTCGCTCACTGGGCATGAGCCAGTGGCAGGCATACCGCAAGGTGATCTTCCCGCAGGTTTTCAGCCACGTGTTTCCGGCGTTCATCAATCAGGCTGTGTGGGCACTGCTGAATTCATCCTTAGGCATGCTGATCGGTTTGAGGGAGTTGACCGGTGCGGCCAACGCGGCACAGTCAGTCTCGTTCCGGAGTTTCGAATTCTTCCTGGTGACCGCGGGTATCTACTACGTGCTTGCCAAGGCCATCGAGTTCGGCTCGAAGATCGTGTTTCGCCGTGCCTTGAGGACCTAGCGTATGCAGTTCATTCTGGCGGATCAGGGCTTTCATTGGAGCGACGCGCAGTTTCTGCTCATCGGAGCGCTCCATACCCTGCTCGTATCGGTCCTTGCGGGGGGGATCGGAACGTGCGGAGGCATCGTCCTCGGCTGGCTTCGACATGTGTCGCCGGGAATCCGTGTCGTCACCACTCCTTACGTCGATATCACGCGCAGCGTTCCGTTGCTCATCCAGCTGATTCTTGTCAACAGCGCGCTTTCGATGTCTGGCAACGCGTTCAGCACGTTCTGGTTGAGCATCATTGTCCTGAGTTCGTCCATGACCGTGGTGACCTCCGAAGTGGTGCGGGGCTCGCTCGGATCGGTGCCGTACGCATACATCCGTGCGGCACGCTCGCTCGGCATGGGCTATTTCCAGACGCTCTTCCATATCTCCGCGCCCCTGGCACTGCGCACGGGGCTGAGTGCATGGATCGGGCTTCTGCTTGGATTGACGAGAGATACGGCGCTGGTGAGCGTCGTCGGATACGTCGAGTTTATGAAGTCGGCGCAGATACTCATCTCGCGTACCAATGAAACCTTGCCGCTGCTGCTTGGGGTCGGGCTGTTCTATTTCGTGATCTGCTATCCCGTGTCGCGTTACAGCGCTCATTTGCAAAGAGGCATCGCATCATGATCGAAATCCGTTCGGTCCATAAGAAGTTCGGCGAGGTCGAGATCCTGAAAGGGATCGATCTGGACGTAAAAAAAGGCGAGCTGCTGTGCCTGTTGGGCGCCAGTGGCTCGGGCAAGTCGACCTTGCTTCAGTGCATCAATGGGCTGGAGCCGATTCAGGGGGGATCGATCACGGTCGACGGTATCAATGTTCATGCGAAGGACACCAACCTGAATCGCCTGCGACAGAAGCTTGGAATTGTCTTTCAGCAGTACAACGCGTTTCCGCACCTGACTGCACTGGAGAACGTCATGCTTGCGCTGCGGCTGGTCGCCAAACGCAGCCGTAGCGACGCCCGCGCGATCGCGAAGAAGCATCTGGAGCACGTGGGTCTCGGCGACAAGGCGGATCTGTTGCCGACGCGGCTGTCGGGCGGTCAGCAGCAACGTCTGGCAATTGCCCGCGCACTGGCCATGGAACCGGCGTACATGCTGTTCGATGAGGTGACGTCGGCACTGGATCCGGAACTGGTTGGCGAAGTGCTCGACACGATGCGTCTGCTGAAATCCGAAGGCATGACCATGGTCGTCGTGACTCACGACATTTCGTTTGCGCGCCAGTCCGGCGACCGCGTCGCCTTTCTCCATTCGGGACAGGTCTGCGAGGTTGGCACGGTGGCGGAAGTGCTCGGCAGTCCTCGCGATGAGAGAACCCAGCGGTTTTTGCAGCGCGATTCGAGAGCGTGACGACAGTCGAAAGGTAATCAATCAGAAATACGAAGGGCGTGCATTCGCCCGGCAACATCCATCTGCACAACCAAGGAGCGCCATGATTTCGTTTGACCTTAAAAATCGCGCGGCACTGGTCACCGGCGCCGCGTCGGGCATAGGCCTGGAGACGGCGAGGCTGCTCGCACGCTCCGGTGCCACCGTGGCTATCAACTTTCTACCGAACGATCCGCGTGGTCCGGAGGCCGTGAAAAGCATTCGGGCAAGCGGCGGCACGGCGTTTGCGGCGCCAGGCGACGTAGGCAACCCGGGTAGCGCGGAAGAGATGGTCCGAACGGCCATCGAACAATTGGGACGTCTCGATCTTCTGGTGAATAACGCCGGCGTACCGGGCGTGAGCAAACCGATTCCGATCGCCGATCTCGACTCTGTCACCGAGGATCTCTGGACGGTCATCATGAATACCAACCTCATGAGCGTGTTTCGCTGCTCGAAGTTCGCTGCCAAGGCTTTGGCCGAAGCGAAAGGTGCGATCGTCAACACGGCTTCGATTGCCGGGTTCGGCTCGGTGAGCAGCAGCATCTGTTACAGCGCGTCCAAGGCGGCGGTGATCAATCTGACCAAAAACCTCTCCCGTTCGCTTGCGCCCAATGTTCGGGTGAATGCCGTTGCGCCGGGCGTAGTGGAAAGTTCGTGGGGGATCGGCTGGACTGAGGAACACAGGAAGGAATCGATCGAAAAGACGCCGCTCAAGCGCTGGGCAACCACGGCGGACGTCGCCGAAACGATTGCCTACCTGGGCTTCGGCGCACGGATGATGACGGGTCAAACGGTCATTATCGACGGCGGAATTTCCCTCTAACTTCGCGATCGGGCCCCGTAACAAGGCCCAGAATCGCATTGACGGATTGTAGATAATCTGCAATATTTAAGGAAACCGATCCACTGTGGAGAGATGTCATGAGTACCGGCGAGCTTAACGATGGATTCCGTCAATGCATGCGCAGACTGGCTGCCAGCGTCAGCGTGATCAGTTGCGCTCGCGACGGTGGGTGGTTCGGCATGGCGGCCACGGCCGTTACCTCGCTCTCCCTGGAGCCTTGCTCGATGGTGGTGTGCCTGAATACGTCGTCGTCGGTGATCGGACCGCTGATGGCCGAAGGGCGCTTCTATGTGAACGTCCTCAAACGCTCGCATGCGGATGTGTCGAGTGCGTTTGGGGGAAAGCTCAAGGGTTCGGAGCGTTTTGGCGCGGGCCATTGGGAAGGCGACACTCTGGGTATCCCCTACCTCACCGACGCGCAGGCCAATCTGCTCTGCAGCGTCGGAGAGACCATCAGATATGGGACCCATGTGGTCGTGATCGGCAAGGTCGAAGAGGTCCGGTTTGCCGAAGAGGTCAGTCCCCTCATTTACCAGGACGGGACCTACGTCACTACGGCGGCGCTCGCAGCCGCAGCAGCATGAACGGTAGCGGTTTTGATTGGAACGTAATCTGGAGAGTTGGATGAAATTCGGAATTTTCAGCCTCATGACCCTGCGTGATCATCCGCAAGGGGCCGCTGGTGTGATGAGCGACACGAAAACGATGGTGCAGACCGCGGAACATCTGGGCTTCGACACGGCATGGTTCGCGGAGCACCACTTCTGCAACTATTCGATGTGTGCGTCGCCGCTGATGATGGCGTCCTACGCCGCGGGCTGGACCAAACGCATCAAGCTCGGTACGGGGGTGATCGTATTGCCGCTCTACAACCCCGTGCGGGTTGCCCAGGAGATCGCGCTGCTCGACATCCAGTCGGAAGGGCGCGCGGTAATCGGAGTCGGCACGGGCTACCAGCAGTTCGAATTCGAGCGTTTCCGCCTGCCTATCGAGGAAAAAGTGGAGATGTTCCTGGAGTACTGGAACGTCGTCGAGAGCGCGCTGCTCAATGGCGAGGTCGAATTCGAAGGTAAATACATCACGGTGCCCAGGTCGACCTTTGCCGTGCGGACTCTGCAGAGTCCGATACCGCCGGTGTATGTCACGAGCAGCCAGATTCCGCTGCTGGAGCGGATCCGCAACAGCAACGCCACACCGTTTCTTGCCGCCAGTACGCTCGGTTCGCCGGTGCTGTACAAGATGGTCGATCAGCTCGATCAGAACTGGCAGGCGGTCGGTGTCGATCCGAAAACGAAGCCGTTGGCCATCATGCAGTACGTGCATGTCACGGACAGCCGCGCGGAAGCACTCGAGGCCGGCGAGCGTGCACGCTATGTGGGTCGCATGGCCAACCACCTTCGTTTTAACGATCTCCCGATGGATGGCAGCTTCATCAGCGACGAGCCATTCGACGGGGAGCAGACGATTGAACAGTATGCGGCGAACACAGTCGTTGGCACTCCAGAACAGGTGGCCGAGCGGATCGTCCAGGATCTGCGCCGCCTGAATCCGACGCACTACGCCTGCAATTTCCAGTTTGGGTGCATGCCGCTCGAACGGGCACGTCGTTCGTTGGAACGGTTTGTTTCTGAGGTTTTACCGCTGGTCGAAAAGGAATTGGGTCCGATCGAGCGGATCGGCCAGGAGCGGCTTGAAGGGCAGGTGCTCGTCAAGGCCTGATCCTGGCGTGTTGCTTGAACAGGAGGGTTTCCAATGAAATTCGCACAATATCCCAGTCTTGTAGATCGCCATGTGCTGGTGACAGGCGGCGGTGGCGGCATCGGTGCCTCGCACGTCGAGCAGTTCTGGCGCCAGGGCGCGCGGGTTGTGTTTATCGAACGTGACGAAGCGGCGGCACGCTCGCTGCTCGACAAGCTGGACGCGCCTGAAAACAGGAAACCGGTGTTTTTGCACGTCGATCTTTGCGATATAGCCGCAGTGCAGAGCGCGATCGCCGGTCATTGCGCACAGCATGGCGATATCGAGGTGCTGGTCAACAACGCCGCGCACGATGAGCGGCACGACCTGGAAAGCGTCTCCGTCGAATATTTCGACGAACGCATCGCGCTGAATCTGCGGCACCTGTTCTTTTGCGCGCAGTCGGTCGTGCCCGGCATGGTCCGCTCCGGCGGCGGGTCGATCGTCAATGTCGGCTCCTTCAGCTGGCGCGTAGGACTTGGCGGGATGCCGATCTACATTGCGGCCAAAGCGGCTATCGAAGGTTTGACGCGCGGCCTCGCACGGGATCTCGGTCTGCGCGGAATCCGCGTGAATACGCTCGTGCCGGGCTGGGTGATGACGAAGCGGCAACTCGAACTATGGGTCACAGACGAAGGCAAGGCCGAAATCCAACGGCGTCAGTGCCTCAAGGATCTGGTCATGCCGGACGATATCGCGCGGATGGCGCTTTGGCTCGCCT
The DNA here is from genome assembly GCF_050436285.1 of Paraburkholderia sp. GAS82. Lineage (NCBI taxonomy): Bacteria > Pseudomonadati > Pseudomonadota > Betaproteobacteria > Burkholderiales > Burkholderiaceae > Paraburkholderia > Paraburkholderia sp. GAS82. The sequence goes on from NZ_JBNDLX010000001.1 coordinate 1,050,806, forward strand.
CCGACGACAGCCGCATGTGCAGCGCCCAGAGCTTTGTGGTGGATGGCGGCTGGAGTTGATACGGCCGCCGGTGTCGGATCTGATTTTTGGCGTCCCACGTGGCGCCTGAAGGCGTTGAATCTCGCTATCTGCGCTGTTGCCGAACTGCCGTACAATGTCGATTATCGACATTTTTTAAAGGCATCTCGCGGTGGTTCTGAAAACAAAGGCACAGGTGGGCGGCCTCGCTCCGAAAGTGGCGCTCGATAGCGTCGAGTATGCCGCGATGCAGATCAGGGACGCGATCGTCTCGGGGCGTTTTGCGCCAGGCACCCGGCTGATTGAAAGCCGGTTGACAGACCAGCTAAACGTTTCGCGGCACCCGGTGCGGGAGGCGCTGAAGCGTCTTAGCCGGGAGGGCTTCGTCGAGGTACGGCCCAACCGTGGTGCAATCGTCGCCGAGATCAATCCGGAAAACATTCTCGAGGTGTATGCAATCCGCTCGGCGTTAGGGACGATTGCACTGCGCGCGCTGGCATCGAAACCTGAACTGCTCACGGGCAGCGTCATCCGCGATCTCGAGCGGCTCACGCGCAACGCATTGCGCTTTGCCAAGGAGCCGGACCAGAACGCCTCGATCAACAATCACCTTGAGTTTCAGGACGCTATTGTCAAGGCGAGCCAGTTGGAGAAGACCGCGCGCTATTTCGAGGAGTTGACGGCCGAGGTGGTGCGCTTCAACAATCTGTTGAGCATGACCTATACAGATCGCGAGAAGGACGCGCTCGAGAGGATCGAGGCGCTCGCAAAGGCAATCAAGGACAAGGATTTCGTTTTGGCTGAGCAGATCTGGCAACACTCGTTCACGTTAGCGGCCGAGCGGTTCATTGAACGCATGGGCGACGATCACGCCAAAGCGCCGAACGCGAGCTGACGGCACCTGCAACGCCCTCCAATCCATACTCACGCATATCCATAGCTCAAATCTGTGGTTCTGCGCTGCGCATCACATTCCTATACTGACCCGTTGCTTCGGCAAACTGAATCCGCGGCTCGATCGTTTCGATCGCCGCCTTGCAGCCGGACACGCCCGGTCCGTGCGTTTTCAAAAAGGAATGAAGGCATGCAGGTCTCCAACGACACCGCCGCACAGTCGCGGCTTCAGGCGGCTTTATCCGCGTTGCCGGCTTTGGCTGAAGCGATCGGCGAAGACGCCGCGCAGCGTGAAGCCAGGCGTGAGTTGCCGTTTGACGCATTCACGCTGTTTCGCGAGTCGGGGCTGGGTGTCTTGCGTCTTCCGCTGGAGTGGGGCGGTTTAGGCGGGACGCTGGAAGACCTGTTTCATGTCGTCACCACTCTGGCTGCGCATGAGTCCAATGTGGCGCACGCCTTGCGGATTCATTACGACCTGACCGAGTCGCTGGTGCTCTCGCCGCGCTCTACGTTCAACGATATTCAGATCGAACGCCTGCAGAAGGGTGCGATCTTTGGCGGAGCATCTACTGAACTCGGAACCGCACGTCCTGGCGAAATCGCCACCAGACTGGTACGCGACGGCGGACATTATCGCGTGTCGGGTCGCAAATACTATTCGACGGGAACCGCGTTTTCCGACTATGCGCGCATCAACGTGCAGGATGAGAATGACGAGACCATGCAGATCGTGATTCCGGTGACACGTGAAGGTCTGCAGGTTCTCGATGACTGGGATGGCATGGGCCAGCGCATGACGGCAAGCGGCGGTCTCGTGCTCGACAATGTGCGCGTCTATACGCATGAAATCGCCGCACGTGGGAGCACCACGCTGGCAGGACGGCACGGCGGCGCGTTGCGGCAGTTGCATCTGGTGGCAGTGGCTGCCGGGATTGTGCGCAACATCGTGGCCGATGCGCGACGCTACGTGACGCAGTTCGGCCGGCCCGTGTTGCATAGCCCTGCGCCCTCGGCGCGCGAGGATGGTTTCGTGCAACAGGTGATCGGCGACCTCGCAGCGCATAGTCTGTCAATCGACGCCCTGGTGCAGCAAAATGCGCGCACGCTGGACCGCTCGGCGAACGCGATCCGCAAAGGCGTGAGCAATGCCGAAGAACTGGTGCTCGAAGGTGCGCTCGCCACGGCCAAGACCCAACTGGTGGTGAGCAAACTCGCGCTCTATACAGGCGAACGTCTGTTCGAAGTCGGCGGAGCGTCAGCCACGGCGCGCTCGCATAACTTCGACCGTCACTGGCGCAACCTGCGCACGATTTTCAGTCACAACCCACTGCTGCACAAGGCGCGCGTGATCGGCGATTACGAGTTGAATGGCGTGACCACTCATCTGACTGAAGGGCGGGTGTTCTAGCTGCTTGCAAATCGGTTCTGATTTCCTTAAGTTGCTGGCCGCATATCCTTGTGCAGATTTATTCGTGGCGTGATGCCGTTCGAGGGTTGAGAATCGTTCGACTCATCCCCTATGGATCCGCCGCACATCATGAGCCGAGACCTTCTCTTACTCCTCGAACCGGGCTTTACCGATCCGAAGCATCCTGGCGAGCGCTTCATTTGCCCCCATGGCGCGCCCATCGAAGGGCTTCTTGCAAGCGACCCATCGAAGAGCGCCAGCCTCGACATCCAGCGTTTGCCGTTTGCGCGTCCACGCGAGGTGGCGATCCAGGCGCTCGATGCGGATCATCAGGGCCTGCCCGTGCTGATCCTCGGCGACGAGGCGCCGGTGCCCGACGACGCGCAGACGCTAGGCAGCAAGCGTTTCGTCACCGACACCAACCGCATTCTTGCGCTGCTCGCCGAACGTCACGGCTTCCCGAAGGTCCATTGACGCTGTCTGGCGGGCCCTCCACCGGTCCGCGCAGTCGAGCCGGTTGCGGGGCTGCGTTACACGCCGCTTGCACTTGCGCTCGCGAGGCGAGCGAAGACGATCCCGCTACGGAGACTTTCTCATGAGCCACGCTGCCGGCCGGCAAGCGCCGCGCCAGTTGCATCTGAACATCAATATCCTGCACTCCGGTTTCGTCCCGTCAGCGTGGCGAATCGCGGAGGCGGATCCGCATGCGTTCATCGATGCCGGTCACTACGTCCGTGTCGCGCAGATTGCCGAGGCAGCGAAATTCGATGCCGTGTTCCTCGCCGATAACGCTTCGATTGCCGATCAGATTAACTTTCGTCCGATCACCGCGCTCGAACCGACGGTGCTGCTGGCGAGCATCGCGGCTGCTACTTCGCGCATCGGTGTGATCGGGACGGCATCGACCAGCTACAACGAGCCGTATAACATTGCGCGGCGTTTCGCGACGCTCGATCACGTCAGCGCAGGGCGCGCCGGCTGGAACGTCGTCACGACCGCCGACCTGGCCTCGGCGCGCAATTTCGGCCGCGAGGCGGTGCCCGACCACACCGAGCGCTACGCGCGCGCGGCCGAGTTCACCGAGGTGGTCAAGGCGCTCTGGGATAGCTGGGAAGACGACGCGTTCATCGGCGATAAAACCAGTGGACATTTCGTCGATACCGGCAAGGTTCATCCCGTCGCCCACCGCGGAAAATATTTCGATGTGCAAGGGCCGTTGAACCTGCCGCGCTCGCCGCAGGGGCATCCGGTACTCGTGCAGGCCGGAGCATCGCCGGATGGCCGCGATCTCGCGGCACGCCATGCTGAAGCAGTATTCTCTGCCTCACAGTCGTTTGAAGAGTCGCTCGCCTATGGCCGCGAGCTAAAGGCCCGCGCAGCAAGCTACGGGCGCAATGCAGTGAAGGTGTTGGCAGGCCTGACGACCATTATCGGCGCCACGGAAAGCGAAGCCTTGCGGCGACGCGACGAACTGGTCGATCTGATTCCCTGGAGCTACAGTGTGACGCGCCTCGCCGGCACACTAGGTATTCCCGCGGACAAACTCAAGCTCGACGAGCAACTACCCGACAATCTCACGCTACCGGGTGGCGGCAATGGTAACCATACCTTCTTTCACGCAACCATCGCGCAGGCCCGGCGGCATGGCTATACGGTGCGAGAGCTGATCCGTTCGCTTGCGGGCGGCGGTGGGCATCGCGTGATCGTCGGGACTCCAGAGCAGATCGCCGATGACATCGAGCATTGGTTCAACGCCGGCGCCGCCGATGGCTTTAACCTGATGCCCGACGTTCTGCCGGGCGGCCTGCAGGATTTTGCCGATGGCGTCGTGCCGCTCCTGCAACAGCGCGGCATTTTTCGCCCCGACTATGAAGGCCGCACGCTGCGCGAGCACCTCGGGCTCGCGCGCCCCGATAACGGACGTGTCTGGCAAGAGAGCGCCTAGGGCCGCCCGTCGATTCCTCATTTTCTCCGTCCATCACCATGACCCAACGCACTGGCCAATTGCGCCTCGGCGCTTTTCTCTATCCCTCAGGACACCATATCGCAGCGTGGCGTCATCCCGAAGCGCAGGCCGATGCTGGCGTCAATTTCAGGCACTACGTGAAGCTGGCCCAGGCGGCGGAAGCGGCAAAATTCGATCTGGTGTTTCTCGCGGATGGTGTCGGTACGCGTGGCGACAATGTGGAGTTTCTCAGCCGCACGGCGCATAGCTACGTCGCGCAGTTCGAACCTATTACCTTGCTATCCGCGTTGGCGGCCGTGACGGAACATGTGGGTCTGGTCGCAACGGCCTCCACCAGCTTCAACGAGCCGTACCACGTCGCCCGCAAATTCGCGTCGCTCGATCACATCAGCGGCGGGCGCGCGGGATGGAACCTGGTCACTTCGTCCAATGAGCATGAGGCAAAGAACTTCAACCGCGACAAGCATTTCGAACACGCGGAGCGCTATGAGCGCGCAATCGAATTTGCCGAGGTAGTAGAGGGTCTGTGGGACAGTTGGGAGGACGATGCATTCCTGCGCGACAAGGATCAAGGACGCTTCTTCGATCCGGAGCGGCGGCACGTCCTTGATCACAAGGGGCGCTTTTTCCAGGTCAGGGGCCCGCTGAATGTAGCCCGTTCGCCGCAGGGGCATCCGGTCGTCGTGCAGGCTGGATCGTCGGAGGCGGGGCGCGACCTTGCAGCCCGCACGGCGGAGGTTATCTTCACAGCGCAGCAGACGCTCGAGGACGCCATCGATTTCTATTCGGACGTCAAGGGACGCCTCGCACAATATGGCCGGCACCCGGACGACCTGAAAATCATGCCTGGCGTGTTTCCCATCGTGGGCCGCAGTGAAAGCGAGGCGCGGGAGAAATTCGAGCAGTTGCAGGCGCTGATCGATCCAAAGGTGGGCCTTGCACTGGTGTCAGGGCTGACTGGCGGCTTTGATCTATCCGGCTATCCGCTCGACGGTCCGATCCCCGAATTGCCCGAGACGAATGCGAGCAAGAGCCGTCAGTTGTTGACGCTTGAGTTGGCGAGGCGCGAGAATCTGACGATCCGGCAGTTGTATCTGCGGGTAGCAGGTGCCCGAGGGCACTGGCAACTCGTCGGTACGCCGGCGCAGATTGTCGATCAGCTCGAGGAGCGCTTCGTGAAAGGCGGTGCCGACGGTTACAACGTCATGCCGCCGGTCCTGCCGGCCGGGCTGGACGATTTTGTCGAACTCGTGATCCCCGAACTCAGACGACGCGGCCTGTTCCGCAGCGAATACGAGGGCCGCACGTTGCGCGACAATCTGGGACTTCGACGACCGGTCAACCGCCATGCTCGAGCCGCGTGATGCAACGAGGGAACCCGATGAGCACCATCCACAATGAAGTCGATCTCGATGCCGATGGACGTCATGTCGGTTATCTGCGCCTGCCTTATTCGGTGCATCGCTCCGCGTACGGATGGGTGCCGATTCCGATCGCGTCGGTGCGCAACGGCGATGGCCCCGTCGTGCTGCTCATGGGTGGCAACCACGGCGACGAATACGAAGGACAGGTACTCGTTTCCAGCCTGATTCGCGAGATCGAGCCTCAGTGGGTGCGCGGTCAACTGATTTTCCTGCCGATGGCGAATTTTCCGGCGGCTGCGGCGGGTCTCAGGACTTCGCCGCTCGATGGCGGCAATCTGAACCGCAGTTTTCCAGGTGATGCCCAAGGTTCGCCAACGGCGGCGATCGCCGATTACATCGAGCACACGCTGCTAGCGCGCTCGCAATATCTGATCGACGTGCATTCGGGCGGCAGTTCGCTGCTCTACGACGGCGCCAATATGCTGGCCATCGAGCCGCGCGATCCTGAGGAAGAGGAGCGGCTCAAAGCGTTGCTCGCCGCTTTCGGCTTACCGCGAGCGTTTTTGCATCGGCCGAATCCCGTCCATGCAGCGACCGCAGCGCGCCGCCAGGGCGCCATCTCCATTCTCACTGAACTCGGAGGCGGCGGTACCGTGCAGGCCAGGCTGCTGCGCGATGCGCGGCAAGGCCTGCTGAGTCTGCTGGGTTTCATCGGACTGCTGAGCGGCCCGCTCGTGCCCGACGGGCCACCCGCACAAACACGCTTCTTTACTGTGTCCGGCTCACGTCATTACGTGTATGCCTACGATCGCGGCGTGTACGAGCCGCTCGTCGAACTCGGCGACCAGGTCGTGGCCGGCCAGCCCGCGGCACGCATTCATTTCCCGGATACGCCGCTGCGTGAGCCGGTCACGACGTTCTTCGCGGCAGCGGGCGAGGTTGTCTGCAAGCGCGTGCCGGCCGCAGTAGAGCGTGGCGACTGTCTATTCCATCTCGCCGAACCCGTTTGAAAGCAATCCGAAATAAATAGTCCGCCAATATTGCGGCAATTCTAACGCTTTATTCTCGATCGAATAATCCGTTAATGCAGCGCGAATTATATATATGGACTCCCTGGAATAACCATACGTAAATTGTTTGGTTCGATCCTCAATAGCAGCCTGTTATCTTCTTTTTAATTCGACGGACATCAAGGTCGGACGGAAAAAAGATTCAACAAAAAAGGGGAAACACGATTCCCCTGTCTGCTATGACATACGAAATCATCGATACCACATTGCTGGATCCCGTTGCGCAGCCTTTGCTGGATGCGTTGAATGTCGAGTACACCACCCGCTATAGCGAGTTTCGGGCCGCCGGGTCTGCCACGGTGAGCGAAGAGCTCGCACGCTATCCGGCCGAACTGTTCGTGCCGCCCGAAGGGGCGTTCATTGTGATCCTGCGCAACGGAGAGACGGTCGGCGGCGGTGCTTTCAAGCGCTATGACGCGACGACTGCGGAACTCAAGCGCATCTGGACCCATGCGAGTCAGCGGCGTCAGGGCCTCGCGCGCCGCGTCGTTCAGGAGCTCGAAACACGTGCGATACGCCAGGGTTATCGCCGCGTGTATCTGACTACTGGTTTCCGGCAGCCGGAGGCTGCTGGACTCTATACCCATGCTGGCTACGAACCCCTGTTCGATCGTTCGATCGCACCGGAGATCCATTTTCGTCTTCCGTTCGGCAAGGATTTGCTGGAGCCGGGCCGCACCGATTCGCTACGCGATCTGATCCACCCTGGGCCGCTCGGCCGCCGGTAGGAAAGCACGCGTATTACCCGTCGATCAGATCGTCTATTTCAACAAGGCATATCAAGTCATGAAGCAAAGTCGGAAAGTCTTATTGGCAGTGGCCGGAACGTTCTTCGCTTTGGCACTGGGCGTGGCCGGTACGGCGTGGGCCGCGAGCACGTTCAATCTGAGCCCGGATCAGCACGATCGTGTCCGGGCCACGCCTGATGCGGCGGCGATCAAGGCCGTGCCGCCTTCGTTTCAGTTCGCCTCGAAGGACGAACTGGTGATCGGTATGGCAGTCGCGTGGCCGCCGCTTGGCGCTTACGCAACGGACGAAAAGACGGTGGTCGGATTCGACCCGGACCTCGCGCAACTGGTGGCTGACGGCCTCGGCCGCAAGCTGAAAATCGTCGTGCTTGCCTGGGAAGACTGGCCGCTCGCCTTGCAGTCGGGCAAGGTCGATGCAGTTTTATCGAACGTGACCGTGACCGAAGAGCGCAAGGAGAAATTCGACTTCTCGACCTATCGTCGCGATGTGCTCGGGTTCTACGTAGCGGATTCGAGCCCGATCAAGGTGATCCGTGAACCGAAGGACGTCGCAGGACTGCGCGTCATTACCGATTCTGGAACGAACCAGGAAAAGATCCTGCTCGCGTGGGACAAGGAAAATGTCGCGCATGGTCTGAAGCCGGTCCAGGTTCAGTACTACGACGACATCGCCGTGCGCGATGTGGCGCTGCGCTCGGGACGTGCCGATGTGATTCTGAGCGTCAACTCGGCACTCGCCTACGAGGCCGCGCAGAAGGGCGGCATACGGGCGGTGGGTACTATCAGCGGCGGCTGGCCGATCCTGGCCGATGTCGCGATTACCACCCGCAAGGGTAGCGGACTCGCTGCGCCGCTCACGCTGCTGCTGAACGACCTCATTAGCAGCGGGAAATACACACAGGCTCTCGACCGCTGGAGTCTGGGCTCCGAAGCGATCGACAAGGCCCGGACGAATCCGCCAGGTCTGCCGAAAAGCTAGCTTGGACGGGCAGCGCGAGCTGCCCGGATGAAGCTCTGCTTTATCTCTTCGCCGTATCTCATCAGTATTGCTAAGAACTAATAGATTGCTCCTCACACTGCTGAAATCAGCCGGTGTGGCGGAGCGTTGTCTTCGCCTACCACCAACGGACAGTTCGATGCGCAAGAAAAACAGGAAAAATAACGCTGCCGAGGCAGCCACCGGAGTTCGCATAAAGTTGCTCTCGGCCGCCGTTCTGGCGATTACATGCAACGGCGCGGCATGGGCACAGGGCGCAACTGCGCCGGCGCAGGCGAGCGATGCCGCAGCGACCGCGGCCGGAGCCCAGCCCGCGGCAACAGTCCCTAACGCGGCGCAGTCCGAGAAAACAGCTCCGGCAGCGAAACACGCTGTCGCTAACGGTACCGTGCAGCAGGACACCGTCGTCGTGACCGGCACACGCACGAGTACGAAGGCGAGCCAGAGCCTGACCCCGATCGACGTGATCAGCGGTGCGCAGTTGCAGTCTACCGGGCAGAGCAACCTGCGGGACGCACTCGTCAAACTGTCGCCGTCGATTACACGGGAAACCTACGCTGGGGATACGGCGCAGTTGACCGATGCGCTGTCGCTGCACGGCCTGACGCCGGACCACGTGCTCGTGCTGGTGAACGGCAAACGTCGCCATACGACAGCCAATATCGCACTCGACGGTGGTCTCAACCAGGGTTCGACGGGCGTCGACATTGACATGATCCCGGTCGCGCTGATCGATCACATCGAAATCCTGCGTGACGGTGCTTCGGCGCAGTACGGATCGGACGCGATTGCCGGTGTGATCAACATCATCCTGAAGTCGGCCTCGCACGGGGGCTCGCTGCAGACGACAAGCGGCCAGACTTACGACGGCGACGGCTTCAAGAACGGCGAGTCCGCCAATATCGGCCTGAATCTCGGCGATCATGGCTTTCTCGACCTCGCAGCAGAATACGATCGCCAGAATCATACGGTCCGCACCGGTCCCGACGATTATTTCGGAACCTTCCAGCCGGGGCATGGCTACTACAACCCGATCGAGGGCGACCCGGCCAGCACACGGGAGTCAGTGGGCTTCAATGCGGGGTATTACCTCGGCGACGACGTCGAACTGTATGGCTTTGGCACCTACGCTCACCGCGATGCCGAGGCTTACCAGAACTATCGTCCGCGTTCAGTGTTGCCGCAGGTGTATCCCGGCGGCTTCGTGCCCACTGAGACGGTCAACGAAAACGACTATTCCGTCACCGCGGGCGCCAAAGGCCAGAATCTGTTCGGCTGGTCCTGGGATCTGAGCACGACCTACGGCGGCGACAATGAAGGCATAGGCCTGGTCAACTCGGCCAACACCGCACTGTACGCGGCGGATGGATTTACGCCGACCAGTTTCCACCTTGCCACCGTCAGCAACACGCAACTGACGAACAATCTGGATTTTTCGCGGGCGTTCCAATTGCCGCTGCTGCCGGCGCCGGTCAACGTGTCGTTTGGTCTTGAACAGCGGCGTGAGACCTACAGCGTGGGGCCCGGCGATGAGTATTCCTATCTGTTAGGTGGGGCACAGGCGTTGCCGGGGCTTGCGCCCGTTAGCGCCAGCGACAACTCGCGCAACGTGCTCGGCACGTATATCGACCTCTCTACCCACCTGACGCAGAAGTGGACGGTCGATCTGGCGGGACGCTTCGAGCATTACAGCGATGTCGGCGACACGACGAACGGCAAGATCTCGACGCGTTACGACTTCACGCCGCAGATTGCAGTGCGCGGCAGTGTCAGTACCGGATTCAGGGCGCCGTCTCTCGCTGAGGAGTACTACAGCAACGTCAACGAATCGCCGGCATCGGTTAGCGGCCTTCTGGCGGCCAATTCGGTAGCGGCGAAGCTGATCGGCGCGCAGCCGTTGAAGCCAGAGGAGTCGACCAACTACAACATCGGCCTCGTGCTGACGCCCGTCAAGAACCTCAATGTGACGATCGACGCTTACCAGATCGACATTCGCAACCGGATCGTCGAAGGCGGCACGGCCTCTGGCGCGGCGGCGATCGCAGCAATGGAGGCCGCAGGGTTGTCGGTGCCAAGTTCGGTGCCAGCGTCAGCGGTGTCTGCGAGCTACTTCACGAACGGTGCGAGTACGCGTACCCGTGGCCTCGACCTGTCCGGCACCTGGCACACCAGCTTTGGTGCATATGGACAGGTGGACTGGGATCTCGGTGTGAACCTGAATACAACGTCGGTCACGCACGTGGCGAACGGGGCGAATGGTCAACCAGAACTCAACGCGCAGCAGATCGCGTGGCTGACCACGGCGACGCCGAAGAACAAGATCATCATCGGCGGCACCTGGCATCTCGACAAGTGGGGCGTGAGTCTGCACGAGACGCGCTTTGGGTCGACCTCGAGCGAGGAAACCTACATCGTGGGGCCTAATGCGTTCTCGACGACGCAGTTCATCCACTTCGAGAACGCAGCGCGATACGTCACCGACCTCGAGGTCCGGTACGACGTGACGAAGCGATTCCAGATAGCGGCGGGGGCGAACAACCTGTTCAACGTCTATCCGTCGAAGCTCCCGTACCAGGCTCAGCTCGAAGGCGCGCAATACGACGCGTTTGCTTCGACGATCGGCGAGGACGGCGGTTTCTATTATCTGCGTGCCCGCTACACGTTCTGACGTAATTCGTCATATGCATAGCAAAATTTGCTCGAACGACATCGGCTTGCGATGGCGATAATGGAACAAGCGGATGTCGCCCGGCAAGTTTCCCGTAACTCTGTTCCCGCGCGAGTTTTAGTGCGCGGGGAGGTATCGATATGTCCTATTCCCTTTCGATTCTCGACAAAAGTCCGATTGCCGACGGAACGAATGCTCACGACGCGCTGCGCTTTACCGTCCGGCTCGCGCAACGTGCGGAAGCGTTGGGTTACAAGCGTTACTGGATTGCAGAGCATCATGGCGCGCCAGGGCTCGCCAGTTCCGCGCCTGAGATTGTGGTGTCCCATCTGCTCGCACATACGTCGCGCATCCGCGTGGGTTCCGGTGGCGTGATGCTGCAGCATTACAGCCCTTTTAAGGTGGCCGAAGCGTTCCGCGTGCTCGCCTCTCTGGCGCCGGGCCGCGTCGACCTGGGCGTCGGCAAGGCGCCGGGCGGCTTGCCGCTGACGACGCGCGCGCTTCAATGGTTTCACGACAAGGCAAAGAAGCCTGACTTCGCCCATCAGCTTGCCGAACTGGACGCGTTCCTCAAAGCGGGCATGGACGTCGATCATCCTTTGGCTGGAGCAATCGCGTTGCCCCAGCCGCCCGAAGCGCCGCAAGGCATCCTGCTAGGCGGCAGCCCGGAAAGTGCTGCGCTTGCCGCGAAACACGGCTGGCAATTCTGCTATGCCGGTCACTTTAACGGCGATAGCGACAGCATCGGCCGCTCCATTGATACGTACCGCGATGCAACAGGACGTACGCCGCTGCTCGCGCTCTACGCGTTTGCTGCGGAGTCCAAAGCAGAGGCTCAACGTCATGTTGGTCCATTGCGTATTTTCAAACTGCGGCTCGCCACCGGGCAGAGCGTGAATCTTCCCAGCCCCGAGGCCGCAGCGGAGTTCGCGCGGCAAACCGGCGTGAGCGATTACCGCCTCGACGAACTGCATCCGCACGTCGTGACCGGTACCGCAGACGATGTGCATCAGGAACTCGACGCATTGCACGAGCGCTTCGGCATCGAGGAATTCGTGATCGACACCCCCGTAGCGGACTATGCGCTGCGACTCGCTTCGTTCGAAGCACTATCCCCTGTAGAACAGGCCGCGCGCGTCTGACCGTTCCTACATTCACGCTCATTTTCGTTTACCGGATCCAATCATGACCCAGCGAAATCTTACTTTCGGCATCATGCTACATGGCGCAGGCGGCCATATGAATTCCTGGAAGCATCCGGCTGGCCCCGCCGATGCCAGCGTCAACCTCGATTTCATCACGGGTATCGCGCAGAAGGCGGAGGCCAACGGCGTTGCATTTGCTTTCGTAGCCGATGGCCTTTATATCAACGAGAAGTCGATTCCCCATTTCCTGAACCGTTTCGAGCCGATTTCGATCCTGTCGGCCCTGGCGACCGCCACCTCGAAGATCGGTTTGGCGGGCACGCTCTCGACTTCGTACAGCCATCCGTTTACGGTGGCACGGCAGTTCGCTTCGCTTGACCTGATTAGCGGCGGACGCGCGGGATGGAACGTCGTGACCTCGCCGCTCGAAGGCTCCGCGAAGAACTATGGCGGCGAGCATCCCGATCACGAACTGCGTTATCAGATCGCCGACGAATATCTGGAGGCGGTGCAGGGACTATGGGACAGTTGGGATGACGATGCATTCGTGCGCGACCGCGAGAGCGGACGTTTCTTCGATCGCGAGAAGTTGCATACGCTCAACCATAAGGGCCGTTTCTTCGAGGTGGCGGGCCCGATCAATATCCAGCGTTCACCTCAGGGACAGCCGGTGATTTTCCAGGCAGGCTCATCGGATTCCGGCATTGCGCTTGCCGGCAAGTATGCGGATGCGGTGTTTACCCATTCGCCATCGCTCGAAGAAACGCGGGCGTTCGCGGAGAGCGTGAGGCAGAGCGCAGTCGAGCACGGGCGCGCGGCGAGCGACGTCAAGATATTCCCGGGCATTGGGCCGATCGTCGGCGCGAGCGCAGAGGAGGCGGAAGCGAAGTACCGCGTGATCCGCGACCTGATCTCGATAGAGGAGGCGCTCGCCTATCTGGGCCGTTTCTTCGAACATCACGACTTCACGCAATACCCGCTTGACGAGCCGTTCCCCGAACTCGGTGACCTCGGCAAAAACAGCTTCCGTTCGACCACCGACCGCATCAAGGCCGAAGCGAAGAAGAATGGCTCGACCTTGCGCGAGGTCGCATTGGAAGTGACGACACCGAAGCCGCAATTCATCGGCACAGGCGAGCAGATCGTGGACGAACTGATTCGCTGGTTCGACGCCGGTGCGTCCGATGGTTTCATCCTTGGTTTTCCGGTGCAGGCCGAAGGTTTCGACGACTTTGTGCGCTACGTGATCCCGGCGCTGGAGGCGCGTGGCCGCTATAGCCGAACGCTGGCCGGCCAAACGCTGCGTGATCATCTTGGGTTGCCGCGACGCGAAAGCCGCTACGCTGCCGCGGAAACGGCATGACTGACGTAGCGCGAGGCAGGAGGGCAGAATCATGAGCGACACCACCCAGCGGTTTCCCGGCACGGCTCACGCAGGCCACGCAAGCGACGACGCAGCAGGTCCCGAATACGCGCACTATCGGATCGTTCCCGCAAGGCACCATGCGCGCACGGCAGGAACCGTGCTGGCGATCGCGCTGATCGCGATCGTGGCGAATTCGGTACTCGGCAATCCGCGTTGGGGCTGGGGCGTCTTCGCGCAGTGGCTTTTTGCTGGGCCCGTGCTCGAGGGGCTAGGGCGTACGCTGGTGCTGACGGGGCTCGGCGCGTTGTTCGGCTTCACGCTCGCGGTACCGCTTGCGCTGGCGAGAGTATCGCGTTCGCCGTTACTGGCCGGCTGTGCGTGGGCGTTTATCTGGCTATTCCGTTCGATCCCGCCGATCGTGCTGTTGCTACTGTTAAACAACCTTGGCTATCTGTACGAGACGATCTGGATCGGGGTTCCGTTTACGCATATTGCACTACTGAATGAATCGACCACCGATCTGATCAGTCCGTTTTTCGCGGCCGTGCTTGGACTCACGCTGAACCACGCGGCGTTTTCGGCCGAGGCTATCCGTGGTGGGATTCTCTCCGTCGACCACGGGCAGCGTGAGGCCGGTGCGGCGCTGGGTCTGCCGGGTGGCCGCCAGGTGCGTCGTATCGTGTTGCCACAGGCGATGCGCGCCATTCTGCCGACAGCGTTCAACGATGTAATCGGTCTCGCGAAAGGCACCTCCGTCGTCTACATCCTCGCGATGCCGGATCTGTTCTATACGGTGCAGATCATTTATCACCGCAATCTGGAAGTCATTCCGCTGCTGATGGTCGCGACGATCTGGTATCTGATCATCCTCACGGTGTTGTCGGCGATTCAGGTTCACATCGAACGGTACTATGCCCGCGGTGCGACGCGCGAGCAGGTGGCGTTGTCGCCATTGACTGCATTGTTCGGCCGGTGGCGTAATGCGCGCGCTGCACCTGGTGAAAGCGCAGGCGAGCGTGGGAGCCGATCTGGCGTGGGGGCAGAAACCAGCAGCGAATCCAGCAGCGAAGCGGGCAAGGCCGGCTGGGCGCAGCGACGGATCGGCGGCAGGGTGGGCATCCATAATGTCTCGAAGAGCTTCGGCACCCTAAAGGTTCTCGATAACATTTCGCTGGCGTTTCCTTCGGGCAGCGTCACCGTGATTCTCGGTCAGTCGGGCTCGGGCAAGTCGACGCTGCTGCGCTCGATCAACCACCTCGAACGCGTGGACGATGGCTTCATTGATATCGACGGCGAGCTGATCGGCTATCGCCGCGACGGACGCACGCTCTACGAGCTCAAGGAGAAGGACATCCTGCAGCGGCGACGCGCGGATGTCGGCATGGTGTTTCAGAGCTTCAACCTGTTTCCGCACCTGAGCGTGCTCGACAACGTCATCGAGGCGCCGCTGGCCTCAGGTGTGCCGCGCGCGCAGGCCCAGGCTGAGGCGCGCACACTGCTCGCGCGCGTAGGACTCGGCGACAAGGCCGATGCATGGCCGCGCCAGCTATCGGGCGGTCAGCAACAACGTGTGGCGATTGCGCGTGCACTTGCACTGAAACCGAAAGTACTACTGTTTGACGAGCCAACGTCCGCACTCGATCCGGAACTGGTCAACGAGGTGCTTGACGTGATCCGCCAGCTTGCACGTTCGGGCACGACGCTGATCATTGTCACGCATGAAATTGGCTTCGCGCGCGAGGTCGCCGACACGATCGTATTCATGGACGGTGGACGCATAGTCGAAGCGGGGCCGCCGTCGCGCGTGCTTGGCGATCCGGCGCAGGCTCGCACGCGTGAATTCCTCTCGAAGGTGCTGTGAGCGGATGCGACGAATGAAACACAACGGCTTAGGATCACTGATGACCGGCCGACGGACGTTCATGATGGAGATGGCCGCGCTGGCTGCGTTGCCGTTTGCATGGTCTGCCGAACCAGCGTATGCGGCAACACAGGTTTACGACTTCAGCCCTGAGCAGAAAGAGCGTATCCGCGCGCCCAGGGATCTGGACGCGCAGCGCCTGCTGGCAGGCTATCGTTTCGTGACGCCAGGCGTGCTCACGGTGGCGATAGCGCCGTTCGATCCGCCCATCGCGTCGTACGCGACCGACGCCCGTAGCATCGTGGGCTCCGATCCCGATTACGCGCAGCTCGTCGCCGATGCGCTCGGCCTGCGTCTGCTGCTGGTGCCTGTCGCGTGGCCCGACTGGCCGCTGGGTCTCGTGTCAGGTAAATACGACGCGGTGATCTCGAACGTCGGCGTCACCGGGAAACGCAAGCAGAAGTTCGACTTTACGACGTACAGGCTGGGTCTGCATGGGTTCTATGTGAAGTCGGACAGCGCCATCAGGTCGAT
The DNA here is from genome assembly GCF_050436285.1 of Paraburkholderia sp. GAS82. NCBI lineage: Bacteria > Pseudomonadati > Pseudomonadota > Betaproteobacteria > Burkholderiales > Burkholderiaceae > Paraburkholderia > Paraburkholderia sp. GAS82. Next base: position 1,066,846 of record NZ_JBNDLX010000001.1, read on the forward strand.
CCGCGAACCGAAGGATATCGCGGGGCTGCGCATCATCACCAGTTCCGGGACGATCCAGGAGCGGATCCTGCTCGAATGGAATCAGAGGAACACCGCACATGGGCTGAAAGAGGCGAGCCTGCAGTACTACGACGACAGCGCCGCTAACCGGCTGGCGCTGCTGTCGGGCCGCGCCGATGCCATCTTCAATCCAGATCCGACGCTCGCCTATGAGGCCGCGACGCAAGGACAGATCCGCCAGGTAGGCACGGTCAACGCGGGCTGGCCGAACAACGCGGACGTCGCGATCGCGAGCCGCAAGGGCAGTGGCCTTGCGGCGGCGCTGACGGCGGCGACCAATGGGCTGATCCGCGGCGGCCAGTATCGCGCGGCGCTCGCGCGCTGGGGCCTGCAAACAGAGGCCGTCGAGCACTCCGAGACCAATCCTGCCGGCTTTCCGGATGCGTGATCGAAGGCGCTTACGAGCCAGAACAACCAGAGAGGGCATTTATGTGTGCGGTCCGCATTGATCACCTTGCTTTCCTCACGCCGGGCAACTATGCCGACGATGCGCCGCTCGCCGGATTCGAGCGGACGCTGGAACTGTTTGGCGTCGGCGAGGCGCTTGGCTACGACAGCGCGTGGGTGCGTCAGCGCCACCTGGAACGAGCGGTCTCCTCGTCGGCGACGTTCCTCGCGGCTGCCAGCCAGCGTACGACGCGGATCGGCCTCGGCACCGCGGTCATCCAGATGGGCTACGAGAATCCATTTCGTCTTGCCGAGGACCTTGCCACCGTCGATGTGCTGTCGCGCGGCCGCCTCAACATCGGGCTCAGCGCAGGTGCCCCGGCGCACGGCATCCTGCTCGGTGAACGGCTTTTCGATGCGAATCCCGAACTGATCGACTTCTCACATGCGCGAGTCGAGCGTCTGCGCCGCAATCTCGCCGGTGAATGGCTCGGCGCGGAAGACACCTTCATCGAATCGGCGGCGGGCCGCGTGCGGCCTCGCGTGACGCCCTATGCGGCGGGTCTCACCGAGCGGCTCTGGTATGGCGGCGGTTCGCGACGCTCGATCGAATGGGCCGGCCGCAATGGCTTCAATCTGCTGATCGGCAACATCACAACCGGTGAGGGAACTGACGATTACCGCGAAGCGCAGCTGCGCCAGCTCGAACTGTTCCACTCGCACTGGCGCGAAGCGCGCTCGCCGCGTATCGCGCTGGGCCGCGTGATCGTGCCGACCGATGGCGCCGATGCCAGGACGCGGCAACGATATCGAGAGTTCGCCGAGGGACGCCACGCACGCACTTTGACTGCGCATGGCGAGCGCCGCACCTTGTTTGCGCCCGATCTGGTTGGTACTGCAGACGAGATTGTCGCGCGCCTGCTTGAAGATCCGGTCGTTGGACAGGTTCGCGAACTGCGCCTCGAACTGCCCTACGACCTTCCGTTTGAGAACTATCAGCAGATTCTCGAGGACTTCGTGACACGCATCGCACCTGAACTGGGCTGGCGGCCCGAGGCCGCACGAGAACCTGTCGCGGCGTAGCAGCCACACATATTGCCGTATCGATTGATTGACCTTATGACACAAGCCGAAGCCACATCCGTTTCCACTGTTCCGACACAGATTCACACCGTGCCCGACGACCGCCTCATTTATGTTTTGGGGAACGACCCGTTGGCGCGTCCTCTTTTTGAAGAGCTCGCCTACGAATACAGCAGTCGTTACGCGGGCCTGATCGACACCGACGAGATCGCGAGAGAGATGCGGCGCTATCCGGTGGAGGCTTTCGCGCCGCCGCACGGTGCGTTCCTGCTTTTGCTGCGAGACGGGCAGGCCATAGCGGGTGGCGCGTTCATGCGCCATGCCGACCCGGGCACTACCGAGTTCAAACGCATCTGGGCGAGCCGCAAGCATCGGCGTCAGGGTCTCGCACGGCGCATTCTCATCGAACTGGAGGCGCATGCGGTTCGTCTGGGTTATACGCGCGTGTTCCTCAGTACCGGACCGCGTCAGCCAGAGGCCATTGCCCTGTATCAGACCAATGGCTATACCTTGATGTCCGCACACGACTTCGGTGAGGACCAGCCGCCGGGATATCTGTTCGAGAAGTACCTGTAGCGTTTTCTACCCAACCTATCAATGATCAACCGTTCCTTGAAAAAATCAGCGCTTGCTGTGCGGCGCGTTGCGCTTGCGTCCATATCCCTCTGCGTCGCATCGTTCAGCCTGTTGACGGCTACACTGCCGGTTGCCACGCCGGCGTATGCAGCCAGCGGCAAGACCCTGGTGTTCTGCACTGAGGGCAGTCCGGCCGGGTTCGACCCGGGTCAGCACACAACCGGTACCGATTTCGACGCCAGCAGCAGCGCGGTCTACAACGAACTGGTGGAATTTCGCCCCGGCACGCTCGACCTCGAGCCAGCGCTCGCGACGAGCTGGGAGGTGTCCGAAGATCAGCGGACGTACACGTTTCATCTGCGGCATGGTGTGAAGTTTCATACGACGGCGTGGTTCAAGCCCACTCGCGATTTCGACGCGGATGACGTGCTGTTCACTTTCAACCGCATGCTCAATCCCGACGATCCGTTTCGCCGGGCTTATCCGACGAGTTTCCCGTATTTCAGCGATCTGGGCTTCGACAAGAACCTCGAGCGGATCGACAAAGTGGACGACTACACGGTGCGCTTCCAGCTAAAACAGCCGGACGTGATCTTCGTGCGCAATGTCGCGATGAGCTTTGCATCGATCCTGTCCGCGCAATACGCAGCACAACTGAGCGCTGCGCATCGCGAGGCCGATATCAACCAGTTGCCGGTCGGCACTGGTCCGTTCGTGTTCCGTTCCTATCAGAAGGATGCCCTGATCCGTTACGACGCCAATCCCGACTATTGGCGCCCGGAAGACGTGAAACTCGCGCACCTGATCTTTGCCATTACGCCCGACCCAGGTGTGCGGGCCCAGAAGCTCGCGAGCGGCGAATGCCAGGTGTCGGTGTACCCACGTCCCGCGGATCTGGAGGTGATCAAACGCAACCCCGACCTGACCTTGATTACAGGCGTGGGCTTCAATGTAGGCTTTGTTGCGTACAACACGCAGCACACGCCGCTGGACCGCGTCGAAGTGCGGCGCGCGCTCGATATGGCGATCGATAAGCCCGCCATTATCAAGGCCGTTTTCGCAGGCAACGCGACCATCGCGACCAATCCGATGCCGCCGTCCCAATGGTCGTACGACAAACAGTTAAAGGATGCGCCGTACGATCCCGCGAAGGCGAAGACATTGCTGGCGCAGGCGGGCTTCCCGAACGGTTTCGACATCTCGCTGTGGGCGATGCCGGTGCAGCGTCCCTACAACCCGAATGCGCAGTTGATGGCGCAACTCATCCAGCAGGATTGGGCGAACATCGGCGTGCGCGCCAGAATCGTCAGCTACGAGTGGGGTGAATACAATCGCCGCGCGAAGCAGGGCGGTGAGCACGACGCGATCCTCTACGGCTGGTCGGGCGACAATGGCGACCCCGACAACTGGCTCGGCACCTTGCTCGGTTGCGATGCGGTGCATGGCAGCAACGTGTCGAAGTGGTGCGATCCCAGCTTCGATGCCTTGATCGTCAAGGCACGCTCGAGCTCCGACACCGCAGTACGCACGACGCTTTATGAGCAGGCCCAGGTAATCTTCAAGCAGCAGGTGCCTTATACGCCGATCGCACATTCGATCGTGTCGTTGCCTGCATCGAAGCGCGTGAAAGGGCTCGTATTTTCGCCGCTCGGAAGTCACCGGTTCGACGGCGTCTGGCTGGAGTAAACGACATGAGCCAGTTTGAGGAGTTGACCGACAGCGAATGGGCCCTGATCGAGGGATTGTTCTGCAACGAAGTGGCGCCGCCCGAGCGCTCAGGAAGACGGCGAGTGGAGCCGCGCACCGTGGTCAATGCGGTGCTGTGGGGACTATCGACCGGGCATGGCTGGTCCAGGTTGCCCGGCCGGTATCCATCACGCCCGACCTGCGTGCGTCGCTTTGACGAGTGGCAGGCCGACGGCACGCTTGCCGAAATCGTCAGACGGCTCAATGCCGGCGGCCGGACAGTGTCGCCGCGTGGTGCAATTGGCGATGCGTTCAAACATCGTGCGGCGAACCCGGATCACGCTCGTCTGAAACGTCTGTCGTGGAGCAGTCCGCAAACGTGGCGCGCGCCGGTCGACGTGATCTGAAACTAGATTTGCGCGTGCCACGCAAGAATCGAGCGGCGGTATCCCGAGGGAAGCGGCTCCGGCAATGCATCCACGTCGAATGTCCCCACCTGCAAATGCTCTTCGCTGATCGAAGGCGAGAACGTCCCGTCGATCCGGCATCCATACGTCACGATAAATACAAAGCGCTCGGGGATCACTTCGAACAGGTAGCTATCGAGAATCCTGCAGGGCGTGACGGTTGCCGCCAGCTCTTCTTCGAACTCCCGGGCAACGGCCTGCTCGGGAGTTTCGCCCACTTCAAGCCGGCCGCCGGGCAGCTCCCACTCCTGCCGCTCGTTCAGCAGCAGGATGACCTGGCCGGGCGCGCTGAATGCCACGCCTTTAACTGATACCGGAAAGCGGTCGTTGTTCATCTGCGGTATGCCATGTCGCGCGGCGGCGCGTTCGTTGACCGGCCAGCACCGGCGATTCACGGAATTGACGAAATACTGTCTTCGATTAATCCGGATCTGTCGATCACAATTTCGTAATAAACCAGGCTAAAACGCGCCTTAAAAAAGAGCGGGCCGCTGCCCTGTATCCGGTTGCCTTTGCGAGTGCACGCAGCCTGTGCTTGCGATGCAGGTGAATCAAGGCCCAGCCGGTTCGCACAACAGAAATAATACAAAATGCTTTCGACGAACTTCCGATTACCTGTGATTTCAGCCAATCGTCCGCTTCAAGTCCGTATCTTTCAGTGCGTTTATAAAACCTTCATATTCGAATGCTCCAATGCGTCGGCGTAATCGAGCTGATAACACGCTGTACTCCTTTAACAAAGCGGCTTCCTATCCCCAAACGATGGATCCGTCGCAGAATATCCGGAGCGCCCCATATGTTACGTAGAAAACCCCTGTTGCCGATTTCGTTGGCGGTGACGATGCTGACGCTGGCGGCTTGCGGCAGCAGCAGCCACAACACGCCAGCGCCGTCGGCAGAGGATGCACTGAATACCGCGACGCCGATCAAGCACGTCGTCGTGATCTTCGGTGAGAACGAATCCTTCGACCACTACTTCGGCACTTACCCGAACGCAACGAACCCCTCGGGCGAACCGACGTTCACCGCGGCAGCCGGCACGCCGACGGTCAACGGTCTGACGACGGCGCTGCTCACTGCGAATCCCACGGTCTCCAACACGGCGAACCCGGCTGGCACCAATATCAATCCGTTCCGCCTCGACCGTACCCAGGCCGGCACGGAAGGTCAGAACCACGGCTACACGGCGGAACAGCTCGCTTCCGACAACGGCAAGATGGACCTGTTCCCGCTCAACACGGGTAACAACGCGACGGGCACGACTGGTGAATTCGGCACGCTCGGCCTCGTAATGGGTTACTACGACGGCAATACCGTGACGGCTCTGTGGAACTACGCGCAGAACTTCGCGATGAGCGACAACATGTACACGGACACGTACGGTCCTTCGACGCCGGGCGCGATTGCCGTGGTGTCGGGCCAGCACAATGGTGCCGTGGTTACGAAAAACGGCGCGGTGGTAGCGGCCAGCGCGTCGGCCAATCCGTCGTCCAACGTGGTCTATGACCTGCAGGGCGGCTGGACGCTGATCGGCGACCTGGATCCGACTGGTGATGCCTGTACAGTCGCGGCCGATTCGGCTTCGACGGCGACGGCAACGATGACCTCGAAGAACATTGGCGATCTGTTGAATTCGGCCAACATCACTTGGGGCGGCTTCATGGGCGGCTTCGACTTGACGCGAGTCAACCCGAACGGCACGACGGGCTGCAAGCGCTCGACCTTCTCGGGCGTGCTGGGCGCGAACGAAGCCGACTATGTTCAGCATCACGCGTGGTTCCAGTACTACGCGAGCACGCAGAACCTGGCACACACCCGCCCGAGTTCGGTTTCGGTGATCGGTCATACCGATCCGCTGGATAGCACGGCGACGCCGGTGCACCACCAGTACGACGTGGACGACTTCTTTGCCGCTGTGAACGCCGGCAACTATCCGTCGGTCAGCTTCCTGAAGGCGCCTTCGATTGCCGATGCGCACCCGGGTAATTCCGATCCGCTCGACGAGCAGGCTTTCGTGACCAGCGTGGTGAACTTCCTCGAGCAGCAGCCGGACTGGAAGAACACCGCCGTTATCGTGACCTATGACGATTCGGACGGCTGGTACGACCACCAGTTCGCTACGCCGACGACCTCGTCGTTCGACAGCACCACGGTGGAAAGCGCCGGCAATAGCTCGGACAACGAACGTAGTGTGACGGGTGCCGACCAGATCGTCAGCGCCGGTGTATGTAACGCGACGGGCGCGGTGCAGGGCGTGGGTGTCAACGGTGGTGCAGTGAACGGCCGCTGCGGCCCGGGTACGCGCATTCCGTTGCTCGTGATCTCGCCGTATGCCAAGCCGAACTACGTCGACCATACGCTGATCACACAGGCATCGGTGGTGCGCTTCATCGAGGACAACTGGTTGAATGGTACGCGTATCGGCCAGGGTTCGAACGATGCCAGCGCAGGCAGCATCATGAGCCTGTTCAACTTCTCGACGACGACGCCGAATCCGACGCTGTTCCTCGACCAGAACCTGGGTACGAAGGTTGCCACGCCGCCGGCGGCCGCTTCCTCAGTGGCACCGGCAGTCTAAGCAGCATCAGCCGGCACGCTTCATAGCCGGTTCACGTCCCGGTAGCTCACGCTACCGGGACGAGTGTTTTTGGAGAGGCCCGGCTTAGGCCGGGCCCTATGCGTTTTTGATACCTCTGCGTTTCTCACTACATTCACATGTCTACGAGTCCACAGTCCACTTCGCCATCAGCCGGATCAACCATTGCCCCCCAGCCACCCGGACAAAGCAGGCCACGCGGCCGCGGGCCCCTGTTGGCAGGATGTGTGGTCGTGCTGCTAGCCGTCGCGGGCCTGGTCGGCTACGCGTTCGCCTACCCCGAGCAGATGCCCGACACCGTAGGTGAATTCGTGGGAGGTATCACCGGCGCGAACCCGCATCCGGTGCAACTGGTTTTGCCGCCGTCTGCTCCTCTGAGTGCTGTCGCCCAACTGGGCCAGCAGATTTTCTACGACACGTCGTTGTCCGCGTCCGGCAAGCAGTCGTGTGCGTCGTGCCACAGCCCGGCGCATTCGTACGGACCGCCAAACGATCTGTCCGTGCAGCTGGGCGGTCCGCATCTGGACCGGCCGGGCTACCGTCCGCCGCCTTCGCTCGCCTACCTGTACCGTCAGGCGGTTTTCAGCATCGGGCCTGATGCGGCGGATGCCGAGGCGCCGCCCGATTTCGCTGCGCTTGCCTCGGCCGCGAAGGGCGTGCAGCGTGCGGACAAGGTCGCGGGCCTCGCGCCCGCTGCTCCGGCGATGGTGCCGCAGGGCGGCCTGTTCTGGGATGGCCGTGCCGATACGTTGCAAAAACAGGCCATCGGACCGCTGCTCGATCCGAACGAAATGGCCAATACAAACGTGGAGGACGTGGCCGCCAAACTTGCCAAGGCGCCTTACGTCAAAACATTCGAAAAGCTTTTCGGTCCGCAGATCCTCAAGGATCCGCAACGCTTCACGGCAGAAGCCATGTTCGCAGTGGGCCGCTATCAGTTCGAGGAACCGTCGTTCCACGCGTTCACCAGCAAGTATGACTACTGGCTGCAAGGCAAGGCACGTCTGACGCAAACGGAACTGCGAGGCCTGCATCTGTTCAACGATCCGAAGAAGGCCAACTGCGCCGGCTGCCACCTGAGTGCGCCGACTGCGGACAACCTGCCGCCGCTTTTCACCGACACGCAATACGAAGCGCTTGCTGTACCGCGCAACCCTGAGCTGGCGCAGAACCGCGATCCGAAGGCCTTCGACATCGGCTTGTGCGGTCCGATCCGCAAGGATCTGGCGCAGCAAACGCAGTATTGCTCGATGTTCCTCACGCCGACGCTACGCAATAGTGCAGCACGCCACATCTACTTCCACAACGGCGTCTATCACGACCTGAAGCACGTGATGGACTTCTACAACCTGCGCAATACCAATCCCGAGAAGATCTACTCGCACGATGCGTCGGGCAAGGTGGTGATGTTCGACGATGTGCCCAAGCAATACCAGCCCAACATCGACTTCGCCGACGCGCCATTCGATGTCAAGCCGACCGACAAGCCTGCGATGACGGATCAGGATATCCAGGACATCATCGCGTTTATCGGCACGTTAAACGACGGCTACCACCCGAAGTGATGCGTTGTATTGTCGGGGGCATACTTGCACTATCGACGCCCCCTGCAAGGAAACCGTGTGGCAAACAACCCAGCAGCGCGGGCCGACGCGATCACCGTGTCGGCCATCCTGTCGCGCATCGAACAGCTTTATCCGACCTATGGCGCCGCGAGCCGGCGCATTGCGGATTTCATCCGCGAATACCCGCACGAAGTCGTGCATATGTCGGTCAGCGAAGTGGCCGAGCGCGTCGGCGCGAGCGAAGGCAGCGTGGTAGGTTTCTGCAAGACGCTCGGTGCAAAGGGTTTCCTGCAGCTGAAAATCGTGCTCGCGCAGGAAATCGTGCAGCCGGTGCAACTGATTCACGAGGACGTGGCGCGCGGCGATAGCACGGCGGCCGTGGTTGCGAAGATCTTCAGTTCGAACGTCCAGGCGTTGCACGAAACCGAAGCGACTCTCGACGTGCATGCGCTCGAGCAGGCCGTCATGGCGATTCGCAGTGCGAAGCGCGTCGAAATCTACGGTGTCGGCAGCTCGGCGCCGATCGCCGAGGACGCGCATTACCGGCTGCTGCGCATCGGTCTCGATGCGCGCGTCGCGGTCGACCCGCATATCCAGGCGGTGAGTGCGTCGCTATGCGATTCGAGTGTTGCCACGCTGACCATCTCGCATTCAGGCGCCACCCACGAGACGGTCGCCAGCACCCGGCTGGCGAAGGAAGCGGGCGCGCGCACGATCTGCATCACCAACTTCGGGCGCTCGCCCATCCACGCGTATTCCGACATCGTGCTCACGACCATGGCGCGCGAGACGCACTTTCGTACCGAGGCGATGGCAAGCCGGATCGCGCAACTCGCGATCGTCGACACGCTGATCGCCTGCCTCGCGCTAGCGGATTACGAGCGCTCGGTGGATACCATTCGCCACACCTTCGACGTCCTCTCGCTGAAGCGTTACTGAAGGGAAGGGCGGTGGAAGCAAAATTGAATAATGTTCAAAAGTGGAAACATATTCGATAAATAAACTTCACTCGTCTGTCACGAAGGCCTCGTAACCTGAACAGGAGATCGGGCGCGGCAGCCTTTCCACCCAGCGTCGAGCACGACAGCGCTCCCGGTCCTGACTGCGCCCCGTAATCCGCCGGCAAGCCACGCTGGCCCGGAGTGCCGGGTGCTGCCCGTCCCTACTACGTCGAGACACGTGATGAGCGAAATCGAACAGAACGACGACACCCCGACCCCGTCCACCCAGCACAACGACTCCCGCCGCAACTTTCTGCGCCGCTCGGTGAACACCGCTGGCGCACTGGCGGCCACCACGATCCTGCCGGCATCGATTCGCAAGGCGCTTGCGATTCCGGCCAATTATGGTTCCGGCACGATCGAGGACATCAAGCATGTGGTGATCCTGATGCAGGAGAACCGCTCCTTCGATCACTACTTCGGCACGCTCAAGGGCGTGCGCGGTTTTGGCGATCGCTTCCCGGTCACGCTGCCGAACGGCCAGACGGTGTGGCAGGAGGCGTCGTCAGCGCCTGGTGCAAGCACGACCACCGTGATCCCGCCGTTTCACCTCAACACGGCGACGATGAACGCGATGGGTGTCGCCGATTGTCCGCATGACTACGGCACCGGGCAGGCGGCGTGGAGCCAGGGGCAATTTGGCCACTGGCCGTACTGGAAGTCGCAGTACTCGATGGGCTATTACGAGCGGGCCGATATTCCGTTTCACTTTGCGTTGGCCGAAGCCTTCACGCTGTGCGACGCGTACCACTGCCAGCTGACTGCGCCGACCGATCCGAACCGCATCGCGTTTTTTTCTGGCTCGAACTTCAATCCGCAGCTTGGCAGCAGCGGCGTCAATTCGACCGATGCGAACGCCGAAGCGACCAACGTGCGCTGCTCGGTCGGCGGCACGATTTCGGCCACGACCCCGCCGTATCAGTACACCTATGGCGGCACGGCATTCACGTGGCCGACGCTGCCGGAACTGTTGCAGCAGGCCGGCGTGACGTGGAAGATCTATCAGGATCCGAACAACAACTGGGGCGGGCTGCTGCACGGCTGCCTCGCATTCGAAAGCTTCCGTACTGCACAGCCGGGCTCGACCATCTACAACAATGGCATGACCGGCAGCCCCGATTTTGTGACGTCGTTCGCGAACGACGTGAAGAGCGGCTCGCTGCCGCAGGTCTCGTGGATCCTGCCGACGCCGAACGTCTCCGAGCACCCGAGCTACTTCCCGAGCGACGGCGCGAATTTCATCTCGCAGGTGCTGGACGCGCTGACGGCCAATCCGGCCGTCTGGAGCCAGACCGCGTTCTTCATCACCTACGACGAGGAAGACGGCGTCTTCGATCACGCGCTGCGCCCAGCGGTGCCGTCTTACGACGCGAGCGGCAACGTCATGGGTGGCTCGACGCTGCCGCTAGCCGGTGAGTATTTTGCAACGACACCCGCACTGTATTCGACCTATCTGGAATCCGCCGACACGATCAGCGGTTCGGTGCGCCCGTGGGGCCTCGGTGGACGCGTACCGATGTTCGTCATCTCCCCGTGGAGCGCCGGCGGTTGGGTCAATTCGCAAGTGTTCTCGCACACGTCGATGGCGATGTTCCTGGAGAAGCGCTTCGGTATTACGGTATCGAGCGTGAGCCCGTGGAACCGCGCGATCACAGGCGATCTGACCGGCTGCTTCGACTTCCGGCGTCCGGACGCGAATGCTTCTACCTATTCGCGGCTGCCGAGCACCGCCAACACCGCGGCCTTCGACGCTGCGCAGCAGGCGCTGCCGGCGGTCACGCCGCCGAGCTCGCCCGAGCCGCTGTTCCAGGAACCCGGGTTCCGGCCGTCGCGTGCGCTGCCCTATGAGTTGCACACCAGCGCGCGCGTGTCGCCGAACGGCACGATCGAGCTGTTGTTCAGCAATACCGGCAAGCAGGGCGCGGTATTCCATGTCTATGACCAGAACAATCTCAGTACGATCCCGCGGCGCTATACCGTCGAAGCCGGCAAGCAGTTGCACGACAGCGCATGGACCGCCAGCACGAGCGGCAATTACAACCTGTGGGTGTATGGGCCGAACGGCTTCGTGCGCCAGTTCAGCGGCAACGCGCTCACGGGCGCACAGGTGGAAATCGAGGTTGGCTACGAGGCGCTGACCGGGGCGGTGTCGGCGACTTTCACCAACAACGGTTCGAAAGACGTGCAGGTCACGCTGGCGGCCAATGCCTATGCGAGCGCGTTCCTGCGTCCGCAGACGCTATTCGTGTCGCCCCGCCGGTCGACCGTGCAGCGTTGGGAAATGGCGGCACTCGGCGGCTGGTACGACTTCACGGCCACCGCGAGCGGTTTCACGCGGCGCTTCGCGGGCCGCGTCGAAACCGGCCGGCCGAGCATCAGCGATCCGGCGATGGGCAGCGGTCTCGCTCACCAGAGCGCCGCCGCAGGCACTAGCGATCCGGCGCTGGGTGCCATGTCCGATCGTGAACTAGCGTAGCCGTAGTAAAGACGAAGGCCACCGGTGTGCTGTGAGGCATACTGGTGGCCAGCTTTTTACGCCGGATTGCCCTGCGTTCAACTGGGTCGGCGAGGCGCTGTTCGAGGTTTGTTTTTGCCTCGAGCTGCGGCTTGCTTTCTGGCTACGCGCGCGCTCGGCCACGCCAGCATGGCGAGGTCGATCATGCGGTCCAGGGTGTCTGCACTTGCGCCCGCCTGAGGCAGGTTAAGCACTGCTTGGGAAACACCGAGAAAGTGCCAGGCCAGGGCATCGACATCCGCGTCGGCTTGCAATTCGCCATTCGCTATTGCTTCGCGCAACAGATTCGCCAACATCTCGCGCTGCGCGTTCATCCCGACGACGGCTGCCTGTTGTCCTGCTTCGGACAGGTCGACGAGTTCGGCACAACTCCTCGCCAGCAGGCAGCCCGGAGGGCGTTGCCGGACGCCCGGCAGAAGTCCACGCAGCAATGCTTCGAGGCGAGCGCGTCCTGTGCTGCCCTCGGTCGAATTCATCCTCCTTAGCACCCGGTCCGTGTAGGTCGCAAGCACCACCTGGAACAGGCCGTCCTTGTCCTGGAAGCGTTGATAAAGGCTCGATCGGGACAGACCCGTGGCTTCCGAAAGATCATTGATCGACGCAGCCGCATAGCCGTGGCGCCAGAAAACTTCCAGTGCCGCGTCGATGACTGCGGCTTCGTCATATTGCGGTTTTCCGCTCACTCGGTCCTCGTTGACAAAACAGGTTGACAATCAGGAACGATCATTCCATTATGGGAACGATCGTTCCAGGATATTTGGATCGTTCGTTCCATGATACCTCCAAAAGGCACCGATATGTCCAGTCATCCAGTCCCGAATACACAGAAGCCGCGGATCGCCATTGCCGGGGCCACAGGTCGCGTTGGTTTGGCGTTGAGCACGTTGCTCGCCGCCGATCCGGTTGAACTCGTGGCGCTCACGCGCCAGCCCGATGGCGCACGATTGCCTGCCGGTGCGACGGCGGTTGGTGTCGACTTTGAACGCCCGGACACCCTGCGGGAAGCGTTGCGTGGTGTCGACCGGTTGTTCATCTCGCAAGGCACCTCGGGCCGGCAGGTCGACAACGAGATTGCATTGATCGATGCCGCCGTTGCCGCGGGTGTCCGGCATATCGTCAAGCTGTCCGCCCTTGGGCCCGCCAGCCGACTGATCCCGTTTGCCTGGCACATGCAGATCGAGGCGCACCTGGCGCATCAACCGGTAGCGTCTACTGTTTTGCGCCCCAGTGCTTTTGCTTATCTTCTCAAGTATGCGGGCGCGGGTGTGGCCGCCGGTTCGTGGGGCGGCGCGGCAAAGGAAGGGCGTGCGAATTTCATCGATACGCGCGACATAGCCGACGTCGCGCGCGTTGCCCTGCTGGAAGATATCGAACCCGAATCGCAGCGGGCGTACCACCTGACCGGTCCTCGGGCATGGACGATGGCGCAGGTTGCCGAGGAGTTGTCGCGCCTGCTCGATAGATCGGTTACCTACATTAATCGCACTCCTGCACAACAACGAGAGGTCTTGCTCGCCGCGGGGCATCCTCCTTTCGCGGTCGATCTGCTGCTGGGCCTTGATCAGATGTTCCGCGAGTCTGTGCTGGGAGAGACGACGTCGACGGTCGAGGAACTCACGGGAAAAGCGCCGCGATCGTTGACGGAGTGGTTGAAGGACAACATCGCCGTCTTTCAGCCTTGAGCTTCCGAGGCCAGCCGGAAAGGGTCGACAACCCACATTTCGCCGGCCCGGAGATGGTTTTCTGATGAAGCAAGCCACTCCGTCAGCGGCGTGAGGCTTATCCCCGGAGAGACGGATCCGCCGTAGGACTCCGAAACGAACTGCGCACCGTCCTCCGGGCTGCACACCACCTGAACGATGTGGGTGATTCCGCGTGAGCGGGGATGGTTGTTCGCCCACGCGGGCTCACCCATTTTCAGCCCAATCGTGGCGTATCGAGGGAAGGTGTCGGCTGTGATCTTGCTCGCCTCAAGAATGAACCCCGTGCGTGTGCCAATCTCCTCGATGATCCGATCCGACCAGGCATGCAACGCCAGCATGTCGTCTGCGTTGAACACTGCCCGGCCGGTCGCTTCGTTTTCCGCCTGCATGGCCTGCGTCAGGAGCAGGGTGGTCCATCCCGAGCAGTCAATGACCGGCGGACTCAGCGATAGCCCTTCGGATTTCACGCCGCGCCGATATCCCACCCGACCTGTGTAGCGCTGCACTAGTCGCCACATGGTTTGCTCAGCCGCCTTGAATGCTATGGTTGAATTCATGGTGTCTCGTCAGGATGAGAAGGCCGCGGCGACAGCTCTTAATGTTCGCTGTTCTCCAGCGACGTGAGAATCCGGTATGCGGCGGTGACTCGTTCATCAATCGGGAAGTTCTTGTTGGCGAGAATCACGATCCCCAGTCGCTTCTGCGGAATGAAGGCAATGTAGGCGCCAAAGCCGTTCGTCGAGCCGGTTTTGTTGATCCAGACATTGTTTTGTGGTTCTTGCGGTGGCTTTATTTCGGTAACCGGCGTTGCGTTAAAGATCATCGCCGGCGAATTGCCGGACAGAAGCGACTCGAGCGTGACCGGGTACGGATACTGTTCCCAGATCAGATCCTGTGTCATGGGCCCTGCCTTGAAGTAGCCGATGTGCGTATTGGCAATCGCGTGTTGCAGTTTTTCGTTCACACGAATCAGATTCATGTTGGCTTCGACAAAGCGATTCATATCTGCGGCGGTCGTCTTGATACCGTATGCCTCAGAAGACAGCACGCCTGGCGCCATCCTGATCGGCGCGCCATCTTTTGTGTAGCCCTGCGCGTAGTCGGGCATTTTCGCCGCAGGTACCTTGATGTAGGTGTCTTTCATGCCGAGCGCGGGGAACAGTTGACCTTGCATCAGCCCGTCAAAATCTTGCCCCATGCTTTTTGCCGCGATCAAACCGAGTGTTCCGATGCTGGGATTGGCGTAAGTCCGATGGGTACCAGGCGCGTAGGCCGGTTGCCACGCCTTGAAATACTGCATCAACTGTTCATTGTTGCTGATGTTGTCGGGCACCTGCAAGGGGAGGCCGCCGGGAGTGTGCGTGCCCAGATTGAGGAGCGTCACGTTGCCGAAGGGGCTGTTCTGCAGCGACGGCAGGAACCTGCTCGTCGGGTCAGACAGAGACAGATAGCCGCGAACCTGCGCATACGACGCTAATGTCGCCGTCAACGTCTTGCTGACCGAACCGAGCTCGAACAAGGTTTCGTTCGTCACCGGTTTTCCTGTCTCCGTCGAGGCCACGCCATAGTTGAACACGTAGTGCTCATCGCCATCGACGATGCCGACCGCCATACCGCGAATGCCGTTGTGCGCGATGACGGGTGCCATGGCGTGGTCGACCGCGGTTTTTATTCTGTCTTTCTGATCGTCCGCTGCGTGGCTGGCGGTCGCGATCGTGCATGCAATAGCGGTGATCGTCATGAGGCTTACGGCTCGTCGATTCATTTGCCTGGTCCTTGAGTGGGGCGTGTTTTGACGACGGAGTATGACGCCTCTGCCGTTCATCGACTATCGAGCAAATCTTGCCTTAGGAAATAGAAAAACTTTCGGATGGGATGGTTAGCGTCCCCAACTATCCTCGGAGGAGCATGAGCGGATACGCCATCGCCCGAAGGTCCTGTTAATCTTCCGTAAGCACATCGTATGCATGATTTTTGATCGGTACCTTGCATAAACAAATAGAGGCTGATACTGTCACGCCCAGTTGCAACAGGCGTTTCGGCCCGGCTCATGTATTATGCATAGCAAGGTTCCTTGTTATGCATTATTCCTCCGGACATAGATGAAAACGCAGTTGAAGAAAGGGGCGCTCGATATGTGCGTGCTGGCTGTTCTGGCCCGCGGGGATAGTTACGCCTATGAACTGGCATCGACACTCTCGCTTGCGATGGAGGTGGGCGAGGGCACGATCTATCCGTTGATGCGGCGTCTGCAGGCCGAGGCGTGGGTGTCGACCTATACGGTCGAATCGGCCTCGGGACCGCCGCGCAAGTATTACTCGCTGACCGGCATCGGCCGTCGCCGGTTACTCGAAATGCGGGCGGAATGGCGCAGTTTTGTCGACGAGGTTCAAGGCGTCCTGGGGCAGTAAGGCGGCGCGGTAGCGGAGAACGGTTAAAGGATCCTGGGTATCGGGATCCGGTCGTTTTTCATTCAGTCAAAAAAAGTAAAAGCGAGCAGGTGATATGGTTCTTTTCGCGTGTTCTGATAAGTACGGGCGAGTTTCGCTGCGCCCAGCTTCATGCCTCGCTGCGATGCTGCTCCTGTTGGCGTTAGGTGGCTGCGGCAAACATCTGGCCGGCGGCGCGGGCGACGCCGCATCTGCAACCGAAGTCGGCGTTCTGGTCATGACGCCGCAAAAAATCGTCGAGCGGACCGAGTTGTCAGGACGCCTGTCTGCCCTCAATGTGGCCGACGTGCGTCCGCAGATTTCCGGCATCGTGCAAAAGCGTCTGTTTACCGAAGGCGCTGAGGTAACGGCTGGCCAGCCGCTCTATCAGATCGATCCGGCGATGTATCAGGCCACCTATGATCAGGCCCGGGGTGTACTCGCGAAAGCCGAGGCCACGTTGTCGGACGCCAAGGCGAAGTCGAGCCGCTTTGCGGAACTGGTCAAGATTAACGGCGTCAGCAAGCAGGATTACGACGACGCCATCGCCGTCGTCAACGAAGATCAGGCTGACGTGCTGGCTGATCGCGCGTCGCTCGAATCCGCGCGCATCAATCTCGGCTATACGCGCATCACGAGTCCGATCTCGGGACAGATCGGCGTGTCCAGCGTGACCGCCGGCGCCCTCGTCACCGCGGAGCAAACTACGGCGCTCGCCACGGTCCAGACAATCGACCGCATGTATCTCGACGTGACCCGTCCGAGCGTCGACTGGTTAAGACTCCGAAAGGAGTTCAATGCTGGCCGTCTCAAGCAGGCGGGTAACCAGGGCGCAACCGTGCATATCGTCATGGAGGACGGTTCCGACTATCCGCAGCCGGGGACGCTGGCCTTCTCGGACATCACCGTCGATCAGACTACCGGCTCGGTCATTTTGCGTGTGGTCGTGCCCAATCCGGAGCACGAACTGTTGCCGGGCATGTTCGTGCGGGCCGAGCTGGAAGAGGGCGTCGACGAGCAGGCCATGCTGGTTCCGCAACTGGCCGTCACGCGGACCGCGGACGGCCGGGCGACGGTGTGGGTGGCCGGTCACGATGGCAAGGCCTATGAGGCGCCCGTCAAGGCCGATACGGCCTACGGCGACCGGTGGATCGTTTCGCAGGGCCTGAAGGCCGGCGATCGGGTGGTGATTAGCGGAGCCAGCCAGCTTCAGGATGGCGCGCCGGTCAAGGTGACCGACACCCAGGCTTCTAACGCTCCCGCGGCTAGCAGTGCAGCCGTACACAGTTAAGCGGGGACGAAATGGCACGTTTTTTCATCGATAGGCCGGTACTGGCCTGGGTCATCGCGCTCGTCATCATGATCGCTGGCGTGCTGGCGCTGCGCACGATGCCGATCGAACAATATCCGTCGGTCGCTCCTCCCGTGATCCAGATCGTGGCGACCTATCCGGGCGCCTCGGCCGATACGGTGGCGGCCAACGTCACGCAGGTGATCGAGCAGAGTCTGAGCGGCATCGACCATCTGCTCTATATGTCGTCCACCAGCAGCAATGCGGGCCAGGCCACGATCTCACTGACGCTCGATCCGGGGGCCAACCCCGACATCGCGCAGATGCAGGTGCAAAACAAGGTGAGCCAGGTGTCCGCGTTGTTGCCGCTGGTGGTCGAGCAGCAGGGCATCAACATTTCCAAGGCAAGCAGCAGTTTCCTGATGGTGGTGTCGCTGTCTTCGCGAAGCGGACGGCTAAACTCGATCGAACTCGGCAATCTGCTGGCGAGTCAGTTGCAGGACCCTATCACCGAAATCAACGGCGTCGGCGGTGTGAACCTGTTCTCCCCGCAGCACGCGATGCGCATCTGGCTGAACCCGATCAAGCTGCATAGCTTCGGTTTGACGGCGAGCGATGTGACGACCGCGATCGCCAACCAGAACGTCGAGACCTCGGTTGGCGAACTGGGCGGGACGCCGGCGACCGCGTCCCAGGCGATCAACGCGACGATCACCGCATCGAGCCTGATGCGCACTGCTGACCAGTTCGGCGACATCCTGCTGCGCGTCAATAGCAGCGGCGCCAAGGTGCGGTTGAAGGACGTTGCCCGCGTCGAGGTTGGCGGCGACACCTACGACATCGTGTCCCGCATGGGCGGCAGGCCGGCCGCAGCGCTTGCCATCGAGCTGGCCACAGGCGCCAACGCGATGGCGGTGGCGACGGCCGTGCGCGCACGCGTGGACGAGCTGAAACCGCAACTACCCGCGGACGTCGACGTCGACTACCCGTTCGACACGACACCGTTCGTGAAGATCTCGATTGTGGACGTCATGAAGACCCTGATCGAATCGGTGGTCCTCGTGTTTCTCGTCATGCTGGTTTTCCTGCGCAGTGTGCGCACCACGCTGATTCCGGCCGTGGTGATTCCGATTGCGCTGCTTGGCACCTGTATCGTGCTTTGGGTCGCCGGCATGTCGCTCAACGTGCTCTCGATGTTCGCCGTGGTGCTTGCGATCGGCTTGCTGGTGGACGACGCCATCGTGGTGGTCGAGAACGTCGACCGGATGATGCGCGAGGAAGGTCTGGGGCCGCGCGAAGCGACACGCAAGGCCATGAAGCAGATCACCGGCGCACTGATTGGGATCACGACCGTGCTGACCGCGGTGTTTATTCCGATGGCCTTTTTCTCCGGGGCGACCGGAGGCATTTACCGTCAGTTCTCCGTCACGATCGTAGCGGCGATGGTGCTTTCGTTGCTGCTGGCGCTCACCTTGACGCCCGCCTTATGCGCCACGTTGCTCAAGCCGGTCAGTGCCGGCGATGCCGCTCACAGCGGGCGGATTGCCCGCTTTATCGAGCATGGCATCGAACGTTACCGCGGCTGGCTGGCTGCTTTTCTCGCGCGCCCGCTGCGCTTCCTGTTTCTTTTCGTCGTGATCGTCGCGGCGCTCGCCTGGCTCATGAGTGGGCTGCCCACATCCTATCTGCCCGACGAGGATCAAGGGGTCGTGGTGGTGCTGGTGTCGACGCCGGTCGGCACGCCGCTGTCCGTGACGGACCGCACGGTCAGGCTCGCTGAGGACTACTTTCTGCATCATGAACCAGGCACCGACAAGGTACTGGCGATCGACGGATTCAGCTTCAATGGACAAGGCCAGAACAATGCGATCCTGTTTGTCAGCCTGAAGGACTGGAGTCAGCGTGACGGCGCCGATCAGCAGGCGCATGCAATCCTGAACCGCGCAAATGCCCATTTCGCCTCTTTGCGCGACGCACAGGTATTTGCTGTGAACCTGCCGGCGATTCCTAGCCTCGGCAACCAGAGCGGCCTCGATTTCGAGGTCGAGGATCGGGCGGGGCTGGGACACGAGCGGCTGCTTCAGGCTCGCAACATGTTGATGGGTCTCGCCGCAAAAAATTCCGCACTGGCGATGACGCATCCGGCCGGACTGGATGACACGCCGCAGTTCCATGTCGATATCGATCGTGAGAAGGCCAGCGCGCTTGGTCTGTCGATCGCCGACATCAACAACACGCTCGAAATCGCCTTCGGTTCGTCCTACGTGAACAACTACATCGACACGGGGCGAATCCAGCGCGTGTTCGTGCAGGCTGATGCACCGTACCGGATGATGCCGGACGATATCGGGCAATGGTATGTGCGTACCGCCGCGGCGGACGGAGCTGTTTTGGTCTCCGGTTCCGGACCGAGCAATTTCGATGGCCAGATGGTGCCGTTTTCTGCCTTCTCGACCACCCGCTGGACTTTCGGGTCGCCGCAGATCGAGCGCTACAACCATATGCTGGCGATGGAAATGACCGCGCAGACAGGGCCGGGCGCAAGTACCGGCGACGCGATGAAGGCGATCGGGAAAATTGCCACGCAACTACCCAAGGGGTTTTCCGTGGAATGGACCGGCCAATCCTATCAGGAGGTCCTGTCCAACTCGCAGTCGCTGTATCTCTACGGCATTTCGATCGTGATCGTGTTCCTGTGTCTGGCCGGCCTGTATGAAAGCTGGGGCATGCCATTCGCGGTCCTGCTGGTGGTGCCGCTCGGCGCATTGGGCGCAGTGCTTGCCGTGACGCTGCGGGGCATGCCCAACGATATTTACTTCAAGGTAGGACTGCTCACGACGATAGGCCTCGCCACCAAGAATGCAATTCTGATCATCGAATTCGCCAAGGAGCTGCATGAACAGGGCCGCGATCTGATGGATGCGGCACTCGAAGCGGCGCGCTTGCGGGTCAAGCCGATCCTGATGACCTCGATTGCATTCGTGTTCGGCGTATTGCCGCTGGTTTTCAGTGGCGGTGCCGGCGCCGAGAGCCGGCGCGCGATCGGCACGGCAGTGACGGGCGGCATGCTTGGCGCGACGCTGCTGGCAGTCTTTTACGTGCCGCTCTTCTTTATTCTGGTGCGCAAGGTATTCAAGGAGCGCAAGTTGCATCCCGACACGACGAACCCGGCGGAGACCGAGCAATGAAGCGGCATATTCTTGGCAGCGTGT
This sequence comes from Paraburkholderia sp. GAS82, assembly GCF_050436285.1. Lineage (NCBI taxonomy): Bacteria > Pseudomonadati > Pseudomonadota > Betaproteobacteria > Burkholderiales > Burkholderiaceae > Paraburkholderia > Paraburkholderia sp. GAS82. The sequence continues at coordinate 1,087,417 of NZ_JBNDLX010000001.1, forward strand.
TATGCGTCATCAGCCTGTGCTCCTGCACCCTGGAGCCCGCCTACACGCGCCCGCCTTCGCCAGTGGCGGCGGCCTGGACGGACGCGGCGGGCGTGGCGGCTAGTGCGTCAGCCTCCGGGGCCGGCGTGGCTGCGCAATCCCCTGCGCCTCTCGCAGCAGACGTGGATTGGCACACCTTCTTCCAGGATCCCGCGCTGCAGAATCTGATCGCGCTGGCGCTTGAAAACAATCGCGACATGCGGGTGGCTGCGCTGAAGGTGGCCCAATACGAGGCACAATACCGCATCGCTCGTTCGGCACTCCTGCCGACAATCGATGCAACAGGAGCGGTGGACAACTATCGCGAGATCGGCGTCACCACGAAAGACAGCAGCGTGACGCTTGGCGAGACTTCCTGGGAGGTCGATTTCTTCGGGCGTTTACGCAGCCTCAAGCATCAGGCGCTCGAGCAATATCTGGCGACAGACGCCTCGCAGACCAGCACACGCATCAGCCTGATTGCGACCGTCGCAACCGATTATTTTCAGTGGCTGACCGATCAATCGCTGCTCGAGGTGGCGACAGCAACAGCCGAAGCCGACCGGCAAACCTATCAGGTGAATCTGCAAAGCGAGCGGATCGGTACGGCCTCAATGCAGGATGTGCGGCAGGCTGAGTCCGAGTATGCAAGCGTGCGTTCGAGCCTGATCGCCGACCAGCGTGCAGTGGCGCAGGACTTCAACAATCTGGTGGCGGTGATCGGCTGCCCGATTCCGGACGGACTGCTTCACAGCGAAGCGCTGGAAGCCTCGCAGTTGCCGCCGGTGAGTGCCGGTGTGCCGTCCGACCTGCTGACCCGGCGCCCCGACATCGTCGAAGCGGAACATACGCTGAAGGCCGCTAACGCGAACGTAGGCGCGGCCCGCGCGGCCTTCTTTCCATCCATCCAGCTGACGACGGCGGCAGGGACGTCCAGCACCGCGCTGTCAGGCCTGTTCAAGGCAGCGACCGGCGCATGGACCTTCGCACCTACGGTGACGCTGCCCATCTTCGATTACGGGAACAATCGGGCTACGCTCGACGCGGCGAAGATAGAGACACAGATCGAAGTCGCCAACTACGAAAAGGCGATTCAGACTGCCTTCAAGGAAGTGGCGAACGCGCTGGCCGGGCGCGCCACCTACGTGGACCAGGTGGCGGCGGATCGCGAGTACGTGGCGGCTTCGACGCACTACGACGATCTGGCGCAAGCCCGTTATCGCACGGGGACCGATAGTTTTCTGGTCCTGCTGGATGCCGAACGCACGTTGTATACGGCAAGGCAGCAACTGGTCAACGACCGCTTTGCAGAACTGAGCAATCTGATCACACTATACAAGGCCCTGGGTGGAGGCTGGAAGGCGTAGATACAGTTCGGGACCAACCGCGCAAACGCGGGACGAGTGCTGCTACGCGAGCGACGCGCTGTTCACCGCAGGCTCCGCTTCCAGCCTGAAGATCGACACGACCTCGCGCAGTGTGCTGGATTGTGCCGACACCGACTGCGCGGCGGCCGAAGCTTCTTCAACCAGCGCAGCGTTCTGCTGCGTCACCTGGTCCATCTGAGCCACGGCGATATTGACCTGTTCGATACCGGCATCCTGCTCTAGCGATGCCGCAGTAATCTCTCCCATCAGGTCGGAGACACGCTTGACCGCCTGGACGACTTCGTCCATGGTCGCGCCGGCTTCGTTGACGAGATTCGAACCAGCCTTCACACGCTCGACCGAGTGTGTAATGAGCTCCTTGATCTCCTTGGCAGCATGGGCACTTCGTTGTGCGAGGGTCCGCACTTCTGCAGCGACAACGGCAAAACCGCGCCCCTGGTCCCCCGCACGCGCCGCCTCGACCGATGCGTTGAGCGCGAGGATGTTGGTCTGAAAGGCGATACCCTCGATCACCGCGATGATATCGGTCACCTTGGCCGAGCTTTCGGATATCGTCTGCATGGTGCCGATTACGCGGCCCATGACGTCGCCACCACGCTGCGCGATATCGGACGCGTTTGCCGCGAGTGCGTTGCCTTGCCGGGCGCTTTCGGTGTTTTGCCGGACGGTGGAAGCCAGTTCCTCCATGCTTGCTGCGGTTTCCTCGAGCGACGCAGCCTGTTCTTCGGTCCGCTGGCTCAGATCGGCATTGCCCGCTGCGATTTGCGCAGCGCCCGTCGCAATGCTGTCACTGCCCGAACGCACCTGGCCTACCAGTTCAGCGAGTCTTTCGTTCATGTGTTTGAGCGCTCGCAGTAGCTGGCTCGTTTCGTCCTTGCCGCTCACTTCGATTTGCGAGGTGAGATCGCCTTGCGCGACCGTCTGGGCAATCTTCACGGACGAGCCAATGGGAACCGTAATGGAGCGGGTAATGACGAACGCAATCACGAGGCTCAACAGGATCGCTATTCCGGTCAGCGCGCCGGTAAACAGCGAGGCGCTGTGGAAGGCGTCCGCAGCCTGCTCACTGGAGTCGCTTGCGCCCTGACTATTCAGGGCAATATCCTGCGCGATGAGTGCGGTGACCTTGCTGAATGCGCTCGAAGACTCGCCCCCGGCGAATGAGCGGGCGTCGCTGAAATGTTCATCTCCGCTGTCGGAGAGCTCGTTTAACCGTTTGTCCAGCCCAAGGTAGGAGGTCCATGCTGCCTTGATCTGGTTCGAGAGTTGCAGTTCCTCGGCAGATCCGACCACCGCCTCGTACAGGGGCCACACCTGCGAAAGTTCTTTCAGCGCGGCGTCGTGTTTCGACCGCTGCGACTGACGCTCGGCGGAACTGGTGGCGATCAGATAACTAAGGGAAGCCTGGCGGACCTCGTCGGCGAGCGCCCGGATATCGCCCAGCCGCTGGACACTGGGAAGGAGATCGGTTGCGAGCTCCTGCGTGCCGTCGTAAATGCGGGAAGCCTGCGCGAGTCCAAGCGCGCCTACGAGGCATAGCAGGGCGAGCGTCGCGCCAAATCCGATTCCAAGGCGAACGCCTATCCTGAGGTGACCAATAGCCTTCACGATTTATCCTTTGCGTATGGGCTGCAACAGGCGTTGACTCCTTATCCGGTCAGCGCGTGCAACCCGTATTGATCTCGAGACCTGCTTTCCTGTGGCGTGGCTTGGCCTTAGGCTTGCCCCGCTACCACCGTAAGTAGAACGGAGCAAATACAGCACCCATGCCTGCGGTTAATACAACACCTAGTACGTACCAGATACCCCAGAACGGCACGGACATCTCCGAGGAATAAAGGCAATACACCAGCGAACCCTGCGCGCCGGCGAGCAGCCCAGCGCCGGCGCCCGCAAGTGCCAGGCGGGTCGGGGCCAGCCCCTTCATGGCGTGCATCACGGCTGCAAGCGGAGGCAAGGAAAGCAGAACGATATTGGCCGTGGTGACTCGCCATGTTGTGCCCAGCATCAGTTCCAGCCGATAGCCGCGCGGAGTCGCGAGCAGCATGAACGAAGCAACGAGCAGCACAGCAACGAAGGGCAGCGCAACCGCGAACCACGCCAGCTTGACGGGTACGCCGGGGTGTCCAAGACGCCCGGCGAGTTTCAACGCGGTGATGAGTATCGCGACCGGAAACGCGAGTCTTATCCAGAACATCGTCGTCAACAGCAATTGCGGCATGTCGCTGCGGATGCCGTAAATGACCACCAGCAAAGCCGTGCTGCCGGCAAGACCCACGCTCAGCGACCGGTTGAGCCGTTTCGAAACGGCGTCCGGATCGATCGTCGTCAGACGCTCGGTCAGCCTGAGTATCAGATCTGAAGTTCTCATGGTGTCCAATGGAGAACAGCCCAACGATTCGATGAAAACTTCGGGTCAGGGCCTGAACGACCTGTCACCCAGCAGATAGTCGATGGATATGCGGCCCGGTCCCCAGGCGGCGATGGCCAGTGCCATGGCCACCCACGTGAGATGGATCGGCCAGCCTTCCGGGACGGTCAGTTCGATGATGCATGTCATCAGTATCAGGCCGGCGGCGGCGAACCGGGTTCCGAAGCCCAGCACGAGCAATACCGGGAACGTTACCTCGCCGCAGCCCGACAGGAACGCAAAAACCGCAGGGGCGGGAAACGGATAGGGGCCGCCAGGGAGATGCAACTGGAACTCCTGCGTGAACAGGTCGATTGCCGTGTCGTTCAGTTGCAGGAAGCCGTGCCACTTAAGGATGCCTGACTTCCAGAAAGGAACGGCGAGCGCAATCCGAAGCACGAGCTGCACGAGCCACGGTTGCGCGAGATGTTGTATGAACCTCTTCGCCATGACAATCGCGGATATCACCGCACCTGGAAATGGCGGTTTTGCCTGTTGGGTGTCGGACGTCATTTGGGTCAATCTCCATGTTGAACGGCGGAAAATACGCCCGCCGAGATCATCCCTGCCAGGTTGGCATGGAGATCGAAGGAAGGGGCTTCTTCAAACGCAGACGTGACTGCTTCGCCGAGTGACTCGCCCGCGAGAAGAGCGATCAGGAACGCGGCACCTCCCGCCGGCAGGCGGGAAACGATGACGTCGTATCCCGGCCGCGTCACGAGCGCATCTTCAGGTTCGCTCGAATGCACCGCAGAAACAGGACCGTCAGTGCGATTCATCGCGAAGATCGCGACGGCTGGATAGACCGAACGCACGATCTGCGCCGCGGGATGCGGCCTGAAACGCAACCCGGCCAGCGCCGCGGGCTCGATACTTCCGAACGCCTCGGTAGCGAGTGCAGGCAGGTCGGCCGCGTGATAGGCATCAAGCCACGCGCGCTCGATGCGCGCCGTGTCTGCAAGCCACGGCATGTCACGGGCGTATTCGTACGATTCGATGAACGCAGGAAAGTCGCGCCCATACTCGAACAGTAGCGGCGAAGCGGGAGGCGTCGCGCGGATATGGAAACGGGCCATGGCCCTGAAGAAGTCGACGCCGGTAATTCTCTGCACAGCGGGGTAGACGGCGGCCAATGCATCGATAAGGCTGACCGTCACGTTGTTGCGATAGACGTTATAGCGCTTGACCACACGCTTCCCCGCTGCGGCGATCAGGTCTTCAGGCGCCGCGATCGCTGGGTCAATCAGTCCCGGTGCAAACGCTGCGGCGTACCGGAGCGAACGGTTTTCAGGCTGCATGGCTGAGCTCCTGCGCAGTAGCATGCGTACGGGGACGGCGGCCGCGCCCGTCGGGTCCGAGATGCGTCGTTCGGGTGAAATCGGTCATGGCCGCCTCCTGTCCTGTGCTGGCTTTTGCGGTCGGGAGGATCAGGACTTCAGCGGAGTCAGCGAGCCGTGGCCGCCACCGGGCACCTGGATATTCGTGCAGGTGCCGCCCTGAACGAACTTCCATGAGTTGCCCTGGAAATCCATCGCGGACGTACCCTGACAGGTGGTGCCGGGACCGGCGGCGCAGTCGTTCTGACCTTTCAGGGCGACGCCGTAGCACTTTTCCTTGTGAGCGGCGACAGCGGCGCTAGCTTCCGCGCTGGTGAGCGGTGCTGCATGGGCGGCCGAAGCGAGCAGGCTTGCGACGACGCCGGCGAGCAGGGTGGAGCTGACAGTGGCTTTGGCGGACATGGAAATTCTCCAGAAGTTGAAATAGAGGAGTACCCGTGCTGGATACGTCATCTAATTCGTGATCTGGAGGTGTCCGGTTACAGGGAAAATTTATTTTTTTGCATTCGACGCTACGGCGCTACGGTGCGACGAAAACAGGCGGCCCGATCAACCAGCCGGCAGAGCATTCCCGGTGCCGTTAGAGAAGACGGAAGTGCACCTGTCCGTCAGCCTGTATCGCCGCCCGCGACCGGCAGCACCGTACCGGTGATATAGCTCGCCTCGTCCGAAGCGAGAAACAGAATGGGCGCGACCTGTTCGTCGATGCTGCCGTAGCGCTTCAAAAAGGTCGAGTCGGTAACCTGCTTCACCGCATCGCCCATCCAGACTTTTTCCTGCTCGCTGTCGCCGGCCAGATTGCGAGGAACACGCCGGGGAGGCGCGTCGGTCCCGCCAGGCGCAGTAGCGACGACGCGGATGTTGTGCTCCGCGTATTCCATTGCCAGCGACTGCGTCATCGCGTTGACACCACCCTTGGCCGCCGAATACGGTACGCGGCGGATACCCCGCGTGGCGTTCGATGAAACATTGACAATGGTTCCGCTACCGCGCGTAAGCAGGTGAGGCAGCACAGCATGGCAGGCGTACAGCGTCGGCATGAGTGAGCGGCGAATTTCCGCGTCAATCTGTGCGGGTTCGAACTCGGCGAACGGACGCATGCGAATCGCACCGCCGACACCGTTGACCAGAATATCGATGCCGCCAAACTGCCGCGCCGCAAAAGCCATCGCAGATGCGGCGCCCTCATACGTTTCGAGGTCGGCAACGAATCCCGCCGTGTCAGCGCCGTTCGCTTCGGCGGCCACTTCGCAGACGAAGTCGGCGCGGTCGACGAACAGCACCTTGCCGCCCTCGGCGGCCGCACGAAGTGCCACAGCGCGACCAATGCCCTGTGCTGCACCGGTGACCACCAGGACCTTGCCGGCAAATCGTTGCGTGCTCATGGGGTCGCCGATGCTGCGTTCGGCGTGAACTTCTCGTAGTAGAAGCTGTTGGGCTTCATGCCGTTGTCGTCGAAATACTTGCGGACTGCATCGACCATCGGCGGTGGCCCACACAGGTAGACGTCGACATCGCCATCGTTCAAGGCCTCTGCCGGGATGTGCTGCGTCACCCAGCCCTTGCGGGGATGGGCCGAGTCCGTGCTGGCCACGACGGTGCTGTAGGTGAAATTCGGCAACTTTTCCAGGTACGATTCAATGGCATCGACCTGCACCAGGTCGAGATCCCGCGTCGCGCCATAAATGAGGTGAACCTTCTGTTGCGTATCGGCGCGCGCCAGCACTTCCAGCATCGACAGAAACGGCGCCAGGCCCGTACCGCCGGCGAGGAACAACAACGGGCGCTGCACGGCACGCAGATAGAAACTGCCAAGCGGCCCGGTCAGCTCCACCTTGTTGCCTGGCTGTGCCGATTCGAGCCAGGTGCTCATCACGCCATTGGGGATCTTTTTGATCAGAAAACTAATTCTTGATTCACCGGGCGCCGACGAAAAGGAATACGAACGATGGAGGCCGCTGCCGGGAACATCGATATTGACGTACTGGCCCGGCAGAAATGCCGGTGCCGTTGCCTCTACCTCGAGTTCGAGAACGACGGCAGCATCGTTGTGCTGCTCGACCTTCGATACCGTCGCGGCGAACCGGCTCTGCCCGGTCTTGCAGGCATGGGACGATGCTGGTACCGCAATCACGCAGTCACCTTGCGGCACCATCTGGCAGGTGAGGACGAGACCGCTGTTCTTCTCGTCGTCGCTCAGAGCGTCCTCGATATAATCGTCGCCCAGATCGTATTGGCCGCTTTCGGCGCGGCACTTGCAGGTGCCGCACACGCCATCGGAGCAATCCATCGGCAGGTTGATCCTCGCGCGAAAGGCCGCATCGAGCACCTTTTCGCCGGCATTGCATTCCACGAAACGGGTCACGCCGTCCTCGAAATTCAGGGCAATGTTGTAGCTGGACATGTTGTCTCCTTCATTTCCCACCCGTCCCGACATGCCAATCAAACGTGATAGATGTCGAGCACCTGGCGGATATAGTCGTTTTTCAGCACGATTCTCTTGCTGGAAATCAGCAGGTCGTCATTGGCCTTTCGCAAGGTGACGAACATCGTGCCGAAAAAATGGTCGGTGGTTTTGTAGCGGTGATTGAGCGTGTTGAAGTTGTAGCGCACATCGACTTCATTGCCACGTTCGGCCATCACTTCCACATTCGTCACGCTGTGGCTGGTGCGCGGTTCAGGCATCGATGCACCGCTGCGCTCGGTCTTGATGCGGAACACGCGGTCTTCAAGGCCACCCCGATCCGGGTAATACATCAGTGAGATCTGGCTCTCGTGGTCATCGGTAAGCTGGTCGTCGTCGTCCCATGCCGGCATCCAGTAGGAGACGTCCTCCGCGTAGCAGGCCAGCCACTCGTCCCACTGACGGTCATCGAGCAGACGCGCTTCACGGTACAGGGTGGCGCAGATTGTCTGGTAGTCGAAATTCATGTCAGCGCCTCCTCTTGCTCCTTCTTCAGTGCCTGGTTCATCGCTTGCACCCAGTATTCGTGCTGGCACACAAAGAGCCCCTCGTCCTCACTACGCTCGCCTGAAACAAGCGGCTTGAGACCCATGCTCCGGGCATTCTCGTCCGGGCCGTCGACCCACAACGGCGCGCCGCGCGAAAGGTCGTTCCACAACGCAGCGGTCCCGGCATAACCGGCCTGGCACGCGCGAAATTCTTCGAGGTCATCTGCGGTGCCCATTCCCGTGACGTTGAAGAAGTCCTCGTACTGGCGGATCCGCGTAGCGCGTTCGGCAGCACTTTCACCCTTCGGCGCAAAACAGAAGATGGTGACTTCGGTCTTGTCCACGGCGAGCGGGCGCACTACGCGAATCTGCGTACTGAACTGGTCCATCAGAAACACGTTCGGATACAGGCACAGGTTCCGGGTCTGGCCGACGATGAATTTCGCCTTCGCTTCACCGATGCGCGCCGCGATTTCTTCGCGATGCTGGTAGACGGGGCGCACTTCGGGATTCATCGTGTTGGTCCACAGCAGGATGTGGCCATGTTCGAACCCGTACACGCCCGCTACCGATTTGCTCCAGCCGTTCGCATCCACTGCCTTGGTTCCATCGACCTTGCGCCGGTCCATCGTCGCGGCGTAGTTCCAGTGCACCGTGCTGACGTGGTAGCCGTCACAGCCGTTCTCCATTTGCATCTTCCAGTTACCGTCGTAGATGTACGAGGAGTTGCCGCGCAGTACTTCGAGTCCGTCTGGCGCCTGGTCGACGATCTGGTCGATGATGATCCTGGTCTCTCCGAGGTAGTCCTCCAGCGGCAAAACGTCCGCGTTAAGGCTGCCGAAAAGGAAGCCGCGATAGTTCTGAAAACGAGCGACTTTTTTCAGGTCATGCGAGCCATTGGTATTGAATTGCACCGGATATTCGGTGGTCTTCGCATCCTTCACCTTCAGCAGCTTGCCTGTATTGGAGAAACTCCAGCCGTGGAATGGACAGGTGAAGCTGCCTTTATTGCCATGCTTTCGTCTGCACAGCATCGCACCCTTGTGCGCGCAGGCGTTGATGACGGCGTGCAGTTCACCGCTCTTGTCGCGGGTGACAACCACGGGCTGACGGCCAACCCACGTGGTGTAGTAATCGTTGTGGTTGGGAATCTGGCTTTCGTGCGCCAGGTACACCCAATTGTTCTCGAAGATGTGTTTCATCTCGAGCTCGAACAGATCGGCGTTGGTGAAGATGTCGCGCCGGCAACGGAATACGCCACTTCCTTTGTCCTCCTGAACCGCGGTGTGCAGCAACTCATCCAGCTGTCTGGCTTTGTCGATGATGGCTGACATGTGTGCTCCTCTATGCGTGCTCCAGGCGAAGGACAATCTGGTTGTCCTTGCTCTGAATGTTTTTTGCCGGGTTAACCCTTGATGCAAGGTGACCCAGAATGCCTGAAAGGTATAATCGGGTTCCGAAACGCCCTATGAATGCAGATTAATGGACGCCAAAAGGCACCGTCCAACACTGATTGGGTATCGGGCTATATCCTGGAGGTATAGAGATGGAGTTGCGACACCTTCGCTATTTCGTGGCCGTTGCCGAGGAGCGCAATTTCACGCGTGCGGCGCAGCGGCTGCATATCGCCCAGCCGCCATTGAGTCGTCAGATACAACAACTGGAAGAGATCCTTGGCGTGCAGCTATTCGAGCGCAACTCGCGTCCGCTGAAGCTGACGGAGACGGGCAAGTTCTTCTATTCCCACGCAGTGCAGGTGCTGGCTCAGACAGCCGAACTGGAATCCATGACGAGGCGCGTGGGCAACATCGAGCGCAGCCTTTCGGTCGGTTTTGTGGGTTCGACGTTGTATGGAATGCTGCCGAAAATCATCCGTCGCTTCCGCGACGAGAACACGACCGTCGAACTCAGTCTTCACGAGATGTCGACGATGGACCAGTTCAGAGCGCTGAAAGACGGCGTAATCGATATCGGATTTGGGCGTATCCGTCATGAGGATGCGAATATCCGCCGGGTGATTCTTCGTGAGGAGAAGATGATTGTGGCGCTGCCCGAGGGGCATCCACTTTCTCTCGTCAAGCCAGCCCTCGCGCTTGGAGATCTGGTCAACGAGACGCTGATTATTTTCCCCAAGGCGCCGCGACCCAGCTATGCAGACCAGGTGCTTTCGGCCTTCCACGACCGTGCGCTCAAGCCGCGCCGGATATACGAAGTACGGGAGCTACAGATTGCACTGGGTCTCGTAGCCGCGGGGGAAGGAATTGCTGTCGTTCCCAGCAGCGTATATGGCCTCAAGCGTGACGACGTGAGCTACAAGGAACTGGACGACCCCACGCTTGTATCACCAATCATAATGAGCATGCGTGCGCTGGACGAGTCGCGTGACATTCGGGAAATGCTTGAGCTTGTCTACCGGCTGTACGATGAACAACAGATACCCCATGTACCGCGTACCGACTGGGGGCGGTAACGCGTACGAGAGGCACCGACGATTTTCAGCCGCCATGGCCAGGCGCTTCCGCGAGTGACGTCTCGTGTTCGACGATGATCTGCCGGACGGTCATGGCCTGATCTCGCAACACAGGCCAGGCAGGAAGGTTGCTGTCCCATTCGATCAGCGTCGGCCTCGGTCCAGTACGCGATACGACATCCCTATACAGATTCCAGACGGGCTCGGGAATAGCGCGGTCGTGGCTATCTATCAGCAGCAGTTCGTTTTCGTCGTCGCGTTGCTCGCTATGTCCGGCCAGATGTATTTCGCCCACCTGATCAAGCGGCAATTCGTCGAGGTACGCCGCGGCTGCAAAGCCGTGATTGGTTGCCGAGACAAAAACGTTATTGATGTCCAGCAGCAAGCCGCAACCGGTGCGTTGAACGACGCTGCAGATGAAATCGGTTTCGCTCATCGTCGACGACGCGAAAGCGACATAGGTCGACGGATTCTCAAGAAGGATGGGGCGTTTGATGGCGTCCTGCACCTGCTCGATGTGTTCGCACACGTGCTCGAGCGTTTCTTTTGCGTACGGCAAAGGCAGCAGGTCGTTAAAAAACTGGCCGCCATGTGAGGACCATGCGAGGTGCTCCGACACCAGCGCGGGTTCGTAGCGTGCAACCAGATCGCGAAAGCGCGCGAGATGAGCCGCATCCAGCGCGCCAGGGCCGCCGATCGACATGCAGACACCGTGGATCGAGAGCGGATATTGCTCGCGGATCGCAGCAAGCAGCCGATGCGGCGGACCGCCAGCCCCCATATAGTTTTCTGCGTGGACTTCGAAGAAGCCGTCTTTTAGTCCGTCCGCGAAAATATCGGCAAGATGTTCGTGCTTGAAACTGGTGCCGACAACGTGCTGCGCGGCGGCCGGTGCATGGGGAGGACGGCCGCGCCCGTCGGGTCCGGGTTGCGTCGTTCGGGGGAAATCGGTCATGGCCGCCTCCTGTCCTGTTCTGGCTTTTGCGGTCTGGAGGATCAGGACTTCAGCGGAGTCAGCGAGCCGTGGCCGCCACCGGGCACCTGGATATTCGTGCAGGTGCCGCCCTGAACGAACTTCCATGAGTTGCCCTGGAAATCCATCGCGGACGTACCTTGGCAGGTGGTGCCGGGACCGGCAGCGCAGTCGTTCTGACCTTTGAGCGCGACCCCGTAGCACTTTTCCTTGTGAGCGGCGACAGCGGCGCTAGCTTCCGCACTGGTGAGCGGTGCTGCATGGGCGGCCGAAGCGAGCAGGCTTGCGACGACGCCGGCGAGCAGGGTGGAGCTGACAGTGGCTTTGGCGGACATGGAAATTCTCCAGAAGTTGAAATAGAGGAGTACCCGTGCTGGATACGCCATCTAATTCGTGCGCTGGAGGTGTCCGGTTACAGGGAAACTTTATTTTTTTGCATTCGGCGCTACGGTGCGACGAAAGCAGGCGGCCCGATCAACGAGCCGGCAGAGCATTCCCGGTGCCGATTACCGTCGCCTACCACCGAAGCAGTTTGGGGCCCAGAACGGCCCCGAGCGCGACTGGAAGCAGCATGCCGGCCACGTACCAGACGCTCCAGAACGCGGGGCTCATTTCGGGGCAATGAAAGCAGTACGCGACCGTGGCGGTCGAACTCGCCAGCAGGCCAGAGATGGCGGCAGCCAATCGTAGCCGGGTAGGAGCCAGTCCCTTGACCGCCCAGAAGATGGCGATGAAACCCGGAACGGACAGCAGAAGGATATTGAATGGGCAGGTGCGCCAGGTCTGCCCGAGTATCACCGGCAAGCGGTATTGCGGCGCGGTACTGACGACGACCACCATTGCGGCAATCCAGACGATGACCACCGGCGTCACCATGACAGGCCATCCGGCTCCAACCCTGGCGCCGGGGCGCGCCAGCCGCACGGTCGCAACCAGGGCGCCGATTGCAACGCATAGCGGGAACGCGAGCTTTTCCCAGAAGATCGCGGTTTTGACGATGGCGCCCAGATCGGGGCGAATGCCAAATACCGTAGCCATCAATAGCGTCGCGCCAATAGCGGCGAGCGGCAGGGCGATGCCGAACCGACGGCCCGCAGTGCCACCTTTTACGGGCGTGATGCCGGTCGAGAGCAGTCCGACGAGATCATCCGTTCTCATGCGATTCTCCGGACGTATGTGGCCAGAGCCTTGAGCCCCCTGTGGATGCTGACCTTGACGGCCGACTCCGATAGCCCCGTCAACCGGGAGGCCTCCGCAACCGAAAGTCCCTGCAGCTTGACGTGCACGATCGAGAGCCGCTGCTTGTCCGGCAGGTGGTCCAGCAGTTTCCCGATATCGCGGCGGGCGTCGGCCGGTTCGTCGTCGACCTCGGCGAAAATGTCATCGTGCTCGTCAAGGGGCGTGTGCAACGACTCCCGTCGCGCACGCGTTCTGAAGAAATCCATAAGTTTATAACGCGCGATCGCGTGGACCCACGCGGTGAGCGGCTCATCCGGACGGTACGTATGACGTGCATTATGCACGGCTAGCAGGATTTCCTGAACGAGATCCTCGACGTCGTCGTGAAGTTGCGGAATCCGCTTGCGAAGAAAGCCTCGCAGGTGACGCGTCAGTTCGGACAGGAATGCGCGGTACTGCGATGCGTCGCCTGCAAGGCCCGCGACAAACAATGTTCTCAGACGCTCCTCTGCGGAGTACACGGTCATGATGTTCCTGTGCCTTGCGTTCTCAGGCCGCCAGATGGATGCGTGATGGCTGTGGTGTGATGGCAAAGGAGCTTCGCCATTACATCAGGTTATTTTAGATCGGATGATTTAGAATATCGCAATGTATGTGACGTTGCAATCGCGACCGGCGTGACGCGACACGATGGCTGGAGGGAGCATGGTCCGACCACGGGAATTCGATGAAAATGAGGTCCTCGATGCCGCCGCCCACCAGTTCTGGGTCTATGGCTACGAGGCGACTACTGTGCGGGATCTCGCTCAGTGCATGGGAATAACGGGGGCAAGTCTTTACAACGCGTTTGGGGACAAACGCTCGTTGTTCGAGCGGGCGTTGACACACTACATTGCAAGAAGCTTCGGCGACCGGGTGTCGAGATTCGAGGTCAACCTGCCGCCGCTCGATGCCATCAAGGCGTTCTTTCGGGAGATTGTCGAACGCTCGGTTAGCGACAGGGATCGTAAGGGATGCCTGCTGGTGAATTCGGCGCTCGAGGTCGCGCCACACGACGCGGGCTTTCAGGCGACGATCGCCAACGTGCTGGTGGCCGTAGAAGCGTTTTTCCGGCGCTGTGTGCACGCCGGCCAGCAGGCCGGCGAGATTTCGACTGCACAGTCTGCCGACGATCTTGCGCGGTTGCTGCTGGGCGTTCATCTCGGCATACGGGTGCTTGCCCGGACCAGGCCGGACCGTGCGCTGCTGGAGGGAGTCGTGCGGCCGGCGCTGGCGCTGCTCGAGGTGGGAGCGGCGAGCCGTCAATGAGCGGGGCGGATCGCCGTTCCATGCCAGGAACGTTGGCAACGTAGTTGGCAGCACTCCGGCGCCTGAAACCGCGCGATCGATGACATGCTTCATGTCCTCGATCACGGAGATGTTGTCGTTGACGCACAAGCGCGACATCATCGCGAAGCAGTGAGTGGCATGGCAATTGGAGCGAGCGGATGGATTTCGATGTGATCGTGCTGGGAGCCGGAATGGTTGGCGTGTCGAGCGCGCTGCATCTGCAGGATCGCGGACGCCGCGTGGCACTCGTCGACCGGCGCGGCCCGGGTGAGGAGACCAGCTTCGGCAATGCCGGGCTGATCGAAAGTTCGTCTGTGGTCCCGTACGCCTTTCCACGCCATCCCGCTACGCTGCTGCGCTATCTGCGCAATCAATCGACGGACCTTTACTGGGACTACAAGGCGCTGCCGACGTTTGCGTCGTGGCTCGCGCGCTTCTGGTGGGAGTCGTCCCCGAGCCGCCTCGAAGCTGCTGCGCGTGACATGTTTCCGTTGATCCGGCGAAGCGTCGTCGAACACGATGCGTTGATCGCACGCGCAGGCCTTGCCAGCCTCGTGCATCACGGCGGCTGGCTCGAGGCATTCCGTACGGAGGCAGAATTTGAACGGCAATCCGCAGTAGCCGAAGCGAAAGCGCGTACCCATGGATTGCGCGTGACACCGCTCGATGCCGCCGCACTCCAGGCGCGCGAATGCGGTCTTGCGCCGGGATTCAGTGGCGCGTTGCATTGGCAAGATCCGGCGAGCGTTGCCAACCCCGGCGCATTGACGAAGGGTTACGCGCGACTGTTCGAGGAAGGTGGCGGCCAGCTTTTGACCGGCGAGGCGACCACGCTGCGCCAGCAGGCCGACGCATGGACCGTGCAGACATCGCAAGGCATGATCAGCGCAGGGGAGGTTGTAGTAGCCCTCGGACCGTGGTCCGACAAGATTTTCGCACCGCTCGGTTATCGCATACCGCTGCGGGCGAAGCGCGGTTATCACATGCATTACGAGGCCACCCGGGCAATGCTTTCCGTGCCGCTTGTCGACACGGAGAAAGGCTATGTGATCGCACCCATGCAAGGACGCCTGCGGTTGACGACCGGCGTGGAGATCGCCCGACGTGAGGCAGCGCCGACGGGCATTCAACTGGGTCGGGCGGAGCAGATTGCCCGACCCATCTTCGGCCTCGGCCGGCGGCTGGACAACGCGCCCTGGCTTGGTCTGCGTCCCTGTACGCCGGATATGCGGCCGGTTATCGGAGCGGCGCCTCGCCATCGCGGGCTCTGGTTCTCGTTTGGTCACAACCATCACGGGTTGACACTCGGCCCCGTGTCAGGCCGCCTGCTGGCGGAAATGATGACTGGCGCAACGCCTGTTGCCGATCCCTATCCGTTTCGTCCCGAGCGATTCCGGTAGGCGACATAGAGGCAGCCGACCCAGGAATGAGGGTGAGTTGCCTTTCTCCTGGCGACATGGCGGAACCTAGTCCGGAAGTGCATCGCTAATAGTTAGCAAAGCTAACCAGCCCAGGAAGCCACCAGGGTATTGAACGTCTGAGCATTACGGCAATGGAAAAGATGACCCTCTCCAGCCACAGCGCAGCTATGGCGGCGGCGCTAAACACGGTATCTGCGCTTCCCTCTGCATTCCCCGGCGCCAGGGCGACAGGGGGCGTCACCAGCAGGACGGCTTTACCGATGCCAGCCAGCCCACCTTGTAAGGCCGCAGATCGAAAGTCACCGTCGTGACGCACTATGGTGGTCAGATATGCACGAAACCGGTCGCGCAAGGCGGTCTCGAATGCCGTTTCTCGCTGCCGCTTGCATAGGCGGCCGGCGTGGCGTTACTCGTGGTGCGCGCCTGGTTGGGTGGATTGGCCACGTCGATCGAAAACTCAAAGGTCGAGCACCAGTACGGCCGATTTCGAGCGCGATACGCAGCAGCAGATCACCTTGCCGCTTGCGCGCTCCGCTTTGCTAAGACAATGGTCACGATGCTCCGGCTCGCCGCTCGCGACGTCGACCATGCAGGTGCCGCAGATGCCTTCACCGCACGACGTTTCCACTTCGATGCCGATTTCCGCCAACGCGTCGACGATCGACGTAGATGCATCGACACGCACGGTAGCGCCGCTGCTTGCAATCCTGACCTCGAACGTGTCAAGGCCGCTTTCGACATTGTCGGCGGCCACAGGCGCTGCGAAGCGTTCCAGATGAACCGCGTCCTCGCTCAGGCGAGTTGAGCCGATCTCGACCACGCGGTCCATGAACGGCGCGGGCCCGCAAGTGTAGAGATGCGTGCCTTCGCGGACGTCGGCGATACATGAGCTCAACACCGCATCCAGTTTGTCACGTTCGACGCCGAAGTGAAACTGCACGTGACCGGCAAATGGTGCGCTCGACAGGAGGCGCAGGAAGGCGGCGTGCTGCTCGCTGCGCGCGAAGTAGTGCAGGACGAACGGGGCATGCTGCCGGACTAGCTGATACGCCATGCTGAGCAAAGGCGTGATACCGATGCCCGCCGCGATCAACACATGGTCGCTGGCGTCGGGACATAACTGGAAAAGATTGCGCGGAGCGCCGATCGTCAGTTCGTTACCGACCTTGACGTCGTCGTGCAGTGAGCGGGAACCCCCTCGCGACTGCGTCTCGCGCTTGACCGCAAAAGTGTGCACATCGTGCCGCGCGGGGTCGCCGCACAGCGAGTACTGGCGTGTGACGCCGGCAGGGCTCATCACATCGATATGCGCGCCGGGTTCGTAGCGATCGAACGGCAGGCCGTCGATACGCGAGACGCTAAACGAGCGGATGTCGCTTGCTTCGTCGTGAACGGCGTCGACCCGAACGCTGAGTGTGGTTGTTTCCATGGTCTTGCTGGGCGCTTGAGGCGAGAAGTAAGCAGGTCGCACGCAACGCTGCATGCGGTAGTTCGGCAAGCGTAGGGCTATCTGGCGAATCAGGCAAATCGATTAAAAATTGGTTGTTAAATAAGTGCGATGGATATTAAGCGTCAGGGAGGGACACGCAATACTCTCGCATTCCTGATATCTGTCGGCCTAATAACTTGAAATATTTTCGATCGATTTGACCGATATATACGGTGCCTCCACACTGGGTGCACCTTGAATCTGAAGCGATGCTGTCCGGAAGATATGCGCAATGTCTTCAGCAGTACTGTTGCTTTTCCCTAAGGGGATAAAGGATTTACCAGGGGGAGGGTGTGCAAGGATGTGTGCGGTAGAGATGAGGCTGAGGTTCGCGAACGCGGATAGTCGCAGTGAAGGCAGCGTGCAGACTCTTGATCACTCGGGTTAGTACTCGTTTGACGGTAGCGAACGTAACCGTCGAGAATGGTCAGATTTACACATTGTCGGGGGTGGCGCCGGTGCTGCAGGAATTGGCAAAGAATATTTGGACCGCTTCGGTTCATCATTCTTTCATCGGTTTGCACCTCGGCACGCGAATGACTGTGATTCGCCTGTCATCGGGCAAGCTGCTGCTGCATTCGCCCGTCGCGCTCCCAGAGCAGCTTCGCAGTGAGATCGACGCGCTCGGGCCAGTCGCGCATATCGTCTGTCCAAACCTGTTTCACCATATGTACGCGTCAGAAGCAGTGGCCACGTATCCACAGGCACTGCTGCATGGTCCAGTCGCCTTGCAACGCAAGCGCCGGGACCTGCGTTTCGGCGCGACGCTGACGGACCAGCCGCATCCCGAGTGGCGTAACGATCTCGAACTGCTGACGATTGAAGGCTCCATGCTCGGCGAGACGGTGTTTTATCACCCGGCAACGCGCACACTAATCACCTGCGATCTGGTCGAGAACTTTCGCGTGTCGCCGCATTGGCTAACGCGCAACTACTTGCGCCTGGGTGGCGTGCTCGGTCACGTCGGCTGGCATCCCCTCCTGCGTCTGGTCTATCGCGACCGCAAGCGGGCTCGCGCCTGTGTGGATCGGCTGCTCGCCTGGCCGTTCGAGCAAGTCGTACTGGCCCATGGCGAGCCGCTGACGGACGATGCTCACGCGCAGGTCCGCGCCGGCTTGGCGTGGCTCTGAACCGGCGTCGCGACCGATTGATTGGAGACCTCCCATGAGCAGATTGCTGCTGGCGATGGCCATCGTGTTCACCGCCGTCGGCGCGGCGACTTCAGCTCGCGCGGACGTGGATTCAGACACGGCCGCCATCACGAATCGGCTGCAGCGTTGGACGGAGGCGTTCAACGCTCGCGATGCTGCAGGGGTCTGCGACCTGTTCGCCCCCGATCTGATTTCGACCGTTCCCGAGGCGCCTGATGGTAGCCGGGACGCGCTCTGCGGGCGGCTAAAGGCTGTGCTGGCAAAACCTGAGTTGCAACTTCACTACGACAGTCCCGATCTTCGCGAGATCATTGTTTCCGGGGATATCGCCATAGTTCGGCTGTTCTGGACACTTACTGCGCAGAAGGGGGGCAAGTCGAGCGTGAGTACCGAAGCGGGGATGGACATTTTCAAACGGCAGCCCGATGGCAAGTGGTCCATTGCCCGGTTCATTTCGTTCAGCGCTACGCCGAACGAAGTGCTTCCGTAAGCAGCCGCTTGCTGCGGCGATGACTTGCCCCAAGTTCAGTTGGTCGATTATGAAATCCGCACCAACCGCTCGCGCACATACCGCGCAAACTCCTGCGCAGCAGGTGGCACGACTGACGGCAGGCGCAGATTAATCGAAAAGTTTGGCAAGCCAGGGAGATCATCGTCGCCACTCAGAATCTCGAGGTCGGCGGGGATGGTCGAGGCGAGCCATGCGGTAACAGCCAGGTCGCTGCGTACGGTGGCGGTGGTGGCCTCGAGGTTGCCGCTCTCGAACACGGTGCGCCATTCGATGCCCTGGTCGCGAAGTGCCGCCAGCACCACCGGCCTGAAGCCACAGGAATCGGCGACCATCGAGATAGGCAGTGGCCGTTTCAGATGCGCGTTTCCGCCGCGCGCGCCGACCCACACGAGCTGCTCGACGCGCAGGCATTCGCCGCTCGCCACACCAACAGTTTCCTCTACGACCGCGAGATCGAGCGAACCGACGTCCATCGCGTCGCTCAGTTCAGGAGACGTGGCGCACACCAGTGATACCTCGACGTTCGGATAAGCCTCGCCGAACGCCTTGAACACCGGTGGAAAGTGCGTTCCGACCAGATCATACGGAACGCCAACCCTGAGCTTGCCGTACACCGGGTGTGCCGTCATGTCGACCCAGATCTCGTCGTTCATGCCGAGCAGGCGCTTCGCCTTGCCGAGAAAACGTTCGCCGACGGGCGATAGTTCGAGCCGGCGCCCGTCGCGCTCGAACAGGACACAATCGAAGGTTTCCTCCAGCCGCTTGATCTGCTGGCTGACCGCGCCTTGCGTCAGATGAAGGATATTCGCCGCGACCGTCATGCTGCCTGTGTCGGCCACCGTCACGAACGTGCGGACGAGGGTGATGTCGAGATTCCTGTTCATACAGACATTATGTCCCGTAATGGATGGCATCAGTATTCTTCGTTTCACTAATGCCCAGCGGTTGCCTACACTGCGGTCTCATTTAGGGATCGCCATGTCTGCTCTATCGATCGCACCGCTCTTCCTCTTCGTCACCGTCGCCACGATTTCACCGGGCGGCGCGACAACGCTCGCGACTGCGTCGGGCGCACGCTTCGGGTTCGTCCGTTCCACACCTCTGCTCGCGGGCATTGCGGTAGGGCTCGGCGCGTTGGCAGCGGCGGCGGCAGCCGGCCTGGCGGGCATCCTGCTTGCCGCGCCATTCCTGCAGACCGGCATGAAAACCATCGGCTCTGCTTATCTGCTCTGGCTGGCGATAAAAATCGCGCGTAGCGGGGCGCCTGTGACGAATGACGGCGCCGTATTGCCGACTACCTTCATCGGCGGTGCCGGCTTACTTTTGCTCAACCCCAAGGCTTGGGCGATGGCGCTGGGGGCAGCGGCGTCGTTCGCCATGTTGGCAGAAGGGCCAGTGCATCTCGCGGCACTGCTCGGCTGTGCGTTCGTGTTGGCCGCGTCCGTGTCGTTGTGTCTTTGGTGTGCTGCCGGTGTGCTGCTTGCACGGTTATTGAAGACACCGGCGCAATGGCGGCTTTTGAACGTATCAATGGCGATTTTGCTCGCGGTATCGATCATTCCAATGTGGAGATGAAAAAGATGAACACGATGTTGTTTGCCGAATCCTTTGATCTGCTTTCTGCCTTCGATTCGATACACGAGTTCTGGTCGCCGAAGGTCGTGGCACAGGTCAACGACCAATATGTCAAGGTCGCGAAGGTGCGTGGCGAGCTTGCATGGCACAGCCACGACGGCGAGGACGAACTGTTCTATATCGTGCGCGGCAATCTGCGCATGGAGTATGAGAATGGGCGTGTGGTGCCCCTGGCGCGAGGGAACATGCACGTCGTGCCGCGTGGCGTGCTGCACAATCCCGTAGCAGAAGAGGAATGCTGGATCGTCCTGATCGAGTCGGTCACGACACGGCACACGGGCAACGTCACTACGCCACTAACCAGGACGCTCGCGCAGCAGCTGGCTTGAGTCGCTGGGGTTGCGCGGCCGGTCGCGTCGACCGGAGCATAATCCGGCGGCGGCTGATCCTGACGCACGCTCAGCCCAAGCTGTTCAGCAGCGCGCCAAGGCATCAGTCGCTCCTCGATGACAGCCCGGATGACCTGCGACCTATGCATCCGAAGCAGGCACTCCTGCCATGAGCAGAGCCAGCGCGCGGTTGATCCGATCCAGAACGGGTGAAGTCGTCGTGGCCAGTACCAGGCGCGCCAGTTCAGCCAAGATTACTCAGGTTAGCCAGGCTTTGATCGATTCTGCCATTGTAGAGGTCGAAATCCTGTAACGGTCGTGGAGCGTGGGCAGCGCACCGGCAGCGAGGAACGCGTCGGGAAGCCCCACCTGCCTGAATGGGCATGAGACACCCGAGCGCATCAGTTCCGCAGCCACGGCTTCACCCAGACCGCCTATCACGGTGTGATTCTCCGCTACGACGACGAGCCGGCCGGAGCGCCGAGCTTCACGTAGAATTGTCTCTGTGTCGAGCGGCTTGATCGTCGGCACATGAAGAACTCCTACACCGATCCGATCGCTTTCAAGCACCTTGGCTACTTCCAGTGCGCGCATCGTCATGATGCCGGACGAGATGATCAGTACTTCAGCACCGTCGCGCAGCATCTTGGCCTTGCCTAGCTCAAAGGTGTAATCGTACTCGTCGAGTACGGCGGGTACGTTGCCGCGTAACAGGCGCGCATATACCGGTCCTTTGTGCGCTGCCATTGCGGGCACCATTTGCTCGATGTCCAGTGCATCGCATGGATCGATGACGGTTATGTTCGGCATGGCGCGCATCAACGCGAGATCTTCAGCGGCCTGGTGGCTGGGACCGTAGCCCGTCGTCAGCCCAGGCAATGCGCAGACAATCTTCACATCGAGATTGTCTTCGGCGATCGCCTGATGAATGAAGTCATAGGCGCGGCGTGTCGCGAATACCGCGTACGTGGTAACAAACGGTTGCGCACCTTCGTGCGCGAGCCCCGCTGCTGCGCCCATCAGCAACTGCTCCGCCATCCCCATCTGATAGTAGCGCTCAGGAAACGCCTTGCCGAAGATATGCAGGTCCGTATATTTGCCGAGATCGGCCGTCATGCCGATCACGTTTGTCTTCTGCCGGGCCAACTCCACCAGAGCGTGACCGAAAGGCGCCGAACGCGTGACCTGTCCTTCGCCGGCGATTGACGCAATCATCGCTGACGTTTTCAGGCGCGGCTTGTTCATCGTTGCATTGCTCATGCTTTTCTCCCAGCTTCGAGTGCCTGAAGCGCCAATTGCCATTCATGCTCATCGACGCGGATAAAGTGGTTCTTCTCGCGTTGTTCCAGGAACGGCACGCCACATCCCATACGCGTATCGGCGATGATCATGCGAGGTTGTGCAGCAGGGTGCTGACGGGCCGCTTCGAATGCGGCAGCCACGGCGGCGATGTCGTTGCCGTCGACACGCTGCGTGAACCATCCGAACGCCTGCAGTTTTTCGACGAGGGGTTCGAACGACATGATCTGTGTCGAGGGGCCGTCGGCCTGCTGGTTGTTGACGTCGACGATAGCGATCAGGTTGTCGAGTTTCCAGTGCGCTGCGGACATGATGCCTTCCCAGATCGCACCTTCGTCCAGTTCGCCGTCCGAAAACAGCGTGTACACGAACGATTGCGATCCTTTTCGCTTGAGCCCCAGACAACGGCCAACCGCGATGGTCAAGCCGTGGCCGAGCGAGCCACCTGACATCTCCATGCCGGGCGTATAACTGGCCATGCCGGACATTGGCAAACGGCTGTCGTCGCTGCCGTACGTTTCGAGCTCTTCCTGCGGCAGGATACCTGCCTCGAGCAGCGCGGCATACAACGCGATGGCGTAGTGCCCGTTGGACAGCAGGAAGCGATCGCGGTCTTCCCACTCTGGCTCCTCCGGGCGATATCGCATGGCGCCGAAGTAAGCGACGGCCAGCACATCCGCTATGTCGAGCGCTTGCCCGATATAGCCCTGGCCCTGCACTTCACCCATCAACAGTGCATTCCTGCGGATACGATAAGCGTGTTCGGCAAGAGCCGCCGTGGGCACGGTGGACGGACTGTTCATATGGTCTCCTGTGATCAGTCGGAAAGGGGTGGAAAGAGGCTCAGCGGTTCACTGATTTTGCGGGCACCAGGAAGACGAGGCAGGCTCCTAGTGTGATAGCCAGCGAGATGAAGATCAGCCCCGCGGTCGACCTCCCTGTCAGGTCGTTCAGCCAGCCTACGATGGCCGGGGAGAAGAAGCCTGCGAGATTGGCGACGCAGTTCACGGCTGCGATTCCGGCAGCAGCGGACATGCCGCCGAGTAAAGCCGTCGGTAACGACCAGAACTGCGAGGACGACGCCAGGATGCCGGCTGCCGCGATGCTCAGACAGACGATGGATGCCGGCACGCTGCCAAGTGCAGGCAGTACCGCGAAACCTGCGGCGGCAACCAGCATCGGTATCGCGAGATGCAGCCTTCGTTCGCGGCACCGATCCGCGCTCATTCCCACGAGTGGCAGCGCGATGATGGCGCACAGGTAGGGAATCGCGGTGAAGAAGCCTACCCACAGCGGATCGGCCACGCCTGACTTCCGGATGATGGTCGGCAGCCAGAAGGTGAGGCCATACTGGCCCAGCACGACGCAAAAGTAGATTGCCGCCATCAACCACAAACGGCGATCGCCTATGAACGATTTGACTGAAATGTGCGCAATCTTGTGCTGGTTGTCGCTGACGACATTGCGTGCGAGCAGGTTCTTTTCGGACTCCTTTAGCCACTTTGCCTTGGCAATGCTGTCGTCGAGATATAGCAGGATCGCGACACCCAGCACGAGGGATGGCAACGCTTCAAGAAGAAACAGCCACTTCCAGCCAGCAAGAGACAGGGTGCCCTGAAGCGAGTGCATGATCCAACCCGATAGCGGACCACCGATCATGCCGGCGAGGGGAATCGCCATGAAAAACAGCGATAGGGCCTTGGCCCGGCGTGCGGCCGGAAACCAGTAGGTCAAATAGAGGATCACGCCGGGCGCGAAACCAGCCTCCGCGACGCCAAGCAGAAAACGGAGCACGTAGAAGGCCGTCGGCGATTTGACGAAAATGAAGCAGGCGGAGATCGCCGCCCACGTCAGCATGATCCGGGCGAGCCATTTGCGTGCCCCGACGCGATGCAGAACCAGATTGCTCGGCACCTCGAACAGGAAATAGCCGAGAAAGAAGATACCCGCGCCCATGCCGTAGACCGTTTCGCTAAAGCGCAGATCATTGAGCATCTGCAGCTTCGCGAAACCAACATTGACCCGGTCGAGATAGGCGCCGAGATAGCACAACATCAGGAACGGGATGAGCCTCCGGCTGACCTTCGCGTAGGTTCTCGACTCGAAGCTGGTCGAGCTTGTCTGTGGCAGGACATCGTCTGCGACGGGCGAAGCGGTGTACTTCGATTTCATGTTTGTCTCCTTCCATGACCTCGGGTTAGCCCGGGTGCCTGGGATGCAACGTCCCTTTCCGCAAGGGACGCCGTCATCAATGAATAAGCATGCCGCCGTTCACATCGAGCGTGATTCCTGTGAGGTAGGTCGAGAGGTCGCTGACCAGAAAGAGGCATGCGTTAGCCACGTCGGCGGCATCGCCGAGCCGGCCAAGGGGAATCCCCTTGAGAATGTCGACCCGCATTTCCGCGGTGAGCTTGTCACCGGTGATATCTGTCTGGATCAGACCCGGTGTGATCGAGTTGACGCGGATACTGTCGGGACCGAACTCGCGGGCCATCGCGCGTGCAAGACCGAGGACACCCGCCTTCGCGGCGCTGTAGTGCGGCCCGCCAAAAATACCTCCGCCCCGCTGGGCCGAGACCGACGACATGCAAACAATGCTGCCGCTTTTCTGTTCTTTCATGACCGGCAGGACCGCTTGCGACATATAGAGCGTGCCGCGCAGATTGACGTCGACGATGGCATCGAAGCCTTCGGCACTGATATCGAGTGTGCGTACCGGCTGCGTGATGCCGGCGTTATTGATGAGGCCGTTGATGCGGCCATACCGTTCGATCGTCGCCTTCGCGGCTGACAAACACGCGGCCTTATCGGTGACGTCGCAGGCGAGGCCGAGGTGAGGGTCGCCGAGATCGGCCGCGGCCTGCTTTGCGTCTTCTTCGCGCAGGTCGAGGATCACAACGTGCGCGCCCTGTGCAGCGAGGGCCCTGGCGGCTGCTTTGCCGATTCCGCGTGGCGAAGCCGCACCTGTAACGATTACGACCTTGTTCTCGAGCAGCATCGTTGTCTCCTGAGTGTTGATGTGATGGCCGAAGTGTCTACTGCACGGCTGGTCGCATCAACGAGGTACTGCTCAACTGTGCGTGAGAAATTTTCAGGTGACGTGCTGAGGAGCGGGAACCTTGGCGTGACGCCGCATACGCACGGCGTCCGCATTCATCCGGTCGATCCGGGTGCTGGAATACCCTGGTGCTGCAGGAGGAATTCGGGGGCTAGGCGGGACGTTCCATCTGGCCAATCTCCCGCTCGATCCACGCAATGAAGCGCGTGACACGCGGCAGTTCTGCGTTTTGAGGCGGGTACACGAGGTGATGCGCGCCCACTTCAACTGCATGCGTACTGTCGAATACCGGCACGAGCGCGCCTTCCTTGATCCGGACAGACGCGAGCATCAGGCTTTCCAGCGCGATGCCCAATCCAAGCGCAGCCGTCTCCAGCGACATGTAGGACCTGTCGAACGAAAAGTCGAAGGTCTTGTGAGCGGCAGACACACCGGTACGCCCAAACCATTGCTTCCACTGCACGAGCGGCGTCTCTGAGTAGATAAGACGATGCTTCAGCAGATCGTCGGGGGTTTCCACGGGGTTGCTTTCCAGATACCGAGGAGAAGCAAGTGGCGCGATAAATTCGCCACGTAGCGTCTTCACTTCCAGATCTCGCCAGTGGGCATAGCCGTGGCGCAAGTCGATGTCGTAATAGCCGCTCGTGAACGATACGTCTTCATACGAGCAGGCCAGATTCAGCTGGATATCCCCGTTGGCTTTCTGAAACGACTCGAGCCGTGGCAGCAGCCACATGAGCCCGAAGCTTGGACTGGAATGCACTCGCAGAATTTCGACATCGGCACGGCTCGATGCGCGCTCGGTTGCGCGACTAAGGTCCGCGAGCGACCCCGTCACATCGGACAGGTAACGCTCGCCAGTAGGCGTCAGCACAAGGCCGCGGCCGGATCGATAGAAGAGAGGTTGGCCGATGATCGACTCGAGATTGCTGACCTGATGGCTGACCGCCGATGCGGTAAGCCCCAATTCTTCAGACGCGCGGTTGACGCTCTTCGTCCTGGCCACGCTCTCAAAAGCGATGATGGCTTTCACCGGTGGAATGCGCATATTGAATTTATTTCAGATGCAGTTGAATGAAACCGCCTTGTTCGCACGCCATCTGCGCTGCCATTCTGTCAACAAGCCGCACAACCTGGGAGCCACAGCGCTCCCGCTGCTGACCCGGCAATTTACAGGGTGGCGACGCGGCAAACCATACACAGACATTGCGCAGTGCAACAACTGCGTAGGAGACAGCAATGAATTATCCGACTTTCCGGCTGAAAGCGCGATCAGTCGACGCACACATAAGGGACCTTGGCTCCGCGCAACTCGCCCGTTGCTTGACCACTTCGACGATTCCGCCAGCATCCCGCTAACGCGTCCGTTAGCTATACGTACCGCTTATTACCGCTGCGCTGACAACACTCGTCGCAAGACAAACAAAGTGTGCAGCCTCGCGGGGCAATCGCCGCAGGAGACACCCCATGGCAGAGCAACACTACTTGCTGACAGCGCGCTCGATCGTCAAAAGCTTCGGACCCACTAGCGTGCTGAAGGGATTCGATCTTTCGATCGCGCCCGGCGAAGTTCACGCGTTTCTGGGGGGCAACGGCGCGGGCAAATCGACGCTGATCAAGATCATCTCCGGTCAGTTTGAGCGCGACGGTGGTGCGCTTGAATTCGACGGGCAAGCGATCGGTGCATCCGTAGGCGGTCACGTCGCAGCGGGCACGATCGCGGTGGTCAATCAGGAACTGGCGCTTCTGCCGCATCTGTCCGTGGCCGAGAACATCGCCATGCCGCGGCTGCGTCGTGGTACGGCGAAATACAGCGAACGCGCGTCAATGGGCATCGCGATCGAAGCGCTTTCGCTGATCGATCCACACTTCGCGCGCGAATCGGCGGCGAGACCGGTCAGTGGCTTGACGTTGCACGAGCGACAACTGGTGGAGATAGCCCGTGCGCTGGGATCTGGTGCGAAGCTGTTGTTGCTCGACGAGCCCACTGCGAATCTGACCGCTGCGGAAACGGGCCGCCTGTTTTCGGTGATACGCCGGCTGATTGCCGACACCGGCCTCGCCGTGCTGTTCGTATCGCATCGGATGCGCGAGATTCGCCAGATTGCGGACGTCTGCACCATTATCCGTGACGGCAAGACCGCGGTCGACCGCATCGCACTGGATGCGATCACAGACCGTGAGATCGTCGAATGCATGGGGCAAAACGTCGTGGTGGAAGAAGCGCCGGCGAATTTCATAGAGGTGGCGAACCAGCGGAGCTCAAACGAAGCACTGGCGCAAGATGGCGATGACAACGCGCCGGTCGCGCATGCTGCTGCCGGCGGCACGCTTCGCATCGAGCGAGACGGCGTGGCAATTGAAGTTCCGGCCGGCGCAATTATCGGCCTTGCGGGTGCGCCAGTTGGCCCGTCGTCGCTGATCGATGCGCTGACCGGTATCACCCCCGCGGGCGCATGGACTATCACACGAGACGGTACCCGCGTCAGTTATTCGCATCCCTCAGCTGGTGCGCGCGATGGCGTCGGATTCGTGTCGGGGGATCGCTCGAACAAGGGCATCCTCGCCACTCTGCCGATTGTGGACAACCTCGTTGCGGCAGCGCGTGTCGTCAACCGACGCAATGTCGTGGGACGCGCCGAAATTGCACAGAGCGCGCAACTACTCGAAGCGCTGAAGATCCGCGCGGGCTCGCTTTGGGATCTCCCCGCTACCTTGAGCGGCGGCACCCAGCAAAAACTGCTGATTGCCCGCTGGCTGTTGCTGAGTCCGAAGCTGCTGGTGCTCGAGGAGCCGACCCGCGGCGTCGACATCCGCACGAAGCGCGAGATCTACACGCTGATTCGAAAGATGGCGAAGCAGGGAACCACGGTCGTCTGGTGGTCCACCGAATACATCGAGCTGGTCGAACTATGCGACACCGTGCTCGCTTTCGATCTCGACGGTAAGCCAACCGAGGTTCTGCGGCACGCCGACGTCAATGAAACTCAGCTCGCCACCGCAACAGGCATGGCCGCCTAGGCTCGGTTGGTGAAAGAACGATATCTACCTGGAGACAGTCATGAAATCAGTCACTCATTCGATCGCGGAGGGGCACGTGCGGCAAGGCGGCACGGGTCGTCGCCTGTTCTCGGCGTATCGCACCGAGATTGCTATTGCGATTGCGATCATCGTGATCGAACTCGCGGTCGGCATGATCGTCCCGGCGGCACTGTCCGGCGGCAATATATCCAATGTTACGCAAGCGGCCGCACCGCTCGTCATCATGGCATTCGGCGTGCTGCTCGTGATCATTACGGGCGGCATCGATCTGTCAGTGGGTTCGGTGTTTTCGCTTACCGGTATGGTCACCGGTCTTGTCATGGCGCACGGTTACGGTGCGATCGTCAGTAGTCTTGCCGGATTGTCGGTAGGTCTCCTTATCGGCGCCATTAACGGTGCGCTCGTTACATTCGTTGGACTTGCGCCATTCGTCGTAACGCTCAGCACCTATGCGATTGCGGGCAGTCTCTCATTCATCGTGACGGATGGCCATTCGTTGCCCATCTCCAACCCCGACTACTGGCTGCTGAATTCGGGAACGCTGATTCCGGGCCTACCCAATTACGCTTTGTGGTGCGTGCTACTGCTCATCGCCATCGAATTCAGTCTGCGCAAGATCGTCGCGGGCCGGTGGCTGTATGCGATCGGCAGCAGCAGTTCTTCGGCACGCGTCATCGGGATTCCCGTCAATCGCGTACGGCTCGGTGCCTATCTGCTTTCGGGACTGTTCGCTTCGTTCGCAAGCATAGTCAGCGTGTCATACATCAGCAACGCGGAAGCCACAGCAGGGTCGAGCCTGATGTTGCAGGCGATCGCAGCGGTCGTCATTGGCGGTGCGAGTCTCTTTGGCGGCACCGGTTCGGCGATTGGCGCGCTGCTCGGTGCGCTGATGATCACGATCATTCAGAACGGCGCAAACCTCATTGGCGTCAACAGCTTCTGGCAAGGCACCGTGACCGGTGTCGTGATTCTCGTTGCGGTCCTCGTGGACCGCGTAACCAAAGCCCGGCGTTAGGCACGGGTTCACTCACGCTAGCAGTCAAGGAGACAATGATGGATAAGCGCGTGTCAAAATCAGGAAGCGGGTTTTCGGGCAAGCCGCTCGCAAGGTTTATTGCAGCATCGGCACTGACGCTCGCCGCGGGACTCGCGTCGCAGATGTCGGTCGCGCAGGACAAGCAAACCATCGCGTATATCGCGCCGTCGCTGGATATTTCGTACTGGCAATGGGTTGCCTATGGCGTCAAGCAAAGGGCACAGGAGCTGGGCATGAACTACGTGGAGTTCACGTCCGAGAATTCGCCGGCCAGGCAGATGGACAATGTTCGCACCGCATTGACACGCGGAGTCAGCGCAATCGTGATGGGACCGGTCAGTTCGACCAGTACGCCTCCCGTGCTGCGGCTGCTGAAATCAAAGTCCGTGCCGGTGGCATTTGCGGGTATTGGGCCGCAGGCCGGTGAAACTGACTACACGTCAGCTGTGACTGCGAACAACTACGACACCGGCAAAGCCGAGGGTGCGTACGTCTGCAAGCTCGCGAAGGATCGAGGCAGCAACAAGGTGGCGGTGCTATCGTTGCCGCAGGACCGGGAAAATGCGCAGAAATACATGAAGGGCGCCCAGGAGTCGTTCAAGAGCGGCGGCTGTGACGTTGCGCAGGTACTCGAGACCCACGGGCTGACCGTCAACGAGGCAGTCCAGCAGGCCAACGATGTTCTCACGGCGCATCCTGATGTCAAGGCAATCTACGGCATGTATGACGAAGCCGCCACCGGCGCTGCGAAGGCGCTGCAGACGCGCGGCAGCGTCGGCAAGGTAGCGGTGGTCACGGCAGACGGCAGCCCGACGACGATCAAGCTGCTGCGCTATGGGCAGATCCAGGGTATCTACTTGCAGGAGGCCGTAGGACAGGGGATTGATGCAACTACACAGGTCTTCAATGCGCTGAATCACAAGCCGACCACTCAGGAACTGGCGCTCAAGGAGCCCCTCGTGACGAAGGAGACGATTGACCAGCCGGACGCACAGGCAACCGTCAAACGGGTCTATCCGCCGTCAGCGGGTCAATACTAATGCTTCAGCAGGACGCGCCGCGGATCCGTCGCTCGCATTTCGCGAGCGGCGCTTCAACGCCGACCGACCTCATACGGAAGACACCATGGACAATCTGCCCATCATCGACCCGCATCATCATCTTTACGATCTCAGGACCGGTACCTACCCCTGGCTGCAGGGGCCGATGCTCAAGCGCGTATTCGGTGATTACACCGCTATTCGCAAGGACTATCTGATCGACGACTTCCTGGCCGACATCAGGAATCAGAACGTCGTGAAGACGGTTCATCTTCAGGTCGAGTACGATCACAACGACCCGGTCGCGGAAACGCGTTGGCTTCAGAGCGTCGCCGACGTGCACGGCTATCCGCACGGTATCGTCGGATTCGCGGACCTGTCAGCACCGAAAGCGCAGGCCGTGATCGAAGAGCACTGCCAGTATGCGAACGTACGCGGTATTCGCCAATGCCTGAACTTCCACCGCGATCCGGTGAAGACGTTTATCGAGAACCCTCGCCTGATGAGCGATCCACAATGGCGTAAAGGGTATGCGCTGCTCAAACGTCACAATTTGTCGTTCGACCTGCAGCTTTACTACACCCAGATGGAAGATGCGCTGGCGCTGGCGCGCGACTTTCCGGATACACCGATGGTGCTCAACCACACCGGCATGCCGGTTGACCGGACGCCGGAAGAGATCGAGGGCTGGAAGCAGGGCATGAGGTCGCTCGCATCGGCTCAGAATGTTTTCTGCAAGATATCCGGACTGGGGATGGGCGACTGGAAATGGACGGTTGACAGCATCCGCCCATTTGTTCTGCATGCGATCGAGGCGTTCGGTGTGGATCGCTGTATGTTTGCGAGCAATTTCCCGGTCGACAAACTTTTTAGCAGTTACGACGCAGTCTTCGATGCATTCAAGGAGATCACGAAAGAATTCTCTTCCGACGAGCGGCGCGCGCTTTTCCACGACAATGCAGAACGGGTGTACAGGCTCTGAAGTTCGTCAAATTGCTATGTCGGTCATCGATCGCCCGCCGAAAGCCGGAATGGGTTATCGGTTGGTTATGCCGTCCAGAATGGACGCGATGCACTGAGGCGCAAGGGCATGTTCGATACCAAGGACAGTGCCACCGATGGCACCTGCATACTGATTCAGCGCGGTATTCTCAATCAGAAGGCTGCGTGTAGCCAGTGGCAACGCGCGCCGGTAGACGACTGCGCGCACACCGGCCAGCAGATCGTCGCTGATGCGTGCCATGCGGCCACCCAGTACGATCGCGGCGGGGTTAAACATATGCACGACCATTGCGATGACCTCGCCAATTTCCGCTGCAGCTTCCCGCACCAGTCTGATCGCGTGACGGTCGCCTGCACGTACGAGCCGCACCAGATCGTCGATAGTGTCCGCGCCCGCGTCGGGTAACTGGCGCAGGCTGCGCAACACGGCCGTTGTAGAAGCAACCGCTTCTACACAACCGATGTTGCCGCATCCGCAGATCACATCGTCTCGTCCTGGAACGCGGATATGGCCGATGTCGCCCGCGGATCCGTCTGCGCCGCGATGCAGACTTCCGTCCGCTGTGACAACACCGCAGCCGATCCCGGTCGATACCTTTGCAAACAGCAAGGGCGACTGGCCGGCCGGACGTGTGCGCGCCTCGCCGAGTGCCATGAGATTCACGTCGTTGTCCACCAGCACCGCCGCCTTAAGGCGTGCCTGCAGATACTCGGACACAGGAAATTCGTCCCAGCCAGGCATGATAGGTGGCCGTACACAGACCCCCCGCCCGAAATCGACCGGGCTTGGCAGCCCCACCACTACGCTACGTATGGCGAGATCGGCGAGATGATGCTCGGCGAGCATCTGCCGGAACCTTTCGATCACGAGATCGAGTACCGGCTCCGGACCTAGCGCGATGTCTACGCTGAAGACCGTTTCGGCGAGTCTGCGTTGCGCGAGGTCGGAGATCACGAGGCGACCGTGTGTCGCGCCCATGTCGGCAACCAGTACGAGTCCTGCACGCGGATTGAGTACGAGCATCGTGCCGGGCCGTCCGCGGCTCGCAGCCCCCGCTGCCTGTTCCTTGACGAGTCCTGCATCGATCAAGGGCTGGGCCAGTTGCGAAATAGTTGATCGCGCAAACCCCGTAAGACGCGCGAGGTCCGCCCGGCTGACGCCCTGAGACGAAGCAATGAGTTGCGCGAGCTTGCTGTGGACTTCGTACTCCTCGAGCCGGAAGGCGCGATCGAAGGTAGCCAGCCGAGAAGGCAGGGAAGAGAGTGTGCGGTCGGTCATGAGCGGTCCTGTTTGCAGCGAGCTTACTTTCTCCGATCCGACGCAGCAAGGCCCCGTTGCATCCCCCATAGACGCAGTATTTATGTCGGCAATCGAATTAAATAATACAAATTGTCGCCTGTTCCCTTCACTCGATATCGTGCTTCCGTGAACAAAACGGAGAATCGAATGACGGAGTCGCTTCACGTCGCGATCATCGGCGCGGGCATGATGGGGGCGGTGCATACGCGCGCGGCACGGCTCGCCGGAGCCACCGTATGCGGTATAGCCGCATCGAGCGAAGCCAGTGCGGTGGAGGCATCGGCGCGGCATGCTATCCCACGGGCGTATCGGTCATCGGTTGAAGCAATCGAAGATCGCGCCGTGGATGTCGTGCACATCTGCACGCCGAATGCGAGCCATTTTCAGCTGGCGCTCGCGGCACTCGAAGCCGGCAAGCACGTGGTCTGCGAGAAGCCCCTCGCTATTACTGAACGTGATGCATCCGCGCTTGTTGTTGCGGCGCGCAAAAGCGGTCGCGTTGCGACGATTCCCTTTGTCTATCGTTACCATCCGATGGTGCGTGAAGCGCGCGCACTGGTTCAGGACGGAACTGTCGGCGCATTGCAACTGATCCACGGCAGCTATCTGCAAGACTGGCTTCTTGGCGCATCCGATACGAACTGGCGCGTCGACTCAGCCCAAGGTGGTGCGTCTCGCGCGTTTGCCGACATCGGATCCCACTGGTGCGATCTGATCGAATGGGTGAGCGGAGAGCGTTTTGCATCGGTCGCTGCGACCTTGCAAACCACTGTGGCGAGGCGCCCGACGCATACAGCGCGTACTTTCTCATCTGGCTCAGAGAGCACGGAAAGCAAATCTGCCGCGACCGAAGCAGTGGTGACCGAAGACGTAGCGGGCGCGTTACTGCGTACGGCGAATGGCGTCCTCGCCACGTTGACCATCAGTCAGGTCTCAGCCGGACGCAAGAATCGGCTTTGGTTCGAAATCGACGGGGCACGCGCGAGCGTCACCTTCGATCAGGAAGAACCCGAGCGGCTCTGGGTCGGTGCACGCGACGAAAGCCGGTTGCTGGTACGTGACCCTTCGCGCGGCAGCGCCGAACAACGTCGGCTCGCGACCTTGCCAGCCGGTCACTCACAAGGTTACGCCCAATGCTTTGAGGCATTCGTCGCCGACACCTACGCGACCATTCGTGGCGAGACGTGCATCGGTCTGCCAACTTTTGAGGATGGCTGGCGCTCGGCACGCATCGTCGAAGCAGTGCTCGCGTCGAGTCGAGAGGGACATTGGCAGGCCATCCGTTAGTGCGTCAGGCGTCAACTCCCGCGCAAAACAGGAAACCCATGCAACAAAGCACGCGGTACGGCTTTTTGTACCGAATAACGACCGCTTATGCGGCACATCAGGAGACGCAGAATGAATACGAAAAAACGCAACCTTCTTACGGCTGGCGCTGCAGCACTGGCCATCACGCTAACCGCCTGGACCCCTGCACACGCGGCTGACATCGCTATCGTGCTTAAGACCTTGTCGAACCCCTATTGGGTAGCAATGCGCGATGGTGTGCTCAAGGAAGCGAAATCCAAAGGCGTTACAGTGGACGTGTTCGCTGGCAATAGCGAGGACGATATTCAGGGGCAACAGCGGATTCTCGAAGACGCGCTGAACAAGAGCTACAAAGCCATCGGTGTGGCACCGATCACAGCGGTAAGTCTGGTTCAATCCGTTGCCAATGCAACGAAGAAGGGCATCTATGTCGTCAATATCGACGAAAAGATTGACCCGGGCCAGCTGAAAGCTGCAGGCGGCTCGGTCCTGGCCTTCATCGCGACCGACAACGTCGCACTCGGCAACAAGGCGGGCAACTTTATTGTCCAGAAGCTGGGCGCAGCGGGTGGCAAGGTTGCAATCGTTGAAGGTAAGGCCGGCAATGTGACGGGAGACGCGCGTCGTGACGGCGCAAAACAGGCTTTCGCAAAAGCTGCGAACGTGACGGTAGTTGCCAGTCAACCGGCCGACTGGGACCGCTCGAAAGCGCTCGACGTGGCGACCAATATTCTGCAACGGAATCCGGACCTGAAGGCGATTTACGCGGCCAACGACACGATGGCCCTTGGCGCGGTGCAGGCAGTCAAGAACGGCGACAAGCTTGGCAAGGTGATTGTCGTGGGCACCGATGGCGTACCTGAGGCGATCGATTCGGTAAAGCACGGTGAGCTGACTGCGACCGTTGCCCAGGATTCTGAAGCGATGGGTGCGAAGGCAGTCGACCTGCTGCTTGACGCCTTGAAAACGAAGCCCGCGATCAGCGCCGATACCGCACCGACCTTTTTCCCGATCGAATCGCACCTGGTGACCAAATGAGTCTCGCGTGGCGCCAGCGCGCGCCACGCTTCAGTCGCGGAGCGAAGTGAAGATGAACGAAGTTCTGGTGGAAGTGCGCGGTGTGTCGAAGGTATTTCCTGGCACAGTGGCGCTCAAGGACGTCAGCTTCGACGTCAGGGCTGGCGAAGTGCATGTGCTTCTGGGTGAAAACGGTGCGGGCAAGTCGACCTTGATGAAGCTGCTGAGCGGAATCTACGAGCCGACGTCGGGCAAGATCGTCGCAGGCGGTGTGGAGTACACAAAGCTGTCGCCGACGCTGTCCACTGAGCTCGGCATTTGCCTGATCTATCAGGAGCTAAGTGTTATCGACTATCTCAGCATCGAGGAAAACCTGTTCGTCGGGCGAATTCCAACTATACGACGCCTGGGCATTCCGGTGGTTGACCGTCGAACGATGCAACGCAAGGCGCGCGACGTATTGGCACGCGTCGGCCTCGAGCGTGACCCGAATACGCTCGTGGGCGACCTCAGCATCTCCGAGAAGCAGCAGGTGGAAATCGCCAAGGCGCTGGCCAGCGAAGCGCGTTTGATCATCATGGACGAACCTACTTCGTCACTGACCGACACTGAGGTCGGCCGGCTTTTCGAAGTGATTGCTGAACTGAAGCGCCATGGTGTTGGGATAGTGTACATCTCGCACAAGCTAAAGGAGATTCCGATAATCGGAGATCGCGTGACGGTGCTAAAGGACGGACGTTACGTGGGTACATACGACGCCAGGGCCACCTCGACCGAGCGTCTTGTCTCGCTGATGGTGGGGCGCGAAATCGTCCATGGACGGCCGGGCGACGCAACGAGAGCCGCTGAAATCGTGTTCTCTGTGCGCAGTCTGTCCTCTCGTGATGGCAGGGTACGCGACGTCTCATTCGACGTACATCGCGGGGAGATCCTCGGCTTTGCCGGATTGATGGGGTCGGGCCGCAGCGAATTGATGGAGACCATTTTCGGGGTGCGTAGCAAGTCAGGCGGTCGCATGGCGCTGAACGGGCGCGACATTGTGGTTGATTCCCCGTATCAGGCGGTCAAGCAGGGGCTCGCTTTCGTTACGGAAGACCGCCGCGCGACGGGCTTCTTTCACAATCTGAGCATCGAAGAGAACATCTTCATCGCGCCTGCGTTACGCAGCACACGACGTGCGTTGTCGCTCGGCCGGATCGACCTTGGGCGGCAGCGTGAGCTTGGACTGATTTACAAGGATCGCTTACGGATTCGCTGCGCCACGCCGACTCAAAACATCACCGAACTCTCCGGGGGAAATCAGCAGAAAGCGATTATCGCAAAGTGGCTCGCGGCGCAAAGTGATCTGTTTATCTTCGATGAACCGACGCGTGGGATCGACATTGGCGCGAAGTCCGAGATTTACGCAATCATGCGCACGCTCGCCAACGAGGGTAGAGCGATCCTGATGGTGTCGTCGGAGCTGCCGGAATTGATCGCGGTGTGTGATCGCATTGCAGTCTATCGCGACGGCACGGTGGCCGACACCCTTGTCAATGCCGACGCTACTGAGGAATCGATCATGAAGATCGCCACGTCATGAACAAACGGGAAGGGGACAAAATGAACCAGTCGAACACCTCGGGCTTGCCGCTCGAACGCGCGTCGCGGCGCGACTTCGCAAGCCTGTGGCAGAGCTACGGCACCTTCGGCATTCTGGTGCTCCTGCTTATTTTCTGCAGCATTGCCTCACCGCAGTACTTCCTGGCCCGGGAAAATCTCGTGCAGGTATTGCTGCAAAGCGCTGTGATGGTGTTGCTCGCTTGCGGCGTGTTTTTTACGATTCTGATTGCTGGAATCGATCTTTCGGTAGGGTCGGTACTGGCGCTCTCCGGCATGGTGATGGCCAAGCTGATGATGGCTGGAATGCCTGTCTGGCTGGCGGTACTGATCGGAGGTGTCGGCGTGGGCGCACTGCTGGGCGCTGTCAATGGCGCGCTGGTCAATCTCACGCAATTGCACCCCTTCATCATCACGCTCGGCACTGCGGCGATCTATCGTGGAGTCACGCTGATCATTTCCGATTCGCGTTCAGTATTCGGTTTTGATCGAGGGTTTGGCGACGTCGTTGCAGGACGCGCGTTCGGTGTACCCGTGCCGATTATCATCGCCGCTGCAGTTGCCGGTTTCCTGTTCTTCATCACGCGATATACGAAACTCGGGCGTAACCTCTATGCGCTTGGCGGCAACGCGCAGGCAGCGTTCTATTCCGGAATCAGCGTCAAACTGCACACGCTCGTCGTATTCATTATTTCAGGCTCGTGCGCGGGTATTGCCGGCATTGTCACGACCGCGCGAACTGGGGCAGCCGAGCCCAATGCGGGGATAGGGTTCGAAACCTTCGCCATCGCCTCGGCGATCATCGGCGGCACCAGTTTTTTCGGCGGGCGTGGGCAAATCGCAGGCGTAGTGATTGGCGGGCTGATTATCGGCGTCATCAATAACATCCTGAACATCATGAATGTCGAGTCTTATTACCAGCAGATCGTGATGGGTGTACTGATCATCGCGGCGGTAACGGCCGACAAGCTTTTCACGCGCCGCAGGCGCTAGCCCGTCGCACTTGTTCGAGCGCGTGATCAGTATTGCAGATTGTCCGTGTGATAACGCGGATTGGCGATACACACGAACTACAGTTGTTTTTGTGGAGTTTCCATGAATCAGGCAGTCAAGCCCATGCGACTTTTCATTGCACCGGCGCCGCGCGCGGTCGCGGATATCTTTAGCGCTTCCGATCTTGCGCGGCTGCGCGACCTCGGTGAGGTCTACCTACACGAAGATGGCGTCGTCGACGATGCAATCTTCGACGCACATGTGGTGCAGGCCGATATTGTCGTCGGCCAGTTCGATCTTCCTGTTGACCGGTTGAACCGGATGAAGAATCTGCGGGCCATTGTCAACGTGGAAGGTAACTTCCTGCCGAACGTCGACTATGCCCAGTGTTTCCGGCAGGGTGTCCGGGTCCTGAACGTGAGTCCCGTCTTCGCTGAGCCGGTAGCTGAGGCGGCGCTTGGCATGGCGATCGACCTGGCGCGTGGCATAAGCCAGGCGGACCGGCGCTTTCGCCACAATAGCGAGCAGTATGGCCTTGAGGCAAACCGTGACGCGTTTTCTCTCTACGAAGCACCCATAGGTTTCATCGGCATGGGCGATCTGGGACGCGCGATCTTGCCACTCGTCGCTCCCTTTCGCGGAACGGTGCGCGCATTTGATCCCTGGCTGCCAGCGGCCTACATCGAGTCGTTGGGTTGCCAGCCGGCGACGCTCGAGGATGTGCTGCGTGAGTCGCAGGTCGTTTTCGTAGTAGCTGGCGTAACGTCGCAAAATCAGGGCTTTCTGACACGCGAGCAGTTCATGTCCATGAGACCTGGCTCCGCATTTGTCCTCGTGAGTCGTGCTGGTGTGGTCGATTTCGATGCGATGCTCGACGTCGCCGGGCAGCGCCACATCCGGGTGGCAACCGACGTATTTCCTGTTGAACCATTGCCGAAAAATCACCGCGCACGTTCGCTGGACAACGTGCTGCTATCGCCACATCAGGCCGGAGCGCTTGACGCGGTGCTTCGCGAGATAGGCCGCAGGGCGCTGGCCGATATCGAACTGATCGCGCGTGGACTACCGCCAGTGATGTGCAAGATTGCGCAGCCGGAGACGGTGGGTCTGATGCGCAGCAAGCCAATCGAAAAGAGCTAGGACCGGTTGATGATTGGCGATATCTCTCATTTTCTGGCAACGCCTGACGAGAGCCGGCGGTCGCGACGGTCTCTGCGATGGACCTGCTTTCGTGGCTGGCAGGCGCTCGTTCTGACTCAGGATGAACTCGAATTGACGGTAGTGCCGTCAATTGGTGGGCGTCTGATAAGCATACGCCACGGAGGTGTGGAGCTCGCCTACGTCAACGATGCCCTGGCTGGCAAAATACCGGACGGCAGTGATGAGCAGTGGCGAGTCTTATGTGGTGAATGGGGCTTTCCATTATGGGGTGGGGGCAAGACGTGGGTTGCGCCGGAGTCGAACTGGCCTGATGGCGCGCCGCAGCGCGATCTCGATAGCGGACCCTACGGTGTGCTAGCCACATGGAACGGCATTGATTCGATGGGCGTGGAACTGGGCAGTGGTGTGTGCGGGCGAAGCGGGCTGCAGATTACCCGGCGCATCGAGCTTGCAGCAAACGGCGTCTGGACGACGGTGCATCGATTGATCAACCGCTCCGGCGAGATTCGTGAGTGCGGCATCTGGGATGTGTTGATGCTCCGGCGCCCTGGCTCGGTAAGCGTACGACTCGATCAAACCGGCGACCAATGGCGTGAGGCAATTGTGCCGTTTCCAGAAAAAGGACCGATAGGTGACGTACGCGGTTCGAGATTCCTGAGTTTCGCCGACGGCGTGCTATCAGCCCACTGCGACGACGCCATTGAGTTCAAGTTTGGTATCAACGCATCGGGCGGTACTCTGGACGTTCGACTGATGCTACCGGAGGGTAACAAGCGTCTGCTGCGAAGCTTCGACGTAGTTGCTGATGCGCGGTACCTGCATGGCGCGCCGATGGAAGTGTTCAATGCACCGGCGTTGCCTTACTTTGAGATTGAATCGCATGGGCCGGCGCATACCTTGGCGGCTGGCGCTGCATGTGAATTGCGGGTTAAGGAATGGGTTTCGTCGCGCTAGAATTGCGGCTTTAGCCTGGAATACGCCAATGTCTTTTGCCTCGCTTGGCCTGATCGATCTCTTGCTGCGTAATGTGCAGGACCTCAATTACCAGACACCTACGCCGGTGCAGGCCAAGGCGATTCCTGCTGTGCTCAGTGGCAAGGACGTCATGGCCGCGGCACAGACCGGCACTGGCAAGACGGCGGGTTTTGCGCTGCCGCTGTTGCAACGGCTAGCGCAACACGGCCCGGCGGTGTCCAGCAACCGCGCGCGTGTTCTGGTGCTGGTGCCCACGCGTGAACTGGCCGAACAGGTGCTACAAAGCTTTATCGATTACGGCAAAGGCCTCGACTTACGATTTCTGGCCGCCTACGGCGGCGTCAGTATCAACCCGCAGATGATGAAGTTGCGCAAAGGCGTGGACGTGCTCGTTGCCACGCCAGGCCGTTTGCTGGATCTCAATCGCCAGAACGCAGTGCAGTTTGATCAAGTACAAACGCTGGTGCTGGATGAAGCCGACCGCATGCTGGATCTGGGCTTTGCGCGTGAACTCAACGCTGTCTTTGCTGCCTTGCCCGCTCAGCGCCAGACACTGCTGTTCTCCGCCACGTTTACCGATGACATCCGCGCCATGGCGGCGGACATTCTGCGCGGCCCGGTCAATATCAGCGTCAGCCCGCCCAATGCCACGGCCGCCAGGATCAAGCAGTGGGTGGTGCCGGTGGATAAAAAGAACAAGCCTGACCTTTTCATGCACCTTGTGGCTGAGAACAAGTGGGAGCACGCGCTGGTGTTCGTCAAAACCCGCAATGGCGTGGATTACCTCGCGGCCATGCTGGACGAAGCGGGCTATGCGGTCGACACCATCCACGGCGACAAGCCGCAATCCGCGCGCCTGCGTGCGTTGGAGCGCTTCAAGACGGGCGAAGTACCTATGCTGGTCGCCACCGATGTGGCTGCGCGCGGGCTGGATATCGACGACCTGCCGCTGGTGATCAACGTTGATCTGCCGATCGTGGCGCAAGACTATGTGCACCGTATTGGCCGTACCGGTCGAGCGGGCGCTAGCGGCGTGGCGGTGTCCCTTGTGTGCGCCGATGAAGCGCCGCAACTGGCCGCGATTGAAGCGCTGATCCGCCAAACGCTGCCTCGTGAAGAAGAGCCGGGTTTTGAAGCCGAACACCGCGTGCCGCAAACTAGCGCGACGGGCCAGATCATCAAGAAACCGAAAAAGCCCAAGAAGCCGAAAGCGCCGCAAGCTGCGCCGGGCGGCATGGCGGTGTTTGGCAAAAAAGCGCGCCCGCAAAGTGGCGAAAACGAACACAAACCTGCGGCGCAGCGCGCTGTGGCCGCGGGTAAAGGCATGAGCTTGTCCGGCGGTAACCCGTTCGGCGTGCAGAAGCCACGCAGCAAAGCCGCCGGCAAGCCAGCAGCGGGTTCTCGTAAGCCGGCTGGCAAACCCGCTGGTGGCCGCGGCAAACGCAAACCCTGATCCTTGGGGTGAGTGACGCCAGCCTTGGAACGGGCTGGCGGTTTGCGGACCGCTGGCAGGCAGCGGCGCGGCTTCGGTGTGCATCAGATCGTCGGGGACCGGCGCACTGAATTCAGGATCGACGGCAACTTCGGAGCCGAACGGACGTTGACATCGTGCGTAGCGAGTGTCCGGTCGAGGTCGCGCGCCG
Source organism: Paraburkholderia sp. GAS82 (assembly GCF_050436285.1). NCBI lineage: Bacteria > Pseudomonadati > Pseudomonadota > Betaproteobacteria > Burkholderiales > Burkholderiaceae > Paraburkholderia > Paraburkholderia sp. GAS82. The sequence goes on from NZ_JBNDLX010000001.1 coordinate 1,128,482, forward strand.
GTCATCGCGCTGCGCCACCTGCCGCGCGTGACCCAGCCGCTTGTGCTCGACCACCTCGCCGTGACCGATCACGGCGAGGTGGTCATAGGGGGAAGGGCACAGGTGCCGACGCCTGGCAGCATCAGCTACCTGGGCGCGACGGGGACACCGGTCCGGTCGGTCGATTATCAGGATGCCGGCGTGATCTTCGCGGTACAGCCTGCAGTGATGGCCGACGCGATACAGGTCAAGCTCGATGAGCAGATATCGAGCTTCGTGCCGACGACTACTGGCGTGAATAACTCGCCGACGAAGAACACGCGCGAGATGACCACGACCGTGAGCATGAAGGATGGCGAAATAGGGTGCTTGGTGGCCTGCTGCATGACTCGGATACGCAGACGACCAACCATGAAGGGAGGTTTACGAATTCCGACTCGTACCGTAGACGATGTGGCTATTTTCTATGGGGATAATGGGTCGGGCAAGACAACGTTGCTTAGGCGAGTCTAACGACTTATGCGTGCTTCCGTCGACTACTACCCGGAAGGCTCAGCGCAGTCGGTGCGGCGCGACAGCCAACGTTGCTTTAATATCGAGCGTGAGTTGGTTGGCGACACGGCGAAGTTGCCGACGTTGTTAAAGGCTTCGTTGAGCGCACTTTGACTCGGTTCTACTAGGTCAGAACCCTTCGAGGCGGGTGTGCGAATGCTTGACGGGATCGCGGACGTCGAGTATCGGTGTTTCGACGGTGTGAACCACACCGCGGACGACTGACAATTGACTCAGCTGAATAATCAATGATTTTGCTTAACGCCAACTGGGAAAATTATAAATCGTGAAAATATATTTAATTGCCCTATTGTTGCTGGCTAATATTGCTTCCGCTGATCCGCAAGATATTCCTGCGTCGGCAATCGGTGAGTCCAATAAAGTCGAGGGGCAGCCCGCGCCGTCTCCCTCTGCAGGCGGCAATCACGAAGTCGAAGGATTAAGAAAAAGCAAACAGTCTATTTCGAATGGAGATCCGCTTGGGTCGGATTTAAATGGTACGGAGACAGGTTTTGTCGGATTTAATGCGTGGCTTCTGAAGTTAGTCAATGATCCTATTGCCCTTTTTACTCTTGTTCTTGCAATTTATACGATTCAATTATCCAGAACGACCACGCGGCTCTGGATTGAAGCGAAATCATCAGGAAAAACAGCAGACGAATCGGCGTTGGCAGCTAAGCTGGCAGCGGAGGCTGCTAAACATACAGTCGATGCCTACATGATGGCTGAACGGGCCTGGGTTTCAGTTGTTGATATACAACCGGTCGAATTTCAGAATGCGGTTGATCATAATAACCAACTGCATAATGGCACGCAATTTAATTTTAGATGGAAGAATACCGGAAAGACGCCTGCACGAGATGTAATTTTGTTTTCTTCAAATAAGGTAATATCGCTCCAAGATGGTGAGCCGAGTTTTAAGTATGAGGGGACGGAAATTAATGTAAAGCAGGGGGTTTTATTTCCGGAATCTCTAGTCACGTCGGTTCCCCAGCAATTCGAGGCGGTCGATATTGAGCGGCTTAAAAAGAGAGAGATTCGTATATTCATGTATGGCTACGCAAGATATTTCGATGTGTATGGTTCAAAGGATTTGAGGCATACAGAAGTCTGCGTGGAAGTTCTGTACGACGGACTGGAAAATGGACGCAGCAGATTTGTGTTTATGCAGTCAACCTCGCAAAATTCTGTCCTGTGAGCGAGACTAGGACTCTTCTAGCGCAAATTCGGCGGCGCTGTCGTGTGGCGGCGTTTGCCCGTACCTAAAGCCCTTTCAGGTACGGGCATGTGGCAACGCCTACATTGCCCTGATATCGAGTGGGAACTGGTGGGCAAACAGGGCGTCGTTAGCTGCGGGATTCGGTTTGATGGCCAGCGAGCGTCGAGCCATTCCATCCGGCAATTGATGGTTGCCCGCTCGACCGCGTTTGCCCGAAACCAGTCCGGCAACACCCGCAGCCTGGTAGCGCTGCACCAGGCGTTCGACTTGCCGCACGCTCAGCCCAAGCCGTTCCGCCGCGCGCCCGGGCTTCAGTCCCATCTCAACAATCGCCTGCACCACCTTCAACCGGTCGAGTTCGCGCATGTTCAATGTCACCAGTTCGATTTGACGCATGCTGGGCTCCCGCAGTCCGACCGGAAGCATCCAGCATGACACCTGCCGTAAAACACGACATCTGTATCTTGCTGAAACACGACATTCTCATATTGCTGCTACATACAAAAGTTCGATAATTTATCTTATGTCAAATTGACTTTTCAACGGAGGCTATTCACAAAACGTGCTTCGGAGCCTCATCCAGTTTGAAGCGGCCGAAAACCCCGCCGGTCTCTCACGTTTCGTATCCGTACGGAAATGAAGTGATTGATTTTCGCAAGCCGAGGCAAGCGAGCCAACAGCTTAGATAGGCAAGGTCCTGCAGTTACTCAACGAACTCGGTTTCACTGCGCACGCCAATCCGCCCATCGACATTCCACCGTACATCATGACGCCGCCATTAATAACATCAGCGTCCAAAACTTTCCGCTGTAGCCACGCCCTCACCTGAGCCCTTTCCCCAACCCATCCCACCTGGTGTTACCGCCCGCTTATGTCTATGCTTCCTTAACCCCTTGGCCACTCGCAGCGCCAACGACGCTTCCGCGCCAACCGAAGCCGTCCAAAGCCCAGCAAGGGGGAAAACCTAAAACGGAGAAAACCCAATGACAGTATCGATCTCGCGGCGCGCCATTCTGCTGTTCACCGGTCTCGCACTCTCGGGCACGCTGTCGCTCGCGCAAGCGGCGCCGGTCTCATTTACCGTACCGCTCACGGGCGACCAGCAGGTGCCTCCGGTGCAAACTCCCGGCAGCGGCACCGCCAATCTCACGTACGACTCGAGCACCCACGTCGTGACGTGGAACATCACCTTCAGCGGTTTGACGAGCCCAGCCACCATGGCGCATTTTCACGGCCCGGCTCCTGCCGGTAAAAACGCCGGCGTGAAGGTGTGGATCTCGCAGAAAGGCAATATGTCCGTGACGAGTCCGCTCAGCGGTCAGGCAACCTTGTCCGCGGATGACGTCCAGATTTTCGAAGCCGGCAATATGTACATCAACGTCCACACCAAGACCAACCCGGGTGGTGAGATCCGCGGCCAGGTCATGCCGCCGAAGGGCAACTGACGCACCGCGCTTCAGCCATAGCAGCAGACCTGGTCAGAGATAGGCCGCAAGCAGCACCACCACCGCAGCGCCAATCGCAAGCGGCAGCAGTGCCAGCACCGCTGGCCGCTGCCGCGGCGCGGCAATATTCGAAGGCAACGCCTTATAGCCCGTCAGCATCGGACGTAGCAGGTTGTGCCGCTTCACCACGGCGTAGAGTGCGATCACCAGCACATGCAGTGCGACCGCCGCCAGCAACACGTCCCACACCACCCCGTGCAGTGTGGAAATCGCACTGGCGATCCAGGCGGGCACCCATTCGCTCAATGGACCCTCGTCCGCGACCTCGTTGTACACGTACAGGCCGCTTAGCGTCTCAAGCAGGAGCAGCACGAGCAGCAACAAAACCATCCATCCGCCGGCCGCGTTATGGCCCACCTGATCGTCCGGCTCGCGGCGAAACAGGTGTGACAGATGCCGCACCGCGGCCGCCGGTGACGTCACAAAATTTCTGAAGCGCGCCGTATCGCTGCCGAAGCAGCCCCACAGTAACCTGAACAGCAGCAACGCCAGCAGTGCTTCGCCGGCCCGCACGTGCCAGTCGATCAGATTCAGCTTCAAGGTCGTATAAGCGGCCGCAACCAGTACCACCATCAACCAGTGAAACAGGCGCGTCGGCGCATCCCACACGAGTACGCGGCGACGACCCGGTTGTCCCGGCGGCGAAACGGGTTCGTCAGCGTTCATGAAGTTGGGCCTCCCCAGTGAAGCGGCCAGCAGCAACAGCGATCCGGATGCAACAGAAATCTAGAAGAGATAAAGCCCCGCGACAAACACCACGCCCGAGAACAGCAGCGCCGTTACGCAATATCCCATGATGTCGCGCACGCCAAGGCCGGCAATCGCCAGCGCAGGAAGCGCCCAGAACGGCTGCGCCATATTGGTCCACGCCTCGCCGTAAGCGATCGCCATTGCTGACTTTCCGAGGTCGGCATGCAGCGCCTGCGCGGCCGGCATGACGAAAGGCCCCTGCACCACCCAATGGCCGCCGCCGCTCGGCACGGCAAAATTGATTACCGCTGAACTGAGGAACGCGAGCAGCGGGAACGTATGCACGTTGGCAATCTCCACGAACCATGTGGTGATGATGCCGGCCAGTCCCGAGTGATCCATCAATGCCTGAATCCCGGCGTAAAACGGAAACTGGATCATGATCGCGGAAGCGCCCTTCGCTGCCGCGCCCACCGCGCGCGCGTATGCCATCGGCGTCTTGTGCAGCACCATGCCGGCGGCGAGGAACACCAGGTTCACGGTATCGATGTCGAGCGTAAACCCCTTCTGCACCGTACGCACCACCAGATAGACCGCGCACACCAGCGCAACCAGCAACGCCAGCACGCGGCTTTCCTCGAGCCGTTCGGCAAGCGTTGCATCAGCCGGAAGCTTTCGTTCGACGGATGGCGGGTCCTCGAGCAACGCCGGGTCTACGGCTACGACGTCCTCGGGTTTGGGCATCATCAGCCGCGCCAGGATCGGCAGCAGCACGATCAAACCAAACGTGATGAAGGCGTTGTAGCCGGTGAAGATCGTATGCGAGACGGGAATCAGTCCAATGGTCTTTTCCATCGGATTGCCCTTGGTGGCCGCAACCAGCGGCACCGACCCGGACAGCCCGCCGTGCCACGTGAGGAAGCCCATATATGCAGATGCCACGAGCAAACGGTAATCGGTGCCCTTCACGCGCCGCGCGACTTCGCGCGCGAGCATCGCACCGAGCACGAGGCCGAAGCCCCAGTTGATGGCGCATGCAATCGCGCCGCAAAACGCCACCAGCATGACGCCTTGTGCAGGCGTGCGGGCCGAACCTGCCAGGGCGATCAACAACCGCTTCACCGGGCCAGAACTGGCGAGCGCATGACCTGTCACCAGAATCATGGCCATCTGCATCGAGAAGGCCAGCAGGTTCCAGAAACCGCCGCCCCACATCGTCACCAGTTCCGCCGGCGCTTTCGGCGTCAAGGCAAAGGCCAGCACGAACGTTGCAATCGTCAGGAAGATCGCAAAGATCAGCGGGTCAGGCAGCACGCGATGCACCACCTGAGTAAAAAAGCGCGAGATACGCTGAATCAACTGTCTACTCCTCGTCACCAATGATATTTTTAACGGGCGGTTTAAATCTTGCGCCGGATTGCGTTGGCCGCGTCTTTTCCGCCCACTTCCCCGGCCGCGATTCTTGCATGAAACGAGGGGTTTTGCTGCGACGCAAGCACACGTCCTGCGTCGCAGCGTGTCTACATAGGAGATTGTCTGATCATGGAATATCGTCAACTCGGCCGTTCCGGCCTCAAGGTGTCGACCGTCACGCTCGGCACGATGACAATGGGTGGTAAAGGAAAATTTGCGAGCGTCGGTGAAGTGGGCCTCGAAGAGGCGCGCCGGCAGATCGATATGTGCCTGGAAGCCGGCGTCAACCTGATCGACACGGCCGATGTCTATTCGAACGGCGCGTCGGAGGAGATCGTCGGCGCGGCGCTCGGCCGCAAGCGTAAAGGTGGCGTGCTGATCGCCACCAAGGCGCGCTTTCCGATGGGCGACGGCCCGAACGATCGCGGCCTGTCCCGGCATCATCTGATCGAAGCGTGCGAGGCGAGCCTGCGGCGTCTCAAGACGGATGTGATCGACCTCTATCAGGTACACGAGTGGGATGGTCTCACGCCGCTCGAGGAGACACTCGAGGCGCTCGATATGCTGGTGCGGCACGGCAAGATCCGGTACGTCGGCTGCTCGAACTACTCCGCCTGGCATCTGATGAAGGCGCTGCACGTGAGCGAGCGGAACCGTCTGCCGCGCTTCGTCAGCCAGCAGATCCACTACACGCTCGAGGCGCGTGAAGCGGAATATGAACTTGCGCCGCTCGCGCTCGATCAGGGGCTCGGCATTCTGGTGTGGAGTCCGCTAGCCGGCGGTCTGTTGTCGGGCAAGCATCGCCGCGACACGACGCCGGAAGGCACGCGCCAACTCGCGGGCTGGACCGAACCGCCGATCCGCGATCAGGACCGCCTCTGGAACATCGTCGACGCCCTCGTCGAGATTGCCGGCGAGCTCAATATCTCCGCCGCCCAGGTCGCGCTGGCGTGGACACTGGGACGTCCGGCAGTCGCTTCGGTGATCATCGGCGGGCGCAACGAAAAGCAGTTGCGCGACAACCTCGGCGCGGCCGACGTCAAGCTGAGCGATGCGCAGCGCGAGCGGCTCGATCAGGTCAGCGCCCCTCCTCTGCTCTACCCGTACTGGCATCAGTTGCAGACCGCCAGTGACCGCCTTGGCGCGGCCGATCTGTCGCTGCTGGGGCCGCATCTGAAAAAGAAGGCGTAGGCAAACTGCCGCTGGAGCCGCACGCAAACAAAAGCCGGCCGTCAGCTCTCGCTGGCGACCGGCTTTTTATACTGCCCGGTTTGCGCTATCCGCGCGCCCCGCTCAGAACTTGTGGCGCAGACCGAGGCTGACCAGTTCCTGAGTGTTGGTACCGCCGTAGCCATACGAGCCCACGGAAGCCTGCGCAGCCACGATACCCGTACCTGCTGCATCAAGCGTATCGCCGCTGGCGTGCTGCCATGCGCCCACCAGATACACATCGGTGCGCTTCGACAGGTTGTAGTCCGCGCCCACCGAAACCTGGTGGTACGTCGCGCCCGTCTCGCCGCTCGACTTCGTGTAGCTGTAGCCCACGCCCAGCAGCATCGCCGGGGTCAACTGGTAGTCGAGGAAGCCTTGTCCGGTGTTGAACTTCTCCGTCGAGGCAAATGCCGACTGCCCATCCGCCTTGTACTGCGCATTGCTGTAGCCCGCGCCGAACGTGAACGGACCGGCCACATACTGCGCCGCAACGCGCGCGATATTGATCGACTTGGCGCTCTGCAGGCCGAGGTTGATCAGCGAACCGTCAAAGGTGCCGTCAGACGTGCTGGCCCAGCCCGAGCCGGTGGCCGTCGAGGCGCGCACGAGACCGTCGGTCGTTTCATTGTCGGCAACGAAGTAACCGGCGGCCACCGAAATCGGCCCGTTGCTATACGACGCTGCTGCCGACCAGGTCTGTCCCGAACCCGTCTGTCCGGCCACGCCGCCCAGCGCATACATGCCTTCGACCTGGAAGCCCGAGAACACCGGCGACACGTACTTGATCGCGTTGCTGGTACGCGAGCTGTTGTCGTAGTTGTCGACGTCACCCGCAGTCGCGAAGGTGCTGCCGAAATAGTTGTCAGCCGTGATGCCTTGTACGAGGTCGACGAGCGGATCGTACTGGCGACCCAGCGTGAACGTGCCGTACTGGTCTGCGCTCAAACCGACGAATGCCTGACGGCCAAACTCGCGGCCGCCCTGTGCGAGGCCGCCCGTGCTCGGGTTAAAGCCGTTTTCCAACTGGAAAATCGCCTTCAGACCGCCGCCCAGATCTTCGGAACCCTTCAGGCCCCAACGGGTGCCGGACAGGTCGCCATTGCTGGCGTTGCCGACCGACCATTGGTTCTGGCCAGCCGCATTGGCGTTATGGATGAAAGTAACGGCGGTATCGATCGTGCCGTAAAGGGTTACGCTGCTTTGTGCATGGGCCGCACCAGCAGCGCCCAGCAGTGCGAGAGAGAGCGTGGACAGCGTTATTCTTTTCATCATTTCTCCGTGCAGATGAACGATTGGTTATTGCGAAAAGGACAATAACGCGCCGGACTCTTCCGGGACACTGAAAAAAATTTCTGTCGTAAAAAGTCTACAATGGCTGAAAGCCTTTGCCTGTAAGGATTTCCCGGACTATTGCTGGAGGAGAAATACTCATTTGATGCAAAGGAGGGTATTGATTCATCGTTAACGGGATTGCAATAGATGGCCCGTTATCCGGTTCATTCTTTCATATTCAGGCAAGAAAGCGGGCTGAAATGTTCAGGTGATTTTAAAATGACTCCGCAATTAGCTGCTTAATCCATTTCTCAACGCATGTTCGTGAGTTATTTTTATGAACCCATTTTCAGGCTTTAAAACTCACTCCGCCGCATTCTGCGAACGCCGGTAATGAATATGCGCGGGGACCTTTAGCGAATCGGGATGTGCATTGCCTTCCAGCATCGAAAACACGCAGCGCAAGCTGTGTTCGGCGAGTTGCCGGCTGTCCTGGACGATGGCGTCGATGGCAAGCGGCAGGCAGTCGAGCAGCGGATGATCGTCGAACGACATCAGCCGGCCCGGCGCCTGCGCCAGCTTGTGCGCCTCGCTCATGAACGACAGCGCGCCCTCGAGCAGGGTAATCGAGCCGGCGAACAGCGCCTGCGGATAGCGCCCGTGCGTCTTGAACCAGTCCTGCATCAGCGCGCGGCCGGATTCGCGCTGGAAGTCGCGCTGGTGAACCCAGTCGGGCTGCTCGCTCAGGCCGTGCGCCGCTAGCGCCTGACGGTACCCGGCGAGCCGGTCGCAGCTTGCCGAGAGTTCCGCCTGGCCGCCGAAGTACACCACTTCGCTCGCGCCCTGCTTCAGCGCGTCGCCCACCAGCGTGGCGACGATTTCGGTTGCATCGGTGACCACATAGGGAATTTCGCTCTGCTCCACCCGGCGATCGGCGAACACGAGCGGCAGGCGCTTTACCCACTTCTGGTAGCGCTCCGGATCGGCGGTGCACGGCACGACCACGAGCCCGTCCACCTGATGCGAAACCAGGTGCGCAATCCCTTCGGTTTCGCGGACCGGATCTTCGTCGCTGGTCACCACGACCAGCTGATAGCTGTATTGCTCGCGGCATCGCCATTCCATCGCCTGGGCCAGCGCGGAGTGCACGGAGTTGGTGAGGTCGGGAATTACGAGGCCGATCGTGTTGCTGCGGCGCGAGCGCAGCGCGCGCGCCGACTTCGACGGCGTGAAATTGTGCTCTTTGGCGACCTGAAGCACGCGCTCGACGGTGGCCGCCGAGATGCGATAGCGCTCGGCATAGCCGTTCAGCACCATGCTCGCGGTGGTGCGGGACACGTTCGCCAGACGGGCGATGTCGTCAATGGTCAGACGCTCGAACTGGGACACGCGGGCTTCCTCGCGGCAGGGTGTAACGACGGTGATATCCGTGCCGGATGGTACTACGGGGACGCGGCGCTGAAAACGTGCTGGCTGATCCGCACAAGCCGGAAGGTCAACGCAGGGACAACGGCACGGTCGATTGGGAGATCGATTGCACAGCTAACTGCTGCGCTGCTCGAGACGCTGGTCGAGGCGCTGTTTGAGCCGCTGCGGCACCAGCACCGGCAAGCGCAACAGGAAGCCGCAGAAGAGCCGCAGATGCATCCACGACAGCAGCAGGTTGTCGCGCAGGTAGTTGAAATGCGATACGCCACCTTCGTCGGCGCGGAAATAGCGCACCGGCGCTTCGATCCTGATGGGCCGCACGCCTTCCCAGCACAGACGCACCGCCGCTTCCGGATCGAAGTCGAAGCGCCGCATCCACACATGGCGGCTCATCACCTCGCGCAATGGCTCGACCGGGTACACGCGAAAACCGTAGAGCGAATCGCCGATGCCTGACCACAGGGTTTCGAGGTTGGCGCAGGCGTTGGACAGACGCCGCCAATATACGCGCAACCAGGGCGCTTTCGAATCGAACTTCGGCAAGCCCAGCACCATGGCGCCGGGGTGTGCCTGCGAGGTGGCCATGAAACTCGCGATCAGATAGGCGGGGTGCTGGCCATCGGAATCCATCGTGAGAACGTGCGTGAAACCGAGGCTGGACGCTTGTGCAAGTCCGGTCAGCACGGCCGCCCCTTTGCCCTGATTGTGCGGCAGCACGATTACGCGCAAGCCCTCGTCGTGTTCGGCCATCGCCTGCAACCGTTGGGCACTGTCGTCCGTGCTGCCGTCGACGATCACCCAGACAGGGTTCCAGTTCTCGCGCGCACTGCGCACGGTCTCATAGACCTTTTCGCCGGGGTTATAGCTCGGAATCATGACCACGTGGGTCGACGATGGACGGAGTGTGCGCATGGCAAACAGCAGGTTGAGTGCGGCTAGCGGATGCGATGGGTCGCCACGTACGCAGCGAGCGCGCCGAGCGTCGCGAAGATTTTCTCGTTGTCCGGGTTGTCCGAACGCAGTTCGAAGCCGTACTTCTTCGAAATCAGCAACGCGATTTCGAGGATATCGATCGAGTCGAGTCCGAACCCTTCGCCGTATAGCGGAGTGTCGGCCGTCACCGTGTCGAGTTGCACGTCTTCGAGATTCAGTTCGCCGACGATCATCGCGGCCAGCTCTTCTTCCAGTTTATTCATTGCCTTGGTGTGCCGGAGATCAACGCCAGTGGAAGGGGTGCAGAACGGCCCGTATCGGGTCCCTGCGCCGCTCCTCCTGGCTGGCGCATGGGCAGGCCCTCTAACCCCGTCGCAGCGGCGATCTGCCCGCTGTCTTCGAGTTTGTAAAGTGTGGGGCGATTCTAGACGAAGCCATCCCCGGTCGTATACGGGCAAAGGGTTACATGAAGTTTTGGGCCGGCATGCGTCTTTTGTAAGGCCATGAAAGGCAAAACCCGTCGCGGACCTCGCCCGGGACGGACGGTACGCTAGAATTGCGCCCGCCGCGTGCGCGGCCGGGGTCAAACAAACAGTTACAAAAGCGGGTGCGAACCCCGTGTGCCCGGGCGGGTCTTTAAGAGGTCTCCTGCGGGAATGAAAAATGCGTGATGACGGGTATGCCGAGGACAAACGGCAACCATTCATGTGATGAAAGAACCGGCCAGGCGTCGTGCAAGACAGCGGACGAACTGGCTTTAAAAATACCCCTACTTATGCAGCACATTGTCCTTATTCCTGACTGGTATCGCGGGGCGAGCGCGCCGGCGGCTCGTCGAGGGAGGTCGTCGTGGCTCAGCTAAAGCGTATCGTGAGCGGCGCGGCGACGGTCGGCGTGATCGCGGCATGCGAGCTCGGCACGCACTACGCGGCTAGCACGCCGGGCGCGCAGGGCTTCGGTCTGGCCGTCGTCCTCGCACCGCTTCTGTTGCTGACGTTGGCCGCCGCGGCCCGCTCGGCGCAGCGTGCCTGGATGCTGCCGGGCTGGGTCTGCGGCTGCGTGGCGTTGTGGTTTGCGCGCGCGCCGCTCGTGCGTCACTTCGAATGGGGCGCTTATTTTGAGCACCTCGCCGTCACCCTTATCATGGCGTTCGCATTCGGGCGCACGCTCGCGGCCGGCCAACGCCCCCTGTGCAGCCAGTTTGCCGCGCTGGTGCATGGCAAGCTGACGCCGGCCATTGCTCATTACACCCGCCGGATCACGGTTGCGTGGACCGCGTTCTTTCTGGGCATCGCGGCCCTCTCGACACTGCTGTTCGTTGCGGCGCCGGTGGTTGTGTGGTCAACCTTCGCCAACTACATGACGCTGCCGCTGGTGGCCGCGATGTTCGTCGCGGAACATGCATGGCGGCGCGTCGCGTTGCCGGATGTGCAGCGTCCCAGCATGGTCGCCACGGCGCGCGCCTACCGGCATACGATGCACGGCCGGGCCGGACGCGCACAATGAATCCGGTTCAACCTCCGCGCAGCCTTGAATGGCGTAGCGCGGAGCCACGGTAACTGCCCTGACTGACGTTATGCCGAGCTTTCCTTTGTTGTTCCACTCGTCGTCTGCACAGACGATTGCCTGGCGCGACGGCACGCCGGTCTCCGTACGCGAGTTTCTCGCCGACGTGGCGGCCCTCGCGAAGGCACTGCCGGCCGGTGGCCATGTGTTCAACATGTGCACGGACCGCTATCGTTTCGCGGTCGGCCTTTGCGCGGCCCTGGTAGCGGGCAAGATCAGCCTGCTGCCTTCCGCGCATACGCCGGAAGCGGTGCGCCAGCTGGCGTCGTTTGCTCCCGATACTTTTTGCCTGCACGACGCCGCCGACTGCGCCGTGGAGTTGCCGCGCTTCCGGTTTCCGTTGGCAGGTATTGCTGCGCAGTCCTGTGGGTCTTCCAGCAAGGATTCCTCTGCTGGTTTAGCGGACTCCGCGCCCCTCTTCCCCGCTGCCGCAGAAACCGTCGTGCCGCAAATCGACGCGACGCGTGTCATGGCTTATCTGTTCACCTCCGGTTCGACCGGCGCGCCGGTCCCGCATGGCAAAACATGGGGTAACCTGGTGCAGTGCCTGCGCACCTCGGCGGACCGTCTCGGCCTGTTCGGGATGGGTGCCTGCACGCTGGTCGGCACGGTGCCGCCGCAGCACATGTACGGTTTCGAGACCACCGTGCTGCTGGCGTTGATCGGCGGCTTTGCGTTCAGTAACCGCCAGCCGTTCTATCCGGGCGATGTCGCCGCCGAACTCGCTGCCGTCCCGCAGCCGCGGGTGCTGGTCACTTCGCCGGTTCACCTGCGCGCGTTGATGCTGTCCGACCAGGCACTGCCGCCGGTCTCGCTGATGTTGTCCGCGACTGCGCCGCTCACGCAGGAACTCGCGCGCACCGCCGAGGCTCGCATCGGCGCACCGTTGCTTGAGATTTATGGCAGCACCGAAAGCGGCCAGATCGCAACGCGCCGTACCGCGCAGGGAGCCGCCTGGGATCTCTATCCGGGTATCAGCCTGGAGACGCGGCGCAGCGGCGATGCTCAAGGTACGAGCGGAGAAAGTGAGGGTGAGCCACGAGACGGCGACGCTACGGTCTGGGCGTCCGGCGGCCACCTCGAAGCGCCGTTACCGCTGGGCGACGCAATCGAACTGCTCGATGCCGGCCGTTTTCTGCTGCATGGCCGTAAGGGCGATCTCATCAATATCGCCGGAAAGCGGACCTCGCTGGGTTATCTGAATCATCAGTTAAACGAAATACCTGGCGTGGTCGATGGTGTGTTCTTCATGCCGGACGAACCTGCCGCTGCGATTGCGGACACCGCCGACACCGCGGGCACTTCGGGCATCACCGGCGCAGGGCGCAGCGAGCAGGTGACGCGTCTGACGGCGTTTGTGGTTGCGCCCGGCCTTACGCCCGCCGGTCTCCAGCGTGCGCTGCGCGAACGCATCGACGCCGCATTCATGCCGCGCCCGCTGTACTTCGTGGATGCGCTGCCGCGCAACGCAACGGGCAAGTTGCCGCGTGATGTGCTGACGGCGCTAGTGGCTCAACAGGCTCAACAGGCCCAATCGACGCAACAGATGCAAGGGATGCAACAGGCCCGGAAGGCACCACACGCACGGCACGCGCAACCGGCAGCCGCTGCGTCGTCCGCAAGCCCGGCCGCCGGCGCGAGTGCCGCCACCTCAACGATTCGCTTCACCATCGCCCCCGACCACCCTGCCCTCGCCGGACACTTTCCCGGCCAACCGATCGTCCCCGGCGTGGTGTTGCTCGACCACGCCATCAGCGCCATCGGCACCGCGCTGAACCGGTCGCTCGATGCCTGCCGCCTGCGTTCCGCCAAATTTCCAGGTCCGGCTACACCGGGCACGCCGCTCGATCTGAGCTTCGGGATCACGGCGAGCGGTGCCATCCGCTTCACCATCAACGCCGCAACCCGCGTCGTGGCGAGCGGCCTGCTGGCTGGCACGGAGCCAGCCGCCCCGGCCACGCCAGTAGCTCCAGCAACCGAGGCGGTGTGCTCATGAAACGCCCCGCCTGGACCCAACGCAAGGAGCGCAGCAACATCCCGCTGATGCGCTTCATGACGTGGCTGTCGCTACGCCTCGGCCGGCGCGTAAGCCGTATCGTGCTCTCGCCCGCCAGCGCCTATTTCATGCTGTTTTCCCCGGCCGCATGCAAAGCGTCGCGTGCTTATCTGACGCGTGCCCTCGGACGGCCGGCGACCTGGCTCGACGTCTGGCGGCACCTGATCGTGTTCGGTGCGACCATCCACGACCGCATCTATCTGCTCAACGACCGCTTCGACCTGTTCGACCTGCGCGTGCACGGCAGAGAAGTCATGCGCGACACGCTGGCCGAAGGACGCGGCGCGTTCCTGATGGGTGCGCATCTGGGCAGTTTCGAAGTCATGCGGGCGCTCGGGCGTACCCAGCCGAATCTGCGGGTCGCCATCACGATGTATGAGGACAACGCGCGCCGGACTAACAAGATCCTTGCGTCCATCAACCCGGCGGCGAAGCAGGCCGTGATCGGCCTGGGACAGGTGGATTCGATGCTCAAGGTTCGTGAGCATCTCGACACCGGCAGCATGATCGGCATTCTCGCCGACCGCACCATACTGGGTGACGCCCGCGATTCAATGCGCTGGGTCGATTTTCTCGGCGCGCCCGCGGCGTTTCCGCTCGGACCGCTGCATATGGCGGCCATGCTCAAACGCCCGGTCATCTTTATGACCGGACTGTATCGCGGCGGCAACCGCTACGATATTCACTTCGAAACGCTGGCGGATTTTTCCAGGGTAGAGCGCGGCAAACGCGGCGCCGAGGTGCAGGCCGCCTTGACGCGCTACGCGGCATTGCTCGAAAAACATTGCCGCGCTGCGCCGTACAACTGGTTCAACTTCTTCGATTTCTGGCACGCCGAGCCGATTCCCGACGGCGCAGCCGCGAGTGGACCGCAGACCGTTGCTGCGACGAGGGTCGAGGTCGAGACCGCGCCCGAAGTGGCGGCCACGGTGCAAACTCAGCCACGCGGTGAAGCCACGGCCGAACCCGTCGCCCGGCAGGCGAGCCGGAGGCTCGCGACACCGTTGGCGTCCAGCGCCGATCTCACCGCGATCAATACGACGATCACCACCACGAGCAGGAATACCTGACGCATGACTGCAGCCCGCCCACTGCCCCGTGTTTCCCTGCACTGCCGGCTTCGCGCGCTTGCCGCGCTACTGACGCTTGCCAGCGCCTGCTGTGCCGCCGGCGCCGCCAACGCGGCCAGCACCGACACCACGAGCTGGAACCTCGACCGTCTGATGTCCACACTGGGACAGAAAAAATCCGGGCGCGCGAGCTTCGTCGAAACGAAGTATCTGTCGATCGCCAGCGAGCCCGTGACATCCTCAGGCGAACTGACGTTCACGGCACCGGACCATCTGGAAAAGCGCACGGACAACCCGAAGCCGGAAGACCTCGTGGTCGACGGCGACAAGCTGACGATTGCCCGCAACGGCCACAAGTACACGCTCGCGCTGACGCAGTACCCGGATCTGTCGGCTTTCATCGAAAGCATTCGCGCGACTTTATCGGGCAACCGTTTCGCGCTCGAGCAGGTGTATAAGGTGGCGGTCACGGGAACCGGCGACGACTGGACGCTCACGCTCACCCCGCTCGATTCCCGCATGCTGAAGACGATCAGCACCATTACGCTGACGGGTACGCGCGACGTTCTGCATACCGTCGCGATCCAGCAGGCCGACGGCGATCATTCGCTGATGCGCCTGCAAAACGACGCGGCCAACTGATGCGCGAGCAGTCTGTCGGCGGTACATCACCAGGTGGCATGGGGCGGCTGCTGCGACAACGCGCCGTTCTGATATGGCTCGTGTTTTTGCTGGCCTGCGCGGTGGTGATCAGCCGTACGACGTTCACCGCCGACCTGTCCGCTTTCCTGCCGCGCTCGCCGAGCGCCGGCCAGCGCGTGCTGGTCGACCAGTTGCGCGACGGCCTGGTGTCGCGGCTGATTCTGGTGGGTATCGAAGGTGGCGATCCTGCGACCCGCGCGGCGCTCTCGCGCAACATGGCCGCCAGCTTGCGCGGCGACACGCAGTTTGCCTCGGTAAACAACGGCGAACCCGTCAGCGAGACGCGCGACCAGCAGTTCATCTTCCAGCATCGCTATGTGCTGGGCCCTGCGGTGACGCCGCAGCGTTTCTCCGCAGACGGCCTGCATCAGGCGCTCGGTGACAGTCTCGATCTGCTTGGCTCATCCGCGGGCATGTTCACCAAGGAGCTGCTGCCGCACGATCCGACCGGCGAAGTTGCCGCGCTCGTCAACCGGCTCGATAGCGGCGCGCAACCGAGGTCGCAGGAAGGCGTGTGGGCCTCGCGCGACGGCAAGCGTGCGGTCATGGTCGTGCAGACCACCGGAGCCGGCTCCGACACCGACGCTCAGGCCCGCGCCATGGCCACGCTGCAACAGGCTTTCGATGCCGCGAAGCGAAGCGTCCCGAATCCGTCCGCGTTCCGCCTGGTAATGACCGGGCCGGGCGTGTTTTCCGTCGAGACGCGCGACAACATCAAGCATGACGTTGCCCGCCTCTCCGTGGTTAGCCTCCTGCTGATCGTAGCGTTGCTGCTGGTGGTGTACCGCTCGCCCCTCACGCTCCTGCTTGGTCTGCTGCCGGTACTGTCGGGCGTGGCGGCAGGGCTCGCCGCAGTCAGCCTCGCGTTCGGCACGGTGCACGGCATTACGCTCGGCTTCGGCACCACGCTGATCGGTGAGGCGGTCGATTATTCGATCTATCTGTTCGTGCAGTCTTCGCGCGCGCAGGCTCATGGTGCCTTGTCTGCTGCTGTTTCTGCATCCTTGCGCGAAGATGCGACGCTGCGCAACTGGATTGCCGTCTACTGGCCAACCATCCGCCTCGGCATGCTGACGTCGGTCTGCGGGTTCGCTTCAATGCTGTTTTCAGGCTTCCCGGGCCTCGTGCAACTGGGCGCGTATTCGGTCGCGGGCCTGGTAGTGGCAGCGCTCGTCACCCGTTTCGTCCTGCCGCATCTGCGCGGCGCGCGTTTCGCGATTCGCGACGTCGCCCCGCTCGGCGCAAGACTCGCCACGCTGACCGCCGCCGCACCTCGTCTGCGCTGGCTGCTGGTCGCGTTGCTGGTGGCGTCGGTCGCAACGCTGGCTTTTCATCGCCAGCATGTCTGG
This sequence comes from Paraburkholderia sp. GAS82, assembly GCF_050436285.1. Taxonomy (NCBI): domain Bacteria; kingdom Pseudomonadati; phylum Pseudomonadota; class Betaproteobacteria; order Burkholderiales; family Burkholderiaceae; genus Paraburkholderia; species Paraburkholderia sp. GAS82. Next base: position 1,145,428 of record NZ_JBNDLX010000001.1, read on the forward strand.
AGTCACGAACTGTCCGCGTTGAGCCCGGTGTCGGCACAAAGCCAGGCGCTCGACGAAAGCCTGCGGGCCGATGTCGGCGCGCCCGACGTGCGTTTTCTGGTGGTGATCTCGGGTGCGAGCCAGGAAGCGGTGCTGGAAGGCGCCGAGAAGGTGTCCGCACAATTGCAGCCACTCGTGGACAAGGGCGTGCTGGCGGGCTACGAGAGTCCGGCGCTGTATCTGCCAAGCGTTGCCGCGCAGCGCGCGCGTCTCGCCAGCCTGCCGTCCGCGGATGAGTTGACGGCACGGATGCGCGAGGCCGTCGCCAATCAGGCTATCAGCGTCAAGCCGGAGGCGTTCGCACCGTTTATTGCCGATGTCCAGGCGGCCCGTCAGCAGCCGTTGCTGCAGCGCGCGGATCTGCGTGGCACTTCGATGGCGCTCGCCGTCGACGCTCTCCTGACCGAACGCGCAGGCCGCTGGAGCGCGATGCTGTCGCTGCGCGCACCGGATAGCGTGCAGAACGCGGGGCATGCCGCCGCCCCCGACGAACCGAGCCTCGACGCCGCCACGATCGGCGCCGCGGTCGCACGCGCCCAGGTGCCGGACGCGCTCTTCGTCGACATGAAGGCAGAGGCCGATCGCCTCTACATCAACTACGTGCGCGAGGATATTCATCTGTCGCTCGCCGGGCTCGGCGCGATCGTCGTGCTGCTGCTGATCGCGCTGCGCTCGCCGCAGGCGGTGGTCCGCACGCTCGCGCCGCTCATCGCCGCCGTGCTGGTGGTTAGCGCGGGCCTCGCGCTGGCGGGCGAGCAACTGACTATCCTGCATCTGATCGGGATGTTGCTGATCGTCGCCGTGGGCTCGAACTATGCGCTCTTTTTCAACAAGCCCAACCGTGGTTCGACAGGGGGCCTAAGTATTGCCCCGCAAACTCTGGTTTCACTGCTGATTGCCAATCTCGCGACCGTGGCGGGCTTCGGACTGCTGGTGCTCGCCCGTGTGCCCCTGCTCAAGGCGTTCGGTTTGACCGTGGGTCCGGGCGCAATCCTCGCCCTTTTGTTCTCGGCGATTCTCGCACCGGCCATCACGCGGGGTGACGCGACCGAAACAGCAGAAACAGTCGAGCCACTCGAAGCGGCCGCACGCCGTACTGGAGAGCGCGTATGAATTCGACGACACCACGCACGTCATCGCCCTCGCGCACCTCGTATGCAGCGCCTGGCGTCGCGCGACGCTGGAAGCCGTCGCCTTTTGTCACCGGCTCGGCCGCGCTGCATGTCGGCGCTGCGGCAGCGTTCCTGGCACAGCCGGCGCTCTGGCCTTGGGCGATGGGGAGTCTCGTCACCTCGCATCTGGCGCTGGTAGCCGCTGGTTTGTGGCCGCGCAGCACCCTGCTGGGCCTGAACTGGACTGCGCTGCCCGAAAGCGCCGGCAGACAGATCGCGCTGACCATCGACGACGGACCCAATCCCGAGGTCACGCCGCGCATCCTCGACCTGCTCGACCGTTACGACGCCCGCGCGACGTTCTTCTGCATCGGCGATATGGCGCGCCGCTATCCGCACTGCGTCGAAGCGATCGTGGCCCGCGGCCATGCCGTGGAGAATCACAGTCAGCGGCATCGTCATAACTTTTCGGTGACGGGACCGCGTGCCCTGGCGCGCGAAATCGCGGCGGCGCAACAGACGTTGACCGACATTACCGGGACGCGGCCCCTCTTCTTCCGGGCACCAGCCGGATTGCGCAATCCGTTCCTCGAACCGGTGCTGTGTGGGCTCGGGCTGCATCTGGCGAGCTGGACCCGGCGCGGCTTCGATACCCGCACGCGCGACGCCGAGGTGGTGGCGCAGCGGCTGCTGCGCGGGCTCGCGCCGCGCGACATCCTGCTTGTGCACGACGGCAATCCGGCTCGCGATGCACACAATCAACCGGTGGTGCTTGACGTATTGCCTCGCGTGCTCGGAGCCGCCGCGGCTGCGCAGTTGCGTTGCACAACGCTGCGCGCCGCAATCGCACCGGGAGCTGAAGATGCCTGAGATGCCGGATAGCACGAGCCTGCCGTTTGCTACCATTGACGCAAGGACTTCGGCGTCATCGGCCGGCCCTGGGTTGGCACAATCCGCCCGGGCCGTTCCATCGAACCGTAACAGGACCGAACCGTCGTGAAACCTCTCCTGCTCACGCATTTCACCGCCACGAGTTGTGCCGGACGCGGCCTCGACGCCACGCTCGCCGCGCTACGCGAGCAACGCGGCGGGCTCGCACCGTGCCGCTTCGAGCGCGCGACGCTCGACACCTGGATCGGCGAGGTCGAAGGCGTCAATGACGAGCCGGTGCGCGCCGACCTGCGCGACTTCGACTGCCGCAACAACCGGCTCGCGCAACTCGGCCTCACGCAAGACGGCTTTGCGCAGGCTGTCGCGGCGGCAGCGCAGCGTTATGGCGCAGAGCGTGTCGGCGTGTTTATCGGCACCAGCACGGCTGGCATCCTCGAGACCGAACTCGCGTACCGGCAGCGCGATCCGCAAAGCGGTGCCCTGCCCGCCGGGTTTCACTATGCCGAGACGCACAATCCCTATTCGTCCGCCAGCTTCGTGCGCACTTATTTTGCGCTGAAGGGTCCGGCGCTGGTCGTTTCGTCGGCATGCTCGTCGGGCGCCAAAGTGTTCGGCTCGGCGCGCCGCATGCTCGCCGCTGGGCTGATCGATGCGGCCGTGGTGGGCGGCGTCGATTCGCTGTGTCTCACCACGCTGTACGGCTTCAACTCGCTCGAGCTGCTTTCGAATGGTCCCTGCAAGCCTTTCGATACTCATCGCAGCGGCATCTCGATCGGCGAGGCCGCGGCGTTTGCGCTGCTCGAGCGCGTGCCGGATGGAGACGACAGCGCAAGCGCTCCGCTTGCCGACGATGCGATCCTGCTCGCCGGCATCGGCGAATCGAGCGATGCGTACCATATGTCGTCGCCGCATCCCGAGGGACTCGGCGCACGCCTTGCGATGGAGCAAGCCCTGGCGAGTAGCGGGATCGCTGCGGCCGGAATCGACTACATCAACCTGCACGGCACGGCGACGCCCAGCAACGATGCCGCGGAAAGCCTCGCGGTCAACGCGCTGTTCGACGGTACGCCCTGCAGTTCCACCAAGGGGGCGACCGGCCATACGCTCGGCGCGGCGGGAGCGCTGGAAGCCGTCATCGCCGCACTGACGTTGCGCGAGCAGTGGCTGCCCGCCGGCATCAACACGAGCGAGGCCGATCCAGCGCTGGGTCTCAACTATCTGCTGACGAGCCGGCCGGCCAGCCTGCGTAGTGTGCTCAGCAATTCATTCGGCTTTGGCGGCACCAATTGCAGCCTGCTGTTCACCCGCGGGTTCAGCCATGCGGATCAAGCATCTGACGGGACTAGCGGAAACAACGGGAGGGCAGCGTGATGATTCCCTTGAGCGCTGTCATTGAAAGCGTCGGTTTGATAGGTCCGGGCCTTGCCAGCTGGGTCGAAGCCCAGGCCGTCCTTGCCGGCCGCGCGCCTTACGAGGCTGCGCGCACGGTAGTGCCGGCACCGGCCAGCCTGCCCTCCGCCGAGCGGCGCCGCACCGGCACCAGCGTTAAACTCGCCCTCGCGGTGGGCCATGAAGCGGTGGCGGCAAGCGGCCGTGATGCCGCCTCGCTTGCCACGGTGTTTTCGGCATCGGGCGGCGATGGTCAGAACTGCCATGCAATCTGCGAGACGCTCGCGAGCGACGACCGCAAGCTCTCGCCCACCCGTTTCCACAACTCGGTCCATAACGCGCCGGCCGGCTACTGGAGCATCGCGACACGGGCGATGGCGCCGTCCAACGTGCTGTGCGCGTACGACGGCAGTTTCGCCGCGGGCCTCCTCGAGAGTCTTTGCCAGGTGGCGGTCGATGGGGTGCCCACGCTGCTGATCGTCTTCGACACCGAGTACCCGGCACCGATGCGCGACGTCCGGCCGGTCCCCGACGCTTTCGGCGTGGCGCTGCTGCTCTCGCCGGTGCAAGGTGCGGATGTGCGCACAGCCGCAGGCACGAATGCAAGCGCGCTCGCGCGCATCGACGCACGGCTCACCGACACGCCCGCCAGCGTGCTTGCCGTGCCGGAGTTCGAACAGATGCGCCGCAGCAACCCCGCCGCCCGCGCCCTGCCCTTGCTCGAAGCGTTGGCGAAACAGCGCCCAGCGAGCGTGGTACTCGATTATCTGCAGGACGTACAGCTTCAACTCGATATCACTGTGCCGAACGGTTCTAGCGAGTAGATAACGCCATGACTTCAACCCTGCCGCTTTCACCGCCGCTCGACCGCGCGTGGATTGCCACGAAGATCCCGCATAGCGGCGCGATGTGCCTGCTCGACCACGTCGCGGAGTGGGACGCCGACCATATCCGCTGTATGGCCACCAGTCATCTTGACGTGCATAATCCGCTGCGTGCGCACGGACGCCTCGCGGCGGTGTGTGGCATCGAGTACGCTGCCCAGGCAATGGCCGTTCATGGTGCGCTGCTGGGCGCAGCCGGACAGCAACGTCCGCGGGCAGGTTTTCTCGCCAGCGTGCGGGAAGTCGATGCGCAGGTGGCGCGCCTCGATACGCTGGATGGCCCCTTGAGTGTCGAAGCCGAGCGCTTGAGCGGCAACGAGAATAATATTCTGTACCACTTCGCATTGCGGTGTGACGAGCGCCTGCTGCTGACAGGCCGCGCCGCCGTCATGCTCGATGCAAGCGGTGCTCTTTAGTGTTTCCTTGTTTTGCCCTTGATCTGTCTTTCAACGGCCGGGGCTCGCGTCGAGCCCCGGCGTTACTTCAGGACCTGTGTGATGAAGAAGCTCAGCGCGCTGACCGCGCTTATAGCAGTGACATTTGCCACGCTCACTCCGATGGCCCATGCGGACGTCTCCGATGCCGCACATCAATTCAAGAGCGACGTGAAGACCGCTGGAAAGGAAACCGGACACGCGTTCCGTGATGCCGGTCATGCGGTTGCGCACGGGGCGAAGGCAACGGGACACGCAGTGGCGCATGGCGCGAAGACCGCCGGGCACGCAGTCGCGAACACGACGAGCCACGGGTATCACAAGACCAAAAACTGGGTAAAAGAGAAGACCTCCTGACCGGTTTGCGTCGACTTCGGCATAGGCATAGGCATCGGCACGGGCGCCCTCGTCGCCCTTACCCTCTCCCGCATCAGCGCATGTTCCCCGTATGACCTAGCGAGTAACGTCCCGGCTGCGGCCACACCGTCAAGCCATGCGGTTCCATGCCGACCGGAATCAGATGCATGGTGCCCGAGGTCGTGTCGATCGCGTACACCACATCGTCGAAGCGGCCCGACAGCCATAGCGTCTTGCCGTCCGCGCTGACGTTGCCCATGTCGGGACTGCCGCCACCGGGAATCGGCCACGTGACCAGCACCTTGCGCGTGGCAAAGTCGAGCACCGAAATGCTGCCCGGGCCATGTCTGGGCCCATGCACACGGTTCGAGCCGCGGTTCGAGATGTACAGCTTCGTGCCGTCGCGGCTCGGATACAGCCCATGCGTTCCGATACCGGTATGGATGAAGCCGACCTTGGTAAAACTATCGCCGTCGACCACGAACACGCCATCGGCCATCATGTCCGCCACGTAGAACACCTTGCCGTCCGGCGAGATACGGATGTCCTGCGGCATGCCCTTGGCGTCGAGCTGCAGATAGCCCAGCACCTTGCGGTTCACCATGTCGATTTTCGCCAGCTTGCCGCCGAATTCGCAGGTAAAGAGCGCGTATTTGCCGTCGATCGAAAAGTCCGCGTGGTTGATGCCCTTGCACTCCGGCACTTCGAGGCTCGACTTGAGCGCCATCGTGTGAGCGTCGCGGAAGTCGAGGCGGGCGCGCGCCTCGGCCACTACGATTGCTTCCTTGCCGTCCGGCGTGAAGTACATGTTGTAGGGATCGTCGACCATGTCCTCCTTGCCCGGCTTGCCGGTTTTCGGATCGATCGGCGTGAGGCTGCCATCGAGCCGGCCCTCGGCGTTATTGGCGACCCACAGCGTCTGCAGATCCCACGAGGGCACCACGTGCTGCGGACTACGGCCGACTGGAAATCTGTCGACCACCTTGAAGGTGGCCGGATCGATCACGTAGACATCGTTCGAGCGCAGGTTGGGCACATAGACGCGTGGCAGCGCGCCGGTCACGGCGGCGCTCATGCGATTGACGCCCGCCTCGCTGTACAGGTTGCCCGCGTTGATCACCGGCGGCATACCCGCCACGGTCGTGACGGCGGGCGCTGCCGACGCCGCGAGGCTAGTCATCCATAGTCCCGACAGGACCACCCCAACCAGCGACACGAGCTGCATCCAGCGACCGGAACGGTAAGCCATAGCGATGAACTCCATGAACGAGCGGCATATAAGGGCAACGCAAGGACAACGCGGACAACGAGGACGAGGCGACAGACAATGCCATGCACAACGCACGCACCTCAGTGCCCCGCCGTATCTTTCCTGATTGCTTCCACAGTGCGCGACACGATTGCGTCGATGCCCTGCTGACCGAGCTCGGCGGTCGCGCGACGCGGATCGCCGCCGTACACGCCATCGGCGGCCCCTGGCTTCGGGCCGCTGCGCAGCTTATCGAGCCGGACCATTTGCGGCGCCACCGCGAGCAGCAGCGACACGTCTGCGAGTCCCGCATGGGTGCCGATCTCGTCGTCGTGAAAGCCATGCTCGCGCAGAATCGCGTTGAAGCCGTCCGAACTTGTGCCGTAGTACTCCGGCGGCACGAAGGCACGCGTCGAGGTGCCGGCCCACGACTTGTTCAACTGCGCGACGACGTGCTTGAGATCGTTCTGATAACCGCCGTGGTCGCCGAGAAACACGATGTTTTTAAAGCCATGCACAGCGAAGCTGTTGGCGGCGGATTCGAGCATCTTTTCGAAGACGTCGTCCGGAATCGTGATGGTGCCCGGAAAGCGCATGTGCGAAGTGGGCGGCGCATAACCACCCTCCGGCACATAAGCCACGATAGGCGCGACGAGCGCATTGCCGAGTCCCTGCGCGATGCGTTGCGACAGCACCGCGACGCGCGCGTTGTGTTTGCCGAGCGCGACGTCGGGTCCACTTTGCTCGGTGCCGCCGATGGGAATGATGATGGTTGTCTTGCCTGCCGCCACCTCGTCGCGTACCTCTGTCCACGTGAGGTTTTCGAGGAACACGGTTTTCGGCGCTTGCGCGAGAGCGGTCTGGGTGGCGATCAGCAACACGATCGCGGCGAGCGTTCGCTGCGGTGAGAAGCGCATGAGGCGGCCCTGTCCCGGAAGATTGACGACGCTTGTGAGTATATCCGTCGCTCGTGCAGGCCGAGAGGCATTTACCGAAACGGGTGGTTCTCGAAACAGGACCTTGTTCAAGGGTTATCCCTGGTGTTTCAATTCCACCAAACCTTTCTTTTTGCTTTCTTTATTCTTTCAATTAAGGTTAAATTGAGGCCTTCGTTAAGCACGAGGAGACCTCAAATATGTCGCACTTCATGCAGGGCGCGGTGACGCTAGGTGGTTGCATCGGCATGTTCACGCTGATGGTGACCATGATTGAAATGCTGAAGGGATAACAGCATCGGCCTTCAGCCCGTGGCATCTCGCCACGAACTGAAGGCCGGCCACCCGCCATCAACTACAGGTTACGACGCTCCACCTGACACCGGCGACGGATTGCGTTCCGCGAAGCCTTCCTGATGCCAGTACGGATACACGGGACGCACTGCGCTGGCGGCATCGAGCTTCGCCATCTGTTCGGCCGTCAGATTCCAGCCGACGGCGCCGAGATTCTGCCGCAACTGATCTTCGTTACGCGCACCGATCAGCACCGTCGAAACCGTGGGACGTTGCAACAGCCAGTTCAGCGCAATCTGCGGCACGGTCTTGCCGGTTTCGGCCGCCACTTCGTCGATCGCGTCGAGCACGCGGAACAGATATTCGTCCGGCACCGGCGGACCCATGTCAGCGGTTTTATGCAGGCGGCTCTTTTCCGGCAACGGTTGACCGCGTTTCAGCTTGCCGGTCAGACGCCCCCAGCCGAGCGGACTCCACACCACCGCGCCCAGGCCCTGGTCGAGTCCGAGCGGCATCAACTCCCATTCGTAGTCGCGTCCTACCAGCGAGTAATACGCCTGATTCGCGACGTAACGCGGATAGCCATAACGGTCGGCCACGTCTTGCGACTTCATCAGATGCCAGCCGGAAAAATTCGACACGCCGGTGTAGCGGATCTTGCCTGCCCGCACGAGATCGTCGAGCGTCGACAGCACTTCCACGACTGGTGTTTTGGCATCGAAGCCATGTAGCTGGAACAGGTCGATATAGTCGGTCTGCAGACGCTTCAATGCTGCGTCGACAGACTGGATCAGGTGAAAACGCGACGAGCCGACACTGTTGGGCCCATCGTCGAAACGGAAGGTGGCCTTGGTCGAGATGATGACCTTGTCGCGCTTGCCCTTGATCGCTTCGCCGAGCACGGCTTCGGACGAGCCTTTCGAATAGATGTCGGCGCTGTCGAACATCGTCACGCCCGCGTCGAGACAGATATCGATCAGACGGCGCGCTTCGGCGACATCGGTTGCGCCCCACGCCTCGAAGAATTCGCCCTTGCCGCCAAATGTTCCCGTGCCGAAGCTGAGCACCGGAACCTTGAAGCCGGACGCGCCCAAATATCTCTGTTCCATCGAATAATCTCCGTAAGGTTGCTTCGCATTTGCTGCTCGCTTACTGCTCATGTGCTGCTGATGCGCCGCCCGATGGCCACGCATTTTCCATCCTGCAACAACAGGGCTCGAGTCTACGCGCGTCCGCCGGATCGCGTCGGCGACGCCGGCAGCCTTGGGGAGTTGCAACGCCGTGTAGAAAATTCAAGCGGAGAGGCTGACCTTACCTGCGACGGTCCCGCCAGTTCACCAGACTCACCTGGTTCACCGTCACTCGCAAGTCACGAGCGCATGCAGTTCGTCGATATTGAATGGCTTGGCGAGAATCGCCACGCCGATATGCTTGGCGCGTTCCAGTTCGTCGGCGTAGCCGGTCATCAAGGCGATCTTCTGGGCGGGCCAGGAAGTGCGCACCCGTTCTGCGAGGTCGACGCCGTTCAGCTTGCCGGGCATCTGGATATCGGAGAGCACCAGTTCGAAAGTCTCCCCGGCGGTGAGGACATCGAGTGCCCGGTCCGCAGTCGCTTCGTGATGCACTTCGCATCCGAAAGTTTGCAACACGGCCGCGATGCCCGCTGCGACATCCGCGTTGTCCTCCACCAGCAGCACTACGCCCTGCGCAGCGGAGTGGTCGTCGCCGGTCGCCGTGGCGACTATCGGCTGCGCCGCCCGCGCTTCGCGGTAACGCGGCAGATATAGACGCACCGTCGTGCCGCTGCCCACCACGCTGTCTATTTTCGCGGTGCCGCCCGATTGTTCGCACATCGCGAGCACCTGCGCGAGCCCGAGGCCTGTGCCGGAACCGTGCAGCTTGGTCGTGAAAAGCGGCTCGAAGGCGCGGCGCGCCACCGCCTCGGGCATGCCCTCGCCATCATCGGAACAGGTGATGAGCACGTATTCGCCATCGGGCAGCAATGTGTCGCTCGACACCAGCCGCACGTTCTGGCAGCGAATCGCGAAGCGCCCGCCGCGCGGCATCGCATCGCGTGCGTTGACCGCGAGGTTCATGATGGCGAATTCGAGCTCGGTCGGGTCGACCAGCACGCGCCAGATCTCGTCCATCAGATTGAGCTTCACCTGCACCTTGTCGCCCACCGCCGCGTCGATCAGCGGGGCGGCGCCGGGCAGCCATTTCGCCAGCTGGACCGGCTCCTGTTTGAGCGGCTGCTTGCGCGCCACGCTCAGGAGGCGGCGCGTCAACGCCTCCGCAGTCGAGGTGGCGCGCTCTACCGCCTTCACCTCGTTTTCCATGTTGTTGAAGCTCTTGTGGCGGGCCATCTGCATGTTCGACGAGACGACCATCAGCAGATTGTTGAAGTCGTGCGCGACGTTGGCCACCAGATTGCCGAGCGCACCCATGCGTTGCAACTGACGGGTCGATGCCTCGGCGGAAAGCCGCATCGCCACTTCGCCCTGCCAGCGCTCCCAGGCCTGACGCTCGGTCTCGAGCTGGCGCAGCGAGAAGAACACCAGCAGCCAGATGGCGATGCACGGCACCACCGTGATGGTGGCGATCAGGAAGAAGTGGTGCCACCACTGCTCATAGATCGCGGAGGTGGCGTAGGCGCTCATCACATACAGCGGATAGTCGGCGACCCGGCGGAATGCCAGCAGCCGCTCCACCCCGTCGACGCTCGAAGTCATCCGCACGTGGCCGAACAGTTCCTTGTCGCGCAACGCATCGGTAAACGGCGTATGCGCCGACAGCTCGGTGCCCGGTGGCCAGCCCGGATAACGCACCAGCAACTGGCCGTCCTGGCGGTACAGACCGAGCGCGAGCGATGGGTCGCCTCCCGTCAGGTCGCTGTAAAAACGCGAGAAATAGTCGCTGCGCAGCGCGATGGAGACTTCGCCGAGGAAGCGCCCGTCCGCCGTCGAGCGGGCCAGCGTCGTGTTGAACACATCGGTCTGCGAGACCTGCCCGTACATCGGCAGCGAGAAGTACGTCGACGGGCGGATCGCCTTTGCCGAGAGGAAATCGTCGCGTGTGGCGACCGAGACGTCCGGGGCGGGAAAGACGCGGCTATTGACCAGCAGCTTGCCCGCCGGGTCGAAGATCGCAATGGCCGCCACCTGCGGGAAGTCGCCGCCAATCTCGCGCAGGTGCTGGAAGATCTCGCCTTCGTGGGCCCGGATCGTGGCCACGTCGTCGTCACCGAGCAGGTCGAGAATACGGGCGATGATCTGCTGGTTCAGATCGAGCACCTTGACGGCCTGCTCGTCGGTCACGCGTGCGAGGCGGTCGATCATGTTGTCGGAATCGGCAATCCGGCGCTGATAGTCGAAGTATCCGTAGCCTGCGAGACAGGCGAGCGGAAACAGGATCGAGGCGACGAACACCACGAGCAGGATGCGCCGCGTTGCAGCAAAGTTGCGTAACGGCAGGGGTAAGTCGACGACGGCGCGCTCCGCATGTTGCACGTGACGATCTCCTCTGACGAATCGATAAATTCAGTGTAGGTCGAACTGGGTGGCTTGCAGACAACGTGCCCGATACCGCGCGCGACCCTAATTCGGTTTCGCCTGACTGTACGACAGGCCGCGCCCAGACACAAACATATGGCGCTTACAGCAGGCTCTATGGCGTTCAAGGGCGTTCCGTCGCGATCCGCAAGGCAGCTGGGCACAACGATTGCTGCCGCAGCGGGCACCGCCCTATCGGAACGAATCGTCATGTCTGACCAGACCGCTCCATCCCACGGTGATGAAGACCAGCAACGCGACCGGCAATCCAGCGCCGGCGACTCCGGGCGCGCGGCGAGCGGCCAGAACGGCGCGAACGACCGGTCCACCAAGAACGACAACGGCAGCAAGAACGACAAGGACAGCAGTAATGGCAACGGCAAGGACGGCAAGGACGCCAATGGCTCCGGAAAGAACAAGAGCAAAAAGCCGCTGATCATCCTTGCCGTAGTGGCCGTGATCCTGCTGATCGGCGCGTTTATCTGGTGGTTTGCGACCCGCAACCAGGTCACCACCGACGACGCCTACACCGACGGCAACGCCATCACGATTGCGCCGCAAGTCTCGGGTTACGTGGTCCAGCTGGCGATCAACGACAACGTCTACGTGCACAAGGGCGAGCTGCTGGTCGTCATCGACAAGCGTGAGTATCAGGCCCAGGTGGACGCCGCCCAGGCTCAACTGGGGCTCGCGCAGGCGCAGTTGAATGCAGCCCAGGTCCAGCTCGATATCGCACGGGTGCAGTATCCGGCGCAGTACCTGCAGGCCAAGGCGCAAACCGCTTCGGCCGAGGCCAACCTGAAGCAGGCGCAGGCCGCCTACGTGCGTCAGCATGCGGTCGACCAGCGCGCCACCTCGCAGCAAAACATCGACACTGCCGACGCGCAGCAGCAAACCGCCCGCGCCAGCGTGCAGCAGGCACAAGCCCAGCAGCAGACGGCGAGCCTCGTGCCGCAGCAGATCAGGCAGACCGAGGCGACGGTCGAAGAGCGCCGTCAGCAGGTTCAGCAGGCTGAGGCGCAGCTCGAACAGGCGCGCCTCAATCTCTCGTACTGCGAAGTGCGGGCGCCCTCCGATGGCTGGGTTACGCGCCGCAATGTGCAGTATGGCAGCTTCCTGCAGGCGGGCGTGTCGCTGTTCTCGATCGTCACGCCGGACGTCTGGGTGACGGCCAACTTCAAGGAGTCGCAACTCGAGCGCATGCGCCCCGGCGACAAGGTGAACGTCGAGGTCGATGCGTATCCGAAGCTCGAACTGCATGGCCATATCGACAGCGTGCAGCTCGGCAGCGGCTCGGTTTTCTCGGCCTTCCCGGCGGAAAATGCGACCGGCAACTTCGTCAAGATCGTCCAGCGCGTGCCGGTGAAGATCGTGATCGACGACGGCATGCCGCGCGATCAGCCGCTCGGTCTCGGACTTTCGGTGTCGCCCAAGGTCTTCCTGAAATGAGCGAGGCCAACTGGAAGCCTGCCGGCAATCCATGGCTGATCGCGATCGTCGTGACGCTGGCCGCGTTCATGGAAGTGCTCGACACCACCATCGTCAACGTGGCGCTGCCGCATATTGCCGGCACCATGTCGGCCAGCTACGACGAAGCGACCTGGACCTTGACCTCCTACCTGGTGGCGAACGGCATCGTGCTGCCGATCTCAGGTTTCCTTGGCCGGGTGATGGGCCGCAAGCGCTATTTCCTGGTCTGCATCGTGGCGTTTACGATCTGCTCGTTCCTGTGCGGGATTGCCAGCAACCTGATGCAGCTGATCGTGTTCCGGCTGCTGCAAGGGTTCTTCGGCGGCGGTCTGCAGCCGAACCAGCAGTCGATCATTCTCGACACCTTCCCACCTGAACAACGGGGACGCGCGTTTTCGATTTCGGCGGTGGCGATCGTGGTTGCGCCGGTGCTGGGCCCGACGCTCGGCGGCTGGATCACCGACAACTTCTCATGGCGCTGGGTCTTCCTGCTCAACGTGCCGGTGGGCATTCTCACCTCGCTCGCCGTGATGCAGCTGGTCGAAGATCCGCCGTGGCGCAACAAGGACAGCGGCAAGGTGTCGATCGACTATATCGGCATTACGCTGATCGCGATCGGTCTCGGCTGCCTGCAGGTGATGCTCGATCGCGGCGAAGACGACGACTGGTTTTCGTCGACGTTCATTCGCATCTTTGCGGCGCTGGCGGTGGCGGGCATAGCGGGGGCGATAGCGTGGCTGCTCTATGCGAAGAAGCCCGTGGTGAATCTGGCGTGCATGCGGGATCGTAACTTCGCGCTTGGCTGCATCACCATGGCGGCCTTTGCGATGATGCTCTATGGCAGTGCCGTGCTCGTGCCACAACTCGCCCAGCAGCAACTCGGCTATACCGCGACGCTGGCGGGGCTCGTGCTATCGCCAGGCGCGATTCTGATCGTCATGGAGATTCCGCTTATCAGCCGCGCGATGCCCTACGTGCAGACGCGTTTCCTTGTGGCGACCGGTTTTCTGCTGCTCGCGCTCGCCCTTGCCTACTCGCATACGCTCGTGCCGAATGTCGACTACGACACGCTCGTCAAGATGCGTAGCGCGCAGTCGATTGCGATCGGCTTTCTGTTCGTGCCGATTACGACGCTCGCCTATCTGACCGTGCCGCGCGAACTCAACGACGACGCGTCGGCGCTGTTTACGATGTTCCGTAACGTGGCGGGCTCGATCGGCATTTCGTTATCCACCGCGTTGATCCGCGAGCGCACCCAGGCGCGCATGGCGCATTTGTCGGTCCATACGACAACGCTCTCGCAGAACTACAACGACACGCTGCAGCGCACGGCGCATACGATTGCCGGCATGACCGGCCAGCCGCTCGCGCAGGCGATGAAAACCGCCGCCGGGCAGCTCTATACGACCTTCATCTCACAGGCGACCATTCTGGCTTACGTGGATGTGTTCGGCTACCTCGCACTTTTCTGCGCCATGGTCATTCCCGTGACGTTTTTCTTTTCTCCGGCCAAAGCCGCAGGCGGCGGAGGAGGACACTGATATGAGCCACGTTCGCCGCGTACGACGTGCCGCGCTCCGGCGTGCACTCCCCGTTGCACTTCCTCTTGCAGTGCTGCTCGGCGCCTGCACGGTGGGGCCGCAGTTTCACGCTCCGCAAGCCGACGCGCCGGCGCAATGGCACGATCCGCAGCAGGCTGCCTCAGAGGCGACGGCTCATGCCGCGACGCCTGCTTCGGCTGCGGCGCCAACAGCCGCATCCGTGCCCACGATGGACTCGGATCCCGATCCGCAATGGTGGCGCAGCTTCTCGGACCCGACGCTCGATGGGCTGATCGACCGCGCCGCGCGCGACAACCTCGACCTGCAGGAGGCCGTGCTGCGCATCGTCGAAGCACGCACCCAGGAGCAGAGCGCGGCTGCGCAGGGTCTGCCCAACGTACGCGCAAGCGGTAGCTATCAGCGCGAACAACTCGGCGCGAAGGGCTTTCTGGAATCCGATGGCGTCTACAACAAGGTCGATCAACTGGGCGCGCCGAACTCGCCGGTCAACCAGATCGCGCCTGGGGCGGGCGCTACGCTGGAAAACGGCGCCAACAATGTCCTTAACCAGCTGACCGCGCCGATCAACCTATGGCAGGTCGGTTTCGATGCTTCGTGGGAGCTGGATCTGTTCGGCCGGGTGCGCCGCTCGGTCGAGGCGGCGCATGCGCAGACCGAAGAGGCGGTGGAAAGCCGCAACGACGCACTGGTGTCGCTCGAGGCCGAGGTCGCGCAAACCTATATGCAGTTGCGCGGCGCCCAGGCATTGCGGCAGATTACCCAAAGCCTCGTCGATCAGCAGCGCGATATCGTCGCGTTGACGCAAAGTCAGGCGAAGGTGGGACTCGCGAGTCAGCTCGATGTGAAAAGCGCGACAGCGCAATACGCGCAGACGCAGGCGCAGTTGCCCCAATACGATCAGCAGATCCAGCAGGCGCTCAATGGCCTCGCCTACCTGCTCGGCGAGCCGCCGGGCTCGCTCGCGGATGAGCTGTCCGCGCCTGCCGCGGTGCCGCCTGTACCGCCGAGCGTGCCGGTCGGCATGCCGTCGACACTGGCGCGCCGACGCCCGGACATCCGCCGGGCCGAGGCGAGTCTGCATGCGGCCACCGCCGATGTCGGCGTCGCGGTGGCGCAGTTCTACCCGGATATCTCGCTGACCGGCCAGGTCGGCACGCGCGCCACAAACGCGAGCGGTTTGACACACTGGTCGAGCCTGTTCTATTCATTCGGGCCGAGCATCTCGCTGCCGATCTTCGAGGGCGGCTCGCTGGTGGCCAACCTCCATCTGTCGCAAGCGCAACAGCAGCAGGCTGCACTGGATTACCGCAAGACGGTGCTGATGGCGTTGCGCGATGTCGACAACGCCCTCGCTGTCTACCGTACCGATCAGGCGCGCCAGGTGTCGCTGGGCGACAGCGTCGCGGCGCAGCAGGCCGCCTTCGAACTCGCGCGCGACAGCTACCGCAAGGGCCTCGTTACTTTTATCAACGTGCTCGACGCAGAACGGCAGCTAAGCGATGCGCAGCAGCAGTACGCGCAGGAAACCATGCAGGTCAGCACTGACCTCGTGGCACTGTACAAGGCGTTGGGCGGCGGATGGCAAGCTGGTGGGAATGCGACAGGCGCGACGGATGCGGTCCCGGCGACAGCGCCGGGCGGTTGAGGATGGCACTTCCAGAACTACGCCGCGATATCGTCGACCGTCTGCGCCGGTTCCATTTCCACCGGAACGGTAGCGGCGATCCGGCAGCACGCATTCAGCATGTCCTGCATCGACGTTGCGTAGCAGTCCGCACCGATCGCGCTTTGCAGATCGTCGCTCCACTTTTCCGGCTGCCCTTGCGGCCACAGGCCAACGACAATCGACGCATCAGGCAGGCGCTGACGAACCCGCCTCACGAGATAGCGCAGATGAGAGGGAATACCGTCGATGTTCAGATAGAACAGGCATACGATGGTGACCGCCGACGTATCGAGCGTATCGATAGCAGTGCGCGACGCCGCTTCATGCGGCAGCGAGCGGCAATTCAGATCGTGCTTGCCGAGCAGTTGCAGCAGCAGGCTGGTCGCCAGTTGATCGAGCGGACCGCGTCCGGCGATGCATAGCACCTGATGGCCAGCCCGATTGCGTTCGGCGCGCTCACGTTGGATACGCGTCTCGTCGCTCGTGTTGCCGGCCGTGCCTTGACCTGCCCCCATGCCCGCTTCACCTTCGCTCGCCGCCGCTTTCGCTCTGGCTTCGCGCTCGACGCTCGCTTCATCCACGGGCAATCGCGATCGTTCGTCGGACGGCCCGACTGCCGCCCAGTTTTCCTCGGGTTGATCGAGCCTGGGATCGCGATCGGGAAAGCTGTCGAGCCCTTCGGCCAGGTCGTTAGTGGTGGATTCGATCCGTGCGAGTTGCGCGGCGGTGACGCTGCCACGCTGCACGTCGTTGGCCGCCAGTTGCAAACCCTTGAGGGCAACTTCATCGTAATACGCGCAGAGCGAACGCTCGCGAAGCAGACTCTCGGCTTGTGCGAGCGCCTCATCCGGATCGCCGGCCAGCGCACGCTGATAGAAGTTCTCGATCGGCGTGAGCGCGGGTTGATCACCTAGCAGCACGTCGAGAAACTCGAGCCGTCGAACATGACGGCCCAATACCAGCAGACATAAGGTCAAGGGCGTGGAGAGGATCAGTCCGATAGGCCCCCAGATCCAGCTCCAGAAAATCGCGGCGACCACGACGGAAAACGGCGAAAGACCCGTGCTGTGTCCGTACAGCAAAGGCTCGACCACTTGCCCAACCAGCACTTCGACGCTCACGAAGAGCGCCAGCGACCAGATCGCCATCGACCAGCCGGGACTCACCGCCGCGGCCAGAGCGGTGGCAAGCACCGCCGAAATCCAGATGCCCACGTATGGCACAAGCCGCAAGAGCGCGGCCATGATGCCCCACAGGATAGGGCTCGGCACTCCGATCAGGGAGAGGCCGATGCCGATCACTACGCCCACCCCGGCATTCACGCCGAGCTGCGACACGAAGTAGCGGCTCAGACGACGCGCGGCCTCGTCCATCACGGTCGTCGTGCGATGCAGATCGCGCGAACCGAACAGACGGATTGCACGGTCACGTAGATCGTCGCGCTGCAGCAGAATCACGATCGTCACGACGAAAACGATAAACGCGGTTTCAAGCGGGCTAATGGCAGGTGTCAGAAAACGCCGCGCGAGTTCGAACGGCGTGGGCACCGGCTCGCGCACGACGACGGGCATCGCGGCGGGTGCCTGTGCATCGGATGATGGCGCCACGGCACTGCGCGAGGCCGGTGGCGGCGTGGGGGACGGCTGCTGCTGCGGCTCCGTGACACGCTGCAGCGCCTGACCGGCTGTGCCCATCAGGCGGTCGAGCTTGCCGATGGTCAGGTTGTGCGCGGTGTCGAGCTTGCGCTCGATGGTAGCTTCGTAATGCGGCCCGTTGGCGACGAGGTCGGTGAGCTGAGTCCCGATCACGCTGGCGAGCAGCACAATGACCGAGACTGACAGCAGCACCGCGGCAAACACCGAGGCGACGTGTCCCAGGCGGATACGCAACAAAGCATTCGCCAATGGCGCGACGAGGAAGCTGAGCAGGATCGCGAGCGTGATCGGAATCAGCACGTCGCGCGCAAAGTAAAGCGCAGCGACGGCCAGCACGCCGACCGCCAGCGTGATCAGCCCCTCGATGCCCAGCGCGGTGCTCGGAGCAATACGTGTCGCCGTGCGCGTCAAGCGTGGGTCGTCGAAGTCCCGCATCTATTCCTTGTGTGTCGGCGTTACCGTCACACCCGTATGCGAGTCGCCCTCCGCGCCCATCGATTCCTTCTCGACTTCAGCGCGCGCCTGCTCCCAGTATTCGTCCGGGTTGCCCTTGGGGTCGGTCGCCTGTTCCCACAGGTAGTACGCGCGGGTGCGAATCTTTTCTTCGGTGCTGCTTGTTTCGAGTTCGTGGTCCTGTGCCATCTTGCCCTCCTGGGCGTTTTGCCTTGAGCCTGCTTTGGTCGGAGCGACCGCCGCTGCGTTCTTCATTGCCTGGATTTTCTTCGCTGGCTTGCACCAGCGAATCAGGCGAATGCAGAGGCACGCGGCGGTGCCTGCGCGTACATGTTCAGCAAGCCCTATACCTGGCGTTACGGACCGTGCTTAGCCCGCTTTGCCGGGATCATCGGTGGTCAACTGCTGCTCGAGTCCGTCCAATACCCGCTGGGTTGCACGGCTCGAAGCGTCGAGCGCAAACAACAGCAGCGAGCGGCCGGTGACCTGGTAAGACGCGCCGGCAGAAAATGCCGGCAGTTCGTCGCGTACCGGCATGTTCGTGTCGAGAAGGCAGGTCCATTGATCGCCCTCGGGAACATCCGGCAACGTGAAATTGACCACGTCGTGATGCGCGTTGAGGACCAGCAGCAGTGTCGCGTCGGAGGCTGGCCGGCGAATGCCGCTCGCCTGGGCACGGCCGTCGATCACGAGGCCAAAGCAGCGCATCGCGGCGTCGTCCCATTGTTCCTGCGAGAGATCCTCGCCAGTCGGCGACAGCCAGCGGGTATCGGTCACCTCGAGCGCAGCGTTGTATTCGCCGGTCAGAAAGCGTCCGCGCCGCAGCACCGGCAAACGATGCCGCAAGGTGGTGAGGTTCTTGACGAACTCCGTCAACGCACGCCCGTCGTCGTCGATCCCTTCCCAGTCGAGCCAGCTGATCTCGTTGTCCTGACAATAGGCGTTGTTGTTGCCCTTCTGGGTGCGGCCGAATTCGTCGCCGGCGAGGATCATCGGCGTACCTTGCGAAAGCAGCAACGTGGCCAGCAGGTTGCGCTTCTGACGCTCGCGCTGCTGGCGGATATCCGGATCGTCGGTAGGGCCTTCCACGCCGAAATTCCACGACTTGTTATCGGAGTGGCCGTCCTTGTTGTCCTCGCCGTTCGCCTCGTTGTGCTTGTCGTTGTACGAAACGAGATCGTTCGTGGTGAAGCCGTCGTGGGCCGCGATGAAATTTACGCTCGCCCACGGACGCCGGCCACGCCGGTTGAACTTGTCGCCGGAGCCGGTAAGGCGCTTGGCGAGATCGGGCACCATACCCTCATCGCCTTTCCAGAAAGCGCGGGTGGTATCGCGGAAGCGGTCGTTCCACTCTGCCCAGCCCGGCGGAAAGCCGCCCACCTGATAGCCGCCCGGACCGCAATCCCAAGGCTCGGCAATCAGACGCACGCTCGAGAGCACCGGATCCTGCCGGCAACTGTCGAGAAAGCCGCCGCCTTCATCGAAACCATGCGGCTCGCGACCGAGAATCGTGGCGAGATCGAAGCGGAAACCGTCCACTTTCATTTCGCTTACCCAGTAACGCAAGCTGTCGGTCACCATCTGCAGCACACGCGGATGCGACAGGTTCAACGTATTGCCGGTACCGGTGTCGTTGATGTAATAGCGCGGTTCATCCGGCATCAGACGGTAGTACGAAGCGTTGTCGATGCCCTTGAACGAGATCGTGGGGCCGCGTTCGTTGCCTTCGGCGGTGTGGTTGTACACGACGTCGAGGATCACTTCGAGATTGGCGTTATGGAAGCGGTCGACCATCGCCTTGAATTCTTCCAACGATGCATTCGCGCTCGCGAAAAAACGCGGGTCAGCCGCAAAGAAGCCAATCGTGTTGTAGCCCCAGTAGTTCGTCAGACCTTTGTCGAGCAGATAACTGTCGTTGACGTACATGTGGATGGGCAGCAGTTCAACGGTGGTGACGCCCAACCCCTTGATGTAATCGATCACCGGTTGCTGGCCGAGGCCGGCGAACGTGCCGCGCAGATTTTCCGGCACGGCGGGATGGCGTTGCGTGAAACCGCGCACATGCGTCTCGTAGACAATCACGCGTTCCCACGGCAGCGCATTGCGCTCGGGGTGGCTCCACGAGAAATTGGCGTCCACCACCTTGCACTTCGGCACGAAGGGGGCGCTGTCGCGCTCGTCGAAGGACAGGTCGCCGTCTTCGTGATCGAGCGTGTAGCCGAAGATTTCCGGCCCCCACTTCAGATCGCCAATATGCGCCTTGGCGTACGGGTCGAGCAGCAGTTTGTTCGGATTGAAGCGATGGCCTTCCTCGGGTGCATACGGGCCATGCACGCGGTAGCCATAGATCGCACCGGGCTTCAGATCCGGCACGAAGACATGCCAGACCTCATCGGTATATTCGGGAAGTTCGATGCGCTCAATTTCCTTCTCGCCCGTTGAATCGAACAGACAGAGTTCGACCTTTGTCGCATGCGCGGAAAACAATGCGAAATTGACGCCGACGCCGTTCCAGGTCGCGCCCAGCGGGTAAGGGACGCCTTCCGCGATGCGTGCGGCGTATTGAGCGGGAGGAGTTTGGGAGGCCTCACGTGACATGTTTTTTCCTTGGACGATGGGAGTGATTGCACGGGAGCCTGTGCGAAAGACTAACTTAAGCAAGTTATGGTCCCGAACCGCCGATATCCCTTCGCACGTTGTTTGGCACGCGCTGTTTGAATCGTGCCACATGGCAAGGCATGCGTTTTGCCTCTACCTCTTACGCGCATGAATCAGCACGGCGAATTGGGTAGGTCCGCGCTGTCTTTTGCATGACTAAACCAGACGCGCCTCGTCAGGCGCCCCGAGGGTGGACACCATGACACGAACATCGAAGATGCAATTTGCGGCGGGTGTGCTCGCCGCCCTGCTCTCTTGCGGAGCTTTCGCGCAGGGAGCGCCGCAAGCAGTCACTGAAAAACGAACCGACGTCGTGCAACTCGGCAGCGGTTACCGCGCATCTAAACTGCACGGCGCGTCGGTATACAACCGCAACAAGGATGACATCGGCACGCTCGACGACCTGATCGTCGCGCCAGGCGATCACAGCACGTATGCCATCCTGTCGGTGGGAGGATTTCTGGGGATGGACAAGCACCTGGTCGCGGTGCCGTTTGCCGAGCTGCAGATCGAGAACCGCCAGGTGATGCTGCCCGAGGCCACGAAGAAGTCGCTCGAGGCGCTGCCTGAATTCAAGTACGCGCCTGATTGAATGAAGAGGGTTTTTGCAGCGCGGGCTGTGCGCACGTGTGCGGGATGGTCCGCTGCCAGTTACAGCGGGCCGGTTGCCCTGCTCGTCGTTGCGGCTTCCAGCACGCGCAACAGACGCTGCGGCGTGAGCGGCTTCGCGCAATGCGCGTCGAAGCCCACTGCTTTCGCTCGAGCCCGATCATTTGCCGATGAGAACGCGGTACACGCAACCAGCAGCATGTGTGACGTGGAAGGATGAGCCCGCAGCCGCCGTGCGAGTTCTAAACCGTCAAGTCCCGGCATCTTGATGTCGAGCACTACCGCGAACGGTTGCCAGTCCCCTGCCACATCGCAAACCGTCAAAGGGTCTTCGAGTGCGCGGCATTCGAAACCATCCGCATTGAGCAGCAATTGCAATGCGTCGGCCGCTTCGCGGTAGTCGTCGACCACCAGCACGCGGCGATGCGATGCCAATGCTTCACCGATTGGCCGCCACACCACTACGTCGTCGCTATCATTGATTCCGTCGTCTGCAGTCACTGCATTCTCCCCTGTGCCACAAGCGTGCACATCGGACGTCGGCCGCAAGATTCGATCCTGATGGTGCCTGCAAGCAGGCGAAGCGACCGGTCCAAAGGAGCAAGAAGTATCAAAATGCACAAGCGCTGACCAGCCTGGGAAACCCCTTGTGTGCGCAACCAGAGCCATCACGCCACGCATCTGGCATGGCTCTCAGGGAAAATCCCGAGTGGGTCCGCGTCAGGCGGAGCGATCGTCGATAAAGCCTTTTAACATTGCCAGCGAATCGGCATCTTCGATCGTCTTGTCCGTGCGCCAGCGCAGCATGCGTGGAAAACGTACCGCTACGCCCGACTTGTGCCGCGGACTCGCCTGAATGCCTTCGAAGCCGATTTCAAACACGAGCGTCGGCGTCACGCTGCGCACAGGGCCGAATTTTTCTATCGTCGTTTTGCGTACGATCGCATCGACCTGGCGCATCTCTTCATCGGTGAGACCAGAATAGGCCTTGGCAAACGGCACCAGTGTGCGTACGCCATCGGCTTCGTCCCATACGGCGAAAGTAAAATCGGTGTAGAGACTCGCGCGACGGCCGTGTCCGCGCTGTGCATAGACCAGTACGGCATCCACCGCGTAGGGATCGATCTTCCACTTCCACCACGTGCCCGAGGCCTTGGTGCGACCCACGCCGTACATCGACTGACGCTCCTTCAGCATCAAGCCTTCTACGCCGCGGGCCCGGCTTTCGTCGCGCAACTGTGCGAGCGCGGTCCAGTCGGGCGCCTCCACCAATGGCGAGACTCGCAGCAGATCGCGGATCTGCGAGCCGTCCAGCGAAACCGCCAGCGCTTCGAGTTGTGCGCGGCGCTGCGCGAGCGGCGTCATGCGCAAATCGTTGCCCTGTGCTTCGAGCAGATCGTAGGCGAGGAACGCGGCGGGTGAATCGGCGAGAATTTTCTTCGTGAGGGTTTTGCGCGCGATGCGCGGTTGCAGCCGGGCAAACGGCAACGGCGCCAATGCATCGGGTTCCCACGCCAGAATCTCGCCATCGAGCACGAAGCCATCCGGCAACGCTTCGCCCAGCGCGGTGACTTCGGGAAAGCGCGCGGTGATCAGATCTTCGCCGCGCGACCACAGCCATACCTGGCCGGCACGCTTGACCAGTTGCGCACGAATGCCATCCCACTTCCATTCGATCTGCCAGTGTTGCGGGTCGCCCAGCGTCTGCGGTTCGGCTTGCAGCGGATGCGCGAGAAAGAATGGGTACGGCAGACCGAGGTCGCTGTCGTTCGCTGCATCGAGGGGCGTGCCCTGCTCCGCTTCGTTCGTGGCGTCGCCATTTGCTGCATGGTTAGGCTCCGGTGCTATCAGGCGAAGATAGCGTGCGGCATCGGGTGTTTGTTGCGAATCGGTCCAGCCCACCATGCGCTGTGCGATTCGTTTGTGATCGACGCCTGCCACTTCGGCGAGCGCACGCACCACCAGTTGCCGTGCCACGCCAACCCGAAAGCCACCGCCGATCAGTTTGGTCAGCAGAAACCGCCCGCCCCAGTCGAGTTCGTCCCAGTACGCGAGGAGCCGCGTGCGCAGTTCTTCGGGCGCGACGCCGCGCAAGGTCAGCACGCGCTGCTCGATCCACTGCGTGAGCCCCAGCTCCGAGATGCGCTGCGCCGGCGGCAGAATATGCGCGATGGTCTCGGCCAGATCGCCGACCGCCTGGTACGACTCCTCGAAGAGCCAGGCCGGCAAACCTGCGCGCTCGCAGGCGATTTCTCGCAGCAGGCGCGTCGGCACCGACTGCCGCGGTTTGCCGCCCGCCAGAAAATAGGACGCCCACGCGGCATCCTCAGGCGCGGCCGCGCTGAAATAGGTGGTCAACGCTTCGAGCTTGTCGTGCGTCGAGGTGGTGGCATCGAGCGCGGTGTAGAGCGCAGCAAATCGTTTCATGACGCGCGGCTCACGGTGGATCGGATGCGGCTGGCGTGGCGGTTTCGACAGCGCTTGCGGCATCTTCGAGGGCCTCGTCGCCGTACTGCGTGGCGAAGGCGCCTGCTTCGAGACCCTGTTCGCGCAGCCAACGCACCATCGGTTCCACCTGGCCATGCGTGACGATCACGCGCTCAGCACCGGTCTCGCGAATCGCAGTGTGCAGGCTGGACCAATCCGCATGATCGGACAGCACGAAGCCGCGATCGACGCCGCGTCTGCGGCGTGCGCCGCGCAAGCGCATCCAGCCGGATGCAAATGCGTCGCTGTAATCGCCGAAGCGCTTCAACCAGGGGCTGCCTTGCGCCGAGGGGGGCGCGACGACGAGCGCCTGTTTGAAGACCGCTTTGTCCTTCGCGGCAATTTCACCGGCCAGTCGAACTGGCGGCAACGCGACGCCTTCGGCACGATACGCGTTATTGATCGACTCGAGCGCACCGTGGCAGAAAATCGGACCAATGGCTGCGTCGACACCCGCGAGCAAATGCTGCGCCTTGCCGAACGAATAGCAGAACAACACCGACGCACGCCCTTCTGAAGCGTTATGCCGCCACCACGAGTCGATGCTGTCGAACACGGTTTGCGGCGGCTCCCAGCGATAGATCGGGAGTCCGAACGTCGACTCGGTGATGAACGTGTCGCAGCGTACCGGTTCGAACGGGGCGCAAGTGGGATCGGAATCGAGTTTGTAATCGCCGGAGGCGACCCACACGCGGCCGCGATGTTCGACGCGTATCTGCGCGGAACCGAGTACATGGCCCGCGGGATGCAGCGAGACCGTTACGCCCTTGATGTCGAGACGCTCGCCGTATGCAGCGGTTTGCAGATCGATACCGGGCAGCCTTGATAACAGAACACCCGCGCCTGGCTGAGCGGCGAGATAGTGCGTGTGGCCCCAACGGGCGTGATCGGAGTGGGCGTGAGTAATGACCGCACGGTCGACGGGCTGCCAGGGATCGATGTAGAAATCGCCTGGCGGGCAATAGAGACCCTGCGGACGGGCAACGATCAGATCCTCTGCAGGAGTTGCTGGCATCGAGTCGGTTCGGAAGCAATGAGAGGTTGACGAAGGGTTGGACCTTTCCGTCTCCCAGTCTAAAGGAATCTAAAGGAATCGCTGGTTGGCCGTTTCACCCCTGAACTTCGCGCTCTGCAAATATTGCATTCATCTGTGGAATCTACGCTGCGTTCAGCGGTGCAAGCTACCTGTCAGCACCGCCGAGTCCCCACACCACGGACGCTCGCGCTAGAAACCCCCGATCAGGCATACGCTCTGCTACTGCGCCTGGGATGCCAATTTCCCACGCGGCCCGCTCCGCTCTCGCGTTCCCATGATGACAAAAGCCTCGGTTCTCGCGGTTCTCTGCACAGCCTGCCTCACCACTGCATGCGTACATGTGGGCCCCACCCGATTGAGAGCCGATCAGGTCGATTACGCGAGAGCGCTAGGCGACGCAAAAAAACGCGAAATCCTGGCCGCAGTCGTCGGACTACGTTACGGCGATGCGCCCGCGTTCCTGACGGTCAGCTCGATCATCGCGGCCTATCAGTTCGACTCGACCATCGGCGCGACCGGAAACGTCGGCTCGGGCAGCGAGCCGAACTATGCGCTCGCAACCGGCAGCGTGTCTTACTCGAACCACCCCACCTTCACCTTCTCGCCGACCACCGGCGAAGCATTCGCCTCGGCCTACATCCGGCCGCTCGCACCTGAACTGGTGCTGCCGCTCGCCGAAGGCGGCATCCCGATCGATCTGTTATTGCGCATCACTGCGCAATCGATTGGCGGCCTGCAGAACGGCAGCGCGCTAGGCGGCGACAATGCCGCGGGCGCGCCGGGCTTCTTCGAGTTGCTGCAGTCTCTCAGACGCCTGCAGATGGCGGGCGAGCTCAACGTGGAATCGCGCCAGGAGAACGGCAAAGCGAGCGTCTATCTGGCGATGAGCGCGGCGACCAGCGGCGTGTCGCCGCAAAGCGTCGCTGACCTGGCGCGCGTGCGCCGTTTGCTGAATCTCGCGCCAAATACACGGACCTATCAGATCGTCTATGGACCGTCGTCTGAACGGGGAGACCGGATTCCCATGGTGACCCGTTCGGTGCTCGGCATCCTGACCGATCTCGGCGCGCAGGTACAGGTGCCGCTCGAACAGATCAGCAGCGGTGCGACCAAGCCGACGGTGGGCCTGATCGGTGGAGAAACGCGGCCTACCATCATCGTGCATTCGGGCGAAAAGCCGCCTGCGGACGCCTATGTGGTGGTCAACTACGGCGCCTCGGCCTATTGGGTGGAGCGCAATGATTTCGATTCGAAATACGCCTTCACCGTCGTGCAGAACCTGATGGCGCTCGCCGAGGCCGACACCAGCACCAAGGCTCCGGTTGTGACGATTCCAGCAAATTAGGAACGCTGATCAAAAGCTGGCGGCACAATAAAAAAGCATTCAGGCGGCCTGCAACTGCCAGGCCAACCTGAATGCCTTCGGACTAACCGGGCGCGTAGTTACTTCTTCTGCACCCGGGCAATCTGCTGCTTGGCCGCGTCGTAGACATGTTCCGGCGTAAAGCCGAACTTTTTCTTCAGTTCGCTCAACGGCGCCGAAGCACCGAACGTATGCATCACGACCTTCGCCCCGAGCCGGCCCACGTAGCGGTCCCAACCGAGTTCCGCGGCCTGTTCGACGCAAACCCGCGCGTCGACATCAGGCGGAAGCACGGAGTCCTTATAAGCGTCGTCCTGGGATTCGAAAATATCCCATGCCGGCATCGACACCACCCGCGCGGCAATACCCTCGCTCTTCAGCTTTTCGTAGACGTCCACGCAGATCGACACTTCGCTGCCGGTTGCGAGCAGTATCACTTGCGGCTGCTTGCCGTCGGCGGCATCGGCCAGCACGTAGCCACCCTTGCGCACCCCTTCGGCCGAGCCGTATTTTTTGCGGTCGAATGTCGGCAGCGGCTGACGCGTCAGGATGATGCAAGAAGGATGGCGCGGCCTCGACAACGCAACGCGCCACGTCTCGGCCACTTCATTGGCGTCCGCGGGCCGCAGCACAGTCAGACCCGGCACGCCGCGCAGCGACGCCAGCTGCTCGATTGGCTGGTGCGTCGGACCGTCCTCGCCGACGCCGATCGAATCATGCGTGAACACATAGATGGCCGGCACTTCCATGATGGACGACAGCCGGATCGGCGGCTTCATGTAGTCGCTGAAAATCAGGAACGTCGAGCCGTAAGCACGCAGGTTCGATAGCACGAGGCCATTCACCGCGGCACCCATGGCGTGCTCGCGAATCCCGAAGTGCAGATTGCGGCCGCCGTAGCTGTCGTGCTCGAAGCTGCCCGCCCCTTCGAACTTCAGATTGGTCTTGGTGGACGGCGAAAGATCGGCTGCGCCGCCAATGAGCCACGGCAGACGCGCGGCGATCGCATTGAGAACCTTGCCCGACGACTCGCGCGTGGCGATGCCTTTGGCATCCGGCTCGAAAGTGGGAATGTCGGTGTCCCAGCCATCGGGCAATTCATGCGCCTCGATCTGCGCGAACTCGCGCGCGAGATCCGGATACTTTTTGCCGTAGGTGTCCAGTTTCGCCAGCCAGTCGCTACGCGCCGCCTTGCCGCGTGCACCGATGCCGTCCGCGAAGCGCGCCATCACGCCATCCGGCACGTAGAACTTCTTGTCTTCGGGCCAGCCGTAAAAGCGCTTGGCGGCGGCGACTTCTTCGTCACCGAGCGGCTCGCCGTGCGCGGCCGAGGTGTCCTGCTTTTTCGGCGCGCCCCAGCCGATGATGCTGTTCACCACGATCAGCGTCGGCTTGTCGGTCACGCTTTTCGCCTCGTTGAAGGCGGCTTCCAGCGCGGCGGCATCGTTCGCGTCCGTGACGTGAACCGTATGCCAATGGTAGCCGTGAAAACGCGCTTCCACGTCGTCGCTATAGGCGAGATCCGTGTGCCCCTCGATCGTCACGCGATTGCTGTCGTAGATCCACGTCAGGTTCGACAACTGCAGATGGCCCGCGAGCGAAGCCGCTTCGTGCGAGATGCCTTCCATCATGTCGCCGTCGCCGCACAGCGCGTAGACGCGGTAATCGAACAGCGGCGCATCGGACTGGTTAAAGCGCGTCTCGTAGAAGCGCGCGGCCATGGCCATACCGACACTATTACCTAGGCCCTGGCCGAGCGGGCCAGTGGTGGTTTCGACGCCGGTCGTCATGCGGTATTCGGGGTGTCCCGGGGTATTGCTGTTGAGTTGGCGGAACTGCTTGATGTCGTCGAGCGATACAGCGGGTCTGCCAGTCGGTTTACCGTCGTCGTCGACCGCCTTTACACCAGCGAGATGCAGAAGCGAATACAAGAGCATCGACGCGTGCCCTACCGACAGCACGAAGCGGTCGCGATTGGGCCACAGCGGCTCGTCAGGGTCATAGCGCAGATGGTTTTGCCACAGGTGATAGGCGACCGGGGCCAGCGCCATTGGCGTGCCGGGGTGGCCGGAATTCGCCTTTTGCACGGCATCCATCGATAGCGTACGGATTGTGTCGATGCACAGCTTATCGAGGGAGGGATTGTTTTGCATGGGAAGCTCCTGTTCTACGAAGGGCGACGTCGAAGTGACGCGCGGCAATTGAACATTCCTGCGGAAACGGGCCGAAAGCGAGGCTTGCCCGGAGCGACCGGCATGGGGCGGCCGGCTACGGGCGCCCTGCATGGGGACAGCCCATCTTAAACGGCCCAGTGGCGGCCAACCGTCCGATCATGCGCCGATATGCGGCAATAGCCAACTGTATGGCGTGCAACGACTAGGCGGCGGCCGCGCAACAATCGCCGCAATGCCCTGCCTGCTGCCGTCACGCAGCTTTCAAAGCTTGCGACGACTACAGACTCAGGCAGCATGCAGCCAGTGTTCGACGACCGGACCGTGCGTGCCGTCGAGCGGATCGCGCGGCGGAAACGGCAGCGCCTCCATGGTTGCGCGCTCGGCAGGCGTCAGTGCGTCGCGGCGAATATCCCACTGTTGGCCTGCCGGATAGCCGCCCACCACCTGAAAACGGCCCGAGAAGGCCTGTAGGCAATGACCGGTACCCGCCGGCAGCAGCAGCGCATCCCCCGCGGTGACTTTCACGACGCGTCCGCCGGGGCCGCCCACGATCACCTCGGCGGAACCCGAGGCGATGCCCAGCACTTCGTGGGCAGTGGCGTGGAAATGGTGATAGTCGAAAATGCCGTCGCGCCACTGCGGCGGCCAGTCGTTACGCTCGAAGAGAATCTCGAAGGCAGACGCAAGATCGCCGCTGTCGGCGCGTAAGGCGCGCCGGTAGATCACGACCGGCAGCCGGGAATTGTTCGGTACCCACTCGCGAGGATCCAGCCTGAAAACCTCGTACTGTTCGTTTGCGACGTCCCGCGCGTATTCGGCATCGTTATACATGGTCGACTCCAGAATGTGTCCAGCACCCTCGTTGTGCCGCACAAACCGCGCCTGCTCTGTGGGTTGCGAGTACGCCCTCCTCGCTCGCCTGAGCCGCCATCAGCCGGCTTCGACGCCCTCGCCCTGGCGTGCGGGGACAGGTTCGTTCATGCAAGGGAACACGTCTTGCTAAAGCATTTCATTGATGCCGGTAATCGCCGTGCGTACAGGAGATCTGCAAGCCGCGCCATGTCAACTTCTTCCACCGAGTCTCGCCCGACGGCCCGCGACGCTGCTGCTAAACGCAGCACCGACCAACCCCATCATCGCCCCGGCACCTCGAGCCTCGTGCTGGGTTCGCTTGGGGTGGTATTCGGCGATATCGGCACCAGCCCCATCTATGCGTTCCGCCAGGGTGTGCTCGATGCCGGCGCCAGCACGCCACTGATCGTCATGGGTGTCCTGTCGACCATCGTCTGGGCCGTCGTGATCGTGGTGATGCTGAAATACGTCTGCTACGTGATGCGTGCAGACAACCAGGGCGAAGGCGGTATCGTCGCGCTCACGGCGCTGGTGCGCGCCGGCTGCGACAAGGACGGCAAGCCGGCGCCCCGTATCCTGCTGCTCGTCGGCCTGTTCGGTGCGGCGATGTTCTACGGCGATTCGATGATTACGCCCGCCGTTTCCGTGCTGTCCGCGGCCGAAGGGCTACCGCAGATCGATCATGCGTTAGCCCCGCTCGTCGTGCCCGGCGCTGTCGCGATCCTGATTGGGCTTTTCCTGTTCCAGAAGCGCGGCACGTCGACGGTCGGACGGTGGTTCGGTCCGGTCATGACGCTGTGGTTTCTCTGGCTCGCTGCGCTTGGCATTTACCGGATCGCGCAGCATCCCCAGGTCCTGAGCGCGCTGTCACCGTGGTGGGCGATGCACCTCGTGCAGGAACGCCCGACGATCGCCTTCGTGATCCTCGGCGCGGTGATTCTCGCGCTGACCGGCGCGGAGGCGCTGTATGCCGATATCGGCCATTTCGGACGCCGTCCGATTCGCGTGGCGTGGCTGATGGTGGTGTTTCCTTCCATCATCCTCGGATATTTCGGCCAGGGCGCCACGCAGCTTTACGAGGCCGGCCCGAAGGACCAACCGTTCTTCTCGATGGCGCCAGGCTGGGCACTGATTCCGACTATCGTGATTGCGCTGCTTGCCACCGTGATCGCGTCGCAAGCGGTGATCTCCGGCGCGTTTTCGATGACGAGCCAGGCAATCGAACTCGGTTTCCTGCCGCGCATGCGCGTGGTGGAAACTTCGCGTGAGCACCGCGGCCAGGTGTATGTGCCGGCCGTCAATCTGATCCTGTTTGCGGCGGTGATGTTTCTGGTGCTGGCGTTTCGCTCGTCCGCGAAGCTCACTTCCGCCTATGGCATTGCCGTCGGCCTGACGATGCTGACCACCACGATCCAGATGATCAGCCTGTCGCGACATGTCTGGCATTGGCCGCGCCTTGCGATGGCGGCCGTCAGCGTGCCGTTGCTAGTAGTAGACGGCCTGCTGGTAGCGGCCAATGTGCCCAAGATTCCGCAAGGCGGCTGGTTTCCAGTCACGATCGGCGCGCTGATGTTCGTGCTCATGACTACCTGGCAGCGCGGCCGTGAGGCAGAGGCGCAGCGCGCCGCGAAGACGGCGACGCTGGAAACCTTTTTGGCCGAAGCGTTGGGCGATGCGGAACCGCTCGCACGTGTGCCGGGCACGGCGGTCTACCCGGGCAATCTGCGCGGCATGACACCAGCCGCGCTGCACAGTAACGTACGCCATAACCGCGTCCTGCATCGGACCTCGATCTTCTTCACCAACCTCTCGGAATCCGCTCCCCGGGTCGACGAAAAAACCCGTATCGAGACGCGTGACCTCGGCAACGGCTGCTACGAGGTCGTAGCACGGCATGGTTTTGTGGAGCGGCCCAATCTGCCCACATTGCTCGCCTCGCTCAATGGACGGCTCGGCGACTGGCGCTACGAGCCGAAGCACACCACGTTCTTTTTGCCGCGCGAAGAAGTCGTCAAGGGACATCATGGCGATGCCATGCGGGACTGGCGCAAATCGCTATTTGCTGCGATGTCGTTTCATTCCGCATCGAGCGCCGAATACTACGGGCTAGATGGCGACAGCGTGGTGGAGCTTGGAGTGCAAGTGGTGCTGTGAGCGCTGCCGTGAATCAATGACCGCGCTGCTTGTCCGGTGACACTCGCTGTGCCTCGCGGCCACCGCCTCCGGGTGGCTCGCTACGCTCACCCGTGCCGAGCGGCACCTCCGCAGTCTGCTTCGGACGTTGGCGCGTGCGCGCCGGATCGGTACGCTCCGCCTCTTCCTTTTGTGCCGCCGTGCGGGTATCGCCTCGCGACTTATCCTCATCGCGCGGTCCTGCATTCTGGGGCTTCGAATCGTGTTGCATCACAACCTCCTGTAGATGACGACCTCAGCATCGCAGCAACAACCGGACCGCTTCATCGCGCCAGAAAGCGGCAAACCAGGCACCGGGGGTTGCAGCAAATTCCTCATCGACTTTGTAAAAAGGAGAACGGCGTGGCCGCCTCCCCGATTGCGACGATCCGCGTACCGGACACGGAAATCAAGGCTCAGGCGCAGCCCGATCCGCCGCGACAATCGAGCGGCCGTATTCAATCGCGGCATGACGTGCTTCATCCGCGCTTTCGTAGGGTCCGATCTGCGGTGCGCCTTCGAATGGAAACAGGATTCTCCGGTCGGCCTTGCGGATAACCTTTAGGCCACCGATATATCGACCGTCTCCCGTGCTGTGGTAACTCGCGAAGATTTCAAACTCGTCATCGGCTACGTCGGCTTTGTGTCGCGCCATTCTGCATACTTCCCTGTATAGAGGCTTTCTTCGCCGCATCCCTTTACGCTCAGCGGTCAGCTTCGCGCGTGGGAGCGTTTAACGAGCACCGAGCAACGGCTGTTCCTGAGCATGACGAAAGATCGCGACGAGCCCGTTTAGCCCCTGTATGGCATGCGCGTTGCATCCGCAGGATTACGCCCTCGCGCAAATTTTCGTTCAGCGGAAATCATCTTCATGACGCCAATGCCGTTCATCCCAGTCTGGCAAGATCTCGCCATCCGGCTTGCGGTGGCGTTGCTGGCCGGCGCACTGCTTGGCCTGAATCGCGGCGAATCGGGCAAGGCAGCGGGCCTGCGTACCACCATGCTCGTATGTCTCACCGCTTGCCTCGCGATGCTGCAGATGAACGTG
Organism: Paraburkholderia sp. GAS82; assembly: GCF_050436285.1. Taxonomy (NCBI): domain Bacteria; kingdom Pseudomonadati; phylum Pseudomonadota; class Betaproteobacteria; order Burkholderiales; family Burkholderiaceae; genus Paraburkholderia; species Paraburkholderia sp. GAS82. The sequence goes on from NZ_JBNDLX010000001.1 coordinate 1,177,768, forward strand.
CTGCTCTCGCAGGCCGGCAAGCCCGAAGGTTCGTTCGCGGTGCTCGACCTCATGCGTCTGCCGCTCGGTATCCTCTCCGGCGTCGGTTTTATCGGTGCGGGCGCGATCCTGCGTAAGGACGGTCTGGTCACCGGGCTGACAACGGCAGCAACGTTGTGGTTCGTCACCGTGGTGGGGTTGTGCGCCGGCGGCGGGCAGATTGCGCTCGCCGTGATCGGGATCGTGCTCGGGATGTTCGTGTTGAGCGCGCTCGCAAAAATCGAACACCGGTTGCCGCGCAACCTGCGTGCTTCGCTCACCATCCGCTACGACGTTGCCTCCCGCGAACGGGCCCGATGGCTCGATGAACTCGAACGCCTGCATTGCCGGGTGGCGTCGCGCGGCTTGCGGATGGATCCAGCAATCGGCGTCCTCGAGGAGCGCTTCCAGGTGCATTGGCACGCTCCCGAACGCAATGACACAGTCGAGCGGGCGATGGCACACATGACAAGCACAAGCGTGCACCCCGCGGAGTGGTCAATCGACGACTGACCGACGTGGGGCATTCTCGCTACACGTGCAACGCGTTTGTCCCGGTCTTTAATCAAGCCCAGCGGCCCATTTCTTGCGGGTCTTCTTACGCCGATGTTTGGCGTCCAACCCAATGTCCAGGAGCCGGTATGAGCACAGATGCCCCCATCAAGGAGTACTCGCACCCTGCAGGCGGCTGGGGCTCTGTAAAGGCGGTGGCCTCGATCCTGGTCCAGGAGCACGTCGCACTGCACGGCACGCAGGTGCTCATGCACCAGAACAAACCGGACGGCTTTGCCTGCGTAAGCTGTTCATGGGCGAAGCCCGCCGACCCGCACCTGTTCGAGTTCTGCGAGAACGGCGCGAAGGCCACGGCCTGGGAGATCACCAACAAACGTGTCGACGCTCAGTTCTTCGAGACTCATACGCTGAGCGAGCTGGAGTCGTGGTCCGGATTTGAACTTGAATCGCAAGGACGGCTCGGCGCGCCGATGCGCTGGGACCCGGCTAGCGATCGCTACGTCCCCACAACGTGGGAGGATGCGTTTGCCGACATCGCCAGCGAGCTTCGCGCGATGGATCCGAAGGAAGTGGTGTTTTACGCGTCCGGTCGTGCTTCGCTTGAAACCTCGTACATGTATCAGCTTCTCGCGCGCATGTATGGCAGCAACAATCTGCCCGACAGCTCGAACATGTGCCACGAGAGCACCTCCGTGGGTCTCGTGCCGGCGATTGGCGCGCCGGTTGGCACCGTCACGCTCGCCGACTTCGAGAAAGCCGACTGTCTGTTTTTCTTCGGCCACAACACCGGCACCAACGCGCCGCGCATGCTGCACCAGTTGCAGGATGCGCGCAAACGCGGCGCGGAAATCATCACGTTCAATCCGATCAGGGAGCGCGGCCTCGTCGACTTTGCCAATCCGCAGTCTCCAGTCGAGATGCTGACACCCGGCGCGACACAAATCAGCACCCAGTATCACCAGGTCAAAATAGGCGGCGACGCCGCGGCGATTGCAGGGCTGTGCAAACTATTGATCGAATGGGATGACGAAGCACAGCGGAACGGCGCCCCACGCGTGCTCGACGCCGCCTTTATCGCCGAGCACACGCATGGCTTCGACGAGTTTGCTTCGGCCATGCGTGCGACCACGTGGGAAGAGATCGAAGGCCACGCCCATCTAAGTCGCGCCACGCTCGAAGCAGCCGCTCGCGAGTACGCCCGCGCCCAAGCGGTGATCGTGCTGTACGGCATGGGCATTACCCAGCATCGCAGCGGCGTGCATAACGTGCAGATGCTCACCAATCTGCTGCTGTTACGCGGCAATATCGGGCGCCCCGGTGCAGGCATCTGTCCGATTCGCGGCCATTCGAACGTCCAGGGACAGCGTACCGTGGGCATCACCGAGAAACCGGAACTCGCCCCGCTCGACAGGCTTGCGGAACTGTACGACTTCGAGCCGCCACGGGATAAAGGCATGAGCACTGTTGAAGCGTGTCGCGGTGTGCTCGATGGCAAAGTAAAAGGTTTCATCGGGCTCGGCGGCAACTTCCAGGTCGCGACCCCCGATCATCATGTGATGGACCCGGCGTGGCACAAGGTGCGGCTTACCGTGCAGATTGCGACCAAGCTCAACCGCAGCCATCTGATTCACGGCGAGGTCGCGTATCTGTTGCCGTGCCTTGGACGCATCGAGATCGACCGCCAGGCGAGCGGCGACCAGGCGGTTAGCGTCGAAGACAGCACGGCCTGCATTCACGGTTCGCACGGTTACGTGGAGCCGGCGAGCGAGATGCTGCTTTCGGAACCGGCCATTGTCGCGGGCTTGGCCAACGCACTCCTGCCGCGCAATCCACGGGTCGACTGGGATGCGTGGGTGGACGACTACGCAAAGATTCGCGACGCGATCGAGCAGACCTATCCCGACCAGTTCCGCGATTTCAACGAGCGTTTCTGGCAACCAGGCGGTTTTCACCGTCCTATTCCCGCCTGCGAGCGGAAGTGGAAAACGCCCAATGGCAAGGCGAATTTCATTGTGCCCGAGACGCTCGATGAGGACGCGGATATGCCGTCCACCGGTCCAGATGTGCTGCGTCTGATGACGACTCGCGGCGACAGCCAGTTCAACACCACGGTCTACGGTCTGGACGATCGCTTTCGCGGCGTGACCGGCACGCGCGAAGTGCTGCTGATGCATCGTGACGACCTGACTCGGCTCGGCTTTGCAGAAGGCGACGCAGTATGTATTTCCACGTTGTCGAACGACGGCATCGCGCGCGAACTCGACGGCATGCGCGTGCATGCGTTCGATATTCCACAGGGCTGCATGATGGGCTACTACCCGGAATGCAATCCGCTGATCCCGCTTTACCATCACGCGAAATCGAGCCTCGTGCCGGCAGCGAAGTCGATTCCGGTGCGTCTGCGTAAGCCGAGTGGTGGCTAGCGGCTGCAGGCTGGCGTTGCGGCAGAGCGCGACCGTTTCACCTTTGCGAGCGCCTCACAAACGGGGATAATCGGACCTAGGGTAAAGAAAATCTTGGTCTGGATCGTATGCGTCCCCATCTCCCACTTAACGCGCTACGCGCGTTCGAATCGTCGGCACGCCATCTGAGTTTCACGCGCGCCGCACTCGAACTCAACGTCACGCAGGCGGCCGTCAGCCAGCAGGTGCGCATGCTCGAAGAGCGGCTCGGCACGACGCTGTTCAAGCGCTTGCCGCGCGGGCTCGGCATTACCGACGAAGGCCGGGCGCTCCTGCCGGTGCTGAGCGACGCCTTCGGACGCATCGAAAGCGTGCTCAAGCAGTTCGAGGGCGGCCATTTCCACGAGGTGCTCACGGTGGGAGTAGTCGGCACGTTCGCGGTCGGCTGGCTGATGCCACGGCTCAAATCGTTTCGTGACGCACATCCGTTTGTCGAGTTGCGGCTGCTGACCCACAACAATCTTGTAGATCTCGCCGCGGAGGGGCTCGACTTTGCGATCCGCTTCGGCGAAGGAATCTGGCCTGGCACTCACAACGAATTGCTGCTCGACGCTCCGCTGAGCGTGCTGTGCGCGCCGGAGATTGCCAGACGGCTCGCCACGCCTCGCGACCTCGTCAAGGAAACGCTGCTGCGTTCATATCGTGCCGATGAATGGACCCTGTGGCTCGACGCCGCGGGACTCGAGCCGTGGACGATCAACGGTCCGGTGTTCGACTCGTCGCGACTGATGGTGGAAGCCGCCATGCAAGCCGCGGGCGTAGCGCTCGCACCGCCGTGCATGTTCGGACGCGAACTGCAAAACGGGCTGCTGATGCGCCCGTTCGACACTGAAGTGAGCACCGGCAGCTACTGGCTGACCCGGTTGAAATCGCGGCACATGGCGCCGGCGATGGAGCTGTTCCGCGACTGGATTCTCGCGGAAGCGCGAGGCATGCGGCTTGCTGCTTAACCTTGACCCGTATCGTTGATCCGGATCGTTCAAGTCAAGGAGCACACCATGTCGAAGCAGCACACCGAGAAGCATCCGCACGCCGATAAGGGCGAAGCGCAGATCGATCAGGCCGTGGAAGACAGTTTCCCGGCAAGCGACGCACCGTCGACGGGCGGCAAGACGCGGCTTGAGCCCAAGGAAGTACAGCAAAAGGATAAGCACGATCCGCATCATGACGGCGATTCGCGCTAAAAGAGCCAATGGATGCCGCGCATCGGCGTGCGAGACGCGGCATCAATCAGTCCTGCAGAATAACCCCCGGTTTTTTTGAATTTTCGGTTGTCGTAAAACATAATAGATTTGCCATGATTTTTTATGGCGCGGCGCTATCATTTGACGCTTTCTCGGCTGAGTCCGATAAATCGATAAATAAGTAAACAAATGGACGCATCATTGCAAAGGGCGTTAGCAGCGCACGCGCTAGCACCAGAAGATCTGGCTGCGCTAAAAGACATTTGTCTCGCGCTAATCGAGCTTAAGCGTGACGGTGAATTGTTGCCATGGGCCGAGAAGGCATTAACGCTGGATCCCCGGAACATTGAATTCGTCTGCCTGCGCGCGCATTGCCTGACGTTACTCGGGCGGCACTTCGAAGCCATCGCAACCTGGCTTCACTACGCGTCGCTGCCTTGGAACACCACTTTCTATCAATTGAATCTTGGACATAGTCTTGAGATGGCGGGCGACTTCGAACGCGGCATCCCCATGTTGCGGCGCGCATGGCAGGGGGCCGCGGCCGATAACGCCCCTCTGGCCCCAGTAGCCGAGCGCCTATTGGGCGAGGCCCTCCTCAAGACTGGACTGCCTCAGGGTTTCAACCACTGGCTCGCGCGCAATCAGGACAACAGCGGCAGTTATCGACCAGACGGTGTACCCAGCTGGACGGGTGAACAGGATCTGCGTGGCAAGCGCCTGCTCGTCACGAATCAGTTAGGCTTCGGCGATCAGTTTTTGCTCTTTTCCTGCCTTTCGCATTGGCTTGCGGCCGGCGCGACCATTATGGTCAGTTGCGACAGCCGGATTCACGCGCTGATGAAAGCGGCGTTGCCGCAATGCACGGTTGTCAGTGCAGAGCGCCCGCTCGATCGGGGTGCCCCATTACCCGAGGCGCTACGGGATGCTGTGCGGGCCTTCGCGCCAGACCTGCACATCACATTGCTGCATCTGCCAGTGCTGGCTGCAGCGCGCACGACGCCGCCCGCGCCGTACTTCACGCCCTACATCCAGGCACCCTTAACAGAACGAAATATTGCTGCCGGGTGGGTGCAAGCCCTGAGGGCGAAACACTCCGGGAAGCGTCTGGTCGGGCTGTTTTGGGATTGCAGTCAACGTCACTTTATCGAGGCCAGCAGCATAGACCGCTATTGGGCTGCTGCGCGCAGCTTGCCGCTTGCTGCCGTGAATCGCCTGGTTAGCGATGCGCAAGTCGAGCCCAACATACACTTCGTGAGTCTGCACCATCCCGCGGCTCAGCCGCTCGCCGGCATTCCCTCTGGCAATCTTGGCCAATACAACCCGGGCATCGAAGATTTTGCGGACACAGCTGCCTGCATCGAACAACTGGACGCGGTCATTGCGGTGGACTCGGGCGTTGCCAATCTCAGTGCAATGATCGGCAAGCCCACCGCTGTGCTGACATCGGTCTCCTGCGACTGGCGCTGGGGTAGCCAAGGCTCTATCACGCCCTGGATGGATAACGTCAGCGTACTGCGCCAAACGTTAACGGGAGACTGGGATACGGTCGTCGACGATGCCATCCGCTGGTTGAACGGATAAGCCCGAGACGCGCACTAGCCGTTATCTGGAACCTTCGAACGCGCTCCGATAGGCGTACAGCCCTGGCAAACCACCCGTCATCACGAACAGCAAGCGCTGTCCGGCACGATACGCGCCGGTCTCGATTCCATCCAACAGACCTGCAAAAGCTTTACCGCTGTACACGGGATCGAGCAGAAGCCCCTCCGTTGAGGCCAGCAGTCGCACCGCCCGCAGCATCGCTTCAGTGGGGATCCCGTAGCCGTCGCCAAGCTGACTGCCGTCGACAACCACCGCTTCACTGGGCACACTGAGCGTTGGATCGATCAGGCGGATCGTCTGATTGGCCTTGTCGAGGGTCGCGGCGTGGGCGGCTTCGGCTGGACCATACACACCGTATCCGATGACTGAGGGCGTGGTACGACCCAGCGCGATCATCCCGGCCACGAGGCCGGCGTGCATGCCACCACTGCCGTTCGGTCCCACGATGTAATCGAACGGAACGCCCATCTGCTCCGACTGCGCGACGATTTCCGCCGCGCAATCCGCATAGCCGAGGCAACCGGCCGGGCTCGATCCGCCCAACGGACAGACATACACCTTGCGTCCTTCGGCGCGTAAAGCTGTCGCGCGCTCTTCTGCAAACGCTAGCGCATTCGCGTCGCCCGGCAAGTCGTGCACATGGGCGCCGAACAGGTCATTCAGCACGATATTGCCGTTCTCGAGGTAGTCGTCGTCGTACCGCGGCACCAGTCGAGTCAGAACCAGTTCGCACTTCAGACCGGCTCGCGCCGCCGCTGCCGCGGTCAGGCGCGCATGGTTCGACTGGCGCGCGCCGACCGTGATGATCGTGTCTGCGCCCTGCGCGATGGCTTCGCCGACCAGAAATTCGAGCTTGCGCAATTTGTTGCCGCCACCGCCAAGCCAGTTCAGATCGTCACGCTTGACGAACACTTCGACACCGCCAAGCTGCCGGTTCAGGCGTGCGAGAGGCTGGATAGGCGTGGCTCCTTCGAGCAGGCTGAAACGAGGAAACCGGTGGAGTGCGAGTGGAGAGGCGGTCGACATCATGTAGTTCCGTGTTGGCTGAAGCTTTAAGGTAGCACGCTACTCGCCGACCCACGTCCCACGCAGATCGCTGTCGTGCAGCAACTGCAGCAATGTGCCCGCAGGGCGGCTGAGCCGTCTGGCGGCAAGCGCGATGAACTCCACATCCGGCAAAACCGGCAGGCTCGCACTGTTGACCGGCGCCGCGAGGCCACGTGCCGTCAGATATTGCGGCCGCACGGTAATGCCCAGGCCGCCGCGTGCCGCGGCAATGCATCCTGAGTGACTGCTGCTCGTGCATACCACCTGCCAGCTGAAACCCGCTTCGGCGAGCGCATCCAGCACCACGGCGCGGGTGACGCTCGGCTCCGCCACGAGGATCAGCGGCAGCGGTTGCGTCATGTCCACCAGCGTACCGGTACGCGCAAGCCACTCGAGCCGTCCGGTGAAAAGCGGCACGCCGCGCCGGTCGCCGAGACGCCGCTTGCCGACCAGCAGATCGATCGAACCCGCGTCCAGCAGTTCATAAAGCCTGCCGGTCATGCCGATGGTGATTTCCAGTTCCACGTCGGGATGGGCATTGCGGAACGCCGCCAGCACGGTGGGTAGCGGGCCGAGCGCAACGTCATCGGACGAACCGAGCCGCACCCGGCCCTTCAGGCGCGGCGCTCGAAACTGCGATTCGGCCCGCGTCAGCGCCTGCAGGATCACGCTGGCGTGCGCAAGCATCGCCTCGCCATCGGGCGTCATGGCGAGCGAGTGGGTATCGCGCACGAACACCCGCCGGCCGATTTCCTGTTCGAGCCGCCGGATGTGTTCGCTCACGCTCGACTGCGTGAGGCCGAGTTGCCGCCCCGCCTCCGTGAAGCTATGACACGCGGCGACAGCGGCAAAAGTCTTGAGCCAGATAGGATTGAGCATGCGTCATTGTTATCGGCAATGCCGATAACAGTCAATGTCCCTAGTGGGGTTCCCGATTGACGTATATGTCAATATCATGTCGCTATCCCGATTAATTGCCCAATGCTTGCGTCGTCAGTTGCGTCATCGAATGACTCCCACCGCCTTGTTGCGGTGCAAGGCGCGCGAGGCGCCCCAGCATCCCCGAGAAGTTCACATGAGTAAGGATTCAACCCAGACTGCGCTGCTATGGATCGTCGCTGCCGGCTTCTTCATGCAGTCGCTCGATACGACGATCGTCAACACGGCCTTGCCGTCGATCGCGCACAGCCTGAACGAAAAACCGCTGGCCATGCAGCCGGTGATCGTCGCCTACACGCTCACCATGGCGATGCTCACGCCCGCCTCGGGCTGGCTCGCCGACCGCTACGGCACGCGCCGGGTTTATTTCGCGGCCATCCTGATCTTCGTGCTCGGCTCGTTGTGCTGCTCGAGCGCACACACGCTCGGACAACTGGTGATTGCGCGGGTACTGCAAGGCGTCGGTGGTTCGATGCTGTTGCCGATCGGGCGGCTTGCCGTGCTACGCAGTGTGTCCGGCGAGCAGTATGTGTCGGCGCTGGCGTTTATTTCCGTGGCGGGCCAAGTCGGTCCGATTGTCGGACCGACGCTGGGCGGCTGGTTCGTGGAGGCCATTTCGTGGCACTGGATCTTCCTCATCAATGTGCCGATTGGCGCCATCGGGCTCTTTGCCGTGCACCGCTATCTGCCGCGCGGCACGACCTCGGCCGCGCCGCCGTTCGATCTGGCGGGCTGCGCCCTGCTCTCGCTGTGCATGATCGCGTTCTCGCTCGCAGTGGAGACACCGGTACAAACCCATCGCGCTGCGTGGGCCGCGGGTCTGTTCGTGCTGGGTCTCGTCTCGGCCCTCGCCTATGTGCCTTACGCAAAGCGCCGTGCCAATCCACTGTTCAAGCTCAAACTGTTTAGCGAACCTAACTTTAGCGTCGGCCTGATCGGCAATCTGGTGTGCCGCGTCGGCTCGAGTGCGGTGCCGTTCCTGCTGCCGCTTCTGATGCAGTTGCAACTCGGCTATACGCCGCTCCATTCGGGCTTGATGATGTTGCCGGCCGCGCTCGCCGGCACTGTCGCCAAACGCTGGATCGCGCCGCTTATCCGGCGTTACGGCTATGACATGTTCCTGCTGGTCAACACGGTGATCGTCGGTGCGGCAATCGTGGCCTTCGCACTGATCTCGCGCGGCACGCCGCTGTTTGTCGAAATTATCGTGCTGGCCGTGTTCGGCGCCGGTAACTCCATGCAGTTCGCCGCAATGAACAGCGTAACCTTGAAGGGTCTCTCGCACGAAGACGCGGGCAGCGGCAACAGCCTGTTTTCGATGGTGCAGATGCTGGCGATGGGGCTTGGCGTATCGATCGGCGGTGGCCTGGTGAAGCTGTTCGCGGCACAGCTCGGCTCGGCGGCGATGGGCTTCCGTCTGAGCTTCGTCTGCATGGGTGTGATTACGCTGGTGTCGGCGCTGATATTTCGCCGTCTCGACGAAGCGCCGCTCGCTACGGCCAACGTCGGCCGCGCGGCATCGGGTGCCGGGCGCTGACGCGCGGCGGATGATGATCGCTGGACGCCAACGGGCGTCCAGCGGCCATGTCGATCAGCGAATGTGGTCGCCGAACAGGCCGAGCAGGCCGATGATGATCAGATACAGCGCCACGATGTAATTGAGCAGGCGCGGCACCACGAGAATCAGAATGCCCGCAATCAGTGCCGCGAGCGGCCCCACGTTCGTCACGATATGCATGTGTTTTTCTCCAGGATCGAAAGCGGAAAATGCCGCACGGCTGCAGCCACCGAACCTCCGGCGCCAGCTGCCGCAGATGCAGCGGGTTCGCCCGCGCAACGGCATGCGTTGCTTGAGCGGCTGCTCAGGCGACTGTCTAAGCGCCAGCAAGCGGCGTGCCCGCTCCGGACGGTAGCGCGACGGTAACGTATACGCATGGTCTTATCAATCCGCCAGGCGAACCAGCGCCTGTAGCGCTGCCTCGGTGCGAGCCTCCTCGTGGCCGCGCCGGCGATACGTTCAGTGCGATTTCAATGCAACGCACGCCACCGCTTCAGGCCGAAGCCCACGGCCGTTACGCCCGGTTTCAAATTCACACAATTTCGCGCTGCCACGGCCCGCGCGCTTACAGCCTAAGCGTCGCCCATCTGCTACGCTGGTCACCTACCAACTACAGCGACCTCAGGCGCGTTTCTCATGCCAATCCGGCCCACTGCCACGCTCAAACTGGCAACCCGCGCGGCGTTTGCCGCAGCACTCGCTTTTCCTTGCCTCGCCTTCGCCCAGGTGGATGCGCTCACGAATCAACCCATTAACCTGATGGCAGGACCCGGCGACGACTATCCGGTAGTAACCGGCCTTGGGCCCAATCAGCCGGTCGAGGTGTTCGACTGCGTCAGCGATTACGAATGGTGCGATGTAGCGCTCGGCGATCTGCGCGGCTGGGTCGACGGCAACGCCCTCACGTACGCGTACGAAGGCAACGAAGTGCCGCTGCAGAGCTACGGCGCGGTGATCGGTCTGCCAGTCATCGTGTTTTCGATCGACGACTACTGGGGCCGCTACTATGCCGGCCGTCCGTGGTATGGCGATCGCGATCGCTGGCGTCATGGCGGCCCGCCCGGCGGCTATCAGGGACGCCCGTATCAGCCGCCGCCTCACCCTGGTCAGCCTTACCCAAACGGCGGCCATCCGTACCCGCCGCCGATGCAGGGTCAAGGTCAACCGGTGTATCGTCCGAATGCGGGACCGCATGGCGCCCCGCAGCAGCCGCAGGGACAACCGCAGCAGCAGTACGGTGGCAGACCGCCCGAAAACGGTGGCAGGCCGCCGGCCCAGATGCCGGCACGTCCGCAAGGTCAGCCGCAGCAACAACCGCAGGGCCGCGCGCAACCGAACGAGGGGCGCCACGAGCCGCAGCCGAACCCTTGAGCGCAGCAGGCGGGCGATGCGAATCGTGCAACGCCCGCGTCTGCTGCGACCGCATTGCACGGAGTCCACCTTGAACGACGAACCCAAATCCTCTTCAATCGATGCTAATGGCGGCATCGATTCAGACCTGCTCGACGTCGCACGCGAAGTCTTCGACGCCGCACGGCGCGGTGAAGCCGCCACGCTCGCGGCGGTGATCGGCAAAGGGGTGCCGCCCAATCTGCGCAACGAGAAAGGCGACAGTCTGCTGATGCTGGCGAGCTATCACGGTCACGCCGATGCGGTGCGCACCCTGATTGAACACGGCGCGGATCCTGATCTGCGCAACGACAACGGCCAGAGCCCTATTGCGGGCGCGGCGTTCAAGGGCTTCAAGGAGGTTGTCGAAGCCCTGCTCGCGGGCGGCGCGGATGTCGAGGGTGCCTCGCCGGACGGCCGCACTGCGTTGATGATCGCGGCCATGTTCAATCGCACCGAGATCGTCGATCTGCTGCTTGCCCACGGCGCCAATCCGCAAGCGCGCGACGCGTCGGGCGTAACGCCGCTCGACGCGGCCAACCGCATGGGCGCGCCCGATACGCCGGCGCAACTTACGAAGGCGAGGTCTTGAGGTACGGGTCGTCGAACGGATCGCGAATTTCGATAACCTCCTCCAGTTCGCACGGTTCCATGCACAGCGTCGGCGGCAAGGGCTCCGCCGCGGCAGCCGGACAATTTTCATAGCCATACAACGGCTCGGCCAGCTTGACGCCCCATGCGGACAGCGTATCGCCGAAGCCGCCGCGCGCCCGGCTTGCGCGCCGAGCACTCGTCACGACCCGCGGCGCGGCGCTCCACGCGATGCATGCCCCGCTCGCCTGCAACTGCTCCACCAGTGCCACATCTTCGCTGCAGGCGAGCGGCGCGAAACCGCCTGCCCGACGATACGCCTGCGCAGATACGCCAAGGTTGGCGCCATGCACGTGACGATGGCCGTCCGCGTCGACATAGGTCTGGCGGAAGTAGTCGCGCACCTGCTGTGGATGCGCCGCCCAGTCGTCGACGCAGATCGACCCGCACACGGCATCCGCAGCGAGCGACAACTGCGCCGCCAGCCAATCGGGCGCAACGCGGCTGTCGGCATCGGTGAACGCGAGCCAGCGCGCGCCCGCCGCGAGCAGGCGCTGTGCACCGGCGCCTCGCGCGATGCCGACATTGCGCGCCTGCAACGCGAGCGTCTCCACGCCGCAACACGTGGCGATCTCGGCGGAACGATCGGTGCAATCGTCGAGCACCACAATCGTTCGCACCACTTCGCCGCCCAGTGCGGGATCGCGCGCCGCTTCGAGAATCGACGCGAGGCAGCGCGCGAGCCACGCCTCCTCGTTATGGGCAGGAATCACGATGCCGATCATGCCAGCCCCTCCTGTTCGGCCACCGAGCGCGGATCGCGCGACCAGACGTCGAGCAGCATGTCGGCGTCTTCGTGACGCGCGAGCCGTGTGAGTCCGCAGCGCGCATCGAGCAACGCATGCACGGATGCCGCCGATTGTGGAGCCGCATCGAAGGGTCGGCGCCAATGGCAAGCCAGCAAAGTGCCGTCCGGCGTGAGTGCCGCCTTGATGCATTCGGCTAGCCGCTCCAGTTCTGGCGAGCTCAGGTAATACGCGAGTTCGCTGATGACGATCAGGTCGAATCTGCCGGCCGGCCAGTCGTCGGGCACGCTGCCGCGCTCGACCAGCACGTGTGGCAGCGCCTCGAGGCGCTCGCTTGCGAGGCGCACCGCGGTTTCGTTGAGATCGGTCGCGAGCAGACTGTCGCAACGGGCAGCAAGCTGCGCCGAGAGCTCGCCGTTTGCGCAACCCGGCTCGAAGACACGCCTATAACGCTCGCGTGGCAGCAGCGCCATCGTCAGCAGACGTTTGCGGCGCTCGTACCAGCGGTTGCGAAAGCCCCACGGGTCGTCGCAGGCTTCATAGAGTGAGTCGAAGTAGCAGCCTGATGAAATCATTTCGGACACCTTGTTTTAAAGCTCAGGGTCTGGCTCGTTGCGCCAGCTCTGTATCAATCGTCAATCCTGTTTGTCCCGCCATTTTCTGAAGCGAATCGCGCGGGCTGTCTAGAGCGACCACACGCCGTTGTCTCCGCGGGATTCGGCATTACCATTCCCGCCTGCTTGCTCCGACAGCACGCGCTCGCCGAGCGCGGCCAGATCGCGCTCGGCGTGGCTCTGTCTGAGGAAAACCGGCAGGTCGGCCATGGCGCGGGCAAAGCGCTCGTTGCGGCATAGCGGCGCGGCGCCGAGCGCGCGGCCCGCGTGGGTCATGACCGTGGTGGCCGCCGCCTCGACAATCAGGCGTGCGCGTAACGCCGCAATCTGGACGTCAGCGCGCGGGCGAGCGTCGATCTGCGCGGCGGTGGCGCGCAACACCGCCGCAGCACCGGCCAGCGCGACATCGACCGCTCCCATGTGCGCGAGACGATGGGCATCGGGGCGAGCCGCCACGGCGTCGGCCATCATGTGAGCGATGCCTGCGGCGGCGCCGTACCAGCACGCCGCGATGCCTGCGCCGCCCTGCCAGAAGCCAGCGCGGTTGACGTAGTCGCGCGGCGTGCCGATCTGAATGGCGCGGGTTTGCTCGAAGCGGACATCGCCGCTCTCGGTCGCGCGCATGCCGACGGCTTGCCAGTGGTCTGAAGAGATCGAAACGGACGGCTGGGTTAGCGCGACGGCGGCCAGCACCGGCTCGTCGCCCAACCATGCGGTCACCACGGCATGGCTGAGCGCGCGTGCGCCTGAGCACCATGCCTTGACGCCATCCAGCTGCAATTGGCCGTTTGCAAGCGGCGTAGCGGTCAAGCGGGCGTCGGGCGCCTCGGCTGCCCATACGCCCCAACTACTTCCGGGGGGCACGGCAGGCGCCTTAAGTTCGGCGAGGATCGCGAGAGCGTCGGTATGCCCTTCGAACAGTTTGACGAGACCGAGATCGCGCGCTGCGACTGCCGCCAACGCACGCCAGCGGGCCAGCGTGTGGCCGCTGCCCGGCAACGGCAAACGGTCGTGACCGGCTGCGATCATTTGCGTCAGGATGACGCCTAGTGCGGCGGGATCCGCTGAGTCGAAGCGTGCATGAGTCAGGAAATCTTCGAGCGCCGCGCCGGCAGTTTTTACAGAGTCCTGACGATGGGCAGCGACCGTATCTTCGTCATATACAGCGTTTTGGGCACGCCGCTTCGCCTCGTGATCCGCGGCACGCATACGGGTATCTAACATGAGGGCCTCCCTGGCCGCGTCGATGTGTCGGCGCGGCCGTTCAGGAGCCGCAGCGCTTGCTGTGTTCGAGCAAGCGCTGTGCCGCAGGTAGCGGCTACGAGCAAGACGCCGCTGGCGGGAACAACGCATAATGAGAAAACAGACCCGGTTGTCGCACTTTCGCCCCACGCAAGGCGACGCCGGACAAGGAGATCGAGGTCCCATGAAACGAGCCCTTTCGAACGACGACGCGTTGCAGCGCGCCGTGCTGCTCGAGCTAAACGCGGCGGATGTGCCTGCGGGACGAGCCGCTGTCGCGGTGGATGCCGGCGTCGTGACCCTGCTGGGCTACGTCGAACACGCCGGGCAAAAGCAGGCGGCCGAAAGCGCTGCGTTGCGGGTGGAGGGTGTCAAAGCGGTGGTTGTCGCCATCGAGATTCGCGGTGTGGACTCCGAAATACAGCACGATGACCAGCTCGCTGTGGAAGTGCTCAGGCGCCTCGCGTGGGACGCGTGGTTGCCGAAGGACATGTTCAAGGTAAAGATCGAACGCGGGCACGTAACGCTGCTGGGTCAGGTTGACCGGGACGAGCAGCGTTCAGCCGCTTTGGAAGATGTGACCCGCCTGTTCGGCGTGACAGGGGTATCCGACCAGACCACGGTGACGCGCGGTAACAAGACCGGTGACAACGGGCCCAGGCTTGCGAAAAGCGGCAAAAGCAACAAGAGCGGCGGCGGGCGCCGCGGTGGCTAACGCTTCTCGTGTTGCATCAACGTCCGGCAATGGCGGGCGATTTGCCGCTCCTCCTCGGTGTGAAGAACGCGCACCCTCCCCGCAGGATCGTCTGCATTCAGCCCGAGAAATTCCAACCCGTTACAGACACGGCGCCGCACTTCCGCACTGTGCTCGCCAATGCCGCCCGCAAACACCAGCAGATCGATCCCGCCCAGCAACGCCGCGTAGGCGCCGACATATTTACGCACCGCCGTCGCGAACACTTCGACCGCCAGTTCTGCGTCCTCATCGCCTGCGGCGCTGCGTTTCTCCAGCGCCTGCATATCGCCCTCGCCTTCGGTAAAACCGGCGAGACCGCTCTGGCGTGTCAGCAGCGTTTCGAGTTTGTCCGCATCGAGATGCTCGGTGCGCATCAGGTATAGCAGCACCCCAGGGTCGAGATCACCGCTGCGCGTGCCCATCGGCATGCCGCCGGTTGGCGTCATGCCCATCGAGGTATCCACAGAGCGCCCATCCCGCAACGCGCACACGCTCGAACCGTTCCCCAGGTGCGCAAACACCGCCCGCGAAGGCAGATCGGCGCCCAGACGCCGCACCAGCGATTCGTACGATAAACCGTGAAAGCCGTAGTGAATCACGCCCGCCTGCGCATAGCGGCGCGGCAACGCAAGCTGCGTACCCACGCGCGGCATGGTGCGATGGAACGCGGTGTCGAAACAGGCGTAATGCGCCGCATCGCCGAAAATCTTCTGCGCCTGATCGATCAAGGCAAGCGCGGGCGGGATATGCAGCGGCGCGAAATGCACCGCCTCCTGCAGGCGCTGCCTGACTTCCGGTGTGAGAAGCTGATGCTCGCGCAGATGCGGGCCGCCATGCACCACGCGGTGGCCGACTGCCACCGGCCGCGTATGTCCATGGTCCGCCAGCACGCTGGCGAGACTCTGCAGAGCATCGGTTTGCGACTCCAGCACCTGGTCTTTCTGCAGCAGCACGGTGCCGTCGGCTGTCTTTATCTTCAGGCTGCCGTCCGCTCGGCCGATTCCCTCCGCGCTGCCTTCGAGCAATAACGTTTCGTCATCCTGATCGGCCTGCGAATCGCCGGCAGCGTGAGCCGCCTTGAACAGACCAAACTTGAGCGACGACGAGCCGCTATTCAGAACCAGGATGGTCGGTTCGCTTTTCGCAGTAGTATCCGGCATCGTCTTAGCCCTTCCATGTCCAGTTGCGGATCTCCTCGCAGTCGATACCCTCGGTATGCGCATACGCGACATGCTCGATGATCTGACCGCGCAGCCACTCCTTCACATGATCGCCGACGCCGCGCAGACCTGGCACCCGATCGATCACGTCGATTGCGAGCGAGAAGCGGTCCACCTGGTTGATGATCGCGAGTTCCAGCGGCGTGTTGATGTTGCCTTTCTCGTGATAGCCATGCACGTGCAGGTTCTCGTGATTGGTGCGGCGATATGTGAGCTTGTGGATCAGCGACGAATACGAATGGAAGTTGAAGATCACCGGCTTGTTGGCCGTGAACAGCGAATCGAAGTCGCGGTCCGACAAACCATGCGGATGCTCGGTGTCGGGCATCAGCCTGAACAGATCGACCACGTTGACGAAGCGGATTTTCAGCGTCGGAAACTTCTCCTTCAGAATCTCCACGGCCGCGAGCGACTCCATGGTCGGGATGTCGCCTGCACAGGCCATCACCACGTCCGGCTCG
The DNA here is from genome assembly GCF_050436285.1 of Paraburkholderia sp. GAS82. Classification (NCBI taxonomy): domain Bacteria; kingdom Pseudomonadati; phylum Pseudomonadota; class Betaproteobacteria; order Burkholderiales; family Burkholderiaceae; genus Paraburkholderia; species Paraburkholderia sp. GAS82. The sequence goes on from NZ_JBNDLX010000001.1 coordinate 1,194,153, forward strand.
GCGCCGTGATCGGTGGAGGCCCAGCTCCAGATGCCGATGCCCTTCGTACAGTGCGTGACGGCATCGTCCATGCTGAGGTACTGCAGATGCGGCTGTTTATCGGCGACGATCACGTTGACGTAATCGCGCGAGCGCAGACAATGGTCGGCCACGCTCAGCAGACAGTTGGCGTCAGGCGGCATATAAATGCGCACCACATTCGGACTCTTGTTGGTGACCACGTCGAGAAAACCCGGGTCCTGATGCGTAAAACCGTTGTGATCCTGACGCCAGACCAGCGACGTGATCAGCAGGTTGATGGACGGCACCGGCTGCCGCCATCTCAACTCGAGTTTCGACTTTTCGAGCCACTTGGCGTGCTGGTTGAACATCGAATCGATCACGTGCACGAACGCTTCGTAGGTGGCAAAGAGCCCATGCCGGCCGGTCAGCACGTAACCTTCGAACCAGCCTTCGAGCGTGTGCTCGCTAAGCATTTCCATGACGCGGCCATCCACCGAAAGCTCGCCGCCATCCGCATCGCCAGGCTCGGTTTTGGCGAGCCAGGTTTTCTCCGACACTTCGTAGATTGCAGTCAGCCGGTTGCTGGCAGTCTCGTCAGGGCCGAACACGCGGAAGTCGCTCATATTGCGGCGCATGACTTCGCCGAGAAACTTGCCGAGCACTTCGGTAGGCGGTACGTACTCCGCGCCGGGCGTCTTCACCTCGACGGCGTACTCGCGGAAGTCCGGCATGTCGAGCGCCTTGCACAGCAACCCGCCGTTGGCATGCGGATTGGCGCTGATGCGGCGCGTGCCGGTCGGCGCCATGTCGCGCAGTTCGGCGACGAGCTTGCCCTTTTCGTCGAACAGTTCTTCCGGACGGTAGCGCTTCATCCAGCTCTCGACCAGTTTGAGACTCGCATCGTTGGTCGCCGGATCGAGAATCGGCACCTGGTGCGCGCGCCACGACCCTTCGACCTTATGGCCGTCCACTTCCTTCGGGCCAGTCCAGCCCTTCGGCGAGCGCAACACGATCATCGGCCAGCGCGGCCGCACGGCGCTGCCACTCGAGCGCGCCTGCTGCTGGATCGCACGGATTTCGCCGATGCAATGCTCGAGCGTCGCCGCCATCTTCTGATGCATCGACTCCGGTTCGTCGCCTTCGACGAAATACGGCTTGTGTCCGTAGCCTGTTAGCAACGCTTCCAGTTCCTCATGTGGAATGCGGGCGAGGATCGTCGGATTGGCGATCTTGTAGCCGTTCAGATGCAGGACCGGCAACACCGCACCGTCGCGGATCGGGTTGAGGAATTTGTTCGAATGCCAGGAGGTCGCGAGCGGTCCGGTTTCCGCCTCGCCGTCGCCCACCATCACGGCGACGATCAGATCGGGATTGTCGAAGGCCGCGCCATAACCATGCGAGAGGCTGTAACCGAGTTCACCGCCCTCGTGGATCGAGCCGGGCGTTTCCGGTGTGCAATGCGAACCGATCCCGCCGGGGAACGAAAACTGCCGGAAAAAGCGCTGCATGCCGGCTTCGTCTTCACTGCGGTCAGGGTAGATTTCCGAATAGCGGCCCTCGAGATAGCTGCTCGCCAAGGTAGCCGGCGCGCCATGCCCGGGGCCGGCGATATAGATGACGTTGAGGTCGAGCTTTTTGATCAGGCGGTTTAGATGCACCAGCAGGAAACTCTGCCCGGGATCGGAACCCCAGTGGCCCAGCAGGCGGCGTTTGATGTGTTCGGCTTTGAGCGGCTCGCGCAGCAGCGGATTGGCGCGCAGGTAGATCATCCCCGCTGCGAGGTAGTTGCAGGCACGCCAGTAGCGGTCCATCTTGCGCAACGTCTCGTCGTCCAGCACGGGGGAAGTCGAGGGGGAAAGGGTATTGATCTCGGCCATCGGGTCGCTCCATGGTTAGGGTCCCGCGGTTGCCGCCGCCGTAGGTACGGCAGCAGCTCGCCTTCATTCAGTCTCCGAATCTGACAGGGGCAGCGTGTTAACGTTCGCCGCCTTCTTTTGCATGGTTGTCGTGGGGCGGCCGAGTGGATCAGCCGCCCGCGGATGGTCGGCCAACGGATAGCCGCCTCCGCACTCTCCTATAGTGCGTGGTCGTTATGCCAGCCAGATGACAAAGCGGTGACGGTGCGTGCGTATCGCCATGGCAACCGGCCTTCAGAGCACGCTGAGGTCCATCGTGGCCAGTTCTCCGACATGTTCGACTGTTACGTCTGCCGGGGGATAAGCGGCAATATTGGCCGGATCGAGCGCGTAGTGCCCCTGGCGGGGAAAGACTGTCGTCAGCCGTTCTTTCCAGATCTGCTTCATGGCGGCGAGGATGCGCAGTTTGTCGTCCACCATCACGTAGCGCTTTGCCGGATACCGTTGCACGACTTCGTCGAGCATCCGTTCCTTGTGGATGTAGATCAGCACCCGCCCCTCCACCGCATCCCATAGCCCCGACTGCTTGATCTTACGGGGCTGGAACACGACGTCGCCATCGGACAGGATCACGGTAGGCCCGCGCTTGGCCATATTCTCGATTGCCGCAAGTGCGTCCGGGAACAGGCGGGTGGCGAACGGGTAGTCGATCAGGAACGACGACATCAACATCAGCCGCGTGTCGCATTGACGTTCCAGCCGGTAGCGTTGCAAGGCCCCGAGGTAATCGGCGTAACCCAGCTCGCTGCGCAAGGTTTCGAAGATTTCCCAGTAGCGGTCGCTGCTCGTGGTTCCGAACTGTTCGGTCAGGTGCTCGCGTAAATCCGCCACGACCTGATCGTTGTTTAACAAGGTATTGTCGACGTCGAGCAGGAATACGACTTCTTCAGGCGCGCTCATACAATAGGTTCCTCCGCAAACGATGGCTGGGATGTTGGGTACGGTAGGTATCGATCATACGCGCGCTGGGGTGATGGTGCCGCTAAAGCGGGCTGAGGGACTGGCGAACGCCGGCAGCGTCGGACGATGATGACCGAATCGGGAATTGGCTAACGGATTGTCAGCTATCCGAAGTGAATGGACTTTGAAATGGAATCGGTGCCGGGCAAAGCTGCATTCTTCGCTCAACCACCCTCCTCCGGCGCCCACCGCTCCTCCCGCGCCACCCGCTCGAGCGCCAGCTCGAACATCGCCCGGGCGCGATTCGCCACCTCCCCCAGATAGCGATGCAGCGCCGCGTCGGCCGGCGTGCGCGACATGCAATCGTCGCTGTACTGCTCGAACGACGACAACTGCTGGATCAGACCGGCAAGATGGCGCGGGCACTCGCACGCGATGGTGGTCGAGCGCCCGGCGATCGATGCAAGCGCGTCGTCGGAGTAGCGACGCGGCGTACGTGCGTAGGCTTCAACAGCATCGCGTGGCTGCGTCTGCGGTGACAGGTCGCGCAGAATCTGCCGTGCCTGCAGCTTCTCAAGCGGCTCGCGATACACCCGCACGCCCGCATAGCGCAGCGTATTCACGCTGTGCTCGGTACCGAATGCGTAGACGACAGCGAGCACCTTGGCATGACACGTTTCGCCGAGCCCAAGCACGGCTTGCACGAGTTCGTCGTGCAGCGACGCGACATGAATCACCAGCGCATCCGTTTTCAGCGGATGCGCCTGAGCGTCCTTGATGTCGTCGAATACGGTGAGGCGTGGCTGGCTGGCGGAACGCAACTCCGGCAGATCGCTGCGCAAACGGCGTGCGAGCGAGGTGCCGACAATCGTGAGCGTCGACTCCGTGACATCATCCAGCGGACCAGGCGGGAACGCCGCTTCCGCATACGTCAGCGCGAGGCGATCCAGCTGATCGAGTTCGAGCCGCGCGATCGAGCCGATCGCGTGACCGCGTTCCACCAATTTCTTCAGCAGGATCAGCCGCTGCACATCCTGCGACGAATAGAGGCGTTGCCCCGACGCGCTTTTGGGCGGCGCGACCACGCCATAGCGCCGCTCCCAGATCCGCAGCGTTGTGACGGGCATTCGTGCGAGACGCGCGGCGGCACCGCTGCGATAGCACTGGAGCTGCGCTTTCTCTTCTTCGCCGACGTCTGAAGGGGCAATCGCGGGGTCGTGAGGGGGCTGTTGGGTCATTGGGATTCGATACTCCTTTGACGCGTTAATGCATCGGTATTTGATGATTATAGATATTGCCAAAGAGTCAGTTAAGGTTCGACCGGATTATTTACCGAGTCATTATCGTTTCACCTACGCGGCTCGGTTTGCAAAACCAACCGGCTCATCTCGCTCCGTATTCGCACGCATTGCGCCCGCACGCCGCGCCGTGCGAAATTGCCGCGAGCCATCACCCGCTCAGCCGTCAACCTTACAAAACCTTTAGAACAAGAGGCGCTCATGTCCACACAGCAGGCGGCGGAAATCGCCGCCCGGTTTGACCGGTTACCCCCTTCGCGTACCGTCTGGACCATGGTGATCCTGATTTCACTCGGCGGCGTCTTCGAGTTCTACGACCTGTTCTTCACCGGTTATGTGGCCCCCGGCATGGTCGAGTCCGGACTGTTCAAACCCGAATCGCTGGGATTTTTTGCGGCACTGCAGCCGCTCGCGGTGGCCGGGTTCGGGACTTTCGTGTTTGCCACCTTCGCGGGCCTGTGGATCGGCACCGTGGCGTTCGGCTTCGTGGCGGACCGTTTCGGGCGACGCGTCGTGTTCACCTGGTCGCTGATCTGGTACATGGTCTGCACGGTGATCATGGCTTTCCAGACGTCCGGCTTCGCGCTCGATATCTGGCGTCTGATTTCGGGCATCGGCATCGGCGTCGAACTGGTTACCATCGACACCTACATCTCAGAACTGATCCCCGGTGGCGAGCGCGGCCGGGCCTATGCGGTCAACCAGTTCATTACGTTCTCGGTCGTGCCGGTGGTCGCCTTTCTCGCCTATGCGCTCAAAGGCACCCAGCCGCTTGGCCTCGAATACTGGCGCGTGGTGATCCTGATCGGCTCTGTCGGCGCCGTGATCGTGTGGATCCTGCGTCGCAAGATTCCCGAAAGCCCGCGCTGGCTCGCGCGCCATGGCCGCATTGAGGAGGCTGAGCGCATCGTCGCGGATATCGAACGTCGTGTCGCCGCAGAGAAAGGTGTGGTCTTGCCGCCGCCGCAACCGGTCGCGCCCGAGCAGGCTGGTACGGGCTCATATGGGGAGATTTTCGGGCCGCAATACCGTCGACGTACCCTGCTCCTGTCGATCTTCAACATGGCCCAGGTAATCGGCTTCTATGGTTTCGCCGCCTGGGTGCCGACCCTCCTCATCCATCGCGGCATTCATGTGACTGCGAGCCTTGGCTATGCATTCGTGATTGCCATCGCCAATCCGTTCGGGCCGATGCTGGGCGTGTGGTTTGCCGACAAGTTCGAGCGCAAGACGCAGATCTGCGGCGGCCTGATTACGATGGCGGTGGTGATCGCCGTGTTTTCCCAGGCCTCCGAACCATGGCTGCTGATCGTGCTGGGCGTGCTGTTCACGCTCGCGGCGAACATCATGTCGTACGCGTATCACGGCTATCAGGCCGAACTTTTCCCCACCCGGATCCGGGCCCGGGCAATCGGCTTTGTCTATTCGTGGAGCCGGATCTCCGCTGCCTTTGCGGGACTCGCGATCGGCATCCTGTTGCATGGATATGGGGTAGCGGGCGTGGCAGCTTTCATCGGCGTTTCGATGCTGGTCGGCATTGTGATGATCCTGCTCGGACCGTCGACGCGCGGGCTATCGCTCGAGTCGATCAGTCACTGATCCTGATTCGTGCAGCTGCTAGCTGTGTGGCCGCCGTCCGCATCGCCGACGCGACGGATGGCGCTCGACACGTCCACAAAAAAAGAAAGGCCCGGCTATGGACCGGGCCTGCAAAGGTCACCCCCTGCAAAGCCAAGGGGCAACTGGACGTAACTCTCGGAGACTGCGCGGTGCATGAAACGATCGGTTCATGCGACGCCGCATACGTGAGTAATCTATGCGTCTCATCTTAAAGGGAACTTAAGCTCGCATCGTTTGCAATCGGACAGCGGCAATCCTGGATGCGATGCATAATTGACCCCAGCCCATCAACCAACGGACGCCCAGTCATGACTGAACGCGAAAGCGAAGCAGCGAAAACGGTCAAACCATCCGGGCGCGCCCCGGGATCGTCGCGGATGATCTGGGTCATTGTTCTGACATTGCCGGTCACCATCGTGGCGCTCGCCATTACCCTCGAGATTTTTGGTTTTCTGTTGCGCCTCGGTTGAACACGGCAGGATTCCTAAGGTTCGCCGGGGAAAAGTCCCGCGAAACACTCCATCAGAGCTGCACCGCTGCCGTACTATCCTGATCGGCGAACGTTAGCTACCTAATCGTCAAACGCCAGCTCGGCATCGATCTGCTGGCCAAGCGCCAGCACCGCGCCGAATCCCGTCGAAACGATCCCATTCTGACCGAACGTCAGCGCGCCATCGAGCCGCGCATTGGCGCGATAGGCGCTCATCGTGTCGAGTGGCTCGTTTGGCCAGAGCGGATCGGGTACTCCGCTCGCCTGATCGATCGTGGGCATCGGGCAGCGCGCGCAGGGCTTGACGAGTCGAACCTGCACCGCACCCTCCCCCGTCCAGATCGTGAGGCTGTCCACGAAGTCTTCTTCATAGGCATCGAGACCGTTGAACACCAGATTCGGTCTGAAGCGGTTCATCGGGATCGGCGGCGCGCCTTTACCGGCAAGACGGCGGTTCAGATCGGCCAGCGACCCCTCGCCGATGACCAGCAAGGGAAAGCCGTCCGCAAAATGCGTGATGGCCTGCATGTCTCCCGTCCAGTCCGGGTCCACCACGCGCTGCACGGCCGGATCGAAGCGCGCGAGCCGTACAGGTTCGCCGAGGAAAGCGGTGAACCAGGCCGCCGTTTGCGGGCCGGTGTCGAACGCGGGCATGGTGTCTCGCCAGACCGTGACATCAAACCGTTCGGGCTGTTCGAGCGCCTCGGCCACGAGCGGCGTTCGCAACTCAGGCATGCCTCGCGCGGAGACGATCAGTTCGCTCTCGCCCAACGCCACCTGAATCAGCGCAAGACGTCCGTGGCTGCGCTGCGTCAGCATCTGTCCACTGGGCGTACACACCAGCCAGTTGCGATCGTATTCGAGGCCCGAGGGCAACAGCCGCGCCTCGTTTAGCGCGATACCGGCGCACGACTTGATCGGATAGACATAAAGACCGCTGACGGCTGGCATGATGGGGGGCGTTATTTGATCGTGTAGAGGCCGATTGTAATAGCCGCCGCGCACGCGCGCCCAACTGGGCATAAATCAGCGCCTGGCTGCCCGCCCCGTCATCCGCCCGAGAATGTCCACGCGCTCCATCAACTGATGGTAGATCACCGCCAGCACATGCCCGGCAATCAGCGCATAAGTGGCCCACGCGAGCAGCGCATGAATCTGCCCGCCGAGATGGCCGAGCGCCTTGTCCTGCGGCACCACGCCCGGCACCTGGAACAGCCAGAACCAGTTGACCGGATGGCCGCCGCCATAGGAGTTGATGTATCCGCTAATCGGCATTGCAAAGAGGATCACGTAGAGCAGGCCGTGGCCGATATGCGCGAGGGTTTGCTCGAACGCCGGGATCGAAGCCGGCAATGGCGGCGCGTTGCCCGACAGGCGGGTGACCACGCGGATCAGCGTCAGCAGCAGGACGGTCAGGCCAATCGATTTGTGCAGGTTGATCCAATTGCCCCGCATCGGGTCGTGGCGATCGAGGCTGGTCATGTACCAGGCGAGCGGAATCACGACGAACATGCACAACGCGGTGAGCCAGTGCAGCACCCGCAGCGTCAGGCTATAGGTCGTATGGACCGACGGCAGCGCGGTGCTCGCCGTTGAGGCTACGCGGGACGGACGGGACATGATGAGAACCTTTCAATCGGATTCGAATGTGAAAAGCTTGACATAAAAATATGGCAGGCGTGCTGTCTGGTCAGTTGCCATTGCCAGTCTCCGGTTACGCAGCGTTACGGACCTCGGGCGGCAAGCGCGCCCGTGCTCTCGATGCGCCGGCGCCGGGTTCCGACACGCCCTGCGGCGCTTGGACGTAAAATCCCGAAGCACAGCGTAGCCGCGACGCCTCGACCGGCGGCGCGCACGGCTCACCCCATACGCAAACCGCGCGCCTCATGAGGGCGCGCCGCAGGATTGGGACGAATAGATGTAGAAGGATCCTTACCATCACCTAGACAGGGAATTCATTATGCTGACGAAACATGTGTTGGGCGTTGCCGAAGTCACGCAGATTCTCGCCGCCGCGCGAGCCGAGGCCGAGAAGAACCAGTGGGCCGTAACGATTGCGGTCGCCGACGACGGCGGCCATCTGCTCGGCCTGCTGCGACTCGACGGCTGTGCTCCGGTCGGCGCCTATATCGCCGTTGAAAAGGCCCGCACCGCGGCCCTCGGCCGGCGCGAATCCAAGGTGTACGAAGACATGATCAACGGCGGCCGCACCGCGTTTCTGAGCGCGCCGCTGTCGGGCTCGCTCGAAGGCGGCGTGCCGGTGATCGTCGACGGCCAGGTGATCGGTACGGTGGGTGTGTCCGGCGTCAAGGCGGACCAGGACGCGCAAGTGGCCAAGGCGGGCGCGGCCGCACTCAAGGGTTGAAATGAATCCGTAACTCCAGCGAAACGACCGACCAAAGCGCAGTAACAAGGCAAACGAGCAAGGCAAACAAGCAAGGCAAACGAGCAACGCAACTGCGCAGGGCAAGCGCGGAAGGCAGCCACCCAGGCCAACCGCGAAGGCCCCTGCGCAAGCAAACGAACCATCAGGCCGGTGACCCCACACCGGCCCAGCCCAATCAGATGGAGCAGTCCATGACTGACATGACCAAGCGAAGCGGACTGCAGGTAGCCGCGAATCTCGACCAGTTTATCGAACACGAAGCCCTGCCGGGCACCGGTGTAGACAGCGCCGCCTTCTGGGCGGGGTTCGACGCGCTGGTGCACGACCTCGCACCAAAGAACCGCGCCCTGCTGGCCGAGCGCGACCGCCTGCAAACCGAACTCGATCAATGGCATCGCGCCCATCCGGGCCCGGTGCGCGACCTGGCCGCTTACCGCAGTTTCCTCGAAAGCATCGGCTACCTCGTGCCGGTGCCGGCCCGCGTCAAGGCCACGACCGATCGCGTGGACACCGAGATCGCCGAACAGGCCGGCCCGCAGCTCGTGGTGCCGCTGTCGAACCAGCGCTACGCGTTGAACGCCGCCAATGCACGCTGGGGCAGCCTGTACGATGCGCTGTACGGCACCGACGCAATTCCCGAAACCGATGGCGCGGAAAAGCAGAAAGCCTTCAACCCGGTGCGCGGCGCTCGCGTGATCGCCCGCGCGCGTGCCTTCCTCGACGAAGCCGCCCCGCTCGCCCATGGCTCGCATGCGGACGCCACCCGCTATAGCATCGAAAACGGCCAGCTCGTCGTGGCATTGAAGAACGGCGCCACGGCGCTGAAGACGGCCGCGCAATTCATCGGCTATCAAGGCGAAGAGGCGGCGCCCTCCGCCATCCTGCTCAAGCACAACGGTCTGCACTTCGAAATCCAGATCGACGCTGAGGATTCGATCGGCAAGACCGACGCGGCCCACGTCAAGGACGTGCTGATGGAAGCGGCGGTGAGCACGATCATCGACTGCGAAGACTCGGTCGCGGCCGTCGATGCGGACGACAAGGTCCAGCTCTACCGCAACTGGCTCGGCCTGATGACCGGCGATCTGACCGAAGAGGTCACGAAGAACGGCAAGACCTTCACGCGCCGTCTGAACGCCGATCGCGTCTACACGGCAGCCAACGGCACGGCGCCGGTCGTGCTGCATGGCCGCTCGCTGCTGTTCATCCGCAATGTCGGTCACCTGATGACCAATCCGGCAGTGCTGACGAAAGAGGGCCACGAGATTCCGGAAGGCATTCTCGATGCGGTGATCACCACCCTGTGCGCACTGCACGACCGCAAGCACAGCCTGAATTCGCGCACCGGCTCGGTCTATATCGTCAAGCCGAAGATGCACGGCCCGGCTGAAGTCGCGTTTGCGAGCGAACTGTTCGCGCGCGTCGAAGATCTGCTCGGTCTCGAGCGCAACACGATCAAGATGGGCATCATGGACGAGGAACGCCGCACCAGCGTCAACCTCGCCGCATGTATCGCCCAGGCGTCAGCGCGCGTCGCGTTCATCAACACCGGCTTCCTCGACCGCACCGGCGACGAGATGCACACTGCCATGCAAGCCGGCCCGATGCTGCGCAAGGGCGACATGAAGTCGACTGCATGGATCACGGCCTACGAGCGCAGCAATGTGCTGGAAGGTCTCGCCGCGGGCCTGCGTGGCCGCGCGCAGATCGGCAAGGGTATGTGGGCGATGCCGGATCTGATGCACGCGATGCTCGAGCAGAAGATCGCGCATCCGAAAGCCGGCGCGAATACCGCATGGGTACCGTCGCCGACCGCCGCCACGCTGCACGCGCTGCACTATCACCAGGTGGACGTGCAGGCGGTGCAAAAGGAGCTGGAGAAGATCGATCTGGCGAGCGTGCGCAGCGAGCTGCTGGATGGCCTGCTGACGATTCCGGTGGTCGAAGCCGCGAAGTGGAATGCCGACGAGATCCGCCAGGAAGTCGAGAACAACGCGCAAGGCATTCTCGGCTATGTGGTGCGCTGGGTCGATCAGGGCGTCGGTTGCTCGAAGGTGCCAGACATTCACAATGTCGGCTTGATGGAAGACCGCGCGACGTTGCGCATTTCCAGTCAGCATATTGCGAACTGGCTGTACCACGGCGTGGTAACGCGTGAGCTCGTCGAAGAGACGTTCAAGCGCATGGCCAAGGTGGTCGACGAGCAGAACGCCGGCGATCCGTACTACAAGCCAATGGCGCCCAGCTTCGACACGATCGCGTTCAAGGCGGCACAGGCGCTTGTGTTCGAAGGACTCGAACAGCCGAGCGGCTACACGGAACCGTTGCTGCACAAGTTCCGGCTCGAGGTGAAGAAGGTCTGAGAAACGCGCCGGCGGCTTCTTCTATAGCCGGACCCTGAGCGAAACGAACGGGCGCCACGCATTTTGCGGCGCCCGTTTTTCATTGGTGTGCCCGCATTCAGCGTCGATCAGTTCTACCAGGATTTCGGCGAACCCACCGACGGCATCGCGCGCCCGTTCCCCGACGCTGCTTTCAGGCCGCGGCAGCTGTGAGATGGAGCGGCAAATAGGCCTGCAGATACTCTTCGAACTCAGCCCGCACTTCCGGATGGCGCAACGCGAACTCGACCGTCGCCTTCAGGTAACCGAGCTTGCTGCCGCAATCGAAACGCGTGCCGAAGTAACGGTATGCCAGCACCTGTTCTTCCGTGAGCAGCGACTGCACCGCGTCGGTCAACTGCAACTCGCCGCCAGCACCCGGCTTGAGCGCGCGGATATGCTTGAAGATGGTCGGCATCAGCACATAGCGGCCCACCACGCCGAGATTCGACGGCGCCTTGTCCGGTGCCGGCTTTTCGACAATGCCCGACAGCTTGATCACGTCCTCTTCCCACTCGCGGCCGTCGACCACGCCATATGAGCGGCTGTCCTCGCGCGCAATGGTTTCCACGCCGATCACCGAGCTGTGATAGTGGTTGAACACGTCGACGAGCTGCTTCATCACCGGTTGCGTGCTGTGCAGCAGGTCGTCGGCGAGAATCACGGCGAACGGGCTGTCGCCCACCAGTTTTTCCGCGCACAACACGGCGTGGCCGAGGCCAAGCGCCGTGGCCTGGCGCACATAGAAGCAATCGACATTGGCCGGTTTGATGCCGCGCACCAGTTCCAGCAGTTGCTCCTTGCCGCGCGCCTCGAGTTCTGCCTCGATCTCGTACGACTTGTCGAAATGGTCTTCAATGGCGCGCTTGCTGCGGCCTGTTACGAAGATCATCTCGGTGATGCCGGCCGCTATCGCCTCTTCCACTGCATACTGGATCAGCGGCTTGTCGACGATGGGCAGCATCTCCTTGGGACTTGCCTTGGTGGCCGGCAGGAACCGTGTCCCGAGACCTGCCACGGGAAACACGGCTTTGGTAACTTTCAGCATGGTATGCATTCCCACATCGGTTGATGAAAGTGTGCGGTTCGCCGGATGGGCGCCGAATAGAACTGATCGAAAGTGTCGTTAAAATCTAATTCACGTTTCGTCAAAATTAAAGTAAATCGTGTGAAAAAATAATCTATAAGCCTTTATCGCACCGGGTGATTAACTTTGCACGTCAACGCAGGAAACAATTACGCCGGACAGGCACAATGCCGTAATTTTTACGGGTCGTAACTGCCCGGCGCGCGGCGTCAGGCGGCGCCTTCCTCGTTTTCGTCCATTGGCGGCAAATTGCCGGGTTTCATCCGGAAGCGGCCGATCGGTTCATTGCGCAGCGCCTCCCGGTAAGCCGAAGCGGCGACAAGGATCAAAAGCACGGCAATGCCGGCGAGCAGATGCAGGTTCATGACTCCACCTCTGGTCAGAAGAATCAGGGCACCAAACTATCACGACAAAATCGGCAAATAATTCTGTGACCGCTGATTTGCCAGCGAATTACAAATCGAAACACATTTAATTTTTTTGCCACTGGATATGCCATTTTTTATTCATTTTTTTACCTCGGCGGTGTTCTAGCATGTGCATGCGGCGACTGGTGCGCATAGGGCGTCCTTTGAGCGGCCGATTTGCGCACGGGTTCGCGTTCGTATGAACCGCTGGCCGGTTTAGCCGTTTAGCCCCGTTTAGCCTCTTCCCTCGCCCGATAAAGGACCGCGCATGAGCGATTCAGCCTTCGATGCCAGTGGCGCATCCCTGCAGGCTTCCCTCCCCGCTTCCGCGTCCATCCCGGCTCGCCCGCTGCGCGATTCGCGCGTGGACAGCGCCGGCAAGGAACACGTCATCGATGCCATGCGCGGCTTTGCCGCCTTGCTGGTCGCCTATTTTCATTGCCGCCAGGTGGCCTGGGTCGGCATGGAAAGCTTTCACCGGACTGTCGGCCACGCGCTGGGTTTCAGTTCCATCGCGGCCTACCTGACGTTTCCGATCGCCTGGGGCTCGGCAGGCGTGCCGATTTTCTTCGTCATCAGCGGCTATTGCATTCATCGCGGCGGCGCGTTGCGTCTCGCGCAAAACCCGGTTTACCGGCTCGACACGGTCAATTTCTGGGCGCGCCGCTTTGCGCGGATCTACCCGGTGTTGCTGGCCGCGTTGCTGCTGACCTTCGCGCTCGACTGGTTCAGCTTCCAGTTGCCGCCCGTCAACCACAAGTTGCGCGAGATCGGCCTGCAGGCGTTTCTCGTCAACCTGTTCTCGCTGCAAGGCGTAGCGGGCAAGACGTATGGCTCGAACGGCGCGCTGTGGACGCTTTCGCTCGAGGTGCAGTTCTATGTCATTTATCCGCTGCTGTTCGCGCTGCGGCGCCGGATCGGCATGACGCCGGTGCTGGCGCTGGTCGCGCTCGTCAATATCGTATCGGCACTGGTGCTCGAGCGGCACGACCTGCAGTTCTTCACGTCGTACTGGTTCTCGTGGACACTCGGCGCCTGGATTGCCGATGCGCGGGCCCAGACGGGGGCCGCTGTGTCGCTCGACAAGCGGCCTGTCTCGAACTGGCTCTACGCGGTCGCGACGGCGTTCGTGGTGCTGGGCTGCGTCGCGTTTCACTTCGGCCAGTACGGTGCGTTCCAGTTCTGGGCGCTCGGTTTCGCTTTCTACCTGTACAAGGCACTGGATCGGCAACGCGCTGTGGATACGCCCATTACGCGCGTGCTGTCACGGTTCGGCGACTTCAGTTTCTCGCTCTACCTGATCCACTTGCCGATTTTCGTGCTGCTGTCGTCGCTGCTTTATCGTTCGGCGCTGCAATTGTCGATCTGGCCGTCGTTCGGCTTCATGCTGGTGGCCGTGCCGGTTGCCTATGTGTTCTACCGTCTGGTCGAGCTGCCTGCGATGAGGTGGTCCGCGAGCCTCAAGCCGAAGAACAGGGGCAGTCGCGTTGCTGCGCGGGCGGCGTGAAATCGGCGGTGGCAGCCGCCCATGATTCAATAGTGGCGGCCGCCTCGTAAACGATACAGCGCAGGCTGCCCGCTGACTTGGCCCGCAGTAACGGCACGACAGACAGGGCACGACAACAAATCTTCAGAGCACGAATGACAGAAGGGCCGCAACGTTGCCGTTGCGGCCCTTCTGCTTCGTCGAGCTTCGTAGCCTCAACCTCTCGTCTTGCCTCCTGCGACGTCCTTCAGAATCCGTTCGACGCCATTCACATAAGCCTTGGTGCCGAAGCGTCCCAACGCTGTCTGGTAGCCGTTCGTGACGAGCCGTTCGCGCAGTCCGTTATTGCTGCGCAACTCGGCAAGCACATCGGCCAGCGCGTTTGCATCGCCGGGCGTGCACAGCACGCCATTCACACCATCCTCGACGATTTCCAGCACGCCGCCGGCCCGCGCCGCCACAACGGGGCGCTGCGCCAGCATCCCTTCCACGATCACGCGGCCGAACGGCTCCGGCGTAATCGACGTATGGGCGATGGCATCGACCGCACACATGCAAGCCGCGATATCGTGCTGAAAGCCCAGAAAGTGCACCCGCGCGCCCAGTCCATGCTCCGCGACGAACGCGCGCAACTCTGCCTCATACGCGTCTTCGCCAAACAGCGGCGCCCCTACCAGCACCGCATGCATGTGCGGATTGAGGACCATCGCTTCGAGCAGCACATGCTGGCCTTTCCAGCGCGCGAGACGGCTGAACGAGCCCACGAGGAACGCGTCCTGCGGCAGCTTCAGACGGGCACGCAGCGCCGCAACCGGCACGCCGCGCAGCGCGTCGAACGGTGCGGCCGAAATCCCGTTGAAGACTACGTCGATGCGCTTCTCATCGAAACGCGTCAACTCGGCAAACGCACGCGCTGACGCGGCTGAATTGGCGATCACATGCGCGAGACCCAGCTTCGCGCACCACTTGATGATGCTCAGTTGCTTGCCGCCAAAATGCTCGGGACTCACGATATCGCGCAGGTGCCACACCACCGGGCGCCGTGCGAGCCGCCCAGCGAGCGCGCCGATCACCATGGCGCGCTGCGTGTTCGCGTAGATCACATCGGCATGCTTCGCGCGAGCGACGGTGGCCTTCACCAGCCCAGCCACCCCTTTGATAGCACGTCCAAGCGGTGGCGTGCTGCCCTGCTTGCGCACCTCACGCAGCGCACCGGAATCCAGTACCCGCACGTTCACGCCAGCCGTATCGAGCGCGGTGCGAAATGGCCCATCGTCGAACAGCACGACTTCGATTCGCGATTTCAGCGCCTTGACGATCTCGAGCAGCGACAACTCGGCACCGCCGAGGACACCGCTCTGATCGAGCGCCAGTATCCGCGGCGTATTCCCTGCTGCCGTTTCAACAGCGGGTGGCGCAACGTACGGCTCGTAAGCCGGCATCGTCGCACCGTGCAGGGCCGGCACCGCAGCTCGCACATGTGCGAAGAAACGCGAGCGGAAATGCGCGGCGGAGAAACGCTCCGCATTGGCACGGCAATCGGCAGCGGAAAAACGGCTTGCGTGCGCGTCGAAATCCTCGACTGCGGCGATGATCGACTCGGCGCGCTGATCTTCGAAGAACATGCCGGTAGGCCGCGAGTTCGACAGATCGCGTACGGTCTCGAGCGCCCCGCCCTTGCCATAAGCGATCACCGGCGTGCCGCAGGCCTGCGCTTCGACCACCGAAATGCCGAAGTCTTCCTCGGCAGCGAACACGAACGCCTTGGCCCGCTGCATCTTTTCCTGCAGCACCTTGAATGGCTGGTAGCCCATGATCTCGACGTTAGGCCCCGCCTTCGCGCGCACCTTCTGCATATCGGGCCCGTCGCCGATCACGACGAGACGCCGCTCCGGCATCCGCGCAAACGCTTCGACGATCAGGTCGATCTTCTTGTACGGCACCATCCGCGATGCGGTCAGATAGAAATCTTCCTTCTGCTCGTGCAGTACGAAAGCCTCCACGTCCACCGGCGGGAAGATCACAGCCGCGTCACGCTGATACACCTTGCGGATGCGCCGCGCGATGAATTGCGAGTTGGCGACAAAGGTGTCCACCGAATTCGATGTGCGGATATCCCAGTTGCGGATGTAGTGAAGAATCAGCCGAGCCAGCGCGGATTTAGGCCCGTTGGTCAGCTTCGATTGCTCCAGGTACTGATGCTGCAGATCCCACGCATAGCGGATCGGCGAATGCACGTAGCTGATATGCACCTGGTCCGGGCCAGTCAGCACGCCCTTGGCGACCGCGTGGCTGCTCGAGATCACCACGTCGTAAGCCGACACGTCGAGCTGCTCGATCGCGATCGGCATCAACGGCAAATACGTACGGTACTTCGTGCGCGCCTTCGGCAGCTTCTGGATAAACGAGGTCGTCACCGGCTTGCCGCGCAGGAAACTGCGGTCCTCGAGGAAATCGACCACGCTGAACAGATCCGCATCCGGAAAGCACGCCACGATCTGTTCGAGCACACGCTCGGCACCCGCGTAGGTGACGAGCCAGTCGTGCACGATCGCCACGCGTACGTGGCTGTTCGCGCGCGGCACACGTCGAGGCGGCGCGTGCTGTGCGGGCGGTGTAGCGACTTCGGCCAGCGCGCTGCGCTGGGTGGGCCGTATGACGGCTTCCTCTAGGACGTCCTGGTTCATGCGCTTTTCCTCGGATTCAGTCGCAACAGCAGCGAACGCGCAAGATCGCGCAAGGCAGGCGTCGAGGTGATGGACCACGCCACGTTGACAGCCGCCACTACGGTGCCGGCGACGATCGCCAGCGAGAGACTAGGCACGGCACCCGCAAGCCACAGGCTTGCCAGCAAGAACGCGAGATGGGGGAGCATGTCGAGCACGATCGGCCGGGCACGAACCGCCGACAGCCACAGCAGCACGCCGTAGTCGAGCAGCGCGCGGCCGCCGACGGCCACCGCCGCTCCCGTCAGACCGAAGTACTTGATGCCGAACCACAGGCCGGCGGCATAAACCGGCAATTCGAGCAGGCCGACGCGCGCCGCCACCGCCGGATTGACCTGCGACTGGATCATGATGCGGCTCACGTTGGCCTGGCCGACCAGCCATACCGTGACAATCAGGATGCGGCCCACAGGGGCGGCGATCGTGGCAATCTCATTGCCGACCCAGATACGCAGGAACGGGCCGAGCACGAAAATCGCGCCCAGCGCAATCGGCGTAAAGGCGCCGTTGAGAAACTCGAGCGACTGTTGCGCAATCTGGTCCGCGTGATCGCGGCCGACGGCGGACAGACGCGGAAACAACGTGCGCCCCAACGCGGTGGGCACGATATTCAGGCGCGTCACGAGGTTCTGCGGCACCGTGTAGAAGGTCACGAAGCGAGCGCCGAGGGCGGTGCCGAGAAACACCTTGTCGAGCGTATCGGCCACCATAAAAGCGACGCTCGTCACCAGCATCCAGCCGCCGAAATTGAACAGCCCCTTGGCCACACCGAGTTGCGGCGGCAGGATGCGCCGCAGATTGAGCACCTTCAAGGCAGAGCGTCCGAGCAGCAACGCGGCGAACAGACGCGCCACCACCGCGGCGGCCAGTACGTTCTGCAGGCTCGGCCCCATCCACCACGCCACACCTAAAGGCAGCAGCTGAAACGCGAAGGTGCCGAGCGTCTGGTTGGTGTTGTAGACGCCAAAGCGTTCGGCGCCGTTGATCGCGCCGCCAAACACCCATGAGAGGTTGGCAATCGGAATCGCAACCGCGAGCCACGGCAGCGCCATGTAGACCTCGTGCTGCAATGCCGGCGAAACTTTGCTGAAATAGGCGGTGTAGAGAAATGCGCCGAAATAAATGATCAGGCCGCCGATAATGCCCGTGACCAGATTCAGCCACGTGGCACTCCAGAACACGCGTGCGCACTCGTCCGAGTCTTTCGAAGCGAGCGCCTTCGAGATATGGTTTTGCGCCGCCATGCTCATGCCGAGATCGAGAATCGAGAAATAGCCGATCAAGGTCCACACGAGGGCAATCACGCCATAGCGCTCGACGCCCAGCAGCCGGATATACGACGGCACTGTCACGAGCGAAACGAAGGTCGGCAACACCAGGCCGAAAAAATTGATGCCTACGTTCTTGAGAATGCCTTTGTCCATCGGATGCCTTTTGATTCAGCGATGCAGCGTGCACCGCGATGCACGCGCCATAGAAAAGCCGCGCGATGCAAGCCCATGAAGTCTGCTTCGAGTAAAGCACGTTAAAAATGCGTGCCGTTCTCTATAAATCGACAGAAAAATAATTCGCCGCACGATGCATGTCATGCGTCGAAATGTGCGGCGCCGGAAAATAAATCAATCTGACATCAAGACGGCTTCCAGCGGTACATCATCACCTTGCCGCGCGCGTCCTCTTCCACGAACACGAGGTATTCGCCGTTGCTGCGCCGGTAGGCGCTCACGCCGTTCGGCACGTCGACCCAGCCCGAGGCCTTGCCCACCTCCGGCCCCGGCCGGATCACGCCGACTTCCTTGCCGCTGTCCTTGTCAAACACATGCACGGCGCCTACCGGTTCGACCGCGAACACGTATTGCCCTTCCACGGTGAGCCCGATGATCGTTACGACCGGTTTGGCATGCGTTTCCCATGGCAGCGTGATCGAGTACCGCTGGACCGGCTTGCCGCTCGACCAGTTGTCGTAGCGCACCAGCACGCGGCCCACCTCTTTCCAGAAGGACCGGTCGACGGGCATGTCGGCCGTATAGCCGGTCACATAGAGCGAGTCGGTCTGCGGCACGTACACCGCGCGGCGCAGTTCGGTGAACGGCTGCGGTACCGGATAGGTGGTCATGTCCGAATAGGAGTAGACCGGATTGCCTTTTGCATCGAGGCCGCCGAAGTGCAGCCGGTCGATGCCCTTGACCACGCTCGTGCGCCAGATGTCGCCGTTGCTGTCGACCCACCAGCCCCAGCCGCCGACGAGTCGCGTGCCGCTCGTGTTCGGCGTGAACTCGTCACTGTCGAATTTGCCGTTACCGTTCGTGTCGCGCCACATCCATTCGCCGCCGGGCGGTGCGTTCGGCACGCCCGCGACGCCACGCTCGCGGCCCGCAATGAAGCCCGAAGGAATCGCCGTCTCGCCGTCGTGCGCAGCATCGAAGCGGTAAATCTTCAGATGGTCCGCATACATGTCGGTCAGATAAAGAAACGTATGTCCCTTCAGTTGCCGGGCGATCGGCAAACCCGGCCACATGTCGGTATGAAAGACCGGATCGTCCGGGTATTTGAAGCGATTCGACAGGAAGCCTACGTATTTCCAGTCTTGTCCCGCGGGCTTCGACAGATCGAGTTGAAAACGTTTGTTGCCGGTGTAGACGCTGTCCGGGCGCGCTGGGTCCATCCACGCGCCATCGACGAATAGCAGCCCCTGCACCTGCCAAAGCTGTTTGCCATCCGGGGCGTAACTTTCGAGCGTGGCGCCGAGCCCCGCGCCAAGCGGCGCGAAGTGCGGCCCCATGCCGTTGGTGGAAACATAAACGTTGTCGTGTGCGTCGACCCCGACGCCGGTCAGTCCGTTAAAGCGCTGTGGCCCGGGCTGTCCTGCCACACCTGCGAAGATGCCGCCGCGTTCGCCGAGCGTGCCCGATGCCACATAACGCCCGCCCTCCTTGCTGAAGAACAGCACCTGCTGACGCGGACCGTTGTCGGCGACGAGTACCCGGCCGTGCGCGTCGAGAGCGACGTCGACCGGCACCGAATCGGCCGGTAATGGCAGTGTGTCGGCGAGAAGCTGGCCGCTCGCCGAGTAGTGCGCCACGTGTGGCGTGGCATCGCTGAGCGCGCCGCTTATCACCCACAGCGTGCCGTCAGCTGCGAGCGCCATGTGCCCCGGCTCATGCACGGTCCACTGCGCTTTGCGTTGCATCGATTCGGCGTCGTAGACTTCGACGCGGTTTTGCGTGGTGTTCGATACGTACAGCGTCGTGTCGTTGGCCGCGAGACCCTGGATGTCGGCGTTGGTGCCCGCGGGCACTTCGTTCACCACCAGAAAGCCTGCGGCCATTTGCGCGTGCGGGTCGGTCGCGCCATTGGGCAGCGTGGCCACCGGCTGAAACAGCGCGCTAAGCTTCGGATCTTCGATCTTGCGTCGCGAAATGCCGAACCACTGCTTGCCCTTTTGCGGCCAGATGCCCTGCCCGACCAGATGCCCCCTCTCGTTGCCAAGCGCAACAGCCATGAAGACATAGTGCTGGTTCACCGCAATCGCGTTACCGCCGCCTGCACCCCAGCCATGCGTGCCGCCGGCGAATCCAAGCATCTTGCCGTTCTGATAGGTACTCGCCTCGGCGCCGCTCTCGTCCCATGGAGCGTTGGTGTAGACCTTGCCGTCCGGCGACACCGCGATCGCCGTGATATTGATCTGCGTCCACGTGCCGTCGCCGAAACCGAAGGTATTGCCGATCCAGGAGGTCTTCGCGTTCAGCGCCGTTTCGGCTGAGGCAACGCAAGCTGCAAAAGAAAGCCAGACAACCAGCAGTTTCGCGAAGCTGAGACGAGCCAAGGTGTTCCTCCAGTCAAGGGTTACCGGGCCACATTACCTGCTAACCGCGCCGCGAAGAAATTCGAAAATAATTCAAAAATATTCACCGGAATGCGGTAAATAAAGGCAAATAAAGATTTGAACTTTTGAAAGCATCATTCTGGATTTTTCAATCCGCCGGTTCTTTTCATTCCCGTTTTTTCATCAATTTCTTTTCCTTAGAATGAATCCCACTTCCGTGGCCTGCGCCGTTCGCAGCTGAATCAGGCCGGCAACGCAATGCCCATGCCGCGAACGAGTTCGCCTGACGCCCACCCGATGCCCACCATGGACGGTTCATGACAGTTAGCACCCTGGCTGCCCCGCCTTCTCCTTCTCACTCGCGCCGTATCCTGCAGCTCGACGGCCTGCGCGCGATCGCCGTGCTGGCGGTGTTCGCGCAGCACGCGCTAAAGGCGCCGCTGTGGATGGGCGTCGATCTGTTTTTTGTCCTGAGCGGCTTTCTGATCACCGGCATCCTGCTGGATCGTAAGGCGCGCGGGCAGTCGTATTTCGGCTATTTCTATGCTCGCCGCGCGCGCCGCATTCTGCCGCCGTATCTGCTGCTGATGGTGGTGTCCTCATTGCTGTTCGGCTTCGGCTGGGCGAAGCACTGGGAGTGGTACGCATTCTTCGCCACCAACATCGGCGATGCGCTCGGCCAGAGCGGTCATGACAGCCTGAACGTGCTGTGGTCGCTCGCCGTCGAAGAGCAGTTCTACATTGTCTGGCCCTTCGTGATCCTGTTGCTGCCCGAACGTGCCCTTGCGTGGGTCGCCGCTGCGTTGATCGTTGCCGTGCCGGTGCTGCGTGCCGTGGCGACGCCGTGGTTCGATTCGTTCTGGCCGATCTATTACCTCACACCGTTCCGCATGGATCTGCTGGCGGCCGGCGCGCTGCTGGCGGTGGCCGTGCGGCGCAACCCCAACGCATTACAACCGTTCCGGCCGC
This sequence comes from Paraburkholderia sp. GAS82, assembly GCF_050436285.1. Classification (NCBI taxonomy): domain Bacteria; kingdom Pseudomonadati; phylum Pseudomonadota; class Betaproteobacteria; order Burkholderiales; family Burkholderiaceae; genus Paraburkholderia; species Paraburkholderia sp. GAS82. The sequence goes on from NZ_JBNDLX010000001.1 coordinate 1,215,648, forward strand.
TCGCCATGCTCGGGTTCTTCGCTGCGCTGGCCGTGCTGGCGTGGCTACATATTCACTATCCGCGCTTTCGCGCCGAAAACACGCCGCTTTCGAATGCGGCGCTCTACAGCGTTTCGCTGGTCCTGTGCACATCGGTCGTTGTCATCGCCTTGCAAAGCCAGGGCATCGTCAAACGCCTCCTGTGCAATCCGGTGCTGGTCTACATCGGCACGATCAGCTACACGATCTATCTGATCCACCTGAGCATCCTGTACACGCTGTGGCCGTTGCATATGAGCCGTTATGTCACCGCCGCGCTTGCGCTGGCTATCACGCTCGCCTATGCCAGCGTGACGTGGTTCGCTTTCGAGCGGCGTCTGATTCATGGTCCTGCCTCTCGTGCGCAGCACGCCGGGGCTACGTTGGGCAGCGCGTCGCGAGCGCCGCAGTCGCGCGCATGAAGCTCCTCGGCCAACTTCGTGGCGCCGCGGGCGCCCTGCTGATGATGGCTGCGGCATGCGTTCAGGCCAGTGCGGACGGAGCGCCGATGCAGCGCGCGAACGAGCCGCCTCGTGCCGGGACGTCTGCACAGGTCGTGGTCGAAGCCTACGGCGATTCGACCACGCTCGGCATCTCCTGCAGCGAGGGTCATTGCTTCCCTCGCCCACAGAACGCGGTGGCTTATCTGCAGGATGCCTTGCATACCAGCTTCGGCGAACGCGTGAGTGTCGTCAATCTCGGCGTGGGCGGCACGATGGCCTACCAGTTGCGCGACGGCATGGGCCGCGGCGTGCCGCCGTGGGCACAACGGCTTGCGGCGTCCAACGCGCAGATCGTCACGATCAACTACGGCATCAACGAGGTGATGCATAACCAGACGCCCGAACAGTTCTACGAAGCCGAAACCGCGCTGGTGAAAACCGCGCTCGCGCTTGGCAAACAGCCTGTGTTGCAGACATCGAATCCGATGCCCGATGGCCGGCTCAATGCCCGCCTTGGTGCGATGGTGGCGATGACCCGCCGGGTCGCGGCCGAGCAGCACGTGCCGCTCGTCGATCAGTACGCGTACATCGAGGCGTTGCCGGGCTGGCAAACCATGATGTCCGACGGTGCGCATCCGAAGCCTGAGTTGTACCGGCTGAAAGCCGAACAGGACTTTCGCGTAGTCGATCCGCTGGTGCAGCGGTTACTGGCCGGCTCGTCGTAGCAGATAGCGCCATCACCTGATCTTCCGATTTTTTTAACTGCTTCCAGGGCGACCCATGAGCAACCAACGCAAAGCGATTATCACCGGCGTGTCCGGTCAGGACGGCGCGTATCTGACGAAACTGCTGCTCGACAAGGGCTATCAGGTCACCGGCACGTATCGGCGCACCAGTTCCGTCAATTTCTGGCGGATGAACGAGCTGGGCGTTTCCGGGCATCCTAACCTGCGGCTCGTCGAGCATGACCTGACCGACCTTGGGTCGACGCTGCGGCTGCTTGAAGAGGCGCAGGCCGATGAGCTTTATAACCTTGCTGCGCAGAGCTTTGTTGGGGTGTCGTTTGATCAGCCGGTTACTACGGCCGAGGTGACGGGGATCGGAGCGCTGAATCTGCTTGAGGGGCTTCGCATTCTGAGTCCGAAGACGCGCTACTACCAGGCCTCGACCTCCGAAATGTTCGGCAAGGTGCAGGCGGTGCCGCAGCGCGAAGACACGCCGTTTTACCCGCGTAGTCCTTATGGCGTCGCCAAGCTGTTTGCTCACTGGATGACGATCAATTATCGCGAGTCGTATGGGATTTTTGCCAGTAGCGGGATTCTGTTCAATCACGAGTCGCCGTTGCGTGGGCGCGAGTTCGTCACCCGGAAGATCACCGACACGGTGGCCAAGATCAAGCTTGGCAAGCAGGATTCGCTCGAGCTCGGCAATCTCGATGCCAAGCGGGATTGGGGATTTGCGCTCGAATACGTCGAGGGGATGTGGCGGATGCTGCAGGCCGATGAGCCCGATACTTTTGTGCTTGCGACCAATCGGACCGAGACTGTACGGGACTTCGTGAGAATGGCATTCGCGGCGGCCGGGTATCAGATCGAATGGTCTGGGAAGGAACAGAGGGAAGTCGGCATTGATGTCGCCACCGGCAAGACCCTCATTCGCGTGAATCCCAGATTTTATCGGCCTGCCGAAGTGGATCTTCTCATCGGGTGTGCGGACAAGGCCAAAGACAAGCTTGGGTGGCAACCGCAGACCGAACTCGAGCAGCTCTGCAAGATGATGGTGGCTGCCGATCTTACGCGCAACGAGGCGCATGAGACGTTTTAGCGTTGCTGCTTTTCGCTCGCGCGGTGGTGTTTGAGGAGGCGCCGCGCGAGCTTTTGTTCAGCTTTAATCCTTCATTCGATGCTGACGTGAAAGACGGTCGCATGGACGTCCTTCAAAAAGGCCCGGTGCCCCAGACCTCCCTTAGGTACCGGCCGATAGGCTCCGGACGCGAGCAACTGGACGACGGTGCCCGCTCGACTGACCCGCGCCGTCGCAGCGCTGTAGAGATTGGCTCGGCGTAGCAGGCGCTCTCCAAGTTTCCGGTAGTAATCCGTTGCAATAGCGGCCCGCTGCCGAATCTGTGCGGGCGCTTCCTGCAACACGTGGCGCAGTTTGTCCGCTCGCGCCAGGGCCGACGTCCCCATCCTGCGATAGTGTGTCTGCCCAGCCGCCTTGGCCATGGCGACTTTCTCCCCCATGTCCCTGTCAGGCGAAATGCCGCAGCTATTAGCGTCGTGTTGACGATAAAGCGCGAGCTGGTCCTCCAACGCCACCATTTTTCCCAGCGACGTCGCGACGAACCAGGCCCATGTATCGTGCGACATCGGAAATCCTGGATCGACCGGATGCTCGGGCCGATCGTGCCAGTCGACGTACTCGTAGATGGAGCGTCGAACGACGGTCGACATGCCGAAAAGCACGTACCAGGGATTCGTCGTCAGCGGGTCGTAGACACCACGGTGCGACCAGTGGCTCGCGGTGTTGTCCGGACGGACATTGAGATCGGCATCGACCACCTTCACGGCGTGAACCACCAGCATCACTTCAGGGTCCACGAACTCTTTGGCTACCCGCTCCAGCTTGTCGTCCGTCCATACGTCGTCCTGATCGCAGAACGCGATGAAATCGCCACGACATAGCGATATCGCCTTGAAGAAATTCTCGTGAAATCCCAAACGCTGTTCGTTGCGCACTATGCGGACCGGGAACGACACGCGGCGCGAAAACTCGACCACGATGTCGTGCGTTCCACTGTCCGGGCTGTCGTCGGTGATGACCAGCTCGAACGGGGGCAGCGTCTGCCGGGCGATACTGTCCAGCTGCTCACGGATAAAGCGCTCGCCTTTATAGGCGGCCATCGCAATCGAAATTTTCATGGCAGTCCGTGTCGATTAGAGAACCGTTTCCGTGCGCGATTCTTCGCGGGCGGACCGGGTCGTGGGCGCATCTGGCTGTCGCCCAGCGCGAGATGAGAGCATCGATCTGGAAATCAGCATCAGATGATAGTAGAGCCGCGCATTGAGGCCGTAGTGATACGCGGACAGATGACTGAACGCGATTCGCAGTGCCTTGAGCGGCGCGGCATTCTTCGCATAGACCGACACGACGATCGGTACGAGCCGGCGCAACGCGACAGTGCGGGCGGGTTCAACCTGGCGCTCAAGCGTCAGACTGCTGACGAACGCATAGGCGGAAACCGGTGCCGCATTGGTCGAACCGCGGGTGCTCGCCGAGATCGAAACGTCGGTCTTTCGGTAGTACGACACGTATTCGTTCAGGTAGTAGATCTGCTTCGCAGCCAGACAGAGTTCGACGCCGAAGACAAAGTCGCAGCACGTCCCGTACTGCTCCTTATAACTGACCCGCTTCACGAGCTCTGCGTTCGCGAGCCAGCCGTTGTTCGGGAACATCTGGATCAGACCCGTGCGGCCGGGCACTTTCTGCAGTCCCTCGGTGCTTTTCGTTCTGTGAAAATCAGCGTTGAGCTTTGCGCTGACCGCACCATCGACGTGCCCCACCTGATCCACTTCGTACTGGTCGGCGAAGGCGACATCCAGATCGGGATGTCTGTCCCATAGTGAAACCAGCCGCTCGACGCCGTCTTCGGCAAGGTAATCGTCGTCGTGGATCAGCAGGATCTTGTCGCCGCTCGCGCGCGCAAACAGGCTGGCGACATTGCGCGCCTGGCCGAGCGACGGTTCGTTTTTCGCGTAGCGAATGCGCGGGTCATGCTGGTATTGCGCTGCCATCAGCCGCTGGGTCCGGTCGTCCTTCGAATCGTCGCCAATCACGATCTCGATGTTCGCGTGCGTCTGCGCGAGGCACGAGTCGATGCATTGGACGATCAGCTCCGGGCGATTGCATGTCGGCAGGCAGATAGAAACTTTAAAGGGGCGCGTCATGGCTTCACCTTGATTATGAGCGGAGGCACAGCGGCCGGTTCGCTCTGCGTATGCGTTCACACACGGCGGGTATCTAGCAAAATAGGCTAAAAAAAACCTGAAAAATAGGCTCAATAAATCTAAAAACCTTAGGCAATCCGGGGAATGCGGGTTTCACAATGGCATTCGCCCCGGCATACCGGTCAGGGCGTCCATCGGTGAACAATGATGCTGGAGGCGTTGTAGTTATCTTTCGTGACCACATACTCGCCCGAGGACGTGAGATAGGCTCTCAGCCCATACATTGAATCCACGTCGTTGCCGACGTACACCGCAGTTGGGTTCGCGTTGATCAGTGTCGTATCGAGGTGCCCTGTGGTCAGATTGAAGGCGTCGATGTTGGGTACGGTGTGCACGTAGCCGACGAAGAGATAGTTGCCGGCCGCTGTCATCGACTTCGGATTGACGCTGGTCAGGGTGATCACCGGGTCGGGCGTGGTGGTATTGCCGGCGCTCCAGCCGTGATACACCTCGATCCGCGATTGCATCGCCGTCCAGTCCGCGCTCCCGGGGATGCCCTGTGCGAGGATCATGGTGTCGCTATCCGCCAGGTAGATGATGCGTGTCAATGGCCGGATGCTCTCCGGAATGGAGAGGGTGACGGCTGGCCCCCATGTCGGCTTTCCTTCACCATCGAAGCCGGTCAGCGGGTAGTGGTAAATGTGGTTCGTCCGGTCCAGACCGGCCCACACGTCTCCCCTGCTGTCGATGCAGAATCCGGCGGTCACCGCTAATGTCGTGTTGAACGCAGGACCGGGAAGCGCCGCGTCCGGTATCGCAATGTAGCCGTTCGCTGCGTTGAAATGAAAGAAGTAGAAGGCGGCGGGATTCTGGCCGGACGCCACGAGAATGCGATTTCCGCCGACGGTGACGAGTTGGCCGAAGTGTTCGTCGCGCTCCGTATCCTGCATGTTCAGGCGCGGATCGGACGGATAGTCGAACGGATCCACGGTGTTCGCAACGAAGGTGCCGCCGGCCGTGCCCGTGTAGATATTGGTGCCGCTATAGAAGTTGGCGCCATCCGTGGAGGGGTCCGGCGCAGCGACGCCTTCGAAGTTAAGCGACTGAAGCTTCCACTGCAGGTTGCCGGCACTGTTGTAGGCGTGAATGTCGGTGCCGCCATTGCGCCCCATGTCCCAGCTTCCACCCCACGGATTGTTGAGCACATAAAGATTGCCGGCCGAGTCTTTGCCGATGCCGACGATGCGGGTGAAACGCTTGTCGCCGACCTGACCTTTGACCCCCTGGGTAGCGTCGAGATAACCGCCCTGAATGCCGAACGTGCCTGCCAGTGTCGGCGTGCCCGAGATGTTGTAGAGCTTGATGTTCATGTCGGGCCCTTCGTCGCCCACCATGAGTTGCCCAGACGAAGCGTCGTAATACAGCGCCGACGGTTGCGAGCCGGCGGGCATCTGGATAGTGTTAAGCGGCGCGCCAGCCGGAGTGAATTCGACAATCGTGCCCGCGCTCTTCTGCGCTACCCAGATATTTCCCGCGCCATCCAGCGCGAGCGCACCGGGACTCGAGACGGCGATGTCACGCTGCAAGACGCCATCGGTGGTGTAGACCCGGACGCGATTGTCAAAAAAGTCGCTCGCATAGAGCAGCGAGCCCGCCGTTGCGAGTCCCGTAATGACATCGGCCTTGCTGACGGCATTCCACACGCTGACGTCAATAACAAGATCGCGTGTCTTGGTGATGCGGTTGTATCTCCCCACCGCAGCGCTGCCGTAAGGGGTACCGCCCTGCAACGCCGCGAAGATCGAGGTGGCATTGCCGGTAATCGCGCCCCCCTGAAAATCGTTGTGAAGGCCGATGGAACCGAGGCTGGCGCCGTTCTGGTAGATCGCCACGCCGCCCTCGTCCTCATCCCAGAACGAAGCGGTATAGATGACGCCTTCGGGTGCGACCCACATCGAGCGCGCGGTGTTACCCACATGGGTGGCATCGGTCCCATACGTATTCGCCAGCCAGTCGGTGGTGTATTGCGCCCAACACGCGGGCGCGATCACGACGAGCAGCAGACCAAGGAATACAGCATGGATTCGCTTCCAGACCATGTGGTGTTCTCCTGAGACCCAGCCTGGCCGAACCGTCAATGCGTCTCACCCGAAGCAATCGCCTCGCTATAGACCGCGGCCACCCGCTTCGCGATCACCGAGTTGTCGAAGTTGGCCCGCGCATAATCCCGGCAGGCCTGCGCATCCGGCAGCTTCAAGCTGCCATCGAGCGCGGCTCCCAGTCCTTCTGCAATCGCCTCTGCGCCAGTCGCCCGCAGCACCAGATTCGGCGACAACCCTGCTACGGCTTCCGGCAAGCCGCCTACCGGCGTCACCAGCACGGGTGTGCCGGAGGCGAGCGACTCCACCGTAATCAGTCCAAATCCCTCCAGCGCCACGGTCGGCACCACACTGATCGTGGCCGCGCGATACAGCGCCGCCAGATGCTGATCCGGCACGAAGCCGAGCAATTTGACGTTGTCGTCCAACCCGGCCTCGCTGATGCGCGTCTGCAACTCCTCCTGCAATCGCCCCTTCCCCGCGATCAGCAACAGCACGTCGGGCACCCGTTTCTTCAGTAGCTTCACTGCATCGATCAGATCCTCCAGCCCCATGCGCCGCACCAGACGGCGCACGGCCAGCACGATAGGGCGGCCTTGCGGCAACTGCAGTTTCAGCCGCGCCTCGCCCGGTGTGATCGGCAAATTGAACTGGTCCACATTCACGCAGCCCGGTACCACGCGTACCCGCTCCGGGGAAATTCCATAGCGCGACGTCAGTATCTTGCCGAAGGCGTCGGACAGCACGATCAGACGCGACGAACGCGCATAGACCGACTGCTCCAGATAACGCTTGGCGCGCTGACCGAACGAGTCCGCTCCTTCGACGTGGCTCTCGTCCGCCCACGGCCCCTGGAAATGCGACACCTGCGGGATGCCGCGCGTCACATCGAGACCCGGAAAGGTATAGAGCGCAAAGTGCGAGGAAATCACGTCGGGGCGTTGCCGCGTAATCTCACGGCGCAAGGCGCGGCGTGCGGCCATCAGGCGCAGCGGCAACGATTGGGCCGCGGAGCCGAAACCCTGGATCGCGCCGTCCGTGTCCGCCGCGACGCGCGCCGAACCGGCGACCACGCCACGCACCGCCACGCCGGCACCCGGCAATGCGCCCACCAGCGAGTAGTACATGCGGTCGAGTCCGCCAGCACGCTCCGGGAACCAGTGCATGCCGATCTGCAACGATTTGATGGAACTGGCTTTCATGACGGGCTCTCTCGTGTGGCGTGAAATTTCGGTTGAAGCAGTCGCAGTAGCGGTGTTCATTCCGCCACCTTGAAGTTGACCGGCTGGGATTCGCTCGCCGTAGCGGCTCGCTGGCGGTCTTCCCGCTGTCCCGCCAGTTGCCGGTACAGCGCGATGTACTGTGCCGCCATGCGCGCCCAGCCAAAGCCGGTCGCAAGCTCGTTGGCCGCGACACCCATCGCGCGGCGTACGTCGCTGGAATTCGCGAGCCGCGCAATGGCGCCGGCCAGGGCCTTCGGATCGTCCGGATCGTCGAGCACGATGCCGCACTCGGGCGTGATGATCTCCGCCCCGCCTGCCGTGCGCGCGGTGACGACCGGCAGGCCCGCTGCCATCGCTTCGAGCAGCGACAGGCTCATCGCTTCGTAGCGCGAAGGAAACACGAAGGCGTCGACCGAGTGCATCAGCACCGGCATCTCCTTCACCAGCCCGAGGAAATGCACCCGGTCGGCCACGCCAAGCGCGCGTGCCTGTTCCGGGTAGGGACTGCCTGGCAGGTAACCGGCTACCGCGATATGCACGTCGGGCGGTAAATGGCGCAAGGCCTCGAGCACCGTGCCGAGATTCTTGCGCGGCGTGCGCAGATCGCCCACGAACAGAAGCAGAAACGCGTCGCCCGGAAGATTGAACTTCGCGCGGTCGCCGTGGGCGGCAGCAAAGCCCTGAGTATCGACGCCGTTATAGATCACGTCGACGCGGTTGCGCGGCGTCAACCCGATCGCGCGGATCTCGTCGGCCACCTTTTGCGACACTGCCGTAATCACCCGCGAGCGGCGATATGCCCAGCGCTCGAGCGTCGCATTGACCCGCGTATAGACGAACTGATACGCGGACCACACCCCTTTCGTCAGCCTGAACGGGTAGTACTTGCTGCCGAACCAGCCGCTATGCACGAAGTGTGCGGTGTTCACGTCGGCGGGCACCCACGTGATGAAGCCGTTGACGTGCAGCACATCGTATTCGCTACGGTGCGTGCGCAGCCACAGCGCGCTCCTGAAAGCGAATACCTGTTGGCGCAACAGATTGGTCGGCCACCAGCGGCCGATTTTCACCGGCACCCAGCGCACGTTCGGATGCGCGAGCAAGTCAGGGGCGACGTGCGAGGCGACGAGTGTGACAGCGATATTCTCGTCGAGGGCCGCGCGTGCGATCTCATGATTGACGCGACCCTGGCCGTCGTTATGGCGCACGACATGCGTGACAATGGCGACTCTCAATCAGGTGCCTCCGTGGAGAATGAGCTCTCGCATGCGCTGCTGCTTTTGCCAGTGCGCGGCGGAGAGGATCGAAAAAAGACTGATGAAAAGCAGCAGGCCGCCCGTGCCGACCAGCGAATTGGTGAACACCAGCATCGCGAAGATCGCGAGCGAGAGACTCACCGAAGAAGACACGAATTTGTCGTCGCGCATCTTGAACGAGGCCAGCAACGCTCGCACCATCAGCCACAGGATGCCGGAGAGGTATAGCAGCGTGCCTGGCCAGCCCAGCACGAACGGGATGTTCATCACGCCGCTATCGAAGTTGCCGTATTGGCCAAGCTGGCCGCCGTCGTTCGAGAGCTTCGTCGACGTGCCGGTCGCGCCCATGCCTTCGCCCGAAACGTCGGTGAACGCCTTCTGCGCAAAGGTCGCGTAGAACTGGTTACGCGCCGCATAGCTCTGGTCGTCCTTGAGATTCACGATACTGTTCAGGCGCGTCTGCATCCGCTCGGCCACCGGGCCCACTACCAGCAAGGGCACACACAGGCCGGCCAGCACGATCGCACTGCCGACGATGCGCACGCGTACCCGGTTGTTCGATTTGACCAGCTGGACCAGCATGGCGACCACCCAGCCGCCCCACGTCGAGCGCACGAGGCTCAAAGCGAAGGCGAAGAAGCCCAGCACGGCGGCAATCCACCGCACGCGGTGATTCGCGGCCATCACGTAGACCATCGCGCCCATCATGGCGAACGCAAACGGACCCGACGAGTTCATCGTGCTGAAGACGCGCACACCCATCGGTACGGGGTCGCCTTGCGAGTTCATCTGCGAGCCGAGCATCCAGAGCGCGTCCCACGGCGGCATGATGACGAACTGCACCAGTCCGTAGCCGCCCATCACCAGCATGCCCCAGATGAAGGTGTTGACGATGGTGTCGCGAAACGCCGGATAGTTGCGCGTATTCGCCATGATGTGAAAACCGATCAGCAGCGGATAGAGCCAGTTGGCGAGGTCATAGATCGCCGCGAGCGGCCCGCTCGAGACGACGCCGACCATGAACGCGTAGGCGAGCCCGGCCAGAATCAGCAGCACCGGCAAGCCGCGCCGCTGCGCAAGCAGCGGGTAGTGGCGAATCAGCCCTATGCCGCTGATCATCGTCACTGCGAGCGGCGCAATCTGGATCAGGCTGGTGGGCGTAAAGCCACCCTTCGACCAGTCGGCGAGACGCCGCACTTCGGGACTGAGGAACCACAGCCACCACATGAAGCCGACATAACGCGCAGGACTTCTGAAGTACAGCCACAGCCCCGTCATGGTGGCGAGCACCGGAAAGGCAAGCGTCAGCAGCGAGCCCTGGTGCGCCGCCACCAGTAGCGCGGTAATGAACCACAGCAGCGCGGGCGGCCCCCACTCCATCGGGTCGCTCTTGAGGCGACGGGCGGCGCCGCTTGCGGCGGCACGCGTGATCGTTGACATCGGTTAGAGGCCTCCGCGGGACTGGCCCGATGTCCGCACCTCGGTTCGCACTTCGGCACGCGCCTCCGGACGGCCGTGTGGCGCCACACGCCGGCGCAGCAGGTCTTCGGTGATCCGCACATGTTGCATGGCGAAATGGCGCGTCGTCAGGTCGCGCGACAGCAGTTGCTCTGCAGCCGCCTGGGCCTGGCGCAATGCTTCGGATGGCAAAGCAACCAGCCGGTCAACCGCCTCGCGCATGGCATGCGAATCGAACGGCGGCACGTACGACGCAGCCTGATGTGAGAAGTAGTCCTCGAGCGCGCCTACGCCGGTGACCACCATCGGCTTGCCGAGCGCCGCAGCTTCGAGCATCACCGTAATACCCGAGGCGTGCGAGTTCGGCCGCAGCGGCACCAGCACCAGATCGGCCCAGTCGTACAGCTCGCGTGCTTTCTTCAGCCCCGCGGCAGGCGCGATATCCACATTCGGTGCGTGCAGCTTTGCCGGAATCTTGCGTCGCGTGGCGAGCCTGACGTGGTAGCGCGGATCGTTGCCGAACGCCTTGATGAGCGTTTCCCAGTCGCGATCGCGGTCATTGCCGATGGCGGCAATCCGCACCGGCGTATGGGCCTGCCATTCGGCCGGCGATTGCACCGGAAAGTCGCCGGTATTCAGACCGTAGTACACATGGGTCGCTGCGCGGCCGAGGTAGCGCTGGCACAGCTCGGCGTTTTCGCTTGCGAGCGTCGTCAGCACGTCAGCGCGCGCAATCAGCTTGCGATACAGCCAGCGCCGCAGCATGCCGTAGCCGGGCCACTTGTCGAGCAGCCACACGCTTTGTGCCAGCAACAGCGGCGGCGCGTTGCGGCGCCCGCTCAGCAGCAGCACCAGGGCAACCGACAGATACTCGTGCTCCGTATGCGTCCAGATCACATCCGAGCGCAGGATCTCGGCGCGATTGCGCCACGTGTGGATCAGATCGAAGCCGAGCACGGCCTTGAGGCCGCGGCGCAGCAGCCGCACCGGCGCGCTTTCGCGCGCATCCTGCGAATAGGTCAGCGCGAACTCGTCGGATTCGGCGTGGTGATAGCCATACAGGCAGCCGATATTCTCGCCCTTGCGATAGAAGCGCGGATCGGCGCCGTAAAACAGATGCACGTTGACTTTTGTGCTCATTCAGACTCCGGTCTGCAGAGTGACGCGGGGTGAAAAGGCCTCGGCGCAAACGGCCCGCCACTGTGGCAACCGATGGGCGAACGCATCGCGACGCGTCACGAGGCTGTCGCGCGGCGCGCTTCGTTTGCGCCCGTGCGCACCGCACGCCAGCGCGAGAGCCGCGTGCGGCCCTGCTTCGAGAGCAGTGCGAGCACTACATGGGCGAAGCCGGGATAGACCTTGGTGCCCACCAGCGTGTACCACCACCAGGCGGCCTCGCGCCGCAGCGGCGGCAACTGGTCGCGCAGGATCAGATGCAGGTTGTAGGCGGCGTTGCGCACGGCCATCATGGTCTGCGCGTCGCGGCGGTCTTCGTCGAAACGCTCGGCGGGGTAATGATCGACCGCTACGCGCGGGTCGTACACGAGCTTCCAGCCGGCATGCTTCACGCTCATGCTGAACGCCATGTCGTTATGCGTCTGCGCGCCGGCGCCGCGCAGACGCGCGTCGAAGCGGATCTGGCTGATCGCTGCGCGCCGGTAGCTCATGTTGGCGCCCTTGAGCAAATCGACTTCGCGGGCGCCGCCCACGCCCAGATGGTGATTGCCGATGATCTTGCCCGACGGCAGAACCTTGCCGACCAGCGGCCGTTCACCGTCGAGAATGCGGCCCTTTTCGTGCACCCAGTCACGGCCGCCGAGCGCACCCAGGCGTGAATCGCTCCCGAACGCGGCGGCGATCCGCTCGACCCAGTCGGGCCGCGGCGCGGCATCGTCGTCGGTGATGGCAACCACGTCGCCGCTTGCCACGTCGAGGCCACGATTGAGCGCGGCGACCTGTCCCGGCGTTTCGACCAGTGCCACCGAAAGCGGCAGCCTACCCTTGACCGCCGGATCGCGCAGGCAGGTGTGCGTCGCGATGTCGTCGGGACGGGCCACGACGACCACTTCGTCCGGGGCGCGCGACTGGCGCTGTAGCGCTTCGAGGCAGCGCGTCAGATCGGCTGGCCGGCGAAAGGTGGGAACCAGTACCGTTACTTTCATCGCGTCATGCTCCGTTGTTAAGCGCTGAGGTATTCCTGGACCGCTGCGTAGCCACGGTCGTAGCCGCCGCGTGCGCGTTGCGGCATCGCGTTGAAAATGCCGCCCTGCACGTGCACGCCGGCTGCCTTCAGCCGCTTGAGGGAATCGGCGATCTCGGCTTCGCTATGCACCCCTGAGCGAAGCACGAAGAACGTCGAGCCTGCATATCCGCCGATAATCGACGCGTCGGTCACCGCCAGCACCGGCGGCGTATCGATCAGGATCACGTCGTAACGCTTGGCAAGACCTTCGAGGTATTGCGGCAGGCGCGGCGACATCAGCAGTTCCGACGGATTGGGCGGACGATGGCCGCACGAGATGAAGCTGAGGCCTTCGATGTCGGTGGCGCGAATCGCTTCTTCCAGCGAGATCTGTCCGCTCAGCAGCTCCGACAGCCCGTTGACCTGCGCACCGCCCACGTAGCGCTCGAGCGCGCCACGCCGCATGTCGCCGTCGATCATCAGCACACGCTTGCCCGAATGCGCGAGCAGCACCGCGAGGTTGACGGTCAGAAAGCTCTTGCCGACTCCAGGCATCGGCCCGGTGAGCATGACGATGCGGTTGCGCGCATCCATCATCGTGAACTGCATGGAGGTGCGAAGGCTGCGCAGGCTTTCAATGCACACGTCCTTGGGCCGCGCATCGGCCAGTACCGAGCTGAGCCGGTTGCCGCCGCGCACGACGGAATGCTCCAGCACGGCCTGCTCCGCGGAGAGCGGCACGAGCCCGAAGATCGGCAGATGGAACATGCGCTCGACGCGCTCCGGATCGTCGATGCCCTTGAACATATTGCGGCGCAGGAACACGAAGCCGGTCCCGACGATCAGGCCGAGAATCACGGCCGCCGACAGGATCATCGCCTTCTTGGGCTTGACCGGCGTGCCCGGGCGCAATGCCAGATCGACGATATGCACGTTGCCGCCCGTGCCGGCCCGCTGCACCGACAACTCCTGAATCCGGTTGAGCAGCAGCACGTAGATGTCTTCAGCCACCTTGGCGTCGCGCTGCAACTGCACGGCCTTCACTTCGGTGGCCGGCAGATTGCGGAAGCGATCGCTGTATTTGTCGCGCTGCGCTTCGAGGTCGGCCATCTGTTCGCGCGCAGCCTTGATGAGCGGATGCTCGTCGCCATAGCGTTCCTCGAGCGAGGCGATCTGCAGGCGCTGGGCGGCGACCTGCTGTTCGTACTGGATACTGCCCTCCAGATAGACCTTCGCCTCATCGCTCGCATTGATCGAGCCGGACTCGCGCTGATACGCGGTGAGCGCCGCTTCCGCGCGTTCGAGGTCGCTCTTCAGACGCGGCTCCTCGCTCTTGAGGAATTCGAGCATCTTGGTCGCATCGGTTTGCTTCGCGGCGATGTGCTCGCGCAGATACGACTCGGCGAGTGCATTGGCAATGAACGCCGCATGCGCCGGGTCCTTGTCTTCGAGCGAAATCTCGATCACGCCGGTCTGCTTGCCCTGCTCCTCGACCTTGATCGCCGACTGGAACCCGGTGATGGCATCAAGCTCATTGGCGCGCACCACCGTGAATTCAGTGCCCGGTCGCGCCACCAGCTTGTTGACGAGAATCGTCACGCCGCCGCCCTGCTCCGTCTGGCCCGTCTCGCCGCGCAGCAACAGCTTGCCGTTCGGGTCGCGTAGCTCGTACGACGTAGGGGACAGCACGGTCATCACCATCTTCTTGCCTTCGAGCGACGGGTCGACCTCGACGGAATCGACCTCGGCCTGTTCGCCGCCCCACGCGTAGTTGTCAAGACCCAGCCACGGACGGGCCGGCACCCCAGGCGTGGCGAAGTGCGCCGCAAGAGTGCCGAGAAACGGAAAGGTCCTCGGCGCGACCGAGAAGTCCAGCTTGCCGTCGCGAACCACCGGGCCGACCACGCCACGGCTCTGGATCATCGCGATCTCGGCGTCGGTGGGCAGCGAGGTCTGGCCGCTCGAAATCATCGCGCCCGTCTGCGTCTGCGTGAGGGCCTGCGAGTTGTTGTCGGACTCCTCCACCCGCACGTACGCGTCGGCCTTGTAGGTCGGCTTGGCAAGGAAGCAGTAGACGCCGGCCATTGCAACGATCGTCATCGCGATGGCAAGCAGCCACCAGATGTCGTCGAGAATCACCTGCAATAGTTGACCGAGGACGACGTCCTCTTCTTCGGTCTTGGCCGGCGGGGCCATATACGGATTCAGTTGAGTGCTCACAATTCCATCCCGGTTGGGTCGCCTCGGACCCTGCGCTGTGCATGGGTTCGCATCACGCAGGATCTTCGGCAGTTTCAGGCGACTAGTTCGTCAGTTCCTTGATATAGAACACCGACTGGATCGCCGGCAACACCTGCTGGATGACACGGTTGAAAGTCGTCGAAGCCGCCGTGCCGACGTAGACCACATCCAGCGGCTGCAGCTGGAACTTGGACGACAGCATGATGGCGTTGGGTTGGGTCATATCGAGGCGATAGACTTCCGGCGTGGTCGGATGGTCCTTCATGCCGCGCATCACGTAGATCTGGCGCGGGTTCGCGTCGGTGTCGAGAATCCCGGTGGCCTGGGTGAGCGCATCGGCAATCGTCAGGCGGCCTCGTAACATCGACACGGCCTGCGGCGCCTTGACCTCGCCCATCACGAATACACGGCTGTCCACGCGGTCCGGCACATTCACGATGTCGCCGGCCTGCAGCATCACGTTCTGCCGCACGTCGCCGCGGTCGAGCACGCTATCGGCGTCGAGCACGTAGAGCTTGTTGTTGCGGGTCAGACGCACGCGCTGGATATCCGCAATCGAAGTGCTGCCGCCCGAACGCGTAATCGCGTCGAGCAGCGTGAGCGGAACGTCGCTGATCGCGAGCGGCCCGGGCGTCTTCACTTCGCCGGTCACCTGGACCTTCTGGCTGCGGAACGACAGCACCCGCACATCCACCTGCGGATTGCGGATGTACGGCACCAGACGCACCGCCAGTTCGTTGCGGATGTCGCCCACCGTCTTGCCGGCCGCCTGCACGCGTCCGACGAACGGGAAGTAGATCGTGCCGTCCGGCGCAACGGTCTGGCCGTACGGGTCGGCCTGGCCCGGCAACGCCGTCGTATACGGCTGCTGCACGGCGCCTGCGAGCGTCTGCGTGGTGTTGTCGCCGGTCGACAGCGTGCTGCCGCTCGGCGTCGTCAATTCAGGGTGATCCCACACCGTGATGCCCAGAATATCCTGCGGCGCCACGTGGTAGACGTATTGAGACGGGTCGGTGTACCGGCTGGGCGGCAACGGGCGCTGCTGCGCCGCTGCCTGCTGCGCCTGGGTCTGGGCATCGACCAGATCGCCGTCGATCAGATGGACCTGATACGTCTGGGCCGGCTTGTTCGACGAATCCTCTTTGAGACTCGAAGTGTCGAGGTAATTGCCAGGTGCGGTAGCGCAGGCCGACAGAAAAACCGTCAGCAAAAGAGCAACAGTAAAATTTCGATTCAGCATATTTTATTTAGCCATCCCATGACCAACTGTTCGATGAGCACGAGGCTCGCGCGATATTCGTTTTCCGCCCTGCCATAGGGATCGACGACGTCGGCTTCCGTGCCGAGCGGAAAGACCTTGCCGCGCGCATCCGGCTCGAGTTTCTCGACGTCCTTGACCTGACGGTGTTCGGTGACGAGGATCAGGTCCGCGTCGCGCACGATCTGACGGTCGATGCGCCGCGACTGATGCATGCCCGGCGTCACGCCGCGCTCGGCGAGCAGGCGCCGCATCATCGGGTCCATGCCCCAGCCGTCGATCGCGCGGATGCCCGCCGAATGAAAGCGGATTGCCCGCCGTGCCTGCCCTTCGGCCTCCACGGCGCTGCGTTGCCGCGCCCTGAAAAGCCATTCGGCCGCAGGCGAGCGGCAGACGTTGGCATGACAGACAATCAATACGTTGGCTAACATAGGCGGACTCCTTCGCTGGAGGTCACTGCGTGGCGGCGGCACCGGCGGACCGGGCTGCGCGATTGTCGTGATGCGGATGATTCAGGCCGTGTGCAGCCGGCGTGTGCCCGGCGCCCTGCGCGTGCTGGCGGCCAATCGCGTGATACTCGACGCCGAGTTCCTGCATCGCCTCCGGCTCGTACAGGTTGCGGCCGTCGAAAATCAGCGGTGTTTTCAGGTGCTGTTTGAGGCTGCCGAAATCGGGGCTCTTGAAGACCTTCCATTCCGTCAGGATCACGAGCGCATCGGCGCCGCGCGCCACGTCCATTTCTTCGCTTTCGAAGGTAAGCCGCGCGTGTTGTTGCGGGACGTGCTGCAGATCGAGCGCGAACACGCGCTTCGCTTCGTCTACCGCGACGGGGTCGTAGGCCTTGACGCGAGCACCGCGTTTGAGCAGTTCGGCGATCAGCGGACGGCTCGGTGCTTCGCGCATGTCGTCGGTATTGGGTTTGAACGCGAGACCCCATACGCCAAACGTGCGGCCCGACAGATCGTCGCCCAGGCGCGCCACGATCTTGTGCGCGAGAATCTTCTTCTGCGTTTCGTTGACCGCTTCCACGGCTTCCAGAATGCGCAGGCCCTGGTCATGCTCGATCGAGGTCTTGATGAGCGCCTGCACGTCCTTCGGGAAGCACGAGCCGCCATAGCCGCAGCCGGCATACAGGAAGTCGTAGCCAATACGCGGGTCTGAACCGATGCCGCGGCGCACGGCTTCGATATCCGCGCCTACACGGTCGGCCAGGTTCGCCAGTTCGTTCATGAACGAGATGCGCGTGGCCAGCATGGCGTTGGCGGCGTACTTGGTGAACTCGGCCGAGCGCACGTCCATGTACAGCGTGCGTTCGCGGTTGCGGTTGAACGGCGCATAGAGGCGCTTCATCAGCTCGCGGGCCTTTTCGCCCGGCACGTCTTCGTCGCAGCCGAGCACGATGCGGTCGGGGCGCGTGAAGTCTTCGACGGCGGCGCCCTCTTTCAGGAACTCCGGGTTCGATACCACCGAGAACATGTGGTGCGCGCCGCGTGCCGCCAGTTCTTCGGCGATCACATTGCGTACCCGCACGGCGGTGCCGACCGGCACGGTCGACTTGTCGACGATCACCTTGAAGCCGGTCATGTGGCGGCCGATATTGCGCGCTGCCGCCAGCACGTATTGCAGGTCGGCCGAGCCGTCTTCGTCGGAGGGCGTGCCCACCGCGATGAACTGGATGTCGCCGTGCGCCACCGCTGCGGCGATGTCGGTCGAGAACGTCAGGCGCCCGGCCTTGCGGTTGCGCGCGATGATCTCCTGCAGGCCCGGCTCGTGGATCGGTACGCCGCCATTGTTCAGCACGTCGATCTTGCGCTGGTCGAGGTCGAGACAGAACACGTCGTTGCCGATGTCGGCAAGACACGCGCCCGTCACGAGGCCCACATAGCCGCTACCAATGATCGTCACGTTCATGAATTACACCTCGGAGATATGAATGGTTCTGAAACCGGGCTCAGGCTTCTGCCTGCGCCCGCATGTGTCCGGTCCGCGCCAGGTACGTCTCTCAGTACGCGTTGCTGCCCACAAACCCCTTCCACAGCGTCAGCACGACGATCTTGATGTCGAGCCAGAAGGTCCAGTTCTGCATGTAGTACAGGTCGAGCTTCACGCGGCCCATCATCTTTTCGATGCGGTCGGTTTCGCCCCGGTAGCCGTTGATCTGCGCCCATCCGGTAATGCCTGGCTTGATGCGATAGCGGTGCATGTAGCCCTTCACCAGATCCTTGTAGATGTCGTCGTGTTCGAGCGCATGCGGGCGCGGTCCCACCACCGACATCTCGCCGCGCAGCACGTTGATGAACTGCGGCAGTTCGTCGAGGCTCGTGCGGCGCAGGAACGCCCCCACCGCGGTGATGCGCGGATCGCGCCGGGTCGCCTGGGTGATCTTGCCGGCCGTCTCGGCGTGCACTTTCATCGAGCGGAACTTGTAGATCTCGAACTGGTTGCCGTCGATGCCCTTGCGCTTCTGGCGAAAGAACACCGGACCCGGCGACGACAGCTTCACCATCACCGCGATAACCAGCATTAGCGGCGCCAGCGCGGTGAGCGCGCCGAACGCGAACAGCCGGTCGAACACGCGCTTGGGCAGCACCCGCAGATCGGTGATCGGCGAGGCCGCGAGGTTGATCGCCGGCACGCCGAGCAGATCGACCATCGGCTGGCTGAACAGCGTCAGGCTGCGCACGTCCGGAATGAAGCGGATGTTCACGAAGTCGTTGCGCAGTTCCATCACGAAGCGGTGAATCGTCTTCTCCTTCGAGATCGGCAAGGCGAGCCACAGTTCCTTGATGGCGCGGCCGCGCACCAGCTGGATCATCGTGGCGAACTCGCGCTCCACCGGCACGCCTTCGATCGCCTGCACCGTGTCCGGATCCTGATACGGATCGATCGTGGCGTCCTCGTCGTAGACCACCACGGGGCTAAAGCCCGCCTCCGGGCGAATGCGCATCTGCTCGATCAGAAACTTGCCGTAGGGCGCGCCGCCGACGATCGCCACGGCCTTGTGATTGAAGCCCTCGCGACGCAGCCCCTTCAGGATCGTGTAGACGAGCGCCTTGGTGACGATCAGCAGCACGATCGTGGCGACGGCCCAATACGCGAGCCACAGGCGCGACAGCAGGTCCGAGCGGTGCAGGCTGAAGCTGATCAGCACGCCGGTGATTTCCACCATCACCCAGCCGCCGCAGACGCGAAACAACAGGTCCATCAGCGGCTTGCCGCGCCACGACTGGTAAATGCCCAGCGCGGGAAAGAACACCACGACGAGCAGGCAGTCGAACGCCAGCGAAACGCTCTGCATGTCGTCCAGCCACAGCCATTTGCCGTTGTGCAGCGCTGCCGCGAGCACGGCGCCGAGCGCGACCATGGCGATGTCGATGATTCTCGATAGGACGCTCAGCATGCGCGGCACCTCAGTTGGTCAGTCAAGTTCCGTCCGTCAGATAAGCGGGCATGCACACCGCGCTTTACAAGCCAATTCAAAAGAGGCCTAAGTCAGAATGAGTGAATACCCGTACAGGACTAGATAAGGGGGCATTAAAAATCGCACTGCAAGATCGTAAAAAATCTCAAATTGTATCGGTCAGAAATGCAATATTTTTTCTGCATTATTTAGGTAATTTTTTCTGATTCGGAGGCTGTTTGGCGCCTCGGCGGGGGCATTTCTAGCGTTTATCGGACAGTTTTCGGCAAAGTTTGCACGTCATGACACCTGTCTGTGCTGCCCCTTTTTTAGGCAGCCTGACCACCGAAAAAAATCCAGGACGTTTCTTTGCGAATATTTTTTTGATTTTTTGCTGCGCCGCAATAAACCATCAATTATTTCGAGATTTTTTGCGGGTTCTTTTGATTAGTTTTTTGGAACTTCGATTTATCAAGCTTTTATTGGCTATTTACGCCGTGATACAAATCGACGTACTCACCCAGCCCCGAGGAGCACATCACCATGACAGCAACGGTCACGGCATCCGTCGGCGACAGCCGGCAAGGCGCCGCCCCATCCCTGAAGGTCAAGCTGAAGGTTCATCCCGTCATCCTGGCGGGCGGCTCTGGCACCCGCCTGTGGCCCATGTCGCGTGAGCAGTATCCGAAGCAGCTGATCGGCTTGCTGGGCGACGACTCGCTGCTGCAATCGACCACCAGGCGCCTCGACGCGCTCGATGCCGGGCATCCGCTCGCCGATCAGCTGATCGTGGTCGCCAATGAAGAACACCGCTTCACCACCGCCGAGCAGCTGCGCGTGAGCGGCAAGGCAAGCCGGCTGATTCTCGAGCCGGCCGGCCGCGACACCGCGCCGGCGCTGACGGTAGCCGCCCTGTCGATCGCCTCGCAGGACGACGACGGCATCATGGTGGTCATGCCCGCCGACCACGCGGTCACCGATGTCGAAGCGTTTCACGCGGCAGTCGCCGCCGGCGTGCAGCACGCCTACGAAGGCCATATCGTGACGATGGGCATCGTGCCGACACATGCGGAAACCGGCTACGGCTATATCCGTCTGGGCGCACCGCTCGAGCGTGACGGCGCACTCGATGCGCACCGTCTCGACCGCTTCGTCGAAAAGCCGCATCTCGAACTCGCGCAGCGCTACGTCGAATCCAGGGAGTACTGGTGGAATAGCGGCATCTTCATCATGCGCGCCTCAACCTGGCTTGCGGCGATCAAACATTTTCAACCGGGCATTTACGAAGCCTGTGACGCGGCCTTTGCGGGCGGCAAGGCGGACGGCGACTTCTTCCGGCTGCAGCGCGAAGCGTTCAGCGCGTCGCCGTCGAATTCGATCGACTATGCGGTGATGGAACAGCTTGGCGGCGATCCGTCGGTTGCGACCGGCGTGGTTTTGCCGTTGCAGGCCGGCTGGTCGGATGTGGGTTCATGGGATGCGATCTGGCAGATCCTGCCGAAGGACGAAACCGGCAACGTGGGACGCGGCGAGGTGATGTTCGAAGGCTCGACGTCGACCTTCGCACACTCCGAAGGACGCCTGATTGCCTGCGTCGGCACGCAGAACCTCGTGGTTGTCGAGACCGCCGACGCCGTACTGGTGGCCGATAAATCGCGCGTGCAGGACGTGAAGAAGATTGTCGGCCGGATTCGCGCCGAGGGTGGCGCGGTGGCCGCGAATCACCGCAAGGTGCATCGTCCGTGGGGGCACTACGATTCCGTGGACAGCGGCGAGCGCTTCCAGGTGAAGCGCATTGTCGTGAATCCGGGCGCACGTCTGTCGCTGCAAATGCATCATCACCGCGCAGAACACTGGATCGTCGTGCGCGGCACAGCTCTCGTCACCCGCGGTGAAGAGCGTTTTATCGTCTCCGAAAACGAATCAGCTTATATTCCGCTTGGGACGACTCACCGCCTCGAGAATCCCGGCAAGATGCCGTTGGAAATGATCGAGGTGCAGTCCGGCTCCTATCTCGGCGAAGACGACATCGTGCGCTTCGACGACACTTACGGACGCCAGTAACCTTGATGGCGAATCACCAGCTATTGATGCGGATCCTGCGGCGGTTGCTCCTACCGGCCGCGGGCTGCTCTTTGGC
Source organism: Paraburkholderia sp. GAS82 (assembly GCF_050436285.1). Classification (NCBI taxonomy): domain Bacteria; kingdom Pseudomonadati; phylum Pseudomonadota; class Betaproteobacteria; order Burkholderiales; family Burkholderiaceae; genus Paraburkholderia; species Paraburkholderia sp. GAS82. Next base: position 1,237,313 of record NZ_JBNDLX010000001.1, read on the forward strand.
TCACCCTGCGTGGGAGATGAGCTCTGAGGACATCGGGAATCGCTCGGACGTGCTGCTGTCGGCCGGCGTTTCGCTGGGGTAGCGGCGCAGCGGTGCGCGCAGTGCGCTGATCGGGCCATGCAAGGGACCGTGCAGCTGGCCATTGATAGGGCCGTTCAGTGGACCACCAAGCGGGCCGCTGATCGGACCATTAATTGGCCCATTTATCGGCCCACCAAGAGAACCGCTCAGATGATGGCCCTGCGCGTGGATGCTGGCCTGACCAACGTGGCCGTCATTCAACTGGCTGTCCGCCGCCTGGCCGTTTTTAGCGCCACTCATCTGTCCTGCCTGTCCACGTGCTTGCCCAGCTGGCGGCGCGTCCGCATGCACGGCTGCCGAACTGACGGTGGGCACATTGGGCATCGTACGGGTGGCCGGCAAGGGACGCGAATAACCTGCCGCAGGTGCGACACTTCCCGCACCTGCCACGTTCGCGACGGTTGCGACATTCGCCGCAGCGCCCACCGTGCGGTACTGCCGGTCGATCCATTGACGCGCCCACTCCAGCGCATACTCCTGCGCGCTATCGGGGTCGGCAAAGCGCGGGCCGACCAGACCGGAGCGCTCGACGCGGCGGCCGTCCAGTTCGATCTCCGCCCACGCGCGATACATGGCGCTCGGCACGCGTTCAGCCGCGACGTAGATCACGTAGCCGCGCCGGTCGACGACCTGCATGCCGCGCGCCGCAAGGCTCATCGGCAACGGACGTTGCGGAGCGTCCAGCGGATGGTCGCAGCGGCGCGGTACGGCGCCCAGTTCCGCTGCCCGGCTTACGGCCGGCTCGGTGCGCACGCCGACATCCGGCGGCACCGTGCCGGACAGCTGGCGCGTCATGTCGGCGAGCGGATCGAGCGAGGGCCAGCCGCGCGTCGCATTGGCAGGCGTCTGCCACGACTCGGGGCTTTTCCACGACACGCCGCGCAGACTGTCGTCGCGCACACTCACGGTTTCCAGTTGCGGCACGGGGTTCGCTGCAGCAGCCGGCGGCGATGCTTGCGGGACATACACGAAAGTGCGCCCGGTCTGCGACAGCAGCCGGACCATTTCGGCGAGCGTGCCGTTTACCTGCCATTCCTCAAAACGGCGACGGCAGGTCGGACCCGACGGATAGCGGCCTGGCAGTTTCGACCAGGGCTCACCGGTTGTCAGAATCCAGAGGACTGCATTTGCCACGATGCGTGGTTCGGCGCGCGGCCGGCCGCGTCGGTTGAGACGGACCGCCGGCTCATCGGAAACGAGCGCTGCGAGCTGCGCCCATTCGTCATTGCTTAGCTCATCGAAAAACATGCGGTTCTCCACGCAGCCTGGCCAGGCCGCGGCGTTGGACATCTCACGAATTCAGCGTTCACGATCCGTGTAGTGTCCTCGGTTGCACAAATATGTATTTACGTCCCGGCCGATTCGCGAATTTCGCACTGCGTTAGTGCGATTGTTCCCCACCGCGAAGCACAAAACGTGGTCTCACTCGTGCATAGGAGAAATTGTGCAGGAAGCATACCATCACCAGGGTTTCCGTGAATATCCCAAACACAAGTGTTACGGATGGAAACAAACTTGTGGTTTTTGCCGCGTTGATTTTCCAATAGCCGGGGCAGAAATGCCGTCAGTGGCAGCAGCACAACCGTCTATCGCGCAGCACATCCACGATGAAAGAACTGCTTTATTTCAGCCAAATGAATACGGAAAAGTTTTACTGCTTTTTTATGGCCGGATAGACGTGTGTATCGGTACCGCAACACGTTGAGGGCGCAACGAGCCGGCTGGCGATCCGCTCCTGTGCCTCTGCGCGGGAGCACATTTGGGACCGCCGCGCAGCGTAGATCAGGTGACCGGATTCGCTGCGTGCTCACCCACCACCGTCATCCATCCACGCACGCGCCAGCGCGTAACGAGCCCCTCCCGCACGTACGGATCAGCGTTTGCAAAGGCTTCGGCAGCAGCCGGCGAATCGCCTTCGAACAGCAGGATGGCGTTGTCAGCCGGCTCGACGAGCGCTCCGCCAAGCTGTAGTTCGCCGCGCGCGACCGCGGCCCGCGCCAGTTTCAGATGCTCGTCGCGCCAGCTTGCCCGGCGTTCGAGATAGTCGTCGCAGAGGTCGTAGATCAACAGGTAATGCATGGATATCCCTCCTGAATTAGCGGATAAATATTTCCGGTTTAGCCAATCACGTCAATATTGCGGCTTTAGAATAACGGCGGAATTTTCTTCCGGATTTCAATTGAAACTGATCGAATCGAGCTTATACCAATGCGGGCGCGCTTCTGTTCACCGGGAAACGTGACAAGCAAATTGAAAGGTATTGTTATCGATCGTCATTCATTCTGCATTCCGAACTATCTGCGCATTTTGCTCATGCCAGGCGTGTCTTGAGTGTCATTGACCGGCGATCGCCGGCGGATGGGCGCCCAGGGAAAACCTGCCCCGCCGCCTGTCAACCAGCCAACATTGCCATCCGTTTTACCTGACAGTTTTGCCATAATAACGACGGCGATGGGCAAACGGATGCCTGTGACGCCCGGTCGTACGACTACCAATAACAGTTTCACTACCGATGGAGTGTCCCATGAAGATCCAGTCCGCGCTCGCAGCCCTCGTCCTCGGCGCCGTGTTGGCGTCGCCCGCTTTCGCTCAAAACAGTCAGCAGTCGAAGATGACCGCCTGCAACCAGCAGGCCGGCGACAAGAAAGGCGACGACCGCAAGGCCTTTATGAAATCGTGCCTGTCGGCGAAACCGGCCGCCGCGCCGATGTCCCAGCAAGACAAGATGAAGGCGTGCAACACACAAGCCGCCGGCAAGAAAGGCGACGATCGCAAGGCCTTCATGTCGACCTGCCTGAGCAACAAGAGCTGAATCCAGGCTCTCCTGGACGTTGTAGCGGAGGCACGGCGCGGTTAGAACCGCGCCACCTCCGCGACGCCACTGTCGGCAGAGCACGCCTGTCTCGCCGCCATCTCTCCACCATAAAGGCCGCCGCGCCTGTCAGCGCTGGTTGCGCCATCAGCAGCGTCCGGCTTCCCCGCCGCTTTCCCGCCTTTCAAAGTCCGTTCGCCCCGATTGCAGCATTTTCTTCTATGATGGCTGCGGAGACGGCCCACCTATAAAACACCATGCGCCATCGGGCCGCCATCTTGTCGTTGATGCCACAGAGCATTGATCGGAGGCAAGAATGGTATGGAGACAGAAAAACCGCTGGTTCAGGCGGTGGCTGGTCGTCATCGTCTTTTGGGCGGTGCCGGTCGCGATCGTCGCGGTGCGCGAGATTCAGGAGGAAATGGCCTACAACGCCGTCGACCTCGATCGCGCCCTGACCACGTGGAATTTCACCGACGCGCAGCGCGCCGCCGGTGCCCCCGCCCGCTGTCATGGCGAGCCGGATGAGGCACGCGCGGCAGGTTGCCCGGCAGACGTGCTGAGCGCCAACGCACCCCGTCAGCAGGAGGCCCGTGACGAATACTCCTTGCGCCGTACTACGCTGTTCGCGTATCTGTGGCACGCGTTCGTCGGCTACTGGATCGTGCCGGCCATCACGCTGTTTCTCCTCGGGGCGCTGATCGGCGGCGTTCGCCGCGCGCTACGCCGCCCTCCACCCCCCATCAAAAGCACGCAGAATCATTGAAGGGTGCACGTGCACCCGCTCGCTGGCGTCAGGTATCGCGGCGAGTCCGTACGATCGCGCAACGCCGTCGGCATTGCGGCGTGCGCGCAACACACCCTCAACCTTTCATATTTATTTCAATCGTCCTGTGTCGCGCTGAAAATCGGTAAAAAGCGACCTGCCGGGTGCACGAAAGACACCGCTCCACCGGTGCTGGCGAGCTGCCATCTCAGGCACAAATTCTGCGTCCTTCCGTGCGTACGAAGCCCTTCGAAGGCGGTCCAGTGATCGGTCATAGTTACCCCAATGACTTTTCATATTTGCCGCAAACGCCCGTCCCACAAGGGTTTTCGTCGCAAGCGGGAACGCACCCTTTACTCGTGCGTGTGATATAACTAACCTGGCAGCCCGGTAAAAAAGCGTGGTTGCACCCAGGAACCGTGACGGAGAAAAACGATGCAAAGACGAAACTTCATGCTGAAGACTACCGCTGCGCTAGCTTTCGGAAGCCTTGCACTCGCTGGATGCACCACGTCGTCAGGCACCCCCGACAACGCGGCGACCAACATGTCGAAGCGGCAGTCGATTGACTCCAGCGTCGATGGGACGATGTCGCGCCTCTTCCAGACGGTGCCCGGCTCGCGTGAGCTCGTGTCGAAGGCGCGTGGCGTACTGGTATTCCCGTCGGTGCTGCAAGCCGGCTTTATCGTCGGCGGCCAGTATGGCGAAGGCTCGCTGAAGGTCGGCGGCGGCACGGTCGGCTACTACAGCACGGTCTCGGGCTCGTTCGGCCTGCAGGCCGGCGCGCAGTCGAAGGCCATCATCTTCCTGTTCATGACGCAGGACGCGCTCGACAAATTCCGCAATACCGACGGCTGGTCGGCAGGCGGCGATGCCTCAGTCGCTCTCGTCAAGATGGGCGCGAACGGCGCGATCGACACCACTACGGCCACCGCACCGGTCGAAGTGTTCATCCTCACCAATGCTGGTCTGATGGGCGACGTCTCGATCAACGGCACGAAGGTGTCGCGCCTGCATATCTAGGCGGGCAGGATCCGGGATCGCGCGTCTTGATGCGATCCCAGACGAAAACGGCGATGCTGCAGGCATCGCCGTTTTTATTTGCCAGACGCGCGCCGGGATCAACGCGGCGTGGTGGTCGTGTCGATCACCTTGAAGCGTGAACGCTTTTGCGCGCGAATCACCGACTGATACGCCTGGACATACTCCTGCGCCATCCGGTGCGACGTGAAGCGCGCTTCGAAGTGCTCGCGCACGCCGGCACGCGGCACCTTGTGCAGACGGTTCACGGCAGCCACTGCGCCAATCTCGTCCTCGACGATAAAGCCTGTCACGCCGTCGTCCAGTACTTCGGGCACGGCCCCGCGATTGAAGCCGATGACCGGTGTGCCGCAGGCCATCGCCTCGATCATCACGAGACCGAACGGCTCGGGCCAATCGATCGGGAACAGCAGCGCATGCGCGCCCGACAGAAATTCGGCCTTCTGGTTATCGGCGATCTCGCCGATAAATTCCACATACGGCAGATCCAGCAGCGGCTTGATATCGCGCTCGAAGTATTCGAGGTCAGCACTGTCGACCTTGGCCGCGATCCGGATCGGCAGGCCGCAGCGGCCCGCAATGCGGATCGCCGTGTCGACGCGCTTTTCCGGCGAGATCCGGCCGAGGAAGGCCAGATACTTCTGCTCCACCGGTTGCGGCGTGTAGAGGTTCTCGGGCAGTCCGTGATACACCGTGGTCAGCCATTTGGCCTGCGGCAAGGGGTGACGCTGCGAATTCGATATCGAGATCACCGGTGCGGTGTTGAACGTGTCGAACACGGGCTGCTGCTCGGGCAAATCGAGGCGGCCGTGCAGCGTCGTAACGAACGGTGTGTCCTGGCGTTTGAACACCGAGAACGAGTAATAGTCCATGTGAAAATGGAGCACGTCGAACTGGTCCGCCTGGCGGCGCACCAGTTCCATCAGCAGCATATGTGGCGCGATGCGGTCCCGGATGCCGGGGTCGAGCCGCAGGGCGCGCGGCCACACAGCCTCGAGTTTTGCGGAGGTCACCGAGTCGCCGCTGGCAAACAGCGTCACGTCGTGGCCGAGGTCTACCAGCGCCTCGGTAATGTACGACACGACGCGCTCGGTCCCGCCATATAGCTTGGGCGGCACCGATTCGGTCAAGGGGGCGATCTGAGCAATTCTCATCGTGTCTCTCCGTGAAACTGACGGCCTGGCCACGCTGAGCCCGGACATCCAGCGCAGCAGCCTGCAACGGCCTTGTCAGCGGCGCACGAGTATGCCAGCGCCTATGTCTCCAATCAATGTAATGACCGGCGTTGCGTTTGCTCGCGCCAGTTTGTGTACTTATTGCACCCGCTTATTTCGCCGGCTTATTTCACCGGTTACTGCCGATTATTGCCGATCGCGTACAAAAAAGCCCACAAACCTTTCAATTCCTATGCGCTGTTACAGTCAGGAAACACATCCCGGCTTATCGGGAGGGCCACTTCCACGGCGGCATATCGAGTGCATCCGCTCCGGCAATCCGGGTGGCGCCGAGCTGCTTTTCGAGCACGATCGACTGGCTGCCGTCTTCCCGTTCGAGCGCGGCAATGAGGCGCGCCGCGTGCGACACCACCAGCACCTGCGAATGGCGCGAGGCCCGGGCAATCAGCCGTGCCAATGCCGGCAGCAGATCGGGATGCAGACTCGTCTCCGGTTCGTTCAGCACCAGCAAGGCGGGTGGGCGCGGCGTCAGCAACGCCGCCACCAGCAGCAGATAGCGCAGGGTGCCGTCGGACAACTCGGCGCCCTTGAGCGGACGCAATAGCCCGTGCTGATGCATCGTCACTTCGAAGCGGCCGTCGAGGTTGATCACCGCGATGCTGGCGCCGGGAAAGGCGTCGTCGATAGCGTCGTCAAGCGCGGCGGCGTCGCCGATTTCGCGGATCGTCTGCAGCGCTGCGGCGAGATCCGAGCCGTCGTCGCCAAGCACCGGCGTGTGCGTGCCGATCTGCGGCAGGCGCACGGGCGATTCGCTATCGGTGCGGAAATGGTCGTAGAAGCGCCACGAGCGGATCTGCTCGCGCACCGCGATCATCTCCGGCGCGGTGCGCGGGTCGGAGAACTCCGTCATCATGCTGTCGAAGCTCGCCACCGGCTGCGGGAGGGTCTGCCACTCGCCGCTGTCGTCACGGGTGCGCAGCGTCGGGCCGTGGCGGTCCACCAGCATCGCCGAGGGCCGCAGCAGTGGACCGCTCCAGATGCATTCGCGCTTGATGACCGGGTCGAGCGAGAACGCCGTCGTCGTCGGCTTGATGGTCGGCAAACCGAGGTCGATGGCATAACCGAACTGGTCGCCGGCAAAGCCGAGCCGCAGATTGACCGGATCGTCGCGCCGCACGCCCTGCACCGGCAGCTCGCCGCTCAGCATGGCGCGCGAGAAGCGTTCGGGGCCGGCCCAGAGCGTCGATGGCAAGCCGCCTTCGCGTGCCAGCGACGCAATCACACCGCCGCGCGCCGTCATCGCCAGTAGCCGCAATGCGCGATACACGCTCGATTTGCCGCTGCCGTTGGGCCCGGTGACGATATTCAACGGACCGAGCGGCGCGATCACTTCCCGCAGCGAACGATAGTTGGCAATCGCCAGCGTGGTCAGCATGAAGCCTCCAGCCATACGGCGTTCATCGGTCCATCGCTCGCGCCACCCCGCGCGCCACCCATCAGGACGACCGCCCCGCGGCACCCGCCCCATGCAGCGGGACGCTGCGCAAGTCGTGCAGGAATGAGTCGCGCCACACACCGAGATCGTTCTTGCGCAGCGCTTCCATATTGATCTCGTGACGCCGTTGACGTGCCTCGAGCGGCATGGACAGCGCACGCTGCAGCGCTTCGCACATCCCCACTGCGTCATGTGGATTCACCAGCAGCGCCCCGCTCAGTTCAGCCGCCGCGCCCGCGAAGACCGACAGCACGAGCACGCCTGGATCGTCGGGGTTCTGCGCCGCCACGTACTCCTTGGCAACCAGGTTCATGCCGTCGTGCAACGGCGTGACGAAGCCGATTTGCGACTCGCGAAACAGCGACATCAGCTTCCAGCGGTCATAACGCTGGTTCAGATAGCGGATCGGCGTGTAGTCGAGGCCCGAATAGCGGCCGTTGATGCGACCTGCTTCGTATTCGAGGTCCTGGCGGATCTGCTGATAAGTGGCGACGTCGGAGCGGGTGGGCGGCGCGATCTGCACCAGCGTGACATTGCCGCGCCACTCCGGCGAGCGTTCCAGCAGATGCTCGAAGGCGCGGAACCGCTCGACGAGGCCTTTCGAATAATCGAGCCGGTCGACGCTCATGATCAGCTTGCGTCCTTCGAGGCTCTGCTTGAGATCAAGCACATGCTGACGGCTCTCGTAGCGCTGCGCCTGCTCGGCGATCTCGTCGGGGAACACGCCGATCCGGTAGACGCCCGTGCGCAGGCGGCGTCCAAAGGCTTCCGCGTGACCGTCGGCCGTCACGCTGCCGCGCGCGTGGCGCACGAGGTAGTCGTGAAAGGCGAGCTCGTCGGTGGCAGTCTGGAAACCGAGCAGGTCGTAGCAGCACAGCGACTTCGCCAGCTCTTCATGCGGCGGGATGTTGAGCAGGATCTGCGGCGCGGGAAACGGGATATGCAAGAAGAAGCCGATGCGGTTCGTGATGCCTTCGGAACGCAGCGCTTCGGCGAACGGGATCAGATGGTAGTCGTGGACCCAGATGATGTCGTCGGGCTCGAGCAGCTTGATGAGACGGTGGGCGAGCCACGCGTTGACGCGCCGGTAGCCGGCATATTCCTCGCGCTCGTAGCGGGCCAGATCGTTGCGATAGTGGAAGACCGGCCACAGCGTCGCGTTCGAAAAACCGCGGTAATACTGATCGTAGTCCTTGCGCGTGAGCCCGACGGTAGCGAAGGTCACGGCACCTTCCTGCTCGAGCGTCGGACCAGCGTTGGCGACGGTTTCGCTGACGACGTCGCCGCTCCAGCCGAACCACACGCCCCCCGCGTCTTTCAATGCACCGAATACGCCGACCGCTAGCCCCCCTGCCGATCCTTTGGTTTCCGTCGGGGTTGCCACACGATTCGATACGACGATCAGCCTGCCCATGTCTATTGTCCTCCTGGTTCCGAGGGCCTCGCGCGCTGGCGCGGCGCCCTGGTTCGCGGCTAAGAAATGACAGTTCGACCGGTCGCGAGGACGATCAGTTGCAGGCCCGGTGGGAGCCGGGCCCCATGCAGTGGCCGCAGACAGGGTTCAGGCACACCTCGGACTGGCTTCACGCAGCCGGTCCCCAGTGGATTCAGCCGGCGCGTTACTCGCCGCTTCGGCAGGGAAACGCCTTGCCGAGCCCCAGCGAAATCGCGGTGCTGGCGTTATAACCCACCGCGTTTGGATTCTCTGCAATGTACTTGCGCACCGCATCGGTCAGCTGTTGCGAGCGCGCGTCCGGCGGCAGGCAGAAATACTGGCCGACCCTTGGACCGGTGGTGCCGCCGATCGCGTCGATCGTGTTGAAGACGCCGTCGGCCGCGCCTTCGATATACGCAGCGCACGCGCTACGCGATGCCACATCCGTTTTCTCGCACAGCTTGTTGAGGTCGCCTCCCGTGAATGCGGCTGCCGTTAGCGGTACGGCAAGCGCACTGGCGCAAATCAAAGCCCGCAGCATGGTGATCCTTCCAGGGTGATTATCGAGCGGTCTGATGCCGCATAGAAACGGCGCGCCCCAAAGCGCGCCGTAGCCGTTATTCTGCACTGTTTTTCTGCATGCGAGGCATGCCGGCACGTTACTTCTGCTGCGTTTGCTGCATTCTCGCTGTCAGGCCCTCGACGACATCCGGTTCCTTGTACTGCTTGGCAAAGTCGAGCGCGTTCATGCCAATCTGGTTTTTTACATTCAGGTCGGCGCCGTTGTCGAGCAGCAGCTTCACCGTCGACACATGGCCGCCGCGCGCAGCCATCATCAGCGGCGTGGTGCCGTTCGGCGAGCCGGCATCGACGTAAGCGGAGTGGTCGAGCAGCAGCTTGACGATGTCGTCGTGACCGTTGGCGGCCGCGTAGTGCAACGGCGCCCAGCCCTTCTTGTTGACCTCGGCGTCCTTCGCGATCAGCGTTTGCACGATGTTGATGTCGCCATTGAGCGAGGCCATCATCATGGCGTTTTCGCCGGCCTTGTCCGTGATCTCGATGTTGGTCTTCGGGTTGGCGATCAGTGCCGCGACAACCTTGTCGGACTTCTCGCGGGCAGCCAATACCAGCAGCGGGATGCCCTGGTCGTCGGTCAGATTCGGGTCCATGCCGTGCGAAAGCTGCTTGTTGACCTCGCTGACATCGTCGAATTTGACGGCCTTGATCATCGTATCGGCCGGGGCGGCGTGAGCCGGCAAAGCGGCGAGCGCCGCGCAGGCGAAGCCGCCGGCCAGCGCGACGCGCGACACGCGGGCAGCGCCTCGGCACAGCGACGCGAGCATGCCGGTGCAGTTGGCGTTTACAACGGAGGACGAAGCGTTCTGGGCGTTGGCCTGGGTCAGATATTTATTCATATATAGCTTTAGGAATCGTCCCTATCTTGTTGATAATATTCAATTTCCAGATTCAGGCAGCAGCTGCTGCGGGAATCCTGAAGAGCCGGAAGAAGTTTTCGGTCGTTGCGGCGGCCAGCGCCGCATCCGGCATCTCGCGTTGTTGCGCGATGAAGCGTCCGACATAACTTACGTACGCAGGTTCATTCGCCTTGCCACGATAAGGCACCGGTGCGAGGTACGGCGAGTCGGTTTCAATCAGCAAACGCTCGAGCGGCACGCGGCGAGCGACGTCCTGCACCTCCGTCGCGCTCTTGAACGTGACGATGCCCGACAGCGAGATGTAAAAATTCTGCGCCAGCGCCTGTTCGGCGACAGCCCACGGTTCCGTGAAGCAGTGCATCACGCCGCCCGGCTCGCCCGCGCGTTCTTCGGCCATGATCCGCAGCGTGTCTTCCGACGACGAGCGTGTGTGGATGATCAGCGGCTTGCCCGTGGCATGCGCAGCGCGGATATGAGTGCGAAAGCGCTCGCGCTGCCATTCCATGTCGGCGATCGTGCGGCCTTCGAGGCGATAGTAGTCGAGGCCCGTCTCGCCGATCGCCACCACCTTGGGATGTCTGGCGAGTTCGACCAGCTCGGCCACGCTCGGCTCCTGGGCATCCTCATGATCGGGGTGTACGCCGACCGAGGCGAACACGTTCTCGTATGCCTCGGCAACCGCCAGCACGGACGGCAGGCTTTCGAGGTCGACGGACACGCACAGCGCATGCGTGACCGAGTGGCTGCGCATGTTCTCGATGACCTGCGGGAGGCGGTCGCCGAGTCCTTCGAAGTTGATGTGACAGTGCGAATCGACAAACATGGTGGTGTCCTGCGGTGAATCGAATGGGTGTGGGTCAGCCAGCCTGCATCAGGCAGCGGAATCGATCCGCCGGCCGAGAATCAACAGGTCGCGCTCGATGCCGTCCAGCACCGCGACGCGCGGCAGCGCACCCCACTCGCCAAAGCCGAAGCCGCGGAACAGGCGCAGGCTCGCTTCATTGTGGCCGAAAATGAAGCCCAGCACGGTATGGATGCCGAGCCCCGGCGCGGCCGACAGCGCCTCGGCCAGCAACTGCTTGCCGAGTCCTTTGCCGCGTGCTGCTTCGTCCAGATAGATGCTGACCTCGGCCGTCCGCAGATAGGCCGGGCGGCCGTAAAAATCCGAAAAGCTCAGCCACGCGATGATCCGGTCGCCGTCTTCCACCACCCACAGCGGTCGCTTTTCCGGACCATGGGCATGAAACCAGGCGAGCCGGCTCTCGACGCTCACCGGCTCCAGATCCGCGGTGACCAGGCGCGACGGCACGGTCGAGTTGTAAATGGCGACGATGGCGGGCAGATCGTCGAGTGTGGCGTCGCGGTACGAAAGGCTCATGATGGCGGGTGTGTCGGGTGGTGGTTCTGAAAAAAGTCAGGTATGGATAGCTGCAATCGGGGCGTAGCCGGGCCGCGAATCGCGTGTCATTGCGCTACGCCGCGGCCAGGGCCGCGTACGGCCCGCCTCGCCGCTCGCCTGCCGACGTGTCAGCGAGCCAGTGACCAGCGACCAGCGGAGACGGCCAGCCGCCTCAGGCGAACAGATCGCGGTAGCCGATAAACAGTTCCTCGAAGACCAGCCGCGCGTTCAGCGGATGGTTTTCCACCGCGCGCTGACGCGTCACGGTCTTGATGAAGCGGGCGAACGCCGTGGCATCCGTCTGCGCGGCGCAGCGGTCCAATGCCGCCGCAGCCTGCGGGAAGTAACGCGGTGCTCCAGCGGTCCGCTGAGCCAGCAGGTCATACAGCCAACGCTGCAGCCAGCCGAGCACGAGCGGCACCGGCAGCTTTTGCAGCGCCTCGGCGCACGCGAACGCATCGCACTGCGGGCCGGCAGCGAGCTGTTTGAGGGTCCAGTCGCGCAAGGTCCGGTTCTCGTCGCTCGCCAGCGCCAGCGCGGTGAGCGGCGCGCCGCCCGCCTCGGCGAGCAGCGCCGGCGCGTCGGCCACGCCCTGCGCGGCGAGCCACGGCGTCGCGATCTCCGGCGCGGGCGCGGTCATCGGCCACTGGCGGCAGCGGCTGATGATGGTCGGCAGCAGACGGTCGATGCGCGCCGACACCATCAGAAACACCACGCCCGCCGGCGGCTCTTCGAGCGTTTTCAGGAGCGCGTTGGCGGCGGCCACGTTGAGCGCCTCGGCCGGCGCCAGCACGACGACGCGCGCCCCGCCGCGATGCGAACCCACGCCAGTGAAATCCAGCAGTGCGCGCACCTGTTCGATCTTGATTTCCTTGCTCGGCGCGCGGGTCTTTTTGGTGTCGTCGGCGTCGGCCTTGTCAGCTTTTTCATCAGCGGCCGCGCTGGCGAGACCGGCTTCGGCGGCTAACGCTTCGGGCACGACGATCCGGTAGTCCGGATGGTTGCCCTGCACGAACCAGTTGCACGCGGCGCACGTCCCGCACGGCTCGCCGTTCGGAAGCTGGGCCTCGCACAACAGCCCTTGCGCCAGATGCTGCGCAAAGCGCAGCTTGCCGATCCCGGCTTGCCCATGGAGCAGCAACGCATGCGGCCAATGCCCACGTAGCTGTTGCAGACGGTTCCAGTCATCGGCTTGCCACGGATAAATCATTGTTTCTCTTTAAATTCAATCGGTTGTCGTTGTTTTATCAGGTAAAACACGAACTTTCGGGCCGTTATAACGTTGATTAATATTTATTGAAAATCAAAGCGTTGTAATCAGTTCTTCAAGTCGTTTCTGAATCTGCGGAATGCTCTGCGTGGAGTCAATGATAGCGAACCGGTACGGCGCTTCTTCGGCCCGGCGCAGATATTCGGCGCGCGTACGGGTGAAAAACGCATCCGATTCGCTTTCGAAGCGATCCGGCTCGCGCGCCGAGCTGCGGCGCTCGCTGGCAGTGTCCGGCGACACGTCGAACAACAGCGTCAGGTCCGGCTGAAAGCCGCCCTGCACCCAGCGCTCCAAGGCTTCGAGCTTGTCGCGCGGCAGGCCGCGGCCACCGCCCTGATAGGCGAACGTGGCGTCGCTGAAGCGGTCGGACAGCACCCAGTCGCCGCGCGCGAGCGCCGGCTCGATGACCTGCGCCAGATGTTCGCGGCGCGCGGCGAACATCAGCAGCGCCTCGGTTTCGAGGTCCATCGTCTGGTGCAGCAGAATCTCGCGCAGCGACTCGCCGAGCGCCGTGCCACCAGGTTCGCGGGTCATGACGACGGTCCGGCCGCTCGCCGCAATGTGCGCTTCGAGGCGCTCGCGAAACCACGCGAGATGGGTGGTCTTGCCCGCCCCGTCAATGCCTTCGAATGTGATGAATTTGCCCCGCGCCATCATTGCCCTCGAATATATTTGTCGACGGCCTTGTTGTGATCGCCGAGTGTGTCAGAAAAAATGCTGCTGCCGTCGCCGCGCGACACGAAGTACAGCGCCGTGCTCTGCGCCGGGTTCAGCGCCGCCTGCAGCGACGCGACGCCCGGCAGCGAAATGGGCGTTGGCGGTAGGCCCATGCGCGTGTACGTGTTGTAGGGCGTGTCGGCCAGCAGGTCGTGCTTGTGCAGATGGCCCGTGTAGCCGTCACCCATCCCGTAGATCACCGTCGGATCGGTCTGCAGCGGCATGCCCACACGCAGCCGGTTCGCGAACACCGCCGCGACCATGGGCCGGTCGGAGGGCTTGCCGGTTTCCTTCTCGATGATGGATGCCATCGTCAGTGCATCATACGGCGTCTTGTACGGCAGCCCTGGTGAACGTGCCATCCAGGCTTCGTCGAGGCGCTCGCGCATCAGATGATAGGCGCGCCGGTACACGTCGAGGTCGCTGGTGTTCTTGTCGAACAGGTAGGTGTCGGGGAAAAACAACCCTTCGCCATTGCCAATCGACGCTTCCGGTGCGCCGATCGCGCTCAGCAGATCGGCATCGCTCATGCCGGCGGTGTCGTGCTTGAGGGCCGGATTGGCGTCCAGTTCGGCACGCATGCGCTTGAAGGTCCAGCCTTCGATGATCGTCGCGACGTATTCGTTGACGTCGCCGCGGGCAAGCTTCTGCAGCACTTCGTAGGGCGTCACGCCGCTCTTGAACTCGTAGTTGCCCGATTTGAGCTGGGTCTGCAGCCCGAGCACGCGCGTCATGACGACGAACAGTTCCGGCTCGACCGGCACGCCGCCGCGGTTCAACTGCAGCGTGACGCTGCGCAGACTGCTATGCGGTTTGACGGTGACGTCGAGTTGCGGCGGTGTCAGGTTGATCGGGCTGTTGGCCCAGTGATATACGCCAGCAACACCGGCGGCAGCCAGCGCAACGACAATCGTGCCGGCAACGAGACATTTCTTCAGGAGGGACATGCGGAACATGGCTTGGTTGAAGTCCATATAATACTTGCTTGCCTTAGCCAAAGTCAGAATTGACTGTTCCCCGAATCCATGAATGCACCGCTCGCTTCTGCCCCCGGCACCGCCGCTACCGCACCGGCCGCACTGCCTCCGCTGCCGCGCCCCTCGCGTGAGGAATTCGACGCTGTCGGCGCGCACGGCGCTTATATGCTGCTCACGCAGTTCGGCGTGATCGATGCGACCGGCGACGACGCGGCCAGCTTCCTCCACGGTCAGCTAACCAACGATACCCAGCATCTGGACGCGGCCAATGCACGTCTGGCGGGCTACTGTTCGGCCAAGGGGCGTCTGCTGGCGTCGTTTCTGAACTGGCGTAGCGGCGAGACGATCCGCCTGCTGGTGTCGAAGGACATTCAGGCCGCCGTGCAGAAGCGTCTGTCGATGTTCGTGCTGCGCGCTAAAGCGAAGCTTTCGGATGCGAGCGGCGAGCTGGCTGTAGTGGGCCTCGCGGGCGACGTGCGCAAGGTGTTGTCGGGCGTATTCGATGCGCTGCCCGATGGCGTGCATGTGAAGGTGGACGGGCCCGCCGGCTCGCTGATCCGCGTGCCGGATGCGCTCGGGAAGCTGCGTTACCTGTGGGTCGGGCCGAAAGCCGAGGTTGAAGCACGTTTGCCGCTCTTCGACGGCAAGCTCACGCGTGCTTCGGCGGCGGTATGGGACTGGCTCGATATTCGCGCCGGCGAGCCGCGGATCACCCAGCCGGTGGTCGAGCAGTTCGTGCCGCAAATGGTCAATTTCGATGTGCTCGGCGGCGTGAATTTCCGCAAGGGTTGCTATCCGGGGCAGGAAGTCGTGGCGCGCAGCCAGTATCGAGGGACGATCAAACGACGCACGTCGCTGGCCAATGTGGCCGGTGAACTGGCGACGGTTGCGCCGGGTATGGAACTGTTCCACTCGGCGGATCCGGGCCAGCCTTGCGGCATGGTGGTGAATGCCGCTTCGGCGCTGGATGGCGGTGTGGACGTGCTGGTCGAGGTCAAGCTCGCGGCGCTCGAGTCGGGGTCGGTTCACCTTGGCGCGGCTGATGGGCCGGCGCTGACTTTCCTGGCACTGCCGTATACGTTGCCGACTGAGGTTTGATACGGTGTTAGGGTTGGAAACAAAGCCTCCCAACGAAGAACTCCTCGCCCGCCTGCGCGCCTTCCGCGGCACGCTGCCGACCGATTTCAGGTTTGACCGCAACGATGCGAATGCCCGTGGCGCGGGAGACTGCCCCCGATGTGCCTGATCGTCTTCGACTGGCGGCCCGATGCGGCCGAGGGTCCGCTTTTCACACTCGCCGCCAATCGCGACGAATTCTTGCGCCGCACCGCCGATCCGATGCACTGGTGGACCGAAGCGCCGAACCTTCTGGCCGGGCGCGACCTGGTGGGCGGCGGCACCTGGCTTGGCATGACGCGCGACGGCCGTTTTGCAGCGCTGACGAATTACCGCGCGCCCCATGAAATGCGCGCCGATGCGCCCACACGCGGCACGCTGGTCAGCCACTGGCTGCTGGGCGAGCCATCCGCCGAACTCACGCCGCTCGATTACCTGCAGCGGGTTGCGCAGGACGGTGAGATCTACAACGGCTTTAACCTGCTGGTCGGCGACTGGTCGCGGCGCGAACTTGGCTGGTACTGCAACCGCTCGGCCATGCCGCCGGCGTTGCTCGAAGCCGGCACGCACGGCATCTCGAATGCCGTGCTCGATACACCGTGGCCCAAGCTTGTGCGAAAGCGCGCCGAGCTGGGCGCGTTGGTCGCGACGGACCCGCTCGTGCCGCTCGAAGGGCTAATCGAACTGATGCGCGACACCCGCCTCGCCCGCGACGACCAGTTGCCCTCCACCGGCATCCCGCTCGAACGGGAGCGGGTGCTGTCGGCAGCGTTTATCGAATCGCCGGATTACGGCACGCGCGGGACGACGGCCTTGCGGGTCGTGGCGGACGGCATCCACGGTACGCATGACACGCATGGCAAACATCTGAGTGCGGCGGTCGTCGAACGCAGCGACGACAACGGCTCGCACCGCGTGGTGCGCCCAGGTGACTTCGAGCGTAGCTTCGCGTTCAATATCGAACGCTGAGGCAAGCCACCGCCGGGAAGACTTCGCCTGACGCGCTCAGTCCAGCTCGATACCAAACGCCGAACGCAAGGCAGCGACCGCATCGGCATGAGCCCGCGCGACGTCCGGCACAAAGCCGCCCATCTTGAAGAACTCGTGGATCATGCCTGCGTAGCGCATGAGCGTGACCTCGTTGCCTGCTGCGCGCAGCTTTTCCGCGTAGGCGATGCCTTCGTCGCTGAGCGGATCGTACTCGGCCGTCGCAATCCACGCGGGCGCTACACCTTCTAATCGGGGCGCATTGCGTGTGCCGTCGAGCGGCGCGAAGCGCCAGTCGTCGCGATCGCCCGGGTCGCGCACGTATTGCTCGAAAAACCACTGGATCGTCGCAGCCGACAACAGAAAACCATCCGCGAGCCGCGCATGCGAATCGGTCTGCTGATACCCCGTCGTGCCTGGATAGATCAGCATCTGCAGCACCGGTTTCAGCAATCCGGCGTCCCGCGCCAGCACCGCGCAGACGGTAGCAAGCGTGCCGCCTGCACTATCGCCGCCAAGCGCAATACGCGCCGGGTCGACGCCATAGAGACTCGCGTTGGCATGAAGCCAGCTCAACGCATCGAACGCGTCGTCCACTGCAGTGGGGAATTTATGTTCCGGCGCAAGCCGATAATCGACCGAGAGCACCACGCATTGCGCGTCGCGCGCGAACATGCGGCACAGGGCGTCGTGCGTATCGACGCTGCCTACGGTAAAGCCACCGCCGTGGTAGTAGACGAGCGCCGGTGACGGCTGCGCCCAGCTCGGTTCGGCCGGCTGGTAGAGCCGCGCGCGGATCGTCGCGCCGTCGCGCATCGGCACCTTCAGATCTTCGACGGCGAACATCCGCGCGGACGGGATCTCCAGAATCGGCGCGCTTTTCTCGTAAGAGGCGCGCGCCTGTTGCGCGGTAACTTCGTGGTACGGCGGGCGCTTCGCCCGCGCAATCAACTCGAGCACCTGCTCGATCTTCGGATTCAGCGGCATCGACTCACTGTCCCTTGACCTCTGGCTTGAGCGATAGCGGGTCAGTCGGATTGCGCAACTGTTCGATGTCCTCATGACGCAGGTGGACAGTCGGCAGGATCGCCGCGTGCGTGATGATGTAGAAGCGCCCTGCGTCGATCGCCTCGAACGTCATCTCGGCGACGTCCTTCGCGCTCAGCTTGCCCGACTGCACCGCCCGCTGCAACTGCTTGCCGGCGGCGAGTTGCGAGCGTGTCGGACCCGTGTCGTTGCGCAGGGTCTCGGGACGGGCGCGCTCCGCATCGGCGATGCCGGTCGGCACGAAGGCCGGGCACAGTAGCGAGCAACTCACCTGGCCGCCCGCGTTCTGCAGATCGTTGTAGAGCGTCTCCGTCAGCGAGACGACTGCGTGCTTGGACGCGTTGTAGACGCCCATCGCCGGTGGCGACAGGAGCCCGGCAACGGACGCCGTATTGACGATATGCGCCGGTTCGTTCTGCCGCAGCATGATCGGCGTGAAGACGCGCACGCCGTGCGCGACGCCCATCACGTTGACGCCGAATACCCACTCCCAGTCGCGCGCCGTGCTTTCCCACACGAAACCGCCGACGCCCACGCCTGCATTGTTGAACAGCAGATGCACCTTGCCGAACGCGTCGAGCGCCGCGAGCGCCAGTGCTTCGACCTGGGTGGCGTCCGAAACATCCGTCGGCACGCCGATCGCGTCGGCGCCGGCCGCGCGCAGATCATCCACGGTTCGCGCGAGCGCGGCGCCGTCGACATCCGCCAGCACCAGCTTCATGCCCAGAGCCGCGCCCTTCTCCGCAAAGGCGCGCCCGAAACCGCTCGCCGCGCCGGTGATCACGGCCACTTTGCCGTCGAACTGGAACATCAGGTGTCTCCGCTAGTTGCCTGTCAAAATTCAAACGAGGTCCAATGGGGCCTAGCCCGGTCAACTCGACTCAGATCAGCTTGACGAGCTGCTTGCCGAAGTTCTTGCCTTTGAGCAGACCGATAAACGCCTCGGGCGCACTCTCGAGGCCCTGCGCGATGCTCTCGCGGTAATGCAGCTTCTTCTGCGCGACGAGCGTGCCGAGTTGCGCGAGCGCTTCAGGCCACACGTCCAGCTGCTCGGTGACGATGAAGCCTTGCACCAGCAGACGCTGCCTGACGATCAGCGCCGGATGCTTGAGCGGCGCCGGCTCGCCATCGTAGCCGGCGATCATCCCGCAAAACGCGATCCGGCCGAACGCATTCATGCAAGCGAGCGTCGCATCGAGCACCTCGCCACCGACGTTCTCGAAGTAGCCGTGGACACCGTCCGGCGTCGCAGCTTTCAGGTCCTGATAAAGATTGCCGGCCTTGTAGTCGACGCAGGCATCGAAGCCGAGCGTCTCGACTACATAGCGGCACTTGTCCGCCCCACCGGCGATGCCGACCGCGCGTGCCCCCGCCAGCTTCGCCAGTTGCCCGACCACACCGCCGACCGCCCCGCTCGCCGCGCTGACCACCACCGTCTGCCCGGACTGGGGCTGGATGATGCGGTTCAGACCGTACCAGGCCGTGACACCGGGCATGCCCACGGCACCCAGGTAAGCAGCGAGCGGGACATGCGTGTCGTCCACCTTGCGCACGCCGGTGCCATCGGACGTGCCGAATTCCTGCCAGCCAAGCGTCGCGACCACCTTGTCGCCCACCGCGAACTTCGGATGTCTGGACTCCATGACTTCGCCCACAGTCCCGCCCACCATCACCTCGTCGAGCGGCTGCGGCGCCGCGTACGACTTGGCGTCGTTCATACGGCCGCGCATATACGGGTCGAGCGACAGATAGTGATTGCGCACGCGGAACTGGCCTTCGGCGAGCGGTGCCAGCGGCGTTTCGACGAGCCTGAAATTGTCGGGCGTAGCGGCGCCTTGTGGACGCGACGCGAGCACGAATTGACGGTTGATCTGGGGCATGTCGATCGTCTCCTTGATTGTCTGGATGTAGCGTGAATCCGCGGGTACGCAAAGCGGAACGTGCGTAGCGGAACGTGCAAAGCGGCACGTCCCGCCATGCGTTCAACCGTCGCTAGGACCCGGTTTGGCAGACGGGTCGCTGCGCAGACGCTGATGCGTTACTTCGCGGCCCACGGCAAGGCGGCGCATGTACTTGAAAGTACCGAGCGCTTTCGCGACGAAATGGCCTTCGCTGTCGCGGATTTCGCCTTCGCAATAGGCCATTGTGGTCGAACGATGCAGCACGCGTGCGGTGGCGCGCAATTCGCCACGCCCCGGCTGCATGAAGTTGACTTTCATCTCCACCGTGACGACGCCCACGCCGTCGCCCGCGAGACTGCGGGCGGCCATTGCCAGCGCGACATCGGCAAGCGTCATCGTCACGCCGCCGTGCGCGACGGCCCAGGTGTTCATGTGATCGGGCGCGAGCGGCAGGACGACTTCGCTCGCGCCGTCCGCCGCGCTGACGAGTTGCACGCCGAGATGGTCGACAAAGGGGCTTTCGAGCACCGGCAGCGCGTTGGGGGCGACGGTTGCAGCGGGTGCGGATGCATCGCGACCCGCCCCCGGTTGGCCGGCCCCCGGTTGGCCGGCCCCCGCTTTCTGCGAATCAGTCATTGCCGCGGCTCAGACTTCGTAGTCGACACATTCGCGCGATTCGCGCACTGCGCTGACGAAGCTCTTGAGCGCTTCGTGAGTCGGGTGAACCTGGTAGGCGTCGAGCGATGCCTTGTCGGCGAAGTCGGAGACCAGCACGACGTCGTAGGTGGAGTCGAGGCCTGCTCCGGCCAGACCCACTTCCAGATGCAGGATGCCGGGCACGATGTTGCGGCAACCTTCCAGCTTTTCCTTCAGCTTGACGGCATTCTCCGCGCGCGAAGCGCCCTCTGCCGATTCCTTCAACTTCCACATCACAATATGTCGAATCATGGTTTCCGTAGCGTTCCACGCTATTCCAGTAAATGGGTCGGGTCATTATACGCATTGGCTTTTCAAATGTTTCTTCGCCCTCGCATGCCCTAGCCCGCAGAAAGCAGACGGGCAACCTGATCCGACCTGGTCTGCACTGCGATATCTTGCGCCGTCATTCCGCGATTGTCCTTTAACGTCCGATCCGCACCGCGAGCAATCAGCAGCCGGGCGGTGTCCGCGCGATCGTATCCCGCGGCCCACATCAGCGCGGTGAGGTCGTTCCTGTAGGTGCGATTCACGTCGACCCCGGCATCGAGCAACCGGCTCACCACCTTCGTTTGTCCCTGGCCGGCCGCGTACTCCATGGCGGTCTTGCCAATGCGATCCGTGGCGGAAAGATCCGCACCATGCCCGAGCAGCAGCGCAACGATCTCGTCAAAGCCGCCGTACGCTGCGGCCATCAATGGTGTGACGCCCGGCGCATCCATGTGCTGGACGTTCGCGCCGTGATCGATCAGCATGCGCGCCATCGCCACATCGCCTTTTTTGCACGCTGTGATCAATGCGGTGTCGCCGATGCGGTTCATGGCATCCACGGCCGCCCCGTTCTGAAGCGCCGCGAGAACCGACGCCTGGTCGCCGTCCTTCGCGGCGGCCAGCAGTTGCCGGTTGGTTTCTCCAACGCCGTCGCCTTGCGCATGCACGGGCAAGTACACGCCGAATGCACCGGCCAGCAACAGAACCACAGTCGCGATATATCGGATGACGGTCTTTTTCATGGTATCCCTCCGCGCCACTGGAGCTACTGGAGATTGTTGATGTAAGCAGCCAGATTGCGAATGTCGTCGTCGGTCAGATTGCGTGTCACACTGGTCATGTTGCCCGCATCGTTGGTCCGCGTGTGCGAGCGGAAATCCTGCAATTGCTTGACGATGTATTGATACTGCTGCCCCGACACGCGCGGAATCTCGTTCTGCCCTGAGAAGCCGCCCAGATGGCACATCGTGCATAGCACCTCGGCGGATTTCTTCCTTCCTGCTTCAATGCTGGCGCTGTCCGTTTTGAACGGAACCGGCACCAGCTTTTGCGCGGCGAAGTAGTCGGCGAGATCCTGCATGTCCTCTTTCGACAGGTTGGCCGCCATCGGCGACATGCGCGGGTCGCTGCGCCGTCCTTCCTTGAAGTCTTTCAGCTCCAGATAGATATAGCGCGCGTTTTGACCTGCAAGAATCGGATAGTCCGGATTGGTCGAATTGCCCATCGGCCCATGACAGGCCACGCACGCTTGCGCCTTCGCCTGGCCCGCTTCGGCGTCGGCGTGCGCGCCCGACGGCAGCCATGCGGCGGCGAACCAGCCGCACAGCAGTGCCGTCCATAAGCGGCGAGCCGGACCCACTGCTGCGCGCAGCGTCCGCATCGTCATGGCAACGCGAAAACGAGAACGGTATTGCCGCGCTTGAAATCGAGCTGTGTGTTGCCCCCCGCCGCGACTGCGATGTACTGCTTACCATGCACCATGTACGACACCGCGGGCGCATTGACGCCGGCGCCGCACTGGAACTCCCAGAGCTTCTTGCCGGTGGTGGAGTCGAATGCACGGAACAGGCCGTTGCCTTCGCCGTTGAATACAAGGCCGCCCGCGGTTGCCAACACGCCGCCAATCAGCGGCTGTTCGGTCTTGTAGTCCCACACCACCTTACCCGTGTCGACGTTCACGGCAGACAGCTTGCCCCATTGCTGCTCGGTCGGGATCGTCTTGAACGCACCGCCCAGCCATAGCTTGCTGCCACCCGGATAAGCGGCATCCTCGACCTGATACGTCATCGGCTGATGCAGATTCGCCGCATAGACGAGACGCGTATGCGGATCGAACGCCATCGGCGACCACTCGACCCCGCCGTTCGCACCGGGCAGCATCCGCGCGCCCTCGGCGGTCGGCAACGTCCACATGTTCTCCTGAGGAATCATCGCCTGCGAATAGCGGATCAGCCGTCCGGTGGCGCGATCGTGAACGTACACGTGGCCGGTCTTGCCCGCATGCACCACGCCCGGAATCATCTTGCCGTTTTCGTCGCGCACGTCGATCAGCATCGGCGGGCTCACGGCGTCCAGGTCCCACACATCATGCGGCACATACTGGTAGTGCCATTTGTATTTGCCGGTATCCAGATCGATTGCGACCAGCGAATCCGTATAGAGATTGTCTCCGGGCCGGATTGCGCCATACAGGTCAGGCGACGGATTGCCGACCACGAAGAACACGGTATGCGTTTGCCGGTCGACTGCCGGCGCCATCCATACCCCGCCGCCAAGCGTCTTGTAGAAGTCGCCGCCTTTGTCGCTCAACTGCTTCTTCTCCGCATCGATGTCGCGCTTCTCGTCGCGGCCGGTTGCATCCTTCGTGGCCCACACGCCTTCCTGGCCGGTTTCCGGAATCGTATAGAAGGTCCACAGCAATTGACCGGAGTTGGCATCGAACGCTTTCAGGAACCCGCGAATGCCATACTCGCCGCCGTTCGTGCCAATCAGCACCTTGCCGTCGACGACCACCGGCGCCATCGTTTCCGAGTAGCCCTCATCGGGATCGGCGATCTGCGTTTGCCACAGTACGTTGCCGGTTTTGGTGTCGAGCGCGACGAGTTTCGCATCGAGTGTGCCCATGTAGAGCCGCTCGCCCGCGATGGCTACGCCGCGATTGTTGGGTCCGCAACAAAACGTCGTGACCGAACCCATCTTGTGCCTGTAATGCCAGAATTCCTTGCCCGTTACCGCGTCGACCGCATACACGTGGTTAAACGAAGTGGTAATGAACATGACGCCGTTCGAGACGATCGGCGCCGTTTCCATCGACTCGTTGACAGCTGTCTGGAATATGAAAGCTGGCCGGAGTTTCGACACGTTCGTCTTGTTGATTTGTGCACCACGGTAGTAGCGCGTCTGCGCGTACGAGCCGTTCGAATGCAGCCAGTCGTTCGACGTGGTGGCTGCCCTGTCGAGCTGTTCCTGGCTCACGGGCTCCAGCGTCGACGGCACCGGCGAGGTCATCGTGGTCGAACTGTTTTGAACCTCGTCCGCGGCGTAAGCGGCAGACGAGCCGAATGCGATGGCGAACAGGACAAGACCAATAACATGGGGAATGCGAATAAATGGCATGAGCGTCTCCTCGGCTTTTTGTTGTTCAAGAATTTCAGCGCTGGAGTGCGGCATTCATCCACGCCACCGTCGGCGTAGAAAAACAGGATGGCACAACCCTCTCAAACAACAAAAGCGTACGATTTAGAACCGTTAATCTGCTTTGTCAGGATGGGTCGGCTGCGCATAGATGGATGGGGGGAAATGCCCTCACGTCCGAAAAGGCCGGCTCGCTTAAGCGTAGGCGATGCGCACGTGATTTTCCAGACTCTCGACAGGTTTCAGGAAGCGCGACCGCCTGCATATGGCGGGTTCGTGCGTCTGCCGGTTACGCGATGCCAGGCCCAACCGAAGCCCGGCGCAAATCGCCACGTGAGCAGCAGCAAGGCAAGCAGCGCGGGACACCAGCGCAAGTCGGTCGGCACTGGCTCGCGGTGAGCAAATCGCGTATCGATCATGGCTTCGCGCAAGGACTCCGCACTCAACAGGCGGCGATATCCGAAGCCGATCCCTCCGGCCACTGCAGCGAGGTAATGCCCGCGCAATTCGGACAGTTCCTCGTGACTTTCGGCCTGCGTTGCGGAACCTGGCACGGGCGGCACCTGGATCACATCTTCTGCCTGCCAGTAGCCGTCACGGTTACCCTCGGCGTCGGTGTGCGGAATGGGCGCGGCCTGATCGCCGCCCACGCCGATCAGCCAGCCCTTGACCTGAGCGGGGTTGATGTCCCGCTTCAGCGCATCGGACGGCAGGACGGGCGGCGCCTCCTGGCCGTCGGTGATGAACACGACGGCCGCGCCCTGGCCGACGTCCTGCGCCACGCGCGTGGCGGAATAGATACCGCCTTCGGCAATCCGGCTCCAGTTGGTCCAGCGCATGCGCCCATCGATCCCCTCCAGCGACGACAACAGCGCGTCAAAGTTGCTGCAAACTTCGACGGGCGGCAGCAACAGCAACGTTCGCTGCCCCGTGAACACACTCCATCCCACCTTCGAGCCGCAAGGCAGTTGCCCCAGCGCGTCGCGCATCGCCGCCCGTGCGAACACGAGGCGGCTCACCGGTACGCCATTCAACGCGACGTCCTCGACATTCATGCTTTGCGTAATATCGAAGGTGACGATGTAGCTGAACGTGTCGCGCGGCAGTATCACGCGGGGCATGGCGACCGCCGCGAGCAGCAACAGAAGCGCCACGGATGTCATCCAGTGGCGCCCGCTATAAAGTCCGCGTGTCAGTGCGCGCAAGCTCACGGCAGATCCTGGCTCTGCGCATCGCGCAGGTGGACGTTGTGTTGCTCCTTGACCTCTGGCGCGTCGGCCGTGGCACGCGCTTCAGGCGCGAGCCACAACGCCCGTTCGAGGTTGTAACGCGCCTCCCAATCGTCCGGGGTCGCACGCAGCAAAGTCCGGTAGCGGGCCTTGGCCTCCTCGACCATGGCGACCGACTGGAGCGTGCCGGAAGGACTGTGGCCCATGCCCTCACGCAGGTACATGTTGCCAAGATCGAACAGCGCCGCGCGCCCGACCTCGTCGAGATGCCGCTCGCGGATCAGATCCTCGAAGAGCGGGCCTGCCGTATCGTAGGCACCCGCCTTCGAGAGCGCAATCGCGCGTGCGAGCCTGACCTCGCGGGCGGCGCCGTCGTTGCGCTCGTAGCGCGGGGCGCCTGCCGTGCCGGTTGTGGCCTTGGTGCCCGCTACCGTGCCTGTTTCACCTGCAGCTGCCGCCATCGCCAGATTGACGTGCTGTGCGTGCCACAGGCGCACCCCGTCATACGCCGCCACCCCGGCGCAGCACAGCGCGGCGGCCGCGAAGATGAGGTGAATCGATGCGCGCTTCATGCCCAGGCCCGCACCTGAAACAGCCGCAACGCCAGCAATAGCGTGCAGCCTGCAAGCGCCACGGCGAAACAATACGGGCTGAAATCCTGCCGCGGCAAACGCTCGACAAATGAAGTCAGCGCATTTTGTTGCCGGTTGATCTCGGCCATCGCGTCCTTCATCGCCTGTGCATCACCCGCCTGGAAAAGCCGATAAGGAGTCTTTAACGACAGGAAGTAGCGATGCAGTTCGGCCTCGGCTGAAGACTCGCTCGCGGGAAGCGCGGCGTTCAGATCGGGGCTGTAGACGCCGCTGCGCAAGTAAATAAAGTAAAGCGCGATCTGGTTGCGCAGGAGTCCATCCTGGATGAGCCGCTGCACCGGCGCGTCGAGTTTCGCGCCACCGTCCGAGACGAGGACGATCGCCCGGCGCCCGGAGAACCTCGCCCCATTGAACTCGCCGATCGCCGCCAGCAGCCCACGGTCGAGTTCCGTATCGGGCATACCGCGTCCCACCGCTGTGGCCGCGATTGCCGCGTCGATCGCCCGGTGGTCGTAGGTAAACGGCATGGCCAGCACAGGGCTCGTGCCGAACATCATGAAGGCGAGCCGGTCGTTGGGCCGTTGGGCAATAAAGTTCGTCAACGATGCACGCGCAACCTTGTTCTTCGACTCGCCTCCCGGCGACTCCACGCCTTTGCTATTCATCGTTTCGTCCATGCTCGCGCTGCGGTCCATCAGGATCAGGATCTGCGCCCCGCTGCCCGTACGCAGCACCTCGCGATGCGAGCGTCCCGGGCCGGCCAGACCCAGCACAATGGCGGCCATCGCCAGCGCCGCACTGCCCCGCCCAATCCAACCGATCCATTGTCCGACCCGATCGTCCGGCAGCCATGCGATCCAGGAGAAAGCCAGCGCGTCGGCGCGCTGGCGCAACAACGGCAGCGCGGCCAGCGGCAGCAGGACGAGCAGCCACGGATAGGTGAAGTCGAACGCCATGTTCATCGCTCATGGCGCTGCTCGGCGCGATACAGCGACCGGCATAGCCCCCGGAGTGGATAAGAGGCCGCCGTCGATGCAGGCGTAAAGAATCGTTCGGTCGATTGCTGGTAGAACTGTTCGAGTTGCGTGCGCAGCGGCTGCAAATACGGCGCTCGCGCGAACAGGCTCGGCAAAGAACCCGCGTGAACGACATGACCGGCCGTCTCGTTCAACGCGTGATGCACGCACAACCATGCATCCGCCGACGTATCGGCGCCTGGCCCGTCGAGCCGCCGCATTTGCCGCCAGGCGCGTGCAAACGGCAGCTGGGCCGACTCGCGCCAGTTGCGCCACAGCCACCAGCCCAGCCACGCGAGCAAAGTCAGCAGCAACAGGCCAAGTGCGACGCTCGCCTGGCGCCGCAGCGGCGCGGTCGGCGCCAAAGGAGCTTGCCGGTCGGGCCGCATCAGTTGCAGATCGCCGGCATCGAAGGCGTCGGCGGACGTCATTGGACCAATGCTAATCGGCCACTCGGCAACCTGCAGCGTCGCACCGGATGCCGTAGTCAACCTCAGCGCGGGCAAGGCGATTCTCGTGAGCGTGGGTGCGACGTTGACCACCTGGTAGTCGATCGCCATCCACCGGCGACCGCCAGCATCGGTTTCGTAGCGGGCAGGCCGGCGCTCGAGCCACGCACCGGTGCGGCCGATAGACGGCGGCGCCACCGGACCCGCATCGTTAGCGCCGGTTGGCAGCAGAATGCGTTGCGTGAGGATATCGCCGAGCAGGTAGCCATATGCGCGCGGCTCCTGAACCGCCGGCTGGAAGAGCTTGCCCGAGGCCGCGTCGACGCTCATCGCCGGCGCCAGCGTCAGCGCGCACGCCAACGGCAACGCGAACGCTCGCGAGATGGTCAACATCGCGGCGACCCATGTCCGGCGATGCAAACGCCCTGCTCTGCCAACCTGGCGCCCACGCTGTCTCATGCGATCGCCTCCAGAAAGTAGCGTGACATGGCCTCGGGATCAAAAGCGCTTTCGACGTAAAACGGCTGCATGCCGCGCACGCCGAATAGCTTCGAGAGTTCCGCACGCCGCCGCGCAACCGCTTCACACCAACGCTCGCGCACGCTGTCTCTCAACCATAGCGTGCGCTGCCCCGCCGACTCGGCATCGTTGACCGCGAGCAGCAGACCACCGCTGGGCGGTGCGATCTCAGCGCTGTCCCAGACCACCATCGGGACCACGCAGGCATGCACCAGCAGGTCGAGTACAGTGGGCAATTCCACGAGCGGCCAGTGAAAGTCGGAAACGAGGAAGACCAGCGCCTGCCTTCCAGCCAGCGTCAAAGCGGCGCGCCGCAACCCGGCAAGACTGCCGTTTCCCGCCGCATCGCTAGTCGTCTCGCGCAACTTCGTCGCGAGCAGATTGCCGACGCCCCGGCCATAGCGCGCCGGCATGAAGAGATCGTCGCGCGCGTGTGTATCGAAGGCCAGCATGCCCAACTGATCGCCGACGCGAAATGCGCTGTATCCCAACGCCTCGACAAAGTCAGCGGCTACCTGTAGCTTCGTCTGGCGCGTGCCGAAGTGCATCGACGCAGAGACATCGACGATCACCTGCACGGGCACCGCGGCGCGTTGCAGATGAACCCGCACCAGCCACTCCGAGCGTGCGGCGCGCAGGCTGGCCCGCAGATCCAGGCGGCGCGGATCCGGGTAGTCGAACAGACGCCCGTGCATCGCGAATTCCTGGCCGGCGCCGAAGCTCGATCCGGGGTGCGAACCGGGACGAAATCCGCCGGCGCGCATCGGCAAACGGTAGTGAAATTCCGCGGCCCCGTTCATGGCTCAGGGTACGGCGAGCCTGTTCATGATTTGCGTAGTGAGGGCTTCAGCGAGTTCCTGACGGCGCAGTTCATAAATCGGCGTGAAGAATACGCGATGCCCAAGCGCGGGCATCAGCACGGCGTGAATATCCTCGGGAACCAGATGCGAACGGTTGGCCAGCCACGCCACGACGCGCGCAGCCCGCAACAGAGCGCTCATGCCTCGGGGGCTTACCCCTGCCAGGATGAGCCGGTCCATATCGACGCCGTCGAGCGCAATATCGAACAGCTGCGGCTTTTCCGTTGCCTGCCAGATGTCCAGGACATAACGCTCGATCGTTTCACTCGACTGCACACTCTCCTGAATCGCCGCTCCGACCTGGTTCAGCTGCTCCCACGGAACGATCCCAGGCGAGAGCCGTGCAAGCAGTCTGTCGACGTCATGGAACGCCGCATCGAATACCAGCGCGCGCCGCACGTCGGGCTCAGTCGGCGTAGGCATGGCAAGCTCGAACAGGAAGCGATCGCGAGCGGCCGAGGCAAGCTCGAAGGTCTCTTCCTTCTCGACCTTGTTGCGGTCGGCGAACACCGTCATATGCGGGAAGCGATATTCGCGATCGAACGCCCACACCGAGCGTTCCGCCATTGCACGCAGCAGCAGTGACTGAACCTGCGGACGGGCCCGGTTGATTTCGTTGAAGAAGAACGTGGTCAACTGCTCGCCGTGTCGAAGCAGCGGACCGGGATCGATGCGCGGCTTCCCCTCGGCGTCCACGTACGTGTGATAGACGAGGTCGCCCGGCATCAGGTCGATGGTGCCTTCGACACGCTCGAATGCGCCACCCACGACCCGCGCAAACGCACGCAACACGGTTGTCTTGCCGACCCCGACGCCGCCTTCGAGAAGCACATGACCGCGGGCAAACAAGGCGACATTGATGAGACGGATGGTTTGCGGTTGGCCGATCACGACTCTCGAGATCTCGTCTTCGATTTGCAGTGCATGCAGACGCCAGTCCTGAAGCAGTTCGCCAGAACCCATCGATGCAATCCCCTATAGCAGTCGTGCTGAAGCAGACGTGTCGGCTGAGCCGCGAGACGAACGGGCTTCTCACGGAAAACTCCGGACAGCGACGCATACTCTGTGCCAGCGCGCCCGCTCGTACGGCAGACGCGCTCGCGCGGAAAACAATGTCACCCTGTCACACCTTTCAAGTACAGAGTGTTCCGCTACTGCAAAATCCTGATCGCTATTGCGGAGATGCGCTGCTACCGGGCGAGCCTGCGGCTGCACTGCCGAGCATGAGTCCGACCAGCGCCGTGGCGCCACGGCGCCAGGACAGATCGGTATTGCCGCGAATGTCCACCGAGCGCTGGAATACGGTCGCCCCGCTGGCGACATCTTCGACGTGCAGGTTGATATTGAGGATCAGGTTGCTGACTTTCTGGACCCAACAGCTGCCGACCTGCTCGACGCCGAGCTTGCGGCCTACCTGCCGCGCGCAGCCGGCGCACGCATTCAGATCCTGCGACGCGCCGAGTTGAGCGATCAGGGCGGCAGCCGGGCCATTGTCGGCCACCTCATAGCGCCCGCCGACGCGCAACTGCTCACGCAAGGCAGTACTGACCATCTGGAGGCGCGCCTGCTGGAGACGGTTGATCTCGGCGTCGTTGTAGGCCGCGTTATCATCGATCAGCACGCAGTCCATGAGCGCGATCGAGGTCGGCGCAGCGAGCGCCTGCGAGGCGGCGAATGTCACGCAGACCATGCCGGCAACCCTCACGCAGCGCGCGAGCGCAGCACGTACCCGAAAGGCACCGCTCATTTCAGAACCCCCCACTTCGCGGGCAGCGTGACGAATGGCGCATACTCGCGCTCCAGATAGGCGGCGGCCTGCTCGAGCAGAAACCGCCTGAATACCACGCAGGTCGGAGACAACTGCTTGGCCCGCAGATGCACGATCTGCCACGTACGTTCGATCGGTGTGCCGTTCACATCCAGCAAGGCGATTTCCTTCGTGCGCAATTCCAGCAGCAACGTATGGAGCGAAATCAGGCTCACCCCCATGTCCGCCATGACCGCCTGCTTGATCGTCTCGTTGCTGCCGAGCGTGACGACCTTCGCGGGTGTGAAAAGATGCTGTCTGAACATTTCCTCCGCAGCCATGCGCGTTCCCGAACCGGGTTCGCGCAACAGAAACGTGTCGCCGCGCAGTTCCTGCAGATCGAAGCGCTGCGCACCGCACAGCGGATGACTCACCGGAGCGATCACCACTTGCGGATGCCACGCGAGCGGTTCGGTCGTGGTATCGAGTTCCGGCGGCGGCCGCCCCATGATGGCGAGATCGATCGCATTGTCTTGCAGCAGGCGCAGCAGCGCGTCACGGTTGCCAACGGAGAAGTGCACGT
The DNA here is from genome assembly GCF_050436285.1 of Paraburkholderia sp. GAS82. Lineage (NCBI taxonomy): Bacteria > Pseudomonadati > Pseudomonadota > Betaproteobacteria > Burkholderiales > Burkholderiaceae > Paraburkholderia > Paraburkholderia sp. GAS82. Next base: position 1,268,065 of record NZ_JBNDLX010000001.1, read on the forward strand.
CGACCTTGGGATACAGGTGCGAATACATGGCCAGCAGCTTCGGCGCGAAATACGTCGCAGAACTGACGATGCCCACGGCGATCGAGCCGCTATCGGCCTGTTTGAGCGAGGTCATCGCGTCTTCGGCATCCTTGATCTCGCCGAGAATCCGGCTCGCGTGATGGCTTAGCTTTTCACCCGCTTCGGTCATGGTGAGTTTGCGCGCGATGCGCTCGAACAGACGCAGTCCGACCGCCTCCTCCAGTTGATGAATCTGCATCGACACCGCCGGCTGGGTCAGATGCAGTTCCTCCGCGGCTCGTGCGAAGCTCGTATAGCGGCTCGCCACGACGAAGATCTGCAGCTGACGCAAGGTCAGCGAGCGGATGAAATTCACCTTGGCGCGGCCTCGCTAACGGCTCGCCCGCGGCGCGTCCGAAGGCTTCATGGGCACATTAGGCGCATTTGGCGGCGGCGGCAGCTTGCGCAACGCGGCCTGGAAGCTCAACGTCTGCGTCTGCAGCGGGTGCGCGAAATCGTTGTTTGCGCCGGGTACGTCAGTACGGATCAGCGCGACCTGGCCGGGCACGGTATCGGCAATCTGGAACGTGTAGCGCTTGCCGGTGTATTGAGCGAAGCGGTCCGCGTTGGGATCGTTCAGGTACGGCTGCACGACGATCTGCTGGGCCTTCACGGACTTGCCGCCGATCTGGCTCGTCACGGTTTCGATCTTCGGCCCAGCGGCGAGCGCGAGTCGCAGGCGCTGCTGGAAATAACGGCGCTGGCCGCCGGTCAGACGCTCCATCTCCGCGATGTCGCGCTCGAGGAAATAGACAATCACGGGGTTGCACTGCAGGCCGCCATCGGGCAACGGCACGGCTCCGCTGTGATCGGACACCTGGGCGTCGCCCTTGGCGTTGTCCGGACTGACCACCAGCACCCTGACGACATCCGTGCTGTGCGCCGGCTGGTCCGAACTGAGGAAGGCATAGTCGAGTTCGGTTTGCTGTTCGATGCCATGCAGATGATCCGTCGTGAAGATGAGCTTCTCGGCGGCCGAGATTTCGTCCGTGCCGGCAGCAAACGCCACCGCGTGCATCTGACAGGCCACGCACGTGATGCACGCCGCAAGCAGGCGCCGCCAGTCGCGGCGCGAGCACCTCGTTGCACCCCTCATGGCGACCCGTCCGCGGGCTTGGCGGCCGGCGTGTCGATGGGCTTTAGAAGCGGCACTTCGTAACTCGTCAGGATGCTGTCGATCTTGTCATGGTTCGCACCGATCCATTGATCGACCTTGTCCTTCCACGCTTTTTCGCCGTAGCGAACGCCCATCGAGATCGTATAGTCGAAGCGGATCCCCGGATCGGGCGGGAACGGCACCAGCTTTACCGTATCGCCGGCACGCTTGGCGAAGTAGCCCGCAATCGGCCCCCACAGGAACACCACGTCGACATTGCCCGCCTGCAGATCGTGCTCGATCATCTGGCCGGGATATTCCTGCGGGTCGCCGCTTTGCACCTGATACGAGACGGCCTGATCGATCAGGTTGTGACTGAGCAGCCAGTCGACCGCAGGCGTCTGCGAGAAAATGCCGAAGCGCAGCTTGTGCAACTGGTCCGGTGGAAGCTTGAGCAGATCGTCCGGCGTATTGATGCCGGCCAGTTCAGGCCGCTTGCTAAATACCATCGCATACGTGGAGCGCAGATACGGCTGCGTCGTCGAGGTCATGTCGTAACCTTTCGGCACACCGATGATCAGATCGCATTTGTACTGGTCGGAATCGGGCACCTTCTCGCGCAACGTATGGCGCACGAAACCCATGCGTTGCGGAAAATAGGTGTACTCGAGCTTGTAGCCGAAATCGCTCGCCATCTGGCTCGCAATGCGGTTTTCGTAGCCCTCGCCTTTGCTGTTGGACAAAGGCATGTTGTTCGGGTCGGCACAGACCCGCAGCACACCATCGGCGCCATCGTTATTGGGCAATGCCTCGCCCTGGGCCTGCACCGCGGCGCTTGCCATCGCCGCATAGCACAGCGCGGCCGCGACGATCGCGACGTGCGCGGGCATTCGTTTGCCATGACGCATCAATAAGCTCCTGAGGTAGGGACGTAGGCGTTATTTCGCGTCGATAGCCTGCAGATCGCCCGGCTTGATCTGGCCATCGGAACGTCCTTTCAGATACGCGTAAAGGTTCTGCCAGTTCTTCTGCATCATCTGGCTCGAACTGAAGTCGGGCATGCCCTTGTCCACCCGGCCGCCGAATACGGTGCGGTGAAACTCGTTCGTATCCAGGGTCTTGAACGCGTCGATCAGCGATGGTCCGACCATACCCTGCTGCTGCGCGCCGTGACAGCGTTCGCAGTCGAGCGCGCGCCAGGTCTTCCATCCTTGCAGCGTGTTGCTGTCGACCTTGTTGCCGTCCTGCACCTTGTACGTTACCTGGGCAATCGCGGGATTGGTCTGGGCAAACGCAGCAGGCAGCACGAGGAAAACGGCGGGCAATGCCGCCCGCAACAAGATAGCTCGGCCTTTCATATGCAGATGTCTCCCTTCAGATTAAGGCCACACCCCGACGCGTTTTGGCGACGCATCCGTGGCATGGCGCGGGCCAGATGACCCGTAGACGACTCGTTTGACGACGGCGCGACCGGCCCCAATCCTCCGCAAGGGCAGCGAACCGGTCGCGCGTTTCAATCTGGGCTGGCCCGTGATGAGCCAGCCCGGCGTGGGCCAGCCCGTCATGGATCTGCCCTTCAGCTAGTACCGCCGGGAATGGCAAACACAAACAGCGTGCCGCCCAGCGCCGTGTACTTCGCAAGTTCGCGGTAACCGCCCACTGCGCCGAGACCCTCAGTCGACTTTTCGAGGCCTGCCGCCATACCGATGCCGGCCCAGCCGCCGATACCCGAGTAGACACCGATGAACTGCTTACCCTGGTACTCGTAGGTAAACACGTTGCCGATGATCCCCGACGGGGTCTTGAAGCGCCAAAGTTCCTTGCCGTCGCTGATGCGAACGGCCTTGATGTAGCCTTCCAGCGTGCCGTAGAACGCCACTCCGCCTGCAGTAGCCAGCACGCCCGACCATACCGAGAACTTCTCCGGCTTGGACCAGACGATCTTGCCCTTCGAAGCATCCCAGGCAATGAAGTTACCCATCGAGTTGTTGTCGTTCGGGCCCGGATACATCGACAACGTGGCGCCCACATACGGCTGGCCCGACACGTAATCGACATCGAACGGCTCGTAGTCCATGCACACGTGGTTGGTCGGCACGAGGAAGAGCTTCGAGTTCGGGTCGTACGCCGCCGGTTGCTGGTCCTTCGAGCCGAGTGCCGCCGGACAGATGCCCTTCACGTTATGATCGGAGCCCGCCGCCTGGGTCGAATACGCTGCGTTGCGAATCGGCTTGCCGCTTTGCAGATCCACACGGTCGGCCCAGTTCACCGCCGGGTCGAACTTCTGGGCCACCAGCAGTTGTCCTGTCTCACGATTCAACGTGTAGCCAAAACCGTTGCGGTCGAAGTGAACGATGGCCGGCACCTTCTTGCCGTCGATCGTCAGGTCGGAGAGGATCATTTCGTTGACACCGTCATAGTCCCATTCGTCGTGGGGTGTCATCTGATAGACCCACTTGGCTTCTCCGGTATTCAGGTCGCGCGCGAAGATCGACATCGACCATTTGTTGTCGCCCGGACGTTGCGTCGGGTTCCATGTACCCGGATTGCCGGTGCCGTAGTAGACAAGATTGAGTTTCGGATCCCACGCATACCAGCCCCAGGTGGTGCCGCCGCCCAGTTTCCACTGGTCCCCCTTCCAGGACTTCAGCGACGAGTCCGCGCCCACCGGCACCATCTTGCCGTCGGCGTAGGTCGTCGTTTTGTCGGGGTCGATCAGCATGTCCTTGTCGGGCCCGGTGCTGTAGGCCGTCCAGGCCGGTTTGCCGGTCTTGATGTCATACGCGATGAGACGCCCGCGCACGCCGAACTCGCCGCCCGAGATGCCGGTCAGCACCTTGTCGCCGAATACGTGCGGCGCGTTGGTGTTGGTTTCACCCGCTTTCGGATTGCCGTTTTGCGCGGTCCAGACCACATCGCCGGTTTTCGCGTTCAACGCAACGAGTTTGGTGTCGGCCTGTTGAAGGAAGATCTTGCCGTCGCCATAGGCGAGCCCGCGGTTGACGGTATCGCAGCACATCACGGACACCACCTGGTCATCCTGCTTCGGCAGGTACTGCCAGATGAACGTCTGGTCTTTCAGATTGATTGCAATAACCTTGTTAGGGAACGGCGAGTGGATATACATGGTGTCGCCGATCACGAGCGGTGAGCCTTCGTGGCCACGCAGCACGCCGGTCGACATGGTCCATGCGACCTGTAGTTTCCCGACGTTGCTTTCGTTGATCTGCTTAAGTGGGCTATAGCGATGGTTCGCATAATCGCCCGCCTGGGCCGCCCAGTTGGACGGACTCTTCAAGGCCTCGTCGAGCTGCGGATCGGCCTGTGCAATGATAGAACTCAAGGCTGCCGACGCGAGGATCGCGAGCCCAAGAACCGTGGTGCGTAAGTTCATGTCTCCTCCAGAATGGTCTTGCTGTTCAACTCACGAATGACCCACGCTACCTCGTCGCATCGGGCGCGCCTCCTCGGATGCGGGTAACGATCAGCGCCCTCACCCGATCGTTGTCGGACTTTGCGGCGCATGACGGCCGACGCATATTCCATGCCGGAATCGAACTGGCGTGCATATCGCGCGCCGCCACAAGCTCGTCGATATACGCCGCGCGGCGCTCGCTACGCGTCTTGCGTCCATTCGCGCCACCCCCTCGCGTTAGCTTCGGATCACTCACCATCCGGCGCAGCGGTGTCACGGCCGTGACCGGCTGCGTCGCGCCACGTGGGACATTCTGTGTCACTGCGCGATACGAAGCGTGTCCGTCGGGAGGCAAGCCGCGACAAAACCCCTCCGCCCGCAGCCGATCACGTGACTGGCCCGCCTATTGCAGCGCATCATGCGGTTACGAGCGGTTCATCACGAGCGGAGCAACGGTCATGGCAAACACTGAACAGGTCTATTCCGACGAGGAGATCCAGCAACGCCTCGTTGGCCCGCTACAGCACTGGTATCTCGAAGACGGCTGGTTGCGGCGCAAATATCGCACCGAGGGCTGGAAAGGGACCTTGATGGTGGTGAACGCGGTGGGCCACCTCGCGGAAGCCGCGTGGCATCACCCGGATCTCACGGTCTCCTATGCATTCGTGACGGTGAAACTGAAGACGCATTCCGCGAAGGGCATCACGGACAAGGACTTCGCGCTCGCCAGCAAGATCGAATCATTCATCCAGTGGCAGCCGGGAACCGAAGGGGGCCCACTCGAGGGCACGCCAACGGACGACCAGCGCTTTCGCTACATCAAGTACGACGCGCCGAAAAGCACGTCAGGAAGCTAACGCAGGGCACCGTCCCGCGCACCTGGTACGGCTTTCGCTTGAAGTGCCCCGCCGGGCCGCTGCGCCACGGCACGCGCCGTTACCGCGACGGCCCTTCGGGTGCGCCCGCTCATACACGGCAAGTCAGGCACGAATAAGGACACGCACAATGCAGCTTCCCGGTCGCCGCCTCCAACCAGACGCCTGCGTGATGGTCGATGCGCCCGCGCGGCTGCATCTGGGTTTTCTCGATCCGAACGCCTCGCTGGGACGCGCGTTCGGCAGCCTCGGACTCGTGATCGATTCCGCCGGCACCCAGGTCGAAGCGCGGCGCGCCGCACACGACCAGATCGAAGGCACGATGACCGATGCGGAACGCGAGCGCATTGCGATCTGTCTGGAACGGCTGCACGCCGCCTACGACCCGACGCCCGTCGCGATCGAGGTAACCCGGACGCCGCGCGCGCACAGCGGCCTGGGATCGGGCACGCAACTCTCGCTCGCGGTCGGCAGCGCCTTCGTTCGTCTGCTCGGCCATGCCGCGACCAGCGCTGAACTCGCGAGCCTCCTCGGGCGCGGCGCGCGCTCGGGCATTGGCGTGCTCGGCTTCGATTGCGGCGGCCTGCTGGTGGATGGCGGACCCTCGGGCGACCTGCACCCGGGTGTGCCGCCTCTGCTCGCACGTCAGCCGTTTCCGGATAGCTGGCGCGTGCTGCTCGTCAGCGACAACGCCCGCGAAGGCCTGCACGGTGCTGAAGAACGCCGCGGCCTCGCCGCGCTCGCCCCCTTTCCGCAAAAACTCGCCGCGCATCTGTGCCACCTCGTGCTGATGAAGATTCTGCCCGGCGTCGCGGAGCGAAACCTGGCGCCGTTCGCGCAGGGCCTGACGGAAATGCAGCAGACCATCGGCGAATACTTTGCTCCCGTGCAAGGCGGCGTGTTCGCCAGCCCCGATGTCGAGCGCGCGCTGCGCGCCGTGGCCGCGGAGCGAACCGCGGGCATCGGCCAGAGTTCGTGGGGGCCGACCGGCTTTGCGATCGTCGCCGACGCACGCGAGGCTGAGGGTGCGCTCGCCACGGCCCGCGACGCCACGCGCGGTGTGCCGCACATCGAATGCACGATTGTCACGGGACGCAATCGCGGCGCGACCGTGCGCGGCGTCGTTGCCCCGCAGCAGCAGCGCATCGACGCAGCATGACGCACCACGGTCCCACACCGCCGCGGACAATCGAACGCCGCCGCACGCAACACACGCAGCCTTGAGCCCTTCCCTTGCGCCCTGCATGAGATACGCCACTGAACGAGCCTCCTGCCATGTCCGACACCACTGAAAAACCCACTGAAAGGCCTTATATCCTGCACATGTTGACGGCTACGCCGCAGATGAGTCCGTTCGACGTGAACATGGCCGCCGACGCCGGCTATCAGATCATCGTGCCGTATTGCAGCGTCGAAGCCGGCATGGTCGCGAACCTGACCCAGGACGCGATTTTTTCGCGCGGTCCGAAAGGTGTGTCGCGCACCGGCATCTTCATCGGCGGGCGCGATGTCCTGCTTGCGGCCGACATGCTCGAGACCGCGCGCAAAGCCATGGTTCCGCCGTTCGAAGTGTCGGTGTTCGCCGATCCGAGCGGGTCGTACACCACCGCCGCCGCGCTCGTCGCGTTGGTGGAGCGGCATCTGGCCAAGGCCTATGGCATGGAACTGGGCGGCAAGCGCGTGCTGATTCTCGGCGGCACCGGCGCCGTCGGTCGCGTGGCCGCGGCCATGGCGGCCTCGCTCGGCGCCGATGTGTCGATTGCGAGCCACTCCGGAGAGGCGCGCGCGGTGCGTGTCAGCGACGATATCAATCAACGCTTTAGTATCGTCACCAAAGGGGTGGGCACAACGACGCAGGCAGAACTGCGCGCGGCGTTAGGCGAGGCCGAGATCGTACTCGCCACTGCCGTCGCAGGCGTTCAGGTGGTCAGCACGGCCGATCTGGCGCATGCCGCCCATCTGCTGATTGCCGCGGATGTGAACGCCGTGCCGCCCGAAGGCATTGCGGGCGTCAACGTGATGAACGACGGCAAGCCAATCGAAGGCGTGCCGACCGCCGGCGGCGCCATCGGCATTGGGGCGCTGGCCATCGGCAACGTCAAATATCAGGTGGAGCATCGCCTCTTCATTCAGATGCGCACGGGCGGCAAGCCGGTCTACCTCGGTTTTCCACAAGCCTTCGACGAAGCCCGCGCCGTCGCGGCCGGCCTCGGTTGAGCGCGCGCCCCGTGACGATCTGCGCGCCATTGCTATCGCGACCGGAGCCGCCATGAACTCGCGTCCATCGCTCTCGCATGCGCCATTCGTCGCGGTAGCGGGACTGTCGGCGCGGATGCTCGCGCAGTCCGCCGCGCGCGCGGGCTTGCGTGTCGCCGCGCTCGATGTGTTCGGCGACCGCGATACCCGCGAGGCCGCCGAACTGTGGTTCGACATCGGCGCCGGCCAGTTGTCGATCGATTACGCGCGGCTGGTGGCGGCGCTCGAACGCACCGCGCGCTTGCCGGGGCTGATCGGCTGGATCGACGGCAGCGGGCTCGAGCCGTTCGTCGCGCAGTTGTGCCGCACGCGAGGCCTGCCCCGCTTCATTGGCAATCCTGCGGAGGCGAGCGCCGCCGTGCGCGAACCCCGGCGATTTTTTGCGCTGCTGGATACCCTCGGTATTCCGCATCCGCCGGTGGCGTTCACGCGGCCCGCTGAAGGTGCCAATAAAGGCGCCAATGATGTGGCCAATGAAGCGCAAGGCTGGCTGATCAAACACGCGGACGGTTGCGGTGGCACGCATATCGAACCGGCCACGGCGGTCAGCGATTCGCACGTGCCTGCGCAAGGATATTTCCAGCGCCGAAGCAGCGGCCGCTCGCTCTCTGCGCTGTTTATCGCCGCTCGCGGCAGCGCGCGCGTGCTCGGCTTCGCTGAGCAACTCACCTGCAAGATGGGCAATCTGCCGTTCGTGCACGCTGGGTCGATTGGGCCGCTCGGTCCGGTCGATCTGCCGCCCGCCGTCGAGGCGCGCGTGCGGGCAGCGATTGTCGCGCTGTGCGCGCAAACCGGCCTCGCCGGCATCAATAGCTGCGACTTTCTGCTCGACGGCGACACGTTCGAGCTGCTCGAAATCAACACCCGCCCCTCCTCGACGATGACGCTCTACGAGACCGCCTCGCCCGATGCCTGGCCGGACGGACTGCTCGCGTGTCATATCGAAGCATGCCGCCACGGCCGCCTGCCCGCGCCCGCATCGCCTGAAACGCCGGCGCCCGCAGCGTGGCGCGCAGGTCAACAGGTTCTGTTCGCGCCGCGTCCATTCGTCGTCTCCCAAAGCTTCAGCGACGCCTGTCTGCGTGACCCATGCTGCCGCGACGTGCCCATGCCCGGCACGTGGATCGAGACCGGCCAACCGGTCTGTACGCTGCTCGTGCGCGCGGCTTCGCTGGACGCGGTGCGGCACGCGCTCGAAGAACAACGCGCGCTCGTTCTGCAACGAATCGAAACCTGCCATGAGCCCGACTATGCCTTCATCCAATGCCACTCCTGAGGCGCCTCAGCTACCGCTCGCCGGCGCTGCCGCGCTGAGCGTCAACGCGCTTGGCGAGCGTCTCGTCAGCCGCCTGGTCGACGACGCCGCGCGCTTCGGCGCAATCGTCAGCCGCACGGAAAACGGCACTGTGCTGGTGGATGCGGGCGTCGTTGCGCCCGGCAGCGTCGCGGCGGGCGTGCTGATTGCGCGCATCTGCATGGGTGGCCTCGGCCACGTCACCGTGCGCGAGAACCTGGATGCGCAGCCGCTCTGGCCCAGCACGATCGAGGTGCGCACCTCGTGGCCCGTGCTCGCCTGCCTCGGCAGCCAGTACGCCGGATGGAGCCTGTCGGCCACCAGGGAACAGACCGGCGGCAAGAAGTTTTTCTCGCTTGGCTCGGGCCCGGCGCGCGCGCTGGCCGTGAAGGAGCCGCTATTCGCCGAACTCGGCTACCGCGACCGCCATGAGCGCGGTGTGCTGGTGCTCGAGGTGGATCGCCTGCCGCCACAGGTCGTGATCGACAAGGTGCTGCACGATTGCGGCCTCGCGCCCGAGCGGCTAACGCTTGTCACCACGCCGACACACTCTGTCGCGGGAACGGTACAGGTGGTGGCGCGCGTCGTTGAAGTTGCATTGCACAAAACCCATGTGCTTGGCGTACCGCTCGACGAAGTCGTGGAAGGCGGCGGCTCGGCGCCCTTGCCGCCGCCCGCGCCGGACGGCATCCAGGCGATGGGCCGCACCAACGACGCGATCCTGTATGGCGGACGCGTGCATCTCACCGTGAAGCACGACGCGGTGGCGAAGCAGCTCGCCGTCGAATTGCCCGCCTCCACCTCGCGCGATTATGGCCGCCCGTTCGCTGACATCTTCACTTCGTTCAACTACGACTTCTACCAGATCGATCCCGCGCTGTTCGCGCCGGCCGAGGTGTGGGTGAGCAGCCTCGAAAGCGGCGCGACCTGGCACGGCGGACGGGTCGACGCGGCGCTGCTGCACGAGCAATGGAACGGCAAGCCATGACCATTCCTGCACCGGGCTCTTTCGCTGGCGTCGACCCCGTCGATGCGCGGGCGGCGCTGCGCATTGCGATCATGACCGACGAAACCGGCTGGCACACCGGGCGCCTGAAAAAGGCCTTCCGCGCGCGCGGCGTGGAGGCGCGCTGCATCGATCTGGCGGACTGCCGGATCGACACGACATGGGAACCCCATGGGCTGATGCTGCCGGGCTTTGGCCACGGCCTGCCCGACGCCGTCTTCGTGCGCGGCATTGCCGGCGGCACCTTTGAGCAGGTCACGCTGCGGCTCGGTATTCTGCATGCACTGCGCGAGTCCGGTGTCCCCGTCTACAACGACGCGCGCGCGATCGAGCGCAGCGTCGATAAATCGATGACCAGTTTTCTGCTGCACCGCAACGGGGTACCGACGCCCGCGACGTGGGCCGGCGAATCCGCAGCGTTTGCCCAACGCGTATTGATGCGCGAAGCAGCGGCTGGACGCCAGGTCGTGCTCAAGCCGCTGTTCGGCTCGCAAGGCCACGGGCTTAAACGGCTCGGCGCGCGCGGCGGCGCTCAACCTCGCGCGCTGACGCCTCTGCCTTCGCTCAAGCCCTATCAGCAGGTTGCGTATCTGCAGCGCTATATCGATGGCGGCCGTCCGGGCTTCGACTGGCGCGTGCTGGTGGTTGGCGGCCGTGCCGTGGCGGCGATGCGGCGGGTCGGCGGCAAGGGCTGGATCCATAACTTCGCTCAGGGCGCCGCGTGCGAAGCGGCGCAACTCGATGCGCCGCTCGCGCAGACTGCCGTGCGCGCCACCGAGGCGCTCGGACTCGACTACGCAGGCGTCGACCTGATTCCCGATCCCCATGACCCCACCCGGCCGCTCGTGCTGGAAGTCAACGGCGTAGCCGCATGGCGCGGCCTGCAATCGGTCACATCGATCGATCTCGCGGCAGCTCTCGCCGACGACCTGCTCCAGCGCAAGCTACCCGCGCAGCGCGACGGTGTTACCGGGGTCGCGCAGACCGATGAGGCCGCCGTTGTAGCGCTTCATGGACACCATGGCTGAGTTGCCCTGTTCCGTCGCGTACGGACCCGTTCACGCCGCTTTCCTTGCGGCCTGCCGGCTCGATGTCGAAACCCCCAAGCCCGGCAACGTCAGCGTGCAAAGCGCCGGACACGGCATGCGCGCGGCCCAGTTCATCACCAGCGCGGAAGTGGCCGCCGCCGCGCTCCTCGCACGCGGCGCGCCGGTCGGCCTGCGCGTGCTCGATGCGATCACCCGCACGCGCGACGCGGTCGGCTGCAACACGAACCTCGGCATCCTGCTGCTAGTCGCGCCGCTCGCCGCGGCGCTGGAGGCGGCGCTGCGCCCACTGTCGGCCGACCGCTGGCGCGACGCGACCGAACGCGTGCTGGCGCGGCTCGATATCGACGACACGCGCCTCGCGTACCGCGCGATCGCGCTCGCCAATCCCGGCGGTCTCGGCGAGGCGCCCGAACAGTCGGTCCACACGCCGCCGACGGTCGGTCTGCGCGAAGCGATGACGCTCGCTGCCGGGCGCGACAGCATCGCGCGCCAATATGCGGAAGGATTTCGCGACATCTTCGACAGCGGCCTTGCCGCGTTCCGCGAAATGCCTGCCGATCAGCCGCGGAACGCCACGCTCAACGTCTTTCTCACGTTCCTCGGCGCCTGGCCCGACTCTCACATTGTGCGTAAGCAGGGTATTGCCGTGGCGCAGAGTGTCACGCTTGCGGCACGCGAACGGCACGCGACGTGGCGCCACTCGCTCGCGCAAAACCGTTCCGACGAAATGCGTCAGCCGCTCGATGCATGGGACGCAGAACTGAAGGCTAGTGCCATCAACCCCGGCACCAGCGCGGACTTGACCGTGGCGACGCTGTTCGTCGCCGGCTGCCTTGCATCCGTCGACGGCGCCGGCCCCAGCTCATACCAGCCGGGCAGCCAGTGCATTGGCACGGATCCTGTTAGTTAGTGCCACTGCGCATTCACCCGCCAGTTGGCGATCGGGCAACAGCATCGTCACTGGAGCATGTCAGTCAGTCGTCAAGTCACTATTCCACTCATTGGAGGAACAGAATGGCCAAGATTAATCGCGTCCTGATAGGAGAGTCGCTCGTCGGCGACGGTAACGAGGTCGCACATATCGACTTGCTGATGGGACCGCGAGGTTCAGCGGCGGAAACTGCATTCTGCAATGCACTCACCAATAATAAGGATGGCTTCACATCGCTGCTTGCCGTCGTCGCGCCGAACCTGCTCACCAAGCCGAATACGATTCTGTTCAACAAGGTGACGATCAAGGGCGCCAAGCAGGCCGTGCAGATGTTCGGTCCTGCGCAGCATGCCGTTGCACTCGCCGTGGCGGACAGCGTCGAGGATGGCACGATCCCGCAGGACGAAGCGGACGATCTGTTCCTGTGCGTTGGCGTCTTTATTCACTGGCAGGCCGACGACGACAAGAAGATTCAGGAATTCAACTACCAGGCGACGCGCGAGGCGATCAAGCGCGCTGTCGCCGGTGAACCGAGCGCTGCGGAAGTCGTGGCGAAGAAGGGCAGCGTCGCGCATCCGTTTGCACCGAACTGACGGTGCGCCGGATTGCGTGGGGGCAGCAAGGGTTCGCGCTCGCGCGAACCTTTGCTGTGAAGCGACCCTCTCATAGAGGCAAGAGATGAGCATACGATGTCGTGCGCTGGCAGCCTGTGCCTGCCTCACGCTCGCGGTACCGCTCGCGTGGGCGGATGGCGACGCGCCCACGGCGGCGGCCCCGGCGGGAGGTTACAACTATCCGACGCAGGGCCGGGTCGAATATGTGCTGGGATGCATGGACGACAACGGACACGATTTCGCCAACGTCTATAAATGTTCGTGCGTGATCGACAAGATGGCCACCGCGCTGCCCTACGAGGAGTTCGTCGATCAGTCGACGTTCTCCAAGTACGCAACGTTGGGCGGCGAAGGCGGCTCGGAGTTTCGGGTCGATCAGGCGAAAGCGCAGACGAAGAAATTCCGCGCATTGCAGACCGATGCCTACCGCAGTTGTGGGCTAGGGCACGAAAAGACGGCGGCGAAGTAGTCGAGCCAATGTGTGGGGCCGCCTCAAATAGCGAATCACGCGCACGGTGCTGGCAACAGCACCGCGCCGCGTTTTTGCGCTCAGTCCGGAATCAGCCCTCTCCCGAGCAACGCATAACCTGTGACCCCTGCGGCAGTTTGCGGCATATCGCTACGTTGCCGCTCGATCTGCACGCCGACCGCCGACACATCATCGAACTTGGCGGGTTTGGCTAGCGCGACGCGCACCCAGTGAGCGCCGAACTCGGTGATCAGGAGGCGCGCCACCGCTTCGGCAAGCGCTTCGAGCAAACGCACGCCATGCGACGCAAGGAGCCCATGTAGCGCGCTACGTACCGCCGCATAATTGATCGTGTCCTCGATGCGATCGGTTGTGCAGGCACGAATGGCGGGAACACCGATTGCAAGATTCATCCGTACCGGCTGCGGGACATGTTGCTCGCTGCTGTCGATACCGATGATCGTCTGACCAACAAAGTTTTCGATGAAGACGATGTCCATCCGCCCGGACGGCATGGCGGTAGAGGGCGCGTCGAACGGCGCAGTGGCGCCCGGCACCCCGGCAGCGGAGAAACTGGCAAGACGAACGGCATCGAGACGATCCATGGTGTACTCCGCCGCGGCGCGGCAAATAATCTGCAAACGAGTTGGCAAAAGGCCCGAAACCGCGCTGCAAGACGCGCCTCGGGTAAACGCATAGCCGCACAGGTGTGACAGCACGCGAAGCACTCTGCGCCGAAGCTGCAACACTCTCCTCGCCTTCGGCCAGCAGAGGAAGTCATTCGGGCACGATGATGAGAAAAGCAAAAATCGCGCACGCTATCCAGGGCTATTGCGACTTTTTTATTGAACGGGAGCGACATCCGGCGTAGAGTTTTAAGCCGATGCTTGGTATAAGGACTAATCACTCGGTGCGCATATGGACCCAGAACCGTAGCGCGAGGGGAAGACGGTATCGATAAAGCGGCACTCGTACGCGCATGGCGAAGCAAGGCAGCAGCAACGCAGTGTGAGCCGGCACGGACGAATTGACGCAACGGAGACAAACCCCATGTCGTTGCTCACTGACAGCACCATGCACGTCCGTGAAGTTCTGAACGTCGTCAATCATCAATTGGCGACCCGCCCGACGAGCGACCCCGTCGCTCAATCATGGGCGCGCTGCATGAACGAATTCCAGCTCGACCCTTCCCGCTTTGTCGTGCCCCCTGTTCTGACCGACTATGAACTCAGTTCGCGCCGCGAGGCAATGGGCGATCTGATCGCCTGCTCGAAGCTCGAAATGACCACGCTTTACCAGCAACTGGCCGATCCCGAACTTGCGGTGGTGCTGGTCGATGCCGGCGGCATGATCGTCCATCAGGTTTCGTCGGTGCCTTTCGCCGAAGCGGTCGCCGCGGACGGCTTTCGCGTCGGCGCTCTTTGGAGCGAACGCGAGGCCGGCACGAACGGCATGGGCACGTGCCTCGCCGAACGCGACTGCATCGCCGTCTGCCAGCACGAGCATTTCTATCCGCGCTATACGTCCCTCACCTGCTCCGCCGCGCCGATTTTCGACGACAGCGGCGAAATTGCCGGTGTGCTGGATGTGACGAGCCGCTCGAAGCTGCTGCAGCAGCATTCTCTGGTGCTGGTCGGCATGTCGCGGCAGATGATCGAAAACCGTCTGCTGGATGCGCGTTACCGGCACGCGAACATGATCCATTTTCACAGCCGCCCGGAATTCGTCGGTACGCTGCACGGCGGCAAACTGGCGGTGGCGGACGACAGCACGGTGCTCGCCGCAAACCGCAGCGCGCTGTTCCAGCTCGGCTTCCGCTCGCTGCGCGAACTGCGCGGCCGGCGCATCGAGGAAGCGTTCAATGCTTCGCTCGAGGACATGATCGCGCGCAGCATCCGCGGGTCGTTCCATCCGGTCACCGTGTACAGCGCTAACGCGACCAACCGCTTCTTTCTCGTCGCGCAGACGCCGCAAAGCAGCGCCGAACGTGGCGTGCGAGTGGCGGGGACAGCGCCCGTGACGCGTGCCAGCGCGCCCGAGAAGCGGCCGGCGCCGGCCCGGCTCGACCAGATCGCGCACCTGGAATTCGGCGATCCGCGCATGGCCTCGCAAATCCAGCTCGCGGCGCGAGTGGTCCAGCGCAAGATTCCGATCATCCTCAGAGGGCAAACGGGTACCGGCAAGGAAGTCTTCGCGCAAGCGCTGCATAGCATCAGCCCGCACGCATCCGGTCCGTTCGTGCCGGTGAATTGCGCGTCGCTGCCCGAAAATCTGATCGAAAGCGAACTGTTCGGCTATCGGGCGGGCGCGTTTACCGGCGCACAGCGTGAAGGACGGCGTGGCAAAATCGTGCAGGCCAATAGCGGCACGCTCTTCCTCGATGAAATCGGCGACATGCCGCTCGCGTTGCAGGCGCGCCTGCTGCGCGTGATCGAGGAACACGAGGTCACGCCGCTCGGCGCCGAAACGACCATCAAGGTCGATTTCCAGCTCATCAGCGCCAGTCACCGC
The DNA here is from genome assembly GCF_050436285.1 of Paraburkholderia sp. GAS82. Lineage (NCBI taxonomy): Bacteria > Pseudomonadati > Pseudomonadota > Betaproteobacteria > Burkholderiales > Burkholderiaceae > Paraburkholderia > Paraburkholderia sp. GAS82. The sequence goes on from NZ_JBNDLX010000001.1 coordinate 1,283,641, forward strand.
AATCTGCTCGAACTCGTGCACGGCGGACAGTTTCGCGAGGATCTGTATTACCGGCTCAAGGGTGTTGAACTGAATCTGCCGCCACTCAGCGAACGGGTCGACAAGCTCGCGCTGATCCATCATCTGCTCGAAAAAGAAACGAACAACGATCCGCCCGAGCTGACCCCGGAAGCCGAGCAGGCGTTGCTGACGTATGCATGGCCCGGCAATATCCGCCAGTTGCGTCACGTATTGCAGATGGCCATTGCGCTTTGCGACGGACAACCCATCCGCTGCCAGGACCTGCCTGGCGAAATCACCCAACGTATGCCGGAAAACGGGCCGGTGGCAGCTTTGCGCGCGGCGGTGCCGGACGTCGACCCGCATCCGGACGACGAAGTGGATCTTTCCGCGCTCAACGCCATCCAGTTGAACGAACGCGGGACCGTTCTGACGCTGCTCGACGAGCACCGCTGGAACGTCAGCAACGTCGCCAAGGCGCTTGGCATCAGCCGCAACACGTTGTACCGGAAGATGCGCCGGCTGCATATCCGCCTGTCGCACGACGGCTCCGCAATCGCCGGCGAGCCGGCCGACGAGATGCCGTCCGACGATTCGTTCTCCAAAGAGTCGCCGCCCATCGACGACGCATGACCCAGACGCCCGCTCGTCGTCTCGCCGAGTTCAAGCCCGATGCGCGCTTCGCCTGGTGCGTAACAGGCTCCGGGCATCTGCTCGACGAGTCGATCGCGCTCGCGCTCGAACTGTCGCGCGTCGATCTCTTCCTTTCCGCAGCCGCGGAGGAAGTCTTGCCACTCTATGGCTGGCCCCTGCCGAAGCTGCGTAAGCACTTCCGCGTGTTTCGCGACAATAGTGCGAGCGGCGTGCCGGTCGGTATGCTCTACCACGGCATGTACCACACGGTGGTGATCGCGCCGGCCACCAGCAACACCGTGGCCAAATGCGCATTCGGCATCTCCGACACGCTACCGACCAACATGTACGCGCAGGCGGGCAAGCAGTGCATTCCGGGCATTGTCTTTGCATGCGACACGGAGCCGACCGTAGTGACGCAGAGCCCGAACGAATGGGTCGAACTGCGTCCGCGGGCGATCGAACTCGACAACGTTGAGCGCCTGTCGCGCTTCGAATACACGACACTCGTGCGCTCGCTGGATGAACTGAAAGCGGCGCTCGGTGAGCGCCTGTCGCGCGTAAATATATGAACAGCCCCCACGCTCCCTGCGATCGCTGCCCGGCCGTGCATTGACATGGACCATATCGTCTTCCTGACTGGCCGGCTCGCCGAAAAGAGCCTGATTCAAACGCTCGAAAGCATGGCGCCGACTCCGTTCAGTTGGGAAATCCGCGAAATCGGCCTGCAGGTCGCAGCGCTCATGACGGCCGACCTGATTCGCCGCCGCATTCCCGTCCCGCTCGTGGCGCAGCGGGTCATCGTGCCCGGGCGTTGCCGTGGCGATCTCGCTGCGCTGACCGGGCACTACGGCGTGCGGTTCGAGCGAGGTCCGGAAGAGGTCAAGGATTTGCCGCAATTCTTCGGCCGCGAGGCGCAACCGTTCGATCTGACGCGTTACGAGACCAGGATCTTCGCCGAGATCGTCGATGCGCCGCGGCTTGATCTGGATGGCATCGCCGCACGTGCGCGCGAGTACGTCGCGCAAGGCGCCGATGTGATCGACATCGGTTGCCTGCCCGAAACGCCGTTTCCGCATCTCGAAGACGCGGTATGCCTGCTTAAAGCTCAGGGGTATCGCGTGAGCGTCGATTCGATGCGCAGCGACGAACTGCTGCGTGGCGGCCGTGCGGGCGCGGATTATCTGATGAGCCTGAACCTCGACACGCTCTGGATTGCTGACGAGGTGCCGTCCACGCCGATCCTCGTCGCCCGCGAGCCGGCAGACCCGGCCTCGCTCGATGCCGCGATCGAGCGGCTCGCCGCACGCGGCCGCGCGTTTCTCGCCGACCCCATTCTCGATCCGATTCCGTTCGGTCTCGCCGCATCGATTGCGCGTTATGTCCGGTTGCGCGAACGCTACCCGGATATCGGCATCATGATGGGCATCGGCAACGTGACTGAACTGACCGAGGCCGATACGAGCGGCATCAACGCGGTACTGCTTGGCATGGCAGCGGAGCTACGTGTGAGCGCAGTGCTCACCACGTCAGTCAGCCTGCACGCACGGCGCGCGGTCCGCGAAGCCGATGTCGCGCGCAGGGTGATGTACGCCGCCCGCGAAGCACAGGTGCTGCCTAAGGGCATCAACAGCGATCTCGCGACGGTTCACGCCAAACGCCCTTTTCCATACAGCACCGCCGAAATCGCCGAGGTTGCGCGCGAGGTGCGGGACCCCAACTTTCGCGTCCAGGTCAGCGCGGACGGCATTCACGTTTACAACCGCGACGGACATCGCCAGGCGGGCGACCCGTTCGCGCTCTACCCCGACCTGAATCTCGAAACCGACGGCGGCCACGCCTTCTATATGGGCGTCCAGCTCGCCCGCGCCGAGATCGCCTGGCGGCTCGGCAAGCGCTTCGATCAGGACCAGCCGCTCGACTGGGGCTGCGCGATCGACCGGCCTGAACAGGATCTCATGGCGTGGCAAGCGCCAGGCGAGACGATGAAAAAGCGCTGAGGGCTAACCCAGCCGCGCCGATTCATCACATCACTGCCCATGCGCCGGTGGCCTGCTGCACACCTAGTGGTAGCGGCGCGCCATCGCATCGAGCGGCAGCGGTTTGATGCGCGAGGCCTGGCCCGCACATCCGAACGCCTCGAAACGTTCGATGCAAAGCGCGCTCGCGGCCGCCGTCGCCGCCTTCAACGCGGCGCGCGGATCGAACTCCGAGCGGGCATTGGCCAGCGACTTGCGCATAGCGCCGCTCATTGCGAGCCGGATGTCGGTATCGATATTGACCTTGCGCACACCATGCGCAATGCCGCGCTGGATTTCTTCGACGGGCACCCCGTACGTCATGGGAATCTCGCCGCCGTATTCGCGGATCACCGCGAGCCACTCCTGCGGCACCGACGACGAGCCGTGCATCACGAGGTGGGTGTTCGGAATCCGTTCGTGAATCTCGACGATCCGGTCGATGGCAAGAATGTCGCCTGTCGGCTCACGGCTGAATTTATAGGCGCCATGCGAGGTGCCGATCGCAATCGCCAACGCGTCGACGCCGGTCGCCTCCACGAAAAACTGTGCCTCGCGCGGATCGGTGAGCAGCTCGTCGCGCGAAAGTTGCCCCTCGGCGCCGACGCCGTCCTCCTCGCCCGCCGCGCCGGTTTCGAGCGAACCGAGACAACCCAGCTCACCTTCGACAGACACACCCACTGCATGCGCCGCCTCGACAACCCGGCGGCTCACGTCGACGTTGTACCCGTAGGCAGCGGGCGTCTTCTGGTCCGGCAACAGGGAGCCGTCCATCATCACCGACGTAAAGCCCGAGCGGATCGCCTGCTGACATACCGCCGGGCTCGCGCCATGATCCTGGTGCAGCACGAGCGGGATATCCGGATGCGCCTCGAGCGCGGCGAGCACCAGATGCCGCAGGTACGGTTCACCCGCATACTTGCGGGCGCCCGCCGAGGCCTGCAGGATCACCGGGCTCGCGGTCGCCTCGGCGGCCCGCATGATCGCCTGGATCTGCTCCATATTGTTGACGTTGAACGCGGGCACGCCGTAGCCGTGCTCGGCCGCGTGGTCCAATAGTTGCCGCAGTGCGATGAAGGCCATTGCAAACTCCTCGAAGTCGAATCGAATCGGATCAGCTCGCCGCGTGGACGCCTGTTAATGTCCATGGCGCCCGTTGCGCGCATTGCACGACGCGGATGGCTTCATCCACCACCGCCTGCACGGTCAGATTGAAATGCTTGAACAGCGCGGCAGCGGGTGCGGACTCGCCGAACGTATCGATGCCCACAACTCCGCCTTCGAGGCCCACGTATTGCCGCCAGAACGCGCGAACCCCCGCCTCGACCGCAATGCGCGGCACGCCTGGCGGCAGGACCGCGTCGCGCCACGCGCCGGGCTGGCGGTCGAACACGCTGGTGGACGGCATCGACACGACGCGCGCGGCGATACCGGCTTCGGCCAGCGGCGCGACGGCGTCGAGCGCAAGGGACACTTCCGAGCCGGTGGCGAGCAGGACAACGCGGCTTTGCGCCGCCGCATCCGCCCAGTCGCGCAAGACATACCCACCCCGCGCGACCGCCTCGATCTGCGCGCCGCTGCGCGCGGCAAACGGCAGATTCTGGCGGCTCAGCAGCAGGCATGACGGTCCGCCGCGCTCCGCTGCACAGGCCCACGCCTGCGCAGTTTCGACGGTGTCGCACGGGCGCCAGACGTCGAGCCCCGGAATCAGCCTCAGACTCGCCGCATGTTCCACCGACTGATGCGTCGGCCCATCTTCGCCGAGGCCGATCGAGTCGTGCGTGAACACAAAGATCGAACGGAGCTTCATCAACGCAGCCATACGCAACGCGTTGCGCGAATAATCGGAAAACGTGAGGAAGGTGCCGCCGAACGGGATATAGCCACGATGCAGCGCAATGCCGTTCATGACCGCGCTCATGCCGAACTCGCGCACGCCGTAGTGCAGATAGTTGCCGCCTTGCAGGCCGCTATCGTCCGCATGGACGTCGACCGCTCCTTTCCAGTTGGTCAGATTCGAGCCGGTCAGGTCCGCCGAGCCGCCCAGCAATTCCGGCAACGTCCGGGCGAGTGCGGCGATCGCCTGCTGCGAGGCCTTGCGTGTCGCAATCGACTCCGCCGCGCCGTCTGCGTCGCGCAACATCGCGCGGACCGCATCGTGCCACTGCGCGGGCAGCGTGCCTTGCGCCCTGCGCTCGAACTCAGCGGCTTCATGCGGATAGTGCTTACGATAGGCTTCGAATTGCTTCATCCAGTCGGTTTCAGCAGTGGCGCCCCGCTCGCCGGCGTCCCAGAGCGCATGGACCTCGGCCGGCATCGCAAACGGCGGATGCTCCCAGCCGAGCGCGCGTCGCGTGTTCGCGGCTTCATCGGCACCGAGCGGCGCGCCGTGCACATCGTGCGTCCCTGCTTTCGATGGCGACCCTTTGCCGATCACCGTCTTGCAGCAGATCAGCGTCGGCCGGCCCGCCGTGCGCGCAGCACACAATGCCCGATCGACCGCCTCGACGTCGTGTCCATCCACGTCACGCTCGACGTGCCAGCCGTAGGCCGCAAAACGCGCCGGCGTGTCGTCGCTGAACCACTGCGCGACGTGGCCGTCGATCGAGATGCCGTTGTCGTCGTACAGCACCGTGAGCTTGTCGAGCTTCAACGTACCGGCGAGCGAGGCCGCCTCGTGCGAGATGCCTTCCATCAGGCAGCCGTCTCCGGCAAACACGTAGGTGCGGTGATCCACGACCGCATGGCCGGCCCGGTTGAATTCACGCGCGAGCAGCGCCTCGGCGAGCGCCATGCCGACCGCATTGGCCAGTCCCTGGCCGAGCGGCCCCGTGGTCGTTTCGACGCCGGGCGTGACGCCCACTTCGGGATGCCCCGGCGTCTTGCTGTGCAGTTGCCTGAAGCGCCTGAGTTCGCCGATCGGCAGGTCGTAGCCGGTGAGATGCAGCAGTCCGTACAACAGCATCGAGCCATGCCCGTTCGACAGCACAAAGCGGTCGCGATCGGGCCACGCAGGATTGCGCGGACTGTGTTTCAGATGGCGATCCCACAGCGCGACGGCGATCTCGGCCATGCCGAGCGGCATGCCCGGATGACCCGATTTCGCCGCTTCGACCGCATCGATCGCGAGCATGCGCAGCGCGTCGGCCATCAGACGGGTCGCCGCGGCTGCAGGTGTGACGGGTGCTGCCGATGTTGCGATGGATTTTGCGACGGTACTCATCGAAGCTCTCCTTGCACGAAATCAACCCACCATGCGGCGCGGCGCCTCAGGCGCGCGAGCGCCGGTCGATCAGTTGCAGAATCATCGGTGTGAAAATCAGCTGCATCGCGAGGCCCATCTTGCCGCCTGGCACCACGATCACATTCGGCCGCGACATGAACGAGTCGTGCAGCATCGTCAGCAGATACTGGAAGTCGATCCCCTTCGGCCGCGCGAAACGGATCACGACGAAGCTCTCGTCCGGCTGCGGAATCTCGCGGGCGGTAAACGGATTCGACGTGTCCACGGTCGGCACGCGCTGGAAGTTCACATGCGTGCGTGAGAACTGAGGGCAGATATAGTTGACGTAGTCAGGCATGCGCCGCAGGATCGTATCGACCACGGCCTCATGCGAGTAGCCGCGCATGGTCTGGTCGCGATGCAGTTTCTGGATCCATTCGAGATTGATGATCGGCACGACGCCGATCAGCAGATCCGCATGCCGCGCGATGTCGATGCTGTCCGTCACCGCCGCACCGTGCAGGCCTTCGTAGAACATCAGATCGGTGTCCGGCGTCACCTCCTCCCATGGCGTGAAGGTTCCGGCATCCTGCTTGTAGAGCCGCGTTTCGGGCTCGTCGTGCACATAGTGGCGCAACTTCCCGGCGCCGCTTTCTCCATAACGGGCGAAGAGCGCCTCGAGTTCTTCGAGCAGATTCGCTTGCGGCCCGAAATGGCTGAAGTTCGGTGCGCCATCCCGTTCGTGCTGTTTCATGGCTTCGCGCATGCCGTTGCGGTCATAACGATGAAAGGCGTCGCCTTCGACGATCTGCGCGTTGATCTTTTCGCGCCGGAAAATATGGGTAAAGCTCTTCATCACAGTCGTGGTGCCGGCGCCGCTCGAACCGGTCACCGCGACGATCGGGTGTTTGCTTGACATGCGTTTGTCTCCGGATGATTTAAGCCGTGAAGCCGGGCAGAAACAGCGAGCGACGGCTAAAGAGCGGCGACGTGAAGGGTCGATCCTCGCCGCGGTCGTATTCACCGTGATAGCGTTCGATGCGCTCCACCTCGTTCTTCGAACCGAGGATCACCGGCACGCGTCCATGCAGCGTGCGCGGCACGACGTCGAGAATACGTTCGCGCCCGGTGATCGAAAGGCCGCCGGCCTGTTCGATCAGAAAGCTCATCGGGTTGGCCTCGTACAGCAGCCGCAAGCGCCCTTCCATGGCCGGTATTTTCGAGTCGCGCGGGTACATGAACACGCCGCCGCGCATCAGGATGCGATGCACCTCGGCGACCATCGATGCGATCCAGCGCATATTGAAGTCGCTTGCACGGCAACCGCTGCGTCCGTCCTTGCACTCCTGTACGTAGCGGCGCACGGGCGGTTCCCAGAACCGTTCGTTCGACGCGTTGATGGCGAATTCAACCGTGTCTTCTGGAATGCGAATGTTCGAATGCGTGAGCACGAAGTTGCCGATGTCGCGCTCCAGCGTGAAGCCATGCGTGCCGTTGCCGACCGAGAGCACGAGCATCGTCGAAGGCCCGTAGACGGCGTAGCCCGCTGCGAGCTGCTCGCGGCCCGGCTGCAGAAACGCGGACTCGCCCACCGGCGCCTGCGAATCCGCCGGGTTTTCATTGCGCAGCACCGAAAAGATCGATCCCACCACGCCGTTGATGTCGATATTCGACGAACCGTCGAGCGGATCGAAGACAAGCAGATAGTCGCCGCGCGGATAGCCCGGCGGAATCGGGTAGACCGCCTCCATTTCCTCGGACGCCATCGCCGCGAGCAGTCCGTCCCATTCGCATTGCTGCACGAAGATCTCGTTAGTCGCGACATCGAGCTTCTTCTGCTCCTCGCCGTGCGTGTTGACGCTATGCGCGGAGCCGTAGTGGCCGCCAAGCGCGCCTTTGGTGAGCATCGCGGAGATCGACTTGATCGCCGCGGCCACGTCGATCAGGAGCGCCGAAAGGCCCGCGTTCTGCGCTCCAGGCTGGCGGTCGAGCGTGTCGATCAGGAACTTCGAGAGGGTCGTACGTCCGTCTTGCATGGCGATCTCCTGAGGGATGGTTTTCGTTTAGCCTGGCGGCGCCAGCACGGCGTGCGTCGCATGGGAGGACGCAGGCCCCCCGTCGGTTGCCGCGGGCGTTTCGGCAAACACACGGCTCCCGCGAATGTCAACGGCCGCAATCAGGGTGAGCGCGGCGGCGTCGATGGCCGCGCCGTCCCGCATCGCCGTGGCGAACAGGCGATTGGCCTGACGCAGCCGCGAACGGTCGAGCGCATTGCGCACCGAACGGGCGTTAGCAAAATTCGGCTGGCGGGTGCGCAGCGCGAGATAGTCCGCGAAAGCGCGCCGTGCGTCGGCGTCGAAGCGGTAATGCATCGTCGCGAGCATCCGCTCGGCGATGTCGAGCAGTTCCGCGTCGTCGTAGTCGGGAAACGTGATGTGATGCGCAATCCGCGAACGGAAGCCCGGATTGCTCTCGAAGAACACTTCCATGCGCGCCGCGTAGCCAGCGAGAATCACGACGAGATCGTCACGCTGGTTTTCCATGGTTTGCAGCAGGATCTCGATCGCCTCCTGACCATAGTCGCGTTCGTTTTCCGGGCGATACAGGTAATACGCTTCGTCGATGAAGAGCACGCCGCCCATCGCGCGCTTCAACACCTCGCGCGTTTTCGGCGCGGTATGGCCGATGTACTGACCGACCAGGTCGTCACGCGTCACCGAAACCAGGTGATTGCGGCGAATGTAGCCCAGCCGGTGCAGCACTTCGGCCATGCGTAGCGCGACCGTGGTCTTGCCGGTGCCCGGATTGCCGGAGAAGCACATATGCAGGGTCGGCGCGCCGCCTGCGAGACCGAGCGAAGCGCGGGCCCGCTCGACGAGCAGATGGGCCGCGACCTCGCGAATGCGGGTCTTCACCGGGGCGAGCCCGACCAGATCGCGATCGAGTTCGGCCAGCACGTCGCCGATGCCGGAGTCGCGATAGAGCGCGGCGAGATCGACATTGGGCACCTGTGCGCAGTTCATCTTCTAGCGCCCCGGTACATATCGCTCACCTGAGGGCCGGTCGCCCGCGTAGCCGGACAGCCCGTAACGCTGCACACGTCCCACCCCGTCCTGGCGCGTGAGGCGAAAGCCCGGTTCCTCGTCCGGGCGGTTGACGATGAACGACAGACGCATCGTCTCGAAGCCGCGCACCGAATCGAAGGCGTTGATCTTGATGTAGTGCTGCGGCCGCGCCGCGCGGCACGCCTTCACTTCCTGCAACACGCCGGCCGCATCGTGCAGGTCGAACATCGGCAGGCCCCACATTTCCCAATAGGTGTTGCGCGGATGCGGATCGTCGGTGTACTCGACCGAACAGGCCCAGCCCTGGCCCAGCGCGTAGTCGATCTGCAAGCCGATCTCCGCGTCGGTCAGTTCCGGCAAGAAGGAAAACGTACCCTGTGTAATACGCATGACGTACCTCGCTGATGAATGCATCGTTCGGAAACGGCGCCAACGGTTTTCCGCGCAGTGCGGCTGCACTGCTACCGGACCTGCATTGAGAAACCTTGAATACCCGCTCTGGATAGCCGCCGCTCAGGCCGCTGTCGGCGTGGCGGCGAAATCCGGCGTGTCGGTCGACGCGTAGTTGAACGTCACATCCCGCCACGTATCGAGCGCCTGCTTGAGCGGTGTGCACCAGCGCGCCGCCGCTTCGAGAATCTCCGGCCCTTCGTGCACGATGTCGCGGCCCTCGTTGCGTGCCTTCACCATCGTTTCGAGCGCAACGCGATTCGCTACCGCGCCCGCCTGGATACCGGCCGGATGACCGATCGTGCCGCCGCCGAACTGCAGGATCGCGTCGTCGCCGAACAGGTCCAGCAGTTGATGCATCTGCCCTGCATGAATGCCGCCCGAGGCCACCGGCATCACCTTGCGCAAACCCGCCCACGGCTGGTCGAAGAAAATCCCGCGTGACAGATCGACCTCGTTGTGCGCCTCGCGGCACACGTTGTAATAGCCCTGCACCGACAGCGGATCGCCTTCGAGCTTGCCGACCGCGGTGCCCGCATGCGCATGATCGACGCCCGCCATGCGCAGCCACTTCGCGATCACGCGAAACGAGATGCCGTGATTGCGCTGCCGCGTATAGGTACTGTGACCCGCGCGATGCAGATGCAGAATCATGTCGTTGCGGCGCGCCCAGCGCCCCATCGATTGAATCGCCGTCCAGCCGACCACGAGATCGATCATGACGATGCAGGAACCCAGTTGCTTCGCGAATTCGGCACGCTCATACATGTCCTCCATCGTGCCGGCCGTCACGTTCAGGTAGTGGCCTTTGACTTCACCCGTTTCCGTCTGCGCGCGATTCACTGCCTCCATTGAAAACAGAAAACGGTCGCGCCAGTGCATGAAGGCCTGCGAGTTGATGTTTTCGTCGTCCTTCAGAAAATCGAGGCCGCCGCGCAATCCTTCGTATACGACCCGGCCATAATTCTTGCCCGACAAACCGAGCTTCGGCTTGACGGTCGCGCCAAGCAACGGCCGGCCGTACTTGTCGAGCCGCTCGCGCTCGACGACGATGCCCGTCGGCGGCCCCTGGAAGGTCTTCAGATAAGCAACAGGTATGCGCATGTCTTCGAGACGCAGCGCCTTGAGCGGTTTGAAGCCGAATACATTGCCAATGATCGAGGCGGTCAGGTTGGCGACCGAACCCTCTTCGAACAGATCCAGTTCATAGGCGATGTACGCAAAATACTGCGGCTCGCCGGCGCTTGCGCCCGGCACGGGATCGACGCGGTAGGCTTTCGCACGGTACATGTCGCAGGCGGTCAGGCGATCGGTCCATACCACGGTCCAGGTTGCCGTCGACGATTCGCCGGCCACGGCTGCCGCCGCCTCCTCCGGATCGACACCGGGCTGCGGCGTGATGCGAAAGAGCGCGATGATGTCGGTATCTTTCGGCGTGTAATCCGGCTGCCAGTAGCCCATCTCGCGATACTTCATGACGCCCGCGGCATACCGTTCGCGAGGTTTCTGCGCGTCGCGCGGCTTGTGTATGGAATCAATGACCGGTTGACTGAAATCGTTCATGACATATCCTCGAAGGTGAACAGGTGCGCTGCCGGAAGAACGGAGCGCTTGTTTGCACTGTATGCAGGAACGCAGTCACTGAGAATTCACGATTTCATTTGGCAGACTTAACCGATCCGTTATCGATTGCACAACGCGAAGCGATTTTTCAACACATGCGCGAACGATCGATGGAGAATGATCTGCATGGGATTGGCGAGCACCGGGTGACAGGAGAACAGAGCCGTGCTGCCCGGCATGGAACACTTTGCTGCATTCCCGGAACAGTGCGCGGCACGAGCGCATCGTGCTGCGCACACCGTGGTCGCACCGGTGCAATTCGGCAAACGCTGCATTGCGGCGCGCCCACAAGTCGCTTGTGCCAGGTCATCGAAAACCCGGCATGGAGCTTGCGTAGTAACCAACGCCAATGAAGTCCGGCATCGCGCCGGACCGACGGCGCAACGCTGTACAACACATGGAGGAAACACGTATGCAATGGACGACTCCGAGCTACACCGATATACGTCTTGGTTACGAAATCACGATGTACGTCGCTACGCGTTAAGCCCGCCCGGGCCGCGACACGCGGCCCTTCGGCGGATTTGCGGTAATCCCTGACTAACCGGCCGGCTTTTCGGCGCTGCCAGGACACGCGTTCCCATCCATGATCCACGAAACGATCGTCACCACAGCAGCGTGCGATGGCCGTCCTCATATCGCGCCCATGGGGGCCCGTTACGAGGACGACTTCGTCATCCTCTCGCCGTTTCGCCCGTCGGTCACGCTCGACAATATCGTCGCGTCGCGGGCTGCAGTGCTGAACTTCACTACCGACGTCCGTATCTTCGCCGGCTGCGTCACGCATTGCGCGAGCGACTGGCCCACCGTCGCCGCCAGCCGTGTGGCGAGCATCAGGCTCGCCGGGTCGCTGGCGCACGCTGAACTCGAACTCGACGAACTGCGCGACGACAGGGAGCGCCCGGTGCTGCGCATGAAATGCGTGCACCGCGAAAACCATGCGCCGTTCACCGGTTTTAACCGCGCCCAGGCCGCGGTGGTGGAAGGCGCGATTCTCGTGAGCCGGCTTTTCATGCTGCCGGCCGACAAGGTGGACCGCGAAATGGCCTACCTGCAGATCGCCATCGACAAAACCGCCGGCGATGCCGAACTCACCGCCTGGGGGTGGCTCACCGCCGCGATCGCGCGGCATCGCGAGAGCCTCGAATCTTCCGGCGGTTCAGCCGCCGAACTCATAGCGCACTAGTCTGTCCCGCCTTTTCGGAGAATATCGATGACCGCATTGCTCGCGAGCGTCCGCTCGGACGACGAAGCATTGGACGCCGCTCGTGCCGGCGCCGAACTGATCGACCTGAAGGAACCGAACGCGGGCGCGCTCGGCGGCCTGTCGATCGGCGATATCACGCATATCGTCCGCCAGCTTCGCGCCTGCTATCCAGTCAAGCCGATTAGCGCAACGATTGGCGACGTGCCGGCGGACGCGCTCGATGAAATCGCCACCCGTGTCATTGAAGTCAGCGATGCAGGCATCGACTACGTGAAAGTGGGTGTGGCGCCCGGTCCGTCTGCACGACGCTGTCTCGAACAACTGGCCAATCTGCCGGCTGCGGTCGTGCCGGTGCTACTGTGCGACAGCGGCATGGAAAGCGAACTGGTCGCCTATACGGCCACGCTCGGTTTTGTCGGCGTGATGTTCGACACCGCCGGCAAGGACGGCCGCACACTGTTCGATTACGTGGATGGCGATTCGCTCGCGCAATGGCTGCGGCTCACGCGCGAGCGCGGCGCGATGAGCGGCATCGCCGGCTCGCTCGGCTGGGCGCAGTTCGAGCAGATCCGGGCGCTCGCGCCGGACGTGGCGGGTTTTCGCACGGCACTATGCGTCGATGGAAGGCGCTCGCGACTCGATCCGCAACGTGTGGCGCAATGGGCCACCGCACTGCACCGTCCTGCTGGAGAGACAAGCGGCGCGCTCGCCGCGGCGAACACCCAGGCCTCCGGCGCTGCACGTCTTTAATGCACCTGATTGCGCGCAAGCCGTTGCCTCGCACCCAGGATGCCGCAAAAGACCGCGCAGCAATAGGCACGAATACTAGATCACCGGGATGTTCAGCAGCCGGTCGCGCATCAGCGCAACATTGTCCTTGTTGAACATCTCGACCACGTAATTGGCCTCGATCACATGGTCGACGAAACGGCGGTCGACCACGCCCGTGGCCGCCAGCGTCTCGAGCCGCTCGTTCTCCGAGATGGCGCATGACTTCACCACGATCAACCGCTCGGCGTTGAGCATGGTCGAGAGCCATGCGGCGAGGCTGTCGGAGGTGGTGTCCCAATTGCTCATCGCGTCCGGCGTATCGCGCATCAGCGAGGTCGGCACCCACACGGCCACGCGGCCGTCGCGCAGCGCGCGGCGGATCTTCGCCTCACTCGAGGCGAGCACGAGTTCAGGCAAGATCCCTTGCATGAGAATCGCGTATTGCGTCATGGCAAGCAGACACATGTTGTGCGCGGCGAGATCGTCGAAGCGCCACTCGCTCTGGTATTGCCGCACCTTGTCCGCGAAATCGCCGCCACCGGGCACGATGACGACGCGCCCGCCCCCCACCTCACATAGCTCGACGAGCCACTTGCGAAGCATCGGATCGTGACTCAGGCTGCCCCCGATCTTGACCACCCACATGATCGTTGTCCTCTTCCGCGCGTTTCCGCTCGTTTCCCTTCAACCGCTCAAGGCCGCCCGCGCTGCTCCGCCGCGGCTGGCATCACCGGCTTCCCAGTGGCGAGTCGCCGCAAGCAGCGCTACCGCCACACTCGGCGCGCACGTTGCGGCCCAGTCCGACCGGTTCGCCGGCACACCCGCCAGCGTGCCGAAATCGATGTAGGCGCGTGGCGCTTCACCGGCTTCCATACTGGCCAGCGCCGCCGCGAGAAAGCGTCCACACCCAGCGCCGACCAGCGGTGCGGCGGCGAGCTCAGGGTGAGCCGCCGTCACGCGCGCCAGATTGGCGCCGATCTCGCGCAACTGCAGTTCGCGCCAGCGCAGCGCGAACCCGCGCCATTCGTCGGAACCCGCTTCGTGGGCGTCCCGGCCAATCATCCGCGCGAGCCGCGTGCGGCTGGCTGCTTCCGTCTTCGGTCCCTGGTCGGCGCTCGGATACAGGTCGTAGTGCGGCGCCAGTTCGCCAGTGAGGCGGTAGACGTCCGCCGTGGTCGCAAACCATTCGTTCATCACGTTGACGGTCTCCCCAGCGAACTCGATGCGCTGGGCGATGCCGCACAAAGGCGTGCGCACCACGCCCTGGTACACGAGCTCGCCGGTGGCGAGCCGCCCGGCATCCGTCGCAGCACGCGCGACGACGCCACCGCCGGCGATCGGAATGATGTCGGTGGTGGTACTGCCAATGTCGATCAGCAGCGCATCGGGTACGCGCGACGCGATCCAGCGCGCGGTGGCCAGCCAGTTCGCCGAGGCGACACTGCGCCAACCGTCCGCGCAGGACTGCGGCGTGAGCCAGCCGGCGTCGCCCGCGTAGAAACGCAAGCGCGGCCCGAGCCGCTGCGCGAGCGCAGCAGCGATGGCCTGCACGCCATGCGCACGATCCTCGAAGAGGTCGACCATCTCCCCGGTCATCGTCACCGCGTGCAGCGCGGCGTCAGGCCGGGCGTCCGGCCAGCGCTCGAAGACAAGGTCGATGGTTCGCTCGAGATGGTCGAGGCCCTGCCATAGCGGACAAGCCCACTGCGCGACATCGAGCACCGCGCCCGCGGCATCGGCCATCGACACCTTCACGTGCGCGCCGCCAACATCCCAGCCGAATACCGCCGCGCCATCCGCCGTAGCGACGCTTGCATCGGCGCCGAACCCGGCGCTCATCGCTGCGCTCCACAGGCGGGCGGTGCGCCACAGTTGCGCGCCGCCGGACCGGACCCCACGATACGCACGCCGTGGGCAGCAAGCAGGGCGTGCGCGAGGTTGCCGCCGAGCGCCTCGGACAGCCCGGCATACGCCACCGTCAGACGCGGGTTGACCTCGATCACAATCGGGCCGCGCGACGCATGCCACACCACGTCGATGCCGACGAAGCCGCGCAGCCCCGGCAGCGCCTGAACCACGCGCTGCGCGAGCGCGCCGAGCATGCGGCCCTGGTCGCCGGCCAGGTCGATCTGGTTGACCATCACGCCATCGAATTCCACGATGTGCGGTTGCTGCTGCGCCGCATCGCCTTCGCTCAGGCTGATTTGCTGCCGGTTGATGCTGACGAGTTCAACGCAGTCGCCGTGGCAGATCAGCGAGAGGCTGAGCGGCTCGCCGTCGACCCATGCCTGCAGCACCGGATTGCGCGCGGCGGCGGCACGTGCGTCGTATTCGGCGCAGGCGTCGGAAAAATTGTCGAATACGAAGGTATCGAGACCGCCCGCGCCGTCGTCCGGTTTCACGACCCAACGGCTGCCCGGTTGTCCGGCGGCCTGTCCGGCGAGCTGTCCAGGTTCGACGGCCGGTGTCGTGGCGACGCCGTGCGCCGTCAGGCACGCCGCAGTCGCGCTCTTGCTCGACGCCACGCGGATCGATTCTTTCGAACAGCCAAGCCAGCGCGCGGCGCCCACCGCGTCGTACAGATGCAGCAGCAAACCGTCGCACTCCGGCGCGATGATCCACGCGTAGTCGTGCTCGCGAGCTACCCGCGCGACAAAAGCGGTCATCGACTCGCCTTGTGCGGCCCTACAATGAACGCGCGACGACGCGACGGTTTCAAAACGGGAACTCGCGAAGCTCACGTCCACTCCGTCGAGTTCCCGCAGGTCGCTCACCAGTGCGTCACGCATCACCCGGCCTTCGACGATCAGCGCGCTCAGGTCGGCCAGACTTCCCGCGCCGGCATGTGCCGGATCGATGCCGCCACCGGTGAGATACTCGAAGACAAAGATCTTGGTCAAAGGAGCGCGCCCCCATGCAGGTGATACCGGTTCTCGATCTGCTCGACGGCCACGTGGTACGTGCGGTGCGCGGCGAACGGACAGCCTATCAGCCGATCCACTCGCCACTTGCCGCTACCAGCGAGCCGCTTCACATCGCCCGCGCCCTGCTTGCTGCAAGCGGCGCACGGACGCTCTATATCGCCGACCTCGGCGCGATCCTTCAGCAAGGCGCTCACGTCGAGACGCTCGCTGCACTACGTGCCGCCCTGCCCGGCACTGACATCTGGCTCGACGCGGGCTATGCCGACTATGCGTCGATGCATGCGCTGTTCGCGCGTATCGAAGAAACGATCCGGCGCAACAGCCTCGACGGCACTCGCCAGTCTGCTCCGCACGGTCTCGCGACGCTCGTGCCGGTGTTCGGCAGCGAGTCGTTGCACGACATCGACGCACTACGCGCCGCCGAAGCCGCCGGGCTTTCTCCAATCCTTTCGCTCGACCACCGCGCCGGTCAACTGATCACGGCTACGTCATCGCTCACCCCAGCCGGGCACACCTCGGCATGGTGGCCTCGCAGGGTGATCGCGATGACGCTCGATCAGGTAGGCAGCTACGACGGTCCCGACCTCGCCACGTTCGAACGTATCCGTGCCCATGCTCCCACGCATACCGCCGTGATCGGCGCGGGCGGCATTCGCCATCGCGAGGACATGGCAGCGGCGGCCCGCACCGGCGCTTCGGCATGGCTTGTGGCGTCTGCGCTGCACGATCGCCGTATAGGCCTGCCATTCGTCGAATCAACATAGGCGTGCTATACAACTTTCATGCCAATCGCCGGAGAAGCCGTGGCTGTAAACAAACGGCAAGCTAAAGGTGCCGTTTGTGACACTCTGCTCCAGATTGACACACAACCTGTGCGGAGCAATGCGGCGCGCCCGTTGCACAGCCGACACATTGCGTGCAGGGCAGCGCGCATATCGCGACGGTATCGATCCTTTTAAGCGCAAGGCCACATAAGCGGCGCACGATGCGTCGCGCACCTCCCTATGGCATCTGGACTCAAATCGGCATGGAGCTTGCTAAAAGTGCGGCCATGCACCTCTCGTCCATCGATCCATCGTCCACGACCCCATCGGCCACGGCCCACGTTCCTGCCTCGTCGCTAACGCGCGACTGGACTTGCCCGTTCTGCCCGCTGCTGTGCGACGACCTCGTAGTCGAGTCGCGTGACGACGCCACGCTCACCGTGCCGGATACCGAATGCCGGCGCCTCACCCAGGCGCTCGCCTGCTACAGCAGCGCGGATGCACAGTGCCGCAGCAGCGTCGACGGACACGATACGGATCTCGATACCGCGCTGGCTGGCGCGGCGCGCATCCTGTCGTCGGCACGCCGCCCTTTATTCGGCTCGCTGACCACCGATGTAGCCGGGACCCGCGCGCTGTACACGCTGGCCGCGGGCTGCGGCGCCATCCTCGATCATTGGCACGGCGATGCGATGAGCGCGGCCACGCTTGCGTTGCAGGATCGCGGATCGTTCTTCACCACGCTGTCCGAGGTGCGCTCGCGTGCAGACCTGCTGGTGTTCTTCAATTGCCAGCCCTCGCAGCGCTATCCGCGCTTCTTCACACGCGCGCTGGCAGGCACAGAACAGACACGCGAGCTGGTGTTCGTCGGCTGCCCTCCCGATCCCGCCGCGACCGGCCTGGCGAATACGCGAGTCGAAGCGATTCTTCCGGACAACGATCCTTTTGACACGCTCGCGCTCTGGTCCGCACTCTGCGAAGGACGCGGGGCTCGTGCACTGCACGATAGCGCCGCAGACACGGCAGCGGAACTCGCCCGCCTGCAAGCACGCATCGCCGCCGCGCACTACACCGTGCTGGTCTACGAGCCTGCCGCACTGCCTGGTCCGCACGCGGCCCTGCTCATCGAGGCCTTGAACCGGATCGTCAAGGCAGCCAACCGCACCGTGCGCGCGGGCTGTCTCGCGCTCGGCGGCGATGACGGCGCCTTGACGGTCAACCAGACCGTGGCGTGGCTCTCGGGTCTGCCGTTGCGGACGCGGGTCTCGACGCCCTCGCGGACCGCCGGCACGGCGCCGCTCGACTACGATCCGTACCGGTATCGCACCGGGCGGCTGCTCGCCAACGGCGAGATCGACGCGCTGCTGTGGGTCGCCAGCTTCGCGCCGCCGGTCTGGCCGCAAGCGCTCGATCAAACGGTGCCTGTGATCGTGCTTGGCCATCCTGCTCTGGCCGAAGCCGCGAAAGCGCGCGGCGCCGCTACCGTCTTCATTCCGGTCGCCACGCCTGGGATCGATAGCGCCGGTCATCTGTTTCGCGTCGACGGCCCGGTCGTGATGCCGCTTGCCTGCGCACGCAGCGCTGGACTGCCCTCGGTGGCAACGATCGCGGAGCGCCTGGCGGCGCAGCTCGATGCCCGGCCCGCCCCGCAGGTGCAGCCATGAGTCTCATCCGGCTCAAGGGCGGCAGGATCTTCGACCCGGCCAACGGCGTCGACGGCGAGCGCCGCGATCTGGCGATCCGCGACGGCCGCATCGTCGACGTGCCCGCCACGATGCCGGCCGATCGCGAATATGACGCCACCGGCATGATCGTGATGGCAGGCGGCATCGACATGCACTCGCATATCGGCGGCGGCAAGACCAATCTCGCGCGCCTGCTGCTCCCCGAGGATCATCGTAACGATCCTGTGCGCGAACCCGCGTACGACGCGGTGCAGGACGCAAACGGCCGCTACCTGAGGCTGCCGTCATGTGGAGTCTGCACGCCCGGCACGCTCGCGACCGGCTACCGCTACGCCGAGATGGGCTATACGGCCGCCTTCGAGCCGGCCATGATGCCCTCCAACGCGCGTCATACGCACCTTGAGATGGGCGACACCCCGATCATCGATCACGGCGCGTACGTCATGCTCGGCAACGACGAGCTGTTCCTGCAGATGCTCGCCGCCCGCGACGATTTCGAGCGTCTGCGCGACTATATCGGCTGGACGATCCATGCGAGCAAGGCGCTCGGCGTGAAGGTCGTCAACCCTGGCGGCATCTCCGCGTTCAAGTTCAACCAGCGCTCGCTGAACGTCGACGAGCCGCATGTGCATTACGGCATCACGCCTCGCGATGTCCTGCACACACTGTCGCGCGCGTTGACCGAGCTGCGCGTACCGCACCCGCTGCACGTACACGCCAGCAATCTGGGCGTGCCCGGCAACATCGATTCGACCATCGCCACCATGGATGCCGCCGACGGTCTGCCGATCCATCTCACGCATATCCAGTTTCATAGCTATGGCACTGAGGGTCCGCAAAAATTCTCGTCGGGCGCCAGGCAGATCGCAGAGGCGGTGAACGCACGGCCGAACGTGTCGATCGACGTCGGCCAGATCATCTTCGGACAGACCGTTACGGCCTCGGGTGACACGATGATGCAGTTCCGCAACACACCGCTTGGGCGGCCGCACAAGTGGGTGGTCGGCGACATCGAATGCGACGCGGGCTGCGGCGTGGTGCCGTTCCGCTATCGTGAGCAGAGCTATGTGAATGCATTGCAGTGGATTATCGGCCTCGAGATCTTCCTGCTGGTCGACGACCCGTGGCGCGTCGCGATGACGACGGATCATCCGAACGGCGGTCCGTTTACGAGCTATCCGCACCTGATCCGTCTCCTGATGGATAAGTCGTTTCGCGATGAGCAGCTCGCAAAGCTTAATGCCGACGCCCAGGTGGCAAGTGCGTTGGCGCAACTGACGCGCGAGTTCTCGCTGTACGAAATTGCCATCATCACGCGAGCAGGACCGGCGCGCCTGCTCGGCCTGCGCGACCGCGGCCATCTCGCCGCAGGCGCCGCGGCGGACATCGCCGTCTATCGCGACGACCCGGATCGCGAGCGCATGTTCACATCGCCGGCCTATGTATTCAAGGACGGCGAACTCGTCGCTTGCGACGGCACGCTGGTCGCCACGCCGACGGGCGGCATCCATTTCGTCTCGCCTGACTTCGACCGCGGCATCGAGAAGACACTGCGCGCCTATAGCGGCGCCAACCTCGCGAGCAACTTCGCGCACGCCGCGATCAGCGACGACGAGGTTTGCAACTGCTGCCGCGGCGGCAGGCTGCTGCCCGTCGAATGTCTCGCCAACGGCTGACCCAATGGCCCACATACCATGAGCGCCCCGGCGACCCTGCAGATCAACGGCACCACGATCGACGCCACTTTCGCGGAAGCGTTTCCGATGAAGGCGACCCGGCTCGTCATCACCGCCCACACGCCGGCGTGGGCGATGAACGCCGCCATCTCGCTGACAGGGTTCGCGACCTCGGTGATCGGCTGCGGCTGCGAGGCCGGCGTCGAACGAACGCTGACCACCGGAGAAACGCCGGATGGCCGCCCTGGCGTGACGGTGTTGCTGTTCGCGGTGTCGTCGAAGGAATTGGCCAAACAGATCGAACGGCGCGTCGGACAATGCGTGCTCACGTGTCCGACCACCGCCGTGTATGGCGGCATCGATCCCGAGACGAGCCGCGCACCGCTTTCCGATCGGGCGTCGCTCGGCAGCGGGCTGCGTTTTTTCGGCGACGGCTGGCAGATCTCGAAGATGCTCGGCGACACGCGTTACTGGCGTGTGCCGGTGATGGACGGCGAGTTCGTCTGCGAGGAGACGGCGCTTACCGTCAAGGCCGTGGGCGGCGGCAACCTGATCCTGCTGGCGCGCGATATCGACGCCGCACTCGCCGCCGCCGAAGCCGCGGTCGCGGCGATGCGCAGGCTGCCGAACGTGGTCATGCCGTTCCCCGGCGGCGTGGTCCGGTCGGGATCAAAGGTCGGCTCGAAATACCAGGGCGCGAGCGCGTCCACCAACGACGCGTTCTGTCCAACCCTCACAGGTCTCTCCGCGCGCAGCGAACTGGGCGCGGAAGTCGGGTGCGTGCTCGAAATCGTGATCGACGGGCTTACCGACGCCGATGTCGGCGCGGCGATGAGCGCGGGTATTGGCGCAGCCGTCAGGCTCGGAAGTGCGGCGGGCCTGCTGCGCATTTCGGCGGGCAACTACGGCGGCAAGCTGGGACCTTACCACTTCCATCTGCACAACCTCGCGGCGAGCGCCGCAGCGGACTTCGACGGGAGCCGCGCATGAGTCTTCGCATCACCCTGCGCGTGACAACGCCACCCGGCTTCCGCGTCGACGCGTCTGCCTTGCTGCCGGCGACGCTGGCGGCGATGAGCACGGCGGAAATCGAGCGCATTGTCCTGCCCGCGGGCAATGACAGGTGTAACGTGGGCGATGTGTTCGACGTGTCGCGCAGTGAAGCCGCCGCTGAATCTGCTGCGCCGCACAGCGGCGCTACCCTGGTGATCGAAAACGCAGCGCCATGGCTCGACCGCGTCGGCGCGCGCATGGCGGACGGCCACCTCGTCGTGCGCGGCTCGACCGGGGATTACAGCGGTTTCCAGATGGCGGGCGGCGTATTGCACATCGAGGGCGACGCGGGTCACTTTACCGGCTGCGAAATGCGCGGCGGCCGTCTGACGGTGACCGGGCATAGCGGCGACTTCGCCGCCGGCGCCCTCGCTGGCGACATGGAAGGCATGACGGGCGGCACGCTGACGATTCACGGCAACGTGGGCGCGCGGCTCGCCGATCGCATGCGCCGCGGACTCGTGCTGGTTGGCGGCAACGCGGGAGATTTTGCCGCATCGCGGCTTGTGGCAGGCACTATTGGGATTGCCGGTCAAGCGGGCGCGCATTATGCATACGGTATGAGGCGCGGCACCCTCCTGCTCACCCAGCGGCCCATGCACTTGCCGCCGACGTTTGCCGAGGGCGGTCGCGGTTTCGATGTGTTCTGGGCACTCCTCGTACGCAGTCTCGCCGATGAGATCGCACCCTTTTCGCAGTGGCGCACAGCGAGTTTGCCGACGCGCTATACGGGCGATCTCGCGGTCGACGGACGAGGCGAAATCCTGGTCGTGAGCTAGCCGCCGCAAGCACACCCCGCATGACACGCAGTCAGACAGTGTTCGACAGAAACACCCGATAACGAAGGAGACAGGCATGACGATGGCGCATTCTCCCCCCGCACAGCCGGGCGCCGACGCATCCGCGCCGCGCTATGCCGGCTCGATGATCGCACTGCATTGGCTGATTGCACTTGGCATCATCGGCCTGCTCGCGCTTGGACTCTATATGGTCGGACTGCCAAAGGGTTGGCCTCTCAAAGCGACGCTCCTCAACCTTCACAAGTCGGTCGGACTGACGGTTTTCCTGCTGGTGCTTCTTCGCATCATGGCGCGTGTGGCCCTCCACCGGCCGCCCTTGCCGCCGATGCGACCGTGGCAACGCGCCGCCGCGCGCACTACGCAGGGCCTTTTATACGTCGCAATGGTCGCGATGCCGCTGTGCGGGTATCTCGGTTCGTCGTTCAACCGCTTCGGGACGCGCTTCTGGGGCCTCGCGCTGCCGCAGTGGGGCTGGGACGATGCGGGCTTGCGCGAACTGTTCTTCGGTCTTCATAAGGCAATCGGCTATGCGCTGATCGTACTGATCGCGCTGCACGTCGCGGGCGCGCTCAAGCATCAATGGATCGATCGCGACAACCTGCTCGCGAGGATGCTGCCATGATGCGGCGCGCACCATGAAGATCAAGGTACTCGGCTCATCGGCGGGCGGCGGTTTCCCGCAATGGAACTGCAATTGCCGCAATTGCGACGGCGTGCGGCGCGGCACGCTGAAGGCGACCCGCCGCACGCAATCGTCGATCGCGGTGAGTGCGAACGGCGAGGACTGGCTGCTGGTCAACGCGTCACCCGATCTGCTCGCGCAGATCGCCGCCAACCCCGAGCTGCAGCCGGCCCGCCGCGCGCGCGATAGCGGGATTGCCGCGGTGCTGGTGATCGACGCGCAGATCGACCACGTCACCGGCTTGCTGATGCTGCGCGAACGCGACACGCCACTGCCGCTCTACGCAACCGATGCGGTATGGAAGGACCTGTGCAGCGGCTTTCCGGTCGCACCGATCCTCTCGCATTATTGCGGCGTCGAGCATCGCCGCATCGCGCTCGACGGCGCGCCGCTACCCGTTGCCGCCCTTGACGGCGTGCAGATCGACGCATTGCCGCTGTCGAGCAAGGCGCCGCCTTACTCGCCGCATCGGCATGCGCCCGAGCGCGGCGACAACATCGGACTGGTCTTCACAAACCGGCAAACCGGTAAGCGCGTGTTCTACGCGCCCGGACTCGGAGCGATCGAAGCGCACGTGCTCGCCGCGATGCGTGAAGCGGATCTGCTGCTCGTCGACGGCACGCTGTGGACCGGCGATGAAATGATCCGCCTCGGTCTCTCGAAGAAAACCGCTGCGGATATGGGTCATCTGGAGCAGTCCGGCCCGGGCGGCATGATCGAAGTACTGGACTCACTCGAGGCACCCGAAGCACGCCACGTCCGCAAGGTGCTGATTCACATCAACAACACCAATCCGATTCTCGTCGAGGACGGCCCCGAGCGCCGCATCCTCACTGAACACGGAATCGAAGTGGCATACGACGGAATGACGTTCGAGATATGACGTGAGGCTGCGAAGCCAGGCTGGAGTCTGAAAACGCAGCGATAAAGTACAAACGGAGAGGGCATGAACGCAAAAGACATCTTGGGTACGGCGCCGCAGCAGGGTGAAGGGACGAGCGCAGATGGCAGCCAGCCCGCCTGGACCCGCGAGGAATTCGAAGCACAGTTGCGCGCGAAAGGCACGGCGTATCACATCCATCATCCATTCAACGTCAAGATGAATAGCGGTGGCTGCTCGCGCGAACAGATTCGCGGCTGGGTCGCCAATCGCTTCTATTACCAGATCAATATTCCGCTAAAGGATGCGGCCGTGCTGTCGAACTGCCCGGATCGCGAAACGCGCCGCCGCTGGGTGCTGCGTATTCTCGATCACGACGGCTATGGCGACGAGGAAGGCGGCATCGAAACATGGGCGCGTCTTGGCGACGCAGTTGGCCTGTCGCGCGACGACCTGTGGTCGTTGAAGCAGGTGACGCCCGGCGTGCGCTTCGCCGTCGACGCCTATGTGAATTTCGCGCGCCGCGCACCGTGGCAGGAATCGGTCTGCTCGTCGCTTACCGAAATGTTCGCACCTCAGGTGCATCGCGACCGGCTCGCCAGCTGGCCGGAACACTATCCATGGATCGAGCCTTCGGGTCTTGCGTATTTCCGCTCGCGCATTTCGCTTGCGCAGCGCGACGTGCAGCACGGGCTCGAAGTCACGCTCGATCATTTCACGCGGCGCGAGCAGCAGGAACGCGCGCTCGACATCCTGCAATTCAAGCTCGACATCCTGTGGACCATGCTCGACTCAATCGAAAAGGCTTTCCCGCAATGAACGACCAGCCACGCGCCGGCGGCGCCACGCCAACCGCCGATTGTCTGACGATCAGCAAGCTCTTTCGCCTGCAATGGGAACCGGCTCAGAACGCTCACGTGCTGCTCTATCCCGAGGGCATGGTGAGGCTCAATCAGAGCGCGGGAGAGATTCTCAAGCGTTGCGACGGCACGCGCGATATGAATGCGCTGATTGCCGACCTGGAGCACGCGTTCAACACGACCGGGCTCGGTCCCGAAGTGCGCGCGTTCGTCGCCGACGCGCAGTCGCGCGGCTGGCTGGAGTAGCGCCATGACGGACCTGTCACAGCCTGCCGCCGCTGCCCAGTCTCAAGCGGTCCCAAACGGGATCCCGCTGCCGCTCTGGCTGCTTGCGGAGTTGACGTATCGCTGCCCGCTGCACTGCGCGTTCTGCTACAACCCGATCGACTACACGGATCACAGCCTCGAACTCAGCACACAACAGTGGCTCGGCGTGTTGCGTGAGGCGCGCGCGCTCGGCGCCGCGCAACTCGGGTTTTCAGGCGGCGAACCGCTCGTGCGCGACGATCTCGAAGTGCTGGTGGGCGAGGCGCGCAAGCTCGGTTTTTATACGAATCTGATCACTTCAGGTGTCGGTCTCACCGATAAGCGTCTCGACGACCTGCAGGCAGCCGGCCTCGACCATATCCAGCTGTCGTTCCAGGATTCGACCCAGCAGCTAAACGACTTCCTCAGCAGCACCCGTACCTTCGAACTGAAACAGCGTGTGGCCGCGTCGATCAAACGGCACGGCTTTCCGATGGTGCTCAATTGCGTGCTGCATCGCTACAACCTGCCGCACGTCGACAAGATCATCGACATGGCGCTGGCGATGGGCGCCGAGTATCTGGAACTCGCCAACACGCAGTACTACGGCTGGGCGCATCAAAACGAAGCGCAGCTGATGCCGACGCGCGAACAGCTCGACGAAGCCGAAGCGGTGGTCGAGCGGTACCGCCGCACGCATGGTGATCGCTGCAAGATCTTTTTTGTCGTGCCGGACTATTTCGAACGGCGCCCGAAGCGCTGCATGAACGGCTGGGGCTCAGTGTTTCTTGGCGTCGCCCCGGACGGCGCGGCGCTGCCCTGTCACGCCGCGCGCAGTCTGCCCGGTCTCGTGCTGCCGAACGTGAAAGACACCCCGCTGCGCGAGATCTGGTACGAGAGCGACGCGTTCAACCGCTTTCGCGGCCTCGCCTGGATGAAGGAGCCCTGCCGCAGTTGCGACGAAAAGGAACACGACCTCGGCGGCTGTCGTTGCCAGGCGTATATGCTGACGGGCGACCCGGCCAATGCCGATCCGGTCTGCGACAAATCGCCATCGCACGACACCGTGGTGAAGGTTGTGAGCATGGCACGGCACGCGGCCGCCGCCCCGCCGCACGAGCAGCCGATCCTGTTTCGCAACGACGCCAATTCGCGGCGGCTCGCGTCTGCTGCGGCGAGCGGCGAAACAGGCGGCAAGATGAGCGGCCGCGACCACGGCCCCACAGGAGGCTGACCATGACAGCGGGAGACATCTCCGTCCTGCTCGTCGACGACCATGCGGTGGTGCGGGAAGGCTACCGGCGCCTGCTCGAACTGAATGCCGACGTGCACGTATGCGGCGAGGCGGCCGATGCTGCGCAGGCCTATCAGCGTTTTTGCACGCTGCGGCCCGACGTGGTGGTGATGGACGTTTCGCTGCCGGGCGCAAGCGGCATCGAGGCGATGCGGCGCATGCTCGCGCGTGAACCCGACGCGCGCGTGCTGATCTTCAGCGTGCATGAGGAGGCGATCTTCGTGCGCCGCGCGCTCGACGCGGGCGCCCTCGGCTACGTCACCAAGGCCAGTGCGCCCGACGTGCTGGTGGAAGCCGTGCGCAACATCGCCCGGCGCGCGAGCTATCTGAGCCCCGATATCTCGCAGGCGCTTGCGCTGCGCAACGCGTTCAGCGATGGGCCGCCCGGACGGCAGTTATCGGCGCGCGAGTTCGAGGTACTGCGTCTGCTGGTGCAGGGCTATACGCTGCCGAGCATCGCCGAGAAACTGGGACTCAGCCAGAAGACGGTCGCCAATCACCAGTCCGTGATCCGGCAGAAATTCGGCGCCGACAACGGCGTACAACTCGCACAGATGGCGAATCGTCTGGGGCTTCAGTTCACGGGTTCGGCAAGCCCTGCATGAGCGGGCACCCGCGCGCAAAACAGGAATCCGCCTTGCGGCTTGCTCGCCACGTGAAATTCGCCACCTAGCGCCTCGACGCGCTCGCGCATGCCGATCAGGCCAAGTCCGCTGCGAGGCTTCTCGAGATCGGTCCCGGGACCGTCGTCGGCCATCGTGACGACGATCTCGTCGATGCGCCCGGCGTCCTGCCGGTCCCGAGGCTCCCGGGCTTCGCGCGGCGCACGCACCATGAACACTTCCACACGTGAGGTGCGGGCAAACTTCGAGACATTGGTCAGCCCTTCCTGAACGAGCCGGTAAAGCGTGATGGTCAGCGCATCGCTCAGGTCCGCGAAATTCCCTTCGATCGTCAGCGAGAACGACGCATCCGGCAGTCGCTCGCGCCAGCCGTCGACGCAATGCTCGAGCGCGCTCGGCAGGCCGAACTCGTCGAGCCCGATGGGCCGCAAACGCCGGATCATGCCGCCGATCTGCCGATAGACGTGGCTCGCACTCTGCATCAGACCGAGCGACACGCGATGCACTTCCGGCTCACGTCCGCTGGACAGATCGCGGATGCGCACGGCGTCGAGCGAGATCGCATTCAGGTACTGGCCCAGTTCATCGTGCAGTTCGCGCGCCAGATGCTGGCGCTCGTGTTCCTGCGCCTGCAAGGCCTGATTGGCGAGACGCCGGTTGTCGGCGAGCAGGCGTTCGGCCTGCTCCTCCAGCGCGCAACGGCGGCTCAGTTCGCGGCGTGTCTCGCGATAGCGGCGCCATGCGAACCAGGCAAGACAGACGGAGAGCACGCACAGCGTGCCCGGCAATTCGTCGAGCTGGAAGCGCTCGAGGCCCCGCGTCCAGCGATAGGCGCGCTCGCTGAAATCGAATGTCACGCTCAATGCGGCGGCGAGCACCGTCAGCGCGAGCACCCACGCAAGGTCGCGCCGCACCGTCGAATGCGGCGAAACGGGTCGCGCTGAAGAAGGGTTCGAGGGGTCGCTTGCCATCACCTTTGCATCCGTCACGTTTGCATTCTACTCAGGCCGCTCGCACACAGCAGCTTGTTGCGGCGCGTTTGGGAACGTTTCCCCCCGAGATCGGGAAAAGCTCCCGTGCTTCGCGCGGCGGCGTATGCGAAGCTTTACACACAGAAAGAAAGCGCTACGCATGCCGCAACGCGGCTGCGTTATCGAAGATAGCGTCAATCCGGCCGGAGACAAAACCATGAACGTGCCATCCCGCACCCGCCGCCCGCCCCGCTTATCGGACTTACCCCGTTTCCGGCGGCGTGCCGGCTTCACCCTCTGCTTCAGCGGCGCCCTGGCGGGCCTTCCCGCCACGGCGTGGGCTCAGGCCGAAACGACGGCGCCGCCAGTGGCGGCATCGTCCCCTGCGGCCACCGGCGCGATTCCGGGCGGCCCCACGGTGCAGCTCGCGCCCATCGTGGTGGTCGGCACCACACCGCTGCTCGGCATCGGCACGCCCTTGTCGCAAGTGCCTGCCAACGTGCAGACGGTGCGTGCGCAGGACATCGAACGCCAGCACCGTAGCACGCTGGTCGATTACTTCGCGAAGAACCTGCCGAGCGTCGATATCTCCGATGCCCAGGGCAATCCCAATCAGATCAACATCAACTATCGCGGTTTCACCGCATCGCCGCTGCTCGGCACGCCGCAGGGGCTCTCGGTGTTCATGGACGGTGTGCGCATCAACGAGCCTTTCGGCGACGTCGTGAACTGGGATCTGTTTCCGCAGCAGGCGGTCAACACGATCCAGCTGATTCCCGGTTCGAATCCGACCTATGGACTCAACACGCTCGGCGGGGCGATTTCGATCACGACGAAAAACGGCAAGACCAGCCCCGGCGGCGATGCCGAGGTGACGGCCGGCTCGTGGGGCCGCAAGACTGCCCAGATCGAACAGGGCGGCACGATTGGGGATAATCTGGATTACTACGTGACGGCCGACGCCCAGAACGACGACGGCTGGGCCGAGCGCAATCCAAGCCGGCTGCGCCAGGCCTTCGGCAAGCTACGCTACACCGACGCCGACACCACGTTGTCGTTCTCGGCAGGCGGCGCGGACAACGACCTGCAGGGCACGCAAACCATTCCGCGCTCGTTCCTTGGCAATCCGAAGCAACCCTACACCTACCCGGATCAGAATGAGAACAGCGTCGGCTATGCCACGCTTTCCGGGGACCACTTCTTCAACGACCATGTCGAACTGAGCGGTAACGTCTATTACCGGCAGTTCCTCAACACCAACATTAGCAGCAACAACAACACGGATTTCGGCTCGTTGAATCCGGATGGAACGGTCGATACGCTCCAGGCCACCAACGCGAAATCGACGGTTTCCACCCAGAGCTACGGCGCAAGCCTGCAACTGACCTTGCTCGGGCAGCTCGGCGGCATGCAAAACCAGTTCGTCGCAGGCGTGGCCGCCGACCTCGCCAATTCCCACTACACGGAATCGGAGCAGGATGCGTTTTTCACGCCTACGCGTGCCACGATCGGCGTGGGCAGCTTCTCCCAGCAGACCGATGCCCGAACCCATGACGGCAACTATGGTGTCTACTTCACCGACACCTTGTCCATCACCAGGCAGTGGTCCTTGACGGTGGCGGGCCGCTACAACTGGGCGGAGGCCAATATCGGCGACGAGAGCGGCCAGCAACCGCAACTCGATGGCCACGATACGTTCTCGCGCTTCAATCCGGCCGTCGGCGTCAACTGGAATCCGACCAGCAACTTCACGGCCTACGCGACATACAACGAAGGGATGCGCACGCCGACCGCCATCGAGTTGACCTGTGCGGATCCGGCCGCCCCCTGCTCTCTGCCGAACGATTTCGTCGCCGACCCCGCGCTGCAGCCTGTGATCTCAAAGACCTTCGAGATCGGCGCACGCGGGCGCATCGGCAGCGCCACAAGCTGGAGCGCCGCGGCGTACAGCACGACGCTCGACAACGATATCGAGTTCATTAGCAGCGCGACGAGCACACAGGGCTTTTTCCAGAACGTCGGGCGGACCCGCCGCCAGGGTGTCGAACTGGCCGGGCGCAGCCAGATGGGGCCGGTCGGCGTAAGCGCCAGTTACAGCTACGTCGATGCCACCTACCGCTCGACCTGGACCGAGAGCAGCCCGAGCAACTCGAGCGCCGACGCCAACGGCAACATCACCGTCAAGCCGGGCGACCATATCCCCGGCATTCCGGCGAACACGGTCAAACTGCGGCTCGACTACACGCCGTTTTCGAAGTGGAACATCGGCACCAACCTGACCTGGCGCGGCGGCATCTACGCGCAGGGCGACGAGAACAATCAGGATGTGAACGGCAAGATTTCCGGCTACTTCCTGATCGATCTGGACAGCTCATACCAGGTGACGAAACAGCTGCAGGTCTTCGCGACCATTTCGAATCTGCTCAACAAGCAGTACGAAAGCTTCGGCGTACTCGGCGAGAACTTCTTCAACGGACCGAATCATACGTTCGACGGCGCGAACCCGATCAACGAACAGTTCGTCGGACCGGGCGCGCCGCGTGGTTTCTACGTCGGCCTGCATTACGCGTGGGACTAGCGCGATTCAATCGATCCGTCGCTGGCAGGATAGGTAACGATGCCCCAGGCCAGCGGCAGTTCGCCGATCTGTTTGATCGGCTGATAGTTCTGCGCATCGAGCACATAGACTGCATCGGAGCGTCCGCACGCCACCAGCAGCTTCGTGCCGTCCGGCGTGAAGCTGAAGTGCCAGCAACGCTGTCCGACCGGGACGTCGGCGATATGCTCGTAGCTGTGTCCGTCGAAAACCTGGACCGTCTTGTCGCGCGCCGCAGCGACGAAGAGGCGCTTGCCATTCGGTCCGAACGCGACCCCGTACGGCCCGAGCTTCGTATCGACGGTCTTGAGGACCTCGAATGTGTGCGCATCGACCGCCACGAACTTGCTGAGCGACTCGAGCGTGACGATATAGACCTTGCCGTCCGACGACAGGCGGATGCCGCGTGGACGGCCGCCCGCCGCGAGCTTCACGGTTCTGACCGGCGCGCCCGTGCGAGCCTGATAGACCGAGATCGTGTCGTCGCCCTCGTTGGTGACGAGCATCCACTTGCCGTCGCGTGAAAATTCGATGCCTTCGGTTTCATGGCCGCTCGTCACCGAACGAATCACGTGCCACGTCTTCATATCGACAATCGCGATTTCCGCAGGCGGCTTGCTGGCATCGTCGTCGGCACCCGGTTTGCCATTGCCCGCATTGGCCCCGCTCGCCGCGGGCGGACCGCCCTCTTCGCCGGGCTCGTAGGTGACATAGGCGTAGCCGTTGTGCACGCGCACGTATTCGGGGTTTTTGCCGATCTTCACACGCTGCACGACCTGGCCCGAAGCCGTGTCGATCACCGCCATGTCGCCGGTATTCTTGTTGGCGACCAGAAGCCGGCTGCCGTCCTTGTTCAGACTCAAGCCGCGCGGGCCGTCTGCGCCGACCGGAAACGTCTTTGTCAGCGACATCTGGTCCAGATCGATCACGCCGACACCGGCCTTCTCGCTCGTCACGTAGGCCGTGGGAGCGGCGGCCCAGGCCGTGCTCGCGGCGAACGCGATCGCAGTGACGGCGGTGGCTAACGTCGTGACTGCGGTGGTAACCGAAGTGGTAACAGCCGGGATGACCGCGAAAGGGAGGAAACGCCTGGGGGTTGTGATACGAAACCGTGTCTCCAGCATTGTTGTACTCCGTAGTAAAAGCGCTGCGCCGCGAAAACTCGCGTCATTCAAGCAAAGTAGTCCATCGGGTGACCGTTTGACAACGGGCATCGGACGGGAGATTTTCCCGAATTGATGCGGTAGGCGCTCGCCGCGGCAAATTAAAGGATGTCTTATCGGAGTCGAAAGAATTTCTGAATTCAAACCGGCACCTGTCTCCGCTATCGTGACTGCGTGAACCAGCGAGAGGACCGGACCATGCACGCCTTGATCTTCGACGTCGACGGCACGCTTGCCGATACCGAGACCGTCCATCTGCAGGCCTTCAATGCCGCATTCGCCGAAGCCGGTCTCGACTGGTTCTGGGACGAGGCGCT
The DNA here is from genome assembly GCF_050436285.1 of Paraburkholderia sp. GAS82. Lineage (NCBI taxonomy): Bacteria > Pseudomonadati > Pseudomonadota > Betaproteobacteria > Burkholderiales > Burkholderiaceae > Paraburkholderia > Paraburkholderia sp. GAS82. The sequence continues at coordinate 1,315,165 of NZ_JBNDLX010000001.1, forward strand.
CTATACGCGTCTTCTCAAGGTGGCGGGCGGCAAGGAGCGCCTGCTGCGTTACTGGCACGTCGCCGATCCGGAAGAAGCGGACGGCATGCGCGTGAGCGAGGTGATCGACGCCGTGCATGCAATCAAGACCCGTCATTACGCAGCGCGCGTGCGGGATGGCGGGTTGCCCTTGCGGCCTGGCATTGCGCGTCTGATTGGCGAGGCGCAGGCCGCCGCCCTTCCCGTGGCAATCGCAACCACCACTACACCAGCAAACCTCGACGCCCTGCTGCAAGCGCCGTTCGGCCCTGCATGGCGCACCCGCTTTGCCGCCATTTGCGATGCAGGCACGACCCGCACGAAGAAGCCCTCGCCCGACGTCTACTTCGACGTGCTTCGGCAACTCGGGCTGAAAGGCGCGGACTGCGTTGCCTTCGAGGACTCCGCGAATGGGCTGCGCGCGGCACGCGCAGCCGGTGTCCCGACGGTCGTGACGCCGACCGCGTACACGTCGCGGGATGACTTCGACGGCGCGTTGGCCGTGCTGCCTCACCTGGGCGAGCCCCATGCGCCGGTTCCTTCGTCTGTGCCGGATGAACCGGCCGGCTGGGTCGACCTGGCCACCTTGCGTCAGTGGCATCGCCACGCGCTTACCGAGCTGGCATGAGTGCGCAGCGGAAGTCTTTCGTGACCGGCATGCGCCCCAGCGCCGTGCTGGTCGATCTGGACGGCACGATGGTCGACACCGCGCCGGACATCGTCGAGGCGGTCAACCGCATGCTCCACGAATTCGCTACGGCGCCGTTGCCGTTCGCGACGGTCAGCGGCTTTATCGGCAAGGGCGTGCCCAACCTGGTTCGACGCTCGCTGGAAGCGGCTGGGCTGGATCGGCGAGTCGACGCGGACCATGCCCTGAACGTGTTCCATCGCCACTATGTGCGGACCAATGGACGCCTCGGCCATGTTTTTCCCCACGTGGCCGCCGGTCTTGGTGAACTGCAGCGGCTTGGATACCGGCTTGCCTGCGTCACCAACAAGCCGCAGGAACTGGCCGCGCGGCTCCTGCTCACGACCGGGCTCGCCCGCTATCTCGACGTGCTGGTTGCCGGGGACTCAATCGCCAGAATGAAGCCCGATCCCGAACCGTTGTGGCACGCGTGCCGGTTGCTCGACGTGGCGCCTGAAAACAGCGTGTTGGTCGGCGATTCTCCGGTCGACGTAATTGCCGCGCGAGCGGCCGGCCTGCCGGTGTTCATTGTGACCTATGGCTATGCCGGACCGGACGGCCCGGCGGCCCTGGAATGCGATGGTCTGATCGATTCGCTCGCGGCCATGCCCGCGATTCTTGCACTCCGCAAGTGCTCGTCTGACGCTGTGAGGCTGTAACACGAGCCACTCCGCCGCGCCGGCTGGAATGGGAAAATCGGTCTAACGCCAGGCCTTCGTGAATTCTCCGATCACGCGCGCGAGATGCGCCTGCATTGCCGTGCGCGCAGCGGTCGCATCGCGCGCCATGATGGCCGAAAAGATGCGCTGATGGTCTTCCTGTGAAGCTACCCGCAACGCGGGCGTATGGAAGTGCTCCTCGATCTTTTTCCACAGCGGGTCGGCCCGGGAGTTGTCCCACATCGCGGTGACCACGAGGCGGAGCACTTCGTTTCCCGTCGCCCGCGCTATCGAGAGATGGAACTCGCGATCGGCTGCTTCGTTCGCGGCCTTGTCGTCCATGTTTTCGCGCATCGCGCGTAAGGCGGCGAAGATCCGGTCGAGGTCCGAATCCTTGCGTTCGGTCGCGGCGAGCGCCGCGATCTCGCTTTCGATCACCACCCGCGCGCGCAGCGTCTCGATCGGGCCTGGTCCACGCGGTAGTTCGAATGAGACTGAGCGCGCCTCGGGTGCTTCGGCCACATAGATGCCCGAGCCTACACGCACCTCGACCACACCTTGCACTTCCAGCGCGATGATCGCTTCCCTCACCTGCGTGCGGCTCACGCCGAAACGCCCGGCAAGCGTGCGCTCGGAAGGCAGGCGGGCACGCGGCCCGACGTCGCCGCCCTCGATCAGATCGTAGATCTGTTTTGCCAGCCCGACATAGGAACGGTCGGCCGCGTCCGCGTCGGCGGCGCGGCCGGGTGGCGTATGCGAAAGGTCGGCCATCCAGGATTCCCGAAATCGTCGAAGCCGTCTGGTGGCGGCTAAAGTTCGCCAAAATGGTACACCAATTTCATGTCACGCCGTGTCTTCGTGCCGCAGGCTTCGGCCGTCAAGCGCATGACCGGCGCGGGTTTCAGCCCGATCGGGTGGTGCGTCGTGCGCACTGGTAAACCACTATCGCGCGCGGATTGGTATGCCAGTACTGTCGAATAGGGAGCGTAGGCGCATCCTTCGTTTTGCCTGGAGGAGACGTCTTTGAAGAGGTCATTCCGTTGATCGGCGAGTCCGATTCAGTCCCGCTGCAGCACGTCCGCAAGATTCCCTGCGATACGCACACCGTGCCGGTCATTCCCGACAAGCCATGTGCGCTGGCAATCGGTAAGTTCAATCCAACAGACAGGAGACAACATGCTTTCAGGAATCCAGGTGCTTCGAGCGGCGGCGACCGCGACACTGGCGCTATGCGCAAGCACGGCTTTCGCGCAGGCATCGATCGTTCCCGGGCCGCCCAGCGATCCCACATGCATGGTCCCATGGAAGAGCGACACGAAGTTCGTCAAATATCCGAAGAAGAGCGGGCCCTACCGGATCGCGCTGGTGAACGGCTATATCGCGAACACCTGGCGCATCCAGATGATCAAGACAGCCAAGGCCTACACGGCGCAACCAGCCGTCGCCGCCAGGCTCAAGGAATTCAAGGTCGTCTCGACCGGCGAAGATGTGCCGGCGCAGATCTCGGCCGTCAACAACTTCATCGATGCCGGCTATGACGCGATCATCGTCGACGCGCAGAATCCGGCCTCGTTCGGACCCGCGATCCGTCGCGCGAAGAAGGCTGGCGTCGTACTGATCGCGTTCGACAATACGCTCGACAGCGAGGACGCGATCAACGTCGACGTCGACCAGTATGGGCTCGGCGTACTGTGGGCCAACTGGCTGGCCTCCCATGTGTCGAACGGAGGCAAGGTGCTCGAGATTCGCGGGGTGGCGGGCACATCGGTCGATACCGACCGGCACAATGGCTTTCAGAATACGTTGAACGCAACCGGCAAGAAGTGGAACGTTGTCCAGGTCTACGGCAAGTGGGACGATGGCGTCGCACAGAAGGCCGTGGCCGACGCGATTGCCGTGCAGGGCCATTTCGATGGCATCTCCGCGCAAGGCGGCGACACCGGTGTCGTGCGCGCGATGCTCGACGCGAAGCATCCTTTCGTGCCGTTCGGCGGCGAAACGGAGAACGGCTTTCGCAAGCTCTGTGCGCAGTATGGGAGCCAGGGCCTGAAGTGCACGTCGGCGGGTAGCGGTCCCGCGCAGGTGGCCGTGGCGATCAAGACGGCGCTCGCTGCGCTGGACGGCCAGACGATTCCGGTCGCGATCAAGCTGCCGCTCGACGTCACCGACGATTCGAAACTGAAGGCAGGTGTCAACTATTTCCCGGATGAGTCCGATAACTTCTTCGTCGGCAACTCATTTCCGACTTGCGGCATCAATTTCTCGGCGCAGGAAATCATGAAGCAGAGCCAGGGCAACCAGTGATCGGGTTGGTGCTGTGACGTGACGGCAACCATCTTGTATGGGATCGGAGACCAAGCATGCGGCAGGACGAGGAGCAGCCGTTCTTTCAGATGTCCGGCGTGTCGAAAAGCTACGGCGGCGCCGTCGCGCTGGATAGCGCGGATCTCGCGGTGAGGAGCGGCCGCATCCATGCGGTCCTCGGCGAGAACGGCGCGGGCAAGTCCACGCTGCTGAAGGTGATGTCCGGCGTCGTGCAACCTGACGAGGGAACCATGCACCTCGACGGTCGTCAGGTCTCCTTCGCGTCGCCCTCCGAGGCGAACGCAGCCGGCATCGTCTGCGTGTATCAGGAGCTCTCGCTGATCCCTGATCTGAGCGTGGCGGACAATATCTTCGCTTCGAATCCGCCGCGACGCTTCGGCATGATCGACCGCCGGACCCAGCGTCGCCAGGCCGAGGAAGCGCTCGCCCGCGCAGGCGCGGCCGACATCAATCCGCTCGCCAAAGTCCGCGACCTGCCGCTGTCACGCCAGCAGATGGTCGAGCTCGCGAAGGGGCTGGCGCACGAGCCGCGTATCCTGATCCTCGACGAGGCCACGTCGGCCCTGACCGCGGCCGACGTGGCGCGTGTCATTGAAGTGCTCAAACGTCTGCGCGACGAGGGACTCGCGATACTCTTCATCTCGCACCGGATGCACGAGGTGAAGGCCCTCGCGGACGAATGCACGGTGTATCGCAACGGCCGTCATGTGATGAGCTTCGAGGCGGGCACGCGTACCGACAATGACGTTGTCGAAATGATGATTGGCCGGAAATATCAGCACGCCTTCCCGGATAAACCCGCGGACGAGCCCGGGCGGCGCCTCGCCGCCGAACCGGTTCTCGCCTGTAGCGATCTCGCGTGGAACGACACGCTGCAAGGCATCAGCTTTTCGCTGAAGCCCGGTGAAATTCTCGGGCTCGGCGGCCTCGACGGACAAGGTCAGCGCGAACTGCTGCTCGCCCTATTCGGCGTGTTGCGCGGCTGCACGGGCAAGATCGAGATCGACGGCGACGCCGTGTCGATCACGAGCCCCGTGGTCGCGCGCGCCAACCAGATCGGTATGGCGCTGATTCCGGAGGACCGCAAAACCGAAGGGCTAATGCTGCCGATGTCGGTGCGCGAGAACCTGTCGTTTGCCGCGCTCGATCGCATGTCCACCGCAGGCGTGATCGATCGCGATCGCCAGCAGTCGTTCGTCGACCGGATGATGGAGCTCCTCGCAATCAAGTCGTTCAGCGTCGATGCGGCTGTGGGTTCGCTGTCGGGCGGCAATCAGCAGAAGGTAGTCATCGCGAAGTGGCTGATCCGGCAGCCAAGAATCCTGCTGCTCAGCGATCCGACGCGCGGCATCGACGTCGGCACCAAGCAGGAGATCTATCAATTGCTCAGGCGTCTCGCCGACGAAGGCGCCGCGATCGTTTTCTATTCGACCGACTATGACGAGCTGATCGGCTGCTGCGATCGCGTGCTCGTTCTCTACGAAGGCAGGATCAAGAAGGAACTTGTCGGGCCGGAGATCACGGAGCAGAACCTGATTGCAAGTGCACTGGACCTGCCCGTCGGCCAGGTTTCGCCTTCCACGGGAGTCGCGCTATGAGCGGGCTGCGTTACTGGTATGCGGAAAATCGCGGGACGACGTTCGCGTTCGGCCTGTTCGTGCTGATGTTCGCGATCTATCTCTTCAACTATCCATCGACGTTGTCGTCCAATGTCTTTCAGACGGCAGCGAACAAGGCGGTACTGCTGGCGCTGGTGTCGATGGGCCAGGCGCTGGTCGTGCTGACCGCCGGCATCGACCTGTCGATCGGCATGACACTCGTGCTGACGAATTGCGTCGGATCGTGGATCGTCACCGGCGATGCGCTGCACAGCGCGCTCGGCATCGTCGGCGTGCTTGCGGTCGGCGCGCTGTGCGGCGCGCTCAACGGCATCATCATCATTTTCGGCCGTCTGCAGCCGATCGTGACGACGATCGCGACGGGCGCCGTCTATTATGGGCTGGCGCTACTGCTGCGCCCGGTTCCCGGCGGATCGATCAACGAGGACCTCGCCGACGCACTGACCGGCAAGGTCACCGGCGGCGTGCCGGCGAGCCTGCTGATTCTGCTCGCGACTGTGGTGATCGTCTGGATTCCTTTCAAACGCTCGGTAATCGGGCGCGCGGCGTACGCGACCGGCTCGTCCGAGTCCGCGGCTTTTCTGTCCGGCATGCCGATCCAGCGCGCGAAGTTCGCGAGCTATACGCTGGCTGGCCTCCTCGCCGCGATCGGCGGCCTCTTTCTGACGTTCTTCACGGACACGGGAGAAGCGAGCCTCGGCAGTGCCAACTCCTATGCGTTGTTCTCGATCGCCGCCGTGGTCATCGGCGGCGTGTCGCTGCTCGGCGGCAAAGGCAGCGCGATCGGCGCGATCTTCGGCGCATTTGCATTCCGCTCCATCGGCGACCTGCTGTTCGTGTTCAACGTCGATGCGCTCTGGCAGCCGCTCTTTCAGGGTGTGATTCTGCTGCTCGCTGTCGCGATCGGAGCATGCGGGCTATTCAGGGTGCGCAACCGTCTGGAGTGGTTTCAATGAGCGACGTTTCCGCAAGCAGCCGGACCACGTTCCTGTCGAGGCTCACGCGCAAAGTCGATCGTCCGATCGTCATCGCGTTCGCGTGCATCGTCGCGCTGCTGCTTGTCGGCGGGATGTATTCGCGCAGCTTCATGTCGCCGGAATACATTCTGCTGCAGCTGAAGGTGGGCGCGTTCCTCGGCATCATCGCGACCGGCCTGATGATGGTGATACTTCTCGGCCACATCGACCTGTCGCTGCCTTGGACGATCACGGTCGGCGCGATGATGGCGTGCGCCGTCGCGGGACATGGCCAACTCGGGGGCATCCTCGCGATTCCGGTTGGGATCGGTTGCGGCGTGCTGATCGGCATCGTCAACGGCATCCTTGTCGCGCTGCTGCGCATTCCGTCCATGATCGCGACGCTCGCAACCAATGCGGTCGCGCAAGGCATCATGATCGTCTACACGGGGGGATCGTCGCCACAGGATTCCGCGCCGCACGCGATGCGATGGCTCGCGGCGGGCTGGCTTGTGCCCGGCGTGCCGAATGCCGTGGCGCTGTGGGTGCTGATCGGCGCCGCCACGATATTCCTGCTGTCGCGCACCACCTTTGGCCGCACGCTGTACGCGATCGGCAATACGGAACGCGCGGCGTATCTTTCAGGCATCAATACGCGGCTCGTGACAGTGGCCGCTTTCGCCGTGTGCAGCGGATTTGCCGCGTTCGGCGGCGTGCTGCTCGCGGGTTATGCATCGAAAGCGGCGCAGTCGATGGGCGATGCTTACCTGTTGCCGGCGATCGCGGCGGTCGTGCTTGGAGGCACGTCGATTCTGGGCGGCCGCGGTTCGTACCTCGGCACGGTCGCCGGCGCGATCCTCATCACGCTGCTGCAGTCGATCCTCTCGGTCGCGCAGATGCCAGAGGCGGGACGGCAGATTATCTACGGCGTGGTGATCGCAGCAATGCTGCTCCTGTATGGGCGCAGCAAGCGGGAGGCGTAGGAGCAAGCGGTGGTCGATTGCTGTTCGCGGCGCGGGCTTTACGCGTCGCCAGCTTCACGAGCTGCACTCACCGTCTTTCCTCGACAGCCAGATGCGGGCGCAGTGCGAGCGCCAGCGGAAAGATCGCCAACGCGGTCAGGGCCGTGGCAAAAGTGGCGCCGTGTACGCCGATCCGGTCGCCAAGAAAACCGTAGATAACCGGCGAAATGGCACCCGACGCTATCGTGCCCGTGTAAAACAACGCGAATGCACGCTCAGTACGTTCGGGGGCCGCCATTTCCGGAACTGTTCCATAGAGCACCGAGGAAGTGCCGTTGAGCATCACGCCCAGAAGCGGCAGCAGCACCATGGTGAGCGCCAGTGGGAGAAACATCACGGCGACGATGCAGGCTGCTGTACCGCCCTCGGTGACCAGCACCGTGCCTATCACGCCCATGCGTGCTCCAAGCCAGCCACAAGCGAACTTGCCGGCCGCACCGCCAATAAACACCAGCGCTAGCGCAGTCCCCACCATCGGCAGCGAGACGCCTTTTGCCTTGAGCAAGAACGGCAAAAAGGTGAGCAGCCCCATGCGCACGGCCGTATCGAGCACACCAATCGCGAACAGCAGGGAAAAACCGCTTCCCGCGGTGCTGCGACGGTGATCGGGCGCCTCTACGTCCACCGGCGCAGCGCGCGGGACAGACGGGAAAAATAGCGCGATGACCGCGGCAATTACGCAGCCCAATGCGGACACAATCCACAACGCGTGACGCCACGGCATCATGGTCACGAGCAGCGAGATGGCGGCCGGCAGTGCGGATTTACCAACGTCTCCGGAAAAATTGTAGATGCTCAGAGGTCCTCGGGCGTTGCGCCCGTAGGTACGGGAGACGGCGCCCGAAGCGATCGGGTGTTGCGTGCTCGAACCGCTGCCCGAAATCGCCAAAGCCACGCACAGACCAAGCAGGCCGCCTGACATCCCGGCGACTGCATAGCCGAGCGCAGCCAGCAAAGTACCGAGGGCCAGCGTGGCACGGCTGCCCAGCCACTGCGCGAGGCGCCCGGCAGGCAGTTGGAGGGTAGCCATGGTGCCGGCATAAATACCGCGCAGGATCGCCAGGGCGGCAAAATCAAGACCAAAGTCCGCCTGCCACACGGGCAGCAACGCATAGATCATGTCTGTGTAGCCATCGTGCATCGCGTGCGCGACGCAGGAGAGCCACAGCACGCGCGAGCGTGACGGGGCGACCTGTCGACCCGCTGAGTCGGTCTGCTGTGTAAGCGACGGGGAAAAATCGGGCAGGCGCATATCAATCCTCTTGTCACAAGGCGAACCGGAAAGGCCCGTCGCCGTTGGGTGTTCAGGCTCCATGTGGCAATTTTATGACGGGGCGACGATGTACTTCAATTGAGCTAATATCGCGTCAATGGAGAGAAAAAGTCACGTCATGGGTAGAGACAGCGCCACTGCGAAGGGCTGGGACAACCTGCCGCCACTTAACGCGTTGCGCAATTTCGAAGCGGTAGCCCGGCACGGCAGCTTCGCCGGCGCCGCAGCCGATTTGCATGTCACGCACTGGGCCGTCGGAAAGCAGATCAGGCTGCTGGAAGACTGGTTCGGCTTGCCGCTGTTCGAGCGCCGTCCACGCGGCGTTGTGCTTACCGATGAAGGCGCCGCGCTGCTGAGCGAAGTGAGCACCGCGTTCGAGCGCCTGGGCACCGTGGCGGCGCGGTTGCGCCACGAAGAATTTGCGCGCCGGGTATCGGGCATCGTGCGTGTGAACGTGCCGGCGAGTTTCGCACTGTGCTGGCTGCTGCCGCGTCTGGCCGGCTTCCAGGCACGTTACCCCGACATTGATGTGCGCGTGTCCACCACATCGCGCAAGTTGCGCTATATCGGCGACGCCTTCGACATCGGCGTTCGCTCCGGACCCGAACAAGGCGCTGGCGTCGTGTCGCGCACGCTGATGGCCGACTTGCGTCTGCCCGCCTGCAGCCCTGCACTGCTGCGCCAGCACCCCATAGTGGACGTGACCGATCTGCGCCATCACACCCTGCTGCATTCCGCCAGTACGCGCACAGCCTGGTCGCACTGGCTTCGGGAGGCAAGCGCGCCCGACCTGCGGACGGCCCGTCATGTCGAATTCGAGCACGTACACCTCCAGCTTGCCGCAGCCGTGGAGGGTCTGGGTGTCACACTGGCATCGCTGCCGCTGATCGGACGCGAGATTGCAGCGGGGCGCCTCGTGTGCCCGATTGCAGCGCCAACATGGCGCGCCGCCGACTACGCGCTTGTGATCAACGCCGATCGCGCCACGGACGGCGCAGTCGTAGCCTTTGAAGAATGGATCACATCGATGGCTGGGCAGAGTTCCGGGCAATCCGGGCAGGCCGGTCTGTGAGAGTGACTCATGGGCTTTGGCGAGGACGCCCCTACGGGTGGTGCCGCGGGCCGTTATCCTTCTTCGTCGTGAGTCCGTCGTTTTGAGGACGTCTCCGTCGTGCCGTTACGCCCATGGTGTCGCATCTTGCTGAGTGCATTCGCAATGGAACCGCCGAGTTGTTGCAATTCCGATCGCATGTACCACGGCCACCATGCCAGGTGGTAGAGCCAGAGGATTATGCTGCGGGGCCCGTGAAGCCAATGTCGTGGGATTCCGTCAGCAGGAAATTCTTCCAGCGAGCGGTGGCCGACCGAGCAGGCGCCAAGTGTTAGCCAGAGCAGCGAAAGAATCAGCGTCGGGAGGGACGCAAGGCATGCCACTCCAAACACAACCAGCGGCAGGCAGATCTCGAATGACGAGCGGGTTTTCATTGAATTTTCTCCCCGTCACAATAACGTCGGGAACAGAAGGCAGGCTGGCTCCTGAAGGATGAACTTCACGTCAGCCTTCTGGTTCCGGCAACTTCACTTTCATATCGAGTCAACGTGGCAGCCGTCGAACCCCATGGAGCGGAATGCCGCGCCATCCGCTTCAAAGATAGCACCGGAACGAAGATCAGGTGACGATGAAAGAAAGAGCGACCGTGGTGTGCAGGCAACACGACAAAATCCTCCTCGTGACTCGCGGCCGGTCGCGCTGGTCGCTGCCGGGTGGCACGATCCGGCGCTCCGAGTCGCCAGTCGAGGCGGCGCGAAGAGAGCTATTGGAAGAGACCGCCCTCGGGATCGATGACTTCTCGTTTCTGTTCCAGTTTGGCGGTCTAACCAAAAGACATCACGTGTTCCTCGTGGACCTGCCGACGAACCTCACGCCCGCAGCGAGCAATGAGATCTCCCGGTGCCGCTGGATTCGGCCCAAACAGGTGTCCAACGTCGTCACTAGCGTGCCGACCAGAGAAATTGTCCGGCTGCTCGTCAGTCACAAAAATGTCACAATATCGGTCCCCGCCGTCGACCTCGATAGCAAAGCTGCCGCTAGCGCGTAGCTGCGAGGCTGTCCAGCCGCTCCGCGGCAACCATTCGGCGCGACTTAACGTTTTGCGGACTTCATTGTGATAGGCAATTTCGAAATCCTGTCTCGCCTGCTTATGGCGGCCCTGCTGGGCAGTGTCATTGGTTTTGAGCGAGAAAGGCTGAACTGGGCCGCGGGTTTGCGTACACACATGCTGGTATGCGTCGGCGCGTCGTTGATGATGCTCGTGTCCGCGTTCGGCTTCGCAGACGCGCTGACTCAAAAGAACGTTGTACTGGATCCTTCGCGGGTCGCAGCCCAGGTGGTATCAGGCATCGGTTTTCTCGGCGCCGGATCGATCCTGCTGCGCGGCGAGGTTGTGCGCGGTCTCACAACCGCGGCCAGTCTCTGGTCGGTTGCAGGAATCGGACTCGCCGTGGGCGGAGGCATGTACACCGCAGCTATCGGCGCGACAGTCATTATCCTGATCATCCTTGCCGGGATGAAGCCGCTGGAGCGTCGCTTTATCTCCGTGCGGCAACAGCGCAACATCCAGCTACTGGCCGAGCGCGGAAGCGTTTCTCTGGACAGTCTGCATCGCGCACTTGGAACTGGAAGCGTCCGGGTCAAGCAGTTCATTGTTCAGCAGTCCGAAGACGACCCGGAGCTCGACGATGTGCAGATTGCCCTGTCTCGCGCGTCATCGCCCGAGTTCACTGCGATCTGTACGCGGCTGGGAGCGATGCCAGGCGTGCGCGAGTGTCGTCACGAAAAGTAATGGCGGAACGGTTCATGATGCGAACGTATGAATATCAAGGGTTCACTCTTCAGGTATCTGTCGAGTCGCAATTCAGCTTACCGCCGATCACACGACTGGCAGGGCGTTCTGGGTACGTCGCGGTAGTCAGGGTCTTTCAGGCAGGAACGGCAGTTGCGATTTTTTCGCCTCTCCGATTCGGTGAGGCTGGCGGACGCCCGTTTGATACCGAAGTCAGCGCCCTTATGGGAGGCTATAGCGCTGCGCGGAAAATCGTGGATGACCTGTTTGGACGTGAAGTTCACTGATCTCGTGACAATGTGTTTTTCCCTCACGTTCCCGTTCCGACCATCCGCTCCTGGGCCGGCAAATCCTACTTCTTGCCCTGCAGGGATGCCAGATAGGGCTGGACGATTTCGGAGCATCTGAATTCGCCAACGGCGCCGTCGTGGGATTCGGTGCATTGGACGAGGCTGTCGTCCTTCTGCAGCACGTAGGTGCGCACGGTCCTCGATGACTGTTGTGCGGGCGTGTCGAACGCCGAGACGAGCTTATAGCCGTTCATGATGACGTCATGGAGCGACGCCGGGATCGCGCGCCATTGCTGGTTAGGTGCGGGCTCGGCGGCGTGCGCCGTTAGCGCCACAGTGGCGAGCAGCGCAGTGCATAGAACTTTCATCGGTCTTGCTCCCATCTTGCAGTCTTGAGGGCATTGACTTTATCACTCGCCCGCCTTGCGTACCCAGCGCCTGCAACGCAAAACGCAACGGCTTTCAGGTGATGAAATGCTTCGACTCCAGAAATTCCCGCAACCGTCGCGAATCGGAGTGGAAGACCTCCGGGTCGTATTTCAGTGGACTTGAGTACAACTGCGCCATCGACGTGATCCCATGCAGTTCGAGCTTCGACCGCGCGACCGCACTGGACATGTGCCGCGGCCAGGCGCGCTGCTCGCGTTCGGCATAGCTCGCATCGATTTCCGCGTCGCTCGGGTCGCGGTAAAACTCTTCGTGAACCAGCGCGGACATCGGCAACCGGTCACGTTTGTCGGGATTTTCGTCCGGATACCCGGCGACAATCGTCGCCGCCGGCACGCAGGTATCCGGGAGATTCAGGGCCGCCGCGATGCCGCTCATCGCGGATAGCGTCGAGCCCATGTAGCAGACACCCAGGCCGCGAGCCTCGAATCCCAGACAGACGTTCTGCGCCACGATCATCGCGTCGCATAGCGCAATGTGATAGCCCATCAGGTTGTTGAAATTGTCGCGTGCCGCACCTCGCGCGAGCCAGCGCCGCGTCCTGTAGCAGTCCGCAACAAAGGTCACCAGCAAGGGAGCCTGCAGGATCATCGGCTGTCGTGCATGCAGCTCGTATAACTGCTGTCTGCGCTGTGCATCCTGTGTCAAAACCAGCGAGACGTTGTTCAGATTCCCGGACGACGAAGCCCCAGCCATTGCGTCGGCACATACCGCGTCGATCAGTTCACGCGCAATCGGGTCCTGCTTGTAACGCCGGATCGAGCGATGGCCGTTGAGGAGTCTGGAGAGGTCAGTCATGGCGTCCAGGCTCCGGTCGGCACAGCGTCGAAAAGCACCGGTCGAGAATGCGCAGCCCCGCTTCCAGCGTCCGCAGCTCGACCGTCAGCGGTGCCAGCATACGCAGGACGTTGCCGTGTGTCCCGCCCGCGAGCAACAGCAGTCCCTCATCGCGCGCCGACATCACAAGCTTGCTGGTGAGGTCTTTTGCCGGCTGCCCGTCGGGCGTGCGCAACTCGACGCCGATCAGCGCCCCGAGTCCTCGCACGTCTGCAATCGACGGATAGCGTTGCTGCATCGCCAGCAGCTCCGTGCGCGTGATCTCGCCAACCTGACGGGCGCGCGCCAGGATGTGCTCCCGCTCCATGACGTCGAGTACCGCCAGCGCGGCCGCACAGGCCAGCGGGTTACCGGCGTAGGTCCCGCCCAGGCCACCGGGCCCCACGGTGTCCATCACACTGGCGTGGCCCGTCACGCCCGCGAGCGGTAATCCGCCGGCCACCGATTTACCGAACACCAAAAGGTCCGGCGTCGCTCCCATCTGCTCAACCGCGAAAAAGGTACCCGTGCGGCCGGCACCGCTTTGCACCTCGTCGGCAATGAGCACAATCCCTTCACGGTCGCACAACGCACGCAACTTCGCGACGAATCCAGGCGGGGCCACCTGTATTCCGCCCTCGCCCTGCACCGGTTCGAAGATGATCGCGGCAATGTCTTCGGGGGCAGCGTCGTTTCTGAAGATGCGTTCAATACTGCCAAGCGCCGCGTCGACGTCGATGTTGTTCAGCGCGTCCGGATACAGCGCGCGGTAGACATGGCCCGGCATGAGGCCCATTCCTGACGCGTAGGGTGCCACCTTGCCGGTCATTGCCAGGGCCATTAGCGTGCGGCCATGATAGGCGCCGGTAAAGGCAATCACACCGCTGCGCCTCGTATGTGCGCGGGCGATCTTGACCGCACTTTCAACGGCTTCGGAACCCGTGCTGAACAAGGCAGTCTTTTTAAGGCCATCGCCCGGAGCCAGCGCATTGATCCGCTCACATACCGCAACATAGGACTCGTACGGCAGCACAGCGAAACAGGTGTGAACGAAATGGCCCAATTGCCGCTGGACCGCTTCGACCACATCCGGGTGAAGATGCCCCGTATTGAGCACGGCAATGCCGCTCGTAAAATCGATGTACTCGTTACCGTCGATATCCCAGATGCGGTCATTTAACGCCCGCGCCGCGAAAATGGGATGTGCCTGGTTGACGCCGCGCGCAACCGCAGCCTGCCGGCGGCTGAGCAGCGTTTCGTTGGTGACGCTCATAGGCTCGCCCGGATTTCTGCGAGACGTTCGTCGGCACGCGCGGCAAGCGCTAACCGGTCGCCGTAGCGATAGCGGTCGAGGAACTCGAACGGCCGCGCGTTCGGACCACGCGCGAGCTTCGCCGCGAGGCCGTCGGGTGCGTGGTTGGCCCAGTCCAGTAGCGACTTCGCAAATTCAGCCGTCGGTCGCGAGACGTAACGGTTGGCAAAGTCCGAGAAGTCGAGCGGCAGGTGCTCGCGGTTCTCCACATACAAACGGTGTAACGTGGCTATCGTTTGCGCTTCACCGGTCTCGCCGCGCTTGAAGCGTTCCATCGCCGAGCACGCGGCGTCGAACATCCGCTCGTAGCGGTGGCTTTCAATCGACAGGTGACCCGGATAGGTCGCGTTATCAAACGCCGCGTCCAATGCTTCGTTATCCCGATCAGCCAGATAGTCGGCAAGAATCCGGCGCAAACGCAGCACGCCGATATAGCTGCCGCTCAGCCAGAGGCGGAACCATGCATTCCATAGCGGAAACGTCCGGAACGCGGTGTACGAGTTGGCAACGAGGCGGTCGTTGATGCGTACGACTTCGAGGCTGTAGCGTTCGAGCGGCAACAGGTCTTCGCGCTGCCAGCGGTCCGCCTGGAGCGATTTCAGCAGAGTCGGTGCCAGTCGCGCGATCGATTCGAATGTGTTGACCAGTCCTCGCGAGAACAGCGGATCGACGAATCCCACGGCATGTCCGAGCAGGCAATACCGGTCGCCCACCGTCTCGCGACTCGTGTAGTTCAGGCGCGGTGCAACGGTCCATTCCCGAACCCTTGATGCATTCTTGAAGTGTTTGGCCACCGATGGATGGTCGGCCAGAAATTGCTGGAATTCGCGTTCCGGATCGCGGCTCGCGGGGCCGTGCCTGTCGATATCGAACTGCAGTCCGACACTGCACAGCGGATTGGTGCTGAACGGCTGATTGTTGAATGGGATGATCCACAGCCAGCCGCAGTCGAACATGTGATGCAGCGTAGTCTGTGACAACGCAGTCGGCGAACCGTGTGTCTCGATCGGTGCGATCACATCCTCGTAAAGGTCGACGTTGACCATATGCGTGAACAGCGAGCGCGTGTTTGCCTGCATCGGCCGGGCGCCTTCGCGCAGTTGCAACGCATCGGCGAGCGGCGCGCGGAAACCCGCCGCGTCGACTACGAAGCGTGTGTGCAGGCGCTGACCGTCGGCAAGTGTCAGCGTGACGCCCTCCCCTGCGACGTCAATGGACTGGATACGTGCCTGCTGCCTGATAACCGCGCCGAGACGGGCCGCAAGCGCGACATAGTACGCATCGATATCCTGACGAAACAGGTGGGCTTCCGGCGCGAGCACCGGAGTCGACACCACATCGGCGATATCGTGTTCCTTGCGAAAGCCGTTCCATGCGAAGCTGAAGGCCAGTTTGACACCCGCCGCCGAGGAGCCGATATGCCGGTTGATCTCGGCAATGTTGCCCGGATAGGCCAGCTCGGGAATGCCAAAACGCTCCGCCATCAGTTCAAGCAGCACGGCGCTTTCCGGCACCATCGACTCGCCGACCGCGAAGCGCGGATGCGTACCCGCGTCCAGCACGACGACGTTCACGCCGTTTTTGGCGAGAATCGCGGCAAGCATCGAACCCGAAATGCCAGAACCGATGATGGCAACGTCATGATCGTAATCCATAGTTTGCATTCCTATATATAGGCTTTAAATCTGGTAATGTGGAAAAGTATGTTCGCCCCCTCGCTTCAGCCGAGGTCAAGCCTTCTGATCAACATGCCGGTCACCTGGATGTCCGCTGCCGCCCCGAAATCGGCTGCGACAAGGATCAGATAGCGTGCGTTGCCCTGCCCCAGCCATCGCGCGGCGAGCACGTCGACTAGCGGCCGTGCGCTGGCGGCCGGCATCGTAAGGTTCATGGTGGGTCCGCGAAAGCCGAAGCGGGTGCAACAGATCGAAAGCGCGGCGCCAGCGTTCGCGTTGATGAACGCCGCGGGCGACACCCGGCCGTTGCGGCTCATATCGGCTATCACGCGCTGCGCGGTGGTTTTCGGATAGGCGCTGCCGCAGTGGATCATGCCGACGTGGTCCCTATGCGGCTCAAGCCTGGCACGGTTCGCGCGGTACAGCGCTGCGACCGAGTCGAGCACGGGCCATACCGTCGGATCAGCGTTCCTGAGACCGTTCCCGATTTCAGGATCGAGTTGCTCGTAAGCCATGCTCCTACGTTCGCAGCTGTCGACGATGGTGTAACCGCGCGCCCATGCCAGGGTCTCGCCTGTCATGCCGCTGCCCCCTGAAAAATCAGACTGGTGTTGAAGCCGCCAAAGCCGATCGTAAGACTGAGTCCATAGGCCGTGCTGATCGATCCAGGACGGCCCATCGGCATGGGCAGCGAGAAACCCGCGATGGGTTCTTCCAGTCCGTGTATGGGGGGTATCACCTGTTGCTGCAGGGCGAGAATCA
Source organism: Paraburkholderia sp. GAS82 (assembly GCF_050436285.1). Classification (NCBI taxonomy): domain Bacteria; kingdom Pseudomonadati; phylum Pseudomonadota; class Betaproteobacteria; order Burkholderiales; family Burkholderiaceae; genus Paraburkholderia; species Paraburkholderia sp. GAS82. Next base: position 1,331,871 of record NZ_JBNDLX010000001.1, read on the forward strand.
ACGCGATCGCCTCGAGCGCGCCAGTTGCCCCGAGCGAATGGCCAAACGCTCCCTTCGTTGCAAAAATCGCGGGCCGCGAGTGGCCAAACAACGCGAGATATGCGGCGCTCTCGATCCGGTCGTTGGTCAGGGTTCCTGAGCCATGCGCATTCAACACACCAATATCCTCGTAGCGTAGCCCGGCGTTTTTCAGCGACCGCTCGATGGCGAGCCTGATGCCGTTGCCGTCTTTGTCGGGCGCGGTCAAACCCGCTGCATCGTTGGATGAGCCTGCGCCGCGCAGGATCGCGAGCGGCCGCACCGGACGATCGCCGCGCCGTTCGAGGACCAGAAAGCCAACGCCCTCGCCGAGAATCGTGCCATCGTGACGGTGATCGAAGCTGCGCAACGTGGTCGACGACATGGTGCCCAACGCAGAATGCGCGAGGCGCTTGGAGTCTCCCAGCACGTCTGCGCCACCGCAAATGCAGCGGTCGGCAAGTCCAGCGCGGATCAGCTCGGCGCCAAGCAGAAGAGCATCCGATCCGGAGGAGCAGGCAGTGGACAACGCAACCGCTTCGAGTCCGAATCCGTCGGCGATCTCCTGCACCCAGCGCTCGAGCGGTTCAGCGGCGGCAAGCGGGTCGTCAAGCCGCGCGCCGAAGCTCGTCCCTACAATCAACCATGTGCGCGCCGCCTGACGCGGTAGATCCAGTTGCGCATGCTCCGCCGCGGCAGCAACGGTTTGCCGGGTGAGGTGCTCGAGGGTGTCGCGTGCGTCGGCGCGGTCTGCCAGCGCAATCTTCGCCACCCGGTCGTTCTTCAGTTCATGCGGCGAGGGGGACGGCGCAATCCCAGTCTCACCGTCGAGCAGCCGCTGCCACACGCCTGATAGCGTGCGGCCCAACGCGGTGTGCCAGGCCACACCTGTGATCGCGAGTTCGGTCATGGCGCATCTCCTTGCGCCGGCATGCAGGCAAGGCTCGCATCATTACGCGGCACGTGTTCTGTGCGCCTCGCCTGACCGTAGATGCGTAGATACTCGTCCGGCTTGTCGCTGTCGATGGGGTTCGGGTAGAAACTGTCGTTTATCGCCTCCCCCATCAGCGAAATCGTCCGCGCGAAGGGTTCGCTTTGCAGCCAGTTATCGCTAACCAGAAAGCGCGGTTCCACGTCCGCTTTATCGAAGCCAGGAAGTTGGTCAGGCCGCACGAATTTGCGGCGCGACTTGTCAAAGACCTGCCGGTACGCGGAGGAATCGAAGTAGCGAATCCGTCCGCCAGTCACCAGCGCATTCAAGGAGTGCCAGGGTTGTGGCAGATACAGGTAATTGACGTAGATCTTGCGGATCGCATAGACCGGTTGCGCGAGCAGTGCGCTGACGAGCGTGCCCGCTACATCGCTCATCTCGGTGCAGAAACACGGCAGGCGCGGACGGTCCGGTTCGATAAATGCGCTCAGATAGTCACCGAGGGAGAGCGACGGAATCACCTCGTCCCGATAGCGCGCGTAGACCGCTTCATGCGCGGGCCATTCCACGCGAGGATAGGTCAGGCGTACAAGATTGGCCGGCCAGGTTTTGAAAACCTCCGGCTCCTGGGTGATATGGCACATGTGCAGGGGAATAATCTGCAGCACGTCCTCGATGGTTTTCAACTCGTACCTCGCGATGATTGCGCGAGTCAGCTCGTCAATGTCCCGGTTCACGGTACACATCCTCATTTGTAAAATTCGTACTGCTGGCGGTTCACCGGTGTCAGCGTCAGACTGCTTGGGCGTTCGATATGCTTTAACCCCTTCATGATCTCCGCCTTCATCGCATCGGCCTCGGCCGGCCCGACCAGCAGATCGTCCACCGTGATCTCAAGAAAATATCCGTCGACGGTATCGGCACGCCGGATCGATCGCGTCTTGCAGGTCAACACGCCTGGCAGCGCACGGCAAAACTGCTTGATCGCAGCCAGGTTCACCTTCTCGTCGTTCAGCACGATGAAGTCCGATTTCCGGTGCTTGAAGAAGAGATGACCGTCCTCGTCGATTTCGAAAATGTCGCCGGTTTTCAGCCACGTCTGTCCATCCATTTCGACCAGCGGACTCAGGGCGTTGCGGCCAATCTTCCGCTTCAGAAGCGTGTCCGAATGGACGAGAAGTTCGCCCTCCTGCGCCGGTCCGTCCACGTCGAGCAGGCGCACGAGGGTGCCGGGCATCGGACGGCCGACGGAAGCGAACCGCTTTGCGTTCGCCTCGTGAGCGCGCCCGGTCGAGACGCGCGGCCCCGCTTCGGTGACGCCGTAGGTCAGGTAAAGTTCTTTGCCCGGATAACGCTGGACGAAGGCCGCCGCCTGCTCGGGTGCAAGGAAGTCGCCCCCCACTGTGAGCGCGCGGACGGTCTCCGGCAGCGCGGCAGCGGAATGCGCGAGCAAGGTCCGCATCAGGACCGGCGTTACGGAACTCACCGTGACCCGATGGCGCGCCAGATCCGCGACGTACTGCGAACCGATGAACGGCGGCCCGCTGATAACCAGCCTCGCACCACACTCGATGCTCGCGATTGCCTGGGCAACCAGCGCGAACGAGTAATAGAGCGGCAGATTGATCAGCATCGTGTCCGTCGCACCCAGGTTGATCTCAGCCGCATGTTTGCGTGCATTGGCCCTGAGCGAGTCGAAGGAGTGCACGCAACCGCTGCTGAAGTGCGAGGAGGTGCCCGAGGTGGTCAGGATCACTTCGCCCGGCTCGGTGACCGGTTTCGCAAGCGTGCGGAAGAAGCCGACTTCCCAACCCGCCTGCCGGTTGACCGCTTCAATGTGCAGTTCCTTGCACAACTCCTCACCCAGCCGCGGCCTGACGACAGCAACGGCGCCAAAGTCTTCCGCCATCTGACGCAGACGCAGAACGGGTGTGGCCGGCGGCAACATCGCGGGCACATAGCCTGCTGCCACCAGCGCGAAGAAGAGCTTCAGCAGGTTGCGGCCGTTAGGCATGCAAATCAGCACCGCGGCCCCTTCCGGCAGAGCACGTGCCCGCAATCCGGCAATTAGCTGGCCAGGGGCTGCCGCATCGCTTGCCGGCAACGCGACGCTCGAAGTTTCGGTAATCAGATGATCGAAGTCCGCTATATGCATAGGTATCCAAATTGTTAAGACTGGAGTCTCCGGCTTGAGACTAGAGCGCGCTCAGCTTCGTCAGAAGAAATCCGGACAGCACGTCACAGTTCAGGAAGTTGTCCGGCACGAAATCGTTCTCGTCGATCCTGATTCCGAACTCCTCCTCACACTGGTAGCGAAGTTCGATAAAGCCAACGGAGTCGATCCCGACTACGGACAGAAAGCCATCGGTCAGGCCGATCCGATCCGGGGAAATATCCACGTCAAGGCGGGTTGCGACGATGTTGCGAAGACGCTCGACAATCTCTTGCCTGCTTACGTTCATGGTTACCTTCAGGAAAGGAAGACTGGATTGAAGACACGCAACCGTCTAGAGTTGCGGATCCGCCAACGGTTGATTTCCCGCCCGCATGTGTCGGCGCACGAGGGGCGTCGTCATTGCAGTGGTGACGAGAGCGAACAGAACCAGCATCGTGTAGACCCTGGGCGGAAGAATTCCCAGTTGCAGTCCAATCGAGAGCACGATGAGTTCCATCAAGCCTCTCGCATTCATGAGCGAACCGATGAAAGCCGCGTCGCCCGGCGCGAGGCCGCAGATCCGCGCGGCAAGATAGGAGCCGCCGAACTTCCCGGCAAATCCTGCCCCCAGGAACACGCAGAGCCAGAACCAGGCGTTGCCCCCTTCGATCAGGGAGATCGATGTGTGCAGTCCCGCGTACGAGAAAAAGACCGGCATCAGAATGGTGCGAAGGAAGCCGCCGAACCATCTGTCCCATTGTTCCCGCACGGCTGGGACGTCGCGCAGGAGCATCCCGGGAAGCAGCGCGCCGAAGGCGCTGTGAAAGCCCAGACTGGCAGTGATGCCGGCCGATACCATGACAAAGCACGTGACGATGGTGAACACGGCCTGCATATCGTTGCGTTGCGCCGCCCGTAGCAGCATGGGTTGAACCGCGTAACGCGTAATGACCACGCACCCGATCGAGTACAGCGCAATGCCACCGAGGGCAAGCGTCAGCTCGCCCACGCCGTTGTGCACATGTGCTATTGACGCAACCACGGCCAGCAGCATCCAGCCCGCCACATCGGTCAGCATGGCGGCCGAGAGCGCCGTCTTCGCCAGCGGATTCGTATTGAGCCCAAGATCGACAACGATACGCACCATCACCGGCACCGCGGACACCCCCAGCGCAACGCCGCAAAACAGCACATACGGAACGGTCGGAAAGCCTGGCGCCAGGACGTCCTTCGACCAGAGCGCCACTGCCACGCCGAGAACAAACGGCATCACGAGTCCCAGGGCCGCGATCAGTCCGGGCAGGCGCAATCCGGCACCCAACCGGGCAGCGCCGCGCCGCTCCGGAGCGTGAAGGTGCATGCCGATCTCGAACATGAGCAGGACAATGCCCACTTCGCCTAGCTGCGACATGCTCGATGCCGAACTCACCGGGAAGATGAGGTCATGGATACCCGGGTCGAGCGCCCCGAGGACAGAAGGTCCCAGTAGAAGCCCCGCCGTGATTTCGCCAACCACCCGGCATTGGCCGACGCGCTCAGCCAGATAGCCGCACGCATGACACGCCAGGATGATGATTGCGAGCTGGAGAAAGTACATTGCGATCTGGTGTCGGAGACGAGTGAAGCCCAAGGCAGAAAGTAGCGCGAACGCACGTAGCCCGGCAGCTCCAGGAAATGGGAGGGGTGCAGCGCAATGCCACGCGATCCGGCGCTCCGCGCCTAGCCGATGAGCCCGAGAACAGCAGCTCTTACGGCCGCATGCGTCTTGCTGACCGCACCCAGCTTGCGCGTGGCATTGGTGATATGAAAAATGCAGGTGGACTCCGCGATGCCCAGAATCACTCCGATTTCCGACGCGGTTTTTCCTTCGGCGGTCCAACCCATGACCTCGCGCTCGCGGGACGAAAGGTGCGGCATGCCGTCCGTGAACATGGCCGGCAACAACCTTGCGCCCAGGCTTGCGTGGACGAAGTGCGCGAGCCAGATCATCGGACACTCCGTGACGGCCAGTTCATCCGGGTAAATCGGATGGGTGTCCCGCGCCAGCGTGAACCACGTGATGGCGCCGAACTGACTGCGCAGCGACATCGACCATCCGTAGCGGATACCGTGCGCCTTGGCCTCGTCCCAGTATTGCCGCTCGGACGAAGGCGCTTCAGCCGTCCATATCAGCGGAACCGACGACACCTTGCAATGGCGCAATATCGGATCTATCTCGACATAGCCAGGCGTGCGGTATCGCGATTGCCACGACGGCGGATAGTTACCGCGGACCTCGATGGCCGGGCGCGACACGGGGACCGGCAAGCGAACCCCGAACATCCAGAAGTCGAAACTGAGCGCCTTGGCGCTATCGGTAATTTCTCTGTCCAGCTCTTCGTCGGAAATATCGTGGCCGGCGACACGTTGTAGCTGTTCCTCGTACCACTTACGCATGGGAATCCTCTCCGAAAACATGAAATCCGGAGAGAGCGCGGCAACCGGGGCGGGTCGGGCTTACAGAGGGAGAAGGCGCAGTAAAACAATGAAACGTTTTTGCGCAAGAAATGCCTGTTCAGCGCGCATGCAAATAGTTAGTCAGGTCAGCATCGATAGCCGAACCCATTCCTATGCCTTGAATTGAGCGTGATTAGCCATGCGCAGATCAGGAGGATGCCGACTTCAGCCCTGGAGATTCCCTTTCCTCACTTACGCAAGGCTGGAAATCAGGCATGGCTTCGCCCCATTGCCGGGCCTCCACACAAACACAAACCCGGCGAGCGGAGCAACGCAAGTCGTGACACACCCTTCCCCGTCATTGGCCTGATTTACCTGCTTATGAAATCATTGGAGGGCGGCTTTGACGCCCAGCGAGTCAGAGCGTAGCGCGGCCACGTCATTTGTGCTTCGGATTCGCCCCTGCCATGCCGCTGCAGCGTGCTATTCGAGCGCCGGTTCACCGCGTCGCCGTCCGCCGAGATGATGAGCACAGGTGATCGCGAGACCCAGTGCTGACATTGCGATGCCTACCGTGCACACCAGGTCCCATCCGTAACGGGCGAACAGCAACGGCCCGAGCACTGAGCCCAGCGCGCCAGCGGCGTAATAGAAAAACATGTACACGCTATAGATGCGACTGCGTGCATTGACATCGATCGCCAGCAAGCGGGTCTGATTGGCCACCTGTGCGGAAAAGCAGCCGACATCGAAGAGCACCAGGCCGATTGCCGTTCCCGCTATGGATGAACGGGCGACGAGCAATATCGCCACGCCCGCGAGCACCGACGCGAAGCCGCACGCTATGACCGGCCGGTACCCGAACCGGTCCGCCGCACGCCCTGCCGCGCGGGTGGCAAACAATCCCAGCACGCCGGCAAAGCTGAACATACCCGCCTGAGCGGTATTCAGATTGAGCGGCGCGCAGGCTACGGCCAATACGAGGGTGACCCACAGCATGCTGAAAACGAAAAACCAGCATGCTCCAACGATCACGCCTTCCTGCAATAGCCGATAGCGGAATAGCACCGAGGGTAGCGACCTGAGCAAACCGAGGTAACCGTGTTCACTGCGCTGCACGTCTCTGGACAGCAGGCGATGCGTGAGGCAAGCGAGCAGAAACGATGCAACCCCGAACAGCATCAGCATCGTGCGCCAGCTTGTGGCCTGCGATAGCAGGCCGCCTACAAACCGGCTCAGCAGGATGCCCGCGGATATCCCCATCCCCACCGTTCCCACCGCGCGGCCACGCGACTCCGGCTTCGAGGCGCGAAACGCGACTGTGGCCAGGTGAACCGCGTTGGTTGCCATCGCGCCGATCACGCAGCCCGCGATGGTCAGCGCAGGCAATGTCGGCGCGTACCCCGCCGCGATCAACGCCATGGCCAGCACCGCGAATTGCCAGGAGACGATTCGCGCGGGAGAAACCTTGTCGCCAAGCGGAACCAGCAGGACGATACCCGCCATGTAGCCGGCCTGCATGCTGCCGGCGACGATGCCCATGGCCGTGAGCGGGAGGTGGAAACTCTGTGCGACAGCGGGAAGAGCCGGCTGGAGCGCGTAGTTATTCGCGATGGCCACGCCCGCGGCCATCGCGATGAAGGCGGTCAGCCACCGATGCGGCGTTTCCCGTCCGCCCCTGGCGCTCCCGCGCGGGACGCGATTCATGGCCGCTTACCAGGCCGAATCGCTTTTGACTGCCGTGATTTCGATCTCGACCAGAATCTTCGGATCGACGAAAGGCAGCACGTGCAGCAGCGTCAATGCCGGACGAACATCGCCGAACACTTCTCCATGAGCGCGGCCCGCGTCCTGCCAATGAGCAATGTCAGTGACGTACACGCGGCTTTGCACGACGTCCTGGTACCCAAAGCCGGCATCGGTCAACACGGTGCCGAGCTTGTCGAGAATGGTTTTGGTCTGCGTATACAGATCGTCGCCGACGATTGAACCATCCGGTCCGCTCGCCGCCGTTGCCGACACGTACAGCGTGTTGTCTGACTGGATGGCGCGGGAATATCCGATGGACGCTTCCCAGCTCGAACCCGACGAATACCGTTTTTTCATGCTGCGCTCCTTGTATTGCACCTCGAGTAAATGGCTACACTACCTCGGTAGTGTACAAGGCCAATATGACATGTGCTAGTCTCACGCGATATGACTACACAGATTCCCGCCGAGCTGATATCCGCGCTGATTCGCCTCGGCTTCTCACAATACGAAGCGCAAGCTTATTGCGCCCTTCTGCAACGTTCGCCGATGAATGGCCACGAGGTCGGCAAGCTCTCCAGCGTGCCGCCGTCGAAAATCTACGAGACGCTTCAACGTCTGGATACCAAGGGTGCGGTTCTCATGCATCGGTCGGAACCTGTCCGGTATGCGGCGGTTCCGTATGCCGAGGTGCTGGCGCGACTGCGGGAGCGCTTCGAGGGCGATATCGAACTTGTCAACGAGGGACTGTCGTCGCTACCTGCGGCGCGTGAGCTCGGACTTGTCTGGTCGCTGCGCGATAGAAACGCAATCATCAGAGCATTTCAGACCACCATAGACAGTGCGCGGCAAACCCTGTTCGCGGCGATCTGGGACGAGGAAATGGAGCCGTTGCGCGATGCGATCGAGGCGGCCTCGGCGCGTGGCGTCGATGTTCATGTGGCGATCTATGGGACTGCAACGCTCAATGGCCCTCGGTTCTACGACCTGCGCGAATGCGGCGCAAGCGCCCGGGCCAGGCTCGAAGGCCGCCGGTTGGCCGTTGCCGTGGCGGATGAGCAGGACGCCATCACCGCGGAGTTCGGGCCGTCCGCTACTGAAGAAGCGGTACTCACTACTAATCAGGTCATCAGCCTCCTCGCCATTGAGTACGTCAAGGCCGACGTCATGGGCCGCATCCTGATTAACTCGATGGGCCCACGGGCCTTCGAGAAAGCCCTCAACAGCGATTTGATGCAGGCGCTCCTGGCAGCCAGGACCGTTCAGTTACCCAAACAGAAAAACAAAACCGCCGCGCCTGCATCCACAGTCAGACGGAAAAGTCCGGCGCGAGCGTCGGGAAACCGGACCGACAAGACGTAGGCGGTCGTGGTGTTCTCAAGGTCTTTGCCATGAGGGTGCGTTTCATCAGACCTGCCTGCGCCACCACTGATTGTCGGCAGCAAACCTGGCTCGTCTGATCGCCCGCGACTCTGGGCCCGCTGACGGTACTTTCCCTGCTGCCGGCCCAGGTAAGGTCCTCTGAAAAACGAGATAACCACCTAGTAAAAGGCGCCGAAGACCATTACACTACTGAAGTAGGGCATATACCCTACTTCAGTAGTGTAGTTAAAAGTGAGTCACAAAAAAAAAACCGACCCATAAAGGGTCGGTGGAAAGATTCTGGCCTATTTCGAGGGCCGGGCCAGAACCTGAGAGACTGGTAGTATCGCATTACACGGCGTCATTTGCGGGTAAATCTTTTATTTACCCGCCGCGAAGCGGCCGGGTTGTGACTGGACACAATGAGTGTCTTGTCACAACCCGGCCGCTTCTCGTTTGCCTCGCTAATCCGGGCGTGCCCGGCAGATTATCATAGTGCCGGAACCCGATAAGGATAATCCCCGCGCGGTATTGGCTCAGGCTGCATTTCGGAATCTTACGCAGCAAGACTTCGCTGACCGCTATCATTGCGACGATCGAATCCGTAGACGAAAGACTTTCTCCTCAATGAACATCGCCATCGAAGATCCCGCCCAAGCCGACATCATTGCCCTGCTCGAACATGGCGACGCCGAAGCCGCGAGCCTGTACCCGGCAGAGAGTAACCATCTGTTGCCGATCGACGCGTTGCGCGAACCCAGCGTGCTCTTTCACGTGGCGCGCGACGCAGCCGGCACCGCGCTGGCGACCGGCGCGGTGGTCCTGAAAGGCGACTGGGCGGAAGTCAAACGCATGTGGGTGGAGCCACAGGCACGTGGCCAGGGACTCTCAAAGACCATGCTCGCGACACTTGAGCTCAAAGCCCGTGCGCACGGGGTTCGCTGGCTGCGCCTTGAAACCGGAGTCGACAGTCATTCGGCCCTCGGCCTCTACCGACGTGCGGGCTTTGTCACTCGCGAGCCGTTTGCGGATTACCGTCCCGATCCGTTAAGTGTGTTCATGGAAAAGGATTTGTCCCTGAAGACGACGGTGTAACAGCACGCGCGGCCGAACTGCCGCGCAGACTTTAGCGCACCAGCAGACGAGCGAGCGTTGCGCGCTCTTTCTCCGCGCTCAAGGTCTGGACACCCAGCGGCGAATCCGCTGCGGCGCCGGATTCCCAGCACCATTGAAGCGTGTCCCCAATAGTTTGCGCCACCGGGCGGAACGTAAGCCCCTGCCCGAGCGCGCGCCGATTGTCCGCCTCGAAGATCCCGCCGGCTTCGGCATCGTCTTCAGCGATCCATAGCGGCAGTTCGGTCCAGCCTTCGATCTCCGCTGCGCGAACCTCGTCGTCCGGAGTCCATACGAGTTCGGCGTCGTTTCCGGCTATCCGCACGCACTCGTCGAGGAACTGTCCCATCGTCAGCGCGGCCTGTGGACCCACCGCGTGATAGACGCCGGCAACGCGATCCTCCGCAAGGCGGACCGACCACTCGGCAAGATCTCGCGCATCGATAAACTGAACCGGCCGCTCGCGACGCCCAGGCGCCAGGACCTGTCCACCCGCCGCGACCCGGCACGGCCAATAGGTAAAACGCCCGGTGGGGTCGTATGGACCGACAATCAGCCCCGGCCGCACCACCGCGGCCCGGCCCGGGATGGCCGCCAGAAGCGCTTCCTCCGCGCGCGCTTTCAGTGCGCCGTAGCCCTCATGACCCGCAACCACGTCCGTGCTTTCATCGTAGCGGCGCTTCGGCGGATACGTGCCGTACACGGAAATGGTCGACACGAACGTGTAGTGTGCGGGCGGCTCACCAAGCGTCGAGAGCAGCAGATCGATCTGCTCGGGACCGTAAGCCGACGGGTCGATGACCGCGTCGAACCGGCGGCCCGCCAACGCAGTCAGATTCGTGTTCCGGTCGCCAGTCAGCTTTTCGGCTGCCGGGAACAACGTGGGATTCCGAAGACCGCGATTGAACAGCGTCACCTCGTGCCCCCGCTCCAAGGCCGCCTCGGCAATATGGCGGCCAAGAAACAAGGTTCCCCCCATGATCAGCACTCTCATGCTCGCTCCATCGCCACATCAGGATCACTACGCTCATGCAACATCATCGCAGATGCGTGCTGCGCACATCCACCTCCGGCTTACCGGCCGATAAACACGTCGCGATAAGCGCCGTAGATCGACAGCAGCGGCACGGCGGTCAACACCGGCGTGAGCACCAGGGCGCGCAGGGCCAGCGGGACCATCGGTGCGAACAGTACGGCCACGGTCATCGCAGCAAAGTACATCAGCGTCACGGGCCAGTTGCGTGCGGCGCCGCTGAGGCTTGCGATCATGGCGTCATGCGGGGTCATGTCGTGCAGCATCACCAGAGCCGGTGCGAAGCAGGCCGAGGCGATCGCGACAGCGAAGATCGACGCGCCGAGCAGCGATTCGAGCGCACCGCGCACGCCATGGTCGCCGCCGTAGCTCATTGAAAAGGTGTGCACGCCGGCTGCCGTGACCGACATGTTCAGCGAGACATGGAACGTTGCCAGCAGGATCAGATAGCCCACGGCGACAATTGCTGCGCCGTACAGCCCGATCACGCACAGCGAGTTGCTGCGCCGCGCCAGCGCCGTGAACATCTCACGCACCGATACGGGTTCGCCCTTGCTGGCGCCGTCCTGCACGAACATCAGGCCGCCGACCGCGAGCGGCGCCAGCAGCACCGCCAGCGGGCGCAGCAGCGGCAGAAAACCCAGCAGCGTCGCGAAATCGGCGCAGATCAACAGAACGCTCAGCCACAGCACCGGCTGCATGCTCAGGGCGCGTACGCCGCTCACCAGCCAGTCGGCGATATGCAGGGGATTGACTTCTCTTCCACCGGAAAAAGGCAGTGCCGGCGCACGATGGAGACGGGTTTGCTTAGAAACGTCGCTCGGATAATCGATGTTCATGACAGTTTCCTCAGTTATAGCGAAATGTTTATACGTACTACTAAGGGTTCGGCAATTCGGTACTTCGGTGTTCGGGTATTTCAGCTACTTTTTATTCAGGACGGCTGCTGGCGATCGAGACTCGCCGAGACGACGTCGAGTTGTCGCTTTACGTAGCGCGATACGGCGCGCCAGGTAATTCGTGTCAACCAGATGCACAACGCAAGGCCGATGAGACCGATGGGCAGCATCACGATCGCATAGGTGTATTCGCTTTCCGATGCCGCCACGCGGATCTTGTGATGGCCATCGTCGATGGCAACCTTGCCGTCGCCGATATCCACGGAATCCGAGCCGCTCTGTGCCGTCACATGATTCGGCTTGCCCTGCTGGTCTTCCTGCAGCGTGACGTGGTCGCCGTCGTCGGTGGAGATGTCCCAGACCATCGACTTGGCATCCTTGCCGGTGCGGGCGAGCGACACATGCTCGTCGTCGTCTTTCAGATCGAGGTCGACCACGTCGTCGCGGGCAATGCTCCATGTGCCGTCCTTCTCTTTAGTCAGCAATTGCCGGGCAGCGTCGGAGGTCGCTTCGAACTTGAAATTGTCGTCATCCTTCTTGATTTCGATAGCGCCGGCGCGAGTCACGAGCGAAAGCTTGCTGTCGTCCTGCAGATCGATCACAAAGCGATCGCCGACGATTTTCAGGCCCTTCAGGTTGCCTGGAGTGTCGCTATCGCTAGCGTTGCTGTTCGTTTCCTGCGTGCCCGATGCGTCGGACGCGCCCAGTGCAAGGGCGGCGCTCGCGCTGAAATCGTGCGCCCCCTTGGCGTGCTCGCTGCTGCTAAAACTGAACGGCAGCACGTCGTGGGCGTTCTTGCCGAAGAAGTGATGGCCGCTCAACGCAATCACGCCGACCAGCCCAGCAATCGTGAGTCCCACCGACACCGCGTAGCCCGCCGTCAGCAAAGCCAGGTACACCATGAACGGGATCAGCAGCAGGACATTCAGCAGGCCCAGCGCGGAGATCGACATGATCACGCGAATCAGGTTGCCGAACGAACGGCGGTCCTGCCACTGCCGGTAGCTTGCCTGTGCCTTCAGTTCGCGGGCGAGCTTGACCGGGTCGCCCAGTGCTGCGATCACTTCTTCCTCGCGGCGCCCAGCGGCCAGCGCGTCGCCAATGTACTCGCGATAATCCGCAATGATTTCATCGACCGCAGGCTTCGGCAGACTGCTCAATTCCTGCCGTAGTGCTTCAATGAATACTTCCTGCTTCATGGGGTATCCCCTGTGTTCGTTTTTGTAGCGGGTTGCAACAATACGCCGTTGACTTCATCCACGAAACTGCGCCATTCCTCTTCCATCTCCAGCAGACTGCGGCGACCTGTCCCCGTCAGCGAGTAGTATTTGCGTGGCGGCCCCGAACTCGACTCGACGAGGTAGGTCGACACCCAGGCTTCGGCTTGCAGGCGGCGCATCAACGGATAAATCGTACCTTCGCTGATTTCCATTGTTTCCGCGAGCGTCGACACCAGTTCGTACGCGTAGCTGTCCCCACGGGCCAGGACGGCTAATACGCACATATCGAGCGTTCCCTTTTTTAACTGCGTTTTCATCAAATTCCACGGGTGTAGTGTGTGGTGCAAGGTACCGTGCTATGCACTGTCACCGGACGGACTGCTGGCCTCGGTGACCATGGCTGAAATGTAGCAGGCTCTACTGTTTTATGCAAGGTACCGTTTTATACATATCTCTGAGGTGGGGATTTGGGGGTGGCGAGCGCCTCTAGCCGAGCGCCTCTTTGCCGAGCGCCTCTAGCCGAGCGCCTCTTTGCCGAGCGCCTCTATCGTCACATCCAGCAGGGCCCGCAGGCGCGCCACCCGCCGCAAGTCACGATGGTACCCGAGCCAGACGTCCCGGCCAGGCGGCGCTTCGCCCAGATCGATCCGCCGCAATCCAGGGGTCGAATCGCCCAGCGGACACGGCAGCACCGCAAAACCGCCCCCTTCCGCACACATCCGCGCCTGCGCGCCCCGATTATTGCTGCCAAAGGCGATCCGCGCCTTCGGCAGCATGCGCCTGACCCACTCCACATCGGGCAGCGTGCCGAACGCGCTATCCATGCTGACGAGCGTGTGCCCTTCCCCGTCGCCGGCCCGCGGCGCGACAAGGTCGATGCGCCCATACAAGGCGTATTCCATATGCATCAGTTTGCGCTGGATGACATCGGCCTCCTCGAACGGCGTGATGCGAAACGCCAGATCGGTCTCGCGGCGGGCCAGGTTGTAACGGCGCGAATCCGTCACCAGTTCGAGCGAGACGCCCCGGTGTTGGGCCAGAAACCGCGCAAACACGGGCGTCAGCACATGGACGCCAAACCAGTCCGATGACGATACGCGCAGCAAGCCGGTCAGATGCGCGTCCTTACCGGCCAGCGCTCGTGTGAAACCAAGCGCCTCTTCTTCCATGCGTTCGGCATGGGCGAGAACCGCGGCGCCTTCGTCGGTCAGCACGAAACCGTCGCGGGTGCGCTGGAACAGCGCGTGCCCCACGGTCTCCTCCAACGCACGCAGACGCCGACCCATAGTGGGCTGGGTCTGGCCCGTTTGTCTCGCCGCTGCGCCGAGCGTGCCGTTGCGGGCAATCGCCAGGAACACGCGGACGTCACTCCATTCCAACTCCCGGGCAGTCATTTTTGTTTGTTGTCCGTTCAAAAATGTTGATTTACATACCATTTCGCATGACAGAGTATGAAGGTATCGAAGCGCTGACTCAACCGGAAAGGAAATCATCATGTCGATGCACGCCCTCGTTCTCAACCGCTATCACGGCCCCCTCGAACTCACCGAACTGGCACGGCCGAATCCGGCGCACGGTCAGGTGCTGGTGCGTATCGCAGCGAGCGGCCTGAATCCGCTCGATACAAAAATCCGCGCCGGCAGCGGCGAGCATGCAAAGCATCCATTGCCGCTGGTTCTGGGCATCGATATGGCAGGGGTAGTCGAAGCGGTCGGCCCCGGCGTCGACGCCTTCAAGGTGGGCGACGAGGTGTACGGCATGACCGGCGGCGTCGGCGGCATTCAGGGCTCGCTCGCCCAGTACGCAGCCGTGGACGTCAACCTGCTCGCGCTCAAACCGGCGAATCTGTCGATGCGCGAAGCCGCCGCCCTGCCGCTCGCCTTCATCACGGCCTACGCGGGTATCGTCGACCGGGCGCGGTTGCAGGCCGGCCAAACGGTACTGGTCCAGGGTGGCGCGGGTGGCGTCGGGCACATCGCGGTTCAGCTCGCAGTCGCGCTTGGCGCCCAGGTGTTTGCCACGGCCAGCGCTCGCGATCACGACTTCGTCGCGAGTCTCGGGGCGACACCAATCGACCATCGCACGCAAAGCGTCGAGCAGTATGTAGCAGCCTTAACCGAGGGACGCGGCTTCGACGTGGTGGTCGACACCGTTGGCGGCCCGACACTGGATGCCTCGTTCGCGGCCGTCAAACATTTCGGGCACGTGGTGAGCGCCTTGGGATGGGGAACGCATGCACTCGCGCCGCTCTCGTTTCGCGAAGCCAGCTACTCGGGCGTGTTCACCCTGTATCCGCTTCTGAGCGGCGAGCATCGCGCGCATCATAGCGCCATGCTTCGCGAAGCCACGCGTCTCGCGGAAGCCGGCAAACTCCAGCCGAGACTCGATGCGCGCCGCTTCGATCTGGCTTCAGCAGAACTGGCTTACGAAGCCATCACAAGCGGCACAGCGCGCGGAAAAATTGTGGTGGAGGTGGCATGAGCGAGCGGCGCCCAGCCTGCTTCCATGAAGCAGGAAAATGCCCGGCGGCTCACGAACCTAGATAACCAGCCGCGAAACCTTGGTCCCTTCCAGCGAAATGCCGGCCATCAACCCTGCGTTGGTCAGCACGAAGGCCACCACCGGGCTCATCGCCGTCGACGTATCCAGATTGCCGTTAGCCCCGATCTTCGCCAGCGCGACGGTTGCATCGGCACCAGCTGCCCAGCCCTGGCTTTGCGTGAAACGGTCGAGCGCTTCCTGCGTCAGGAAGGCGAAGATGATCGCCTTGGATTGCGCGCCAATCTGCAACCCAAACGAACCGGCGACGGTGCTGTAGTAGCCGGTGGTCTGGCCATCGACGCGCAAGCCGCCCTGCCCGTACTGCCCACCGAACCAGAAGCCCGCCGCAAACACAGACGGAAACACCAGCACCCCACGCGCTTTGCCGATGATCTCCTGCGAACCATTCACGGTGCTCTGCAGACGCGCGAGTGTCGAATCAATACCGGCGTTGATAGTGTTGCGCTTTTGCGTATAGTCCTCGGCGGTCTCACCCGAGCCGAGCGGTGTGGTGGTGCAACCTGCCAGTGTCAGGCCGCTTGAGGCGAGGAGCACACCGGTGCCGGTAATGAATTGACGTCTGTGCATCGTGGCTTTCCTATGAAGAGAGAGTTGATCGACCGCCAGCGCAAACCACGTTAGTACGGCATTGAAGTCGCTTTTGCGTCCCTCTGCAAGCGTTTCATTGGAATGACATACGGGTGTGCCCGATGACGAATGTCAGGAGCGAAGTCACGCGGTTGGAGATGGGACCGTTGTCGATGCGCCAAGTTCGAATCCACACTGCGATACGCACTACGTTTGCCCGCTACAATAGCGCCCAATCCAGTTCGACTCGAGGTTCCGGCTATGCGCTTTCTTCGTTTGCTGTTGTCTGGCCGCTCTGCCCGTCTGCTGACGGCGGGGCTGTTTGCAGCGTTCGCACTCGGCGGCTGCGCCGGGTGGTTTGGCAACAACGATCCGCTGCACGTCAGTATCGCCGGGCTCGAGCCGATCGCCAGCCAGGGGGCCGAGATGCGCTACAACGTAAAGCTGCGTATCCAGAACCCAAACAGCGGCTCGCTTAGCTTCAGCGGCGTCTCCATCGATCTGCAGCTGAACGGTGCCGACTTTGCCAGCGGCGTCAGCAATCAGCCCGGCGAGGCGCCGGGCTATGGCGAGACGGTTGTCAACGTGCCGGTGACCGCGCCGGCCTTTGCGGTGGTGAACAAGGCCTATTCGGTCGCGGGCAGCGATACGCCGCCGGGCGAGTACCCCTACATCTTGCACGGCAGGCTCGCAGGCGGCCTGACGGGCGGTGGGACGCGCTTTCTCGATCAGGGCGTGCTGTCGCTGCCAAGATCCGGGCCGGGCCTGGCCGGCCAGTGAAACAGAATCAGGCGAGTGAGGAGCATCGCCTGACCGTGCAGCGCATCCAAGCGGCGCCTCCTCTTCAAGCCTTAGCGGCTAGCCTGAGGCGCCGCCGCTTACACCACTTCGAACAGACCCGCTGCGCCCTGCCCGCCGCCGATACACATCGTCACGACCACCAGTTTCGCGCCGCGCCGCTTGCCTTCGATCAGCGCGTGTCCGGTCAGACGCGCACCCGATACGCCGTACGGATGGCCAACCGCAATCGCACCACCGTTCACGTTGAGCCTGTCCTGCGGGATGCCGAGCTTGTCGGCGCAATACAGCACCTGCACGGCGAACGCTTCGTTCAATTCCCACAGGTCGATATCCTCGACCTTCAGCCCAGCCTGCTTGAGCAGCTTCGGCACGGCGAACACCGGACCAATGCCCATCTCGTCCGGCTCGCAGCCGGCCACCGCAAAGCCGCGGAAAATGCCTAGCGGCTGCAGGCCTTCGCACTCGGCGACCTTCGCGTTCATCACCACAGCGGCCGACGCACCGTCGGAAAACTGGCTTGCATTGCCGGCCGTGATCACGCCGCCCGGCATCGCCGTACGAATCTTCGACACGCCTTCGAGCGTGGTATCCGCGCGGATGCCTTCGTCAGCGGCTATCGTCACTTCCCTGGTGAACAGACGCCCGCTCGCCTTGTCGGCGACCCCTGCCAGCACCGTCAGCGGCACGATCTCGTCGTTGAACTTGCCGGCCTCCTGAGCGGCCGCCGCGCGCTGCTGCGAACGCACGCCGTATTCGTCCTGGCGCTCTTTCGAAATCGAATAGCGCTTGGCGACGTTTTCGGCGGTCTGCAACATCGACCAATAGATCTCGGGCTTGTTCTGGTTCAGCCAGCCCTCGAACATCATGTGCCGGTTCATCTCGTTCTGCACGCACGAGATCGACTCGACCCCGCCCGCCACGAACACGTCGCCTTCGCCGGCGATCACGCGCTGTGCGGCGAGCGCAATCGTCTGCAGGCCCGACGAGCAGAAACGGTTGACCGTCATCCCCGGCACGCTGACCGGCAGACCGGCGCGCAAGGCAATCTGCCGCGCGATATTGCCGCCCGTTGCGCCTTCCGGATTCGCGCAGCCCATGATCACGTCTTCGACGCGGGCCGGGTCGAGTTTGGCGCGTTCGACCGCGGCTTGCGTCACATGGCCGCCCAGCGTCGCGCCGTGCGTCATGTTGAAAGCGCCACGCCACGATTTGGCAAGACCCGTGCGGGCGGTCGATACGATTACGGCGTCAGTCATGCAAGTCTCCTGCTTCAAATGTTGAGTGTGGTTCGCTCGCAGCGGTGAACCGCTGAACCGGCTGACCGGTAAACCGGCGCACCACGCCTTACCCTATGCTTCAGCCTGCCAACCCGCGGGCCTTCATTGACCCAGCAGCTCCGCGGACTGCACGCGCCTGACACCTGCGGCATGCAGATCGCGCCAGGCGGCGTCGAGCGAACCGTTGAGATCGATGGCGCGCGAAGCGTCCTCGATCAGCGCAACTTCAAATCCCGCTGTCCGGGCATCGAGCGCGGACCAGCCGACGCAGTAATCCGTCGCAAGGCCGCAGCACCAGACGCGTTTCACGCCCACTTCACGCAGATAACCCGCGAGGCCGGTGGGCGTCGTGCGGTCGGCCTCGAGAAAGGCCGAGTAACTGTCGACGCTGGCATGGTGCCCCTTGCGGATCACCGCGCGCGCATGGGCAATGTCGAGGTCGCGATGCAAAGCGGCCCCAGGCGTGTCCTGCACGCAGTGGACGGGCCAAAGCACCTGCTCGCCATACGGCAGCGCGAGCATCTCGAACGGCGAGCGGCCCGCGTGGTTAGCGGCAAACGAGACGTGCGAAGCCGGGTGCCAGTCCTGCGTCAACACCACGTGACTGAAGCCGCGCGCGAGCCGGTTGATGACCGGCACGACTTCATCGCCATGCGCAACGGCTAGCGCACCGCCCGGCATGAAATCGTTCTGCACGTCGATGACCAGCAGTACGTCCTCGGCATCTTTCATCGCGGCACCTCGCGCCATCTCGTTCACCTTGCTCACTTCACTCAGTCCGCTCACCGTTGGACAGCTGGGCAGCCTCTGCCGAACAGATGCGTCTAGCCGTTGAACCCGCGACCCTGCCCGGCGAGTTCCGCGATGCTCGGCGCCAGCTGCCACGCATCGCCGTTCGCACGCGCCGCATAACCGCGAATCGCCCGCTCGACGTTGTAGAGGCCCACGGTGTCCGCATACAGCATCGGGCCGCCGCGATAGAGCGGGAAACCGTAGCCGGTGAGGTACACCATGTCGATATCCGACGCCTTCGAGGCGATGCCTTCTTCGAGAATCTTCGCGCCTTCGTTGGTCAACGCGAACACCAGACGCTCGACGATTTCCGCGTCGCTGATCTTGCGGCGCTGTGCGCCCGTCTCCTGGGAGTACGACACAATCATCTCGTCGACCAGCTTCGACGGATACGCCGTACGGTCGCCCGCCTTGTAGTCGTACCAGCCGCTGCCGGTCTTCTGCCCGAAGCGGCCCGTCTCGCACAGACGGTCGGCGATCTTCGAGTAATGCATGTCCGGATGTTCCTGATAACGGCGCTTGCGGATCGCCCAGCCGATATCGTTGCCGGCGAGATCGCTCATGCGGAACGGGCCCATCGCAAAGCCAAACTTCTCGATGGCCTTGTCGACCTGCGCCGGCAGCGTGCCTTCTTCGAGCATGAAGAGCGCCTGGCGGATGTACTGCTCGATCATGCGGTTGCCGATGAAGCCGTCGCACACGCCCGACACCACTGCCGTCTTCCTGATCTTTTTGGCCAGTTGCATGACGGTGGCGAGCACGTCTTTCGCCGTTTCCTTGCCGCGCACGACTTCGAGCAGCTTCATCACGTTGGCCGGGCTGAAGAAGTGCATGCCGACCACGTCCTGCGGACGCTTCGTGAAAGCAGCGATCTTGTCGACATCGAGCGTGGAGGTGTTCGAGGCGAGGATCGCGCCGGGCTTCGCCACTTCATCGAGGCGCTTGAACACCTGTTCCTTGACGCCCAGTTCTTCGAAGACCGCTTCCACGATCAGGTCGGCGTGCTTGAGATCGTCGTAGGAGAGCGTGGGCGTGATCAGCCCCATGCGCTGTTCCACTGCCTCGGGCTTCAGCTTGCCCTTCTTGACGGTGGCTTCGTAGTTCTTGCGGATCGTCGCGAGGCCGCGGTCCAGTGCTTCCTGCTTCGTTTCGAGCAGCGTGACCGGCAGACCCGCGTTGATGAAGTTCATCGCGATGCCGCCACCCATCGTGCCGGCACCGATCACAGCCACCTGTTTGATCTCGCGAACCGGCGTATCCGAAGGCACATCAGGAATCTTGCTGGCCGCACGCTCACCGAAGAACGCATGACGCAGCGCACGACTTTCCGGCGTTTGCACCAACGCAATAAAGCACTCACGTTCGAACGCGAGGCCCTTGTCGAAGCCGTTCTTCACGCCCGCTTCGACTGCGTCGATACACTTGAGCGGCGCGGGAAAATTCTTCGCCATCGCGGCGACGGTGTTGCGCGTGAACTGAATGAAACCTTCCGCGTTGGCGTGCTCGATCTTGCGATCGCCCACCTTCGGATGCGCTCCGGCCTGCGCACCGACCTTGCGTGCGAAAGCCAGCGCGGCTTCAGCCAGATTGCCTTCCACCACCTCGTCGAACAGTCCCGAGCCGGCGAGTTTCTCCGACATCACCGGCGTGCCCGAAACGATCATGTTGAGCGCGGCTTCCAGGCCGATTGCGCGCGGCAGACGCTGCGTGCCGCCAGCGCCCGGCAGGATGCCGAGTTTCACTTCCGGCAGCGCGATCTGCGCGCCATGCGCCGCGATCCGGTAATGCGCGCCAAGCGCGAGTTCCAGACCGCCGCCCATCGCGACGCTGTGAATCGCGGCGACCACCGGCTTCGTGCTGCCTTCGACGGCCTTGATGACCGTGTGCAGCGTCGGTTCCTGGGTCGCTTTGGGAGTATTGAATTCGGTGATGTCGGCGCCGCCCGAAAAGGCCTTGCCGGCGCCCGTCAGCACGATGGCCTTGATGGCCGGATCGTTCTGCGCGCGCTCGAGCCCTTCGACGATTCCGGCTCGCGTCGACAGACCGAGCCCATTGACCGGGGGATTGTTTAGCGTAATGACGGCAACGCCGTCATGAGTCGTATAGTCCACTGCCATCTGCCTGCCTCCATGCGGTAAGGCCGCGCATTACGCACTGCCTGTGCCGGTTCATTGTCCGACATTCCGGGTCAGCAAGCAGAATACACAAAAAAGCACGCTCGTTCAATTTATTGCGGAAAGGGTTTCCCCTGGGTCATTGACGCAATGCGTCAGGTCGCACCTTCAAGCGCCGACGGCAGCACGTGATCGCGGAAGATCTCGCGTAACTTCAGCTTCTGCAACTTGCCGGTGGCCGTATGCGGCAACTCGTCGACGAACACCACGTCGTCGGGGATCCACCATTTCGCGACCTTACCCTGATAGAACGCAATCAGCTCGTCGCGAGTCACCTCGACGCCCTTACGCTTGACCACCACCAGCAAAGGCCGCTCGGTCCACTTCGGATGCGCGCACGCGATGCACGCGGCCTCCGCCACTGCGGGGTGAGCGATTGCGACGTTCTCAACGTCGATCGAGCTGATCCATTCGCCGCCTGACTTGATCACGTCCTTGCTGCGGTCGGTGATATGCAGGAAGCTGTCCGGATCGATGGTGGCGACATCGCCGGTCGGAAACCAGCCGTCGACGAGTGGCGAATCGTCATTGCGGAAATACCGGTCGATCACCCAGTGTCCGCGCACATGCAGATTGCCGAACGCGACGCCGTCCCACGGCAACTCATTGCCGTCCGGGTCGACGATCTTCATATCGACGCCGTAGATCACGTGGCCCTGCTTCTCGAGCAGTTCGCGCTGCTCGTCAGGCGAGCGCTGCGACTGTTCCCACGTGAGCTTCGCCAGAGTGCCGAGCGGCGACATCTCGGTCATGCCCCACGCGTGAATCACTTCGACGCCGTACTCGTCCTGGAAGGTGCGCAGCATCGCCGGCGGACAGGCCGAGCCGCCGATCACCGTGCGGTTGAGCGACGAAAAGCGCACACCGGCCTGCTTCATATACGTGAGCAAGCCGAGCCAGACGGTCGGCACACCCGCGGAATACGTGACGCGTTCCGCTTCCATCAATTCGTAGAGCGACTTGCCGTCGAGGTCCTTGCCGGGGAACACGAGTTTCGCGCCCGTCAGCGGCGCTGCGTGCGGAATGCCCCATGCGTTCACATGGAACATCGGCACAACAGGCAGCACCGAGTCTCGCGCGGACAGGCTCATCGCATCCGGCAGCGAAGCACCGTACGCATGCAAGACCGTCGTGCGATGCGAGTACAGCGCACCCTTCGGATTGCCGGTCGTGCCCGAGGTGTAGCAAAGATACGAGGCCGCGCGCTCGTCGATCAGCGGCCATTCGTAGAGGCCATCCTGTGCGGCGAGCAGGGTCTCGTAGCTCAACACGGGCGTCTGCATATCGGGCAGGTGCGCCTCGTCCGTCAGCGCGATCCAGCCACGTACCTTGGGACACTGCGGCGCCAACGTGTCGATCAGATCGGCGAAGCTGATATCGAACAGCACGTAGCTGTCGTCGGCATGATTGACGATGTAGGCGATCTGCTCGGGAAAGAGGCGCGGGTTAATCGTATGGCACACCGAGCCGAAGCCGGTCGTGCCGTAGTACGCCTCCAGATGCCGGTAGCCGCACCAGGCCAAGGTGCCGATCCGCTCGCCCGGCTGCACGCCGAGCGCGATCAGCGCCTGGGCCAGTTGTTTGGCGCGCTTTTCGCAGTCGCGGTAGGTGTAGCGATGCATATCGCCTTCGAGCCGCCGCGAGACGATCTCCGTGTTGCCGAAATGCCGCGCGGCATGCGCCAGCAGCGACGACACGTTGAGCGGCGTGTCCATCATCTGGCCCAGCAACGGCGTCGTCATAAGCAGCGGTCTCCTCGCGGTATTTGTGTCATCTCTCTCAGGTCGGCTGGCTCGCGGCGACTGGCTGGTTCGCCCACTGGCGGAGCGAACAACCGGCCGGCCAGCAGCGCCGCGGGCGCCGACTTACAATATCGGTTAATCCAGAGGCGCTCAACATGTCGTTTTCCCCAAGCATTGCCGGCCTGTCCGGGCCGATGGCGGCGTTCGCCGAGGCCCTCGGCACCTCGCGCGAAGGCGCATTTGCCCAACTCGGCGGCGTCTTTATGACCCGCTTGCCGGCTGCGCCGCTCAGCGCCCCCTATGTGGTCGGGTTTGCCGCCGATACGGCCGCGTTGCTCGGCCTCGAGCCCGAAGCGGTGCGCGATCCCGCCTTCGCCGAGTTCTTCTCCGGCAATACCACCCGTGACTGGCCCGCAGAGGCGATGCCTTATGCGTCGGTGTACTCGGGACATCAGTTTGGCGTGTGGGCCGGACAACTCGGCGACGGCCGCGCACTTGGCCTCGGCGAAGTCGAGCACGACGGTGCCCGCTATGAGTTGCAACTCAAGGGCGCTGGACGCACGCCTTATTCGCGCATGGGCGACGGCCGCGCGGTGTTGCGCTCGTCGATCCGCGAGTATCTGTGCTCGGAAGCGATGCACCACCTTGGTATTCCGACCACGCGCGCGCTGTGTGTGATCGGCTCCGACCAGCCGGTGCGCCGCGAGGAAATGGAAACGGCCGCGGTCGTCACGCGGGTCGCGCCGAGCTTCGTGCGCTTTGGCCACTTCGAGCATTTCTATGCGAACGATCGGGTCGACGCCTTGCAGTCGCTCGCCGACCACGTCATCGAACGCTTTTATCCGCACTGCAAGGAAGCGGACGATCCGTATCTGGCACTGCTGAACGAAGCGGTGTTGTCCACGGCTGATCTGCTCGCGCAATGGCAGGCAGTTGGCTTCTGTCACGGCGTGATGAACACGGACAACATGTCGATCCTCGGTCTCACGATCGACTACGGTCCGTTCGGCTTTCTGGATGGTTTCGATGCCGGCTATATCTGCAATCACTCCGATTCGCAAGGCCGTTATGCGTACCGGATGCAGCCGCAGATCGCCTACTGGAATCTCTTCTGTCTGGCGCAAGGCCTGCTGCCGCTGCTGGGTCAGCAGCACGATGAAAGCGTGCGCAGCGAGGAAGCGGTCAAAGACGCGCAGCGAGTACTCGAAGGCTTCAAGGACCGTTTTGCACCCGCATTGGAGCGCCGCATGCGCGCCAAACTCGGCCTGCAAACCGAATGTCCGGGCGATGACGCCCTGGCCAACCGCCTCTTCGAAGTCATGCAGGCGAACCGCGCCGATTTCACCCTCACCTTCCGCAATCTGGCCCGCGTTTCGAAGCACGACGCGAGCGGCGACGCGCCGGTTCGCGACCTGTTTCTCGACCGCCCGGCCTTCGATGTCTGGGTGAACGACTACCGCGCGCGGCTGTCCGAAGAAACACTCGATGATGCTGAGCGCGCCATTGCAATGAACCGCGTGAACCCTAAATTCATTCTCCGCAATCATCTGGCTGAAACGGCGATTCGCCGCGCCAGGGAGAAGGACTTTTCGGAAGTCGAGCGGCTGGCGCAAGTGCTGCGCCGTCCTTTCGACGACCAACCGGAACACGAAGCTTACGCCGCGCTGCCACCCGACTGGGCCAGTTCGCTGGAAGTCAGTTGCTCGTCGTAAAGCTCGCGTTGGCGTGCTGCTGCCTGGTACCGTTTCTTCGCAGCACGCGTAGCGTGGATGAGCCAGCTCCCTGGCAGACCCGACCCAGAATCAGACCCAGATAGAGACAACCCGAGACAGGAACCGACCATGAACTCCGACGACACCAAGACCTCCCCCGCTGCGGTGCAGAAAGACGATGCCGAATGGCGCAACCAGCTCTCCGACATCGAGTATCAGGTCACCCGCCACGCCGCTACCGAGCGCCCCTTTACCGGCCGTTACCACGATCACTGGGATCGGGGCATTTACGACTGCGTCTGCTGCGGCACACCGCTATTCGAATCGGACACCAAGTTCGACGCCGGCTGCGGCTGGCCGAGCTACTTCAAGCCGATCAACGGCGAAGTGATCGCCGAGAAAACCGACCGCTCGCATGGCATGCTGCGCATCGAAGTGCAGTGCAAGAATTGCGGCGCCCATCTGGGCCATGTGTTCGAGGACGGTCCGGCGCCGACCGGGCTTCGCTACTGCATTAACTCGGCTGCGCTACAATTCGAGCCCAAGTAACGCAACGCAGGCAACGCCAGCCCCGGGACAGACGCGATAGACCCTTCAGCCAGCTTGCGAACCGGCCACCTGGCGCCGGCCGCCAGCCGGCTGCCGAGACGGGTACACACTGCACGCATAATATGGGCGCAAGGCGCCCTTCACTCCGCGCCTATTTTTCCTCATTCCTCCTCGTCCCCGCCCAGATAATGAAATTCCTGTTCGATCTGTTCCCGATCATCCTGTTTTTCGTCGCATTCAAGCTGTGGGGCATTTTCACGGCAACGGCGGTGGCGATCGTCGCGACGCTGGTGCAGATTGCCTGGGTGGCATTCCGTCACCGCAAGGTTGACCCGATGCTGTGGGTCAGCCTCGGCGTCGTCACGGTGTTCGGCGGCGCAACGCTTGTATTGCACAACGATACGTTCATCAAGTGGAAGCCGACCGTGCTCTACTGGGCCTTCTCGGTGGCGCTGATCGTGTCGCAACTGGCGTTCAACAAGAACCTGATCGAAGCGATGATGGGCAAGCAGATCACGCTGCCGCACCGCACGTGGAGCCAGTTGAGCGTGATCTGGGCGGTCTTCTTCGTGCTGCTCGGCATCCTGAACCTGTTCGTGGCCTACCACTTCTCAACCAACGCCTGGGTCAACTTCAAGCTGTTCGGCGCGACCGGGTGCCTAGTGGTGTTCATTGTCGGCCAGAGCCTATGGCTGTCGAAGTACATGAAAGAAGAAGAGTGATATGAGCGACGACACCTTCCTGCATGCCACGACCACCGAACGCGTCGCGCTGATCGAAACACGCCTCGCCGCGGCGCTCGCGCCGGTTACCTCGATCACCGTGCGCGATGACAGTGCCCAACATGCGGGGCATGCGGGCGCCTCCGCAGGCGGTCATTTCAGTGTCACGATTGTTGCGGTTGCATTCGCCGGAAAGCCCCGCGTGGCACGGCACCGCTTGGTGTATGATGCGCTGGCCGATGCCATGCAGCGAGGCATTCACGCGCTCGCAATCACGGCCTACACGCCCGAAGAATTCGATTTGCTGTCCCGTTAGGAAACTTCCGATGACCTTGAAGAAAACCCGCCTCTGGGTATTGCTGGCCGCTTTTGCGGCTGCGCCTGTGTTTGCACAGAACATCGCCGTCGTGAACGGCACGCCGATTCCCAAAGCACGCGTCGATGCGCTCGTCGCTCAACTCGTTCAACAGGGTCAGCAGGACTCGCCGCAATTGCAGACAGCCGTGCGCGAAGAACTGATCAACCGCGAAATCCTGATGCAGGAAGCAGCTCGCCGCGGCATCCCGAACCGCCCGGACGTCAAGGCGCAAGTCGCGGTCGCCCAGCAGACCGTCGTGCTGCGCGCGTTGATCGAAGACTTCGTGAAAAACAACCAGCCGAGCGACGCAGAAGTCAAAGCACGTTACGACGCGCTCGTGAAGGATGCTGGCGGCAAGGAATATCACCTGCACCACATCCTCGTGGATAACGAGGCTCAGGCCAAAGACCTGATCGCCAAGATCAAGGCCGGTGCGAGCTTCGAAGATCTCGCCAAGCAATACT
Source organism: Paraburkholderia sp. GAS82 (assembly GCF_050436285.1). NCBI lineage: Bacteria > Pseudomonadati > Pseudomonadota > Betaproteobacteria > Burkholderiales > Burkholderiaceae > Paraburkholderia > Paraburkholderia sp. GAS82. Next base: position 1,358,507 of record NZ_JBNDLX010000001.1, read on the forward strand.
CGAAGGACCCGGGATCGGGCAAGAACGGCGGCGACCTCGACTGGTCGGATCCGAAGGCCTACGTGCCGGAATTCGCCGCTGCGGCCGAGAAGCTGCAGAAAGGCCAGATGACCGACGCGCCGGTGCACACGCAGTTTGGCTGGCACATCATTCGTCTGGACGACACGCGCGATACCGCGCCGCCGCCGCTCGAACAGGTGCGTCAGCAGATCGTTCAGCAGATCCAGCAGGAAAAACTGCAGGCGTTTGAAGAGAGTCTGCGGAAGAACGCGAAGGTGCAGTAACGGGTAGGGGGTTGCGCTGATGGGCTTTTGTCCTGGGGTGTCACCCGCCAACCGCTTACTGGCCGGGCCACACGTTTAGCTTGGCCCGCAAACAACAAAGCCGCCCTTGGGCGGCTTTGTTGTTTTTGACGGCGGCTTCAGATTTCTGCGAGCCTGATTCTCGGCATCACGGCGCCGTCTGGCTCGATGCGGCGGCAGATTTTCACCGTCGCCGCTGCGACACCCACGGCCACTGCCACACCCACCGCGGCTTCCTTGCCGCGGCCCCTTCCCTTCAGCAGCGTACGCGCCTCAACCCAGCCAGCGACGCGCGTTCTGGAACACGCGCAGCCACGGGCTACCGTCGTTCGCGTTCCAGCCTTGCGGATGCCAGCTCATCTGCACCGTGCGATGCACGCGCTCGGTGTGCGGCATCAGTACCGTGAAGCGGCCATCAGGCGTCGTCACCGAAGTGATGCCATCCGGCGAGCCGTTCGGGTTGAACGGATACTGCTCGGTGGCCTGGCCGCGGTGATCGACAAAGCGCATCGCCACCGCCACCTTCGACGCATCGCCTTGCTGCGAGAAGTCCGCGAAACCTTCGCCGTGCGCGACGGCCACCGGAATGCGCGAGCCTTCCATGCCGCTAAAGAACAGCGACGGCGACTGCTGCACTTCGACCAGCGAGAAGCGCGCTTCGAATTTCTCCGACTTGTTGCGCGTGAACTTCGGCCATGCCTCGGCGCCCGGGATCATCGATGCAAGGCTGCTCATCATCTGGCAGCCATTGCAGATGCCGAGTGCAAACGTGTCCTTGCGGGCGAAGAAGGCGGCGAACATATCGGCCAGTTGCGCGTTAAAGCGAATCGTCTTCGCCCAGCCCTCGCCTGCACCCAGCACGTCGCCGTAAGAGAAGCCGCCGCACGCTACGGCGCCCGCGAAATCGGCGAGCGTTGCGCGGCCAGCCAGCAGGTCGCTCATGTGCACGTCGTAGGCGTCGAAACCGGCGCGGTCGAATGCATACGCGGTTTCGAGGTGCGAGTTGACGCCCTGCTCGCGCAGGATCGCCACACGCGGGCGAGCGCCCTTGGCAACGAACGGTGCGGCCACGTCTTCCGCTGGATCAAAGCTCAGCTGCGGCGTGATACCCGGATCGGCGGCATCGAGCAGCGCGTCGTATTCGGCATCGGCACAAGCCGGGTTGTCGCGCAGACGCGAAATGCGCCAGCTCACTTCGCTCCACGCACGATGCAGTTCCGTGCGCGGCGCTTCGTAGATCTTCTTCGCGTCGCGATAGATTTCGATCGCGTCGCGTTCGTTGAGTTTACCGATCACGTGCGAGCATGCCGACAGGCCATGTTCTCGCAGCGATGCCAGCACCGCATCGCGATCCTGAGCACGCACCTGAATCACCGCGCCCAGCTCCTCGTTGAAGAGCGCGCGGATCGTGCGGTCTTCACGGCGGCCGCTGGTCTGCTTGGCCCAGTCTTTAGCGTCGCCGTAGTCGAATTCGTGATTCGGATCGAGCGTCAACATGTCGACGTTCAGCGACACGCCAACGTGACCCGCAAACGCCATTTCGCAGACCGTCGCCCACAGGCCGCCGTCCGAGCGGTCATGGTACGCGAGCAGCTTGCCGTCGCTATTCAGCGCCTGGATCGCGGCGAAGAAACGCTTCAGGTCTTCGGCGTCGTCGACATCCGGTGTCGTATCGCCCACCTGCTGCGTAACCTGCGCGAGGATACTGCCGCCGAGGCGATGCTTGGCGCGTCCCAGGTCGATCGCGATCAGCACGGAGTCGCCCGCTTCGTCGACGCGACGCAGTTGCGGCGTCAGATGACCACGTACGTCTTCGACCGGCGCGAACGCCGAGATGATCAGCGAGACCGGCGCGACCACTTCCTTCGCCACGCCCTGGTCGTCCCACTTGGTACGCATCGACAGCGAGTCTTTGCCCACCGGAATACTGATGCCGAGCGCCGGGCACAGTTCCATGCCGATCGCCTTGACCGTGTCGTACAGCGCCGCGTCTTCACCCGGCGCGCCGCAAGCGGCCATCCAGTTCGCGGACAGCTTCAGCTTGTCCAGCGACGCGATCGGCGCCGCCGCAATGTTCGTGACGGCCTCGCCGACTGCCATACGGCCCGACGCCGGCGGATTGATCACGGCGAGTGGCGTGCGCTCGGCCATCGTCATGGCTTCGCCGCGATAGCCGGCATAGTCCATGGTAGTGATCGCCACGTCGGCAACCGGCACCTGCCACGGGCCGACCATCTGGTCGCGCGCGGTCGTGCCACCCACCGAGCGGTCGCCGATCGTAATCAGGAACGACTTGCTCGCCACCGTTGGGTGACGCAGCACGCTCACCGCCACTTCCGACAGGTTGATACCGGTGACATCCACCGGCAGCAGCGTGGTCTCGACGTGCTTGACGTCGCGATGCATACGCGGTGCCTTGCCGAGCAGCACTTCCATCGGCATATCGACCGGCTGGTGCGCATCGTCGTTTTTCTCTTCGGCGTCGATCAGCTTCAACTGACGTTCGTTGGTCGCCGTGCCGATCACCGCGAACGGGCAGCGCTCGCGCTCGCAGATTGCCTGGAATTCCGGCAGATCGGCCGGCGCAATCGCCAGCACATAGCGCTCTTGCGCTTCGTTCGACCAGATCTCGCGCGGCGACAGGCCACTCTCTTCGAGCTGGATCTTGCGCAGCTCGAAAATCGCGCCTTTGCTCGCGCCGTCCACCACTTCCGGGAACGCGTTCGACAGCCCGCCCGCACCCACGTCGTGAATGCTCAGAATCGGGTTCTTCTCGCCGAGCTGCCAGCAGGCGTTGATGACTTCCTGCGCGCGCCGCTCGATTTCCGGGTTGCCGCGCTGCACCGAGTCGAAGTCGAGCTCAGCAGTATTGGTGCCGGTTGCCATCGAGCTGGCGGCGCCGCCACCCATGCCGATGCGCATGCCCGGGCCGCCGATCTGGATCAGCAGCGAGCCTTCCGGCAAGTCGTGCTTGTGGGTGTGCTGATCGGAGATATTGCCGATGCCGCCCGCGATCATGATCGGCTTGTGATAGCCGCGCACGGTGCCCGCGACGTTCTGCTCGTAAGTGCGGAAGTAGCCACCCAGGTTCGGGCGGCCGAATTCGTTGTTGAACGCGGCGCCGCCGAGCGGACCGTCGATCATGATCTGCAGCGGCGATGCGATGCGGTCCGGGCGGCCATAGATTTGCTGCTCGTCAGCCGGATTGCGGTGGCCGACCGGCTGCACGGCATCGCGGGCGTTTTCCCATGCTTCGCGCGCATCCGGCAAGTCGAGGTTCGATACGGTGAAGCCCGCGAGGCCAGCCTTCGGACGCGCGCCGCGGCCGGTTGCGCCTTCGTCGCGGATTTCACCGCCCGCACCGGTCGCAGCACCCGGGAACGGCGAGATCGCGGTTGGGTGGTTGTGCGTTTCCACCTTCATCAGCGTGTGCGTCAGTTCGACGTGGCGCCCGTAGTGCTCAGCCAGTTCGCCTTCAGCCGCCGGCTTGCGCGGGAACCACCGCTCGGCCTGGCCGCCGGCCATGATTGCCGAGTTGTCCGAGTACGCGACGATGGTGCCCTGCGGATTGAGCTTCTCGGTATTGCGGATCATGTTGAACAGCGAGATGTCCTGCTTCTCGCCGTCGATGGTCCACTCCGCATTGAAAATCTTGTGGCGGCAGTGCTCGCTATTGGCCTGCGCGAACATCATCAGTTCGACGTCGGTCGGGTTGCGGCCGAGCTTCGTGAAGGCGTCGACGAGGTAGTCGATTTCGTCTTCGGCGAGCGCGAGGCCCAGTTCCCGGTTGGCCGTTTCCAGCGCGCCGCGGCCGTGGCCCAGCACATCGACCGTTTGCAGCGGCTTGGCCGGCAGTTCGTCGAACAGATGCATGGCGTGATCGCGCGACGGCGCCACGCTCTCGGTCATGCGGTCGTGCAGCGCGGCGGCGACAGCTTCGCGCGCTTCGTCGGACAACGTCTTCTTGCCAAGCAGGCCGCTCTTGAGCGTCACCGTGTATTCGACGCCGCGCTCGATACGGCGCAGTTGCGTCAAGCCGCAGTGGTGCGCAATGTCCGTTGCCTTGCTGGCCCACGGCGACACCGTGCCGAAACGGGGCACCACGAGAAAGGTCTCGCTGTTGCCGCGCTCTTTGACCTCGACGAACGGGTCGCCGTAGTACATCAACGCTTCGATCTTCGCACTGTCTTCAGCCGTGAGCGGCGCCTGCGCGTTGACGAAGTGCAGATACTGGCCGTGCACGCCGGTGATGTTGGCGTCGATACGCGTAAGCGTCTCGAGCAGGCGGGTTTGACGGAAATCGGAGAGGGCCGAAGCGCCGGGGAAACACGAGAAGTGGGCCATGGACTTGACGTTGCGTCGATGAGTCGCGCGTGCAGGCGACGTGAAGCGAAAGAGAAGTCCAAGATTATACCCCGGGAAGACCCGCGAGCGGCCCTGCCGCAAGCGTCCGGGCGGCGTATGCGTGCGGTTTTGGCATGCGTTGGCACGCGCGGCCAGCCGAATTCCCGATCCTCGGACGCCTGCGCGTCTGGGCCGATTGACTGCTATCATTCGGCGTTTCACCAGATCGGCGCAGCGGTCCTCTGCACGCGCCGCATGTCACGCATACGGGGAACGCCCGTCAGTCCGCGTTCCACCGGAAAATCGAAGCAAACATGGATGTCATCGTCATTGGCGGCGGAATTGTGGGCGTCGCCACCGCTTATCAGTTGCGCGCCGCCGGTCACCGGGTCTGCGTAGTCGAACGCTTTGCGACCGTCGCGCAGGGTGCGACCTATGGCCATGGCGGCACCGTCCTGCCGACGCCGCTCGACGTCTGGTTCGGGCCGACCTTCATGCAGAGCCGCCAGGCCGCCAAAAACGGCGTCATCCGCAAGACCGGCTTCAACGGCGGCGCCCGCCTGTTCGAGCGGCAACTGGCAACATGGCAGGAGCCGCAGGCCTTCAGCCGGCAATACGGGCTCCTGCGTCCGCTGATCGAAGCATCGCGCGAGGCGATGGCCGATATGGAAGCGCGCTTCGGGCTCGAATATGAACAGACGGAGGGCGTGCTCTACCTCACGCGCTCCGCGCAGGAATGGGAGCTGACCCAGCCGGCGCTCGAATTGCTGCGCCAGTATGAAGTGCCGCACCACGTGATGACGCCTGCCGAGTGCGCGGCGTTCGAACATTCGGTGCCGACCGACCCTGAGTTTGCAGGCGGCGTGCTGTTCGACCAGGAACGCACCGCGAACTGCCCCCTCTTCACCAAGCTCATCAAGCAGACGCTCGATACCGAAGGCGGCGTGCAGTTCATGCTGAACCGGGAGGTCGATGCCATCCGGCTCGATGGGGAGCGCGCAGCGGTCGAACTGGCGCCGCGGCTCGGCGAAGTCACTTCGTCGCGCGAAGTCGACGTGATCAACGCCGACGCTATCGTGGTCGCGGCCGGCACCGGCTCGGTGCCGCTGCTCGAGCGGCTCGGTCTGCGGGTGCCCTTGCATCCGCTGCGGCTGCATACGCTGTCCGCGCCGATCGCTCACGAAGAATGCGTGCCGCATGTGGCGATCGTCGACGCCGTGAAACGCATCACCATCACGCGGATGAATCACCGGCTGCGCATCGCCGGCGGCGCGGTGCTGCAAGGCGCCGGACAGACCGACAAGCCGCTGTCCGAAGCGGTCACCAAGGATGCTTTGGCCCTGCTCGGTCAGGCCACGCACGACTGGATTCCGGGCGCGGCCAAGATCTCGGCGGCGCTGTCGTGGGATGGCCTCAAGCTGCTCTCGCCGGATGGCCTGCCGATGGTCGGCAACGCGTTGCATCCGCGCCTGTTCGTCAACGTGGGGCACGGACCTGCTGGCTGGGGACTCGCCTGCGGCGCCGCGAAACTGGTGGCGGATCTGATCGGCGGCAGCGCGCCCGAATTGCCGGCGGATACGCTTGCTGCGTTGCGGCCGGAGCGGTTTCGATACTGAAACTGAAACTGAGGCTGAGGCGCCCTGAGAGTCCTCGGGCGCCGTCGTGCGACGAAACCTGGCCGAACAGTTCCACCCCTTACGTGCATTCGCACTACCATGACGGTTCCGTGCCCGCCCGGGCCATCGCTTGACGCCGCCATGAACGAAGCCGCATCTGTCAGTCCCAACAATCCTTCCGACCTCTCCGGCCTGATCGACACGCACGACCGACCGCTCGCGCTTCTGAGCGTCGCCGATCTGCGTGCGCTCGAAGTCAGCGCCGCGGCTACGCTGCCGCCGCACGAACTGATGGCGCGTGCCGGCCGCGCCGCTGCGCTGTTCCTGACTGGGCAGATCGCGTCGGAGCGCTCCAGCGGTTCTGCCGCGACAGTCTGGATCGTCGCCGGTCCCGGCAATAATGGCGGCGATGCGCTGGTGGTCGCGATCGAGTTGCATATCGCCGGCGTCGCGGTCGAAGTCTGTATGCCCGTCGAAGTCAAACCGGAGGACGCCCGCTGGGCGCTCGGCGAGGCGCGCGCGGCAGGCGTTCCGATCAGCACGTCAGCGCCGGATTCTTTCGAGCACTATGGCTGGCTGGTCGACGGCATGTTCGGGATCGGCCTGACCCGGCCGCTCGAAGGCGTGTTCGCCACGCTTGCTCAACAGTTGTCACAACGTGCGAAGCGGCAAGGCCGCGTATTGGCGCTCGACGTGCCGAGCGGGCTCGATAGCGACACGGGCAATGTGGTTGGGTCCGGCACAGGAGTGCGAGCCACGCACACGGTGACATTCATCGGCGCCAAGCCAGGACTCTTCATGGCTTCCGGGCGCGATCTGGCCGGCGCGGTGACCGTCGCGCCAATCGGTCTGGACACGACGGCCACGGTCGCCCGTACCGGCGGTGTGCAACTCAATGCCCCGGCACTGTTCGCACCGTACCTCCCTTCGCGCGATTTCTCGACCAACAAGGGCTCGTTCGGCAGCCTCGCCGTGGTCGGCGGCGACTCCGGTATGTGCGGCGCGCCGATTCTCGCAGCGCGCGCGGCGCTTCATTGCGGCGCCGGGAAAATCCACGTGGCGCTGCTTGGCGCAGGCGCCCCGCCCTACGATCCGCCCCATCCCGAGCTGATGCTGCACGCCATCGACGATCTGCCGCTCGACAAGATGGACGCACTGGCCATCGGCTGCGGCATGGGTCATCGCGACCGCGCGACCCAGGCGCTGCACGATGTGCTGCCGCTCGACGTTCCTAAGCTGCTGGACGCCGACGCATTGAACCAGGTCTCGAAGGATCCTGCGCTTGCCGCAAAGGTCGCCGCCCGCGGAGCAAAGAGCGATCCGTGCGTGCTGACGCCGCACCCGCTCGAAGCGGCGCGGCTGCTCGGCTGCGATGTCCCCACCGTGCAGCGCGACCGGCTCGCCGCCGCACGCGCGCTAACCGCGCGCTTCGCCTGCGTCATCGTGCTGAAAGGCACCGGCACGGTGGTTGGCGCGCCGGACGGCCGGCTCGCTGTCAATCCGACCGGTAACGCCGCGCTGGCGACAGGCGGTACTGGCGACGTGCTCGGCGGTATCATCGGCGCGTTGCTGGCCCAGCGCCTGCCACCGTACGAAGCGGCGCTCGCGGGCGTGTATCTGCACGGCCTCGCTGCCGATACGCTAACAGCCCAGGGCGACGGCCCCGCAGGCTTGACAGCAGGCGAACTGGCGCCGATGGTACGCAAACTGCTGAACCGGATGTTCTATCCAGCCTGAACAGCTCGAGGTGCAAACCGGAGTCGGCGTTGCCGGACCCGCGTAGCGGGCGAGGCTTGTCCCGCTCAATCCCGCTATCTGAATCCGGCGTCCAACTGCCTGCCCGCTTCGCGTCAAGGCCGCTATACTGAAGTACTGCGCTGTCCGGCCGGGAACCGTTGCGAACCCGAAGCCCCGATAGCGCGCCCGAGCATCCCACCGGCTGCGCCTCGCGCGCACTGCCTTTCTTTCGTGCCCCTTCGTTAGACGGACGATCTCATGACGTTGAACACGCTCCCCGCCTGGTCCTCGCTGCAAGCCCATTACGACAAGATTCGCAATGAGCATATGCGCGACTGGTTCGCCCCCGCGAACGATCCCGCTCCCACCCGTGCCGAACGCTTTGCGTACGCTGGCGGTGGACTCGCGGCCGATTTCTCCAAACACCGCATCAAGGACGAAACTCTCAAGCTGCTCGTGCAGGTGGCCCGCGAAGCGGGTGTCGAGAAACGCCGTGACGCCATGTTCGCGGGCGAGATCGTCAACCCGACGGAAGGCCGCGCGGTGCTGCATACCGCGCTGCGCGCCTCCGATCCGAAAGCCCCGTTCCACGCTGAAGTTACGGCCGAACGCGCCAAGATGGCGGCGTTTGCCGACAAGATTCGCAGCGGCGAGTGGACCGGTTATACCGGCAAGCGGATTCGCTATGTCGTCAATATCGGTATTGGCGGCTCGGATCTCGGTCCGAAGATGGTGACGAATGCGTTGCATCACCTCGCCTCGCCGGAGATCACCAGCCACTTCGTGTCAAACGTCGACGGCGCCGATCTCTACCGCGTCATGCAGAAGATCGACCCGGAAGAGACGCTCGCCATCATCGTCTCGAAGACTTTCACCACGCTCGAAACCATGACCAATGCGCGCTCGCTGCGCGACTGGTTCATCGAGAAGGGGTGCCCGGAAAACGCGCTCGCGAAACACTTCGTCGGCGTGTCGGCCAACACGGCCGAAGTCGTCAAGTTCGGTATCGCCAAAGAGAACGTCTTCCAGATGTGGGACTGGGTGGGCGGCCGCTATTCGCTGTGGTCGGCCGTCGGCCTCTCGATCATGATCGCGATCGGACCGAAGCAGTTCGACGAACTGCTCGCCGGCGCGGACGACATGGACAAGCACTTCCGCGAGGCCCCGCTCGAGCGCAACCTGCCCGTGCTGCTCGGGATGATCGGCATCTGGTATCGCAACTTCTTCGGCTCGCAAAGCTACCTGGTCGCGCCGTACTCCGAGGCGATGCATTACCTGCCGTCGTATCTTCAGCAGCTGGAGATGGAGAGTAACGGCAAGTCCGCACGCCTCGATGGCGCGATGGTCGACTATCCGACTTCAGCCGTCACGTGGGGCGAGCCGGGCACGAACGGCCAGCATGCGTTTTTCCAGATGCTGCACCAGGGCCCGACACTCGTACCGATCGATTTCATCGCTGTGCTCACTCCCGAGCATCCGCTCGTGAGCCATCATCCGAAGCTGCTGGCCAACTGCTTCGCGCAAAGCGAAGCGCTGATGCTCGGCCGCACGCTCGAGGAAGCGAAGAAGGTAGCGGGCCCGGACAAGCCGGAACTCGCGCCGCATCTGATGTTCCCCGGCAACCGTCCGTCGAGCACGATTATCCTGGAGGCGCTCACCGCGCGTTCGCTCGGCGCACTGATCGCGCTTTACGAGCACAAGGTACTCGTGCAGGGCACGGTGTGGGACATCAACTCGTTCGATCAATGGGGCGTCGAGCTGGGCAAGATTCTCGGCAAGGTGGTCGAGGCCGATCTGACCTCAGCGAGCGTCGATCCGGCGAAGCACGATTCGTCGACCTCGGCATTGATCGCACGCGCACGGGCAGCATTGAAGCGTTGAGTATGTGAACCCCGGTGTCGGGGCAGGCAGCGTCTCAGGCGAGACGCCCTGCCTCGATCGTCACCGTGGTATCGCAACGGCGCGCGAGTTCAATGTCATGCGTGACGAGAATCAACGTCGCACCGTTGGCCCGGTTCATCTCGAACATCAGATCGATCACCGCATGGCCTGTGGCCGCGTCGAGGCTGCCTGTCGGCTCATCGGCAAAGAGAATGGCCGGATGCGTGACAAACGCGCGCGCTAACGCAACGCGTTGCTGCTCGCCTCCCGACAGCAGCTTGGGATAGTGACGCGTACGCTGCCCCAACCCCACCTGTTCGAGCAAGCCGCGCGCTCTCGCTGCCGCATCGCGCGAACTGATACCGCCTTGCAACTCGAGCGGCAAGGTCACGTTCTCGAGCGCCGTCAGATGCGGCATCAACTGGAAAGACTGGAAGACAAACCCGACCGAGCCGTTGCGCAATGCGGCGCGCTCGTCTTCGCTCAACTCGGTGAGTTCCTGACCGAGAAGCCGAACCGACCCCGAGGTGGCGCTGTCCAAACCTGCAAGCAGACCGAGCAGCGTAGACTTGCCGGACCCGGATGCGCCGACAATCGCCACACTGCTGCCGCCTTCGATGGAAAGATCGATATCATCGAGAATCGTCAGTTCACCCGTCGCATCCTTAACCCTCTTGCACAATCCCCGCACTTCGATGACTGGATCAGTTTTCTTTTGCATGGTGAGGCGTAGATTGAAAGTGCGCCTGGCTGCGCCGCGCGCCGCCGCTTTGAACACAGCCGCCGGCCTCTTCATGATGGCCTTTTCGGCAATACCGCTTGTGGCCCGTGCCGCCAATCCACCCAACGCACCCGTTACGGCCCGGCCGGTCATCATGGTTCTCGGCGACAGCATTTCAGCCGAGTATGGCTTGCCCCGCGATACGGGCTGGGTTGCATTGATGCGCCAGCGTCTTGCCAATGAGCGGATCGATTATAGCGTTGCAAACGCAAGCATCAGCGGCGACACGACAAGCGGCGGGCGTGCCCGCATGCCCGAACTGATACAGCGCCTCAAACCGAGCATCGTAATCGTCGAACTGGGCGCCAACGACGCGCTTCGCGGCGTCCCCTTGCCGACCACCGAGGACAACTTGCGCACGATCGTCGAACAGGCACAACAGGCGCATGCAAAGGTCGTGCTGATCGGCATGTACGTGCCACCCAATTACGGCCCCGACTACACGCAAAAGTTCCACGGAGTCTACGAGCAGATCTCGAAGGACCTGCATGTTTCGCTCGTGCCGTTTCTGCTTGCCGGCATCGCGGATAAACCAGACATGTTCCAGGCGGATCAGATGCATCCGACCCAGCAGGCACAGCCCGTGCTACTTGACAACGTGTGGCCGACCGTCAAGCCGTTGTTGCGCACGGGTTCCTCACACTGACAAGCTTCTTACAACTTGTTGCGAACGAGCGAGGAACGCGCACAGGGGAAGGTCGATCAGACACTTTCGCTAACCGCGAAATCCGGCTCGTTTTTGAGCGCTTTTGTGAGGAGATGACGTGAAATACTTACCGCTTATCGCTTTGACCGTGGCAATCTCTGCCTGCGCCGCTCAACCGCCGGTTGGCGTCCAGTCCGTGGGACAAAGCCAGCAACCTCCAGCAGCCGTCGCGCAATGTATTGCGCACAAGTGGGCAGACGGCACTCAACAGCAGGTCGTCTCGCAAGCTACCTTGGCAAACAATCAGGCTGTCGACGTGTATGTGCCGGGCCAGCAACCGCCTAACGGCGCGGCCGCTGTGGTGCGCCCGGGTAATGGCACCGGCTCGTGGGTCGGCTTCCGCAGCGGTGGTGGCGGTGCGAGCAGCGACGCAACCAGCTCCATCAGCGCTTGCCTCTAAGGCTCCCCTCAACAATGCCTCTGGTGAAGTTCGCCAGATAAGAAAAAACCCCGCAAATGCGGGGTTTTTTTGTGATTCCTTGAAAAGTGCGTGCGGCTTGCTGCTGGCACCGCGCGTGGACTTCAACTCAATCAGTCGCCACCCGCTTGAGCGCTATCCAGCGAGCCGTAGAACTTGATCTTCGAACGCGCGCGCAGTGCTTCGACATAAGCTTCCACTTCGGATTGCGCTTCCGACTGCGCGATCTCCTGCTGCGCGGCGACGAGACGGCGTGGATCGACCGGTGCACCAGGCAACACCGCATTCACGCGATACACCGCATAGCCCGCATCACCCAGGTCGACACCCACGTAGGCCGGCAATTTCTGCGGGTCGGCCTTGTAGATTGCGCTCAATGCGGCGACTGGCAAGCCCTGGGCGTCATTGCGCGAGACCTTCAGTGGCGCCGCAAAACCGGTAGTCGCATTCGACTTCTGCAACTCGGCAAGCTTGGCGATGCCGTCCTTATGTGCCGCCTCATCGGCCTGTACGGCGATGACCTTCTGACGCACAGCGTCCTTGACGGTGTCGAGCGGAGGCACGGCCGCCGGCTTGTAGGCAGTGACGTGCGCAGCGATCAGCGTGTTGCTGCCGGCGTCGATAGCCTGCGTGTTGTTATGCGACTGCACCGAGTCGTTCGCAAATACCGCGGCGAGGAACTTCGCGTTGTTCAGCGGGCTCGTGAGCGGCAACGCAGGGTTAGGCTGCGGCGTCACCGTTGCAGTCTGGATCTGCAGCTTGTACTTGTCGGCTGCCGGCTGCAGGCTCTTGGCCTTCTCGTACACCAACGACGTAAAGCCATCTGAATCATCGCTGAATGCCTTGGCCGCGAGTTGAGCCTTCAGGTCTTTGGCGATCGAATCCTTGACCGTGTCGAAGGGCTGCGTGACAGACGGCTTTACATCCGTCGCCTTCAGGATCAGCAGGCCCACGTCGGTCGGCACGACATCGCTGATCTCGTCCTTCTTCAGCTTGAATGCAGCGTCGTCGAACGCCTGGCCACCGGCCATCATGCCGCGTCCGAAGTAGCCAAGATCGCCACCCTTCGAAGCCGAAGCAGGATCCTGCGAGCTCTCCTGGGCAATCTTCGCGAAGTCGTCCGGATGCGCCTTGACTTGCGCCAGCAAGGCATCGGCCTTCTGCTTTGCCTTGGCCTTGTCGTCCGCGCTCGCGTTCGGCGCTACGGACACCAGGATCAGGCTCGCGCGCATCTGCGCGGCAGTCTGGTAATGCGCGATGTTGTCGTCGTAGAACTTTTTCAGATCCGCGTCCGAGGGTTGCAGACCAGCGGCCAGCGCGTCCGGCGACATCACGAGGTATTGGATGGTCGCGGTGGCGGGTGTCGCAAATTCATTGCGATGCGCGTCGTAGTACGCCTGCAACTGCGCGTCGGTCGGCTGGATTTTGGCGAGATAGTCGTGCGGATTGAACGCGAGACTCTGTACTTCACGCTGCTGTTCGGCAAGCGTCGTGAGGTTCTGCGCCAGTGTCTTCGACGTGAAGGCGCTGCCCTCGATGCTGGCCGGCAACTGCTGCGTGGCCAGCGTATAGCGCACGCGCTCGTCATACTGATCGGGCGTCATGCCCTGCATGGCGAGCAGTTCCTTGTAGCGGTTCACGTCGATCGAACCGTCAGGATTCTTGAGCGACGAAATCACCGGGTCGTTCAGCAACACGCGACGCACTGCGTCGTCGGATGCCGTCAGATGAAGACGTTGCGTCTCATCGTTCAGCACGCGCTGTTCGATCAACCCGTCGAGCAGTTGCTTGCGACGCTCGGGCGTGTCGAACATTTTCATGTCGAAATTCGCGCCGAGCATCTGACGTGCGCGGTCGAGTTGTTGACGCATCGCGTCGTCATACTCGGCACGGGTGATCTTGTGCCCGTTGACGCTGGCGACGTTGGCGCTCTCGTCAAAGAAGCCACGGAAGCCTTGAATACCCACAAAACCCAGCCCCGGCACGATGACGAGGATGAGCATGAACATCATCAGGCGTTTGTGATTGCGAAAAAAATCGAGCATGCGTTAAGGATGCCAAAAACAGAACGCCCGATATTACAACAGCGGGCAATAAAAAAGGCGAACCGGAGTTCGCCTTTCAAGGATACTGGCGGAGTGGACGGGACTCGAACCCGCGACCCCCGGCGTGACAGGCCGGTATTCTAACCGACTGAACTACCACTCCTTATACTGCGTATGCACTGCATGCTGAACCGGGAACTGGTGGGTGCTGAGAGGCTCGAACTCCCGACCTACGCCTTGTAAGGGCGCCGCTCTACCAACTGAGCTAAGCACCCGCTCCGCGATTCTGCGTGATACCTGTTTACTACCTAAGTCGCGCCGCGCTCTTCAGCATTCTGAGCCTTCCGAAACGCACCACCCTTATGCAGCAAGTCGATTAGTTTAGCGCATCTTTTAGTGCTTTGCCAGGCCTAAATTTGGGCACCTTGGCTGCCTTGATCTTGATCGCAGCGCCCGTGCGCGGATTACGTCCCGTGCGTGCCGTGCGCTTGCCAACTGCAAACGTGCCGAATCCGACCAGCGTCACCGAACCACCCTTCTTCAACGTGCCTTTGACGCCGCCGATCACAGCATCCAATGCACGCCCCGCCGCCGCCTTCGAAATATCGGCCTGTTGTGCAATGTGATCGATCAATTCCGTTTTATTCATTCCAACCCCCGAGAATGTTTTTGGGCAATCGTAATGGCGCTTTATAGCGCCGGGTAATAACGCAGCACGGCAAGGACGCCGAGCCAACCAATTAGAATTGGCCGAAAGCCTTATGTCAAGCGGGGTTGCGCCGGATTCGAGGGGACTTTGCTATCCGCTTTTATGACGAAATCTTGCGACCGGGCGCTGCGGCGCAAAACGACGGGTTGCATGCGGCGCCATTAATCCAAAGAGTGGGACAACGAAGGCAAATGCAACGCCTTGTGCGACCTGCAGATAGCAAAAACCCGCGGACAATGCCGCGGGTTTCTGTTGATGCGCAGACTCTGCTACGAATTGGCTTAGTGCTTCACCACTTCCGTTGCGGCGTCTTTACCGGCCTCCGCTGCGACAGGCGCAGCAGGCTTCGGCTCTTCTTCCGGCAACGGTTGCGGGACACGTTCGAGTGCGAGTTCGAGCACCTTGTCGATCCAGCGGACCGGCACGATTTCGATCGCATTCTTCACGTTGTCCGGAATCTCCGTGAGATCCTTGGTGTTTTCTTCCGGGATCAGCACCAGCTTGATGCCGCCACGATGCGCTGCGAGCAGCTTCTCTTTCAGGCCACCGATCGGCAGCACTTCACCACGCAACGTGATTTCGCCCGTCATCGCGACGTCGGCACGCACCGGAATACCGGTCAACACCGACACCAGCGCGGTCGTCATCGCGATACCGGCGGACGGACCGTCCTTCGGCGTCGCACCTTCCGGCACGTGAATGTGAATGTCCTGCTTCTCGAACGCTTCGTCCTTAACACCCAAACGGCGCGAACGCGAGCGGACCACCGTGCGTGCTGCCTCGACGGATTCCTTCATCACGTCGCCCAGCGAACCCGTGCGAGTCACGTTGCCCTTACCCGGCATCACCGCGGCTTCAATGGTCAGCAGATCGCCGCCCACTTCCGTCCACGCGAGACCCGTGACCTGGCCAACCTGATTTTCCTTCGCGGCCAGACCGAAGTCGTATTTGCGCACACCAAGGAACGTGTCGATATTGCTGCCGTCGACCGTCACCGCACCCTCTGCCTTCTTCAGCAGAAGCATCTTCACGACCTTGCGGCAGATCTTCGAAATTTCACGCTCGAGCGAACGTACACCCGCTTCACGCGTGTAGTAACGAATGATGTCGCGGATTGCAGTTTCCGTGACTTCGACCTCGCCTTCCTTCAGGCCGTTATTCTTCTTCTGCTTGGGCAACAGGTAACGTTGCGCAATGCTGACCTTCTCGTCTTCCGTGTAACCTGACAGACGGATCACTTCCATCCGGTCGAGCAACGGCGGCGGAATGTTCAGCGAGTTCGACGTCGCAACGAACATCACGTCCGACAGATCGAAATCGACTTCGACGTAGTGATCGGCGAACGTATGGTTCTGTTCCGGATCGAGCACTTCCAGCAGCGCCGAGGACGGGTCGCCGCGGAAGTCCTGGCCCATCTTGTCGACTTCGTCGAGCAGGAAGAGCGGATTGCGCACGCCAACCTTGGTCAGGCTTTGCAGGATCTTGCCAGGCATCGAACCAATGTAGGTCCGACGGTGGCCGCGAATCTCGGCCTCGTCGCGCACGCCACCGAGTGCCATACGCACGAACTTGCGATTCGTTGCGCGTGCAATCGATTGACCCAGCGACGTCTTACCGACACCCGGAGGCCCAACGAGGCAAAGAATCGGCGCCTTGACCTTGTCCACACGTTGTTGGACAGCAAGATATTCGAGAATACGTTCTTTGACTTTCTCGAGACCGAAGTGGTCTTCGTCGAGCACGCGTTCCGCATTCGAGAGGTCGTTGTTGACCTTGCTCTTCTTGCGCCACGGCAAGCCGATCAGCGTGTCGATGTAGTTGCGCACGACGGTAGCTTCAGCCGACATCGGCGACATCAGCTTGAGCTTCTTCAGCTCGGCGTCAGCCTTCTTTTTGGCTTCCTTCGGCATGCGCGCAGCGGTGATGCGCTTCTCGAGTTCTTCGAGATCCGCACCTTCTTCGCCTTCGCCCAGTTCCTTCTGGATTGCCTTGACCTGTTCGTTCAGGTAGTACTCGCGCTGACTCTTTTCCATCTGGCGTTTCACACGCCCACGGATGCGCTTTTCCACCTGCAGGATGTCGATCTCGGCTTCGAGTTGCGCGAGCAGGTGCTCGAGGCGCTCGATGACCGGGAACATCTCGAGGATGTGTTGCTTCTGGTCGAGCTTGAGCGGCAGATGCGCCGCGATCGTATCGGCCAGACGGCCGGCTTCGTCGATGCCCGAAAGCGAAGTCAGAATTTCCGGCGGGATCTTCTTGTTCAGCTTCACGTATTGGTCGAACTGCGACACGATCGCGCGGCGCAGCGCTTCAGTTTCAGCGCTGTCGGCGTGGTCGGGTTCGAGCGGCATGACTTCGCACGAAAACTGGGTTTCCTGCTCTTCGATCGAGAGCGTCTTCGCACGCTGCAAGCCTTCGACGAGCACCTTCACGGTACCGTCAGGCAGCTTCAGCATTTGCAGGATGTTGGCAATACATCCTACTTCGTACATGTCCTTTTCGGTCGGCTCATCTTTGGCAGCCGTCTTTTGGGCGACGAGCATGATGTGCTTGCCGCCTTCCATTGCTGCTTCGAGAGCCTTGATCGACTTCGGGCGGCCTACGAAGAGCGGAATCACCATGTGCGGGAAAACGACTACATCACGCAGCGGGAGCAGCGGGAGCGTAGTGCGTTCCGGCGGGAGGAGTTGGGTTCCTGACATTTCATTTCCCCATGAGTGGTATCAGTTCGTTCGATAGGTGAGGCCTGCAAAAACGATTACAAGGCCTCCGCGTGTGGGAAAAGTTCAGTGACTCCAAAGGAAACACAACCATCCTAACCCAAGATAAACAAAAAAGCCGTTCACGTTGCCATGAACGGCTTTTTTTGCAAAACCTTTAAAGCCGATCAATTCGAACCCGCAACCTTGGGTGCGTCTTCGTAGATCAGTAGAGGTTTACCGTCGCCGTCGATGACGTTGTCGTCGATGATGACCTTGCTAACCCCTTTCATCGTCGGCAACTCATACATCACGTCCAGCAACGCCTGTTCCAGAATGGAGCGCAGACCACGCGCACCCGTCTTCCGACGGATCGCCTTGCGTGCAACCGCCTGCAATGCACCAGGACGGATCTCGAGTTCCACGCGTTCCATGCTGAACAGCTTGTGATACTGCTTCACGAGCGCGTTTTTCGGTTCGACGAGAATCTTCATCAGAGCAACTTCGTCGAGCTTGCCGAGCGTGGCAACCACCGGCAGACGGCCGATCAGTTCAGGAATCAGCCCGAACTTGATCAGATCTTCCGGCTCCACTTCGCGCAGCACTTCGCCCGCGTCGCGGTCCTGCTTGCTCTTGACGCTGGCCCCAAAACCGATACCCGTCTTTTCCGTACGGTCGACGATGACCTTTTCAAGGCCGTCGAACGCGCCGCCGCAGATGAACAGAATATTAGTGGTGTCGACCTGGATGAAGTCCTGGTTCGGATGCTTACGACCACCTTGCGGCGGCACCGACGCCATCGTCCCTTCGACCAGCTTCAGCAACGCCTGCTGAACGCCCTCGCCCGATACGTCGCGGGTAATCGAAGGGTTGTCCGACTTGCGGCTGATCTTGTCGATTTCGTCGATGTAGACAATGCCGCGCTGGGCCTTGTCGACTTCGTAGTTGCAGTTCTGCAGGAGCTTCTGGATGATGTTCTCGACGTCTTCACCGACATAGCCGGCTTCCGTCAGCGTCGTTGCGTCGGCAATGACGAACGGGACATTCAGAAGGCGGGCGAGCGTCTGCGCGAGCAAAGTCTTACCGGAGCCGGTCGGGCCGATCAGCAAGATGTTGCTCTTCGACAGCTCGATTTCGTCCTTCTTGTCGAGATGCTTGAGGCGCTTGTAGTGGTTGTAAACGGCCACTGCAAGAATCTTCTTCGCGCGTTCCTGCCCGATTACGTACTGATCGAGAATTTCGCGGATTTCCTGCGGACTCGGCAGATCGGACTTGGACAGGCCCGCTTCAATGCCCGCGCCTGCTGCTTCGTCACGAATGATCTCGTTGCACAGGTCGATACATTCATCACAGATGAATACCGACGGGCCGGCAATCAGCTTTTTGACTTCATGCTGGCTCTTGCCGCAAAACGAGCAATACAACAGCTTTTCGCTGTTAGAACCTTTCTTGTCCGCCATAGATGTGTGAGCCTCCGGACACTCGATTACATGATACGCCGTTTGCCCCTGCCTCGCAGTTGGGGCGAATGAGCAAAAGCAGTGACGGCGCTTGCCGCAGGCGCTTGGACGATTCTAATTATTTCACACCATAAACGGGCGTGTTCTCGCCCTCAAAAACGGGGCGAAAACCGCGCCGGATCATGGACGCTTATGCAACACCTGATCGACCAGGCCGTACGCCTGGGCGTCGTCGCCCGACATAAAGTTGTCGCGATCAGTGTCGCGAGCGATACGCTCGACCGGCTGACCGGTGTGATGCGACAGCAACTGATTCAACCGTTCCTTCAAATACAGGATTTCACGGGCCTGGATCTCGATATCCGATGCCTGACCACGCGCGCCGCCGAGCGGCTGGTGAATCATCACGCGTGCATTCGGCAGCGTGAAACGCTTGCCCTTTGCGCCGGCCGCCAGCAGGAACGCGCCCATGCTGGCCGCGAGGCCCATGCACAGGGTCGACACGTCCGGCTTGATAAATTGCATCGTATCGTAGATCGCCATCCCGGCCGAAACCGAACCACCCGGGCTATTGATGTAAAAGCTGATGTCCTTGTCCGGATTTTCGCTTTCGAGGAACAACAACTGCGCGACGACGAGGTTGGCCGTCTGGTCGTTCACTTCACCGACCAGAAACACCACGCGTTCCTTGAGCAGACGCGAGTAGATATCGTACGAACGCTCGCCACGGCCGCTCGTTTCCACGACGATCGGCACGAGTCCGAGCGCCTGTGCTTCGAGATCCCGCGACGACTGGGAGGTCAACGTGTCCAGCATTTGGGCGCGAAAGGTCATGCAATGGGTCCTTGTCTGGGAATATTTATCAGGTACCGGACAGGTAAGTACGACAGCGCAGTATTCAAGTGCGCCGACCCCGGCGAACCCCGCTCAACACGACGCTTTATAAAAAAACGGCGTGCGGGCCGTCGCTCCGACAGCCGGCACGCCGTTGCAGCGACGCTTACGCTTGCGCCGTTGCGCTTGCCAGTTCTTCGAAGCTTACTTCCTTGTCCGTCACCTTGGCCTTGCTGAGCACGAAATCGACGACGTTGGCTTCAACGACGTAGGCTTCCATTTCTGCAAGGCGCTGCTGGTTGGAATAATACCAGCGGACGACCTCCTTCGGGTCTTCGTAGCTTTTCGCGAATTCGTCGACTTCGGCACGAATCTGCTCCGGCTTCGCCTGCAGCCCGTTGGCCTTGACCAGTTCAGCGAGCACGAGGCCCAGCTTGACGCGGCGCTCAGCCTGTTCCTTGAACATTTCTACAGGAATCGGCGCGTCGGCGGCGTTCGGCACACCACGTTGCGTCAGATCCTGACGCGCCATTTCGACGAGACGCTGCTGGTCCTGTTCGATCAGCGCGTTCGGCACGTCCAGCTCCGAAATCTTCAACAGCGCGTCCATCACCTGGTTCTTGACGATGGATTGCGTGCGGCGCTTCGCTTCGCGCTCGAGGTTGTCCTTGATTTCAGCGCGCATCTTCACCAGATCGCCGTCTTCGATGCCGAGCGATTTGGCGAATTCAGCGTCGATTTCCGGCAGGTGCGGCCACTCGATCTTCTTCATCGTAATCGTGAACTGCGCCGTCTTGCCGGCGACGTCTTTGCCGTGATAGTCGGCCGGGAACGCCAGGTCGAATTCCTTCGCTTCGCCCACTTTCAGACCAAGCGCTGCCTTTTCGAATTCCGGCAGCATGCGGCCTTCGCCGAGCACGAACGCGAAATCTTCCGCGCTACCGCCCTGGAACACTTCACCGTCGATCTTGCCGGCGAAGTCGACCGTCACGCGGTCGCCGTCTTTGGCTGCGGTGTCTGCACCGCCGTCGCCGTGTTCGCCGGCGTCGCCGCGGGCGTGGAAGTGCACGCGCTGCTTGCGCAGGATGTCCAGCGTGCGGTCGATTTCCGCTTCGCTGATGGTGGTCGTGGTGCGCTCGATCTCAGCCGTGGAAACGTCGCCCAGCTTGACTTCGGGGTAAACCTCGAAGGTTGCGTCGAAAGCGTAGTCGCCTTCCGCTGCATCGACCTTCGGCGCGAAGCTCGGCTGACCCGCGACGCGCAGGTTCTCGGCGCGGCTGATGTCGAAGAACTCCTTGCCAACCTTGTCGCTTAGCACTTCGGCTTCCACCTGGCCCGAATACTGTTGCGTCACCATCTTGAGCGGCACCTTGCCAGGGCGGAAGCCCGGCATGCGCACATTCTTCGCGAGTTGGCGGATACGCGAGTCCACTTCCTTCTGCACGGTGTCTTTCGGCAGGGAAATCGTGACGCGGCGTTCGAGCTTGCCGAGGTTCTCAACAACGTTAGCCATGGCTTCAATCGTCCTAAAATTATTCGAGCGAATCAGTTATCTTCTTCGTGCCGCTATTCGACGTCGCTTCGCATCTTGCGTCACATCGATTCAGCGCCTGCGCCGCGGGCTTGCAGGCCACCGGCAGCACGGTTTGGGTCTAAAGAGCCGAATATTTTAGCAAACTATTCGCGCGCTTAGCCGGGATTCGGAGTTTCGCGCCCATTTTTGTCCAGTTTCCTGCGGGTTTCGGGTCGGTTTAGAGCCGTTTTGACGGCCTGGGCCCATGTTTGCGCCTCTTCAGTCACTCCATTCCGGCTATGCTGTTCGACGTATTCAGTCGCGCGCGGCATGCTGATAAGCTAGCGGACGCGTTGGGCTAGCGCCCGCCCGCACCGCCTCCGCACTGAATTCAACTATCAAGAGACACCATGCCGAATCTGTCGTCCGCGCCCGTCGTCGTCATTGCTCCCGATTCTTTTAAAGGCTCGCTTGGCGCCGAACAGGTGGCGCAAGCCATCGCGTCCGGCGTAGCGCGTGCGCGGCCCGATGTCATCGTGCGCATCTGCCCGATGGCCGACGGGGGCGAAGGCACGCTCGACGCCATGCTGACCGGCGGCGGCGAACGCCGCGTCCTGAGCGTGCGCGGCGCCGCGGGTCCTGTGCGTGAAGCAGCCACAGGGCTGACAGGCGACGGCAGCGCGATCGTCGAAACGGCCGAGATCGTGGGCATTACCGATCCTGTCGGCATGGGCGTACCGGTTGAAGCACGCAGCTCGCGCGGCATGGGCGAAGCCATTCGCGCACTGCTCGACCTCGGCGTGCGGCGCTTCTTCGTGGCGCTCGGTGGCAGCAGCACGAATGACGGTGGCGCGGGATTGCTGGCAGGCCTTGGCATGAAGCTATTCGATGCCCAGGGCGAGGAACTCGAGCCGACACCCGAGCAGCTTGCCCGGTTGGCTCGCGTCGACGTCTCGCAACTGGATGCGCGACTCGCCGATACGACATTCGTCGGCATGTCAGACGTGGACAATCCGCTCACGGGCGAACATGGCGCCACTGCGATCTTCGGGCCGCAGAAAGGCGTGAAACCCGAACAGATCACGAGCGTCGACGCGGCCCTCGCCCGCTTCGCCGATCTGCTCGAACCGGCTCTCCAGCGCACGGCTCGCAACTTGCCAGGCGCGGGCGCAGCCGGCGGTCTGGGTTTCGCGTTGCATATGCTCGGCGCGCAGTTCGAACCGGGCGCGGAAACCGTGGCTCGCCAGATCGGCCTTGATGTAGCGCTTGAAGGCGCAGACTGGCTGATCACGGGCGAAGGCCGCTCGGATGTCCAGACGCTGCACGGCAAGGCGCCGTTTATCGCCTGCGCGCATGCACGCGCCTTAGGCGTGCCGGCCACGTTGTTGTCGGGCGCAGTGGACTCCTCCGCGCTGCCGCGCCTTGCCGAACATTTCAGCGGCTGCTTCTCGCCGGCGCCTGGCCCGATCACACTCGAAGTCGCGATTCGCGATGCCGCGCAGTTGCTCGCCAACGAAGCCGAGCAGCTGACGCGTCTTAGATACGGCGTGCGTTGACCCGTGAGGCGGTTGCGGCAACAATCACAGCGCCACGATCGCTTTCACTCACCATCGGGACGACCATGAAGGCCTCCGCCAAAGCCGGGCTCGAACAGTTTCTGACATACCGTCTGCACGTATTGAACAAGCTTGCCGAACGCGGCATCGGCGAGCGTTATCAGGAGAAGCTCGGTGTGACATTGCCGGAGGCTCGCGTGATTGCGTCAGTGGGATCGTTTGGGCCGTTTTCGGTCATGGACCTCGCGCGGCATGCAAACCTCGACAAGAGTCAGGCAAGCCGCGCGGCGGAAGCGCTGATCAACCAGGGGCTCGTGCAGCGCGAAGCGAGCGAAGAAGACGGACGCGTCGTGCTGATTTCGCTGACTGTTGACGGACGCGAGCTGTACCGCAAGATCATGCCGATCGCCCGCAAGTGGAACGTCGATCTGTTCGACTGCCTCAACGAGGAAGAGAAAGCGGCGTTCGGCGACGCGCTCGACCGCATTATCGAAAGCGTGCAGGCACGCGCGGAGTAACCGGGTAAGCGGTTCCGTGGCGATTGGTTGTGCGTGCAACCAGTAAGTAAAAAGCCCCACCAGTCATCGACTGGCGGGGCTTTTTAAATACTTGGTGCGAGGAAGGGGACTCGAACCCCTACAATCCCTTTTAGATAGGCATCCGGACAATCAATGCTGGCAAAAAGCTGGCAATGCGAACGCCTCAACGATGAGCGCTGAGAGCAGCAATCAACTGCCGCGCGAACTCCACCTCTCGCTTCAATGCTGCCGGAGCGCTGTCCGGAGGCACCAGCGCCATCGCGCTCTCGACGCGCTCCAGTACTTCGTCGGCTCGTTCCAAGGCCCCTAGCATCGTCTCGACCTGTCGTCTCAGCCCCTCTTCTACCGCACTGTCCCGCGACCTGATCTCGTCTAGGATCGCGCGAGCATAGCTGTCGCGCGGATCGTGCTGCAGCCGGAAAATAATCTCAGCGCTTAGCGTGATGCCGCCGGTCGATGCCTGCGCCTCGAGCTGCGCGTGCAGATCCCGAGGCAGGCGAAGCGTCGTGTTGACGATGTCTTTGGTCTTGGCCATGCGCGCGATTGTATTGATGACATCAAATCGGTGCCACATCGCGAGACTTTGGCCGCAAATTGCGGCCAACTCAGGCCGCTTTTCGGGATACGATAGTTTCACTCCCGTTTCATAATGTTCTCCGCACTACCGAGGTGCGATACCCACAATCGAGACCACATTACATCGAGAGAACCACATGAACGGGCCAGACCAACCCTATAGCGAGAGAGATTTTGCGCCTGAAAACACCGGCGTCCGAGGAGACCATCTGCAGATAAAAATGCTTATCGAAGCGATCGATCTAGTGCTTTTGAAGGCGATGCAGCTGCAGGGGCTACTCGCCTTGATGGCTCACAGCGCCGTCGACGACGAAGTCATTCCCGCGCACCGGCTCGCGGTTTGCCAGATCGCCAGCGACCTGAGCCAGGACGTCATAGCGGCGGTAACAGCAGCGATTGGAACTCACTGATCCGAACCTGCGGCCTCTCCTTCAACTGGTGTAGACTGCGCGTCGGTAACACGAGGTAAGAAAATCCTTACAAAACGAGAGAGAGGCCCTCATGTCCGTCACCCAGATGACGCCATTCCGGCAGGTACTGCGCGCGTACAGCGCGCTGCTCGGAATCCATGATTCACTGAACAAAATCGCAGCTGCCGAGAAACAGCCGCCTGCGGTGATCGAGATCAACGATCGCGCGTGGCAAGGGGAATTCGCTGCGCTGCGGGACGAACTCAACCGGTCGATTGCCGCCATTCGCGCTGAAGCGCATGGCCAACAACCTGTTGTCGCGCCGCATTATCTGCCTCGGCCACCATTTTTCCATCCGAACGGCGCCGGCGCCTTCATGCAGTTTTCCAACTGCACAGCTGCCGATTTCTTCCATCCGAGATTCCAGGAAATACGCGGACTCATCAGTCACTGGTTCACCTATCACCGCAAGCTCTGGGAGTGGGTATTCATCATCCATCACCTGATCGAATCTGGCGAAGTGAAGCCCGGTGCCCGGGGTTTGGTCTTCGGCGTCGGCTCCGAAAGGCTGCCCTCTCTATTCGCGAAGATGGGAGCAGCGATCGTGGCCACCGATGCGCCGGCGGAGATAGGCGCAGCAGCGGGCTGGAACGAGACGGGGCAGTACAGCGCTTCGCTGGACGGTCTGTGGCACGAAAAAGTTGTCGACCGGCAGACCTTCGATCGGCTTGTCACTTATGAAACTTGTGACATGAACGCGATTCCCGAACATCTGCGGGGTTTCGACTTCAACTGGTCGTCCTGCTGTTTCGAGCATCTCGGCGATCTGGAAGCGGGAATGCAGTTCGTCATTAATGCAGTCGAGAAAACGCTGCGGGTCGGCGGCATCGCCGTGCACACTACCGAATTCAACCTGTCGTCGAACGATGGGACGGTCGAGCAGGGCCACACGGTAATCTACCGCCGGCGCGACATCGAGGAGCTGATCGCCCGCTTGCGCGATCGCGGGCACGAGGTCCAGGAATTGCGCATCGCGCCCGACGCTCATCCGCTGGAATACTACGTCGACATGCCGCCATACTGCCAGGAGCCGCACCTTAGGCTCATGCTCGGCCTGTATGTTGCGACATCGGTCGGTATCGTCGTCAGGCGCGGCCGCTAGCTCACTGGTAGTCGTAGAAAATTACGATGGCCGGGCCGCCAGCAGAACCATTGCCCGCGCTCGTGCTGATCGGATTGAAACTCCCCGCGCCGCCGACACCATAATTGCCGCCCGCGCCAAAAGTGGCATAGCCCATCGCACTCGGGCCGCCCTGGGAATTCGCGCCCACCGTGGTCGAAAGGGCGATCTGAAGCGGACTGCGGCCGCCAACAATGCTCGTGATCGTCGTTGCCCCCGAAACCGTGCAGGCTGCAGGCCCCGCACCGGGCCCCAGGATCGAAGGCGGCGTAGAGGTAAGTCCTGCGACTCCCGCGGTTCCTCCTGGGCACGACACGACCGATCCAACGCTAGTCGTGCCTCCTGCCGTGCCGGCGCCCCCCGCCGTACCTGCTGTGCCGATCGTTCCAATAGTCACTGTTTGCGACGTCGGAGCCGCCCACAACACTTGTGCGTAAGAGCCACCCGAGCCTGGAAACCCGAAAGATACGTTGGAAGATGACGTCGTTGCGGCTCCGCCCGATCCGCCGCCGGGCGCCTGCACCGTGATAATGGTCTTCGTCGTGCCACTCGTCGGCGTATAGGTACCGCTGGCTGAGAAGACCTGGACATTCAGAAGTCGTCCGGATATGCCCGTTATCGTGCCGCCCGATACGGTCAGCCCATCAGCAAATGTGGCGGCTCCCGACGAATTGGAAATACAGAGGGGATCGTCGACGAAGGTCCCGGAAACATACCGTTCTACGCATAGGCTACCGGTACCGCCGTTCGCCTTGTAGATGTCCCAGACATAGGAGCCATTGGACAAAAACGCGTATTTCGCGAATCCAGTGCCGGACGAATCATTCGTTGTAACGACGGCATTTGCATAGCTGATCGTCAGCGGGCCAGTGAAGGCGGACCCCGTCAACGCCGCATACGGGCCTCCCCACGCCGGCGCACTGGTGGCGCCTGTCGAAACGATTGCCTGCCCGCTTGTCGACCCGGTAGGGTTGAGTAGCTGGATCGGTACCGTCGACGTAGCGAACGCCAAGGATGAAACCAGCGAGAGAAGACCTGCGAGTAGCTTTTTCATTGCTCTAGTCCTGAGTGTTTGCTGCGACGGCAAGCGCCTCGACCACTCTCGCGATCAGGTGATCCGATACATTCGGAAAGGGACAGGCTGCCGCGCCGATATGCATGAGGGGGGCCGCGTGATTCCAGCCGGGCGGGACGTCCGGAACGAGGTCGTTGCCGTTCTTGAAAAGACTCACGCGAACGTCGCGCAATACGGCCGCCACGTTCACTCCCGTCGACACGCGCGGCGGCTCGAATCCAAACACCGCCGCCGGCGGCTTGCCCGAGACCGTCAGCGAGATTGCGGCCATGATGGCGATCGCCGCGCCAAGGGAGTGCCCAACCAGCGTCACGGGCTTATCGCCGATCGCCGCCAGCACTTCAGCAGCGATCGCCTGCCAGGCAAGCCAGAATCCGCGATGCACATCGCCCGCCCCATCGACCGGCGTCGGCGCAACATCGAGGTCCGCCAGCCAGCATGTGACGTT
Source organism: Paraburkholderia sp. GAS82 (assembly GCF_050436285.1). Taxonomy (NCBI): domain Bacteria; kingdom Pseudomonadati; phylum Pseudomonadota; class Betaproteobacteria; order Burkholderiales; family Burkholderiaceae; genus Paraburkholderia; species Paraburkholderia sp. GAS82. The sequence continues at coordinate 1,385,336 of NZ_JBNDLX010000001.1, forward strand.
GTTCGTTCCCGGGAATGCCACGACGAGACCCGCAGGAGTCTCGCGAATAATCGCGCGCGAGGCGCTATCCGCGGTGCCGATGTCCGGCACCGCGGTATAGGCCTCTTGCGCGAGCAGCGCGAAGTCATGCGGCGTCATTTACTGGCTCGCAGCAACCGGCGCGGAAGCGGCCACGGGCGATGATGCCGCAGGGGCCGCGGTCGGCGTTCCATAGACCGCATATGCGGCGGCCACCGCCAGGTTTGCGACAGTCAGCAGGTTGCCGATCTTGGACTGGTCCGCTGCGCTCAGGCCTGCGGTAGCCAGGCCTTTGACGGCCGCCGGGAGAACGGTCTGCGAAATGGTCTGGAGGGATGCCACGTCCGTTGCGGCATTCGCCCCGCACAATCCCGCCACCGCAGACATGCCAAGCAACACGTCCGGGCTGCTCACCGTCGGATATAAGGCCGTGACGTCGGCGGCGATCGGGTTGTACACGTCGCAAACCTTCGCGATCTGTGCGTTGACCTGCTGCGCCACAGTGAGCGCCTGGGTCTGCTGTGCGGCAGTACAGGCCGCAAGCAGGGAAATTCCGGCGATGATTGACATCGCGACGCTGATGAGTCGTTTCGCGTTTTTCACGAAGGTTCCTTCGAGGTGGGCAATGCTGTTTGAGGGGACTGCTTTTGCGCGAGAGCCGCGGCAACCTGATCCGCCAGCGTCGCCGGCGAGACGCCGGTTTCCTTTGCGTGCAGAACGTTGAGCGCCAGCAGCTCGAGCGCCTTGTAGACCTTCCCAACCGGCGTGCGCGGATCCGGAGTGGGAATTACCGCGTTAAGAAGCGCGGCGGCCGCAACGACGTGCGACGGATCGCCCTGAAGCCAGTTCAGGACAGCCATCAGAAATTGACTTGTGGTCATGGGTCACCTTCAGGTTGAGGAAAGCTGGCCGCCCGCCAGGAGATAGGCGGCCTTGATGGAATCGAACGTATTGGTGTGCTGGCCATAGGGAGAGCCCGGGAGCGACGCCCAAATATGCGCAATCGCTGCGACAGCGCCCTCGAGATTTCCCGCATCGATCAGGGGCAGCGCATGCGATTCGCGCAGCTGCTGGATCGCATACAGATCCTGTGAGACCGGGCTGAAATCGGGCAGATGCAGGATCGGCTTGTAGGCGTCCCACCAGTGCTTCATGATCTGGGCGCGTCCCGCCGCATCCGAATTGCACGCCGGCACGAAAATGCCCGGGTGATCGGCGTAGCTCGAAAACGTATGAACCGCACCCGGCAGAGAGCCGACGAGCACGTTGTACCCGTCGTCCGAGTTGTTCAGCACGTCCGGCCCAATCTCCGACCAGGCTATTGCATCGAGGAGCGCGCAGCGGTTCAGGCCGCCAGCCTGGTCAGCCGAGATCCGCGGCATGCGCCTCTCCTTTGGTGAGCATTTCCAGGATGCGCTGATCGCCTTCTTTCAGCGCGCGCAGCAGATCCGCGTGGTCGATCAGCATGTCGCGCTGCGCCTCGGCGATGAGAAGGATGCCCTTCAGCGTTCGCTGCTGCACCTCGGACATTGAAAGCACCGCGACAAGCATTTCGCGCGTCTGCTCGGCCTGTCGCCGCTGCATCTCGGCAGAATCTTCGGCGACGACCATCAGCATCGCGCTCGCAATCGAAGCTTCAATCGAAAGGATCAGGTTCGTCGCGCCAAATTCGGAGTCATAGCCGCGCACGAGGTGCAGGAGCAGCGATACCGTCACAAACGTGATGAGCGCCACAAGAAAGACGCGTGGCCTGCGGAACGCCAGATAGAGCCGCGAGAAATTAGGCATGGTGACCAGCCCCCACGAGCTGCAGGGCGCCCACGATCACCTCGACGGCAAACAATGCGAGCACGGCCCAGTTCATGTTTCGGGAGAAACGCGACTCGCGCGCGCTAGCCTTCTGTTCGCGTTCGGTTTCAAGATCGACGATTCGCTGCCGGTAATGGTCAAGGCGTTCGTCGAGCAACTGGTCGCGGTCCAGTCGCTCGCGGATGTCGGCGCGAAGCCCCTGAATGTCATCCTTGGTTGCAAGCGATTCGCGCAGCTCGGCCGTGAACTCATCGAGCCGCCTGATGTGGATGTCGTGCGTCTCGATCATTTCGCCCTGCCGGTGCATTTGCCTTCGAAGCTCTTCGATCGCAGCAGCGTGCTTCTGGTCGGCCAGGTGCAGTTCGTCATTGGTCGGCATTGTTTCCCCGTGCAAAGATTGGTTAATGTTTTTCACTGGACACCGTTACAGGTCGCGCGCCAGCCGAACGACGTCGATCCGCCCGGCGCAGTGGCCGTTCGGACGGTGAACTGGCTGGCTGTGATGGTCGTTGGGTCGACGTAGGGGGGTGCGCTGAAGGGTCCGAGCGGCGTGAGCTGGATCTGCGCCGGCGACGGCGCTATGGGCAGCCCATGATTGACAACGATCGAAGTGCCGCCAGAAGCGATCGCATTGGTGCCGGTATTAGCCGTTGTGTAGCCAACGCAGTTCCGGATAATGGCCGCTCCAGCGGTCCCGTCGCTAATGCCACTGCCGGTGTTGTTGGCGACATCGCAGTTGTCGAGAACGACTCCAGTAACGCCGCTTTCGATGAAAATGCCGGTGGCGTTCGGTAGATCTCCATATGCCGAACCGGCAACCAGTTCGGATATCCGGATCTGGCCGCACCCATTATTGAGGCTCACGCCCGAGCCTGTATTTCCGGAGGATTCCCCGCCGATCACGTCCACGCCGACTACGTTAGCGCCTGTAATCAGGAGTCCATTGGCACCGCACGCATTTGTCTGCAGACCGTGAATCTGCACGCCGCTGATCGGGCCCGCTGAGCCGTCGATGAGCATCCCGTTGTTGGCCGAGCTGCTGGCCTCGCACTGCGTGAAGTAGAGCCGGTTAATGCCCGTGCTTCCGCTTTGCGGCTGAATGAGAACGTTCGTGCCCTGCGCAGAATCGAAGAATGTGTTGGTCGCCTGAATGGAAGCGACGCCTTGCCCGGCCCCCGGCAGCACGGCCAGATTGTTCCCTTGCCTGATGATGTTGCAATTGTCGATCTGCAGTGCACCGCAGTTCTTTACGAGAATGCCGGCCAGAGGTTGCACCGCTGGAACCGGCCAGAGACAGCCGTCAACCGTCAGGCCGCCCGCGTAGCCATTGACAGTGATACCCACAGAGGAGGTCGTGACCGCGACGTTGAAATCGCAGTCCCGAAACACCCCTGTATTGCCGAGAGCATTAATCGCGTTGAAATAGCTGGCAAAACAGACGCGGTTGAGGTTTGCGAAGCCGCACGATATCGATAGCAGATAGCCTGATACCGGCTCCGCGGGCCCGCACAGCTGGATGTCCTCGACGCAGACGTAGGGCCCCGTAAAACTGAAGATCTGCGCGTTGACATTGTTTGTCTGAATGATGCTGCTGTATTTGCCATCACCGAAAATCTTGACGGACGCCGCAACGGTAATCGGCGCGGCCGGCGAACAGAGGCTCGTTCCGGCGGGGGTATAAAGAGCGCACTTCGCGAGTGCACACGCTACGAGCGCGACGGTCCACGCATTTGTGTCGTCAGTAACGCCGTCAACCTTCCCGCCGAACTGCCTGATGTTGACGTAGTTTTGCAGGTCCTGCTGCACGCTCAGGGCAACCGCGCCAGCCATGTTTTGCGTGAACGACAGCTTCGATGCCTGGATTGCCGCGTTGGGCGCGACAGTTTCGTCCGTAACGCTTCCGTTCGCCGGCGTCCCGATCGCGAGCGTCGCGCCATAGCGAGCACGGATCTTCGTTATGCCTACGGGAACGGGCGCCGTAGGCGTCAGTGCTCGCCCGGTGACGGTGAAATCGTCATTCGGAAATTGCGGTGCCGCGTCGTAGGTAAGAAAAACGTTGTCGGCTGAGCCCGGATTTGCGCTCAATGTCAGGGTTGGAATCGTGCCCGACGTGAAATCCGTGCCCTCGACAAACACGTCGAGGTTCTCATTGCCGGCAGCAGCCACGCTCGCGGCAGGTTGGACGCTTGGCAGCGACTGGACCATATTGCCGCCCGAGTCGAATACCGCGATCGAGTAGGTCGTTACATCAACACCAAGAAATATCTGCCGCGGCGAACCCTGCAATGTTGGGACGCCGTCCGTGACGACTACCGGTTGTGGAAACGGCGTGGTGAGCCCAACGTCCTGATAGATATCGACCGGGTTTTTAGTCGGATCGGTATTCGGAACCCCGATGTAAACAGAACCGCCCTGCAGTGCATTGCCGAGCGAATCGAGGAATACCGCAAAGGGGTTGGTTACCATGCTGGACATGTCCGTCACCTGTTCGAGTTGTTTTCGCTCGCTACCGAGCCGATGATTCCGCGCAGCCAGCGCTCGCGCGTCGCGGGATCACCCGGCGCGCCCTTGTCTTTCGCCAGCGAATAGAAGCGCCGCATGCTCGGCGAATTGACGGCCGCCTGAATTGCGGAGTCAGATGCCGTCGACGGTGACTTGACGATTGCTGAAAATTCGGGGGATGTGATGAAGTCGCCGACGGCTTTCGCGACCTCGGGCTTGCCGCGATCAAGGACGTTGAGCAGCAGCTCCGCAGCGCCAGCACCCAGTGGGCCCGCCGCATGCGCAGCGCCAGCAATGAGTGCTCCGGCGCCCCCCTTCTTCGCCGTCGACATCACCTTGGAAACGACGCCGTCGGACGTCTGCAGATCCTTTGCGACCACGCCGAGGCGGCCCGTCATGATCCGGTTCTGCAGTGAATCCGCGACGCCGCGCGACAGGTAAGCCATCTTGCCGAGCTCGGTGCGCGTGTCCGGAGGCAGGTTCGCCATTACCGCGTTAAACGCCCGCGAGTTCTGCTTGAGGCCGTCCCACCAGTCGGCGAAGTTCTTGAAGTTGAGTGTGCCGTCCTGCAGCGAACGGTTGAATGCGAAGCGCAGTCCGCTCACAGTGACTTCCTGACGCAGGCTCTTCGGTACCGCGTTGATGAGGTTGACGAAATTCGATTCGTTTCCCTTCGGCAGCGCCATCATCGCGGTGCGCAGCGGAGTCGCGAGCGCGCCGCCAACCTGGCTGTCTTCGGCGCCATACAGCTCCTGAGAGATCTTGCGGCCGAACAGCGAGACCATGTCGCCTTCGACGCTCTTGCGCATCTGGGTGGTCGCGCTCGCGAGGTCGTATTTCTCGAGCGCGCCGGGCACCGTTTCGAGGTTCGAGCGTTGATCCTCGAGCAACTTGCCGTAGAGGTTTTTCAGCGCGCCCTGGTCCGCGTCCTTGAAAAGCTGCGGATTGTCGATCGCGTTGCCGACCTGCTTTCGCAGGTAATCAAGCATCGTGTAGGTCGGACGCTGAAGTGCCATTTCGCCGGGCTGCCCGCCTTCGGCTGGAACCTGCTTCGGCGTGAGCATCTGGTAGGCCTTCTTCTCCAGCGAAGGCATTCCGTCGACGCCATTGAACTGCTGCGCGCGCTGCTCGAGGAACGCACCCGTCTGCGGCGCGGTCACCGGCATGTTCGGGCCGACGTCAGACATAACCTGCTTGTAAAGTCCCTCCGCCTTCTGGTCGAGGCCCTGCTGGGTGTTCATCAGGTCATTCTTGACGCTGGCCGAGAGCTGACTCAGATCGTTTGTGCCGCCGGCATCCGTCACGATCTGCTGGGCGCGATCCGCCAGCTGCTGCAGCTTCGGGATTTCCGCTGCGCGCGCATCGCTACCAGGAATCGACTTGGCTGCCGCGGCAAGCTCGCGATAGGCCTGATTCGTCGTGATGTGGTCCGGGTCGAGCGTGTCTTCGACGCCGAGATCGCGCGCGTACTGGAGCGCGGTCTGGTCCGGAGCGACCTGGGCCGCGAGCGTATCTTGCGCAGCGCTCTTGCCCATGCCTAACGGGCCTTCTCCGACAGCGCGGCGCGCCTGTTCCGTGAGATCGGCCGAAGACATGAACGGCTGCGGAGACCCGGGCGGAAGCGCGGGTTGCACAGCCGCCTCTGCTGTATCCGGCGCGGCGCCAGCTCCAGCGACATCTGCACCTGCCGAGGCGGCGTTCGCAACGGGAGCAACTGCCGGCGGCGCAGCGGTTTCGGCGGCAGTTGCGGCAGTCGGAGCCTGATCGGCGGCCGTCCCCGCTGCCGCGGGAACTGCGGTATCCGCAGCAGCGGGCGCGGCGGATTGCGCGGCCTGCGCCGACGATTCGGTGGCAGGAGCTGTCCCGCCAGCGGCCTCCTCACCCTGCGCCTTCACACCGGCATACATGCGCTGTGCGAGATCGGCAACGACGGGCGATCCGCGGGCGGCGAGTCCCTCGAGCGCAGCCGCGCCGCCCATCGTGGTCGCCATGGTTCCGATATTGATCAGCGCCTGCGCGGCCGGTGAATAGCCGGCGTCTTTCGCGTGTTGTGCGGCGGCCTGCCCCGCTGCCATTGCAGTAACCTGCTTGCCAGCGTCCGCGCTGAAAACCTTGCCGAGCTGTCCGACGATATCGGGCATTTCCGACGCAGCGCCCCCAGCCCCAGCGAATGCGCCAGCCTCGGCCGCACCCTGGGCGGCCGCGTTCACGCCGCGCTCGAGCGAGCCAACCGGTTGAGGCAGTCCAAGGCGGTCCGCCAGCTGCCCGGCCTGTGCGCCGAGTGGCTGGATCTGCGGATCGTGTCCGATGAACTGCCCGGCCTTGTTCAATACCGCGGCGATCGGGTCATAGGCGAGCCCGACAGTGTTGCCGGCAGCCTGAAGCGTGTCGCGCGCGGTGAGGCCCACCTGACGTCCCAGATCCGCCCCCAGCCCTTGCGATTGCGGCGGTGCATTCGGATCGGTGAGCGTCGCGCCCGAAGGAAGCTGCGCGCGACCGGCCTGAATGTCCGACTGCATCTGCGCGCGAACATCAGGCGGCATCTGGCCGCTGTTATATGCACTCACAGCGCCAGCCGGGATCTGCATAGCCTGCGCGGAGCCCTGGGGTTGCTGCTGTTGCATCGGCGATGCTGTAGTAGCACCAGAAAGCATCGGAGCTGCGCCAGCAGGTGGCGGGGTCTCGCCTATATCCTGTCCGTTCGGACCCGTCTGGATAACGGTTCCGGGCGGCTGGTTGCCACTGTCGGTCGGATTGAGCTGCATGCCCTTCGGCAGCAGAACCTTGCCGGCCTTCACGTCTGATTCGAACTCGGCTGCCGACTGCGGATCCATCTGGCCGCTCCTGTACGCGGCAAACACCTTCGAAAGACTCGGGCCGTTGGCCGCCGGCAATCCCGGATTGAGGCTCGATGTATCGGGCGCCTGCGTCGGCTGATAAGGATTAGAAGGGTCAGTCGGCCCCGTCTGCGCGAACGATGGCGTTGCATCCGGGTTGTTCGGCGACGAGCCGGTTACCCGCTTCACGTATGCCATTGTTTTCGGCCCCCAGTTGTCAGGGTCCGTGCCGCCGTGATACTCGGCCGTCGCGAGAATCGGATTGCCGCCGTTCCGGTCGAGCGACTGCTTGAGCAGATAAGCAGCGCCATATGCGGCCGTGTCGGGGCTGAGATATGGGTCGACGCCCGTCTGCTTGATGATTGCGTTGCGCGTGTCGGGCGTGATCTGGTAGGGCGTCGCGGCGCCAGCGCTGCTGATCTGGTCGGCGTTCGACTTCTCGCCCTTCGTGCGGATGTTCGTGAGCCAGCCCGCGGGAATGCCGACAGCATTCGATGCGGACTGATCGGCCGCGGCATACGCCGGGTCGTTGTAGCTGGTCGGGAACGCGCTCGCGTTATAGTCGGCCACGTGCGTTCCTATTGGCCGTATTGCATGTAGCGCGGCAACGCGCCCGGCGGCGCATTCGGCGGCGTCACATTGCCTTGGGCGTTCGCCAGGCCGCGAGCCATGAAGTCGTTAAACGACGTGCCGGCCGGAACCTGCACGCCAAGCACCGTGCCGTCGCGCGGCAGCTTGCCCATCGAGCCGGCCGCACTGATCCAGTCGGCCTTCGCATCGTTGTATTGCGCGATGCGCCGGTTCACGTTCGACCACGAATTCATGAACGCAACGAGCTGGCCGGGGTCCGACTCGTCTTGCGGGAAGCCCTGGTTGATCGTCTTGAGATCGGCGTCGGTAGTCTTACCGTTCTGGATCTGGCTGAAAATTCCGCTCGCGCGCGCCGCTGCGTATGACTTCTTCAGGTCGTTGACCGCATCCTGCGAGCCCAGCACATCCTGCAGCGTCATCTTTGCGCTGCCGCCGATACCGCTCGTCCACTGGCCGCTTTGAGCCATGCTCTGGATCTGCTGCGCCAGGCCCTGCGTGCGATCGGCCTCCTGCTGACGCAGCTGCGAGTCGGCAACGGCCTGCGCCTGCTGCTCGGCCATTCCCGACGCCATGTTCGGCACCATCTGCTGATACCGAAGCTGCGACAGGCGAAGCTGCGTATCGGTCTGGAATTTCTGCTGATCGAGGCCGAATGCAGCGACGCGTTGCTGCATCTGGTTGTTGATGTTCGCGACGTTGGCTTGCGTCTGCGCCAGATTGGCCTGGGCCTGCTGAGGCGCGACCGCAGCGCCTGCCTGAGCAGTCGTTGCTTCGGCCGTCGCCTTCTGAAGCGTCGCCGGCTCATTCATATAGTCGGCGAACGTTTTCGAAAACTGGTCAGGCGGCATGAAAGAGGACAACGTCGCGCCAAGCAGGCCGGTCGCGCCCTTCGGATCGTTCTGGATCTGCTGCATCAGTACGTCGGCGTGCTGCAGCTTTTGCTGGTACGTCGGGTCGTTCGGATCCGCGCCGGAATTGACGAGCGCATCGCGTTGCTGCTGCACTATGTTCAGAGCAAGGTCCGGTCGGTTGTTTAGCAACGAAACGTAAGCCTGAGCCATCGGCTGCACGATCTGCTGCTGCTGGGCCTGCCGTTCCATCTGATATGCACTCGAGATCGCCTCGTGCTGATCGGGAAACATCGCGGACAGTGCGGCGAAGTTCGAGGGCGACGGGTTCTGAAGCGCCTGCTGCAGCATCGGGTAGTACTGCTGTTGGCGTTGCAGTTGGAACTGCTGCATATTCGCCATTGCGCCGGCCTGCGAAGCCTGCGCATTCATCAGGCCGGTTTGGGCCTGCGTATTCGCAGCCTTCAGAAAGTTGCCGACGGGATCCGGCTGGATCTGAAGGCCGGTGTAATTTACGGGCTGTGGCGGAGTCGCCATAATGTCGGACATGGTCTTATCCCCCGTAACCACTAATCAGATCGTCGGGAGTACTGGTCATAGCCGCCCCGAGGTTTTCCGATCCAGAAGCGCCGCCGACGCCGCCCGCTGAAGCAAGCAAACTTGCAAGCGCGCTTGAACCGCCGCTCGTGCCAAGATAGGAGCTGAAGTTGTTGAGCGCGCCGGTCATGGCATTTGTCGTGGCAAGCGTGGACCCGGCGTTAATAGCGCCCTGTTGCCCGATCAGGCTTGTGATGTTGTTGCCGGTAGAAAGCGCGGCGGTGCCCGTGCCGGCGGCCGCATTCTCGCCGACCTGTAAAAGATTCCCGTACTGCGAAACCTGGTTTCCGTAACCCTGCAGCAGCCCAGCTGTGCCATTAAGCGACGTGCCCAGATTGCTGATCTGCTGCTGCTCGGTGTTAGCCAGAACCTGCGATGGCAGGAAGCCGAGCGATGCAATCGTGTTCCCGCCTCGCAGGCCGCCCGTCGCGCTCGCATTTGCCAGAATCGACTGCTGACCCAACTGCATCGCAGTCGTGTAAAGCGGGTTTTTCGTCAGGCCCGTGAGCGACGACTGCTGGGCGTTCTGGCCATTTGCGCCAGTCAGATTGTTCAGCTGCTGAAGCACGTTTGAGTACTGGCCGAGCGCGCCCGCATAGCCGCTCTGCGCGGTCGCGTAACCTCCCAGCGCCGTGTTGCCGGCAGCAGCGTACGGAGCGAGCAAGCCCTGAATCGTGTTGAACTCGTAGTTTTGCTGCCCAATCTGGGATTGGGTCGCGGCTGCCTGCGTAGCAGCTGCCGAATTTGCGCCGTTGGAACTGATGATTGCGCCACCGACGGCGCCGACGCCTGCCGCAATGCCGCCGATCGCTGCCGCTGACAGGCCAAATGACATTAGCCCTCCAGCCGGCCGCGAGCGGCCTGTTCGTTATCGGCACCGCCCAGCAACTGGCTGTTTTCCGATTCGGTCAGTTCGCGCACAAGCTTGTCGAGATCGCGCTCGCTGGACGCATGAACCGTCGTCCAGTAGGTGTCCGCATGCGCGAACCCGGCGCGCTTGGTACCCGGAGTCGAATTCAGGATCGCGTGAACGTCCGTGATGCGGCAGACACCGTGATCCGTTGTCACCTCGATATCGCCCGAGATAACGCACAGATGCTCGGTACGATGGACGGCACCCGTCAGGACAGTGCCGGCCCGGATCAGCATCTTGCGGGCATAGAGGCCCGGAGCGAAGAAGTGCCAGACGGGACAGTCGGCCTGAGGCAGCCGCTCAATCTCGCGCTCGAGCGCTTCCACGCGCGCGCGCAACGGCAGCGGCATGCGTGGCAGGATTCGAGGGGAGTAGTCGGGTTGCATATGCGGTTCGAGCCTGGTTCGCGCCGCAGGAGCGGCAAAAGCATCATGTCGATGCGCAGAACAGACTCGCGTAGCACTGCAGATTGATGTCGCCCTGTACGCGGCTAGGGGCGACGGCAAAACGATACGGCAAAACTTCCTGGGAGGCAACGATTCCTATGATGCGACAGCTCCGGATATCGTGACAGTTGCGCCGTTGGTCACGAGCCAGATCGAACCGCCGCCGACAAGCTTATGGTTGATTGCATTCGCCAAGGGAAGTGCTGCGCCCGGCGGGACAGATACGCGATCGACGTGAGTCGGGTCGCCCTCCGATTCACCGCTTGGAACAATGAACACATCGACGACCGCGTTGGACGATGCGCCTGTCGGATTCCAGGCGCTCGCGGCCGTAATCGACACCTGAGAGCCATTGGGCACCGGGCCGTATGCCTCGATCGCCGTGGCACCGTTTCCTTGGGTCTGGCACAGGGGCGTCCAGTTAAGCTGCGTGGTCATGCTGCTCTCCGTTAGACCGGCCGCGCCGAGATATACCCGTCGGCGCTCAATGTTGAAATATTGAATGTCGCCTGTGCCACCAGAAAAACGGTGGCCGCGTTCGCGAGCGTGATGCGTGTCGCGGGCGCCAGTAGCGTAATCGCGCCAGCACCGCTAACGGCGAGCTGCTGTTCCTGATAGGTCGACGGATTGCCGAGCGTCGCGCTCGCGGAAGCGACGCCGGCGAGGATCTGCTCGAGGACCGTCGTCGACGCGGAATTGAAAACCACGGTACCGCTGACATCCCATGTGCCGGCCGGCAGAGGCAGGCTCGCAACGTTCGCAACGACGCCCGAGGTCAGTGCCGTACCGGTGGTGTCGGCCTGCAGGAATGCCGCAACAGGCGAGATCTGTTTGTATGCCCCTGGTGCCTGTGCGACGAATCCCGAAATCTCCATCAGTGCGCGAATCGCATTGTTGGATCGCGGCGGTATATGCACCGCGGAGCTGCCTACCATCCGGGCCACAACGGAAGCGACGTCGCGCTGCGGAAGAGCCACCTGCCCGTTCAGTTGAACGGCCAGGAACTGGGTAGCGGCCGCACCGCCCGAATTGTTGATCGCATCCGGCAGCGTGACCGTAATGTCCTGGATCATCGACTCGAGACGACGCACCGCCGACTGGTTCTGGCCGAACGCCTCGGCCAGTTCCTTCCGGTTCGCCGGCACCGTCTTGAGCGTAATCGTCTGGGTCACTGGAGCTTCTCTGCGCCGAACTCGAGCGCCGCGAACGAGATCGGCGACGCGTTGTAGCCGGCAAATCGGAACGCCCGGAAATTGCGGAAGAAATTCTTCGGCCGCCACTGAGCGCGCTTCTTCGTAACGCCGGCCGTTCCCATATTGATGAAGCGCGGCGCGCTGTAGGTCATGCCGTCGTTCGAGTACTGCATCGACATTGTCGGGTTAGCGCCGAGCGCAGCGCGGCCATATGTGCCAATCAGTTCGATTGTCTCCACTGCGACGCCATTGCCGCTGTTGTAGGCAAAGATCGAATCGAACTGCCACCGCGTATCGTTACCGAACTGTTGGGCTGTCGTTGGATCCAGATAACCGATCATCGCGCTCGTTTTGTCGCCGTACAGAAATTTGCCGTAGCAATAGACAGGATGCCAGCCGCGCCACGAGCCGGTGCTGTCCGAACTCGAGTCGAGCTGGAACCAGATCGCCTCGCCGCTCATCTGCGATCCGGCGACGTCATATACAAAGGTGTAGTCAGCCAGATGCAGGTAAATGTATTGCGAGGTCTTTTCCGCGCGATATTCGAGCGTGCACCCGGCAAGCTGTGTCTCGGTGTATGTGCCGAGGATCGTCTCGACTTCGCGCGAGGCAATCTTGGTTGCGATGCCGAGCCCGACTGAAAGCCACACGCTCGGTGCTTCCTCGTTGTCACCGCCAACGAAAGCGAAACCCTGGCTCGTCATGCAGTGCGCGGACGGTCCGATAATTCCCTTCGGGATCGTCGCGCCTTCGTTTTCCACGAACGGGAAGCCAGTGCCGCCCTCGTTGTCCATTACCGCGATTGTGTAGCGATTTCCCAGATAGAGCTCATTGCGGAATCGGAATAGCGCGTTGAGCGGATCCGGCGAGTTCGAGTCGCTCCCAAACTCCTGAGTGTTGATCGTGAACTGATTGGCCAGATTCGTCACATAGCAGGACGTCCCGTCGGTCAGCACGAAATAGCCGGCCATCCAGACGATATCGATCGGAGAACCGACGCTGGGGTCCGTGCACTGCTGAAGCGTCGGCGTCCCCTGCGCGCTTCCCGAAGGCGTCTGGGCGGTGTAGAAATAAAGCCCCTTCGCGCAGACAATCCCGATGCCCTGATTCGTATAGCCGTAGCTCATTCGAACAGGATTGCCGTCGTCAGGCAGCTGTCCGAGCACGGTGATCTTGCCGGTCGAACTGATCGAAACGAAGTTCGTCCCGATCACGCGATAGCATGTCTGCTCCCAGTTGATCGCGCCGCGATCGGTGCCCGTGAGCGTAACGGTGCCGTCGTCAAAGCGCGTCAGGCCCTCCGCCGACCGGAGAAACAGCTTGCTGACGCCAGTATCCTTGATGACCGGCACGAGGTTGTGCGGGTACGACGTCCGGAATTCGGCGCCGATGTCCGTATACGTGCCGTTGAGGAGCGGAACCTGCATGCGTCAGGCCGCTGCGCTCTGGTAACCGTCGCCGGGCGTCACATATACCGTTCCGGTGTTTGCGCCGGTCGTGATCAACGAAATCGCGCCATGACCGTCGGCCTTCGTGAAAACCTCGGACGAGTCGGGCCCGATCGGATAATCGCCGAGCGTAGTGCCGGCAGCCGCCACGGCCGCCGTGCCGGGACTCGGAGAGGTGCGCACGAATACCGGAAAGGCATTCGGATTCAAAACGCGGACCTGTTTCGAGTTCAGGTTGATCTGGATAGTCGTCTGCACATCGCTGACCGTGACGGCTTCCGTTTGCTCGAAGGCGGGTGAAAACGGCTGGTTGAGCATGGATCAGGCTCCGTCTAGCGGCCGAACGATGAACTGAACGGCTGAAATTGAAAGGGTCGTTGCCTGATCCGCGCTCGCGACGAGCTGGATCAGGTCGCCGGCATTGATCTGGCCGCCAACGTTATTCGGGTTCTGCAGGATGCCGGCGAAGTGATAGCAGTCAGCGACGCCAGTGCCCGTCTTGATAACCTGAAGCGGCGATGTGTAAATGCCGCCGCCGCCGCCCGGACCGGTCTGCAGGCCGAGCGCGAGCACGCGCGGCGACGGCAGTGAGCCGTCGATCGCCACCCACACCTCGAGCGCCTTGATCGCGCGAGTCGCCTGCATCACGCCGGTAACCACGTTCAGATCAACCGACTGGCCACCGAGCGGAAGTACCGTATTGCCGTTCGCGTCATATGGAGCAACAACAACCGGCTGCGCGGTCAGCGCCAGATTCTCGGCCTGCGTGCGCACCAGCGAATAGATCGACGACGCATTGAAAAGCCCGTTCGGCATCACCAGGTTCGCGAGCACGAGATCGACGAGGTCCGAGATTGACGCCTTGCGCGGCTGCCCCGCGCGTTGATACCAGACGGCGAACTGGTCGGATGTCGATAGTCGCCGTGCCGGTGAAAGCTCGTTGATGTTCATTGACTGGCCTAGGTGATATCCGGAAACGGATTTCCGCTCGGTTCGAGGATCGCGTCGTGCGTCGTCGTGACGCGCTCGACCGGCGCGAAATAGGTCTGGTTCTTCACATTGCGGCGGTTGCCGGTACCGATCGGCATCTGCCGCGGATACTGCATTTGCGGGATCTCGTAATTGCCAATTAGCAATATGTTGTACCCGGCGCGAGCCGCGATCCGGGTATCGATCGAAACCTGCTTGGGAATCGTCGGCGCAATACGCAGCGCCAGATTCGTAATGAAAGGATCCTCGGCCCAGTCCGGAATGCAGGCCTCGTCGTTCGCGTTGCTCTCACGAACCGATGCCGGGAGGTTGTAGCCGATGCGGATGCCAAGCGCATCCCACTCTGCAGCCATCCGGTCCAGCCGGTGCAATCCCGTCGTGAGTTCCTCGGGCTGAAGGTCGAACACGTATTCAGCGAGGCCCAGCTCGGCATACGCTGCGTGAATCAGCTCGAGTTTCTTCGTCATAGGGATCCCCAGTTACCGCGATGCCTGTTACTTCTCAGCCTTCTTTCCAGCGCCCTTTGCCGACGCCTCGGCGGCGATGCGCTCGCGCTCGAGGCGGGCGCCTTCCTCGAAAGCGGCGCGCAGCTGCTCGTCGCGCTCACGTTGCGCAGCTTCTTCACGTGCGGCCCTGATACCGCGCTCTTTTGCGGATTCGAGCTCGGCCTCTTCCGCGGCTGCCCGCTTCGTGCCGCCGGTCTCCCACTCCTTTACGTCGGTGGGCGTGCGATGCCAGCCGTCAGCGAGGTAATCGTCAATCTCGTACTCGTCGACGACGACCGTATCGACCTTCACGCCATGGATGAGATGCTTCGTGCCTTTCCGGTACAGCATCGTCGCGTTGCGCAGTCCCTGCATTTCTATCTCCGATCAATCGGGCGCCCCGGAGGGCGCCCGTCTGGCTCATTGCGTCAGATTTATCGCTTCAGGCTTACCGCGGCACGAAGCTCATCGTGGGGAGCACGCTATACGTGACCGTCACGATGTCGCCTGCGGAGACCGGAACCACGCCGGCCGTTTCACCCATCGCGATTGCCGCCGGCGTGCCACGCTTAAGCGTCACGGCGGAGACGGTGCCACCGCTCAGAACAACGGTGCCGGCTGCCTGCGCGGTGTAGGCGAATGGCGACGCGCCGACAGTAATTGCAGCAATTGCGCCCGACGCGCCCCATGCAGCGCTGTTGCCGCCGTCGATGACCTGCCACTGCGTGCCGTCCGACTGCAACTCGACGAGGCTGTTCTGCGCCGTCAGCGAGATCGATGCGACACCCTCGATCAACGATCCATCGACCGTGACGAGCTGCACCGAGTTGCCGGCCGCGTACGTCGCGTCGATGCGCTTGACGCGCTTGCGCTGCCCGCGGGCCGCCGAGGCGGCCGGCAAAACGAGCTGCACGTTCTGGCTGGACGCGTCGACTTCGATCAGGACATCGTTGTTCTGCACGCTGTACGGCGATGGATTCGCATCGTTCGCCGCGGCGACGAGCTGCGTTACAGGGTCGGTCGAGTAGCCACCGCCCGCTGCGGGCCCGGTGTCCGAACCACCGTAGGCCCAAGACTGATTGACTTTCACGTTCGTTCCTTTTGGCCAGAGGCCGATGGCTTACTGGTTAAAGAGCTCGACGCCGCACATCTCGGTATTGAGCACCGCCACGCCGAAGAAGACGTCAGCCCGATACTTGGTCTTCAGGGTATCGATGCTCGCGAACTTCGACAGCATGATTTCGATGCCCTGCTCGGTCGTCGCACGCAGCACCTGGACACCTGCATCCGTCGGCATCGCGAAACGGCCCGGCAGCAGCTCGACCGCGTCTTTCTTCCAGTGCGGATTCAGCGCGGACGGAGCGATGTTCAGCCAGGTGATCGCCGCGCCATTCGCCGGCGTCGCGCTCACGTTCTGGTAGCACAGCTCGGCATTCGAACCGCCCTGACCGCTGATGAACGGCGGCGTGATCTGCAAATGTGTACCGTCGACCACCGAGATCACCCGGAAGGTCTTCGGCTGCCCGGAGTCCTGTTTCGTGATGTGGTGAACCGAATCGACGCCTGCGACCTGGAAGCAATCGCCGGCCAGAACGCCCGCGGTCGCGCTTACCTGAATCGTCTGGAAGCGGTTATCGACGTTGGTCACTTCGCCGCCCGGCGCTGCGGTCGTGGCTTGAGGCACGTAATACTGGTTCGCTGCGCCGATCGTGATCGCGCCGCCGGCCGCCGCGAGAATGCGCGGAGCGTAGTCCATCTTGTACACGCCGAAGTTCGCCACTTCGCCGATATACGCCTTGTCGTACGCAGTCTCAGGACGGCCCTGCATGGTCTGACGCGCCGCCAGGTTGCTCGCCATCGAGTTGTAGTCGCGCGATGAGTAGGCGGCGAAACGATCTTCCATGCTCACGCCCTGCTCGTTGTAGACCGCATCGATCGCAGCGACGTCATCGAAGCCCGACGCGGCCGCAGTGCGCTGCACGACGAGCGAACCAAGCCCCGTCACTGCAGAGTTGACCGCGACGTTGATGTCGGAAGCCAGTTTCTGCTTTGCCGATTGGCCGAGACGACCTTCCTGCAGCGCATCGCGCAGCTCGAGCGCGGTCATCGCCCACGGAACCGATCGCGGATTGTTGATCGCTGCGGGCACGGACAGCTGCGTCTGGGAATTGAAATTACCAGTCATGTCGATACCGCTATACGACTGGGCGATGTACGGCATCGGGCGCCAGATGATGTTCATCGAGCGTTCCATCTGCTGCTGGTCACTCGTGTACACGTTGACCAGGCGCGATAGCACCAGTGCGTCCTCGAAACCTTCGAGGATCTGCTCGAACGCTACCCGCTCTTCCTTCGAAAATGCGTTGCTCATTGCAACAGCTCCCATGTGAATTGACAGGGAGCAGCGGCGACGTCTACCTGCGCGATTGCGCCTGTTTCAACTGCCGTTTGTACGAATGGACCTTCGAATAATCACCGGTCCGTTCCGCCTCGGCCCGCAGCTGCTCGAGTTTCTTCTCGCCACCGCCAACCGCCGGAGCGCCAGACGATGACTCAACGCGCCCTTCGGGCGCCGGTTTCGCGTTCGTGTTGCGGGAGGTCACTTTCAGATCCTTCTCAAGTTTTGCTGCCGCAAATGCGAACCGCACGGGATTCTTGATGGCGGCCAGTTCGCGCAGCTTCGTGGGGTAACGTCCCAGGGTGTAGATGAAAGCCGCCGGCTTGTCCGCGCCGAGTAGCAGAATGCCCTGCTGGTCCGGCGTGAGCGCGGCAATCACATCGCTCTCCACTTCCTGAAAATCCTTGCGCTTCAGCGACGACGCTTCCGTCTTATAGGTCACGAGACGTTCGTCTCGCTCCCGTTGGCGCGCCTCTTCGGCCTTCCGCTGATCGTCCTGCGCGGCATCGACCTTGCGCTTGTCCTCGTACCATTTGGACAGCGCCTCATCGTATTTGCCTTCGTCATAGTCGAAGTTCTCGAGCTTCGGCTTCGCGCCGAGCGTCGGAACAGCGGGGGCCTGCGGTTGCTTCTGCTGCAATTGCGCTTCCAGCTCACGGATCCGTCGCCGGTCTTCCGTGTTCTGTTTGCGCAGATCCTTTACCCACTGCGGTGCTGCTGCATCTTCCTGGCTACCTGAGGCAGGCGGGGCCTCGTCGCCGAACTGAAATTCGAACTCGTCTTCGCCCGCGCCTTCGGTGGGTGCGCCTTCGCTACCGGTTTCAGGGGTAGTGGTTTGCGCGCCGCTCGCAGCGTCGTCAGTTTCGGGCGTCTCCGGCGTTGCCGTTGAGCCCTCATCTAACTCGGGGTTGTCCGGGTTTTCCGAACCCAGGTTCGTCGTATCTGCCGTTTCGTCCATAAATCACCGTGGTATCTCGCAGCTAGGCGCTACGGGGGCCGTTCGCGTACATTTCTAATCGTTAGCGATGCGAAACTCAAGAAACGAATTCGCGCATCGCGCCCATGCTTAACTATTGCGATGTCGCTGCCATTGAGGGCGATGCGGGCATCGGTTGCGCAGCAGCAGGAGCCATCGTCGATGCTGCCGTCGCATCCTCGCTGGTCTGAGAGATCAGTGACTGCAGGATCTGGAATGCGCCCATCAGATCGTCGCGGCGCGCATTGGCCAGCTTGGCGATTGCATCCGCCCTGCTGTTCGCCGCGTCCGCATATTTCGCGACCGTCTCGGCGTGCGTCTTCGCGGCGCCAGCATTCTTTTCGGCGGTGGCGGCCATCGTGAGCTGGGTCTGTGCGTCGGGCGGCTGGTTAGCCTGCGCCTGCTGCTGCGCCTGCAGCTTCTGTTTCTCGGCCTCGGACGGCTGAACGACACCCATCGTGACCAGGCGCATGCGCAGGAATTCCTGCAGGTCGTCGAGCCCTTCGCCGTCCATGTTGGCCAGAATCAGAGAGATTACGATCGACGCGAGCTGCGGATCCTGAATGAACTGCAGCATGCCAACGAGCGATCGCACCGTAGCGTCGCGCGCGCTCTTGAATGCCGGGCCCGTGTCGACGTTGACGAGGTACTTCCCTTTGGTGGGATCGTTCACCACCTGCCCGACGCCATCGACCATCTTGACATCCTTCAGCTTGGCCATCGAACGCGTATCGTCTTTCCCGATCACGTTGACCGGCCGCTGTTCCTCGTCGTAGATCTCCCGAGCCATGTCGAGCCACACCTCGCCGACGCGCTGTTTCGTCTTGCAGAAGTTGTCCATATAGATGAACGCCTGCATGTCTACCTTATTCTGGATACGCTCGACCAGTGCGTCGGAGACGTTCGACATCATCTTCTCGCCGGCTTCCTGATTGCCGGTCACCTCCTGAATCGACGCGGCGATCACCTCGATCAGAGACGCGAGCGCCGGCGGCACCGAAGGCGGTTTCGTAAAGCCGATTGGCCCCGCCGGCATGAGATTGCCCTGAATATCCGTGATCGGATTGATCAGCAGATATGGGTTGTTTTTGATGTTGTCTTCGGCCCAGGTCACCTGGTGGCCAGCAATCTGCTCCGGCGTGAAAATCGGTTTCTCGCGCGGCGACTCGGATGCAAGCATGGCCAGGAACGACACCAACATGTTGAAGAGCCGCGCCGAGTCTTTACCCAGGCGGATGTGGCTCATGATCCGCTCCTGGTTGTCGATATAGGCGCGCTTGCCGTAGAACGGCACGACCGGGATATTGCGTCCTGCGATATACCCTTCATCCTCGAGCACGCGGCCGCCGTCGTGCACCCACTTGTGCACCTTGCGCTCTTTCACCGTACGGACACGGATCTCCTTATAGCCCTGCGCCTCCATGTCTTCGCGGGTCTTATCGTCGAGCTTGTCCTCGTCGATTTTCACGTCGCGTTTGTTCTGGTTCAGCAGCCGAAACACGTGCACGCGCTTCTTCTTTTCCTCGACCTTGTAATACTCGGCGATGTAAATGACGTCCGGTGTGAACCAGTCGAACTCGGTCATGTGCTGAACCTTGCGGAACGTGCGCGCACCCGATCCCTCCATGTTGAACGGGTCAAACTTGTCGTCCGTTTGCCCGTATTTATCGTGGTACTCATCACGCGCCATCGACTGGATCACCCAGCAGCGCTTGGCGTCGGACTTGTCGTATTTCTTTGCACCCAGGTCGAAGAACACCGACGAATCGGCGTCATAGATCGGCTCGAAAATGATTTTCTGGGTGTCGTCGTCTTCGTCGTAGGGGTCGGTATAGACGTTGCGGAGCCGGAGCGCACCCATTCCTCCAGCGACGCCCTCTTCGAAACAGTTGTCGTCGGCCTCCTGACCACCGCCATCGCGCTCGTCGGCGCGGTATTTACCCTGCAGGAAACTGGCGGTCTCGTGGTCGGCATCGCCGTCGCACGGCAGAAACTGCACCGACACGCGGTTGTTCCGGTACTCATTGAAGATGCGCACGCACGACATATGCAGCTTGTTGACCTCGAAGCGCGGCTTATTGTCGAACTGCAGCTTGAGCGCGTCCTCCCACATTGCCCCGTCGACGAACACGAACCGACGGTCCTGCAGGCATTTGAGCCGCACTTCCTGCTGGCTCTTGTAGGCCATATCGAAGTGGAGCGTCGACTCCTCAATCAGGTCCGCGTCCCGCTCTGCCTTGGTCTTTGCCATCATCAAGCCTTTATCGGGCAGCTCGCCCTCAATCTGTCGTAGTGGTCGCGCATCGAGATCTGCACCAGCGTCTGCACGATCTCGTGCTCGAGGCCGATTGTCTTTACGCCCCGCGGAACGCCCTGCTCGGCCAGCTCGGCGATGGGCGCCAGGAGTATATGGACGATTTCGTGGCATGCATACCGCGCCAGAACCATCGGGCCCAGCGGCAATATCCCGCTGTAATCCCTAGTCAGTTGCACCACCGCGTGCCGCGCATCATCGTCGTAATAAACGTTCGCAGCCGAGTCCTCGGCATCCTCAGCCCAACGCACGTAAATTAGCCAACGTAGATCGACGCCGAAATGACTCGCCCATTCCTTTACGAACCATTCGAATATCGCGAGATGGTCGTCCTCCAGACGCTCTTTGAAGCTACCCATCATCGGTTCCAGTGATTGACCGTTGGCACGATCCCATGCGGGTTCGCGACGTCGATCTTTGGTTTGTTGATTACGGCAAGCCGCCGCATCATGTAGGCGTATCGCGACGCGCTGATCAGGTCATCACGCTGTTTCACGATCCGGCCGTTCTCGTCGCGGTGATAGAGCCGCTTCTCCTCGAACCATTCGTTCAGGTGCGAGAAAACCTTCCAGCGGCCGTTGAGCATGCGCTCCTGCATCTCCCACACACCCGCCTCGACGCTGTTGCCACCATCCGGCCACGTCGCGTGCGTGGGCAGCATCTTGAATCCGGCTGACGCGTATTGCTTCTTCAGTTCCTCGCCGCCGCCCTTCTCGTGCTGCAGCCCGTCATGCGGCCACGCATAGGGAATGTCGCGGGCCCAGCCCTGCACGGCGATGCGAGCCTGCGATGCATCCTTGTGCGAAGCTCGCCAGGCGTGCGTGATGTAGAACACATCGGCATCTTTATCGAACGCCGTCTGCACGTGCGCCTGAGGGTGATCCCAACCAAAGTCGAGGCCGTTCAGCACGAACCACGTCTCCGGAATCTTGAACGGATCGATCTTGATCGCATCGTCGGACGCAGTGAAGATCAGGCCTGAGCCGACGGCCGGAATACCCTTCGAGCGCATCTCGCGCTGATGCGGCGGGTACGCTGCGAGGATCTGGGCCTTTGCCTCTTCGCTCAAGTGCGGCGCATCGTCCCACGTCACGTTCAGCAGATACTGGCCCGGCTGCCGATCCTCCATGAACTGCGATACAAGTGGCGTCATGCCGTTTTCCGGCGTGAACGTCATCGCAACCAGACCGCCGCGGTTGTCGTCGCCAGTCAGCGAGCGCGTCAGGCACTGCGGGTATATCGCCTGATCACGAGGTTCCTCGTCGATCCAGATGTAATCGATCGAATCGCCCATCAGCACGTGCTGACCCTGCTCGTACGCCTTGAGCGACAGCGTCGACCAGCCGCCACTCACGTGCTGAACCTTGATGTCCTTGATCAGGTTCTTCGTCTGCGGCGAGCGAATGAATTCGCCGATGCACGACGCCGGCACCGTGCCCTTCCCATCCGGACGATCGCCGTCAAAGTCGCCGAACAGCTTGCGCTGGATGACGTCCCGAATCTGCTCACCTGAAACGCCCAGCGCCCAAGCGCGAATTGGCCGCCTGAACCGGTAGCCGGTCCACCATTCGGGATAGCGTCCAGTCAGGTGATAGGCCAGCTCGTAAGCCGCGAGCTCAGTCTTACCAACGCGGTTCGCCGCCATGAGCAGCCGCTGCCGGTTCTCAGCCCCGGCCGCGATGAACTGCAGCTGCCATTCGTATGGAGTGAAGTAGTTAAGCTTGTTCTTTGCACGCCGCTCGGCCTTCTCGAGCAGCGCCGTCGCGAGTTCAGCCTTGGCCCGAAGAATTGAATCTGAGGGCTGCGCTGCGCTCTGCGATGAGCTGGTCGAGCTGTTCATCCGTGTAGTTCTCAATGCGCGCCGCTTCCTGGGCACGCTTGTTGATATCTTCGACAGCTTCCTTGTTCGCGCGCAGCAGGTTCACCCCGATCTCGCTCGCGTCGTTAGCCATCTTGGTGAGCGCCGAGATCCCCTTGAGCGCCATCACGCTCTGGGCGTTAAGCGGATCAGCGTCGTCGATCTGCTCCGCCTGCGCGTTCGCAATGCCGGACAAACGATGCGCCGTTGCCGCGCCGTACCTCGCTGCCGCCGCGAGATGAACGCTGACCGCAGTCAACTCGGCCGCCAGATCGAGCACAATCTGCTGCCGCGCGAGCGGCAATGCGGATATATCCGCGGAGATACGGCGAGCGTTAGAATCAGCATCGGCCTTTTCCTTTGCCAATTCCTTCAAAGACTTAGGCGCGGACTCGCCTGCGGACTTTGCGGACTTATCCGGGTTAATCCTGCGGCGAATCGCCGATTCGTCGATGCCAAACTCTTTCGCGAGTGCACGCACCTTCTCGCCGCCGACAAGATGCCTGCGCTCGATCTCTATCCACTGCTCATCGGTGAGTGCCGATTTTCTGCCCACACTAGAACCCTCGCGCGAGCATCCGGTAAGCGCCGCGCAAGGCCACGGCGAGACACAGAAGCGTCCAGATGACCATCGCGACCAACATGAGGCCCTCCGGATGATCGAAAAACAGTCCATGCAGGATCAGGCCGGCGACGATAATGACGCCTATACCCAACAGGTAAAACAACGCGCCGAGCAAAATCAGCCCGACCAGATTTGATAGTGAGTTCATGAGCAGCTCCGGTAAGCCGCGGCGAAGGCCGCGGCGTTGGCCTATCCGAAAATCGCCGCGAGCGTGTCCAGCTCGCGATGAAGATGCGAGACGTCCGGCTCGTTGTACGACCAGAGAAACTTGCGAATGCGCGCGATCGCGAGGCGGCCTTTCTCAGCATCCTGGCCAGTAATGGTCAGAACGTTCGGGTTGACCGATCCGCTAGAAAGGGACGCGGTAGCGTTGGCTCCCTCGGTGCCGGCCGTGAGCGATGCAACGCCGGCATAGGATTGCTGCCCTGCGGCGGCATAGTCGTCCGCATGCAACACACCGGCGTTTGGGTCTTCACCACCCGAAGATTCCGCAGCGCGGGCAGCTGAATCCAAATCCGAATTCGACGAGATCGACGTCGCATACCCCGCAGATCCCGCGCCAACGTTTCCCGCATCACCACTCGTCAGCGTCGCATCGGTATCCGCCGACATGTTCGATGTGTCGATCGAACCAGTGGGTTGCGGCTGGCCGTTTCCCAAGTCACCACCAAGCGCCGAATCGCTCGCTTGGCTCGTCGGGATCGATGACGCCACATCCGAATTCAGCGCAGTGCCGGCGCCATCCTCCGCATATGCCGCACCGCTGATCGCGTTTCCCTCGTCGACTGCCTCACCGGCCTGACCGGAACCAGACTGGCTCGCCGTCGAGGAGGCGCTCGACGAATCCGCCCCGGCTGTACCGTTTCCCTGCTGGCTCGCAGCCTGCTGCAGGGTCTGCATCGCGCCCTCGTTTCGCTGGATCGCGTCAGCGATCTCGTCAATAAGCTGCGCGTTGTTTCCGCTTCCTTGAACTTCACTCACGATGATCTCCGTTGGGTTTGTACTGCGTGGAGTTACTCGAGGACTATCCAGTCCTCGGCCAAACAATCATTCACGCTAGGGACCCACGTGCTGACGGTCTCGTCGACGCCCTTGAGCGCGAGATACGCGTTGTATGGAACTAGCGAACCCTCGCCAAAGTGAGCCTTAGCCGCACCGGTCTGCACCGGATACGACGCAGCGGGCACCAAATAGACAAACATCCCTTTGCCATTCCATCCCTGGCGAGCGACGCGAGCGCCGTCCTTGAGACAAATAAGCGCCGCGCTGAAGCTAACTCCGCCGCCCGCCGGATGTTCCGAAGCTTCGTTGGTTGAAGCACCGACCAGATTCCCCTCGGACTTAAGCGATGCCGCGACCTGCTTTTCCAAATGCTCAGTCTTCGCCGCTTGGCCCCTCTGGTAGGGCATCCATTCAGCGTATCCGCCGTCTACTGGTTTTCCGTCGCCCTCCTGAAGCAAGGGCACACTCGGCCGCGGATGAAGCCGGCCAAACGCGTCGAAAACGCTCAAGTTAAGGACGGTGTCCGAATGAACGTGCACGATAATGGCGGCGAGTGCCTCGCCGCCGTGCGCAACCTGGTCTTCCTTATGCGGAGTGAAAAGCACGACGCGGCCGCGGGTTGGTTTAATCACGATTGCTCCTTGGTGGATACAGCGGAATAGGCGGAAGGTCGGCAAAGCTCTTTCCACCGTTGAAAGCTCGCAAAGGCCTGCTCGTCATTCATCATTGAGATGCCGAGCTGCTCATAGACAGGATCCGGCTCGCGCGCGACCGGCTCGCGATCGACGTTCAGCGAGCCCTCGGCAATTGCTTCGGCGACCCGCAGGCGACAGATGGCGACGCGAGGCGATGCGTCGACGAATTGGCCATGGAACTGCGAGTTCTGCTGCGCTTCGGCGAGCCAAACCCATTGATGGGTGGCATCGTTGTAGCGGTCGAGGCGCGGATACTGGGTATATCGCCGGCGGTGCGCGATCGCCGCCGCGAGAAGCCAATTTTCGGTAGGCTGGTAAAACTGATGGCCGTCCGGATAGACGTCGATGCGGCAATAGCGTAGGCCGTGAAGACCGCACAGTTCAGCAATATGGCCTTCGGCGCGCGCCGTCCAGTAATCGAGATCCGCACCCGCCAGCTGCTCGATGTTCATTTGTCACCTCGCAAATCCCATTCGGCGTCGCCGCTTTCGAGAAAATCACGCAACGTTTTGCGGTTCTCGTCAGCGCGGCAGACACATCGCCGGTATTCGGTATCAATCCATTTCGACGCAGGCCCCTCAATCTGTCCGCGGTATTCATCCTTGATGAACGCATCCGCCTCGAGCAGACCGCCCGGCGCGCGACGAATCGCGACGCAGTTCGTCACAATCGGCATGAGCGTGGTTTCGTAGCTGAGTCGGGAACCGCCGCGCCCATACGGCCGCGTTACCGCCACCGGGATTTGAACGGTCAGAATCAAGCGGCCTCCGGCGTCGGCAGGCCCATCTTTCGCGCGCGCACCGGCAGCCAGAGCGCCAGCGCGGCATCAAACACCAGCACCTTCTCGTCACGCGGTGCCGGTCCAAAGTCGAGCCACTGGTGGCAGGCTGCACATCCGGGCACCGTGAATTCGTGCTTCGCTTTCAGCGCTCCGCCCTTCCCGTGCTTAGATTGATTCGAGTGGCAGTCGACCACCGACGGATGAGCCCAGCCAACGCTGCAGCACACGCCAGGAACGCGCAGATAGCACTCCTCGCCGCGGCATGCGTCGATAAAGCGCGAGCCCTCGGCCACGGTCGGCCGCTTGCGGCGCGACCTGATCGGGCCCGCGCGCTTGAGCGTCGACGTGCGCACAAGCGTTGCGTAGGTCTTTCCGGGCTTCCGGACGAATCCGCTGTTCTTCATGCGCTCACCTGCTGCGGAGAGGTCATCAGGCCGGCGAACGGATTGATATCGCCACTGCGAATGCGCTGCCGCTCGCGATAGGATCGGCATGCATCCTTTGCGGACTTGCGCGCCGGCCGCGGCGCGTCGGGACCCGCACCAAGAACCCAAAGTTTCGCGAATCCGCCGCCATTCACGCGGCGATAGTCGCCAACGCGAATGCGCTTGCCGTGCTGATGCTTGATCGCTGACCGAACCCCACACACCGTCACGCCGAGCTCGGACGCAAGGCAGTTCATCGACTCCATGCGACCGCCGGCGAGCAAGCGCTCGATGCCACGAAAAATTGTGGAATAGCCATAGCCCTTGCGCGACGGCTTCGAGCCCGAAATACCAAGGCGCTGCGCCTCGCTCTTCGCCATCACGTATGTGCGGTCCGGCAATAGCCGTGCGACGGCCGCCTTGATCGAGTCGTCCGACCGGTAGATGCGCCGCAGGATCAACCGCTCGCGGTCAGACCATGGCTTTACCCGAAAAGTGATTTCGAGAACGCTTGCCCGCTTGCGCGCGCCGTTATATGTGCGGCCCGGCAAGCGGTGCATCTCGTCGAGCAGCACGTGCCTGCGCTTCGAAATTTCGAGCAGGATCGCGTCTTCGAGTTCGTCCCAACGTTTGCCCATTACGCGTCTCCCCTCACGATGCGTAGTCGTCCACCGGCATCAGCGCGTCACCAAACGTCGTGCGCGCGAACTGGTAGAGGTCGACTGCGTTGAATCGCTGGGCGTCCGCCAGCACGAATTCGATGGCCCGCGACTCGCGCGAAGCCTTCGCCACCAGCACGCGGTAGTACCGCCAGTCCTCGTCTGCCTTGCGCGCACGCACCTCGAGCTCGGCACCTCGCGCATCGACGCTATCCGGATTCCGGTACCACTCGCCCGGCTCGCCGACGGCCGAAGCGTTTTGCGGCGCCAGCGCCTGGTCGATGAACTTCGAGACGAACCCGAAAAAAGTCGGCCGGTCGTCGCCATCGCGATCACGGGCGCCGACGGCAGACGCGTGCGCCAGCTGCAGTCGCTCGGGCGTGACGCCCTTGCCGATCCACGTCAGCACATGCACCCGGTCACGGCTTCGATCGATGGCCAGCACCTTGCCGCGCTTTTGCTCAAGCTCAACCAGCAGATCCGTGAGGTCGCGCTCGGGGTCCGGCTTTTCGTTTTTCGAATTGGCAGCAGCAGCGGCAGGCGAGTTATCCACAGCGTCGCTCGCGCGCGTTGCTGCTGTAATCTCTGATGTATTCACCCATTCGTTAACGACCTGGGAACTTCCCTCTCCGCGAACGAGGCTTTGACCTGTTCGCGACGCGGACTTTTCCTGGTTCGCGGGATCGGGTTTTCCCATTTCGGGAGATGGACTTTTCCCAGTTCCCGAAATGGACTTTTCCGGTTTCCCGAAATGGACTTTTCCCATTTCGGGAGATGGACTTTTCCCATGCGGTTGAGCGGCCTTTTTCGATTTCGCGGCGCCAGCTTTCCGGCGCTTCTTTGCGACCGGCCCCGCCTCGATCAGACGCTCGAGCGCGTCCTCGTCGATGCGGAAATAGATCTTGTGCTCGATGCGCCGCGAGGTCTCGACCAGCACGCCGCAGGCACGCAAAGCCGTGCGCGCGGCCCTCTGCTCCTCGTAGGAGAGACCGGTCTCGTGCTGAAGCTCTTCGGATGTCTTATGCACGCCGAGCTCGCTGAAGGCCTTGTCCTGCCAGTAGAACAGCTGGCAAAAGAGGACACAGGCGTTGACGCCGCCAAGGTAGCGGCTCAGATATGGGTAATACGCGATCGGCCGGCCGAGTTCGCGCAGGACGTCTGCAATTCGCAAGCGATGGCCTCAGTGGTCGCACGGCAGTTCGCCGTTTTCATTCTTCACGGCGCCGCAGGAACCGCACACGGCCGGTTCAGGTTCCGGTTGCGGCTCCGGCGTGCGCGGCGCCAGCTCAGCGGCCTGCGTCATTGCGTTGAGGCTGCCTATGGGCAGCAGCAGCGTCAGACCGAGCATTGGCGATCTCCGAGGTTGACGCGGTAGTTCAGACGCTTGCCGGGCGTTGGAACGCGCGTGACGTGGCCATCCAGCTCGAGCTCTTTCAGGAAGTTGCGCACGGCGCTATCGCTCATCCCCGTCTGGTACGAGACGTCGAGGATCGTTACGTGCGCTTCGCCGGTCTTCAGGTTCGCCTGGCGGGCAACGTAGCAAAGCACCAGCTTCTTGAGGCCCTGCATGTGCAGCGGCCAGACGAAGTTTTCGTGGTAGAGGCTCATATCGGCAGCCCCCCGTGCTCGCGAGCAAGAGATTCGGCTTCCCGCTGGTCGACGAGCCTCAGTTCAATACTCTCCGGGTGAGCATGCGTCACGAGCACCGGCGCGCTGTTGCCCATGTACGTCCCCAGTGCGTGAAAGTCGGCGATCGTGATCTCAGCGCGGCCGCCGAGCTTCATCACCAGCACCGCGCAAAGCTTGTGCATGAACTCGTCGTCCATCAGCTGCGTGACGGGATGGTTCGGGTTGAGTTTCGGCATTACTCAAGCCTCCAAACGCGGACGCCGCCGGACTGCTCGCGGGTCGTGAACTTCCAGCCTTTCTTGCGACCGAACTGCCCGGCGGCTCGCCGGATAAACGGCACGTTCCGACCGGGCTTGACCGGGATGAAAACGCAATCGCCGGGCTCCATCAGCCCGAACGGATGCCACGCAGACGATGCTCTTGGGGGGGGTGGCGCAATGCCCTTCTCGATCTTGAATTCGCTCATGGCGACCGCCGGACCCAGTGCGACACAAACCCGCGCGCCCAGGAAAATGTGTAAAAGAACGACAGCATGAAAATCCCCCACTGATGGGCGTGCCACGTCGTGTAAAACCAGAAGGGCTGCGCCGCCAGCCCGAGCAGACACGCGAAACGGCGACGACTGTCGCGCGGATCCTGAGACAGGAAAACTGCCGCGACCCCAAAAAGACCTATGGCAAGCTGGGCGAGCATCAACGGCTACCGCACACCGCACTCGCCAGCGCCCTGCCGCGCACACTCGCACGCGGCGCCGACCTTGCAAAGCGTTGAAATCGCATCGAGGTAAGGACGACTAACGAGCGCAAAGCCCGCGACGTCGATTGCCTTGTCGATCTCGGCGATCAGCACGCCACGCTGGCCGCTCAGAAAGCGGCTGACCTCGGATGCATCCCAGCCCAGCTGCTCCGCCACGCGTTTTCGATCGGGTCCCGTCAGGACGTCCCGCAATGTCTGTTCGATATTCGGCTTAGCCATATCGGCAACTCCCTTCAATTTCCATTGAGTGCCTTTGCTGCAGGGCACAAATAAAGTTCAGTTCAAGCAGCGCTCGCCGTCTCAGCGGTCGCAGTCCGATAGAAAAAAGCCAGCAGATCGGCTTGCGTCACGGGCCACGCGAACGCCTCACAGGCGCCAGCAAGGCTCTTCATCAAGGCCTGCTTAGGCGTCTTGCGGCGCGTCACCAGGTGAATCTCGATGTACCGGCGCGAGGTCCCTGCGAGCGCAGCGAACCGCTCGCGCTCGGTCGGGGACAGGGCTTGATACAAAGACTTGAAGTCCATCGGCGGCGTCACTCGTTAGATTGTTCCCGTCAATCATATACCGGGTAGGTTTATGAATGCAACCTCAAATACACCTGTCAGAGGCATTTACCCGTTCGGTATATACCCATCTAATGGCGGCATGGATATCTGGCAAATTCGATTGATCAACTTCCGCCGGCTTCGTGATCGCGAAGACGTGCTCACGTCCGCTGAACTCGCGCGGCGCATCGGGATGTCTCCCCAGCTATTACAGGCTTACATGGGGAAGAGCCCGACCAAGCGCATTGGAGATGAAACGGTCAAGAAAGCGATGGATGCCTTCGGGCTGCCCGCCATCTGGTTCGATACGCTTCATGACGGCGACGGGCAGCCAGTTCCGGCGAATGCCTCGCAAATCGTCAGCTGGCCGTTTGCTACCGAGCGCGCGCGGTTCGAAGCGCTTCCGCTCGAGGAAAAGGAGAGAATCGGTCGCTTCGTGCGCGACACCGTCGAAGCATGGGAGGCCAAACAGACCCGAGCCGGCGAAACGCCTTAACAATTCGTCGCGCTCCCGCGACAGACCCGACGGGGCCCGCGCAACGCGGGCTTTATTTTTCTCCAGATATACACCCAACAGGTGTTGACTACTGCAAACCCGTTAGGTATATTTGCCTCAAACACCAGTCACGTGTGCGAGGCGAAAAATGGATCTGATCCGAATCCGCAAGGAAAACCTGTCAGGCGCGATTACCTTCGCTGACCTGCTCGGCCTGACCGTCGACGAGATCTATGGCGATCGCGACGACCGTTACATCAACATCGGTGCTCGCCAGAAAGGCCCGATCGGCAATCGCATGCGCCGCTGGACGGACGACGAGCGCCGGCGCATGACTGCCTTTCTCTGCGACGAGACCGATCGTCGACGCCCGCAATTCACCTACAGCGCGAAGTCCCGCTGCCGCGACGAGGTCAGCTATTTCGCCGGCCGCATGACGACGGCCGAGCTCCAGCAATTCGAACGCCGCACGACGAAGCGCCCGCTTATCTGCCTGGCGGCAATTGTCGCTGCTCACTTCGTTGCCGAAGGCATCTGCCGCTTTCTGGGTGCCTGACGATGCTCGCCTATCTCCGCTCATGGCTCATTGCGATCGTCGTCGTGCTCGGCATCTGCGCGGTTAGCACGCTGCTCGACGGCGCCGACGCCCAGATCAACCGCTGCAGCGTCGTTCGCTGCGTTTGAGGCGCCAGCAATGAATAGCTTCGATCTGATCTCGCTCGTGTTGATGGCCGTCGGCGGTGCCGGTTTTCTCGGCGTCACGGTAGGCCTCATCTGGGAGTTTTCCCGAAGGAACTGACATGCGACCGCTGCCGCCCGTTACCTCCGAACAGATCTCGCGCGAGTTCCGCGAAATGCGCTGCCATGGATCGGCTATGGACGCGCTTGCGCCGGGCCCGCTGCGCCGGGTTCTGGAGGCAGCAGCGCGCCGTCGTGTCAAAGCCGAGCAAATCGCACCGCGAGTCATTGCTCATGACGGGCGCCGTCGCGCCAGCGGAGACAACGATTAACGATGCGATGTCACGTACGATGCCGCCACTGCCTCACGCGCCGATGCCTGCCGAAACGGCTCAGCGAATACGTGTCGCCCCCCCGGTGCCGTTGCTGCGGGAAGCGCAATTACCGTATCGATCGCTGGATGAACCGGCGCGACACGACAAAAACGCGCTGCGACTGCGAGGGTTACTGGTTCCCGCACCGCCGCGGCTCCCTGTTTTGCTGGATGCGCGCGGACGGGTCGCCGCGCTATCCGGGAGATCCCGATTTCGCGGATCGTAATTACGACCCCGTTGCCGCCTGACCAACCCAGAGGAATCCATGACTCTCTTCAAATCCTTGTTCCCGCTCGCTCGCGACAACTCGCTGACGATTCTCATCGTCGGCGAAGGTGATCAGTTGCGCGTGAACGTCATGCCGAAGTCGAAGGACGAAAAGTCCGAAAAAACGCTTTACCCACTCTCCCTTCTCGGTACGCCCGACGAGCTCGACAGCGACTTCGCCGAGGCCGTGCAGATCTATTCGCCGGGCTCGCAGTCCGTGCTCGATCAGGCGCGCGCCGCCAGCGCGGCAAATGCTCCGGAAGGTGCGAAGCCCGCGCTCCCGGCGCCAGCCAAAGGCAAGCCGGGCCGCAAACCGAGGACTCCCGCGCTTCCCGCACCAGCTGCGGATGCTGCCAGCACCGCTGAAGCGGAGGCTCCGGACGAGGGCGATACTCCCGCGGTCGATCCGCGTCAGACCCAGATTCCCGGCCTCGACAACTCCGAAGGCGAGGCGCCTCCGGATGAACAGGAGTCGCCCGCGGATCCGGTTGCGGAAGAGCCGGCCGCCAGCGATGCGACCGACGACGGCGCAGTCGATCTTCTGTGAGGCGCCACCATGCAAACCGAAAACCTCATCCGGGAATTCCGCTACAACGGCGCGCGCCTCGCTGACCCATCACCGGCATTCAGCCTGCAGCAGGTTCGCGACTTCTACGGCAATACCTATCCGGAGATCGTCAACGCCGAGATCGAAGGGCCCGAGGTCATCGGCAACCGGAACGTCTATACGTTCCGCCGCGCCGTCGGCACCAAGGGCGCCGCATTGACGCTCGAGCAGGTCCGCGCCGATATCGAGGGCGGCGTGTTTCGCAACGCCGAGCCGAACCTGATCTCGCTCGACGATGCCGGAAGCGCGCTGATGCGACGGCTGCACGCTGCGTTGGCAATCAACACATCGGGCGCGGCATTGCGGGCGCCCGTATTCAGCATGCCGGTGCTACCGTGAGCTTCGACGTCCTTTCGGTGCCCGCGCTGAACGACATCCCCGCCAGCTATACGATCGGCGTCGGCCGCACGTTCGCCCGCGATCTGACACTGTCGTTGCTCGACGGGAATGTGATTACCGAGGCCGATCTCGTGAAGCGGCCAAAGAACGAGCTCGAGCTGGCCACTCGCGCACTCACACGGCGATGGGATCACATCACCGAGGGCATGCGGTATTTCGACTGGCGACTTCGTATCGAAGCGACGCCCGAAGGCTGCTACCCGTCGATGGCAGCCGAGAGCGATACGGTATGGGCTGCGATCCAGACCGAGCACGGGCCGGTTTCGTGTCCGCAGATGTTCATCGGCTATGCGCTTGAGGCTCTCGAGCAAGTGCGCGAGGGGCTCGGCCAGACGGTGCTCGCGACGCTATATGACGCCTTTCGCATGCTTCCACAGGCCGCGACGCCGGCGTGCATTTTCGGGCTTGCCTCGTATTGCTACTGGTACGGTGAAGCGGACGAAACCGAGGCCCTCGCCGAAATGATGTCGATGCACGACGTCAAGACGCTCGAAGATCTGCTGACCGTCACGGACGTTTTCACGCGCAAGACATTCTTCGAAGGGATGCCCGAGTGGGCCGTTTTCCCACGGCGCAAGCTGACGCGTAATCAGGTTCGGCGCGCCGCTGCGCGCAACGACTATGCCCGCGAAGTCGTCGAGGCAATGGACGCGCTCTGGAACGTCGTCACATTCTATGGGCCATTCGCGGATGTTCGCTGCGATGACGTCGGTGCGGACCTTATCGATTACTCGTTGCTCCTGCGCTGGCATCCGGACGACCAGCTTGGCCGTGTAATGGATGATTTTCTGCACAGCACGTCGGACGGCGAGTATGTGATCGCCAGCTGCGTGACGCCGCTCAAGGTGACAGGCAGCGATTTCTCCAGGTGGCTCAAGGAAATGGAAGCCACCGCGCTGCTAGCCAAGTGCGTTGAGCGGGTGCTTACATTGTTCGAAGAGCGCGACCGCCGGCTCGCGCGGATCATGGTGCGCGTATGAGCACGGTCGCCATCGTTCAGGAAGGCGATATCGAGCTCGAGCTCGATTCCGGATTTCTGTTCTACAAGTCGAAAACGACGCATCAAATTTACGCGACGCGCCACCCGGCGCGCGTGATCGGCGGCAAGCCAGTGCTGCTCGCCGGGACGCCTGTCACGCTTGAGCAGCTGGCAGACATCGCGGAAATCGCCGATCGCCGCACCAGCTATCGCGGGTTTCTGCATGAGCGCGTCGTCTACCTCGCGCCGAACCGGCTTGCATGGTGGCTGCCGGCAAGGCCTCGTTGCGTGTGGTTCAAGTCGACGGATGCGATCGGCGAGCGCGCCGGCGTGACCAACCATCCGCCGCTTGTGTTCGTCGTCGAGCGCAAGGAATGGTCGGTGTACGCGCTGCGCGACAACGTGCGGCCCGGGCCCGGCACGAAACTCTGCAATGCCCCGTATTACAACGTGTGGAAAGACGGGCTGATCTGCACTGGCAACGTGACACTGCCCGACCGCATCGATATGGCCAGCGTCGAGGGTTTCGAAGACGCGTTTTTCCGCAGTCGCTTCACGCACCCGAATAACGACCGACTTATCCACAGGCGCGGCGGCGCTGTCCGCTTGTGGCTCGATCTTCTCGACGGCGCCGAATTCCCCCTTGACCGCCTGATCGACGCGAAAAAAACACTCGCGGATGCGATCGGCAACCCATCCGACGAGGATTGATATGGAACAGCTGCTCGCCCAGTTTCAGGAAGCAACCAAGGCAGGCCTGCACGGCATTGCCGATGCACTTGACCGTTTTTCAGCCGGCGTCGCGGAAGAGCTTCGCAATGCAAAGCCGCGCGCGATCGCCGCGGATCCGGAGAGCGAAGGTCTGTCGTTCGATATTGCGCTCTATGACAGCGCGCCGACACTCGCGGTACCCAAGCATGCGACCTTCGAACCGCTGAAGGATGTCGGCCACCGTTTCCTCGCGACGGCCGAAGGCTTCTTTGTCGAAGTGCGCCGGCCATGGCTGCATGTGATCCAGATGCTGTCCAAGCTTCCGGACGGCGCGCCGCGGCCGCCCTATGGCCTCATCATGCCGAAAATCGAACTCAAGTTCGGCCGGCTCGGCGTGGCGATCCCGATCATCCAGGCATTCGCCGAGGAAGCCCGCAATGCGGCGCCCGACGAGCATGCTGCATGGATCGTCTGGGACGCCGAAAAGCAGCAGCTCGAATACAAGGCGCTCAACGTCAAGAATGCAACGCCGGGCGCGATCTCGTTCGATCGACCGGAGTTGCCGCCTCACCAGTCGCTCGCTATCGACCTGCATAGCCATGGGCACGGGCAGGCGTTCTTCAGCCCGGTCGACAACGAAGACGATGCCGGCGAGGTAAAGATCTCCGGCGTGCTCGGCGGCGTTGGCGACGGCGACATGCCGAGCGTTGCATTCCGCCTCTGCGTGCTCGGCCTGACGATTCCGCTCAAGGTGCCCGTCGAAGCCATTTTCAAGGCGCGGGAGCCCGCGTAATGCATATCACGCCCACTCACCTACTCGACCGGCGCGTCGATATCGCGCTCGTCGGCTGCGGCGGCAACGGGTCGCAGATGCTGACAGGCCTCGCGCGCCTGAATCACGCATTGACTGCGCTCGGCCACCCGGGCTTGCGCGTCACTGCGTTCGACGGCGATACGGTGAGCGAGGCGAATATCGGCCGCCAGATGTTCAGCCCGGCCGATGTGGGGCAATACAAGAGCGTCGTGCTCATCCACCGGCTCAACGCGTTTTTCGGGCTCGACTGGATTGCACGGCCGACGTTCGCAACGGCGCAGGAAATGGTTCACGTCGGGCCATCGATCGCAATCATGTGCGTCGACAGCGCAGCTGCGCGGGCGAAGCTCAATGCAGCGCTGCGGAACACCTCGGCCTACCTGATGGACCTCGGCAATCGCGCCAGCGATGGACAGGTCGTCTTCGGTACCGCTCGCCCTCGCGAAGGCACCGGCTCGCGGCTGCGCTGGCCGTACGAAGTACTTCCCGAGCTGATCGACACGGCTGCGCCTGAGGACGACACGCCGAGTTGCGGCCTCGCCGAAGCGCTCGAGCGCCAGGAGCTTTTCATCAACCAGGCGATCGTCACGCCAGCGCTCGGGATCCTCTGGGAGTTTTTCCGGCACGGTCGCCTCTCTTGGTGCGGAGCATTCGTCAACCTCAAGACGGGGCATGTTCGCCCGCTCCCGGTAGAGAGCAATGACGATGCCACTTGATCTGGTGGGCGGCGACTGCCCGGGCCCGCTGTTCGTGATCGTCAAGCGGCGATCGCCGATCCTGCGCACCAGCCGCCAGCACGGCATGCGGCGGCGTGCACGCGAGCGGCGCGCCACGCCGCCGTGGGCCGACAAGGCGAAGATCCGCGCAATCTATGCCGAGGCCGAACGCCTGACGCGCGAAACAGGCGAGCAATACGTCGTCGACCATATCGTGCCGCTCGCCGGAAAGCTCGTTTGCGGGCTTCACGTCGACTACAACCTGCAGATCATTCACTGGCTGCCGAACGCCCGCAAAAGCTGGATGACATGGCCTGATATGCCTTTCGAACAATTGGAGCTGCTATGAACACGGAATATCGCAAAAAGCCTGTGGTGATTGAGGCCGTGCAGATCTCGAAACGCATGGATTTAACGGCACCAGACTGGTGGGCGGAAGCCGTCCAGTTAAACGCCGTCATCCTCCACGGCATGGGAAAAATGACCCGCGACCAGCCTTGGGTAGAAATACCAACGCTCGAAGGCGTCATGCGAGGGGATGCGGGAGACTGGATCATCCGCGGCGTCCAAGGGGAACTGTATCCCTGCAAGCCCGAT
The DNA here is from genome assembly GCF_050436285.1 of Paraburkholderia sp. GAS82. NCBI lineage: Bacteria > Pseudomonadati > Pseudomonadota > Betaproteobacteria > Burkholderiales > Burkholderiaceae > Paraburkholderia > Paraburkholderia sp. GAS82. Next base: position 1,421,314 of record NZ_JBNDLX010000001.1, read on the forward strand.
ATTTTCACAGTCACATACGAAAGTGCCGCCGAGCCTGCCGCGGCAATAGCGGAGATCGAGCCCGTGATTTCAGACGAGCTAAACCCGGATACTGCGAAGCTCGTGCGGCGGTTCGCGCGTGCTGTCGCTAACAAGCTTTTGTCGGCGCAGCGTAAATATGGGTATGGCAACGGCTGGCTCGCCGACGACTGGCAGGAAAGATGCCGCGAGGAGTTGCTTCGGCATATTGCCAAGGGCGATCCGCGCGACGTGGCTGCCTACTGCGCGTTTATGTGGCATCACGACTGGTCGATCACCGCCGCCCCTCCCGCTCCAATAGCGTCAGCCTCGGAGGCATATGACCTTCAGTTCCCGGTATCGCTTCGCAAGATGTGGGCAGGTTGGGAGGTGCAAAAGTGGCTTGATGATCTGCCACCGCTCTTCACCCATCCCGCAGCAGCGCAACCATCAAGGGTGGAAGCCCCGGGTGAGGTCGATGTTTTCCTTGATGAAGTTCGCGCAGAGTTGCGGCGTGCGCGGGCGAAATTCCCTGGCGACCGAATCATGACGATTGCACTCGCCGAGGAGTTTGGCGAGCTTTGCAAGGCCGTGTTGGATGAATCGCGCGCCAACGTGAGAAAGGAAGCCGTCCAGACTGCGGTTATGGCTGCGCGCGTCGTCCTTGATGGTGACGGCTCCGTGAACGAGTGGCGCGCTGAACGGGGGCTTGACCAACTCATCGAGGCGTCCAAGTGAACGAGGGAAAGACCTGTCACGGCGGCTGCGGCAACGGCTGCGAGCATTGCGGAATGGATATAGACCTTGAACCGTATTGCGTCCAAGAAGAAGTCCTGAAGCGACGCACTGCAATCACCGGGCGCACCTATCCATTCGGACTCGATGTCAACCCGGCGCGGCAGTTGTGCAAGGGCGAGTTCTATATTGAGCGGACGGCGAAGGACAAGCCATGAGCAACGAGACTCAAATTGCAGTGCTCGGCTTTGTCGAGACGGCCTGAAAGGATTGTCATGGCATACTTTATGACAATCGCCAAATTTTGCGAGCTGACCGGCTTGAGTGCAGCGGCCGTTTACACCCGAAAATGCAAGGGTATCTGGCCTGAGGGTTCTGTCTGGAAGTATGAGCCCGGCACAAAAAAGATCATGGTGGACTTTGAGGCCTACAACCGATGGGTAGAAACGGGACAGGAGTCGCTATCATTTCCGACTCCAGCTATGAAATCACCTTCTCTTTCCAGGGTAAAAGGTGCCGCGAGCGAGTCAAAGCGAAGCCCTGTGCTGCCAACACTCGAAAGCTGACCCAATTCCGCGCTGCAATTCTGCACGCGATCGAAAAGGGTGAGTTCGACTACGTCAAGACGTTTCCCAAATCCGACCGGGCGCCGGCATTCGCCGAACAGCCCGGCGACGTGCTCACAGTTGAAAAATATTTCGACAGCTGGTTGACCCGCAAAAAGGTTGAGGTCAAGGCGTCGACCTACAAGGGCTATTACGGAATCGTCAACCGGTTGGTCATTCCGAAGTTCGGAAAGCTTGTTCTGTCCGATCTCAAGCGCGCCGCCATTCGCGACTGGCTGGCCACGATCGACGAAAAGCGGCACGAGAAGGTCACGAACAAGCGCCTCTCCAACATACAGAGTTGCATGCGCTCGGCGCTCGCCGATGCGGTCGACGACGAGATCATCGACGCTAATCCATTGGCCGGCTATACATACTCCCGTGTCGAGCGACCTGTCGAGGGCGAGCCTGAGGACGACGTCGACCCGTTCACCCCGGATGAACAGGCGGCCATCGTTTCGAAAATGCGGCCGGGTGAAAACACGCTTGCCCAGTTTTTCCTTTGGACCGGGCTGCGCACGTCCGAGGCGATCGCACTCAACTGGTCGGATATTGATTTCATCGGTGGGTACGTGCGCGTCAGGCGCGCGATCACGCGGGAGGCCAAAGGTGTCGCCGAGTATCCCAAGACCGACGCTGGCCGTCGTGACGTGAAGCTGCTCGACCCGGCACGCGCCGCGCTCCTCGCGCAAAAGGCGATCACGTTCCTCGTCGATCTGGATGGGCCGGTGTTCGTCAACCCGACAACGCGCCAGCGCTTCTCGGGATCGCATCAGATCTGGCGTGTCTGGCAGACCGCGCTCAAGCACGCTGGTGTTCGCTACCGGAACCCATATCAAACCCGTCACACCTACGCATCGATGATGCTGTCGGCCGGCGAACATCCAATGTGGGTAGCTAAGCAGATGGGTCACGCGGACTGGACAATGATCGCCCGGGTATATGGCCGCTGGATGCCATCGGCGGACACCGAAGCGGGAAATCGCGCCGTCGAGAAGTTCGCCGGGAAAGCTGGCAAATTTGCTGGCATTTCGGGAACAAAGCTGGCAAAAACCAGCTAGATTTTTGCCAGCTTAAAACTGCGGTATGTTGATTTTAAAGGAAATTTTGGTGCGAGGAAGGGGACTCGAACCCCTACACCATTGCTGGCGTCAGGACCTAAACCTGGTGCGTCTACCAATTTCGCCATCCTCGCGCCGGGTCAAGCGCATGCGCGCCGCGCCCGATGTGTGGCTCGCCAGCGGCCGTACTTCGCCAGCAGGAGCCGGTTTGACGTACGTCCGAAAGCGTAAGCGCGAGATTCTAACCGATTGATTTGCGCTTGTCTGCATTTGCCCGACGTATGTCGATGCTACAATTTTTGGTTAATGTTCGTACGGCATACACGCCGTCCCCACCGCGCTTCAGCCCCACACTCCATTCAAGTGAATTTCGACGAATATTGCCAGCAGAAAGCGGCGCTCCCCGGTTCGAGCAGCTACTACGCGCTGCGCGAGGCGCCAGCAGGACGCCGGCCGCTCCTGACCGCCCTGTTTGCACTGCGCCGCGAGTTCGAGGAGACCGTCAAGGAAACCAGCGATCCGGCCGTTGGCCGCACCAAGCTCGCGTGGTGGCAAAAGGAAATCGCGGCACTGGCAGCAGGCGCGCCCTCGCATCCGGTATCGAAGGCGCTCACCGCTCATATGAGGGGTGGCGCGCAAGCCATGGAAGCCGAGTATCCAGCGCTGCAAACGCTGCTGGCCGGCTTCGAAATGGACCTCGACCAGGCCCGTTACCTCGATTACCCGAATCTGCGGCGCTACCTGCAGGGTGTCGGCGGCACGTTTGCCACGCTGACCGCACGCGCCACCGCGCACAACCCAGCGCAGGCTGCTTCATGGGCCACACCGCTGGGTGAGGCAATGTTGCTGGCGCAACTGATCGCCGAACTCGGCAACGACGCGCGGCACGGGCGCATCTATATTCCGGTCGACGAAATGCAGCGCTTCAACGTCACCGCGGCAGATGTGATCAACCGCAAATACAGTGACGCGTTCACCGAGCTGATGCGCTTTCAGACGAAGCGCGCCCGCGAAGCACTGAACACCGCCCTCGCCGCGATACCTGCCGGCGAGCGGCGCACGCAGCGCACCCTGCGGGCTCAGGCCGCTCTCGCGCTGGCGTTGCTCGATGAGATCGAACGCGATGGCTACCACGTGCTGCATCAAAGCATCGCGCTCACGCCAATCCGCAAGCTGTGGGTCGCGTGGCGCGGCGCGCGCCAACGCTGAACCCGTGTCCACAACCACACAACACCAGCACACCGCATCGCCGCATCGGTCGCCAGCCGGCGCTCGGCACCAGGCGCGAAATTTCACGCACGCAGCAATGGCAACGGTTCAAAGCGCTGCTGCAACACCGCCGTAGCGTCGAGTCCCCACCACGGCCCAAGCACGGTCGCATAGATCTGGCGGAAGTCGACGCCCACCGGCAAGTTGCCACTGCCGTCCAGTTGCGTCAGCACCGGCGGCGCACCGTATAAGCCGCCGCGCACCCGTCCACCCATCACGAAATGCGGCGCCACGGTGCCGTGATCGGTCCCATTGCTCTGATTCTCGCGCGGCCGGCGTCCGAACTCCGCGTAGGTCACGACCAGCGTATTGTCCCAACGTCCCAACTCGACCAGCGCCGACTTCATCGACGCAAAACCTTCCGCGAGCTGCTTGAGCAAGGCGGCCTGCTGCCCGGGCTGGTTCTGGTGCGTGTCGAAGCCGTTGAGCGTGAGCCGGATCACTGCCACGCCCTGCCCGTTCAGCGGCTTGCCCTGCGGGGTGTCGCCAGCGGCCAGCACTTGCATCGCCGTCTTGATCGAAGTCCCAAACGCGCCCTGCGGAAAAGCGGTCTTGAGCGGAAACTGACCTTCGCGTGGACGCAGCCGGTCGGCGGCCTTCACGATATCGTTCTCGACGTCGAGAATATGCGCGAGCTCGGGATTGCGCTCATGCAGCGACACAGGCGTCGCGAGGCGCGAAGCCTTGATGAACTGCGCCGGATTCACGAGCGCAATGGCCCGTGCGCCGTTGGCGAGCGGCCCCATCTCGGCACTACCGATCACCACGCCGTCCGCGACAAAACTCGGCGGTACCGCGTGCTGCGCGAACGCGCGTGTCAACCAGCCTTCGCGAAGATATTGATCCGAGCGCGAGGCGGTGTCCCATATCTCGATAGAGCGGAAATGTGAGAGATTCGGCTGTGCATAGCTGACGCCCTGCACGATGGCCAGTTGCTGGCTCTGCCATAGCGGCATCAGCGGTTGCAAAGAGGGATGCAAGGCCGTGCGCTCGTCGAGCTGGATGACCTGCTCGCGCCTGATGCCGATGTTCTTGCGTAACTGATAGTAAGCAGGATCCGCGTAAGGGATGACTGTATTCAGTCCGTCGTTGCCGCCTTTCAACTCTACGAGAATCAGCAGATTGCCGTAACCGCCGCGCGCGAGCGTCGTTGCCGCCGTTGCATCGGACTGGCTCACGCCCTGCGCACCGAACGCCCGCGGCAGCCAAAGGGCCGCGCCTGCCGCTGTGGTCATCGAAAGAAAATCGCGCCGTCTCATGCTGCACCTCATTCGTTTGTAGCTACGTGGAGTGCGCCGCCCGGTCCGCGCCGCTTCGATTCTTCATTTCTTCGGTTCGACAAAACTGACTTACTTCAACTGATATGCCGGATCCATCAGCAGCGCTTCCAGGTAAGCGCTCGCGGTCGAATCGGTTTCGATGGCGTCGACCGGAGCAATCGGCAACACCGCGTGCTGCAATTGCAGGTCAGCAGACAGGCCCGCTTTCGCGGTTGGAGCCGTGTTGAACTGCGCGAGCCACGTGTCGATATCAAAGCGTACTCCGCCCTGACCCACCCGCGCCATCGCGCGCTGCACCATCGCCGCCTTCGGGTCCTGGCTCATCGTGCCGTTTTGCGGACGATGCGGCGCGGCGGTCTCGGTGGCGCGGAAGATCTGCTCGACGAACTGCTTGCGTGCGAGCAGCGTCGAACTGTTGATCCACGTCGTGCCGCCCGGCCAGCCCTTGACGTTGGGTGGATAGAACAGGTTCTCACCCAGATTGCGAATCTGACCGGCGAACGGTGCCGTGTTGTCGTAGCTGATATCGAATTCGCGCAGCGCTCCCACCACGAACTCAGCGGGCGACTTCACCAGCACGCCGCGATTGCGCTCGTCCCAGAACGCATCGCTGAGGAAGAGTCCGCGTAATGCGATTTTTATGTCGTAATGACTGGCGCGAAAGCGCTCGGCAACCGGTGCGATCTGCGCCGGGTCCGGCGTATCGGAGACGAACTCGCGCCACAACTTTGTCGTGATGAAGGTGGCGGTCTCAGGACGCGCCAGCAGAATGTCGAGCACCTGGTCGCCGTCGAACGGACCGCTCTGGCCGAGTACGGTCTTGACTGCATCGTCATGCAGGTTGGCGCGCCACACGTACGCCTGGGTATCCGGATCGAGGCTCCATCCTGTATAAGCGCGCGCTGCTTCCGACACGTCCTGCTGCGTATAGTGGCCTTCGCCGAGCGTGAACAGTTCCATCACTTCGCGGGCAAAGTTTTCGTTGGGCTTGCCCTTGCGGCTACCGGCGCCGTCGAGGTATTGCAGCATGGCCGGATCTTTCGCGACGTCGTGCAGCATCTGGCCGAAATTGCCCAGCGCGTCTCGTCTGAGCAGCATGTCCTGTTGCGCCATCTGCTGCGGATAGCCGACCTTGTCCTGGCCCGAGGTGAAATGGTTGTGCCAGAAGAGCGTCATGCGCTCGGTCAGCGGCGACGGCGTGGTCAACATCTCGCGCACCCACCATGCGCGCAACTCTTCGTAACGCTGACCGCGCGTGCGCCCTTCGGCTTGCCGCTGATCCTGCGTCCAGGCCTTGCGCTCGTCACGAGTCGGGATCGGCTCCAGGACCCACGCGGGCATCGGCGTAAAGGATTCGGTGCGCGCCGTGGACAACACCTTGTCGACTGCCTGCGCACGCGTCAGCCCCACGTATTGGGCGACTTCGGCGTTGTCCGGCGCAAATCCCACCCGTGTCAGGAAAAAGCGCGCATCATCAGCGTCAAGGAGAGCTTCGGCCGAGTCGCCGTCGGTCGCCACCGGTGCATGGTGTTTGCCACGCTGGCCATGCGTTGCAGTTGACGCGGGCGCTGTGCCGTTCTGGGCGTCGGCCACTTGCGCGCCCACCAGCGCTGCGAGCGCAACGACGGCAAAGAACAAGGTGAGCACGGGATTCGACCTGTCGCCGGTGCGCCTTAGCAGCTTTTTCATTGTCAGTCGTCCGTGGTCCGGTAGCGGTGTCGAGAAGACGCCAGCTTGACATGCGAGTCATACGTGACACGCACGACCATCCTCTCTGGCCACTCAACGGCAGATCAGGCGGGAAAGTTGACGGGGGAAGTGAAACGAAATTTTTCACGCGCGTCGCGACACGCTGCGCGTCGCACCAGGCGGTACTCGACGATGGAAACTGGGCGTAGTGCCCTAGCGTTTGTACAACTCGCGAACGGCGTCTTCGATGTGCTGACGTAGCAGACGCCGCTCTTCGGGCGTCATATGGCCATCGCGGCGACGCTGATCCAGATCGGGGGGAACTGCGGCACGCATCATGGCGTCTGAAGCTTGGTGATCCGGTTCGGGAGTATGCGGCTGGTGCGACAGTTTGAAGGCGCGGAAGCGCGGCGCGTGTGGGTTCGATGCCCGTTCGTCGGTGGACTGGGCATGGGCGAGCGAAGGGCCTAATGTGCCCGCGAGTGTGCCGGCCACAGCCAGCGCAATCACGCGTAGGCGCACATTCGGCCAAACCCCTCCCTTCATCTTGTTCCCTTCGTGGTGCGGCAACCGGCTATCCTAAATGCGTGTACAAACCCCGGAAAAAAAGCCGGGTGCGAATTTTAGTCGAGTGAAGTATCCACCGAACAGCCGCATTCAGTAAAGCAGTCTACGCGTCACCGCTTTACGCCATGCCACAGTGCGGGTAAATTTTGTAACTGACTGTAACCCGCGAATTGATGCAAACTCGCGCCACTTTGTAATCGCGCTAAGATGCCGACCATGGAAACCAAAAACCCTTCGAAAATCCTCGTCGTCGATGACGATCCGCGTCTGCGCGATCTTCTACGCCGCTACCTTGGCGAACAGGGCTTCAATGTCTACGTCGCCGAAAATGCGCCGTCAATGAACAAGCTTTGGGTGCGTGAGCGTTTCGACCTGCTGGTGCTCGACCTGATGCTGCCCGGCGAAGACGGCCTGTCGATCTGCCGTCGCCTGCGCGGCAGCAACGATCGCACGCCGATCATCATGCTGACGGCCAAAGGTGAAGACGTCGACCGTATCGTCGGGCTCGAGATGGGCGCGGACGACTATCTGCCGAAGCCGTTCAACCCGCGCGAGCTGGTGGCGCGCATCCACGCGGTGCTGCGCCGGCAGTCGCCGTCGGAACTGCCGGGTGCGCCGTCCGAGACCACCGAGGTCTTCGAGTTCGGCGAGTTCGCGCTCAACCTCGCCACCCGCACGCTGACCAAGGCCGGTCAGGAAATCCCGCTGACCACCGGCGAGTTCTCCGTGCTGAAGGTGTTCGCCCGTCATCCGCGCCAGCCGCTGTCGCGCGAAAAGTTGATGGAACTGGCGCGCGGTCGTGAATACGAAGTGTTCGACCGCAGCCTCGACGTGCAGATCTCGCGTCTGCGCAAGCTGATCGAACCGGATCCGGGCAGCCCGCGCTTTATCCAGACCGTCTGGGGTCTTGGCTACGTATTCATTCCCGACGGCGCAGCCTGAGTTTGTTCGCGCTTTCCGCTTTTGTTTTCAGATAAGAAGGGCCCATGCGGATCGACCGGCGCCTCCTGACGCTCGCGTTCGGTGGCCTTTTCTGGCGGACCTTTCTGCTGATTGCATTATTGATCGCAGTCAGTCTCGCCGCCTGGTTCCAGAGCTTCCGGGTGATCGAACGCGAGCCGCGCGCGCAGCGCGTGGCGTTGCAGCTCGTCGCGATCGTGAAGCTCACACGCACCGCACTCCTCTATTCCGATCCCGACCTGCGGCGCGCACTGCTGCAAGATCTGGAAAGCAATGAAGGGGTGCGCGTGTATCCGCGCGAAACCTCCGACAAGTACAAGCTGCAACCGGACGAGTCGTTGAACCGGCTGATCGAACACGACATCCGTGGACGGCTCGGCGACGACACGGTGATTGCGCAATCGGTCAACGACATCCCGGGCGTCTGGATCAGCTTCAAGATCGACGACGACGATTACTGGGTCGCGCTCGACCGCGATCAGCTCGATAACGCGACAGGCCTGCAATGGGCCGGATGGGGTGTATTTGCACTTGCGCTATCGCTATTTGGCGCAGCCTTCATCACGAGTCTGGTGAACCGGCCATTTGCGCGTCTCGCGATGGCGGCGCGCAAGGTGGGCTCGGGGCAGTCGCCCGAGCCGCTGCCCGAGCGCGGCATGGGCGTGGCCGCCGAGACCAATCGAAGCTTCAACCAGATGGTGCAGGATCTCGAGCAGCTCGAAGCCGACCGCGCGCTGATGCTTGCCGGCATCTCGCACGACCTGCGCACCCCGCTCGCCCGGCTGCGGCTCGAAACCGAAATGAGCCCATCGGATCAGACCACCAAGGACGCGATGGTCGACGACATCGAGCAGATGGACATGATCATCGGCCGATTCCTCGATTACGCGCGACCGGTGCAAAGAGTCCCGGAACCTGTCGACCTTTCCGTGATCGCAGGAGAACTGGCGGCGCGAATTGCGTCGGAGGACGGCATGCGGCTGATCACGCGGCTGGCGCCATCGGCGGTGATCGAGGCCGACGAAACCGATATGCGGCGCGTGATCGGCAACCTGCTCGAAAACGCCCGCAAGTATGGTCTGAGCGAGGGCGACGGCATTCCGCGCGTGATCCTCGAGACGCGTGTGTCGCACTCGCGTGTCGAGCTTTCGGTGGTCGACGAAGGTCCGGGCATTCCGGAAGACCAGCTGACGCTCGTCACACGCCCGTTTTACCGCGTCGACACGGCGCGGACCCAGGCTAACGGCACGGGACTCGGCATGGCGATCGTGCAGCGACTGGTCGGCCGGTATCGCGGCGGCCTGCGACTGCGCAACCGCAGCCCAGGGCCGGGACTCGAAGTCACGATCGAATTTCCGCTCGCCAAGGGCGTCTGAGGCATCGGGAAACTCCCGTGGCCCCACGTACTGCCAGCGCTTCGGTGCCTCGCAGCACCCCATATTGCGGTGCATGAGCGTGCCAACCTGCCGCGCAACAGCCCTGCCGTAAACGCCGCAGAAGCGGTGGCATTTGAACAATCTATCGACGCGGTGAAGAAAAACTATCCACCTTATTAGTCAAAAACTATTGCTGCGATGCATCAATAGAGTTATAATTAAGTCTGTGTAACGTATTCGTTACAGCGAGCAGGTAGCCTGAACAGGCCGTTTTTTCCAACTCATTGGCAACCCTTCACAGGAGTATTTCCGCATGAAAACCGTTGGCGACAAACTGGAAGCTTTCACCGTCACCGCAGCCAAGCCGGGCTTCAACAACCATGAAGAAAACGGCGTGTCGGCGTTCGAAGAAATCACCGAACAGTCGTTCCCGGGCAAGTGGAAGATCATCTACTTCTACCCGAAGGACTTCACTTTTGTGTGCCCGACGGAAATCGTCGAATTCGGCAAGCTGGCTGGCGACTTCGCAGAGCGCGATGCTGTGCTGCTGGGCGGCAGCGTGGACAACGAGTTCGTGAAGCTGGCATGGCGCCGTGAGCACAAGGATCTGAGCAAGCTGAACCACTACGCGTTCGGCGACGTCAAGGGCGAGCTGATCGACCAACTGGGCGTGCGCGACAAGGAAGCTGGCGTGGCGCTGCGCGCAACGTTCATCGTCGACCCGGACAACACGATCCAGCACGTTTCGGTGAACAACCTGAACGTTGGCCGTAACCCGGAAGAAGTGCTGCGTATTCTGGACGGTCTGCAAACGGACGAACTGTGCCCGTGCAACCGTGCAGTTGGCGGCGCAACGCTGTAAGCCTTGCAAGTCGAAAGCCCGCTAAGCTTGAAAAAGCCGGCGGGCTTTTTTATCGGCAACCTGATAGGAGATATCAATGGAATTCTTGTCTGCGATTAAAGCACTTGTTCCTGACTACGCTAAAGACATTCGTTTGAACCTGGACGGCACGATTGCGCGGTCATCGCTGGAGGGCACAGATGCCGTGGGTGTGGCGTTGGCTGCCGCGTTTGCGGCGAAGAGCCCGGTGATTGTCGATGCGATTCGCAATGCGGGTGTGTTGTCTACCGAGGAAGTCAATGGCGCGCTGACGGCTGCTGCATTGATGGGGATGAATAACGTCTGGTATCCGTATGTGGAGATGACTGACAATGCGGATCTGAAGTCGCAGCCGGCGCAGTTACGGATGAATGCTTATGCTTCGCATGGTGGCGTGGATAAGCGGCGGTTTGAGATGTATGCGCTTGCGGCTTCTATTATCGGCAAGTGCCATTTTTGTGTTAAATCGCACTTTGATACGCTTGTTGCTGAGGGGATGAGTTCTACTCAGTTGCGGGATGTGGGGCGTATTGCTGCTGTTATTAATGCTGCTTCGCAGGTTATTGTGGCTGAAGGGAAATAATCAGGTTTTTCACTTTCTGTGGGACGCTGCGCGGGTGGGTTTTTTATGCGTGGCGTTTGCGGTTGATTTATTTGCCTGCGCGGCGCTTTGTCGCTGTTCTTGCGGTGGACCGATAACAAATCAAGGAAGGACCTATCCGTGATTTCGTGGGCGAGGCATATCATGAGAGGTAAAAGTCATGGATATGCCGATGAAGAAGAAACGCACGGTTGCTTCGCAGGCA